>CAKAIO010000001.1 GCA_916439305.1 uncultured Streptococcus sp.
TTACTCATTTGAACTGTTCTCTTTTGAAATAATTCTATGATCCATGGGATAAAAATCTAGCCCAGCAACTCTATCCTCTTACAAGGATTCAAGCTCATAAAGTTCAGCAATAATCCCTGCAACCTTTTTGATATCTCCTAGCATTCCGCGCATCTCAAAGTCAGCTAATACAGGAAATCCAAAGTGTTGACTGTATTGCTTGGCGGTCAAACAGTATTGGTTGTTAAAATTGCGGTTACCTGATCCTACGACACCAAAACACTTGCTAGCATTATCACCATATGCGATAAAGTCACCTACTGGAGTGGTCAAGATTTCCACATCTCCATTGTCAACCCCATTGCCACCTTCTAGGTAAGTCGGTAGAAAAGCCACATATGGGTTGGTCATCTCAAAGAAGTCTTCACCTTCCTTGACCAAGTCTTTAATATGAATTTTTTCCACATCAATATTCGCATATTGCTCCAATAAATAAGCTTTCAAACGTGTTACAAAACTCTCCGTGTTGCCGCTTAGACTGATATAAACTAAGGAAATTTTTTTCATCTTTTCCTCCCTCTTTCTCGAATCCAAAAAAATAACTACCAAGATTGTATCTTGATAGTTATCCTTTGTCAACTCTTAGGCGAGTTCTTCCTCTTGAGATTCTGTTAATTCCTTTTGCTGACGCCATATTTTATAGAAGACGATTCCCAAAAAAAGATAACATTGATGACGATGAATATGATAGTGGTTACTTTTTGACATGACTTCCATTCCTAAACGTAGGGTGTCATCTTTAATCAATTGCATAGCATCTTGTAGATTCATATTGTCATGGACTAGTCCAACAATAGCTAGCAAGGCATATCCAACATAAGTGTAGTTTGCCAACTGCAGGTTCTTACGAATTAAGAAAACAAAGGCTACTACAACTAGGATAGCAGATAGAATAATGAGTATCATGTTAAAAATAGAGTGGGATGACTCAGACACTTGGTGGGCATAGTTAACAGCATCTTCTATTTGTTGAGCACTAAGTGTCCCAACATTTTCTTGGCTAGCACGAAGGGCGTCCTTACTAGGTACTGGAGTGAATATTCCAACTACTGCCAAGGCTGAATTAATTGCTGATAAGACCAATAAAACCCATAGATAGATTGGTTTCTTTTTCATAAAAGTAACCTCCTCATATTTTTGAATTTATTATAGCATATTTTAAGATGGATAACAAAACTTAGAGGGTGACTTCAATCTGCTTGCGGTAGGCCTTCGGAGACTTTCCACATAGTTTTCGAAAGACCTTGTAGAAATACCCTACATTACTATAACCAACCGTATAGCAAATATCCTCAATACTATCATTGGTTGATAGCAAGAGTTGCTGGGCTGCCTTGATGCGTTGCTTATTGAGAAGCTCAGCAAAGGTTGAATTGGTTTCCTTCTTGATTAACTGACCTAAATACACAGGATTGATAAAGAGATCCTTGCTGATATCCTTGAGAGAAAGCTCTTTTTTTATAGTCTCTACCAATAACTTCAAGTACACTGACGACATTCTCATTCATACGATATTGACCAAAGAAGGACGTCAAGGTTTCCTTGGTATAAGCCACTAAATCTTCAAAGTTTGTAATGGCATGAATTCTTTTGACAATATCTGTCATATCATCTGCTTTCAAATGCTCAAAGAGGTGGAAGACATCCATCACAAACTGAGTAAAGAGTTGCTTGGTAATGGACACCCTCGGTGTATTTTCTAACACAATCTTCTCAAGCAAATTCAACTCTTCGATAATCTGCTGAAGATTTCCTTGGATAATAACTCGATAAATGGGTTCATAATAAGAAAAGAGACTTTCAGATTGATCGAGGTTTACAGTTCCATAGAAGAGGGCTTTTTCAACGTCAAATTTCCATTTTTCAAAGGTTGCCTGATAAGGTAACTCAAAAGGCATAACGAGTAAACCATCGAATTTCTGGGCTGCAATCACAATCTGCCAGTCCTGACCTAAAACATAGTAAGGAATGACAAAATCCCCTTGTTTCTCTTGGGAGAGTCCAATCCACCAGTTTTCTTTTTGAGACAGGTGTGCTTTAAATGCTTCGTCGTCTAACTTTTGGCTCAACATTTCTGGTTCATGCACTTTCTCACGAAGCTGACCAAGGATTTTCTCAAGTAAATGCTCCAGTTCAACCTTATCAACTGGTTTGACAAGATAATCTACAACATTGAGGTTCATAGCTTTCTTGACATAGTCAAATTCTTGATAGCCGGAAAGAAGAATATAGTAAGCCTCTGGCAAGAGTTCCTTCATTTCCCCAATCATTTCAAGTCCTGTCTTGCCAGGCATGTTGACATCAGAAATGACGATATCTACGGGATGTTCTCGAACATAGTCCAAAGCGTCGTCAGCATGATTGGCTGTTGCAACGACTTCCATATCCCATTTTTCAAAAGGGATCAAACGCTTAAGTCCTTCTGTAATCATGTACTCATCGTCAACTAATAGTACTTTATACATGTTTATCCTTTCTCTTCATCCTGAATGGTGATTCTATATTGAACACCTTTTTGTTCAGCTGATTCTACACTGATGTTATAGCGGTCTCCAAAGTAGAGCACAAAGCGTTCGTGGATATTAACAATCCCAATAGACTGTCGTTGCTCCTTATAATCTGCTGTGTGTTCAAAGGTTCTTTGAGCCAGTTTAGCTTGAATTTCTGCTAGTTTCAGCAGACATCCCACGACCATTATCGGTTACTAAGATTTCGACATAGCCATCTTTTTTCAAAGCCTTGATACTGATAACATTATCTGTTCTTCTGTGATCAACTCCATGGGCAAAATAATTTTCCACTAACGGTTGGAGGGTGAACTTTGGAATACGCATTTCTTCCAATTCAGGGTCAATCTTAAATCCGTAAGCAATGGATTTTGGATAGCGAACCATACAGAGATAACTGTACTTCCGACAAAACTCCACTTCTTGTTTGAGGGTCGTTTCTCGCTCGTCAGAGATATTATTGCGCAGGAGACTACTGAACTCATAGATGATATCTGCTAGTTCATTTTGATTTTCCATCACTGCGTACATCCGCAAAAATTCCAGAGTATTGTACATAAAATGCGGATTAATTTGAGCTTGTAAGGCTCGCATGTTGGCATCTTTTTGATTAAGTTCCAGTTGATAAATATCGTGAATATTACTTTCTAGTCGATCCAACATATCATTTGTCGACTCAGCAATTAGTAGCAATTCCTGGTCCTTTTTATCTGTGTCGATTCTCTTGGTCTGCTCTCCCTTAGTAATGGCTTGGATAGAGTCCACCAAGTCCACAACTTGACTTTGATAGTCAGAAAAAGTCCTTCTTAAGGTCATATACAAAATGATGATAAAGAGAGCGCTCAAACCTAAAATAAGTGCCGAACTCGCTAAAGTCCCACTCCAAACATAATCCTTTGGTACAGCTACTCGAACTTGATAACCATGGGCAGTTGTTCCTACCAACCAAGACTCATTCGTTCCCTTCGCTCCAATATAGAACATATCTGTTTCATATGGTGCAATGACCGTTACTGCAACAGGAATTGTTCCCCTAGTGTTGTCAATCGCTTTATAGAGGACTTCTGGTTCTACGGAAATATAAATGACTCCAAGAGCCTGGTCCGAGATGGGATCAGACACTGGAACCGCAAAACTATTAGCATCTGGTTTGAAGTTCTCAGCTGGAATTTTCTGTCCACCTCGGTTTCCTCTTTTGGAAACAAATACATCCGTTGAATCCTGTAGAACGATCGAAATACCTGTTACAAAATCGTTTCGCACGTATATATCATCGATATTTTCATAAATAGAAACGGAAATATAGGGTGATGCCTTGCGCTCTAACTGCCAATAAAAATAATCTGGCGTACTGAGGCTAAAATATTTGTAAATCCCTTCAATCCGAGCTTGATTATCCACTAAACTCTGGGCTAGGCGGGTTGACTCCCGATAGTAGTATTCAACTTCATCGACTGTTCGAGCGAGAACACGCTGACCGACACGATTGGCTTCCCTTTCACGCATATCCCAATCTGCATAAGAAATCAAGAGAGCAAAGCAGGAAATGATGATAATCATTACCAGACTATAGATTCTTAGGAGTGAGTGGAGGCGGAATTGTTTGGTCTTATTTGGTTGCCAATTTTTCATGAATACTTTCATAAACAGGCTCCAATAAATCACTAATAAAGAAGTGCCACATTCCAATACCTACAAAAGCAATGAGGGCTGGCATATAGAAACCGATAATGGCTAACAAGACGCTACCAAATAGAACCTTGGCCACTGCTGATAAACTCATAAAAATTCCGATAAAGGCAAGCTTTAAGGTGTTTTTATAGGATAATTCAAAGTAAACCTGTAACTTTAAAGATACCGTGTAGGCCAAAAATACCAAGGCTACTAAAAAGATATTTAGAAATGTTGCTGCCAAGTGGATAATGGTCTGGTTTGGCAACTGAATCATCAGATACAAGCCATAAATCAAGATCAAGTCAATCCCTATAAAAGTGTAGAAACTGAGATTACTTTTGACAAAATTGCTCTTAAATAAAGCCCATGCTTCCTTGAAACGATAAGCACGGTAAGAATAGCCGTTTTCAGCAAATAAACTCATGAGAGTTGCACTAGCGGGTGCTATACCAAAGACCACTCCTCCTGCTAGTGTCAATAACCAAAAATAAGCCGTCGCAATCATCCCCAAAAAGAAACGATGAAAGACTAGCTCAATGAAATTTCCCACGGTTTGCCTCCTATACATTAATCTAGTTTTATTATAACATATTTCAAGCGCTCTCAAAAACAGAAGCAATAAAAATAAATACATTTATTGGTTTAATAATGATGTTAGTAGTATAATTAAGATAGATAGAAATAACGATTAATGACAAAAGGGATTTATAGAGAAGATAAACATCTTTGCAGATTAACTAATGACTATTTAAATCAATTATTGGATTTACAAAATAATAAAAGGAGTACGAGGCATGACTATTTTTATTTTAAGAACTACCGTGTTTTGGATTGCTCTTATTTTGAGTCTTTTCTCTGATAAATTGTTCAAACAACAATATGTAAAAATCGTAAAAATAATTTGCGCTATAATCATGTTAGTCGTATCATTATCATTACTGTTCTAAGTTATTTTAGAAGCTTGATTAACAAAATAACGAAAGGAGTATGGACCATGACTACTCAAACTTTAAGCACTGTGTTGATGGGTGTTGCGCTTGTATTGACTCTTTTCTCTGAAAAATTGTTCAAGCAACATGAAAAAATCGGAAAAATAATTTGCACTATAATCATATTAGTCGCTGTTTTGTTAAGGCTGCTCTAAGTTATTTTAAGAATACAGGAATTTGTTTGTCCTGTATTCTTTTTTCTCTATAAAACGTGCATTGATAAAAACGAATAACAAAAACACCCCCAGTTAGGGAGTGTTTTCAAGGAAAATAGTAAGATTACCTAAATTTTACTATTTAGCGTCGTCTTTTTTAAAGATGTTTTTAACACCTTCAACAGCGCCTTCAATAGCATCTTTTGCATCTTCAGCGACTTCTTTCACTTTAGAAGCAACTTTTTCAGCAGCTCCTTCGCTTTCAAGTCCTTTGTCACCTATCAATTTGCCAACGCCTTCTTTAACAGCTCCTGCTGCTTGGTTGAATTTTTCTTCTGTAGACATAAGTATGTCCTCCTTTTATTTTTTCTAAATTAGTAATTAGTGAACACGTGGTTCTGCTTTGGCTGCAGCGTCTTTAACATTGTCAACGCCTTGGCCAACTTTTTCTTGAACGAATTCAGCGCCTTCACTAAGTTTTTCTTGTGCTGCTGCGACACCTGAACCGATACCAGATTTCACTCTAGACAATTGTTCTGACGCGAACTCGCCTGTTGATTCTGCCACATCAGTTACACGATCTTGAAGGCTAACTGAGTCTGCTTCATGTTGTTCTTAGTTTTGATGTCAACAACATTAACGTTAACTTCAACTACTTCTAGATCAGTCATTTTCGCAACTTCTGATACGATAACGTCTTTGATTTCCTTGTATAGAGTTGGAACGTTTTTTCTGTACTCTACGATAACGTTCAAGTCAACTGCTACTTGTTCTTTACCAACTTCAACGTTAACACCGTGTGTTACATCGTTAGTGTTAACAAGTTTTTCTGTAAGATTTGAGAAGAATCCACCGTCAACATGTAATAGTCCTGGGACTCTATCTAGTGAAAGACCGATGATTTTTTGAATAACTTTATCTTCGTAAGTTAATTCTCCGCGAACATCTTTAGAAACAACAACATCTTTTTTTTCAGTATTTACATTTACATTTTTTTCTACGTTTGACATATGAAACTCCTTTATTTATTTAAATAATTCTTCTGTACATAGTATCCCAACCAAATTCCTAGGGCTCCACAGATTAAAACGAACAATGTTTTAAAGAAACCGAAGGATAGGATGAAGCAGGCTAGAATAATACCTACTACACCACATAGAATTGGGTATTGATATTTTTTAAACCATTCCATTTTTTACTTCCTTACTTTACACGACTAACAATTTTCTTAGCTGCTTTTTGAGGGTCATATTCTTTCACTGAAACTTCCAGTTTAACCTCTCGATCAATACCAAAGAATTCTTTCAATCCTTGAGTGATTTCGTTTTGAACTACTTCAAATTTGTTAGCAATGTTATCTGAAAGAACAGCTGTACCTTCTACATAAACGAAACATTTCTTTTTCCGAGTATGTACCTGAATTTTGGGATTTTTGACCATCTTGTGTTCATCCAATAAACATCGAACAAACCCTTCAATAGCTGAATTTTTTAGTTTTAATTTATCGTCTTTAGTTCCAAGTTTTATTTCCAAATATTGTCTAGGATAAAACAGGATTACTAACATCCATAATAAAACTAAGATAGACAGGCCTAGAAGCCCCCAAAATACATATCTAGCGAGATAATATTCAAATGATGTCTGTCGCCAGCTAGTCAATTGAATCCCTAAATCACTAACCTGGTGGTAATCTATCAAAATAGGAAGGAAAATTGTCAAGATTAAAATACAGAAAATAAACAATAATATTTTCTTTGATTTTGACATATAAAATCCTTTCAATTAGTGCAACAAACCATAGCTTTACCCGTCATTATAAATTAAAAGCTATAGTCTGCTTTCGAGTAAAAAATTAACCTTTTTTTACCCAAAAAGAACGATACCACAGAAACTACAATCACTGCACCAACAATAGATGGAATGATAGCCATACCAGCTAGTGAAGGTCCCCAAGTACCAAGGAGTGATTGACCTACTGATGAACCGATTAAACCGGCAAATATATTAGCAATTACTCCCATTGAGCCACCTTTTTTAGTGATTGCCCCTGCTGCAAGGCCGATAAAGCCTCCTACAATAATGGACCACAACATAATATGCGCCTCCTTTCATAGCCCCAATATATCTGGGTTAAATATAGTATATCAAAATATGAGAGCGCACTCAAATTATATGCTCACGAATATATGCTTAAATAAATTTTAAAACAATACAAAAACGCTTAAAATAAGCGTTTTTCTTATGTATTGATTCGAATTGAATGCTTACTTCACTTCTATAAAAAGATTAAATAATTTCTATTTTAGCTGTTAGAAACGTTGGTACATCAATGTTTTTAGAATGCTACATAATAAAAGGTAGAGTGAATGGTAGAGTAGAAAAAAATAGTTGTTATCCTAGTTGATTAAAAAAATCTCTGATTTCCTCATCTTTTATAAAATAATATATAATTTTCCCCTCTCTTCTAGTATCCAAGATGTTTTGATTGGCTAGTTTACGAAGATGGTGGGATGCAGATGCCATACTGAGATTTAGTAAACAGGCTATATCACATACACAGAGTTCTTCAACAGCAAGAAGATAAAAGATGATATTTATCTGTTTATTATCGGTAAACTTTGATAAAATACGAAGTGATTTTTGGACTTTTTCCTTTTCAAGGTAGTTCGTTGCGGTTGTAACATTTTGTTGATTTATAATATTCACTTGGCAGATACTATCTTTTTTCATAATTTTTTCTCCTAGCCGAACACAGTCCTTAGCATGTCAAAGCTATTGTTTTCAATCAGGATATACATCCCCAATCCTAAATAAACAACGGCAATAAACCATCTGCTATATTTTTTTCCAAAAGTTTCTCCAACAGAAGGGACTTGTGCCAATTTTTTTGGGCAGAAAAAAACCAGGAGATAAATCATGACTAGAAAAGTAAGTAAAGCCACTATCAAATTCGCTAAATTTAAGGTAATAAAAATATGGGACAAAAAAACACCAATATTGTCAGCACCACAACTTGCAAAAAGTAATCATAGCGACTAGAAAAAAATCAGGTTTTTTTATCATCTTTGCGCAAACCATCTTTTGCAATAGCTTCTCCATCAGAATCTCCTAAAAAGCAAAACTTTGAGTCCTAGGAAAATTGGAATCAAACCGAGCAAACCTAAAATCTCTTTACTAGGAATATAATTTAAGACAAATGCAAAAAGTAAACTTAGCAATATTAGACTAACAGAGCCTAGAAATTGTCCTAAATAGATATTAATGATGTCTTTTTCTGCTTTTTTTCTTTTGGCAAAAAAATAACATTAGGATAATAAGTAAGTCTACAGCTGTCCCAGAATACAGGATTATTGAAGTAACAACATTTTGAACCATAAAACACCTCATTCAAATATTTTTTTGAATGTATTTTTAACATTAAACTTTGTAGATGTCAACTTCAGCTCCATCAAAATATAGATAAGAAGGTAGTGTACTAAACATTAAAAAGCCCTGCCATCGAAATGATAGCAGGGCTTAACTTCAATATCCAGATGATATATTTATCTAAAAAAGTAGAGTTTGGACTGAAATATAGTGAAATGTATTGAAATTGAAAAAAGAAAAAACGCTTGAAATCAGCGTTTTTCTTATGTATTGATTCGTATTGAATGCTTACTTCACTTCTTTCAATGTATGTTGAATAAAAATAATAATTATGATATCCTTATTATTATAAGGAGAAACTAAAATAATTCTGGGATATTTCATTTGAATCAGGTGTAATTGTGGCCTGTTTTTCAGTACATAATTACTTCTTTAAGATAAGAATATTCCATGGCCAAATTTTTCTAATTAATTTAGAAATCATTAACAAGGGGGATATTATGGCTGAAAGAATAATACATCAAGCTGATCTTCGAGCTATCGAGAACAACTTGCGCTCTATCCATGAAGGATTACGAACAATTGATGCTAGAGTTGATGTAGCAAACGAAAATCTTCAAATCGTTTACGATGAGATTGGTAGTTTAGCACAAGAATTCCATGAATTTGTGAATATCCAACAAAAAGCTAATAGATTAGGACAAGCTGAAACTCGACTTGTAAAAATCCGACAGGAAATTGAGAAGAAATATGGACATTATGATATTGTTCGTCGTACTACCACAGGGATTTACAAGCTGATGATTTAGGAATTGTCAAAAAAGAAACAATCAGCACTGCAACAGAAGAACTAATGATATCAACTCCAGGTTACTGGCTTGCTCCATGCTTGGTTGCATTAGCAGCATGGATAAATGATAAACCCGAGTTAGCTGAAAAAGCAGTCAAGGAAGGGATTAAACGAAACGATGAAAAAACCTCCCTTTTCTTTGCCTTAATTTGTAGAAGAGCTAATAGAAAGAACGCATGCCTTAAGTGGACTCAACGTTATCTAGCTAATCAAGATGAAGAAAATCTCGACAGAAATTCTATAATTATCCTAGATGCTTTTGCGAGTGGACTTTTGGGAGCTGACACCGAAGGAGTCATCTCACGTCAAATGAATGAATGGCTCAGTCGACTTGAAGAAAAACCTGGTTTTACTGAACAGCAAACAGAACAATGGTCCGAAGCCATTAACTTAAAAAGAAGCGAACTAGATGAAGATTTATACCCTAACCTAAGAAAATATAGTAATAGTTGGCCTATACTAGAGGATATTCTTGAAGGGGCTCATCTTCATGAACAAATGTTAAACTACCTAACCGATATTTTTGAGAAAAAAGGTTCTACAGAAAGCGTCAAAAATCAATTAGATGATATTTTAGATACACTTGTGACTGATTTTGACAACGAAGAATTAGCTCTTCGAAAACAAGAAAAATTCGAGCAGTTTGTGGTTGACTTCGGAGGAGATGACAACCGTGCTCATCAAAACATGAATATCGAAGTGACTGCATTTGAAACCCATAAAGATTTCACCCAGTTACTTACAGATGCAGCAATGAAGCCCGAATCTTCTCACTCAAGTATATCTACCCAAAAATTTGCACTCGCTCTTTCTCGTGATTGGGTAACAAACGCTTATAATGATGTTACTGCAAAAAATCGCATGAAGATTCCTTACGAAATTGAAATTAATGTGGATACTTTTAACGATAAATCAACAGATGGCCAAAACGAAAACGAGTTGATTGAAAAATTTAATTCTCAGATAGACACTGAAAAAGAACAAACCTTGTCAAACTACTTCCCAAGTTTATTTGATAAATTCCTTTTATATGGTGGTATAGCTATCGGAGTTATCGGTTTAATGATGATGATTTCTGGCAATGTTTTCTTAGGTTTGATAGCTATTATAGCAGGTGTTTTTATGGTTCTTAAGCATAAATCTAATATTGAAAACATTGAAACAAGTCGCAAGAAAATTGAAGAACAATACGAGAATAAAAGAGTAAATGGTGAACAAATTATAAGAGCTACTCTAGCTGAAATTGTAGACTTTAGAATTGAATTTGCAGAGAAAGATGCTGAAAGTACTAAAGTTCTTGATTTCCTCGAACAAATAAGACCTGAACAATATGTAAACAAGTTGGCATCATCTAATAGAAAAATTAAAATTTGAGGAGGTAATTGACATGGATGAAAAATATAAAGGCGATAGTAAGCTATCATCTAATAACACCACTCCATTTAAGAGCATTAATACTGAAGAGGATATCACCGAAGAACCTATGAGCGTGTTTGCTGAGGGACTCCCTTCATGGGATATCGTGCCTCCACAATTGCTAGTCAGAAGGAAACGGCAAAAATAATGAACAAACCACAAACATATGCAGAATGGGTAAATATCTTAACTATTTTTAAAAACAAAGATGATGATGAATCAGTTTTAAAAATGATGAAATCTGGGACTATCGAATGGCAATACGGTGTAGCAGAACGTTTCTCTACTAAGTTAATTGACGCTGTTAATTACCGTATGAATGTAGCTTCAGATAAGTTTCAAAATGATTTACTAAAATCCCAAGGATACGAGGGAGCAATCATTCAATCAATTCTTTCGTTGAGAAAGGAAATGGCGTTCTTAGCTGAAGCAATCAATCTTCCTGCAATTCCAGATAAAGAGCGACAACACTACTTAAATCTCGTTATAGAGCAAGCTAATAGTATGCAGAAATCTTTAGAAGAATCTGCAAAACAGGACCGAAGCGGGAAAATGTCAAGTATTATTAGAAATCATAAAATTAATTCTTTTTAAATAAAGGTGAACAGTAAATGAGCGATATAGTAAAAAGCAAAGAACTTCTTACAAGATATTCACTTGCAAGAATTCCTTTTATTGCTATCAATACCATTGAGCCAAGTAGAACATTAGATATGTTAAAGGAAATATCTGAAGAATTACAACTTCCATTCAACGTACATACTCTCACCAAAGGTGTGTATGATCTTAGTTCTGGTAAAAATGTTAACGATGATAAATCTGTTTATGGTGCAATAGATTACATGACGGACCAAATGCAAAAGAAACAATACCAAACTATTGTACTGACAGAAGTTCCAGATCTTAGTAATGAAAATAGCGATTCTAAACAAGTCTTAGCACTGGTCAATCTAGCCAATGAAACTGGGGGCGTTGTAATAGTTTTTACTAATACCTCTATTTGGAATCAACTTCAACGGCAAGGTATGACAGTAAAAATTGATTTACCTAACGAAGAGGAAATGTACTCAATAATTCAAGAATACATTGACGACTATCGAAATGATATCCAGATTGAATGGGACAACTCCGATATTCGAGAAGCTGCTGCAGCTCTCAATGGGGTAACTAGAATCGAGGCAGAGAACGTTATTGCTGCTTTGATTGCAAATAAGTGCATAAGAAAATCTGATTTAGATGAGATAAGATTTGCAAAAGATCGCCTATTCTCTGATATCTCTGGCCTAGAAAAAATAGTTGTAGATGATTCTGTAAAGGATGTCGGAGGACTTGAAGGATTAAGGAAGTGGCTTAATGAAAAGAAAGAACTGCTAACCCCCGAAAAGAAAGATATGTTACGTGAGAAAGGCTTGCAACCACCTAGAGGAATACTCCTAGTAGGTGTCCCTGGATGCGGTAAATCTTTATCTGCTAAATCAATCTCCGCTAACTGGAAACTTCCATTATATCGTTTAGATTTTGCAACGGTTCAAGGAAGTTATGTAGGTCAGTCTGAACAGCAACTCAAAGATGCTCTAACTACCGCTGAGAATGTATCTCCGTGTATTTTATGGATTGATGAAATAGAAAAAGGGCTATCAGGAGCTACTGGTGGTGCTAATGATGGTGGTGTATCTACTCGTATGGTTGGTCAATTCTTATTCTGGATGCAAGAATGCAAAAAACAAGTTTTTGTAGTGGCAACAGCTAATGATGTGTCTATGCTTCCATCAGAACTTCTCCGTCGAGGAAGATTTGATGAGTTATTCTTTGTTGATTTACCTACTGCAGATGAGCGCAAAGAAATACTTGCTTTGTATTTTAAAAAATACTTAAGTCTAGAATTTGAAGGAGAGTTTGCTGATAATATCATTCAAATAAGTGATGGTTTCACTGGTGCTGATTTAGAATCGACAGTTAGAGATTTAGCTTACCGAGCTATCGCTAATAACAATTTTATTCTCAATGAAGAGAATATCATGACTGCTTTCAATAACGTAGTCCCACTCTCTCAAACTAGCCCAGAAAAAATTGAGGCTATTAGAGATTGGGGGAAAGAAAGAGCTGTTCCTGCATCTGGAAAACCAATCGGTGGAGAGGGACTTGTTCATAAACAAAGTGGACCTAAAACAAGAAAAGTACTTGTTTAATAAGTTCATTATTTGGACACGGTAACTGTAATCTCAGTTTCGTGTCCATTTTTATAATTCTCTAAATGAAGATCTTTTTTGAGAGTACCATTATAAGGAATCTTAAATTGCAAAATATAACTTATAACACAATTAGGAGAAAAATAGATGCCTAAACCAATATTAAATCCATATCAATCCAAAAAACAAACACAAGCAATCCATATCATGGCTTCTAACTTAAAACAACCACAGATAGATAAACTGAGTTTAGATAGGCTTCTAAGAAAATCACGATCTAAAGAATATATGGATGCTATTCATCAACTAGATGCAGGTGGACATGTTCATAATAAAAAAGAAGTAAATGAAATTATTAATACAATCAAGTCGGAATTCCCAGATGTGGATATTAATGGAATTCTCCTAGGTTTTGTAGCAAAATGTTATTTAGGAGCACCTTACGAAGCGCACACCCTAGACTTAGTTGGAGAAATCATTGAGCATTATAAACAAGGAGAAACATTACCTGGTGGACTCGATAAAGCCAAAAGCATTGCTTTACATGGAGGATATGATTTTATCGAAGTTTATACAGACTGTTGTCGAGCAATTAGCTCAAATGGTTCCGTATCAGTAATAAAAGACTAATTGTTCTTTAAATTGATACAAGGGGAGATACAAGAGATAGTTCTTGCTTACATATATGTCAGTGCTGAATAATAAGTATAATATAAGCTAGATGCCTCTGATACTTGTTCTTCAAAAAAAATTTTTTATTTACAAATCGCTACTATTTTATTGAATAATTCGAAACTCCTTCCAATTTACTTGCGAAATTTATAAAATATCTGATATACTAGCAGTGTACCAATTGGTACACTCAAAGTTTCAAGTTTTTCCTCTTGAAACCTTCCTCTTGCCTATTATGCCTAAGAGGTGGCTACAATAAACTTCCTCAGTCATCTCTTATGTTGAAAAGCAAAAACATAAAAGTTCCAAGTTTTTCCTCTTGGAACCTTCCTCCTGCCTATTAAATGCAAAAGTGGCTTTCTATATTTTCCTTCTGTCACTTCTTGCATTTAAAATGCAGCAACACCGTAGAATGACGATTCTACGGTGTTTTTTAATTGTAATAAACAAAATAATTACTGAAAATCATTGTTTAAAATCATTCTTTTTGGTTTCAATCACTCTCACAGCAGATTTGACTGCATGAAATTCATCAATAAATTTACTAATGAGCTCAAAGTTTTGTTGACTGACTCTTCCAGTCATTAATTTTTCAGCAATTTGATTAAATTCGGTCAAATGATCTTTTACACTCAATAACATTTCTTTTGTATCTTTTAAGTAATATTTCCTTGATAATTTTTCAACTTCTTGCTTAAACAAGTCTACATTATTATCATGTATCGTGATCTTCTTCCCATCAGCAATCCAATCATTCGCTTCATAACAAGTGATAAATCTATGTTCAATCGTATCACAAACAAAAACAATTCCACTATCAGATATATACTTTCGCTTTTCTGGAATTTGTCCCTCGCTTGAATCATATAGTGTCAAGCTATTTATCTGCTTAGAAATCCATTTAGGAAGTTGATCTTCTTTAATTCCAAATCGATCATTAGCTCTTTCAACAAAATGATCTGTCCATACATACTCTGGTGCATATGAAAGTCCCATGGCAATACTCCTCTTTAAATTTTTATAAAGAAAGCTACAATAATTAAATACTATTATATTTTTTCAAATTTCAATTTCAGTTATCGGAATACTTACCTCAGGAGAATCAATAATATAACAGTAAAGGTCTTCAAAATCAATTGTTACCTTAAACTCGTCAAAATTTTTAGCCAGTAAATAACATGGGTTATAATCACAAAGAAATGTAATATGCACTTCATCCTTCAAATCTTCTAAAAGTAATTCTTTAGTGTCGTATTCATAAATATGGGCTATTTCTCCTTTGCCTTCAAAGGTGGCTTTAACAAATATTGATGAACCGTTACCATAAAATGCAGTATAAGAATTCGAACCTTCATAACCATTCAGTTCCAGTCGATAATACTTATCATCCTTCGTTTCCTCAATAGCAACTTCTTTGGGAACCATGTAATGATACTCACCTTCCTCTAATGCCATCTCAAACTTCACACGTGTTACTACCTCTTTAAGATATTCATCAATACCACTACCTTTTTTTAGGGCCTTACTTAAAGTTTCTTCTTGATTAGCAGACTTATTCTCATCTAACCATTGACCTATAAATCTATGAACAAATACCATAATTATTTTTCTCCTTCTTATTTGTCTATATTTATATTGTAGACTATTTTTTTAAAAAAAGCACAGTCTTCGACACAATATTGACATTTTATTATGTTTAATCAAATATACATATGGAAAAATAATTATTAAATACGCTTTTATTCTTAGTAATTTTAAAAAATTCAAGTATCCACTATATATTCTTGTTTTTTCTTCATAGTTGAAACAAAGGCTAACTTTACAGGAACTCCATTCGTTCTTGAATGTTTAAAACTCAAATCTTCTGATTGCGGGATAAGTCTTAATTCATCTTCTAAATAGTTATAAACATTCTCTAAATAATTAAATTACGGTACATTTGCAGAAACATCATTACAAAACATTCGTAGATTGTATATCTTACTCTTTTTTTATGATAAACCACTTACAAAAATTTCAGATTCAGTAAAATATCAATTGAAAATTTTTTTCTTCATATGATATGCTAACTATATTAAAAATTAAGCATATATAAGAAATAGAAAATGCAGGAAGAACCAATGAGTGATATTAACGAAGTGATTAGTCTGTATAAATCAAGTTCATTTTATAAAAAATATAGAGACACATATTTTTCTGATATTATTTTAAGAGATGCTCTTAAATGCAAGATTTCCATACATAGATATTACGGACTAAATAAAATGAGTTATGAAGATGTGCATAGATTATCTACTGATGTTCTACGGGATTTATTTAATAAATTTGCCAAGGAAGTAGATTTCAATGATAAAGAATTATTTGGAAAATGATTTATTCATTCTATATTGACCCAGATTCAAACGGATTGAAAGAACTAAATGGAATCCAGTGTACAGCAGATGGCTTATTTTCTATCCGTAGAATATACAGAAAAAATGGAATTGACATCCAAACTGTTGAAGAGTACGCTGTGTATCGTAAAATTCCAATATTCTTTTTTCCTCAAGAAAAAAACGGAATTAATAGTAGACGTAATTTTGCTTTTGGTGATAGAATTGACCATACACTATATGATATTAAGTTGTATCTAGATGCAAAAACGGAAGAAGAACGAAACCAGTGTAAGTTAATCTCTACATATAAATTGCCAAAAACAAAAATATGGTTAGAAGAACTGGGGTCTTTCAAAAATTTAGTTGATTGGTATGGCATAGAAGGCATTTTTGTAAATGATAACTATGACGTTTATGATATTGAGCAAGGAAATGGCAAAGTGATTTCAGCTCACCTCGATAAATATGATTGGGATTGGAGCGAAAATTATTATAGCAATCTCAGAGGGTTTGTTGATCGATTCGTTAAGAAATAAATACTATAAATTGTGTACTTTTTCCTAAAAGTTAATAGAAAAAACTAATCTTGAGAGTTAATACAATCTAAATACGCTTCACTTTAAGTAATTTTGAAAAACTCAAGTATCCATTATAATATTCTTGTTTTTTCTTCATAGTTGAAACAAAAGCTAATTTTACAGGAACTGCGTTGGCTCTTGAATGTTTAAAACTTAAATCTTCTGATTGTGGGATAAATCTTAATTCATCTTCCAAATATCTATACACTCTTTCAGGAATTACTAAATTACAGATATACTTTGCATGATCATTATTTCGAAACATTCGTAGATAGTATTGTTTATCAGTCTTGCCTATAAATACCTTACACTCTCCATAGTACATAGTCAGATGGTCAGATACTTCTATTTCATTTAGGAGGAGGGATCTACGAGGTAAATATTTTCTGATACCGACTTTATTTTCTAAAACAAATTTTACATCAGATCCCTCGCAATTATTTTGCAGAAAATTGGTATCTCCTGGATGGATTGCTCTAGTGGCCCTTTCTTCTAGAATACGATTTAAGAGTTGCTCAGCTAAATCTGCATCAATTTTCTCATAATATTCTTTCAGTTCCTTTTTCGAAGCAGATTCCAAAGCATATTCACATCCATTACTATGAGCTGTTTTAGGATGGCTCGATAAATAGATTTTCCCTTTTTTCTCGTTTATCACTAAATCCACTTTGTAACAACCAGGACAAAATAATTGGTTTTCATACTTAAGTTTTGTCCCAGCTTTATCCTTTTGATATTCCTTTTGTAGCTCATGAAGTTCTAGTCTCTCATGATCGTAAATACAGTATTGAAATTTATTTTTTGTAAACATAATAATCCTTTCTAGTTATCAACAATTAAATCTTATTTTAAAAAACTGAAATGTGTAGTTATCTAAAACCAACATCTAATTTTCTTAAACAACACAAAAACGCTCCAGACAATATGACTAGAGCGTTTTCTATATATCCAAACATCTAATTTATTTCACAAAAAATGTAGTCATTCGGTTGGTTTTTCAATTTCAATACATTGAAATTTGAAAATTCAAGAATCGCTTTAAAGCCGGGGGTTTTAAACACCTAATAATATACGTTTCTTTTATTTTACTTTTTACCCAACCTCATTTCATTTTAAGCTTTGTTGTCTACATTATTTGCCTTTTTCTTTTGTCAACCAATATGTGATTCCTGCTGATGAAATTGCTGATAAAATAATCGCTAAAATAACCCATACTCTGTTATTATCCACTGAAATTGGCGCTTCATATGTCTCTTTTTTAGTTTCAATTGGATTAGATAAAAAATTCATCACATTTTGATTGGTCGTTCCACCATCACGAATATTCTTCATAACAGTTTTAAAGGACTCTGCGTAGTCTCTATTCCCTTGAATAACTTCTGCTTCATTAGATATCAAATCATTCGTAGTTGAAATAGTCTTATCAACATTACCTTTAATAGTCTGAACTTGGTCAACAAATTGAGTAAACTGATCCTTCATAGTTCCAACCGCCTCATGATTTTGACTAGTTTCTTTTGAACCATTAGAAGTTGTAGACACTAATGATTCAATTGAACTATATAAGCGATTTGATGACTCACTATCATTTATTAATGTTCCGCTATTAGCATCTGAAGCTGTACCCGTCACTTCCAATTGTTTCGCTTTCGTTTCCTTCCACTTATCGTACTCGGTTGATAAGGTCTTAATCGAATTGTTATACCAATCAGCTAAGTTTGTAATTTGATTTTTGAAATAATCATTCGGTAACTCAGCTTCAGCGAATTCAGGCAATGCGTTGCTTGATTTTTCTAATGACCCCAAAGAGTTTTGAATTTGTTCCAACAAAGCTATACCTGATTCTTTAAATTTAGTAACTTGATCTTCTGACAACTGAGTCGCTATATCATCACGACTGATATTACCATACATATTGTAAACAGAATCTGGTGATAAGGCAGAAAAATTAATAGAGGAACTACTTGGACTTCCATAAATTGCTTGAATCATACCAGTTGTACGATCGATTTTGCTTAATTTATCAAAAATATGTTTTAAATCTTTTTTCACTAAAACATCTGACTCTTCTTTATCACTACGATAAATAGTTTTCTTGATAGGAATTGTAGTTTCACCAATGTGTACTTCAAATGAAATTTCATTTTTCCCATAATGTGGTTCTAAAGTATATTCAACCGTCATAGTATAAGGCTTATCATCTGTTATAGTTTGCTCTCCTCCAACTAAGGTAGCATCTCCTGTAACATAAACTTTAGCTTTAGGAGATAAATATTTTGTCCCTTCAGAACTGGTAGAAACTCCGCTAGCCTCAACTACCGTTGATGATTCAGGCAAACTACTTGCTGGTTTTGTCACAGATGCCTCGACAGTTTTAGACTCAGCTTGGGGTAATTTAACTGTCAATTCCATCGTTTCTGTTACTTTATCGAGCTTATCATTTTCAATCGATAAAAATTCAAAAATAGGTAATCCACTTATAGAGGTGGCCTTCTTATCAAATTTAGTATAATTCTTAAGTAAATCTATTTTTTCATTATATTCTTTAACTTGATCAGCTGTTAGAACATTGAGTTTCTCCAATTTACTAAATAAAGTTTGGTAATCAGTTGGTTCAATACTAATGTCTGTTAGATTTGAACGAATTAAAGTTTGATAAGTTTCAGGCAAATGATTTTCAGTAATCAAACTTTTATTAATCTGATCTACAAGTGTTGCTTTAGCATCCGAAGTAAGGTCCGATTTTAAATCAACATCTTCTTTACCAAAGTAAAAGAGTGATATTTTCTTTTTCTCTTCTTCTAATTCTGTCTTGAGATGTCCAAATTCGGATTTTCTATCTTTTATTTTATCTTGATAATCAACAATAACCTTATGATAATCAGCTACTAAATCTTCTAGTTTAGCTTGTTCAGATTTTTCCTCAGCTGTACTATTTCCAAATCGATACAATGATTTAAGCATCGAATCATTTAAACCATCTATAATTTTAGAATTTTCTTCATGCTGTTCTTTCAATGTGTTATTGGTTGTTAAGACATTCTTCTCAAATATACCCTTCTGATCATCAAAATAAGTTTTAACTTCCTTAAGTTGTTTGTCTAAGCCTATCCCTGTATTATTTAAAAGACTAACAACAGAATCAGAAAAAGCCTTTTGAGAATCTTCATAAGACGAATTCATTTTCTGTAGATTTGAAGCCAAGTCCAAAGTGCTTAACATAGACTGACTTGCTTCGTTTGACGGGCCATAGATATATTGAGAAATTTTTGTATGCGTGCCAGATTGTTCATTTACAATATTATCAACATTTCTTTTAGCATCATCTAAATTGTTGATAACACTTGAAAAATACATTTTTATAACATTTTGGTTAATAGTATTAAGGTGCTCACCTACTCGTAGCTCAACATTCTTAGATTTAACTGGATCTAAATTTGATTTAGTTTTATAAGTTATCTTTGCTCTATCAGGATTAAAACTTTCCAGTTGAGCTATTTTTTCTGAAAACTGTTGTTCGATATAAACAATTACATCAACCGATCCATTTTCAAATCGATTTTCAGCAACATTACGAGTCATGACAGTCCATTGATTTGTACTATCTTTGGATAATAAGGTTGTGAAATCGTTTCCTAAGTTATAGGCATTACCATTTAATGCCCCTCCAGCATCTTCATTTACCAGAGCAATATTCAATTTACGATCATTAACCTTATTTGTTACAGAAATTTCTTGATTCTTTAAATAAATAAATGTCGCCCCTGAACCAACCAACAAAGTTACAAAAACACTACTACCTATAATTATTTTTTTCATAACAAACCTCTCTCATTTATCTCTTTATTATACCACGAATACTAGAGTTCAGCAAGGAATACTTATAATCTTTACTCTATGAATAACACTTAGCAATTCGTAACTTGCTTATGTACTGATTTGTATACTAAATTTCTAGTCGTTTCATTTTCTCACCATATAGAAAATCCTAGAATGAAATCCTAGGATTTGTATGTCATTTTTTAAAATCATCTACACTAAAGTGGTCATAGCTGATTTTTGAGACTTCCTCATCATAACGACTCAAAAAGTCTTGAAATCTACGATCGATATAGCCAAAGAATAGAACTTCATCTATATCCTCTTTGTTAAAGAAGATAATATTTTGATTAATAAGCCCTAGTGGAAGACTGACAGCCCCAAAATCAAAATAACCTTGCTTGCCGTCCTTTTCAGTAACTGGACAATGATTAACAATCATGACAGGCTCTACACCTTCTCTCACTCGAACAACACTCCCAATCGGTAAAGCGGTACGTTCTGACATCAGTTTTCTCCTTCTAAATATTTCTGCGCTTCCTGAACATAAAAGAGTTCTGGATTTTCATGGGCGATACTTTCAAACAAACTACGAGCACGAGCCTCATCTCCTTTTAGCTGAGCATTGAGAGCTCCGTAATAAGAGAACATGATTCGAGCTAGCTTACTTTCTGGTTCAGTGGTATCAAAGTAGTCGTTCACTTCTTGATTAAACACAATATCTTTTATGGCTTGAGTTTGGGCGACTAGTTTAGCTTTACCTCCTTTAAAATCTGGCGCCTTGGACAATTGTTCCTCAAAGAAAGCAATATCTTGCGCATCTTGAAGATGAATGGAAACTGTTAATAGTTCAAAGCTTGATATTAAAAACGCATGGGTTCTGAATCTCTTCCAAATTTTTTTCAAATCATATTTGGACATAATTTCCTTGGCAGCTTGAAAATCTCCTTTTAAATAAGCCACTCGACCTTGGATAAATTGGTAATTCTCACGATATGTTGCCCTAAAGGGTTTAATAGATTTTTCTGATTGAACTCTGAACATGTCTACATAGAGCTTAAGATCAATAGAATCGTTTAACACTAGAACAATAACTTTTCTAGATACAAATTTTAAATAAAATACAAAGCCGAGAACTAAAAAGACAATAACTAATAATATGAATCCCAATATTTTCAAATTACTTTGCAATACTAAACACACTGCCATCACATCCAAAACAAGTCCAATAATTGAGCAAATTAGAATAGTCCTATCAAGTTGTAGAAGAGTGTTTTCTGTCGCTGAACTGACTATTTTTTTTCTAATTTCATATATTACTCCCCTTTATTATTAAAAATAGATATTCCAATAAGGATACTAGTGAATCCTCCTAGTAATTTTAGAGTTCCAAAAGCAGATAGAGCAGCAATAATTTCAGGGGCAAACGCTACAGTAAAAGCTACAGCAGCAACTGCACCAAGAGCTATCGCTACCGACTCAACCGGATGCTCTGCGACATAGTCAAATGTCCTTTGGAGATGATCCACCCTTCTCGCCCCTGTTTCAGTGGTCGTTTTAACTGTTCCGTAGTCTTGTTTAACCTGGTTATGTTCCTTCACATAAGTCACGCGGTAGCCATCTTCTGACTTGGTACCAACCTCAAGAGAGCGATTCTTATAACCAAAGCCAATGGAAAGGTTGGGTGCGAGTCTCCCGTACTTCGAACCAATCTGGTCTGCTAGACTGAACTCACTCGTAACTGAATAATCCTTAATCGCTACCTTTCTCTTAAGGTTTACATTTTCATCTAGAAAATCTGTACTCAGTCCCCCTACGCTATACTCTCCTCCTTGACTTAACTTACCATCTTTATATTTAGTATTAAAAGTGATGGCACTTTCCCCTTTGAAGTGACCTTTTATCTGGATTTTACTCTTGAGATAGTGCTGACCATTATCATATACTGTGATCTCCTTCTCAAACGTAACTTCATTCCCTTTCAAGAAGTCAATCAACTCCTGAGGTTTCTTACCGCCATTCCCATGGGAGGCAAGAGAGATCGTACGACCCAAGGTCTGTAGTTCCTGCTCACTCATCTGACTCAAGTCAAAGGCCGTTTCTGGATTATAATGTCGAATATAACGGATTAGTTCTTCGTGCAGAGTTTTAGAATTCTCAATCTGTTGATCCCGTAACTTCGTGTCCTTAAAAATTGCAAGGGCTTCCACATTATGATAAGGATCTGTCATAGCAACAGCTTTGCGAGACCGACTCAAACCACTTGCGATTGTGGAGAGGGTAGTGGTCACGCCGCTCCCCAACAATTCACTATTAAATGATTCCATCCGACTTTCAGTTGTACGAAGAGATTGCAGGGCTTCTTCCTTATGGCTTTTAATATCTGCGGAAGAAGGATTGCTGATGCCAACCATACTTCCAATTGCAGAGTAAGCTATTGTCAGGTCTGGATATTTATGATACATCAGTGACCATTCTACTTAATCTTCATTATAACATTTTCTCACCATATAGAAAATCCTAGAATAGAATCCTAGGATTTTAGTGTCATTTTTTGAAGTCTTCTATGGTGAAATGGTCATAGCTGATTTTTGAAATTTCCTCATCATAACGACTCAAAAAGTCTTGAAATCTACGATCAATATAGCCAAAGAATAGAACTTCATCTATATCCTCTTTGTTAAAGAAGATAATGTTTTGATTAATAAGCCCTAGTGGTAGACTGACCGCTCCAAAATCAAAATAACCTTGCTTGCCGTCCTTTTCAGTTTATCAAAACACTTCCGACTACTCCTTCATTATTCATTTTGTTAGTAACGAAAGTTTTCACAAGCTGTTAATAAAACTCAGACCTATTTATCGCTAGAAATGAACTCTTCTAATCTTGTGATAAACTCTTTCTCAAACTCTGTTACGTGAGCTTTAAATAACACCTGCTCAATTTTCTCAGCATCAAACAAATACATTGACTGGGAATCTTCAAAGCCTTGAGGGTTTAGGACCCCAGAATAATCAAAAACTTTCCCTTCACTATTCTGTTGATAGCGCCCGACAATCATAATAGGTTGAGTCCCATTCTTTAATAAAACAGTTGTTCCGAGTGGCAACCAATTTTTATTCATCTCTATTTCTCCAATTCTTTATGATAGTATAAATATAATGTATTAGTAATCCTACTAAAAATGCGAATAAAGGGCGTAATGATACCAAGCTTACACCCACAACAAGGAAGGCTGATAAAAAATAAATGATAAACGCCTCTAACTTAGAAGGTCTTCTCTCCTCTGGAAGCATATCTAAATGTTCCTTCGTTATAGCTGAGCGATCATCGAATTGATAAAAGAAACGATATCTTGCAGATAAAGAATCAATATTTAAAAAGTCATATCCCCTAATATAATTAATTACGTAAAACATCAGCAAATTGTCAATTTCGTCAATATTTTCAGTATAGAGAGAAAAGTTTCTCTTTCCAGCAATTGCAATGTTACTTGCAGCATAAACGGCAATCGGAATGCCATCTTTTGTGACAGGTAAAATATCTCCTTTACTACCTGAACCTACACGCGTCATTTCATAGTTATTTAAATTGAATTGAAAAACTCCATGCCAGTATGCTTGTTCCCATAAATGTTCAAATCTTTTTTCTTCATAATAAATCAAATCCTTATTTAACCCTCTTGCGACTATTCTTTTCCTCTTAGAAATGAATTCTGATTTTTTAAAGACAAGAATTTCTACATCTTTTGCATATAGACGGTAACCTTCCTCTTCTTGAACGATTTCAATTCTTTCAGTCCAATGTTCATCATCAGGTAATTTTGACTGAAGGATAAATCCTTCTGAGTTTCCACGCAATTGTAATTGTATTTCCATGTTTTACCACCCTATTGATAAGCCCAAGCCAAATGGTCCTAGTTTCATTTTTGCCTCTGCTTTTTCAGTTGTTACTCCCACTTTTGCCCTAGCAGAAACACCCACTCCAGCAGAAGCGCTTACATCAATCGTAAGACCAAATATTTTAAATCCAGCTTTGGCTTCTCCTTCTACAATATAAGCATCAGCTCCCGCCTCTAATTGGTATCCTCTCTTCAGTTCACCTTCCTCATTAGTAAAAATACCAATCTGGGCGCTTGCATCTGCCGAAGCTGTATATGCAGATCCAGAAAGTTTTCCATGGATATCGTTTCTATCATCTCCCCAGCGAGCATGCCCTTCCGCCTCAGCGCCGGTAATTTCAGCTTTAGCTTTAGCTCCAAAGCCATATTTTTGAGAAAGTTCTTTATTTTTTGAGTCACCTTCTTTATTTTTTGAGTCATCTTTTTTACTTTTTTTGACAGATATTGGTGACTTGATTATACCAGCAGAAACATCTGCCTTAAGTACCGAAACTTCACCGCCTAAATTCTTATCACCTGCAGTAGTTTTCCCAGCATAAGCTTCAAATCCCATATCTAAATCGGAAAAATCATCATCAACCACAACTCCAGGTGGAAGGGTCTTAACTTTTTCTCCGCTATACTTAGACTCAGCTAATCGTTTGGCTAAATCATTCTGTAACTCTACTTTCTTTCCTCCACTATGCACAGCCTTAGTATATTCTGCAACATCGTTTTTAAAACCTGTACTACGATAATAACTTATTGCCGCGTATTCGGTATATGGAGTGCTTGAACGAAGGGCGAGAAACTTTAATTGATTATTTTGAACATTTATCAAATCTGTAAAGCTACTATCTCCAACAAGTTGATTAAAAGCCTCCATGTTCTTTATGGTATCATCTAAACTCTTGACTGCTTGATTATAACTTGTATTTACACTATCCAAACTAGGATTCGTCAACGTTAGGATATCACTTATCCCTGCATAGATATTTTGTGTCTTACTGGAACTACTCTTTAATCCCTCGATCGGATCTTTCATCCGTTGCTTGATGCGTTCTAGGTATTCTGTCTTAATAATCGCACTGTTGTCAGTCTCTGACACCGTGTCTTGAAAGAGCTTCACAAGTCCATCATAGCGACTGACAATGCTATCTAGGGCATTGACATAGTTATCAACCAGTGGTATCTGATAGTTGGTCACCTTCTGGTTAATGGCATCCTTTACCGTCCCTTTAAGACTATCGGTTGAAACGACCTCTGATAGACGGCTTCTCGAAACAGATAGCTGTTCCTTGATACTATTTACCGAAATAACTAACAACTCTTTTTGAACTCGAACTTCAGTTACATCAATCTTCATTCACTTCCTCCTCTGCGTAAACACTGGAAATCAACCCTGCGTCTAGATAGTCCGTACGCAGAGCTTCTTGGCAGTAGTGTTCATCCGCGGTATCCGAATACCCTTCTGATACTACTCTCTTGATCAAGAGATTGCTTAAACAAGGGTGAAGTGTCAAAGCGTAATCCAAATGGATAGCCATGACCGATGTAGTCCACATAATGGCCATTTGCCAAATCAACTCGACGACCTGAAATGACTACAAAAAAGTCCATCTGTTCGCTTTCAAATGATTCAACCAAGTCCTTAGGAAGAAGCTCACGATCAAGTTCGACAACACTACCCAAAGGATAGATACGATTTAAGCAGAGATCTACATAGGAAGCATACTGGATAAAAACTGAACGAGGTAAGGTGACTTCTTCCTGGAGACGCCGAATCCGCACGAGTTCTTTTTCATAGAAAAACTCCAACGGCGCCCCTATCATTGGATGATAATGATAACTAGGCTCGTCATTCATAAAAGCTATATAACAGGCTCGAAAAACATCCGGATGTCCTGATAAGGTCATCGCTACCGCTGTCAATACTTCTTGGTCCTTCTCAGATAGGTTACATCTAGACAAGGCTCGGGCGAATAAAACCATTTGTTCTTCCTTCATGGTAGCAACCCTCCTGATGCGATAGCTCCTGATGCGATAGCTCCTGCTTCATGCGTGTCATCATCTATCTTATTCTGTCCTGCTTGTTCCATTTTTAGAGCATCTGTGCTGGTAAAATTTTTCAAAGTAACAATAGACTTGTTAAAGTGCTCCAAAACGTCATTAAAAGTGGTAAAAGGGGTAAGATCTGTGCGACTAAACCGCATATCACCTAGTTTACCGATTCCTGTAGTTGATGTAGAAACACCTCTTGTAATAGTGTTCCAACTGGATTGATTTACACCTGTATCTACCATTTCTCTCCCTAATCCTCCATATATTCATAGACACGAGCCTGACGATAATAAGATGCTATTGCAGACTGAAGGTCACTTGATTGAGTTTCCAAACTACGTATCTTATTCTCAATAGCAGTTTTATTATTGTTATGACTATCTCGAAAATTAGTAATATTCGTTCCTAAATTATAAAAATGACCTTCAAAATCTTGCTGACGACTCCCCTTAAAACTAGAGGAATCTAAAGGAAGAATCTGGCCTAAAGATCTTGCACGATTATCAATAGACTGTATCTCACTTACTAAAGCACTGCTAGCTTTTCTTAATCTAGATATTTTCCCATCAACTACACTTTTTTCTCTTTGAGCTTCAGCAGCTTGTCGACGAAATCTAGCCGCAATTTGTTTATAATACGACCCCATTTCCCTTCTCCTTTTTATAAACTGTAATTTATTTTAGCATATTTTGCGTAGAATCAACAACCCATATACATATTCTTAAGATTAAACTTACACCATTTGAATCAATCCCCAAAAGTGAGAAGTCCTCTAGTTAACTTTTGGGGATGGACTCTTATCAAGTTCAAGCGTGAAGGATTGCTGATGCCAACCATACCTCCAATTGCAGAGTAAGCTATTGTCAGGTCTGGATGGGCAAATTTCATCAGTGGGCATTCTACCTAATCTTCATTATAACATTTTCTCACCATATAGAAAATCCTAGAATAGAATCCTAGGATTTGTATGTCATTTTTTGAAGTCTTCTATGGTGAAATGGTCATAGGTGATTTTTGAGACTTCCTCATCATAACGACTCAAAAAGTCTTGAAATCGACGATCAATGTAACCAAAGAAGAGCACTTCATCAATATCCTCTTTGTTAAAGAAGATAATGTTTTGATTAATGAGTCCTAGTGGAAGACTGACAGCTCCAAAGTCAAAATAACCTTGCTTGCCGTCTTTTTCAGTAACTGGACAATGATTAACAATCATGACAGGCTCTACACCTTCTCTCACTCGAACAACACTTCCAATCGGCAAAGCAGTACGTTCTGACATCAGTTTTCTCCTTCTAAATATTTCTGAGCTTCCTGAACATAAAAGAGTTCTGGATTTTCATGGGCGATGCTTTCAAACAAACCACGGGCACGAGCTTCATCTCCTTTTAGCTGAGCATTGAGAGCTCCGTAATAAGAAAACATGATTCGAGCTAACTTATTTTCTGGTTCCGCAGTGTCGAAGTAGTCGTTCACTTCTTTATTGAACACAATATCTTTTATGGCTTGGGCTTGTGCAACGAATTTAGCCTTACCAGCTTTCGAATCTGGCGCCTTGGACAACTGTTCCTCAAAGAAAGCAATGTCTCGCGCATCTTGAAGATGAATAGACACTAGCAATTGATTGGAGCTTGCTCTTAGAAATAAGTCTCCCCTGAATCTCTTCCAAATTTTTTTAAAATTAATTTTTGCTAGGTTTTCTTTCGCAACTTGAAAATCTCCTTTTAGGAAACTGACTTGCCCCTTAACAAAATGGAAATTTTCTTGGTACGTTGCTCTATAGGGCTTGATAGATTTCTCAGCTTCAACCTTGAACATAGTTTCATACAGTTCAAGATTGATAGCTTCATGTAACATTAAATAGATTACTCTATTGGAAATAAATCGTAAATACAAGACTAAAATAAGAGCAACCCACATTAATGATATAAATATTATCGCCCACATTTTTGTATCATTTTTAGTATTTAAGCATAATGCTAACACTCCTACAACTAATCCTACAATTGAAGTAAGTTGACTAATAGTCTCTATTTGCAACAGAGTGTTTTCTGTCGCCCTACTTACTATTTTTTTTACTAAATTCATATGTTACTCTCTTATTTCTCTGCTCCTATATATTTCTTCGCTTCCTGAACATAAAAGAGTTCTGGATTTTCATGGGCGATGCTTTCAAACAAACTACGAGCACGAGCTTCATCTCCTTTTAATTGGGCATTGAGAGCGCAGTAATAAGAAAACATGATTCGAGCTAACTTATTTTCTGGTTCAGTGCTGTCGAAGTAGTCGTTTGATATTTTATTACAATAGATGTCAACAATAGCCTTTAAACTCAAAATTTCTTCCTGATATTTTAAAATTTGCGATTGAACATTACTTGTTAGCCCTTCAATTTCTATCATCAATTCTCTCAATTCTAAACAATCATTCAAATGAACCAAGTTTAGGATGCTATAATACTTGATATTAAATACATAGTACAGATTTTTTTGGATTTTTTTAGATTACTATTTTTTATTTTATTCAGCAATTCTAAACTATCTTGGAAGTGTCCTCTATAAAAGGATACTCTTGCATTTGCCAAATATTTTGGAAGAACTTGAACATTTCTATTTAAAGAATTTTCCTCAGCTCTAGCAACTATTTCTTGATACTTTGCTAAATTGATATCTTGAGATAAAATATCAATTAAAGCCTTATCAAGTAATAGTTTAGATAGAAGAATAAACAATATAACAAAGACAAGAAATATTGATAATACCTTTGTGTAAGTGGTCGATGAATGGTTAAAAATATAGACATAAACAATTACTGTTGAAAACACTAAAAAATACAGCAAATATTTAAATATAATTTTAAGAAAAATTAATTCTATTTTATCAGCTGACCATGTTCTAATAATTTCTATAGCTCTTTTCATATAACACTCCATAACTAGCTATTAAATAACGCCGTAATCCCTACAAATAATGCAACTACAGCAGTTGCTACCTCACCAACCCCAGTAGAAAAAGCAAGAATTGTCCCAACTGTTACAAGAGTAAGCCCAATCGATTCAACTGGATGCTCTACAACCCAATTAAAAGCACTACCAACTACCTCACCAGTTGTATTAAAAGTTTGAGTGAGATGATCCACCCTTCTCGCCCCTGTTTCAGTGGTCGTCTTAACTGTTGCGTAATCTTGTTTGACCTGGTTATGTTCTTTTACATAGGAAACACGATAACCATTCTCTGACTTAGTTCCAACCTCAAGAGAGCGATTCTTGTAGCCAAAGCCAATGGAAAGGTTGGGTGCAAGTCTCCCGTAGTTCGAACCAATCTTGTCTGCTAGACTGAACTCACCCGTAACTGAATAATCCTTAATCGCTACCTTTCTCTTAAGGTTTACATTTTCATCTAGAAAATCTGTACTCAGTCCCCCTACGCTATACTCTCCTTCTTGGCTTAACTTACCATCTTTATATTTAGTGTTAAAAGTGATGGCACTTTCCCCTTTGAAGTGACCTTTTATCTGGATTTTACTCTTGAGATAGTGCTGACCATAGTCATATACGGTGATCTCCTTCTCAAACGTAACTTCATTCCCTTTCAAGAAGTCAATCAACTCCTGAGGTTTCTTACCGCCATTCCCATGGGAGGCAAGAGAGATCGTACGACCCAAGGTCTGTAGTTCCTGCTCACTCATCTGACTCAAGTCAAAGGCCGTTTCTGGATTATAATGTCGAATATAACGGATTAGTTCTTCGTGCAGAGTTTTAGAATTCTCAATCTGTTGATCCCGTAACTTCGTGTCCTTAAAAATTGCAAAGGCTTCCACATTATGATAAGGATCTGTCATAGCAACAGCTTTGCGAGACCGACTCAAACCACTTGCGATTGTGGAGAGGGTAGTGGTCACGCCGCTCCTCAACAATTCACTATTAAATGATTCCATCCGACTTTCAGTTGTACGAAGAGATTGCAGGGCTTCTTCCTTATGGCTTTTAATATCTGCGGAAGAAGGATTGCTGATGCCAACCATACCTCCAATTGCAGAGTAAGCTATTGTCAGGTCTGGATATTTATGATTCATCAGTGACCATTCTACTTAATCTTCATTATAACATTTTCTCACCATATAGAAAATCCTAGAATGAAATTCTAGGATTTGTATGTCATTTTTTGAAGTCTTCTATAGTGAAATGGTCATAGGTGATTTTTGAGACTTCCTCATCATAGCGACTGACAATGCTATCTAAGGCATTGACATAGTTATCAACCTTTAGTTACATTACTAAATTTTTTCGGAATAGCCTACCAATAATTCTAAATATTCTAATCCGTTTTTGGGAACTACGTGATAAAAAGGGGTTACCATCTCCAAATCATTTTTTTCCATTGCTATTATTAATTTTGCATATTCTATTTCTGTCAAAGTCTTAAGGTCTCCTTTAATAATCGTTTTTAATAAATTGCTAATTTCAAAATAAGTTGAAAAATTATAACCTTTTAAACTAAATAAATCGTTGGATATAGGCATAAATAACTCAATTTCTATTACTTCATTTAACGGAACGTTATTCAAACTGTAAAAGAACGGGCCTTTTAATTGATAGCCCGCTTCTACAATTCCTTTTATAAACTGCTCCAAATGCTCTTCCATCTCACTATAATGAAATGATAGTCTCTGTCTAACCACATTTTGAAAAGCAATTTTATTAACTTTGACAACATTTTCTGGTAGTTTCATCAATCTTTTTCAACCTCACAATACATGTCAATTACATAGTCTCCATAAAGATCCAATACGACATGAATAATATTTACTAATTTAAATCCTAACTTTGAAATCTCTTTTTCAATTTCTTCATATGGGATTGGCTCTTCTTGATTGTAATGACGATAATAAAAATCTGTTGTGAAATTTAACGACTCCTGAAAGAAAATACCCGAAGTATTTTCTCCCTTTATCTCAAGTTTATTCCCAACTGTTGTAAATACAAGAACATCTTGAACAGTTTTCATTGGATTATAACTGTAAAATATTGGACCATCTGCATAAAATCCGTTTTGTATCATCTGGAGTTTAAACCCCTTAGAATCTGAGATCAAACGATCAAAGAAAGTGGCTGAGGGAGTTAATTCCAATCTAAAACCAATTAAATTTGTAAGACTTAATTCTCTTTTTTTAAAATTCATTTTTTCTTTCCTTTTTTGAATCCAGTTTTTAATCTTTTCATCTTAGATAGAATAAAGCTCCCCAAAATATCCAGTCCTATTGCATAGATGAACAATTTGACACTCCAGACCAGCCAAATAGGTCGCTTAATGCTCTCATCTGAATAACCACTATAATTAATAATCCCTAATAATATTGCAAAAGCTACCATTTCAAGTGGGATACGAATTTTTGCTTTCTTTAAACTGAAACCCTTAAATAAATCTCGAAAAGTCTCTTTTTTCGTAGGCACATCTTCCCAATACTCCTTGCTTTGAGTTTTTAGGTATAAAAGGTAGGCAACTTCTGTAATCAATTGAGAAAATGCATAGCTGAAAAGAAGAGCTCCAAGAATTCCAAAAATAAGTATCAATTTACCTGAAAGAAGACCGCCTAGCATAGAAACTATAAAAATAATAAGGAGAGAGTTCTTACTATAAGCACTGGATTTTGCAAAATAATTACCCATTGTTCTATTGATAGAAAAACCTTTTTTTAACTCTCTTTTTAGCCAAAAATACTGATAAATAAAACTTAAAATTGTACAAATAACTAAAAATGGAATAAAAATTGAAGAATACTTAGGGAATCCAAGCGAAAATTCCTTCGTTGAAATAGAAGTCACTATAATTAAAAGCATCATCAACTGCAGAGAAAAGTATATGATCATATAGACTAGTAGCAGAAAAATTGTTGACAAAATTTGCTTCTTATATACAAAGAGACCAACTAATGGAATGAAAAATGCAATAATAAGGTAGAAACAAGAAATCAAGAGTAAATCAAAGAACCAATTCATAAATGGATTTATTATAGCGACTGTGTCAAAATAGTAATAAAAAGCGAAAATTTCTAGTGCTAATATAAATACTCCTGTCCATGAAATAACCATCATACTTGCAGATGCGCGAGTATTCGCTAAACTTTTAAAATATAGCTTATTTGCATTCTGAATATCTTCTACTGTTTTTTCTTGCATACTTAACCTCCAAGCCAAGAACCAATATAATCTCCTATACCTTTGGCAATATTTTTAGTATGATCTACTATGCTTTCACCGCCAAATTCAAGATTATTTAACAATAAATTAACCCCTATACCAGCAACCGCTCCGACCACTGTTCCTAACGGAGGTAAGAAGGCCGAACCAATGGCAGCACCCAATCCAGCAGCTGCAGCACCTGATCCAATATCAACGGCTGAATCAATCGTAAAGTCCCGCGCTTCTTTGGCCGAGATACCATCAGACATATCCACATCCTCAAAAAAATTATTCGCGAGATTCATAATCGTCAAACCTGCACCCAGAAATTTAAACGCTTTGCCAACTTCCCTACATCTCTCCAGCCTTTAAAATCATTTAGTGGATTAACAGACTCTTTGAAACCGCTCCATCCTGCTTTACCCATTTCTTTCATACGAGCAACACCTTGCAAATTACCTGAATAGTGGTAATTTTCTAGATCAATTCCCGAAGCTTCTCGGAAATTTCGACCATGCCTGTATAAATTGTTAGTAGAAGATTTGAAAAGGAATCTATTGCCCCATCTCATTCTTCCTTGGCTATCCATTGTTATTTTTATACCATTAAGAAAAATATTTGCTCCTCGATAGGTAATGACAGCTTCCCCCATTGATTTAATATAATCTAAAACATCTTCCGCTTCAGGAGGAGTTAAACCAAAAGTTTCACTAATTTTCGATACAGAAATTTCTTTTTGCTGTTCTGAGATTACCGTCCCACTATACTTAGACTCGGCAAGCTGTTTTGCAAGAGCATTTTGGTACTTCACAGCTTTGGAGTTGCTATGGATAGCTGAGTGTATCTCTGAAACTGAATTTTTAAACTGAGTTCGATTATAATAATTTCTCGATTCGCGGTTCCCATACGGAAGAGAGGCATAACCTGATAGTGTAGCGATTTCGCTATTTTGCATATCGATAAGGTCAAAAGTATCTGTTTTTAGAAGAACACTATTAAAAGCCTCCATGTTCTTTATGGTATCATCTAAACTCTTGACTGCTTGATTATAACTTGTATTTACACTATCCAAGCTTGGATTCGTCAACGTTAGGATATCACTTATCCCTGCATAGATATTTTGTGTCTTACTGGAACTACTCTTTAATCCCTCGATTGGATCTTTCATCCGTTGCTTGATGCGTTCTAGGTATTCTGTCTTAATTATCGCACTGTTGTCAGTCTCTGACACCATGTCTTGAAAGAGCTTCACAAGTTCATCATAGCGACTGACAATGCTATCTAGGGCATTGACATAGTTATCAACCAGTGGTATCTGATAGTTGGTCACCTTCTGGTTAATGGCATCCTTTACCGTCCCTTTAAGACTATCGGTTGAAACGACCTCTGATAGACGGCTTCTCGAAACAGATAGCTGTTCCTTGATACTATTTACCGAAATAACTAACAACTCTTTTTGAACTCGAACTTCAGTTACATCAATCTTCATTCACTTCCTCCTCTGCGTAAACACTGGAAATCAACCCTGCGTCTAGATAGTCCGTACGCAGAGCTTCTTGGCAGTAGTGTTCATCCGCGGTATCCGAATACCCTTCTGATACTACTCTCTTGATCAAGAGATTGCTTAAACAAGGGTGAAGTGTCAAAGCGTAATCCAAATGGATAGCCATGACCAATGTAGTCCATATAATGACCATTATCCAAATCAACTCGACGTCCTGAAATGACTACAAAAAAGTCCATCTGTTCGCTTTCAAATGATTCAACCAAGTCCTTAGGAAGAAGCTCACGATCAAGTTCGACAACACTACCCAAAGGATAGATACGACTTAAGCAGAGATCCACATAGGAAGCATACTGGATAAAAACTGAACGAGGTAAGGTGACTTCTTCCTGGAGACGCCGAATCCGCACGAGTTCTTTTTCATAGAAAAACTCCAACGGCGCCCCTATCATTGGATGATAATGATAACTAGGCTCGTCATTCATAAAAGCTATATAACAGGCTCGAAAAACATCCGGATGTCCTGATAAGGTCATCGCTACCGCTGTCAATACTTCTTGGTCCTTCTCAGATAGGTTACATCTAGACAAGGCTCGGGCGAATAAAATCATTTGTTCTTCCTTCATGGTAGCAACCCTCCTGATGCAATAGCTCCTGCTGCGATAGCTCCTGCTTCATGCGCGTCATCATCTATCTTATTCTGTCCTGCTTGTTCCATTTTTAGAGCATCTGAGCTGGTAAAATTTTTCAAAGTAACAATAGACTTGTTAAAGTGCTCCAAAACGTCATTAAAAGTGGTAAAAGGGGTAAGATCTGTGCGACTAAACCGCATATCACCTAGTTTACCGATTCCTGTAGTTGATGTAGAAACACCTCTTGTAATAGTGTTCCAACTGGATTGATTTACACCTGTATCTACCATTTCTCTCCCTAATCCTCCATATATTCATAGACACGAGCCTGACGATAATAAGATGCTATTGCAGACTGAAGGTCACTTGATTGAGTTTCCAGACTACGTATCTTATCCTCAATAGCTGTTTTATTATTGTTATGGCTATCTCGAAAATTAGTAATATTAGTCCCTAAATTATAAAAATGACCTTCAAAATCTTGCTGACGACTCCCCTTAAAACTAGAGGAATCTAAAGGAAGAATCTGACCTAAAGATCTTGCACGATTATCAATAGACTGTATCTCACTTACTAAAGCACTGCTAGCTTTTCTTAATCTAGATATTTTCCCATCAACTACACTTTTTTCTCTTTGAGCTTCAGCAGCTTGTCGACGAAATCTAGCCGCAATTTGTTTATAATACGACCCCATTTCCCTTCTCCTTTTTATAAACTGTACTTCATTTTAGCCTATTTTGCGTAGAATCAACAACCCATATACATATCCTTATGATTAAACTTACACCCTTTGAATCAATCCCCAAAAGTGAGAAGTCCTCTAGTTAACTTTTGGGGATGGACTCTTATCAAGTTCAAGCGTGAAGGATTGCTGATATTATCTTGGTAACTTAATTCTGAAAACTTCTCTTCCAACAAAGAAATGAGTTTCATCGACTTCTAGAAGAGTTTCTTTGTAATTTGACTTACCTTTAATCATTCCTTGATCCATAAATCTAGTACCAAATATACCTGCTGGCATATTTGCACGCAATCTCTTACTAAATTCATCAAATTTACTTTCGATATTTTTCTGATAGCCATGGAAAATAAAGTAAACTCCCGCTTTAGAGGCATTTTTGATAATCGTTTCTAACACATTTGCAGAAAGTAACATTTTTTCATTTACGGTATGAATGTCTGGCATGTAAACAAACATCATTTGATTATCGCCACCGTGTAGTCTTCGTTCAATTTCACTAACAAGATCTGTTAAAGCTGTACTAAAGTTATTTAACAAGATGATTGAATCAAAACTATCTGGATTTGCAAGACGTCCATCAATATCAAAAAGAATACGTTGAGCTTGCCCATTCAAATTTTCAAATGCCATCAATAACACTGCTTCGAGTAGTTCTGTTTGCTGTGGTGTGTCATCCATAATGACAAAATAGCCATGTTCTTTAGGATTAAAACCTACCACCTTAGTCGTTTCTTTATCATATCCGATTGGGATTTGATCTTGTTTCAGCATCTCTTGAACTGTAGTTGATTGTTTAAATTCATCAAGCGTCACTTCATTTGGCAACATTGGGATTGGTTCTGGGCAAACTCCTGTCCAGCTTCTTGCAATCAACTTGACTTCTTCTTCCAAGTTATACAGACGCTCAATGTCCCCTTCTCCACTTATCGGGAGATAAACTTGAATGGCATAAGGGATATCTTCTTTCAACTGGGCACGACCAAATTTCTTGCTGAATTAAAGCATCGCGTCCGATAATTTCCTTAGAAGCTCCTTCATCAACCAGGTAAAAGGCCAAGCGCGAGGTGATATTACTTGACATACTGATTTTAAGGCTATTTGAACGAAGGGCTGTTAAAATCACATAGCATCCAAGACTCGCTCCCTCACGTAGGATGCGGTTAATCGTACTTTCAATAGCCTCTTCTAGTTGTGTGTCTTTTATAGTATCAAAGCCATCAAAAATAGTAAGAATAGCAGGGAGTTTGTCACCCGATTTTTGTTCGTATTGAGAAAGACTTGCTACATTATAGAGCGCAAACTTCTCCTTGCGAATCTTCAACTCATGGTCAATACGTTTTAAAAACTTAACCAGTTTTTCTTCTTCGTCAAACCGTGTTAAATCAACCACATGTGGTAAATCTTTTAGTGGCAAGAGTCCATTTGTCCCAAAGTCAAATAAATTGATTTGTACTTGCTCTGGAGTATTCAAACGAGCGAGATTTAACACTAGAGTTTGAAGAGCTAGGGATTTCCCAAAACCTGGTGAACCATAGAAAACTGTATGACCCATTTTTTCCAAATCAAAATGATAATCCTTCTGACGTTGCTCTGTCGGAATATCCATTCGAGCAAAGGGAACGGCCAATACTTTTTCATCAGTCCAGTGAATATCTGTTTGTGGGGATATGATGGCTGTCTCTAGTGGTTCTAACCACGGCTTATCTGGCAGGTTGAGGGGAACAGTCTTGCTCACTCTTGCTATGTAGTTTACAACAGCTGAGAGTTCCGTGATTTCTTCCGTCTGATCAGCAGTATAATTTTCGTCCTTAGATAGGTCATCAGATAGCAACTCATATTGTCCTAGGTCATTTATCAACCAAATTCGTTCATCAACAACTTCTTGAACTCCCTCTGTTTGTGGGGCATACTGCGCACCACTCCATGCAGACTGGAACAATTCATAGATTTCGTTATTTCCTACTTGTAAGTAAGCACGCCCTGGTTCAGTGATACTCGCTGCATCTGGTGTTTTGATAATTTCATTTGAATCAGACTCATCTGACACTTTCAAAGCTAGTTTGAAACGAGAGTTTGACCATATTTGATCATTCACGACACCTGATGGCTTTTGTGTAGCAAGAATTAGATGGACTCCAAGCGAACGTCCAATACGGGCTGTCGAAACCAGCTCTGTCATAAATTCTGGTTCATGTTCTTTCAATTCAGCAAACTCATCACTAATAAGGAAGAGATGAGGTAATGGTTTGTCTGGATAGCCTGATTTGTCAGTAGCATTTTGGCCTTCCTTATATAATTTAGTGTATCCATTAATATGGTTGACACCAAATTGATTAAATAGCCGTTGGCGTTTTTGTAACTCTGCTTTGATAGAAGCTAGGGCACGCGCACTAGCCGCGCCATCTAAGTTAGTAATAGACCCAAGCATATGTGGGAGATCTTTGAAAAGATTCGCCATTCCTCCACCCTTGAAGTCAATCGTAAGAAATCCAACATCCTCTGGACTAAAATTTACAGCCATGGATAATATATAAGACTGAAGAATCTCCGATTTACCCGAACCAGTAGTTCCTGCCACAAGACCATGTGGTCCATGTGCACGTTCATGTAAGTTGAGCTCCACCTGGTCATCTTTCCCACGCAATCCTAATGGCACTGCTAACGTTTTAAAAGTATCCGCTTTGGACCATCTAGACTCAACCTCTAACTCTTCAACTTCTCTGACTTGATAGAGTTCCAAAAAAGTAACAGATTTAGGAATCGTGTTCTTCTCTACTTCCGTGTGTTTTAGATTTGCTAAAGTACGAATAGAATCTTCATAGCAATCCAACAGCGGGTGGGGAATAAAGGTTTGAGCACTATAGGCACCTTCATCATTAATGATTTGACCTAAATTTTGATTCTTATATTCAATTAGAGTTGTGATAGTTTCTGGCAAAAGACGACGTGCCTCTTTCACCCAAATGACTGTTACACCCAACTCTGTCAAATCCTTGGCTAGATACTCATTCAAACTATGGCCAAGTAAATGGGAGTCATCCATAATCGTTAAGACATAATGAGGTTTAAAGCGTGCATCTTTTTCCCCCATTTCACGTTTGATTTGAGAACGTTTTTGAATGATACGATAAAGCGAATTTAGAACAGCATCACGGCTTCTGGCATCATGAACAAAACCACGAATATTTCGTTCCTGCATATTAAAATGTGGAAGAAAGCGCCACTCAGACCAATCCTTCTCATATCTCTGTTCTTGAACAAGGTTGATAAAATTAACATCTAAGTAGCTATGGAACATTGCCATCTGTAAAAGCATATTATACATAGCTGTCCTAGTTACTTCACTGTTACCAACAAGACCAACTGTCGCTTCAAAAATATTAACAGTGATTGGAACCTTCTTTTGCAAACTGTAATCCTGCAAGACTGTTCGAGCAAATTGCGATATTTCATCTTTACTTTGCTCATCAAAATTTGTTTGCAACTCTAGCTGACTTAACTTATCTCCTAATCCTAAAGACACCTGTAAGAAATCTTCATTATAGTCCATTCGCTCATAAATTCTAGAATCATACTTTGCAATCAGTTCAGTAATGGTTGATATTGACGGTTGATTGTAATGTAAAATATTAGTTTCTTCTTTGTAGTATCTTTCTAAGTCGGATACTTGTTTTAATAAATATGCTTCGTAGTCTTGAATACGATTTTTTTCCTGCTCTTTAGTATCCTTTCTCTCCTCAAAATACTGACTCATAGTTGTCGCTGCAGTCAGGAGACTAAAACCACCCATTCCTAGCATCATTACAGGATTCCCTTTTGTCCAAATTGAACTAAATGCAGTTAAAGTAAACATCCCTAAAGCTGGAACAATTGCTCGGATGAGCGAGTTTTTTGGTGGCTTTATCGGCTGCGGAGGTTGATTGATAATGATTTTCCCACTATGGATAATAGGGTTGACTCTCGGACTCCTTCTATACTCTGGAAAATCCATCGGATATTCATTATTTTTTTCTTGTATCAGAATTCGATTCTTATTCAATTGTGGTTCTTCAAAAAGACATCCAATCTTCCACTGGTTTTTTCTTTTTTCTATAAAATAGTTAGAAACCTTCATTCGGTTTCCCACTTCAAACGGATAAAGCCCTTCCTCTTTGATAAGACGGTCATTTAGATAAATTGGAGATTCCCCAAGAGTAACCTGTACTTGATTATTTGAGAAAATAAGTTGATTTGAAAGTGACCAACTAATGTCAGCCGATTCTTTCTTGCTACAAATAAATCGTTGTGGCGGAAAAATATAAGTGACAAAAATATCCTCTTCAGGGACCAATAAGGTTACAGTTTCTTTATCAAAGGTAGATTTTCCTCTTTCTAATTCCTTACCGTTTCGATAGACTCTTCTGCCTTCTACTGTATACTTGTTAGCACCTACTCTTACCTCTTGTCCTTCAAACAAATCTATTTTTTCCAGTTTTTCTTGTTCAATCAACAAGGTATAAAGAGGTTTATGAAGTTCTCCTAGTTGGTCTCCCAGTTGATGATCATATTCTAGCTTTTTTGCCTTCATTTATCGTTCACTCTTTTCTTTTGTTTGGTTGTCCTTAGGAGTTGTGGTCTCAGTAGATGCTTTTTTATCACTACTATTTGTAGTAGCTTCTCCAATCTCAGCAGAAAGTTCTTTTATTTTCTTTTCATATTCTTCCAGTTTCTTTTGTTTCTCAGAACCGTTCATATTGATATCTGCTTTGACTGATTCATATAGATTTGTATAAGCGTGTAAAATCAATTGTGTGTCCCCGATATTTTGTGCCACATCTAGAGCTTTTTCAAATTTTCCACGTCCAAGATAAATCCAATAATAAAAAATTGTATCATCTGTTGATTCTGTAATCGTATTTAAAATAACTTCCTTTTGCTTATCGCTCAAACTATCTAAACGAACATAGCTTGCTGCTAAGATATACTTAGCTTCCTTTGGCAATGATTCTGCACCATAATTTTTTAATGATTCAACTGTTTCAGAATAGTCTTTTCGCATGAAATTTGATTGGGCCATAATGACTGATGATTTTAGGGGGCCGTCTTTAAACATAGACTTATAAGTGGCAAAACTTAAAATCACTGTGGTTGTAGCAAGCAAGGCTCCCCCTATTAACAAAGCCTTCCATTTTTTCTTGTTCACCAACAAATTAGCTTTTGAACTCTCTTCTGATAATTTTGCATACTTTTCTGCAATATATTTATTAACATCAGCTACACTCCCTAAGGGAATAATATCCTGTGCTACCTTTTCCTTTATTGCATCAATCCCATGGATGACTAAGTCAAAATCTACCTTAGGTATTAAAATTGAAATTATTAAAGCTTTATAAGATTCTAAATAGAGTTCAGAACTATACTGTTGAGGTGCAAGTAATTTTTCGATTCCATAATGTAACATCTGTACATTACTCCCAAAAACAATGATATTTTCAGGATGAATATACGGAATTTTATAATCATTTTCAGAATGAACTAATACCGACATACTTTGCGCCAAACCAAAACGTTCAAGTTCCGTAGTTCTGTCTAAAATTTCTTCTTTAACAGTTTTAAAATACTCTGGAATAATATAATGCAAAGAAAGAACTCCATCTTTCTGCACTATTTCTACTGGACAATATTCTTTAATCAATTCAAGTTGTTCTCTATGATAACCTGATGAAGAAATTTGAACTGATATTTGGTTGCCTTCTCTCACAAATTGTAGTTGATCTGCTTCAAACATTTTTCTCCTATGATACATCTTCAATCTCTATATAATCCCCATCACTAACTGGATAAGCAGCCAAGATGTCCGTTGTCTCGATATGAATTTGTTTATTTCTAACTTTGAAATAAAATGAACTATTTAGAGGTAAATTCAACTGTTCTCTAACTCTGGTATCTTTTAATAATTCTTCTAATCTTAACCAAGTAAGGGATTTTGAAACTCGGATATCTATTTGTTTTGTTCTATACTCTAGAGTTAACTTTATTTTTCCGTAATCCATGCCATTTCCTTCCTAAATAGACTCCCAAAAAAACCATAAATAACAAGAAAAAGCTTGTAAATACACTTCCCAACCAATCCTTAAAAATTGAATAGTCACTTTGTTTAAAAGAGGGTTTCTCCTCTACAGTGTATTTATTAAACAATGATGTTTTAACGACAGTAGTTTCTAAGCGATAAATAGAATGATTTTCACTCTGGGTAAATATAGTCTTCTCTGCCCCCTGTATAAGTTCGTTCGTCGTTTGAGTTCTCTGATCCACAACCTTTTGGGTACGATTTAAGAATAAATTTGGAGCATATTTGGATTCTATCCTATTTTTGACCGTTTCCTGTGTACTATTTGTAATGATATCTGTATCAAGTTTTAAGCTACCATCGTCTGCATAAACTAGCACAGGAAATACGATACAAAGAATTAAAAGGTACTTTTTAATTTTCTTCATCATGGTATAAAAATAAGCGTCAAGTTTCCCTGACGCTCCTCAAAATTAACTACAAACCAAAGCTTTGTGCATCTTGTTGGTCACGTTCAGCTACTGTTTGAGCATAGTTGTTCAATTGTTGGTTGATGCTCACTAGAAGCTCCTCGAATTTTTGAACATGTGTATACAACTGGTTGTATTGCTCAAGGTAAGCATTGAATGCTTGTCCTTTCCATTGTGATGCCATTTCTCCATTTGTACGATTAACGGTTTGTACCGCTTGTTCAATTTGATCTTTAGCGCTAAGATAAATAGCCGCCTGAGATTGTAACTGTTCTGGGGTTAAACTAATTGCTGACATAAGGATTCTCCTTTAAATTTTTTATCTACTTTAGTTTATCATATATTTTAATGTTTGTCTATCAATCACACACTCGTAATACACATTTTTACAAAAAAGTATCTGCAAAAACATTTAAACAGAAAGAAACCTGTATTCAAGTTTTCATACGCCCTAAAATGTCAAATTAAGTGCACATTTTCCCCATAGAAAACTTCATATTCTCATTTCATAGTATGTTGAATTAAAGTATCAATTATGATTTTCTTATTACTATAAGGAGAAACTAAAATAATTCTGGTATATTTCATCTAAATCATGTGTAATTGTGGCCTGTTTTTCAGGATATAATTACTTCTTTAATATAAGAATATTCTATGGTCAAATTTTTTCTAATTAATTTAGAAATCATTAACAAGGGGGATATTATGGCTAAAAGAATAATACACCAAGCTGATCTTCGAGCTATCGAGAACAACTTGCGCTCTATCCATGAAGGATTGCGAACAATTGGTTTTCATACTTAAGTTTTGTCCCAGCTTTATCCTTTTGATATTCCTTTTGTAGCTCATGAAGTTCTAGTCTCTCATGATTGTAAATACAGTTTTTAAATTTATTTTTTGTAAACATAATAATCCTTTCTAGTCATCAACAATTAAATCTTATTTTAAAAAATCTGAAATGTGTAGTTATCTAAAATCAACATCTAATTTTCTTAAACAACACAAAAACGCTCTAGACAACATGACTAGAGCGTTTTCTATATATCCGAACATCTAATTTATTTCACAAAAAATGTAGTCAAAAATGTAGTCATTCGGTGGATTTTTATTGCAATACATTGAAATTTGAAATTTCAAGAATCGCGTTAAATCAAGGTTTTTTCGTTTCCACTGAAACGTAATGACCTACTATTTAACTTCTGTAACATATAGCTATTGATTTAATTAAAACGCTATATTTTATTAAGTTTTAATAAGTTTTAAGTTACTAAAAATAGGGTTATTTTGTTTCTGTTGTTTCCGAATTGTTGCCGGATTTTGGTATGGGTGCATTGGGTTTGATAGAAATTTCTTTAATTCCCTCTTGCTCAAGTTCTTGAAATTGTTGTCGGATTTTTGTTTTGACTGTATCTAAATTTTCTGCATTTAATTTTTTTAATGCTCCTTCTTCACCAAAAAGTACAATTAAGGTTTCAAGTAGATAATTTATCCCATCTTCTCCGTCCCTATAATTTCTTTTTGTGTTATTATCTGATTTACCTAAAAGGTAGTCTGTTGTTGTTTCGAGATATTCAGCTAGAAGAAATAGTTTTTCAAAGTTGGGTTCTCGGTTTCCTTTCTCCCAATTTGTATAAGTTACTCTATTGACATGGACTAAATCAGCAATTTCTTGTTGTGTAAGTCCTTTTTTTTGTCGAAGTTCTTTTAATCGTTCTGGAAAAATCATATATATATCTCCTTTTTTGTATCAAAACGATACTTTTTTCTTGACAATGTATCAAAATGATACTAAAATAGAAGTATCAAAATGATACTTTAATAAAGTATATCACATTTGATAGAAAGGTTTCAAGGGGGTAACTGCCTATGATTGCATAAAAAAGTCTTTGAAGAAAAAAATCCTCAAAGACTAACAAAAAAGTTCAATATAAATTATAACACAATTTAAGGAAAAGAGGTATAAGTAATGGCTAAACCAAATTGGAATAGAAGATTATCAGAGGTTCTTCAACAAGATACAAGAAAAGTCGCCCTTATGGGGAATAAAGGTAAAGAATATCAAACAGAGGTAGTTCCTGTTTTAGAAGTGGTTTCTACTGGAAGTATTGAGGAGGTTTTTAAAGATGGTGTTAGTGATGGATTTAAGTATGCAATAGTAGATACTGTACATCAGTTGGAATATGAAATTAAAGCACCTGTAAAATTAGAAGTGGTCTTTGGTACGGTACTTGAATTTTACAATGTAACTGGTGGACAACTTAATAACAGTTCTTTAGGTTGGTATAAGGCAGAAAATGTAAAAATTTTAAAATGACCTAGAAATATAAGTAGCTGATAACTCGCATACACTAGCTAAAAATGTAGGTGCAAAGCAGGGGGCGAAGCCGTTGGCTAGCACCATGCACCGCACCGACCGCATTTTTAGCAGGAATATAGATTGTTAGTAGCTGGTAGCTAGTAGCAGGAGCGAAAGCGTGAGCCAGCGACTGCGTGTACTAGCGGGTACCAGCGGGTACTGACAATCTATATTCAGTGTTTTGTTTTAATTATACACTTTTTTAACTGATAAGAGTTTTTAGCGTTTTAATTTGCTCATTTGCTCAAAAGGTGTGTTTTCTATGCGCGGACCATTCTAGGGCTTGTCGACAGAATGGTCTAAAAACCCTTTTAAACCGTAGGTTTGGGGTGGTTAACCCCTTTTGGTTTTATTTTGAAAAAAGTCCGAAAAAACTTGAGCAAATTAATGAGCAAATTAGTGAGCAAATTAAGCAAAAATCTTTTAATTTGCTCAAGTTTAGAGTAAGTAAATTCAAAAAAATGATTAGAAAGGGAAAAATGGCAAAGAGAAAACAAACAACGACTTATATTTTTGAACAGCAATTAAAGCCGGATTTTTGGGACTGGTCAGAGGACAGTAAAAAGTTGTTTTTAAATTGGGAAAAAAATAAAATTGAAATTTTTAAGGAAATCTATGAACGAGTAAAATTGATGAGTGAATCGGAAGACTTAAAAATTGCTTTGATTATTCATGATAAAGATATTTCTTATGGCACAAAATTAGTTGAACCCCATATTCATGGGTATATAGAATTTTCTAATAAAAAGGATTTAAATGTTTTGGCTTTAAACCTTGGTATATTGCCACAATATATTGAGTCTAGTGGACGTGGTAAGTATGGGAAGGTAAATTCAAAAGCCTATCTTATCCATGCCAAGGATAAAGATAAATATCAATATCCTGTCAGTGATGTAGAAACGTTTGATACGCTTGATTATGAAGCTTTTATTAATCAGAATAAAGAAGACTTTGAGAATTATTCTGCAACAAGAAAACGTGAGAAATCAGAAGAAAGTCTTGACCTGGTATTGGCTAAAGTTCAACTGGGAGAATTGACCTATAATGATGTTATGGAAGACGATAATCTTGCTTTTCTTTTTGGAAATAATCAGCAGAAATTTAGGGAACGATTTAATTTTTATGGAGAACGTCAGGCTTTCTTACGTTTAAAAAGTTTGGAACTTGGGGAATATCAATTAACTGTACTTTATATACAAGGAGAATCAGAAGTTGGGAAGTCGACTTTATCTAGAGAAATAGCCTTACAAGTTCAAAGTAAATTAAATGAAATAGGTTTGAGAGGGGACATCTATTCAGCTTCTTCTGCTAACCCTTTTGATGATTATTATGGTGAAGAAATCTTAATATTAGACGATTTAAGGGAAAATAATATGTCTCCAAGTGATTGGCTTAAATTATTTGACCCCCTTAATTCTGCTAGAATGTCGGCACGCTATCAAAATAAAAGGGTAGTTCCAAGATTGATTATTATGCCTGTTTATAAGTCGCCAAAATTATTTTTTGGAGAAATTAAGGAAGAGGATTTAAACCAGTTTCTTAGGAGAATTAACTTTTTATTAGATGTAACCTATAAACATGGGTCGGATGAAAATCGTTTATATAATATTTCTGAAGTTGTGAAACGTAGGGGAGTTGATTTTTATCAGAAAAAAGATGGTTCTATGGCTGTTTTGAATTTCAAATATGAAGATATATTTTGCTCAGATGATAAAGACGATTTTATTCGTAAATTGCTTGAAGATTGTATCTATCCTAGAATATTACCTAAAAAAGCAAAGGATGTGACAAATGAGTAAAAAAATCGTGATGTTCTTTGATGAAAGGTTAGATACTGTTCATAGAGTGATACGATTTGAAAAGCGTATACCGATAAGTCGGGAACTGAATAATATTTATATGTTCATGAATGATAGGAATTTATGGACTAGATGCAAAAAAAAGATGCGTGAAAATCAATCACACATCAAAATAAAAAACCAAAATAATTATAACATGAAAAGGAGAAAAATGCCATGTTCGTAACAAAAGAAGATTTGAAAAAATTAGGTTTTGGAAATTATCAGGCTTACAGTTTGATTAAGCAGGCTAAGGCTTTAATGGTACAAAAGGGCTTTGCTTACTATAATTCAAAGGGATTGGGGCAAGTTCCTGTTGAAGCTGTTGAGGAAATTTTGGGTACAAAATTAAATTTTGAGGAAGTGGAAGAATATGCCTAAAATCCCTCATGTATATTTTGATAAGGCTAGTAGTTCTTATTATGCGGTTGCTTCTCTAGGTTTTGATGAAGTGACTGGTAAAAGAATGCAGAAAAAGAAAAGAGGGTTTAAAACTCAAACAGAAGCTAAGAAATGGTATGATGATTTTATAGCGAAACACTCGAAAAAAGCTATTGTACATGGTGCGACTTTAACGGTTGAGATATTTTTGGAAAAGTATTTTGTACCTCACTATAAGAATAAAGTGACTACCAGGACATTTATGACCTTTTCTTCTAAGTTGAAAAGATTGAAATATTTTTATCCTATGAAAATGGTTGATGTTAAGCCTATTCACATAAAAAAATGGCATACAGACATCTTGGAAGAGGGGCTATCTAATAACTATTTGAAAGATTTACATCAAACAGTAAAAGAGCTATTTGATATGGCGCTTACTTTGGGTGTTGTGAGCGAAAATCCTGCTCGGCAGGTTGGAAATATGAAGAGGACTAGAAAAAAGGTTGATTTTTGGACAAAGGAAGAATTTGAAAAATTTATTAAAACATTTGAAAAAGATGATATTGTAGAACATTTGAAATATATCTGTTTTCTATTTCTCTTTATGACAGGATTGAGGATAAGCGAATTACAAGCTTTAACATGGGAAGATGTTGATTTTGAGAATAAAGCTGTACAAGTCAATAAGTCTATGTTTTATCAAAATAAAAATAATTGGCAAATTAACCCTACAAAAACATTTTCAAGCAATAGAAAAATTTATCTTGATGATACGACGATTAAGGCGCTATCCTCATGGAAAAATCATCAGAAGCAGTTAGGAAAAATAAGTTTTGTCTTTTCTTATAACTGTTTACCTGTGACTAAGACAATGCTTGCTAATAGCATGAAGAAGCACGGAGAAATAGCTGAAGTCAAAAGTATTCGTATACATGACTTAAGGCACTCCCACGCAAGTCTATTGTTGTCTTTGGGTATGAATGACCTAGAACTTAAAAATAGGTTAGGAGATGCGGATATACAGACGACTTTAGGAGTATATTCCCATCTTCGCCCTTCAGCTATGAAAGAGGTAGCGGATAAACTAGAGGGGGTAATATCGCTTTAATTTCAATCACGGCTTTCGTATCACTAGCGAAGTCTGTTATACGAAAACGGAGATTATAAAAAGGTAGCAAGATTATGTCTTACTACCTTTTTTGTTGCCAAAATGTTCCCACTCGGCTATTATTGAGTGTTAAAACGTTGATTTAACGCTATTTTCACTAATTTAACTCTTATTTCACTTCTGTAAACACAACGTGTTTGCGAAGTTTTGGTGAGTATTTCTTCAATTGAAGACGGTCTGGAGTGTTACGTTTGTTTTTAGAAGTAAGGTACAAGCGTTCACCAGATTCTTTGTGTTCAAGTGTAATATTTACGCGCATGGTATCTCCCTTCTATTATTCAGCTGATGCAGCTTTAGCGATCTTACGTCCTTTGTAGTATCCTTTAAGTGATACGCGGTGAGAACGTGAGTAATCTCCAGTAGTTTCGTCAAAGTTTACAGATGGAGCTGTTACTTTGTAGTGTGTACGACGTTTGTTTTTCTTCGCTTTTGATGTGCGACGTGCAGGTACTGCCATTTCGTTTTTCTCCTTTTAAGATATAAATTCAATTAGGTTTGATTTTCATCAACTTTAATAGTATATCAAAACTTTTTTGTAAAGTAAAGTTACTTGACAAAAAAAGTTGTATTTTTTTATCGTACACTGTTGAATTGTCTGAAAATTTAAAAATTTTCTTCTGTTATTCATATGAAAAATTGTGCTATAATGGAACAAACTGAAATGGGAGGGACTTGAATGACAGAATTAGATAAACGTCACCGCAGCAGCATCTATGACAGCATGGTAAAATCACCTAACCGTGCTATGCTTCGTGCGACTGGTATGACAGATAAGGACTTTGAAACACCGATTGTTGGGGTCATTTCGACTTGGGCGGAAAACACACCATGTAATATCCACTTGCATGACTTTGGGAAAATTGGCTAAAAGAAGGTGTTAAATCTGCTGGTGCTTGGCCTGTGCAGTTTGGGAACCATTACGGTAGCCGACGGTATTGCCATGGGAACACCGGGTATGCGCTTCTCCCTAACGTCTCGTGATATCATCGCGGACTCTATCGAAGCAGCTATGGGTGGTCATAACGTGGATGCATTTGTAGCTATCGGGGGTTGTGACAAGAACATGCCTGGTTCCATGATTGCCATTGCCAACATGGATATCCCAGCTATTTTCGCTTACGGTGGTACTATCGCCCCTGGAAAACTGGATGGCAAAGACATCGACTTGGTTTCTGTATTTGAAGGAATCGGTAAGTGGAATCACGGCGATATGACTGCTGAGGACGTGAAACGTCTGGAATGTAATGCCTGCCCTGGCCCTGGTGGTTGTGGTGGTATGTATACAGCTAATACCATGGCTACTGCTATCGAAGTTTTGGGGATGAGTTTGCCAGGTTCTTCTTCTCACCCAGCTGAATCTGCTGATAAGAAAGAAGACATCGAAGCAGCCGGTCGTGCAGTTGTCAAAATGCTTGAACTTGGTATCAAACCTTCAGATATCTTGACTCGTGAAGCCTTTGAAGATGCCATTACAGTGACTATGGCTCTGGGTGGTTCTACAAATGCTACTCTTCACTTGCTTGCTATTGCCCACGCAGCTAATGTTGACTTGTCACTTGAGGACTTTAATACCATCCAAGAACGTGTACCTCACTTGGCCGATTTGAAACCTTCTGGTCAGTATGTCTTCCAAGACCTTTACGAAGTTGGTGGTGTGCCTGCGGTTATGAAGTACTTGCTGGCAAATGGATTCCTTCATGGAGACCGCATCACATGTACTGGTAAGACTGTCGCTGAAAACTTAGCTGACTTTGCAGATCTTACTCCAGGTCAAAAAGTCATCATGCCACTTGAAAATCCTAAACGTGCGGACGGTCCGCTTATCATCTTGAACGGTAATCTTGCTCCTGACGGTGCAGTTGCCAAGGTGTCAGGTGTTAAGGTTCGTCGTCACGTTGGTCCAGCTAAGGTCTTCGACTCTGAAGAAGATGCTATCCAAGCTGTCTTGTCAGATGAAATCGTTGATGGCGATGTTGTCGTTGTTCGTTTCGTTGGTCCTAAGGGTGGTCCTGGTATGCCTGAAATGCTATCACTTTCATCAATGATCGTTGGTAAAGGCCAAGGAGACAAGGTTGCCCTCTTGACAGACGGACGCTTCTCTGGTGGTACTTATGGTCTCGTTGTCGGACATATTGCTCCTGAAGCTCAGGATGGTGGACCAATTGCCTATCTTCGTACAGGCGATATTGTTACGGTTGACCAAGATACCAAAGAAATTTCCATGGACGTTTCCGATGAAGAACTTGCAAAACGCAAGGCAGAAACAACCTTGCCACCACTCTATAGCCGTGGTGTCCTTGGTAAGTATGCCCATACCGTATCTTCTGCATCACGTGGTGCCGTTACAGATTTCTGGAATATGGAACAATCTGGTAAAAATAAGCAAATCAAAAGCAAGCCTCAACTGGCTTGCTTTTTTGTATTTTTCAAAATAGATCATTATCGTGGTGGCAGTCCAAGCGCTATACGCCCATAACGACTAATGCGTGTAATCTTCCATGCTGGAGACCAGGTAACCTCAACCTTGACATCTTCAATCCCATCAATTTGTTTTAAACCTGCCACAATCTCGATCGGCAGACTTTCTGCACAGTCACAGGCAGTATCAGTGAAGGTCATAACAACTGTACAAAGGCCAGCCTCATCTAAATGAATCTCATAAATCAATCCAAGATTGTATACATCTAACTCTACATCTGTATCATAAACTTTTTCGAGTACTTCAATGATTTGATCTTCCAATGCTAGAGCACGGTCATTAATCTTGATGTCTTCTCTCATTGCATTCCCTCCATTTTTTGATTGTTCCTATTTTCTCATAATTCTGACAATTTGGCAAGTTTTTCCCAATTCTCTTTAAAGCAAAAAGTAGAGATACAATCTCTACTTTTGATTGATTATTTTGATTTGACAGGTTTGTCTGCAAGAGCTTTAACGGCAGCATTAATGGTTTCTGCGTAAAGTTTTGCTCCTTCATCCTGCTTGGTCGTATCACTACCGAAGTGAACCTGGTCTGTCCCTTTCCAAATATCTGGATGATCTTTGGCGACTTGGTTCCAATCTGCTAGTGCTATATATGGATATTTTTGTGCCAGTTCACGCGCATAGCTTGCATACTGCTCTACATAAGGTTGCGTTTCCTGCGTTGTATCCCCCTCATATGGAGTTACTAAGACAAGCTGATGTCCTTTTGGAAGATTTGTTATCAGCAAATCCAAATCAGCTTTATAATTTTCAGGATTATTAACGCCAGTCGCAATGACTACAATTTTAGGCAAGGCTTTATTCTGACTGTAATTCAGCATCAATTCATTTGCCTGTTTGGTATTTCGACTGACCTGACCATCAATCTGTGCATCTGGTAAGATTTCTTTTAGTCCCTCTGAAGCACGCAAGGTGACCGAATCTCCAATGATGGATACACCCTCAGCTATATTATAGCGACTGGCTTCTGCTTGATCCGCCATCGTTTTTGTTCGACTGATATTGGTTTGAGCCTGATTGAGACCATTAACCATCAAATCCGTTTCAAATGCACCTACTTGAGGAGCGGTCAGTATCACGATTAAAGTAATCAAACTAAGCACTCCTGCACTACCAGCAAAGACCGGTTTAATGTGCGGAATTTCTTTTGCCTTTTGCAAGAGATCCGTAGATTTTCCTGCTACTAAAGGTTCGATGACATAGAAAGAAAGAGTTGCGAAGATATAAGAGAAGATGGTGGTTAAAATCACTGCTAGTATATTTGCCCCATCAATTGAGAAAAAATAATATAGAACGGCCAGTGGAAAAGATAGACAGCATAGCTTGTATCCGCTAAAAAGCTGATAATCTTTGGCTCTTTGATCGTCGGTGTTTTCTCATGCAAGACGCGTGCTGCAACAATCATCAGAAGCGCTGCTAAAGCTTGCAAACAAGAAGCCGAGTAAATAAGCAAAGAGATATGTAAATTTCACAAAGAAGGTCAGTAAGAGTAAGACTCCTAGTCCAGCCCCAAAGACTAACAAGGTCTGTTTCAAATCCAAGCTTTTATTCAAACGTTTAAGAAGAGGCGTCGTATGACGAACCCCTATTACGGGTCGCAAGCACACTACCTAAGAAGAAGGGATACACATGAGTCAAACTTGAAAAGTATACTGTTGAGTAAGAACTTACAATAAAGCTACCGATAAACATAGAAAGGAAACTGATGATAAAGGCAGCTGATGAAAGTAGAAAGATTGTTCCTCGTAGTTGTCCGCTTGATTTCGCTCGCTTAGATAGGAACCAGACTGCCAACCCCCACAAGATATAATAATGAACTTCAACAGCTAAGCTCCAGTTGTGAACAAAGAGGTGAGGGATAAACTGAGATTCATAACTTCCTCCTGTCAGCATTTCATAGAAGTTAGTCATAAATCCTAGAACACCGGCAATCTGACCCACCAATTCCTGCCACATAATCTTGACGAACCAAGAAGGTGAATGGCATGATGACAAGAATCATTAAAACAACCGGTGGAAAAATCCGATAGAAACGTCTTCTAAAAAATCCTAAGATATCAATCTTCCCTTTTTGTCCAAATTCTTCTAATAAAAGTGATGTAATCAGAAAACCTGAGAAGGTAAAGAAGACGTCAACCCCGAAGAAACCTCCTGGGAAAGCCGTTTGAAAGAAATGATACAAGAGTACCAAAAGCAAACCTGTAATCCTAATCAAGGAAAACCATTTAATACGCATACGAGTTTATTCTCCATTCATTAGATTGGCAAAAAAGCCATCTAACTTTCATTCATAGTACCTTTATTTTATCAAAAAAAACAGAAAAATCCTAAGATAAAACTTAGGATTTTTAGCTGATTTCAAGCCAAATTTAGAAATTTCGCCCTGACTTGTTATAACCATATTTTTCAACAAAATGTTCACGAAATTCCAGGAGATTATCATCCATGATAGCCTGGCGAACCTGCTTCATCAGATTGAGCAAGAAATACAGGTTATGGTAACTTGTCAAGCGGATACCAAAGGTTTCATCTGCCTTAAGCAAATGGCGTAGATAAGCACGGGTATAATTCTTACATGTGTAGCAATCGCACTCTGGATCAAGTGGTGTAAAGTCCTCCGCAAACTGAGCATTCTTGACTACCAAGCGACCTTGACTGGTCATACAAGTCCCGTTACGAGCGATACGAGTCGGCAAGACACAGTCAAACATATCGACACCACGGATAACACCATCAATCAAGCTATCTGGCGCTCCTACTCCCATCAAGTAACGAGGTTTGTTCTCAGGAAGCAGTTGGGTCGTAAAGTCCAAAACTGCATTCATCTCTTCGTGGGTTTCTCCAACTGCTAGTCCTCCGATAGAGTAGCCTGGGAAGTCCATACTTACAAGATCATGAGCTGATTGACGACGAAGGTCTTCAAATCCTGCCCCCTGTACAATCCCAAATAAACCCTTGGTCATGCGGACGACGGTGAGCCTTTAAACCACGCTCTGCCCAACGGCTAGTACGTTCAATCGATTTTTTCACATAATCATAAGGTTGATAAAATTGGGGACATTCGTCAAAGGACATCATGATGTCTGAGCCCAGATTGTTTTGAATAGAAATGGCCTTTTCAGGCGAAAGGAACATCTTAGAACCGTTGAGGTGGTTCTTGAAGGTTACCCCTTCTTCTGTAATATTACGGCTATCCGCTAGAGAATACACTTGAAAACCACCGCTATCCGTCAAGATTGGTTGGTCCCAATTCATGAAACTTGTGAAGACCTCCAGCACGGGCAATGAGTTCATCCCCAGGGCGAAGCCACAAGTGATAGGTGTTGGATAGGATAATTCCCTGAACCCATCTCTTTCAATTCTTCTGGCGACTGAGTCTTGACCGTTGCCTGAGTCCCTACTGGCATAAACATAGGCGTCGGGAAGGTGCCCATGGGGTGTGATAATCTCACCCAAACGAGCTCCCTGTGTGTTTTTCTTTTTTAATCAATCGATATTTGATTGGCGAATCTGACATTTTTTACCTCCGAAGCTGGGAAAGACAGCCCCAGTTCTTACTTTGTGCCCAAGGGCATACTGTATGATTCTATCAAAAAAAACAGGAACTGTCACGAACTATGGTATAATGAAAGAATGAAGTACCCAAAAATTAATTTAAAAGAAGTTCGCGAGCAGGCTAGACAATTTCAAGCCGAGCACCCTCGCTTGCTACTTGTCTTTTTATTACCAAGTATTCTCTTGATTCTATCGAGCTTTATCAGACCTTTATCCCTACTTGATGAAGGCATTCTTGAACAGTCCTTCTTGAGTTTTCTAGGGATCACAATCCAGTCTGCTCTCTTTCCGATAGCCGTTGGATTTACAAGTTCCATCATCCTAGCTGGTGCTCTCTTTACCACGATTAATCTTTACAGAATTTCTGAGATAGAGCTTTCCTTTAAAGATAGCCTGTCCTTGCTTGACAACCGCTTCTTTACCCAGACATTTCTAACTCTCTTGCTCAAGCGTTTCTATCTCTTTTTATGGAGCATCCCTAATCTTTTTGGAGTCTATTTGCTCTTTTATAGCAGCGCTATGGCTCGTAAATTTGTGGAACTTCATCCCGAATTTCCATCTGTCGACGTCACCAATCCAGATATCGAACACTTCCTACTTACTTTTGCTCTCTATTTCTTTGGTAGTGTCCTAGTAATGATTTTGGGAACCATTATCTATCTGCCACAATATTATGCCTATTCCCAAGTTGAGCTACTTTTATGTGACACCCTTGCAATCGGAATTGCCAAGCCGAGCCGCGTGCTGCATACCAGCCGCTTTCTCATGAAAGGCTATAAGTTCCAACGCTTTGTCCTTGATTTACAGCTACTTCCTTGGTATATCCTCATCTGGATTAGCTTTGGAATTGCAAGTATCTCTATCTTCCCTTATATCTATAGTAGCCAAATCTTCTTCTATCAAAGACTGCTTGAAATCAAGCGCAGAAAAGTATAACAGCAGTTATTAAAAACCAGCACCTTCATAGAAAGTGCTGGTTCTTTTTATTTTAATAAGAGGATACTCAAAAGAGTTATGATTGCTGGACCACCTTGCTTTAGAATGATTTTTTTATCTGCTGTTAAAGTACCATAAGTCGCTGCTCCTATGACAAATAAAACAAAGATTGTTACGATTTCTAAGCTATGCGAGAAATAAATCCCATAGATGAGAAAAACCCCAATCAAAGCATTATAAATCCCTTGATTTTTAAACAGTGAGGTAACAGATGGTCGTACTCAACTCTTCCTTTTGTCCATATTAAAGACTCGGCTGGTTGCGTCTGATTGGGTTGCGATACTCTCCAAATAGAAGATATAAAAATGTTCGAGGGCAACAATAGTTGCTAAAATAGTAGTAATGATTGACATAGTGTTCTCCTTAAAATTCTATGTTTTCTAAACCTGAGACTAGTTTTGTCAGTAAAGTTGTCAGTTCTTTTTGCTCACCAGGCGATAAGATGCTCTCCATCTGTTCCTTCACATTCAAAGTGATGTTTAGGTGGATTAACTAATAGTTGATTCTTGGCTTCTCGGGTTAGTTCAACTAGGATTTCTCGCTGATTGATTGGATTACGCTTACGACTGACATAACCCTCTGACTCTAAAACCTTAAAATGACGGGTCAAAGCTGCCTGGTCAATCTGTAACTTCTCTTGAACGGCAGTTTGGTTACACGGTGACTTTTGCAATAAAAACTGCAGAATTTGATAGCGGGTCAAACTAATTCCCAATTGTTTCTCAAAAAGTTGAGTAATGGTCTGATCTACTAAATGGAGCTGGTACAGTAATTCATTGATTTCTGGCATTTCTATTCCTTTGTTAATATTTGATTCGTCAATTGTTGACTTATCAAGTATAATACAAACAGATTAAAAACGCAACTATTTTGCTCAATCCGTTAAATTTATCTCCTAGCCCCAATCCCAGAAAACTAGGTTTCCAAATTTTATGTCTGGATTTTATTTACGCTATCTAAAAATTTGAAAATAAAAAAGAAGTGGAAACTGAATCAGTTCCCAACTTCTCATTCATTATTAGTTCATTGATACGTGAACGTGGTCATAGTGGTTTTCTGTTACGCTACCACGATCTGGCATTGGATTCCAAGTGTAGGCTGGTCCGTATTTGCTATCGTATGGTGCGTAGAAACGTTGTTTCCAGATGATGTAGTTGATTCCACGGCTAGCCATATTTTGGATAGCATAATCTGCAATTTGATCACCGAGAGCTGAACTTACTGGAACCATGAAGTCAATAGCAAGACCTTTTCCGTGGTCACCTGGATCTCCTGGACGGTAACCACTAAATGATGTGATACCAAACAAGTTAGCTACTTCTTCTTTAAATGCAGCTGTTTGTGGTTGGAGACCTGCATTTTCAGATTTTGTTGCTGCAATAGTTGCATAATCAGGAGCCGCTGGTGCTGTATAAGTTGCCGATGCACCTTGGCTTGGTTCAGCTTGGTAAGTTGCTGGATCTGATTGAGCTTCTGTTACAGCCTCAGTTGTTGCTTCTGTTGTAGTTGTCTCCTCAACAGTAGTCGTTGTTTCTTCAACTGTTGTAGTTGGTTCAGCGGCCGTAGTTGTTTCCTCAACTGTAGTTGTTGGTTCAGCGACCGTAGTCGTTTCCTCAACTGTAGTTGTTGGTTCAGCGACCGTAGTTGTTTCCTCAACTGTAGTTGTTGGTTCAGCGACCGTAGTTGTTTCTTCAACGACAGGTGCCGCAGCTTCAGTAGTTGCTTCTGCTGTTGTTGCTTCTGACGATACTGTAGTTTCTGCTACAGCTTCAGTTTCTTCAACTGGTTGTGTCAAATCTTCGACTTGAACAGTTTGTTCATCTACTGTTACTTGATTCGTTGTTAAATCTGCTGTTGCACTTGCTACATCAGAACCAACTTCTTGAGGTGTATAAACCTCAACCTCTGTTACTTCCTCATTGTCGTTAACAGTTGTAGTCAGTACAGTTTCTGGGAAAATCAAGTCAATATTTGTGATTTTGTTCAAGTTTGCAAGGACATTTAAGTCTACTCCCAAAGCCTCTGCAATCGTGCTTAGGGTATCTCCGTACTTAATTGTGTAACTTGTTTTATTTTCGCTTTTAGCAACATCGTTTTGAATTTGCTCAACTGAACGTGGTGACCATACAATTTCTTCTGCTTGAGTCGCCAAGGTAGGGGCAAGTGATAGAGCTACTGTTGATGCTAAAATAATTCGTTTCTTCATACTATTCAAACTCCTTTTCAAATGTAGTACCTTTCTATCATAACATAAAGAAAAAAGAAAAAAAGCCCTTTGGGGGCTATTTAATAAAACTGTCTAAGCTCTGTAACAAACCACATTAATTGAAATAGTTTGTATGAATTTTGTCACAAAGCTGACATATTCTCTTTCATAAAGAGAGAGAAGGAATATCCGCTAAACAAGAAATCTGATGATTGCAATCCACCGGAGCTTCAAGAAAATTGATACTCTGAATGCTACTATTCTGAGCAAATTCGATATCCAAAGTGCGGTCCCCTATATAATAGGTGCGCTCTGGTTTTAAATGGTATTTTGCTGATAAGGTAGGTCGCTGCTTCTGGACTTGGTTTACGAGCAAAACCGCTCTGGCTTGTCAAAATTTCTGTGAAATAAACATCCAAGCCCAAATCTCGTAAAATAGTCAAGGCATTATCGCCTTTGTGGGTGTAGACAAATTGCTGAATTCCTTGCTGATTTGCCCAGGCTAAAACCTCGCGCGCCCCCGGCATCAAGATGACCTGGGCATTCTTTTCAGCCAAGCTCTGAGCACGGACTTGATTGAGCCTATCAACATCCAAGCCTCTTTCTTCTGCCACTTGCATTAGTAAATCCTGGACAGAGTATTTCAAGATAAAAGCTCGAACTTTTTCCTTGTCAAAAGGAATGGAAAACTGTGCATAGGTCTCCTCAATTCCTGACAAAATAGCTTCATAGGAGTCCAATAAGGTCCCGTCTAAATCCCAAATAAAAGCCGTTTCTTGCATTTCTTATCCTTTCAATGTCATATAAGATTTATAACGAAAGCGTAGGAAACATCCAACGGAAACCATTATCCAAAAGCGTTCCAGCCCAAATACCAGGCAAACCCCATCCAAGAACAATTCCCATCAGGTAACCAGTCCCAATACGGATACACCACATTCCAATACTTGTCGCATAAAAGGGAAGTCGGGCATTTCCCAAACCTTGCCAGACAGCTGTATAAATGACCGTCCCCGTTGTCATAGGAGTCCCTAAAAGTGAAAAAAGAGTCACTAAAACACTGGCTTTGATAGCCACAGGATCGCTGGTGTAGAGATAGCTTAGTGGTGTCCCGAGAGCATAGATACTAAGCGTTAAAGGCAACATGAGAAAGAAAGACAACCAAAAAGTTTGCTTACTTAGTCTGTCCACCCTTGCCCAATCATTCTCCCCTACTGCTCGAGCTACCTGCATGACTGTTGCTGTCGCAACACCGAAGGCAGGCATATAGTTGAACTGAGTCAAAACTTCACCGATAGCATTTCCCGCGACTGCCTCCGTCCCAAAGGAAACAACCAAGGCAATTATGACTACATCACCAGCCCTCATCATGAGACGTTCTCCCGCTGCAGGTAACGCCAAAGTCAGCAGGTCTTTATCCAGTCCAAAATTTCGGTCTCGTATATGGTAGTTTTAATTGTGACCACAAAATTACAACCCCGATCAAACGAGATAGAATGGTCCCCCAAGCTACACCAGCTATCCCCATATCAAGGATAAAAATGGCGACACTTGAAAAAACAATATTTAAAGCATTGGATAAAAAACTAACATAAAGCGGCAGTCGAGGATTGTGGGTAGCGCGAATCAGGGCTCCCTAAACTAGTCATTAAGCCCAGGAGAACGATTGTCCCACCAACTAAAGATAGGTATAAGCCACCACTTTCAGCCACAGCCTGTTCAGTACCCAAAAGACCAATCATCTCTTGACCTGCAAGGATGGACAAGCCACCTAAAATTAAACTCAATAGCAAGGTTATCTTGATTGCTTCTGTTACATGGTAGGCTAGTCTAGACTGATCTTTCTGTCCCACACTTTTTGATATGACACTAGAAATTGCTGCTCCCAAGGCAATAAAAATAGCCTGATAAATGGTGATAATATTTCCAGCTACAGACACACCCGAAATGGCGATCAACCCCAGATTAGCTACCAAGTAGCTATCGACCATCCCCATGAGCATCTGCAAGAAATTTTCACCCATGGCAGGTAAAGCTATGTTGAGAATATCCTTATTTTTCTTAAACAATCCTTCCTCCTGATGAAAAGAAACTCAGTTAGTTTCCCAACCGAGTTTACATCCTCTGTCTTAAAGTCCTAGATAAGATTCTACTGCTGCCTGCATATCTGCCGCTGCAACAGTTGTCTTGTGACGAACTGGAGCTGTTTCGAGGCCATCAACTGCTGGTGGCACTGCCACTCCTGAAATTTCGTGCAACTGAGCCAAGGCCTCAAAGTCGCTCAAACCTGATTTCCCTGTTACAGCTTCTACTGCAACTACTGGGAATTTATATGGGCTAGCTGTTGAAGCAATCACGGTCTTAGCCGCATCGCCTGTCGTCGCTTGGTATTTTTTATATACGGCCGAAGCAACTGCTGTATGAGGGTCCTCAATATAAGCATCTGACTCATAAACACGCTTAATTTCTGCTGCTGTTTCTGCTTCCGTCGCATACTCTGCCGCAAAAAGGTCAAGAATCTCTGCATCAAAATCAGTCAACTCATACTGACCTTGGCTATTCAAAGCATTCATAAGTTCAGCCGTCTTAACCGCATCATTTCCCAAAAGATGGAAAATCAAGCGCTCCAAGTTTGAAGACACTAAGATATCCATAGATGGGCTAGTGGTTACTTTAAACTCACGCTTCTTGTCATAAACACGAGTTTTAAAGAAATCTGTCAAGACATTGTTGTCATTTGAAGCACAGATTAACTTGCCGACTGGTAAGCCAATTTGTTTGGCGTAAAAGGCAGCCAAGATATTCCCAAAGTTTCCTGTCGGTACGGTGAAGTTAACCTTATCACCAGCATTAATTTCGCCAGTTTTAACAAGTTGAGCGTAGGCATAAACATAATAGACAATCTGTGGGACCAAACGACCAATATTCATAGAGTTAGCTGATGAGAACTGGAGCTTGTTGGCTGCCAATTTCTCCCGAAGAGCTGCATCATTGAACATATGTTTCACGTTTGTCTGAGCATCATCAAAGTTTCCATCAATAGCGATAACATGGGTGTTTTCGCCCGTTTGAGTGGTCATTTGCAACTCTTGTACCTTGCTGACACCATCTTTTGGATAAAAGACGATAATTTCAGTACCTGGAACATCTGCAAAACCCGCCATAGCAGCTTTACCAGTGTCTCCAGATGTTGCTGTCAAGATGACAATTTTGTTTTCCAAACCATGTTTCTTGGCAGCTGTTGTCATAAAGTATGGCAAGATGGACAAGGCCATATCCTTGAAGGCAATGGTTGAACCGTGAAAAAGTTCCAAGTTGTATTGGCCATCGAGTTTGACAAGAGGGGCAATAGCTGGTGTATCAAACTTGCTGTCATAGGCGTTGGTGATACAGTGGTTCAACTCTTCTGCTGTAAAGTCGTCCAAGAAAGCTGATAAGACAAGCTTAGCTACTTCTTGGTAAGAAGCGTCTTTCAATGTGTCAAAATCCAAGTCCACCTTTGGATAACTAACTGGAGTAAATAAGCCTCCATCTGTTGCCAAGCCTTGCAAAATCGCTTGGCTGGCTGTTACTGTATTGTTCGCATCACGCGTTGATTGATAAACTAATGTCATAAATCTCTATCCTTTATCTATAGTCTCATTCATTATAACATGATTTTTCAGAAAATTCTTCCGTTATAAGAAAATTATAGGCCCAATTCTTCTTTCAAAGGTTCTAAATAAGTCGTTTCACTCTGACCTCTCATCTCAAGTCCTTGCTCTGCTATCGCTAGCAAGTCTTTGGAGAACTGGACAATCCCAGCTGTTTCTTCATCTGTGAGGTGTTTCTTAGAAAATTGTCTTCTCAAAGACTTGTAGTCACGACCAAAACTTTCAAAGAAAGGAGCTGTTTCTAGGTAAGCTTCAAGTTTGTCAAGATTCACCAACAAACCTAGATGAAAGGATGCTGAAGCAAAAGTGCGGTCTAGTGGCTGGGTACAAACACTCCGAAATTCGACCGTTCCTCGAGTTGTTAAATCTTGGAATTGGTAGCTACGGTGCGTTTGGAAATCCTTCTCTTGAGGGACAAGAAGTGTTTCTTTCCCATTTAGAGTATAGGCAGGAATCTCGTCAGTAGCTAGGTAATCTCTAGCACGAATCGGAGAAATAGTAGGTTTCTCCATCTCTTTCTGCCGTAAAAATCGAAGAATGGTCGAGATAATCAAAGAAATCATCCTCATCTTTGAAGAGTTTTGAATTGACACCAACATTCTCTGGATAAATCCCATGCATGGAGTCTTCCCAAAAGATATCTCGTGAAATCTGGGTGTCCCAGTCTGCTCCAGAAAACTCAGAATTGGCAAACAGGTAAGCTTTGGCTGCCTCTATCTGTGTGAAAGCATTGATGACACGTAAGTAGTTATCGGTCGAAACATCCAACTGGACTTGACTCCCGCAGATGAAGGCTCCGTATTGCGGAAAGTCATGTAAATGCGCACTTTCTTGGTGACTCCCCATACTCAGATAATTCATCAGCATCTGATAGCGTGGATAAACCACAGGTCGATTGTCATTTTGATTCCAGTTTGGGTGAATCCCCCAACCTTGGATAGCATGTTCCTTTTCGCCTAGCTTTTCTTGGATTACCTTCATATAGGCCTGAAAACGTCCTTCAACCTCTTGGATATTCTGAGCCCTACCAAAGGCAAATTCCAAGGTTGTATAAGAAACCTCAAACAGAATCCGATCTTGACTCAACGGTTCTACAAGTTGAATCGGATTGCCCTCCTGGTCCTCCTTTTCAACTTCCAGACTGAGAGCATCCACCAAAAAGCGCAACAAATCCTTGCTGACTTCAATATCGGTAGCTTCCCCTTTCGTATGGACGATAGGAAACTCCAACTCAATACCGATGTAGAGATCTGGATTTCTTTGATATTTTTTAAATAGCGGTCTTTTAACAACTGAATTGAAGGGGACATACATACCTCTCATTCTAACTTCTCATACAAGAAAACAAATTACTCTCTATTATACCAAAAACTCCTAGAGATAGATCTTAGAAAATCTGTTTGCAACCTCGCTTCCTAGATTTGAGACCAAACAAATTCCTCTTTATATGAAATTTTATATAAAAATACCAGATATGATTGTTCAAATTTCACAGACTTATCAACTAGTTAAGCGATTTCATATATTTTTGCATAAATCTCCTTGTATTATATTAAATATAGTGATATAATTCACATATAAACAAAAAAAGAGGGCAGTTCAAATTTGACTTCACTTGAATCACGATTTAAGGCAAGCCCCTTTTCCTCTGCACCTCAACTACTAACCAAGGAGGATAGCTATGAAAGCTGTTGTTGTAAATCCAGAAAGCACTGGTGTTGCTATTGAAGAAAAAGTGCTCCGTCCGCTCGAAGCTGGGGAAGCACTTGTTGAAGTTGAGTACTGTGGTGTTTGCCATACAGACCTCCACGTTGCCCATGGTGACTTTGGAAAAGTTCCAGGACGTATTCTCGGTCACGAAGGGATCGGTATTGTAAAAGAAATCGCTCCTGATGTTAAGAGTCTAAAAGTTGGTGACCGTGTCAGCGTAGCTTGGTTCTTCGAAGGCTGTGGTATGTGTGAATATTGTACAACCGGACGCGAAACCCTTTGCCGTACAGTAAAAAATGCTGGCTACTCAGTTGATGGTGGTATGGCAGAACAATGTATCGTAACTGCAGATTATGCCGTTAAGGTTCCAGAAGGTCTCAATCCAGCCCAAGCTTCTTCAATCACTTGTGCCGGTGTTACTACCTACAAGGCTATCAAAGAAGCAAAAGTTGAGCCAGGCCAATGGGTTGTACTCTATGGTGCTGGAGGACTTGGTAACTTAGCTGTTCAATACGCTAAAAAAGTATTCAACGCTCACGTTATCGCGGTAGATATTAACAACGATAAACTTGCTCTAGCTAAAGAAGTTGGTGCTGATATCGTGATTAATGGTCTTGAAGTCGAAGATGTTCCAGGACTCATCAAAGAAAAGACAAACGGTGGTGGTCACTCAGCTGTCGTAACAGCTGTATCAAAAGTTGCCTTCAACCAAGCAGTTGACTCTGTTCGTGCAGGTGGTCGAGTAGTTGCTGTTGGTCTCCCATCTGAAATGATGGACCTAAGCATCGTCAAAACAGTTCTTGACGGTATCCAAGTTATTGGTTCACTTGTAGGAACTCGTAAAGACTTGGAAGAAGCCTTCCAGTTTGGCGCAGAAGGACTCGTTGTTCCAGTCGTTCAAAAACGTCCTGTGGAAGATGCTATTGCTGTCTTTGATGAAATGGCAGCTGGAACCATCCAAGGTCGTATGGTTCTAGATTTTACTCATTAACTTCCCAGAAGCTCCTGTTACAGGTGGAGAATTGAAGGGTATTCTTGGTCAAGCACTTAGTGGCATGAGCTTGGATAGCGTTCAACCACAAACGCTTCAAGGTCAGTTGAACTCATTGATTCCAGGATTGATGGGACTTCTCCTTACTTTCCTTTGCATGTGGTTGCTTAAGAAAAAAGTATCTCCAATCACAATCATCCTTGCCCTCTTTGCAGTTGGTATCGCAGCTCGTTTCTTCGGTATCATGTAATCTCGGTGAGAATATATAAAAAAGAATCAGGTTTATCACCTGATTCTTTTTGTATCTCTTTTATTCTGCCAAGGCACCCATTGGATCCCATGGTGCAAGAACGATTGGTTCTGCTTCATAAGCAGCTCGTTCTTCTGCTGTCAGTAATTCCTTACGAACAACAATTTGGTAAGTGTATTCGTCCATCCAAGCATCTGAGGCAACAAAGTAACCATCTGTACCGACCTTGTCTCCCCATGAGTTTTCAACTTTCCACTTAGTTGATTTACCATTTTCATCCAAATCAACACCTGTCAAGACCATAGCGTGGGTCATCAAGCTTTCGCTGTAGTCCAAACGTCCTGCCTTGTCTTGAGTGAGTTGGATATCCATGCTTGATTCAAAATCATAGACATCTGTCGCAAGAATCCCTGTTTTACGGTTGCTGAGCTGGCCGACATCTGAACCAAACCAAACGGTTTCTCCTGTTTGCATTTGAGCAATGGCCAATTCTTTCAAGCGTTCCATCGGTACGTTAATGTAGCGAACTTCACGGCTACCAACGACATTCCCCAACATTTCAACTGTGTATGATTTCCCGTATGGTTTGTCAGCAGTTGGAGCATTGATAACAGAAACATAGTCTTCTAGTGGAAGGTCGACATATTTCTTGTAAAACTCTTGTGGTGTGATGCCCTTTTCACTTTGATAGTTATTATCTTTATCGCGATAAGCAAAGTCAAATTGACGTGGTGGGAGACCTAATGACATGGCAAGGAAATTAAAGATTTCTTGCAAGAGGTCTTCTTTCTTGGCTTGAACGGTAGCTTGGTCAGCGCCAGAAGCCAAGAGGTCACGCAAGATTTGAGCATCTTGACGAAGCAATTTGTTAAGGATTGCATTGAGCTCACGGCTGCTACTAGATGAAACAGACTCTGGATAAACAGACTTAGGTACGACACCGTATTTCTCAAAGAGAGAAACTACCATATCCCACTGACCACCATCTTGTTGTGGAGTTTGGAGTAGGAAGCTAACCTTGCGGCTTGTCAATTCTTGGTCAGCAGTCGCAATGACTTGCTCTAAGAACCAGTTTAGATTTTTTTCATACTTGTCCCAGAAGAAGGTGTGGGCTTGTGACAATTCAAAGTTTCTCAAGTTTGTATTGAGAGATGAGTTTGTGGCGGAAAGTATTAAGTGCCGCAAACATCCAGCAACGACCCGAAGCCTTCTGGTTAGTGACCTTGTCCTTTGTCAAATCAAGCGAGAAAACAGGTGTATTGTCTACATGGCTTTGGCGACGCTCTAGGGCTGCAAAAAAATTCCATTGTGGCTAGCTGCATTTTCGATAGCTTGGTATTTTACATTTGCTTCATAGTTGGCAAATAATTTATCTGTAAATGATTCTTGAATCGCGTTCATAAAATCCTCCTTTTTATTCTACAGTCTATTATAACGCTTTTCACAAAGGAAGCAACTAAAAACTGAAAAAAAGGCAGGGACATTTTTCCTACCTTTTCCTGATTATCCATGGTGTGCTATCACTAGCTGACACTTTCAAGCAAAGCTTCTAGTTCTTCCTTGGTTAAACGACGCCATTCTCCACGTTTCAAATCATCATCCAAGGTCAAAGTTCCCATGGTTAAACGTTGCAAGTCCACAACTTCCTTACCACAGTAGGCTACCATCCGTTTGACCTGGTGGAATTTCCCTTCTGCAATGGTCACTCGGACCAGGCTTTGATCCTTTTCCGTATCCACCGACACAAGCTCCAGCTTGGCAGGCTGACAGGTAAAGTCCTTGAGCGGAACACCTTGCGCAAATGTCTCAACATCTGCATCTGTCATGATTCCATTAATCTGCGCTAGATAGATTTTATCCACATGACGTTTTGGTGAAAGTAGAGCATGAGCCAGCTTGCCATCATTAGTCAAGAGCAAGAGTCCATGCGTATCAATATCCAAGCGCCCTACTGGGAAAACTTCCTTGGCACGTGCATAGTCATCCAACAAGTCCAACACCGTCTTGTGTTTAGGATCTTCAGTCGCTGAGATAACTCCCTGGGGCTTGTTCATCATATAGTAAACAAACTCCTCATACTCTAGCTTTTGCCCATCAAAGCGAATCTCATCTGTCACTTCATCAATTTGTAGCTTAGCAGATTTTTCTTTCTTGCCATTGACCGTCACGCGCCCTGACTTGAGAAAGTTTTTAACCTCAGTCCGACTCCCGACAGCGCAGGCTACTAAAAATTTATCTAATCTCATAAAACAATTATATCATGAAAGTTCTTGGCCTTAGAATAAAAAAAGCCGCCTAATTGGGCGACTTGATTTTTTATAGGGAGATTATTATGAAAAAGTTTTAGGAGTTTAAGTTAAGGTCTTCTTAACTTATGAGATAAGTATACAGCTCCTATCTTAAAGTTTCCTTAAGTATTTTTAAATGTGAGATTTTCCCATTTTTCTTGCCAATTTTTCTTAGATAAACGCTGTTGATAAAGCTTCATCCGGTCGTCATTTTCTAAAAAATGGGGAGTTGGAGAAACCTGAAAGTTCAAAATATCCTCTAAACCATAAGGAGCAAAGAGCTCTAAAGTTGCGTCAGCTTGCAAGCGAAGTCCTATCGCCGTACAACGTTCGGGATATTTACTCATAGCGTCACAGGAATCTTTATACGGAGGTGTATGGGGACTATGCTGATGCATATAGTCTTGATTTTTCAACTCCCACTGATACTGGGGGAAGTCCTCTCTCAACTTGTTTTCTATTACCAGCGTTTCTTCGTAACTCACGTCTGGGTCAAAGAAAATGACGTCCACATCCGTTTCACGGTCAAAGGCTGGTTTATCTGACAAAAGATTCCAGATAAAATTTCGAACCGAACCAGCTGCTAACCAGGAATCTTTCAACTCCAGGTCACGGATGATAGTCAAAATAGCCATCATTTCAGAATTTTCCCTAAAAGAGTCTAAAATTTCAGTCTCATTTTTCAATATATTCATACCCCAAATGCTCATAAGCCTTGGCTGTCGCGACCCGTCCTGAACGAGTTCGCATGATAAAGCCTTTCTGAATTAGGTAAGGTTCATACATATCTTCTACCGTCTCACGCTCTTCAGCGATATTTACAGAAAGAGTTCCTAGACCGACAGGACCCCCACCGTACATCTCAATCATGGTGCGAAGGATTTTCTGGTCCACATAGTCCAATCCTTCATGATCTACATCCAGCATGGTCAAGGCCTTATCCGTAATGACATCATCAATCAAGCCATCGCCCATAATCTGCGCAAAATCACGCACGCGCTTGAGCAATCGATTGGCAATACGAGGAGTTCCACGACTGCGTAAAGCTAACTCAGATGCAGCCTCATGGGTAATTTCCATCTCAAAGATATCTGCCGTCCGCTCGACAATCTCTGTCAAGTCAGCATGTTCGTAATATTCCATGTGACCTGTAATCCCAAAACGGGCACGAAGAGGATTGGACAGCATCCCTGCTCGAGTTGTCGCACCAATCAAGGTAAATGGTGGCAAATCTAGATGGACACTACGACTAGCTTCTCCCTGCACCAATCATGATGTCAATGTAGAAGTCTTCCATGGCACTGTATAGCACCTCTTCTACCGACATGGGCAAGCGATGAATCTCATCAATAAAAAAAGAACATCTCCTGGCTCCAAGTCATTCAAAAATTGCTACCAAATCACCGGCTTTTTTTCGATAACGGGACCAGACGTCTGCTTGAGATTAACTCCCAATTCATTAGCAATGACAAAAAGCCATGGTTGTTTTTCCCCGAGACCTGGGGGACCAAACAAAAAGAACATGGTCCAGCGCCTCATCACGCATTTTTTTGCTGCCTCGATAAAGATTTGAAGCTGATCCTTGACCTTGTCTTGTCCGATATATTCACGTAAATATTGGGGACGGAGGGTACGTTCTACCAACTCCTCATCACCCATGATTTCATTATCTAAAAATTCTACTCATGCTCCTATTATAGCAAAAAAATCCAGCCTACAAACAAAAAAAGCCACCTGATTTGGTGGCTTCTTTAGGGAGATTATTATGAAAAAAAGAAAAGTTTAGGATTTCTATTAAATAAAGTTAGGAGGTCTTTACTTAATGATTACATGATACATGAATAAACTTAAAGTTAACTTAACCTATAATTTTTTTATTTTTTTGCTAGAGATTTTAACTACTACCAGCCAAAGCAGAAAAAGTTAGGAGGCAGATACTCACCACTATTAAGTATGTTTCTTCCTTTGTTAAAAGGTTCTGCCAATTAAGCCGGATTCCTAATTTTTTTCTTGAAACTCTTCTAATAAGCTACTATTCCCCATAAATGTAGTTTCTAATTGCTCCTTCATTAAGACCTGTCTATAGAGAGAAGCAAGATAGGTAGCCGGTGTGCACTTCATGAGAACTTGAGCGAAGTTAGGAAGAATTCCCATTGGTACATAAGTTCCTACTAAAAACCCTGAAGCTGTACCTACAATGGTAGCCAATTTACCCAGACTATCTACTGACTGGAAATGGTAAATCAAGAGTGCATTTACCAATGTTGAAAGGAGACTACTTAGCAGCATGATTAAACTTATTTCAAATAGCTTACTCATAGCTGGAATTTCTTGAAAATAAAGGCTCATAACAATAAGCATAAAGGCTTGCATAACAAAAGAAATGATAAGGCTACTAATAAGATAAGACAGTTGCAAGCCCCAGCTCCCTAAATCTGTCAAAAAGAGATCCTGATCCACTTGATTTTCACGGTCTTGTACCATCTGGGTTAAAGCTGTAAAACTGGTTGTAATCCCAGTCACAGCCAAGGTTCCACCCATCAGCCAGTTATTTAAAAGGCTCTTATTATCAGGAAGTTGGGACCAGGCATCCATCAAATTTTTCTGCAAAAAAATGATATAGAGTAGAAAGGAAATCAAAGCTCCCAGTAATGAGAAAAAGACTCCTGAATGATTACGAAAATACAACAAAAAATCACGTTTTAATAAGGCTAACATTAGCGCACCTCTCTTCCTGTAAGGGCTATGAAGGCATCATCCATAGTTCCTGGACGAAATTCAAAGCTAGCAATCTTCTCACGAACTTGGGTCAAATAATCAATAGCTTCCAATTGGCTCTTAGGATAAAGACTATACTCAAACTCATTTTCCTTTTCCACAGGCATATTTTTAGGTAAGAATTTCTCCACCTGCTTGTCTTTAAAACAAATTTTTAAAAGATTGGAAGCGAACTCACTTTTAATTTCAGCAGCAGAACCTTGGGCAATAACCTCTCCATGATCTATAATATAAAGTTGATTTGCCTCATCTGCTTCATCCAGATAATGAGTCGTTAAGATAATAGTCATCCCTTCATCTCTTTGTAGACGATACAATAAATCCCAAATGGATTTGCGAGTCTGAATATCTAGTCCAGTCGTAGGTTCATCTAGAAATAAAATATCGGGATTGGATAGGAGAGCCCGAGCAATGTCAACTCGACGTTTCTGTCCTCCTGATAAAGTTCCATAAAGTTGTTTCTGAAAAGCAGTCAACCCTAGTTGATTGATTAAATCTTCCACACGACCACCTTTAATCCCCTTATACTGCTGAGCGCGAATGGCTAGGTTTTCTTTGACCGTCAACTTTTCATCCAATACACTTGCTTGAAAAACAACTCCAATCCGAGTATTGGGCGCATAGATGATTTGACCATTAGTTGCTCGTTTAAGTCCGATTAACATTGAAATCGTGGTCGATTTGCCAGCCCCATTAGGTCCTAAGATTGCGTTAAAACTTCCTTTTTTAAACTCTAAATTTATATCTTTTACTGCTGTATGGTCTCCATAGTTCTTAGTGAGGCCTTTTGCTTGTAAAATCATATTTCCTTCCTCCTTTTTACACCTTCAGTTTAACAAAAAGAAAAAAGAAAAAATATAGTTTGGTACTATGTGGTCAAAATGGATGATTATGTGGTCAATTCTACCTTAAAACTTCTGCATTTGAACATAAAAAAAGCCACCTGATTTGGTGGCTTCTTTAGGGAGATTATTATGAAAAAGAAAAGTTTAGGATTTCTATTAAATAAAGTTAGGAGGTCTTTACTTAATGATTACATGATACATGAGTAAACTTAAAGTTAACTTAAGATAAAAGAATTATTTAAATTTTTTTCGATCCACCCAAATCATTCCTGTACAATCATAAGTAGATAAGGATTCAAACCCCAGAGAACGGTAAAAACCCAAGGTTTTTTCTGTCTGTTCAGTCGCTAGTTGTATTTGGTAGGCATCCTTATAGTCAGCCAAGGCTTCTTTCATCAAGTCACTACCAATTCCTTGGCGCTGATAGCTAGGCCAAACAATCAAATCCTGGAAAAAAACCGATGAAAAACCGTCTCCAACCAGACGCACTAAACCAACGATTTCCTCACCATCACGGGCAAGATAAATCGCTAGCGAATGAGACAAGGCTTGCTCCAACATCTGTGGCTGATTGGTATAGTTTGTCCAACCAACTGCCTGATAGAGATGTAAAACGTCATCAATTGAAACAGATCTTTCTTTTGTAATCTTAATCATAACAAACCTTTCTAACATTCTCTAAGAGATTTCAACTGTTGCCCATTTTCATCAAAATTATCCGGATTCAACCACGATTCAAAACGAGCTTTGACCTTTGGCCAGTCCTTATCAATCATAGACATCCAATCCGTATCTCTGGTACGACCTTTATAGATAACAGCTTGGCGGAAGGTTCCTTCATAGACAAAGCCCAAACGTTCTGCTGCTTTTCTAGATGGAAGATTGAGGGCGTCACATTTCCACTCATAGCGACGATAGTTGAGTTCTTCAAAGACATAACGAGCTAGCAAATAGTGAGCTTCTGTTCCCATCCTTGTCTGTTTGAGAGCTGGAGAAAAAGTCACTGCGCCAACTTCAATGGTGCGATTTGCTTGGTCAATGCGCATGAGCGAAAAAGTACCCAGTGCTTTACCAGTCGCTTTATCGATAATCGCATAGTAAAAGCGGTCCTTACGAGCTCAATCATCTGCTTTAAAGCTACCATTAACTCTTCTAGATTAGCCACAGGTGGTTGAAAAAGGTAGGTCCACATCTCACGAGGACTATCTGGGCCATATACAGCTAATAAATCCTCTGCATGCTTTTCCACCGATAGAGCTTCTATAATCGTATATCGCCCTTCTATCCGTACAAGTGAAGGCAAAACTCCAGGTGTATCATCTACAGGTTCACCAATCATCTGACCGTATTCATTTACTGGCATAGCTTTCTCCTTGTCTCACACTTATAAGTTTAAAGATGTGAATAGTATATCACATCTCACAGGTAATATTCAAAAAATCCTCCAGAACTTAGCTCTGAAGGACTTTTAAATTTATTTTGTTACGATATTTACAAGCTTATTAGGTACACTAATCACTTTCACGATTTCTTTGCCATCAATTTCTGCTTTGACTTTTTCGTCAGCCAGAGCAATTTCTTGCAATTCTTCGCGAGAAAGGTCTTTTGCGACCATGAGTTTAGCACGGACTTTTCCTTTGATTTGAACGACGATTTCGATTTCGTCTTCAACCAATTTGCTTTCGTCCCATGTTGGCCAAGCTACATAAGAGATAGACTCGCCTGTTGCTGCCACTGTTTGCCAGAGTTCTTCTGCCAAGTGAGGGGCAAATGGAGCGATCAATTGGATAAAGCCTTTGGCGTAGTCCGCATAGAGTTTATCTTCCTTGTTAGCAGCATTGACAAAGACCATGAGTTGGGCAATGGCTGTGTTGAATTTCATGGACTCGATTTGCTCTGTGACAGCTTTAACGGTTTCGTTATAAACCTTGTCTAGAGCACCATTGTTTTCCGCAACGATTTCTTTACTTGTAATCAAACGGTAAACACGGTCAAGGAACTTTACGGCTTCCTTCCAGACCTTCTTCTGACCAAGCGATCGAAGCATCGAGTGGTCCCATGAACATTTCATAGACACGAAGGGTATCAGCACCGTATTGTTCCACCACATCGTCTGGGTTGACAACGTTCTTGAGGGATTTCGACATCTTGGCTGGTGCTTGCTCCAACTCTTCTCCCTGTTTCCACATGGAAGAAGGAACCGTCACGTTTTTCAACCTTGTCAGTCGCTACAAGAGCACCACGGTGGTCACGGTAGCTAGTTCCCAAGATCATTCCTTGGTTAAAGAGTTTTTGGAATGGTTCTTTGGTTGGAACAACACCGATATCATAGAGGAATTTATGCCAGAAACGAGCGTAGAGCAAGTGAAGTACAGCATGCTCTGCTCCACCCACGTAGATATCCACTGGTAACCATTGTTTGAGGAGGTCCTCATCCGCCAATTTCTCAGTGTTATGTGGATCGATATAGCGGAGGTAGTACCAGCTTGAACCTGCCCATTGTGGCATCGTATTCGTCTCACGACGACCTTTGACGCCATCTTCACGAGTCACTTCCAGCCAGTCTGCCAAGTTAGCCAATGGACTTTCACCAGTACCTGAAGGGCGGATGTCCTTGGTTACTGGCAAGACAAGTGGCAATTCATTTTCAGGAACAGCTGTTGATGTTCCATCTTCCCAATGAATGATTGGGATTGGTTCACCCCAGTAACGTTGACGGCTAAAGAGCCAGTCACGGAGACGGTAGGTAACTTTTTCTTGACCAAAGCCTTTTTCTTCCAACCAAGCCACAATTTTGGCAATCGCTTCTTCTTTGTTAAGACCGTTCAAGAAGTCAGAGTTGACGTGAAGGCCATCTTCTGTGTAGGCAGCTTTTGCTACGTTTCCACCTTCCAACACTTCTACGATTGGAAGGCCAAACTGTTTAGCAAATTCCCAGTCACGTTGGTCGTGGGCTGGTACGGCCATAACGGCACCTGTACCGTAGCTAGCGAGAACATAGTCGGCAATCCAGATTGGAATTTCTTTACCATTGACAGGGTTTACGGCATAAGCACCAGTCCAAACCCCTGTCTTTTCCTTGGCAAGGTCTGTACGAGCCAAGTCTGATTTGAGGCTTGCTTGGTGTTTGTAATTAGCTACAGCCTCAGCTTGTTCAGGTGTTGTGATAGCATCTACCAAGTCATGCTCAGGCGCCAAGACAGTGAAGGTCGCCCCGAAAAGGGTATCTGGACGTGTCGTAAAGACGGTGAATTCCTTGTCAGTCCCTTTGACTTTAAAGGTGACATTGGCACCAGTTGATTTCCCAATCCAGTTGCGTTGCATGTCCTTGATAGACTCTGGCCAGTCCAAATCATCCAAGTCATTGAGCAAGCGTTCTGCATAGGCAGTGATTTTAAGCATCCATTGGCGCATTGGTTTGCGGACAACTGGATAGCCACCACGCTCAGATGTTCCATCTGGAAGAACTTCTTCGTTGGCGATGGCTGTTCCCAATTCTTCAACCCAGTTTACTGGCACTTCAGCTTCATAAGCCAAGCCTTTTTCGTAAAGCTTGGTGAAGATCCATTGTGTCCATTTGTAATAGTTTGGATCTGTTGTATTTACTTCACGGTCCCAGTCGTAAGAGAATCCAAGCGCATTGATTTGGCGTTTGAAGTTGGCAATGTTTTCCGCTGTGAATTCCGCTGGGTCATTCCCTGTATCCATAGCGTATTGCTCTGCAGGCAAACCAAAAGCATCCCACCCCATTGGGTGAAGGACGTTGTAGCCTTGGGCACGTTTGAAACGACTGAGAATATCTGTCGCTGTATAGCCTTCTGGGTGCCCTACGTGCAGACCTGCTCCAGATGGATAAGGGAACATGTCAAGCGCATAAAACTTCGGTTTTGAGGCATCTGTTCCTGTCTTAAAGGTGTGATGGTCAGCCCAGTGTTTCTGCCACTTAGGCTCGATTTCTTTGTGATTGTAAAAACTCATGCTGTCTCTCCAATTTTCGTGATGCTCCTATTATACCATTTTTAGGGGAAATATTGTTCCTCTTTTCGTGTTTTTTATCGTTTCGCCCTTTGAACACTAAACTATTTTACAAATAAATTCTAAAAATTCTCCAATATATATAATTTACCATTCAATTAACTCTTCATAAATAATATAGATGCAAGATAAGGCTTTTTATGGTAGAATATAGGAAAGTGCTTTCTCAGAAGGAGGGGAAAATGAACAAACAAACCATCGCTGTTTTAGGGCCTGGTTCTTGGGGTACTGCTCTGTCACAAGTTTTAAATGACAATGGACATGAAGTACGTATCTGGGGAAATATTCCTGACCAAATTGACGAAATCAATACACAACATACCAACAAACGCTATTTTAAGGATACTGTATTAGACGAGAAGATTGTTGCCTACCATGATTTAGCAGAAGTCTTGAAGGGCGTTGACGCTGTCTTGTTCGTAGTTCCAACTAAGGTGACAAGATTGGTAGCTCAACAGGTAGCTGCTGTTTTGGACCATAAAGTGGTTATTATGCATGCTTCAAAAGGTCTCGAGCCAAATAGTCACAAACGTCTTTCAACCATTCTTGAAGAAGAAATCCCTGAAGAGTTCCGCAGTGAAATTGTGGTTGTATCTGGTCCTAGTCACGCAGAAGAAACAATCGTCCGTGACATTACCTTGATTACAGCCGCATCTAAGGATTTAGAGACAGCTCAGTATGTTCAAGCACTCTTTAGTAACCACTACTTCCGTCTTTATACCAATACAGATGTGATCGGAGTGGAAACAGCTGGTGCTCTTAAAAATATCATCGCTGTTGGTGCAGGGGCCCTTCATGGACTTGGCTTTGGTGATAATGCTAAGGCGGCGATTATCACGCGCGGGCTTGCGGAAATTACTCGTCTGGGGGTTAAACTTGGAGCAAACCCATTAACTTACAGTGGTCTTTCTGGAGTTGGGGATTTAATCGTTACAGGAACCTCTGTCCACTCACGTAATTGGCGAGCAGGCGATGCTCTTGGGCGTGGTGAAGCCTTGGCAGATATCGAAGCCAACATGGGAATGGTCATCGAAGGAATTTCAACAACCAAAGCTGCTTACGAATTGGCGCAAGAGCTTGGAGTCTATATGCCTATTACCCAGGCTATTTACCAAGTTATTTATGAAAATGTTAATATTAAAGATGCTGTTTCTGAACTCATGAGTAACGAGTTCAAGGCAGAAAACGAGTGGTCATAATCACCGTTAGAAAGGATGCTCATGAAGCAAAAAGTTAGAAAAGCTGTTATCCCTGCTGCGGGGCTTGGAACTCGTTTCCTACCAGCAACCAAAGCCTTGGCTAAAGAAATGTTGCCAATCGTGGATAAACCAACCATCCAGTTTATCGTTGAAGAAGCTCTTAAGTCTGGAATTGAGGACATTCTTGTTGTAACAGGGAAGTCAAAACGTTCTATCGAAGACCACTTTGACTCAAACTTTGAACTAGAATACAACCTCAGGGAAAAAGGAAAAACGGATCTCTTAAAATTAGTTGATGAAACGACTGGCATGCGCCTTCACTTCATCCGTCAAACACACCCACGCGGGCTTGGAGATGCCGTTTTACAAGCCAAAGCATTCGTTGGGAATGAACCTTTTGTGGTGATGCTGGGAGATGACCTCATGGATATCACTGATGACAATGCTGTCCCATTGACCAAGCAACTTATGAATGATTACGAAGAGACTCACGCTTCTACTATCGCCGTAATGCCTGTACCACACGAAGAAGTTTCTGCATATGGTGTTATCGCACCTCAAGGTGAAGGAAAAGACGGACTTTACAGTGTTGAAACCTTCGTTGAAAAACCCGCACCTGAGGACGCACCAAGTGATTTAGCGATCATCGGTCGTTATCTCCTCACACCAGAGATTTTTGGTATTCTTGAAAATCAAACGCCTGGTGCCGGAAATGAAATCCAGCTAACAGACGCTATTGATACCCTCAACAAAACTCAACGTGTATTTGCTCGTGAATTCAAGGGGGCTCGTTATGATGTTGGAGACAAGTTTGGCTTTATGAAGACTTCAATCGACTACGCACTTAGACATCCTCAAGTCAAAGATGACTTGAAGACTTATTTGATTAACCTCGGGAAAGAACTCTCAGGAGAAAAATAAGCCCTTAAACCAGGTTGAAAATACCTGGTTTTTTGTTGCCTAAACACCTCCAAAGCTAGTCCAAGCCTAATTTCTTGCAATCATTGCTTTTATGGTATAATAATAAGGAGTGAGGAAAGAAATGAAGAATAAATTATTATCTATGAAAGAAAAAGGACTGGCTTTCCTTCAGTCCCTTAAAACAAAACTAAAAAATATACATCTAGGAAAAAAAGGTCCTAAAAATTCTAAAAAGAAAAAGCAAACCAAAACGAATATTTGGACTATCTTTGCCAATATCTTACTGGGAATCAAGGCAACCTTTAATACCCTATTCATCATCGCCTTTCTTGGTGGACTTTTAGGTACTGGGGTTGTTTTCGGTTATGCTGTATCTCTGTTTGACAAAGTGACCGTCCCTCAAACAGAAGATTTAGTCAAACAAGTGAACGATATTTCATCCATCTCTGAGATTCGTTATGCTGACGGTTCCATGATTGGCGCTATCGAAAGTGACCTCCTACGGACATCTGTAGCATCAGATGCTATTTCAGACAATCTCAAGCAGGCTATCGTTGCGACTGAGGATGAACATTTCGCAGAACACAATGGAGTCGTTCCTAAAGCGGTTATTCGTGCCAGTCTAGGAAACTTTATCGGACTTGGTTCTTCTAGTGGAGGTTCTACACTAACACAGCAGCTCATCAAGCAGCAAGTGGTTGGTGATGCTCCTACACTAACCCGTAAAGCTACTGAAATCGTGGATGCCTTGGCCTTAGAGAGAGCAATGAGCAAGGACGAAATCTTGACAACCTATCTCAATGTCGCTCCATTTGGTCGTAACAATAAAGGGCAAATATCGCAGGAGCTCAACAAGCAGCCAAGGGTATTTTCGGTGTTGATGCCTATCAGCTAACGATACCTCAAGCAGCCTTCATAGCAGGCTTGCCACAAAGTCCTATCTCTTACTCACCTTATGAATCTACGGGAGAAATGAAGAGTGAAGAAGATATGGCACTTGGTATCAAACGCTCTCAAGATGTTCTTTACAATATGTACAGGACAGGGGTCCTCAGTCAGGAAGATTACGAAACCTATAAAGCATACGACATCAAACAAGATTTCTTGCCAGCAGAAAGTGTAAACGTAACTTCTAGGGGCTATCTCTACTTTACTGCTCTTGATGAAGCAACTAACCTCATGTATGATTACTTGGTACAAAAGGACAACGTCTCTGCCCAAGAACTCAAAAACGAGTCTATCCAAAAATCCTATCGTGAATTAGCTGAAAAAGAAATTCAAAATGGTGGTTACCGTATCACAACTACAATCGACAAAGCTATCCATACTGCCATGCAAGATGCAGTAGCCAACTATGGCTATCTTGTCGACGATAATACCGGTCAACCTGAAGTCGGAAATGTTTTGATGGATAATCAAACGGGAGCTATCTTAGGTTTTGTTGGTGGCCGTGATTACCAAAGTAACCAAAACAACCACGCCTTTAATACTAAACGTTCTCCTGCTTCAACTACTAAACCAATCCTAGCCTACAGTATTGCCATTGACCAAGGTTTGATGGGAAGTGCAAGTGTCCTATCTAACTATCCAACCAACTTCTCAAACGGAAATCCAATCATGTATGTCAATAGCCCTGGTACAGGCATGATGAGCTTGAAAGAAGCCCTCAATTATTCATGGAACATCCCAGCCTACTGGACTTACCGCACACTCCGTGAAAAGGGTGTTGATGTTCGCTCTTACATGGAAAAAATGGGCTATGAAATCCCGGAATACGACATTGAAAGTTTGCCTATGGGTGGAGGAATCGATGTTACTGTAGCTCAACATACAAACGGATACCAAACCTTAGCCAACAACGGTGTGTATCATAAAAAATTCATGATTTCGAAAATCGAAAAAACTAGTGGTGAGGTTATCTATGAGCACAAAGACGAACCTGTTCAGGTATACTCTAAAGCGACTGCAACCATTATGCAGAGCTTGTTGAGAGATGTTATTTCGTCACGAGTCACTTCAAGCTTCCAGAGCGACCTTGCTGCGATCAATCCAAGTTTAGCAGGTGCTGACTGGATTGGTAAAACTGGTACAACCAATGAAGATGGTGATATGTGGCTTATGCTTTCAACTCCAAGATTGACACTTGGGGGCTGGCTCGGTCACGATGACAATAGACCTCTTGGAAAGGGAGCTGGTCACTACCGCAATGCTAAATATATGGCTTATCTGGTCAATGCTATTCAGCAAGCTTCTCCTTCTGTTTGGGGTTCTGAACGCTTTAGCCTTGACTCAAGTGTCACTTCTTCTCAAGTCCTTAGATCGACTGGTCAGAAACCAGGTAAGGTTACTATTAACGGTAGAGAAATTGAAGTAACTGGAGAAATGGTAACAAGTTACTGGGCTAACCAAGCTGGTGCACCAACTACTACCTACAGATTTGCTATTGGTGGAAGCGATGCTGACTACCAAAATGCTTGGAATACTATTTTGGGAAGTTTGCCAAAATCTTCTAATTCCAACAATAATAATTCAAACAACAATAGCAACAATAACAATAATCGAAATAACAATAGCAATAATAATAATAGCAACAGTAGCAACAATAACGGTAATAATAACAATAATATTACCAACGGTAGTAACGACTCTTCGTCAAATAGACTACAGCGCTAACCTTTCTATATGAATCAGTATCAAAAGAATATTTTTCAAGGGAACCATTTACTCCCTCCTATCTGGATTAATATGGGGTATTTGTGGCATTTTAGGAGAATTCTTCTTTACGCATTATCAAGTATCATCCGGCTGGATTACTTCCATGCGACTAAGCCTTGCAGGTAGTTTCGTACTTATCTTCTCTAGCTTTAAGTTTCGCTCACAGCTATTCGATATCTGGAGAAAGCGCAAAAACTACCTGCCTTTTCTGGCTTATGCCATCTTAGGAATCTTCTCCGTTCAGTATTTCTTCTATCTCTGCGTAGAATACTCTAATGCGACAACTGCAACCATCCTACAATTTATCAGTCCTGTCTTCATTCTTATCTACAACCGCATCATCTACAAGAAAAAAGCTTCTAAAAAAGCAATCTTCTATGTTTTAACTGCTATGCTTGGGGTCTTTTTGATGGCTACCAAAGGCGATCTCTCTAAGTTATCCATCACTCCTATCGCCTTACTAACTGGACTTCTCAGTGCGCTGGGCGTCATGTTTAATGTCATTTTGCCCCAGCCATTTGCTCGAAAATATGGTTTTGTTCCTACTGTTGGTTGGGGAATGATGCTGGCTGGACTCTTTAGTAATTTTCTCTACCCTGTATATAGAATTAGCTTTCAGCTGGATTGGGTGAGCATCTTGATTTGTTTGACCATTGCCTTTCTGGGAACAGCTTTTGCCTTTTTCCTATCCATGAAGGCTGTCTCGCTCGTATCCCCATTGGTGGTGTCAGTGGTTAGTGCAAGTGAACCGCTATCCTCTGCTATTCTAAGCGTTCTATTTCTAGGTCTGGTCTTGGACGGCTACCTACTATTAGCTATGATTTTGATTATTATTCCCATGATCTTCTTGTCCATCGAAGAATCAAAGGACAAACTGAAAGAATCTTCTTTTAACACTTAAGGCTTCAATTTTGAAGCCTTTTTTGGTAGAATAGTAAGCATTACAAAGAGTGAGGAGACATCTATGACTGCTACAAAAATGAATGCACAAGAAATTATCCAATTTATCGCAAATGCTGAGAAAAAGACAAGTGTAAAAGTGACCTTTGAAGGACAACTTGCCGGAGCTATCCCTGCCTCTGTTATCAAGCTTGGGAATGTTCTTTTTGGAGACTGGAAAGATATCGCTCCACTTCTTGATGGACTAACAGAAAATAAAGATTATGTTGTTGAGCAAGATGCTCGTAATTCTGCAGTTCCTTTGCTAGATAAACGTGCTATCAACGCTCGTATCGAGCCAGGGGCTATCATCCGTGACCAGGTTGAGATTGGCGACAACGCTGTTATCATGATGGGAGCTGTGATCAACATCGGTGCTGAAATCGGTGCTGGTACTATGATTGACATGGGTGCTATTCTTGGGGGACGTGCTATTGTCGGTAAAAATAGTCACGTGGGTGCGGGTGCTGTTCTTGCAGGTGTTATCGAACCAGCTAGTGCAGAGCCTGTCCGTGTCGGTGATAATGTACTTATCGGTGCTAACGCTGTGGTTATCGAAGGTGTTCAAATCGGTAGCGGTTCTGTTGTCGCTGCAGGTGCCATCGTCACTCAAGATGTCCCAGAAAATGTTGTGGTTGCTGGTGTCCCAGCTCGTGTTATCAAAGAAATCGATAGCCAAACCCAACAAAAAACAGCGCTAGAGGATGCGCTTCGTACCTTGTAATTAGTAACAGAGGCGGAAACTTTTCCAGCCTCTTTATCGTATTAATAGAAGGAAATTAGATATGTTAGATTTGATTCAAACTCGACGCGATCTTCACCGAATTCCTGAGATCGGTTTAGAAGAAGTCAAGACTCAAGCTTATTTGCTCAATGTCATTGAGAAATTAACAGCTGGTAAGGATTTTGTTCAGATTCGTACTTGGCAAACAGGTATTTTAGTGTATTTACAGGGAAGTCAGCCAGAACGTACCATCGGTTGGCGGACAGATATCGACGGACTCCCAATCGTTGAACAAACAGGTCTTGCCTTTGCCTCTCAACACCAAGGAAGAATGCATGCCTGCGGACATGATTTCCACATGACAATTGCTCTCGGAAGCTTGGAGCGTGCCTTAGAAAACCAACCAAAAAATAACCTTCTCTTTCTCTTCCAACCTGCCGAGGAAAATGAAGCAGGTGGCATGCTCATGTATGAAGATGGGGCCTTTGGCGACTGGTTGCCTGACCAATTCTATGGGCTTCATGTTCGTCCAGACCTAAAAGTTGGACAGATTGCGACCAATACCCATACACTCTTTGCAGGAACTTGCGAAGTCAAGATTCGTTTCAAGGGTAAAGGTGGTCACGCTGCCTTTCCACATCAAGCAAACGACGCTCTGGTTGCAGCTAGCTATTTTGTCACTCAAGTTCAGTCAGTTGTCAGCCGTAATGTCGATCCTATCGAGGGAGCTGTCGTCACTTTCGGTGTCTTTCAAGCTGGAACAACCAATAATGTCATCGCTGATACAGCTTTCTTGCATGGAACCATTCGAGCTCTCACACATAGCATGAGCCTCTTAGTTCAAAAACGTGTCAAAACCATCGCTGAAGGTGTCGCAGCTGCTTTTGATATGGATGTGGAAGTTGAACTCAGCAGGGAGGTTACCTACCTGTCGAAAACAACCCTGAATTAGCCCAGGAATTGATGACCTTCTTTGATGAAAAAGAGGGCATTGAACTAATCGACATCGAACCTGCCATGACAGGGGAGGACTTTGGTTATCTTCTATCAAAGGTTCCTGGAGTCATGTTCTGGCTTGGAATTGATAGTCCCTATGCTCTTCACCATCCACAGATGAGTCCTAAGGAAGAAGCTCTGGCTGTCGGTGTCGAGGCTGTATCAAGCTTTTTAGCAAAGAAAGCTGCGGAGTAAACAATGAAAAAAGCCCTACGCAAGCAGGTCTTGCAAGAACTCAAATCTCTATCAGCCGAAGAAAAGGAAGTCATGGACGCTTGGTTGACTGAGCAACTACTTCTACATCCCTTCTACAAGGAAGCAAAAACCATCGCCACTTACCTGTCTTTTCCTCATGAATTTCAGACAGCTAGACTCATTGAGCAAGCTCAAAAAGATGGGAAGACACTCCTCATTCCCAAAACCTATCCACATGGGAAAATGGACTTTGTTCTATATGAACCAGAGAAACTCGAAAGAAATTCTTTTGGACTTCTTGAACCTCAAGGAGACTTCACAATCCTTGAACCCTCTCAGATTGACCTGATTCATGTTCCTGGTTTGGCTTTCAATCCTTCTAGATATCGGGTTGGCTACGGTGGTGGCTACTACGACCGCTACTTGGAGCATTTCCCAGGTCATACTATTAGTACGATTTATCCATGTCAGATTCAGAATTTTCAACCTGAGCACTACGATATTCCTGTTGAGGAGGTACTCATCTATGAAAGAAATTTTTGATCGTCGGTATCCTGTCACGAGCTTCTTTCTACTCGTGACAACCCTGGTTTTTGTACTCATGTTTCTAACCAGTGGTTTCAACTATACCAGCGCAGCCACCTTGTATAAATTCGGAGCTGTGTATCCCCCCTGCTATCAAGGCCATGCCTGAACAAATCTGGCGCTTATTCTCCGCAACCTTTGTCCACATTGGCTTGCAGCACTTTTTAGTCAATATGCTATCCCTCTACTTTTTGGGACGTCAGATGGAGCAAATCTTTGGTTCCAAGCAGTTTTTCTTTATCTACCTCTTATCAGGTATGATGGGAAATCTCTTTGTCCTAGTTTTTAGTCCCAATGCTATTACTGCAGGTGCTTCAACTGCCCTCTACGGTATGTTTGCCTCAATTGTTGTTCTCCGATATGCTTCACGCAATCCCTATCTCCAACAGCTTGGTCAATCCTATCTCTCCCTCTTGGTCATCAACCTAGTGGGTAGTATTTTAATGCCTGGTATCAGCCTTGCTGGGCATGTTGGGGGTGCTGTCGGGGGTGCATTACTGGCTATCGTCTTCCCAGTTCGAGGAGAACGAAAGATTTACAGCCCAGGCCAACGTGGTCTAGCAACCCTAGCCTTTATTGCTTTATCAGCTCTACTACTTTTTATCGGACTATTATAAGAACAAGAAAAACCATTGGAAACTCTCTCAGAGAGCTTTATTTCCAATGGTTTTTTTGAATCTATTTGAAAAGTAGCCTAAAATCCATTATTGTCACTGAGTTCTTTGAACCAGTGGCCTGATTTTTTCAAGCGGCGTTCTTGCGTTTCAAGGTCAAGCTCGACCAAACCATAACGATTTTTATAGCTGTTAAGCCATGACCAGCAGTCGATAAAGGTCCAGATCAAGTAGCCTTTACAGTTAGCACCGTCTTCAATGGCGCGATGAAGTTCAGCCAGATGACCTTTGACAAAGTCAATACGATAATCATCCTGAATCATTCCATTTTCGCGGAATTTATCTTCACCTTCAACGCCCATCCCATTCTCTGTCAACATCCACTCGATATTGCCATAGTTTTCCTTGATATTTTGAGCGATATGGTAAATCCCTTGCTCATAGATTTCCCAGCCACGGTGGGGATTGATCTTACGACCAGGCATGACGTAAGGTTCATAGAAATGCTCTGGCAAGAGCGGGCTGTCAGGATGCTTAGCAAAACGTGGCGCCATGACACGCAAAGGTTGGTAGTAGTTGACTCCAAGGAAATCTACTGTGTGCTTACGAATAAGTTCCAACTCCTCCGCTGTAGAATCTGGCAGCAAATCATGCTCAGCTAAAATCTCCACCAATTCTTCTGGATAAGTTCCTAAGACAGATGGATCAAGGAAAGATTGTGCCTGAAAGAGGTCGGCAATGCGAGCTGCTTTTACATCGGCAGGATGCTGGCTACGTGGATAGGCTGGTGTCAAGTTGAGGACAATTCCAATCTTAGAACCAGGTAATACTTCATGACAAGCCTTAACTGCAAGAGTGCTGGCTAGTTGGGTATGATAGGCAACCTTTACTGCTGCTTTGGCATCTACCTTATGAGGGTAATGCGCATCATAGAAATAGCCAAACTCTACAGGAACGATAGGCTCATTGAAGGTAATCCATTGGTCTACCAAGTCTCCATAAGTTTCAAAACAGAAACGCGCGTAGTCTTCATAAGCTTTAATGGTTGCCTTATTTTCCCAACCATCTCCATCCTCTTGAAGGGCAAAAGGCAGGTCAAAGTGATAAAGATTGACTAACAAACGAATGCCCTTAGCCTTAATAGCTTCAAAGACCTGACGGTAAAAAGCCACACCTTGAGGATTGACTTCTCCACGACCCTGTGGAAAAATACGAGACCACTGGATAGAAGTCCGAAAGGCTGTATGCCCTGTTTCTAACAATAGTTCGATATCCTTTTCCCAGTTCTCATAGAAGGTCGATGTTTTGTCTGGTCCAATCCCATTGTAGTAGCGATTTGGCTCTACTTGGTACCAATAATCCCAGAGATTATCTCCCTTGCCGTCACCAGGCACTCGCCCTTCTGTCTGTGGCCCAGAAGTTGAGGAACCCCAGACAAAATCCTTTGGAAATATTAGCATAGCTCTACCTCTTTATTTACTCTTTTTATCTTTATTTTATCTCATTATAAAGAAAAAACAAGGCAAAAACTAGTTACATTTTTGTCTTGTTTTTCTTCTGATTATAGATTTTATTTGTTTGTTAGGATTTCAAGAGTTTCAAGCAAGTTATCTGTATGAACTTCGATTGTATCTCCTGTCGCCTTAATCTTGACTTCTACAATCCCGTCAGCTGCTTTCTTACCAACAGTGATGCGGATTGGAAGACCAATCAAGTCGCTGTCACTGAATTTAACACCGACACGTTCATTACGGTCATCTGTCAAGACTTCGTAGCCTTTATTGACCAGGCTTCTTCGATACGATCTGTCAATGCAAGACTTTCTTCATCCTTGACATTAACTGGAATCAAATGTACATCAAATGGCGCCAATTCTTTAGGGAAGTTGATTCCCCAAGCATAACGATATTCACCTTTTGGAGTCTTGTTAACAAAGAGGCGAGCATGTTGTTCCATGACTGCTGAAAGGAGACGGCTGACACCGATACCATAGCATCCCATGATAATTGGAACTGCACGACCGTTTTCGTCCAAGACATCTGCTCCCATACTTGCTGAGTAGCGAGTTCCGAGTTTAAAGATGTGACCAATTTCGATACCACGCGCAAAGTTGAGAACACCTTGTCCGTCAGGAGAGATTTCACCCTCACGAACTTCACGGATATCGACATACTCGGCAGTGAAATCACGGCCTGGGTTGACACCAGTCAAGTGGTAACCATCTTCGTTGGCACCAGCAACAGCATTGCGACTATCTTGCACCTTGCGGTCTGCGATGATCTTGACATTTTCAGGAAGATTGACTGGCCCAAGTGAACCAAAGTCCGCTCCCAACAATTCTTTCACTTCTGCCTCAGTTGCAGGTTCCAAGAAGTCTGCTCCAAGGTAGTTTTTCAATTTGACTTCATTGAGTTGGTCGTTGCCAACCAGTAAAGCTACAATTGGCTCCTCGTCTGCGATATAAACCAAGGTCTTGATTGTTTGCTCTTCAGAGACATTCAAGAAGGTTGCGACTTCATCAATCGATTTGACACCTGGTGTTTCCACACGAGCCACTTGATCTTCAGTCACAACACGGTTGCTTGGTTTGTAGGCGTTAGTTGCCATTTCCAAGTTAGCTGCATAGCTTGACTCACTTGAGTAGGCAATGGTATCTTCACCAGAAACCATCCATTTGAGCAATTCTGCCTTGATTTCTTTCTGTACATCTACAGGAATCTCATCAAATGATGCGACAGACTTGTCTAAAACAACCCAACGGTCAAAGTCTGTACGAGCAGGTGTGATGGCCATAAATTCTTGGCTATCCTTACCACCCATAGCTCCACCGTCACCGATGATGGCTTTGAAGTCCAAGCCACTACGAGTAAAGATACGCTCGTAAGCCGCCTTGTACTCATCATAGGTTACATCCAAGCTATCGTAGTTAGCGTGGAAGCTGTAGCCGTCTTTCATGATGAACTCACGGGTCCGAAGAAGTCCATTACGTGGACGTTTTTCATCACGATACTTAGGCTGGATTTGGTAGAGGTTCAGCGGCAATTGCTTGTAAGACTTGACAGAATCACGGACAATCGCTGTAACGTTTCTTCGTGAGTTGGACCTAAGATAAAGTCTGACTTCTCACGATTTTTCAATTTGTACAAGTCTTCACCGTAGGTTTCATAACGGCCAGATTCACGCCAAAGGTCAGCACTGAGAAGGGCAGGAGCCAACATTTCAACAGCACCCATCTTATCAAACTCTTGACGCATGATGTTCTTGGCTTTTTCGATAACACGGTTAGCAAGTGGCAGGTAAGAGTAGACTCCTGCTGATACTTGACGAACATAACCAGCACGCAACATAAGGGCGTGGCTGATAACTTGAGCATCGCTTGGCATTTCGCGAAGCGTTGGGATTAGCATTTTACTTTGTTTCATATTTTTCCTCTAATTCTTAAAAGAAGGTACGCATGATGTCGTTCCAAGTCACGGCGATCATCAAGACAACCATAATCACAACTCCAACTAGAGTAACATAGGTTTCAATTTCTTGTTTCAGCGGTTTACGGCGAATGGCTTCGATGATGTTGAGCACGATTTTTCCACCGTCTAGTGCCGGGATAGGAATCAAGTTAAAAATCCCGATATTGATGGAAATCATAGCCAAGAAGAACAAGACATTCTCAAGACCATTTTTAGCAGCATCACTACTTGCCTTAAAGATAGCAACAGGTCCACCCAATTTATTCAAGTCAGGCTGAAAAATCAAGCTCTTCAAGGCATTGAGAATGCGCAAGGCCGAGTCAGCCGCACTAGTAAATCCACCTACAAACATAGACCAGATATCTGATTTGAGTCTCGGTTGAACACCTAGAATATAGCGACCTTGGTTTTCCTCAGGGGTCACACTGACTTGTTTTTCAGTTCCATTTTCAGAGACTGTTACATCCAATACCGGTGCTGTTTTGTCTTTGGTCTCTGCTTCAACAGCCTGAATCAAATCTTGCCAGTTACTAATTTCGTGTGAACCGACTTTAGTGATTTGTGCTGTATTTTCAACACCGGCCTTAGCTAATGCACTGTTGGGAATAATACTGAAGTTATTCGTTTGCGTATCACGAACGCCACCTTGCATGAAAATTAAAATCCAAAAGACAATGATTCCCAAGATAAAGTTGTTCATCGGCCCGGCAAAGTTAGTAATCAATTTACCCCAGACAGTCGCATTCTGATATTGAACATCTAGCGGAGCGATACGAACTTCCGTCCCATCAGCTTCCACGATAGTTGCATCATGGTCTACAGAGAAAGTTTTTCCTCTTCCAAAACCAGACCTGTGATAAAGAGCTTATCCTCAAAGTCGAACTGGGTTACCTGCATAGGAAGAGCCGTTTGGTCAACCTTCTTACCAGAAAGATTGATGCGCTTAACCTTGCCATCTTCAGCCAAAGTCAAACTAACAGGAGTTCCTGTCTTTATCTCTGTAGTATCCTCACTCCAACCTGCCATGCGGACATAACCACCAAGCGGTAGGAGACGAATCGTGTAAGCAGTCCCGTCTTTTCCAATGTGGGCAAAAATCTTTGGCCCCATACCAATGGCAAATTCACGAACCAGAATTCCAGACTTCTTAGCAAAGTAGAAATGTCCGAACTCGTGGACCACCACGATAATTCCAAAAACAAGGATAAAGGTTAATAATCCTAACATTTAATATTTGTTCACCTTTCCTTAAAATAAGCCAAAGAGGTGCATAATAGGGAAGACGGCTAACATAGAGTCAAAGCGGTCAAGCACTCCACCATGTCCTGGGATAAATTTCCCTGAATCCTTAACTCCAAAATGGCGTTTCATGGCACTCTCAATCAAGTCACCCAATTGCCCTGCAATACTAAAGAAAATAGCAAAGAGCGTCATTTTGTAAATGCCGTAAGGAAGAGCAACTGTACTATCCACTAACATAAAGATAATCGTGACAAGCATGGCAGCGATAATTCCACCAAAAGCTCCCTCGATTGATTTGTTCGGAGAGACTCTCGGAGCCAATCTTCTCTTTCCGAAATTCATTCCGACCAAGTAGGCACCACTATCTGTTGCCCATACGATACAGAGAGCCAAGAGTGCTTTATCCAATCCTGCGATTCGAGCATCCACTAAAGCATTGAATCCAAAACCAACATAGAAACTCATAGCGATTGGGTATACAGCATCTTCAATGGTGTAATTCTTGCTAAAAACAGTGCAACCTAACATGATAAAAATCACAACACCATATGCGACAACATTCCCATCTACAGGTAAAAATGTCAAGTAGTTTTCTAGGGGGATTGTCAGTGCGAAAGTCGCTAACAAGGTCAGCAGCCCCTCAGGGGTCATGGTGTTTAACCCTTTCATCTGAAGCAACTCGTGCACCCCTAGCATAGCTAGAAGTCCCATAGCAATCTGTAACCAAAGCCCACCAATCACCAAGAGCGGGATAAAGATTGCTAATGCCAGAGCGGCAAATATGGTTCTCTTTAATAAATCCTTTTTCATAACTTTTCCTAAACTCCTCCAAATCGACGATTGCGGCGATTATACTCTGCAATAGCTTCTTTCAAAGCTTCCTCATCAAAGTCAGGCCACAAAACATCTGTGAAATAAAGTTCACTATAAGCTGCTTGCCAAGGCAAGAAATTGCTCAAGCGAAGCTCCCCACTCGTTCGAATGATTAAGTCCGGATCACGCAAGACCTTAGGCAAATGCCCTGTAAAGAGGTATTCCCCAATCAACTCTTCCGTAATATCACCTGGATTCACCTTGGCATCCAAAACATCCTGCGCAATCAACTTGACCGCTTGTGTAATCTCAGCTCGTCCACCGTAATTAAGGGCAAAGTTAAGAATCAAACCTGTGTTTAACTTGGTCAACTCTTCCGCCTTTTTCAAAGCTTCAAAAGTTTGTTTTGGCAAGCGATCGGTTTCCCCAATCATTTGGATCTTCATGTTCTTTTGGTGCAATTCGGGGACATACTTATCATAAAATTCAACAGGCAAGTTCATGATAAACTTGACTTCCTGGTCTGGACGTGTCCAATTTCAGTAGAGAAGGCATAAACAGTCATAGCCTTGACACCCATATCACTAGCAGCAATGGCTACCGTTCTCAAAGCATCCATCCCAGCCTTATGCCCAAAGACACGTGGCTGCATCCGTTTTTTAGCCCAACGACCATTACCATCCATGATAACTCCGATATGTGCTGGCACCACTGCTGGTGTTTCTGTTACTTTATCTTTTTTTAAAAATCCAAACATGATTGTATTCCTATTCAAAAATCTATCGTTTCATTATACCATATTTTTCGCTTTTCTTCTATCATATTCTCTTATTCTAGGGCGGAATTCCCTATAGGACTCCTATCTTTCTAAACTAACAAGCCTTGCATTTCCCAAAGAAAGTTGATACAATAAAAACATAAAGATTAGTCCTTGTTCAATCACAGGGGTTTTTTATTGAAAGGATCTTATCATGTCAAAAAAGCTACAACGTAAAAAACAATTAAGAAACAGCCTTCGTCGCTCAGGTGCACTTTCAAATGCTGTAAACAAGGTTGTCGAAGAAACAAAAAAAGTTGTGAAGCATGCTGAAAAAGCTGCAAGTGAGGCAGGAAAAGCTGTCTCTAAGCAAGTAGAAAAAGCTGTAGAAGCAACTAAAGAGCAAGCCCACAAGCTTACAACTTCTGTTGAAGATTTCGCAGCTGACCTAGGCGGACTTCCACTTGACCGTGCTAAAACTTTCTACGATGAAGGGATCAAGTCTGCTGCTGACTTCAAAAACTGGACAGAAAAAGAACTCCTTGCCTTGAAAGGAATCGGTCCAGCTACTATCAAGAAATTAAAAGAAAACGGCATCAAGTTCAAGTAATCTTTCTTGTCCCTTGCATTTCCGTGAAAAACTTGTTAAAATAAAGCCATTAGAGGTGTTTTGAGTCCCACATTTTACAGGAAGTGGCGGTGCTGAGAAGTCCACAAATGTGTCAAAACTGGTTGCTAGTGAGTTGAAATTAAAAATTGAAATATAAATCTTTTTGTTTCCTTTTAGGACTAGGCAGCGAGTTGCAGGCTGTACTCAAGTACGCCAAGACGAGCTAACGACGTCATAAAAGAGAAACAAGAAGATTAAAGATGCGGGCTCTGCCCGAAATTGGGTGGTACCGCGGATAAACACATTCGTCCCTGTCAGATTGATGACAGGGGCGATTTTTTTTTGTAGAAAGCGAGGTAGAAGGATGACAAGAGCTGAACTGCCAGAACGAATAGAGACTGACCGACTTGTCTTACGAGTCCGTACCGTGGCTGATGCCGAGGATATCCATGCCTACGCTAGTCTGCCAGAAGTCTCTTATCCAGCGGGCTTTCCGCCCGTTAAGACCTTGGAAGATGAGATTTATTATCTAGAGCATATCCTTCCTGAACGCAATCAAAAGGAAAATCTTCCAGTTGGTTATGGAATTGTTGTTAAAGGGACTGATAGGGTTATCGGTTCTGTTGACTTCAATCACCGCCACGAAGACGATGTGCTGGAGATTGGCTATACCTTGCACCCAGACTATTGGGGTCGAGGTTATGTGCCAGAAGCAGCACGTTCCTTGATTGATTTAGCTTTTAAAGAACTAAACCTACACAAGATTGAATTGTCTTGCTTTAGCTACAATGTCCAAAGTCAACGAGTCGCTGAGAAACTTGGTTTTACCCTTGAAGCTCGCATAAGGGATCGCAAAGATGCCCAAGGCAACCGCTGTGATGATTTGAGGTATGGCTTGCTGAAGAGTGAGTGGGAGGCGGATTGATGCATGTTTTCATCATTGGAGCTCCAGCCTCAGGTAAAATGACCATTGGTCAGGAACTTTCGAAACTCACCGGTGCGACTCTCTTTTTCAACCATCAACCAATTGATTTCGCACTCGAAATTTATCAGGATTTTACGGAAGAAATGTGGGAATTTGTTCGTAGCGTTAACTTTTCTTTTCTTGGAACAAGCGCCAGGAATCATCGGTCGGTGATTTTAACAGATGTAATTGACTTTTCAAATCAATATCGTCTGATGTATTTGAAGAATATTCAAGATTTATTAAATGAGTATCATCAAGAGATTCTCTTTGTTGAATTAGAAACGTCTCTTGAGGAGCGCTTACGTCGCAATCGGACGGAGAATCGGTTGAAATACAAACCCTTGAAACGGAATTTTGAGATATCTGAAAGAGAAATTTTAGAGACTGATAAAACAAATCAACTTAATTCTCAAAAGCAACCGAGTGGTCTTCACTACTACCTTAAAATTGATAATACGAATCTGTCTGCAGAAGAAGTCGCAAAGCAGATTCAAGAAAAAATGAAAACAATAGAGAAAGGACACACACATGTCTAAAGAACTTTCACCTAAATACAATCCAGCCGAGGTTGAGGCTGGTCGTTACCAAAAATGGCTTGACGCGGATGTTTTCAAGCCTTCAGGCGATCAAAAGGCTAAGCCTTATTCGATCGTGATTCCACCACCAAACGTTACAGGGAAACTCCACCTTGGTCACGCTTGGGATACAACTTTGCAAGATATCATCATCCGTCAAAAACGCATGCAAGGCTTTGATACTCTTTGGCTTCCAGGGATGGACCACGCGGGTATTGCGACTCAGGCTAAGGTTGAGGAGCGCTTGCGTGGTGAGGGCATTACACGTTATGACCTCGGTCGTGAAAAATTCCTCGAAAAGGTTTGGGAATGGAAAGACGAATATGCCACTACTATCAAGGAACAATGGGGCAAGATGGGGCTTTCTGTAGACTACTCTCGTGAGCGTTTCACGCTTGACGAAGGTTTGTCAAAAGCCGTTCGTAAGGTCTTTGTCGAACTTTACAAGAAAGGTTGGATCTACCGTGGTGAGTTTATCATCAACTGGGACCCAGCAGCTCGCACTGCCCTTTCTGATATCGAGGTGATCCACAAGGATGTGGAAGGTGCCTTCTACCACATGAACTACATGCTGGAAGATGGTTCACGCGCTCTTGAAGTGGCGACAACTCGTCCTGAGACCATGTTTGGGGACGTTGCTGTTGCGGTCAATCCAGAAGACCCACGCTACAAGGACTTGATCGGTAAAAACGTCATCCTTCCAATCGCTAATAAATTAATCCCAATCGTTGGAGATGAGCACGCAGATCCTGAGTTTGGTACTGGTGTCGTGAAAATCACGCTGCCCATGATCCAAACGACTTCTTGGTTGGTCAACGCCATAACTTGCCACAAGTCAATGTCATGAACGACGACGGAACTATGAACGACTTGGCTTTCGAATTTGCAGGCATGGACCGTTTTGAAGCTCGTAAGGCAGTCGTTGCTAAATTGGAAGAAATCGGTGCCCTTGTTAAAATCGAAAAACGTGTCCACAGTGTTGGTCACTCAGAGCGTACAGGTGTTGTGGTTGAGCCACGCTTATCTACTCAATGGTTCGTCAAGATGGACCAATTGGCTAAGAATGCCATTGCCAACCAAGACACAGATGATAAGGTAGAATTCTACCCACCTCGTTTCAACGATACCTTCCTCCAATGGATGGAAAATGTCCATGACTGGGTAATCTCTCGTCAGCTCTGGTGGGGTCACCAAATCCCTGCTTGGTACAATGCCGAGGGTGAAATGTACGTCGGTGAAGAAGCTCCCGAAGGTGACGGATGGACTCAGGACGAAGATGTCTTGGATACGTGGTTTAGTTCTGCTCTTTGGCCATTCTCAACTATGGGCTGGCCGGATGTCGACTCTGAAGACTTCAAACGCTACTTCCCAACGTCAACCTTGGTAACAGGTTACGATATCATCTTCTTCTGGGTGTCTCGTATGATCTTCCAATCATTGGAATTCACTGGCCGTCAGCCATTCCAAAACGTCCTTATCCACGGTCTTATCCGTGATGAGCAAGGACGCAAGATGTCTAAATCTCTCGGTAACGGGATTGACCCAATGGATGTTATCGAGAAATACGGCGCCGATGCCCTTCGTTGGTTCCTTTCAAACGGTTCTGCACCAGGGCAAGACGTCCGCTTCTCTTACGAGAAATGGATGCATCTTGGAACTTCATTAATAAGATCTGGAACATCTCTCGCTACATCCTCATGAACAATGAAGGATTGACCCTTGAGCAAGCAACTGCCAATGTGGAAAAAGTTGTCAACAAGGAAGCTGGAAATGTCACTGACCGCTGGATCCTCCACAACCTCAATGAAACCATCGGAAAAGTCACTGAAAACTTTGACAAGTTTGAGTTTGGTGTGGCTGGACACATCCTCTACAACTTCATCTGGGACGAGTTTGCGGACTGGTACGTTGAGTTGACTAAGGAAGTCCTTTATAGCGATAACGAAGAAGAGAAAGTCATCACACGTTCTGTTCTCCTTTATACTTTGGACAAGATCCTTCGTCTCCTTCACCCAATCATGCCATTCGTAACAGAGGAAATCTTTGGACAAATCTCAGAAGGCTCTATCGTTACAGCAGAATACCCAACTGTCAACCCAGCCTTTGAAGACCTTGCAGCCCACACTGGTGTAGAAAGCCTCAAAGACTTGATCCGTGCTGTTCGTAATGCGCGTGCGGAAGTAAACGTAGCACCAAGCAAGCCAATCACCATCCTTGTGAAGACAAGCGATAGCGACTTGGAAGCCTTCTTTAACAGTAATGTCAACTACATCAAACGCTTCACAAATCCAGAACACTTGGAAATCGCATCAAACATCCCTGCACCTGAACTCGCTATGTCAAGCGTCATCACAGGAGCAGAAATCTACTTGCCACTGGCTGACCTCCTTAATGTCGAAGAAGAACTGGCTCGTCTCGACAAGGAACTGTCAAAATGGCAAAAAGAACTGGATATGGTCGGTAAGAAGCTCTCTAACGAACGCTTCGTAGCCAATGCTAAACCAGAAGTCGTCCAAAAAGAACGCGACAAACAAGCCGACTATCAAGCGAAATACGACGCGACCGTAGCGCGTATTGATGAGATGAAGAAGTTGGTGAAATAAACAAAAAAATCTCTTAGATTCATTTCTAAGAGATTTTTACTTACTTACCTCCCCTCACAACCAGCCTTCTTCTTCGGCAGTTTTGGCTGCTTCGGTTCGGTTGCTGGCGCCTAGTTTGGAGAGGATATTGGTCATGTAATTACGGACAGTGCCGTTTGAGAGGTAGAGTTTATCCGCAATTTCTTGGTTGGAGAGGCCTTTGGCTACTCCATGTAGAACAGCGACTTCTTGCTCAGTCAATGGATTGGGATGTGTCATCATGACTTCCATCAGCTCTGGAGAATACTCCTTGCGTCCCTCTAATACCGTATGCAGGGTTTGCATGAGCTCAGAGATGCTTCGCTCTTTCAAGACATAGGCGTCGACTCCTGCTTTGACCGCTCGTTCAAAATAGCCTGGGCGTTTAAAGGTTGTAACGATAACCACCTTTGTTTCAGGCACTTCTTGTTTGATCCACTCGAGCGCTTCTAGTCCCGTCTTTACTGGCATTTCGACGTCAAGGATGGCAATATCTACTGCTTCTTTCCCCAAAACCTCAATAGCTTCAGCTCCATTTTTCGCCTGCAAGACAGTCTCCACATCTGGTTGAAAGCTTAAGAGCTGGCACATGGCATCTCTCAGCATACTTTGGTCTTCTGCGACTAATACTTTCATCTACTTTCTCTCCTTATAAGGCAGATGCACGCGCACCTCTGTGGGATCTTTCAAACTGACCAGCTCTACTTGACCTGAGAAGGCTGCTGCACGGTCACGGACTGTATGAAGTTCATTCCCTTTTACATTTGCAAATCCTTTCCCGTCATCTCTAACTGTCAGGACCAATTCCTGATCTGTGCGTTCCAGTTTTAGATAGGCTTTTTCAGCGCTGGCATGCTTGATGATATTGGTCGCCAGTTCTAACAAAATCATAGCGGCTGTCGACTCTACATCCTGGGTCAAACTAGCCTTGTCCAAGTGATTGTCAACTTGAACCTCAATCCCAGCAATTTCCAGCATCTTTTTGACAGTCTCAATCTCTGAAGCTAGGGTCCGTGATTTCAGATTTTCCACGATAGTTCGCACTTCATTCATGGAATCTTTGCTGATCTGGTGAATTTCTTTTAATTCCTTTTCCACCTGTGGATAAGCCTCCATCTGAAACAACTGCAAGGCTAAATCTGTCTTGACACTCAGCATCGCAAAGGTATGTCCCAGACTATCATGCAAATCCTGACCGATACGACTGCGTTCATTTTCAGCAAGCAATAGATTTATCTGGGCATTTTGCTTGGCCTGCGCTTCTTTCAAATCCTCCACAATCCGAATCCGAACCAAACCAAAAGTCATCAAATCGACAAAAGCAAGAATTACAAGTAGATAGAATAGAAACCCAACTTCGATTCTCTGAATAATAAACAGTTGCCCCACCACAAGCACTTGAGCAAGGATAAAAGTCCAGACATGTAAAGACTTTAAACTACGTACACCAAAATGATAAATTAAGAGATTGGAAAGGAAAAAGAAGAACCAGATATAATTTACAGCAACAAAGGCGGTGTTCCCAGCTACATAGACCAGCATGATGCCCCAGAAAAGCCAAGATAGGCGCTGATTCTTAGTTGTTAAAACACCCAAATACGCCACTACAAATAGAATATCAATCAATAAATGCCAGACAGCAAGCTCCCCAATCACTACAGGAAGGATGGGAAAAACCATAAAAATCAAACTGGCCCAATACATATAGTCTATGCTCTTCAGTCTTTCAAGCATTAAGCATTCTCCTTATGACCTTGAAGGTAAATGGTCAAACCAAACAAAACTGCTGAAAAAACAAGTAGATAAACTGTGGCTGATAAATTGATGCCACCCTCATTTAAGAAGGTCTTGATCAATTCCATCAACTGATAGCTTGGTAGACGCTTCCCGATTGCTTGCATCCAGTCTGGAAATAAAGAGACGGGCATCCAGAGTCCGCCTAAAACAGCCAAGCCAAAGTAAAGAAGATTGCCTACAACAGACATCAACTGACTAGTTGGTAGGAGAGTCAAGGCCAAACCAAGGGCTACAAAAGCTACACTTCCTACTATCAGCAAAAGCGCAGCCCCAATCCAGCTTCCAAGAGACATGTCCACACCTCTTACAAAATGCCCAACTGAGAAAACAACCAGAATTGAGACCAAATAATCAACCATCATACTTGTTATCTTTGATAGATAATATTCTACCATATTTACAGGGCTATGACGTAATATTTTCTGCCAGTTGTTGATCTTGTCGGTATGTAAAACAACTGGGAATGAAAAGATAGCGGTAGACATCATGGAAAAAGCCGTCATGGAGATGAGGTAGTCGCGCATAAAATTCGCTGGTCCACCTGGTGTGTCCTGGTACATGCCTGAAAAGAATAAATAAAAGGCTGTCGGCATCCCTACTGACAAAAGATAATAGACTAATTGCCGTTTGGTCAATAGAAATTCTATCTTATTTAATGCGATCCATCGTTTCATCTTAGTCATCTCCCTTCTGTGTTTCTTCAAAGATTGTGTCTAGCAAACTACGGTTATTAACTTCGATTTCTTGTATGCTACATCCTGCTTGAACTAACAGTTGCCAAAAAACATTTGCCTCTCGTGTGACTACTTGCAGAGCATCTTGTTTTTGTACCCAGTTTTCAACCAAGTTAGACTGCTCAATGACTTCCTTGTATGCTAGAGGAAGGATAAAATGCTTTTCAATTCCCTCACTACGCATAGCTAGAGGCGTCGTATCACGAATCAACTCTCCCTTATTCAAGACCAAAATCCGGTCAGCTGTATGCTCTACCTCTTCGATGTAATGGGACGAATAAAGGATGGTAACTCCCTTAGCTTTTAGCTCCTGAACAATTTCCCAAAAGCGTTGGCGGGTTGAAGTATCCATGGCAGCAGTTGGTTCATCTAAAAAGACAAGCTTTGGTCGGCCAATCAAGGTCAATACAAACGAGAAGAGACGCTTTTGCCCACCTGACAATTTTTCTGCCAATTGTTCTTTTTGTTGCTTGTCAAACTGCAATAGTTGATCGATCTCCTGGTTGTTCAAGGGATTTGGGTAAATGCTTTGAAAGAAAGCAATCAACTCTTTGACCTTTAATTTCTGAACGATGACATTTTCTTGAGGGAGGTAGGATCTTGTGTAGTCTAACTGAGAGCTCGTCACTGGCAAGCCTTGGATGGATACTTGACCGCTTGTGACCAGTTTATCTCCAAGCAAACAGTCCAAGAGTGTTGTCTTTCCAGCACCATTGGGACCAATCAAGGCGATGCATTCACCTTCAGCTACCTCAAAGGAAATACCCTTCAAAATAGCCTTACCCTTGATGTTTTTATTTAGGCTTTCTACCTTAATCATGTTCATGATACTCTCCTTTCAGCCACTCCTTTCCCATCGGAAAAGCGATAAAAATCATAAATCCTAACCCCCAGGCACCACGGATGAATTGGTGAAGGAAGGCTTGATCAAACCAACCTGTAAACATTTCTACCAACCATACCACTAGTGATAGTCCAATAAAAAGATAGAGAATCGCTTTTTTCATTTTTCAGACTCCTTTTTCACATCTGAGACTAATTTCAAACTTTCTCGGATCAACCAAGACATGATTCCAAATCCTGCAAATAGCTCCCAAGGAAAATGATAGAAGCCTTCATCCAATCCTGAAAACATGAGATAAGTCATGACTCCTGCTGCTACTAAACTCATTGCGACAATTACTTTATGTTTCATATTTTCTTCCTCCATTTGATACATCTAGTATAATTCTTTGAAGGTAGAATCACTAGAAGCTTCTGTCATGAGGAAATATGACAAATGTCACAAAAAAAGAAAGTTGATTTCTCAACTTTCTTTTTTCTATTATTTAATCTTTATTCCACACTGAAAAGATATGGATAAACCGGTTGTTGACCTTGGTGAATTTCTACTTCGACATCTTCGAATTCTTCTGCAATTTCTTGAGCAATTTCATTTGCCAATTCTTCGCTTCCGTCTTCTCCAACATAGAAGGTTACGATTTCACTGTCTTCGTCCAACATATGTTTCAATGTTTCAGTCAAGGTTTGGTGCATGTCAGGATTTGATACGAGAATCTTACCATCCACCATACCAAGATTGTCATTTCATGAATTTCTAGACCATCGATAGTCGTATCACGAACGGCTGTTGTTACACTACCGCTGACAACGTCGCCAAGGGCTGCAGTCATGCGTTCTTGGTTTTCTTCGATAGACTTGCTTGGGTCAAATGCTAGAAGACTAGTCAATCCTTGAGGAATTGTGCGTGCTTCTACCACAACAGCTGGTTGTTCCAATACTTCAGCTGCAGATTGAGCTGCCATGAAGATGTTTTTGTTGTTTGGCAAAAAGATGATGTTACGAGCATTAACTTTCTCAACAGCCTTGACAAAGTCTTCTGTCGAAGGGTTCATGGTTTGTCCACCCTCGATGACATAGTCCACACCTTGAGCACGGAAGATGTCTGCCAATCCTTGTCCAGCTACTACTGCGATAAGAGCATATTCTTTTTCTTCAGCTGGCTTGCTGACTTGAGCTTCTTTTTCCACTTGAGCTTCGTGTTGGTTACGCATGTTGTCGACTTTAACCTTGACCAAGCTACCATACTTGAGACCTTCTTGCATAACAAGTCCTGGATCTTCTGTATGGACGTGAACTTTAACGATTTCGTCATCATTAACAACAAGTAGAGAATCCCCAAGTTCGTTCAAGTAGTTACGGAATTCTTCGTAGTCAAACTCTTTAGCATAAGTTGGACCTTGTTTAAGAGCAACCATGATTTCAGTACAGTAACCAAAGGTAATGTCTTCTGTTGCCACATGTCCAGCTACAGATTTGTGGTGTTCTGCATTGATCATCTCACCCATATTGGCTGGAGTCGCTACAAAGTCTTCAGACGCACTGTATTCACCAGTAAGAGCTGAAAGGAATCCTTCGTAGATGAAGACCAAACCTTGACCACCTGAGTCCACAACTCCAACTTCCTTCAATACTGGAAGCATTTCTGGAGTTTTAGCAAGGGCTGCTTTAGCTCCTTCCAAGGCTGCACGCATAACCTCAACTGCGTCATCTGTCTGCTCTGCTTTTTTCTTAGCACCGATGGCAGCACCACGTGATACTGTCAAGATTGTCCCTTCAACAGGCTTCATAACAGCCTTGTAGGCAACCTCAACACCTGATTGGAAGGCAAGAGCTAGGTCTTTTCCTGTTAGTTCTTCTTTTGTCTTGATGGCTTGTGAAAATCCGCGGAAAAGCTGAGAAGTGATAACTCCTGAGTTCCCACGCGCACCCATCAAAAGACCTTTAGCCAAGATACTTGCAGCCTCACCAACAGTTGAAGCTGGTCTGTCTGCTACTTCTTTAGCACCATTTTCGATTGTCATTCCCATGTTTGTTCCTGTATCTCCGTCTGGAACTGGGAAGACGTTCAATGAATTGACATATTCGGCTTGCTTGTTCAAACGAGTTGAAGCAGCCTGTACCATTTCTTGAAATAAGCTTGTAGTAATATTTGACACGATTATTCTCCTACAACTTTGATATTTTGAATGTAGACATTCACAGTTTGAGCAGTGATTCCAAGTTGGTTCTCTAGGCTAAAGCGAACACGTTCTTGGATGTTTTTTGAAACTTCACTGATTTTTGTACCGTAGCTCAATACAGTATATACATCAACTGCAATACTACCGTCTTCAGCTGCTTTAACGACTACACCTTTTGAATAATTTTCCTTACCAAGAAGGGCTTGGAAATTATCTTTGAGGGCATTTTTACTAGCCATACCGACTACACCAAAAATTTCAGTTGCTGCACCACCTACGACAGTAGCGATTACATCATCTGTCAGTTCGACTTGACCATCTTTTGTATTAATTTTTACAGTCATTTTTTTTACCTCAAATAGTTGATACTCTATTTTATCATATTTCAGCCCAACTGTAAAAGCAGAATGATGTATCATCGGATATTTGCTTGATTTTTCAAATGATTTCAGCTGTCGAGTAAAACAAAAAAGACCCTTGTAGGTCTTTTCATGTTTATTAAACGCGTTCTACTTTTCCTGATTTCAAAGCACGAGCTGAAGCCCAAACTTTTTTAGGTTTACCATCGATAAGAACAGTAACTTTTTGAAGGTTTGGTTTTACGGCACGTTTAGTTTGGTTCATTGCGTGTGAACGGTTGTTTCCTGATACAGTCTTACGACCTGTAAAGTAACATACTTTAGCCATTGTGTTTTCCTCCTATTAGATCTAATATAGCGGATGTGCTAGCACCACATACCGTACTATGTTATCACACTTTCTTATTTTTGGCAAGGGAATTGGAAGACTTTTTTTATTTGACGTAGACAACTTCTAATTTACCAAAAGCTACCTCTCCACGGATAATCAAGGTTTTGCTGGTTGGGGCTACAGGAGCATCTGCCTTAGCTACTCCACAAGAAGTCTCCACCTTCAGGTCCACTCTCCAGTGTTGGGGCACATAGATAACTGCATTCCCTAAACTGACTTCTACCTTCAAGGTTGCACTATCACTAACATCTCTGCATTGTCATAATAAATCTTGGCATTTCCACAGCTAACTTCAAACTGGTCTTCTACCAAGTCTTGGTCCTGTTTGTAAAAAGTTCCACTACCAAAGGAAACTTCCTTTTCTGTTAGAATGGTCTTTTCAGCGTCATACCACCATTTTTTCTCGTTCCATGTTTTGTTCGAATTAGTCAACATGCCAACTCCGAGAACGATTAGCACTCCCGCCCAGAACAATGATTGATTGGGAATCGGTAAAATGTCATAAAAATGATTCGCAATCATGAGGGCCACTAGGGCTGTAAAAGAGGCTGAAGTGAAATGACGACGAAGGATTGCCTCAACTGATTGATAGGCAAAAAATCCAATACCAATCAAGGGCCAAATCTGCCCTCCAAATGAAGGGATTCCAAAATTCCCCTGTAACAATACTAAAGCTGCCAATACTAGCAACACAATACCAAATGCTTTCTTTTTCATATTCTTACCTCATGTTTCTTAGATTTTCTTTTAGGAGGGATTGGTAGTGCCGTGACACGTGAACCTCCTTGTGGGTTTGATAAAAGGAAATAGTGCCTGTCCCTGAGAAGGACTTGTCAACCGAGTAGACCTGACGGATATTGGCAATAGTCGACTTGGATACCCGACTGAAATAGCGTGGTAGGATGGACTCTAACTCATAGAGTTTAAGTCGAACCTCGTAGGCCTCTTTCTGGGTATGGGCGTAAATCTTGCTACCTTCCGTCTCAAAGAAGAGGATTTCTGCCAAGTCTAAGTAATACTCACCCGTCCCCTTGTAAAAGATCAACCTAGGAGCCTTGGTTTCTTGCAATAGTCGTTGCAAGTCAGCTATTTCATCTGTCAGGGCTGCAGCCTTGATGACAATCTCTGTCTCAGTTAATTCACTATCAATCTCGATTCGTAACTTCATCCTATCTCCTTTCTGCATCTACTATACCAAAGCCTAAAAGACTTTACAAGGGCAAAAAAGCAAGTGGTCACTTTTGACCCGTAAGTGGTTACGAGGCCAAGCCCACTTGCTTTGCTTCTTACACAATAAAGAAAAGAATTCCCAAGAGGAGACCACAGGCGTAGCCAACTAAAACATCCTTGGGATAATGTACTCCCCCCAAGATCCGTACAAGGCCGAGAAAAAGCTGATAAAACCAATAAAAATCATCCCCACAGGAAGATTTGCATGCAGGCAAGCCATGGAAATAATGGTTGCTGAAAAGACATGGCGACTAGGCATTGAATTCCCAGAGCTGTCCTTGTCTAGTAGCGGAACAATTTCCCAAGTCTCATAAGGACGTGGTTGATTGATCCACTTACGAACGAGCGTCAATAGGACAAAGCCAAAAAGCTGGCACCAAGATATAAGCATATAGGTCTTTCCCAATCCCTTTACGGATAAAGTTTGTTCCCAACAAGGTCAAGTAAGCTAAGGGCATCAGAACTGTCATCATGCGATTAAAAACTCGCATCAGTTGCAAAAGTTGTGGATGTCGAAGGAGACTTGATTTCCTCTTATCGTACCACTCTTGATAGTTTTTCATCTGTTTTCTCGTTGTTTCTAGATTTTACACAAGAAGCCTGACAGAACGAGTCCGCTAGCATCTCCTACTCTAGTATAGTGCAGAAAAAGAAGGCCGTCAAGCCTTCTGAGATTTATTCTTCTGCTTGGTCTTCTGTAAATTGACTATTGTAGAGGTCTGCATAGAAACCACCCTGAGCCATAAGCTCTTCATGATTGCCTTGCTCGATGATGTTTCCTTCTTTCATGACCAGAATCAAGTCAGCATTGCGAATCGTTGACAAACGGTGGGCGATGACAAAGGATGTGCGTCCCTCCATCAAACGGTCCATAGCCTTTTGAATCAACTCCTCCGTACGAGTATCGACTGAGGATGTTGCTTCGTCCAGAATCAAGAGCGGAGCATCCTTGAGCAGAGCACGAGCAATGGTCAAGAGTTGTTTCTGCCCGACTGACAAGGTCACTGTATCATCCAAAACAGTATCGTATCCATCAGGTAAGGTTGTGATAAAGTGGTGGATTCCTACTGCTTTGGCAGCTTCAATCACACGTTCATCACTGATACCTGTTTGATTATAGATGAGATTGTCACGAATGGTTCCTTCAAAGAGCCAGGTATCCTGCAAGACCATTGAAAAGGCATCGTGTACTTCTGAGCGCTTCATAGCCTTAGTATCCACACCATCAATACGAATACTTCCTTTATCAATCTCATAGAACTTCATCAAGAGATTAACAATAGTCGTCTTCCCAGCACCAGTTGGTCCGACAATCGCGACCTTTTGACCTGCATGAGCTGTCGCAGAAAAGTCATGAATGATCGTTCGTTCCGGTGTGTAGCCAAATGAAACTCTGTCAAAGACCACTTCACCCTTCATGTTGGTCAATTGTCTTTCCTTATGAGATTCATCTTCCATTTCCTCTTCACTTAGAAATTCGAAGACACGAGTCATGGCTGCACTGGCTTGTTGTAAGCTGGTAATTCCTTGGGCAATCTGTGACAAGGGTTGCGAGAAGGTTCGAACATAAACCATGAAGGCTACAATAATTCCGATACTGATATACCCTTCAAGAGCCAAGGCAGCACCGACGATAATGACTAGAACATAACTAAAGTTGCCTACAAAGACCATGGCAGGCATCATAATTCCAGAGATAAACTGAGATTTCCAGATGCTATCATGTAGATTCTGATTCAATCCTGCAAATGTATCTTTTGTTGGTTCCACAGCATTATAGCTGGTCACCACATTGTGGCCAGAGTACATTTCTTCCACATAACCATTTACAGCTGCTAGGTTATTTGTTGAGCTTTAAAGTAGCCTTGCGACTTGGCCATAATTACGGAAACCGCCGCAAATCCAACAAGGGTTGAAACAACGGTTACCAGTGCCAAAATCCAGTTCATACCAAACATGGTAATCAAAACAGCAATCAGTAAAAAGCTAGCTGAAAGAACTGTCCCAAGGCTTTGGTTAAGAGACTGAGCTGCTGTATCAACATCATTAGTTACACGTGAAAGGGTGTCCCCTTGAGAATGACGGTCAAAATAAGCAAGTGGCAAGCGATTGATTTTCTCAGCAATAGCTGTCCGCAAACGTTTTGAGAAATGTTGGATACTAGTTGAAAAAATGTAGGCTTGCGTATAGTTCAGGATAATCCCAAGCACATAGAGGATAACCAAAAAACTAGCAATACTTGAGACAGCCTCTAGGTCAATCTCTGTCATTAACCCATCTGAAATCAAATTGGTAATTTCTTTGATCTTAGTTGGTCCATAAACCGTGATAATACTTGAACATATAGCCGCCACAACTGCGATTAGTAGGGGAAGTTGGAGACCTGCTAGAAAAGGTCTACACTGTTTCCATAAGGACATTTTCTTATTTTCCATGTTCCAATTCCTCCTTCGATAGTTGTGAGTAGGCAATTTCTTGGTAAACTTCATTGCTTGCAAGAAGTTCCTTGTGGGTGCCTTGTCCCACGACTTTACCTTGATCCAAGACTAAGATCAGGTCTGCATCCATAATGGTTGAAATGCGTTGAGCAACGATTAACTTGGTCATGGATTGTGTTTTTTCAGCTAATACTTGACGCAAGATACGATCGGTCTTGTAGTCCAAGGCTGAGAATGAATCATCAAAAATGAGAATCTCTGGTTTACGAGCCAAGGCGCGTGCAATGGCCAGACGTTGTCTCTGTCCACCTGAGAAGTTAGTCCCACCTTGAGCCACTTCTGATTCAAGACCTGCTTCCTTATCCTCGATAAAGTTTAGATTGGGCCAATTCCAGAGCTTGCCACATGGCCGTCTCACTTAGTGGCGTTTCTTGACTCTTACCAAAGTCGAGATTGCCCTTAACATCTCCAGAAAAGAGCACAGCTTTTTGAGGGATATAGCCAACTTTATTACGCAAATCTTCTAAGTCATAATTCTGAACATTGACGCCGTCTACTAGAATTTCTCCCTCTGATACATCATAAAAACGGGGTAAGAGGTTCACAAGCGTAGATTTTCCAGAACCAGTTGAACCGATAAAGGCAATGGTTTGCCCTGCTTCTGCCTTGAAGCTAACATGTTCCACAACTGCTTCTGAGTTTTTAGAGTAGCGGAAGGTTACGTCGCGGTATTCCACTTGACCTTTTACAGAAGAGTTTGCTGTCTGTGGGTGACTAGGATTTTCAATAGAGGAATAAACGTCCAAGACTTGATTGATACGACCTGCAGAAACCAAGGTACGAGGCAAGACGATAAAGAGAGCACCCATGAGTAAGAAGCCCATTACCACTTGCATAGCATAGGACATGAAGACCACCATATCGCTAAAGAGGGGGTAGACGCTCTGTCAAGCTAGCGTCGTTGATAAGATAGGCTCCAATCCAGTAAATGGCAAGGACCAAGCCGCTAGAAATCGCCATCATAATAGGATTCATAATGGCCATTAAGCGACTGACAAAGAGATTGAGTCGTGTGACTTCATCATTGGCTTCTTCGAATTTCTTATCTTGATATTCCTCAGCATTATAAGCACGAACAACCCGAATCCCTGTCAAGCTTTCACGAGTGATACTATTGAGTTTATCTGTCAATTTGAATGACAGATTGTTTAGGAAAGGCCAAAGTCATCAAGACAGTTGTCATCAGAACATTGACGATGACTGCCACCACTACTGCCCAAATCCAGTATTCAGACTTGCCAAGGATTTTACCAATAGCCCAAATAGCCATGATAGGACCACGAGTGACCACTTGTAGTCCCATGGTAAAGAGCATCTGAATCTGCGTGATATCATTGGTTGTCCGAGTCAAAAGACTAGGAATAGAGAAACGTTTAATTTCTGTCTGAGAGTAATCCAAAACACGATTAAAAATATCGCTTCGTAGTTGAGCCGTATAGGATGCCGCAACTCGAGCGGCAAAAAATCCAACTGTTACAGATGATAGGAAGGCCAAGAATGACAAACCCATCATCTTAGTTGCTGGCGACCAAAGGTCTCCCAACTCCGTACCTGGCGTTCCGAGTAATTCTGTTATTTTTGAAACGTAAGTCGGTACTTCTAACTCTAGATAGACCGAGCAGCAGGTAAAGAGAACAGTTATTAGAATCATGCCCCACTCTTTTCCTGTGATACGCTTAGCGAGTTTCTTCATTCTTATCTCCTATTTTTTCAACATTTGCTTGTAGTTTCCCAAGGACTTCTTCAAAGATAAGGAGATTCTCTTCAGAAATACCATCAAGTAAACTACGGTCAATTCGATCAAAAAAAGACTTAACTTGCTTCATTTGAGAGCGTGATTTTTCGGTCAAATGAACAAATTTCGCCCGTTTATCACTTGGACTCACCTCCAACTCTACCAAACCATTTTGCACCATACGCTTGACCAAATTACTAGCAACTGACTTGGTAATATTGAGTTCTTGTTCAATATCCTTGATGAGTGTTAATTCTTGTTCATGCTCACGACGTTCTAAAAACGAATGACCTGCCCTTGCGGTCCCCCCATAAATTCAATACCACAACGCTTGGCTTCCTTTTGTACCAGCAGATGTAACTGGTGACCAAAACGTTTAAAGACCAACATCGGTTTATCCATGCTTTCTCCCTTCTAAATAAAAAATAGTTCTCATGAGAACATTTAAGTTTCCATGAGAACTATTTTATTTAAAATTGACATTAGTTCTCATTTTATCTATAATAAACACTATCTCACACCTATAAGAATACACCTTGATTAGAAATGAGAAAATCACAAATGAAACATAAAGAAGAGAAAATTTTAGGAATCTTTGCCATCATCTTTGGAACCCTGGCCCTTCTTAGTTCCTGGCTACCAATCATTAGCATTCTAGCCTTTTTCTTTGCCATTATTGCTATAGCCCTAGGCATTTTTGGTATCGGCCTTAATCTCAAAAATCGTAAAACATTGGCTATCATCGGAACAAGCCTAGGTATTCTATCCATCTTTCTTGTCTTAATGACGCAAGTATTACCTTCTGGGCTTTTTACCGACCTGGCTAAAAACTTTCGACACCCATACAGAAGTCTAACTTCTTTAACAGAAGATGAAGGATTTGGAAACTTACCAGATTATAGCACCGATGAGGACGACGAAGATACCGATTCCTTCGCTTGGACCCAGGAGCAATTCGATGCTTTGATCGAAGGTGATACTGCAAATAGAGGAAAAGGCGGCTCCAACTACAAAGATATCATCAGCAAGCATGGCCAGCCGGATTCTGAAATTGAGTCAACTTCAGGTGACTACGACATCAAGAGAATCACCTATTTATCCCTTGGTTCAAACACTAAGACAGTCGTACTCACTTTCGCAAAGCAGGAGAACGGACAATTTCTTCTCATCCGTAAATTTGCCCTAGGATTAGACAGAACAGCGCAAACTGATGATGGAGTAAGAGTCTAAGATAACAAAAAAGCGAACAGGCTTAATAGCTGTTCGCTTTTCTATTAGAATCCATCTACGTTTGTGTAGATTTTTTGTACGTCTTCGTCGTCTTCAAGTACGCTGTATAGTTTTTCGAATGTTTCTAAATCTTCACCTGACAACTCAACTTCTGATTGAGGAATCATCTCAAGTTCTGTTACTTGGAATTCTTCGATACCAGATTCACGCAAAGCCACAATAGCTTTGTGAAGGTCAGTTGGAGCTGTATAAACAGTGATTGTTCCTTCTTCTGCTTCTACATCGTCTACATCAACATCTGCTTCAAGCAAGAGTTCAAAGATAGCATCAGCGTCATCACCAGCAAATACGATGACACCCTTGTTGTCAAAGAGGTAAGATACTGAACCTGAAGCTCCCATGTTTCCGCCGTTTACCAAAGGCAGCACGGACATTGGCAGCTGTACGGTTAACGTTTGAAGTCAAGGTATCCACGATGAGCATTGAACCATTTGGCCCAAAGCCTTCGTAACGTCCTTCTGTAAAGGTTTCGTCTGTATTTCCTTTAGCCTTATCCAAAGCCTTATCAATAACGTGTTTTGGCACTTGCGCTTGTTTAGCACGGTCGATAACGAATTTCAAAGCTGAGTTTGATTCTGGATCTGGATCACCTTTTTTAGCTGCTACATAGATTTCTACACCAAATTTTGCATATACTTTAGAGTTAGCTCCATCTTTAGCCGTCTTCTTGGCTACGATATTGGCCCATTTACGTCCCATTAGGAATCTCCTTTTTTCACATTTTAATCTTTCTTATTATAACACAAGTCTAGTCGATTTTCACTAGAGGAAATGGATTTTTCTTTTATAAATGAAGCTAGGATTGTCCGCCGACAGCCAAGATTTTCTTGCCTTCTTTTATCCAAGGGTGCTGAGAGAGTGAGATATAAAGCTGTGCAGTCATAACAAGCCAAAGTAGCGGTTCACATAGAATCACACCTGTATAACCTGCCCAAGGAATAATCCAAGCGACGAAAACAATTTTCCCGATAAATTCGATAAAACTAGATATGAGGGGTAAGAGTTTTTGACCGAGTCCCTGCAAACTATTTCTATAAATCAACAAAAGACTCAAAAACGGATAGAAAACAGAACTAATACGTAGGTACAAGGTCCCATTTTCAATCAAGTAACCATCTGTTGAACTCGCTAAGAAAGAAACTAGGCTAGGACTTGCAAAAAATAGGAACACACAAGCAAAGGTTGCCCAAGCCATACTCAAATAGCTCCCTAAACGAAGACCTTGGACGATACGATCTGGACGTTTTGCCCCAAAGTTTTGAGAGATAAAAGTCGTCATAGAAGCCGAAATTGCCGTCATTGGCAATAGAGCAAAAGCCATAATTCTACGTGCTGCCGTTTGGGCACTGATAATAACTGCTCCAAAGCCATTAACAGAGGATTGCAAGATGACACTTCCGACAGAGACGATTGAACCCATCAGCCCCATGGCTAGCCCCTGCTCCAAGAGATCAACATAGAGAGCCTTGTTCCATTTGAAATGCTTAAGTTCTGGAAGAAGCTCTGGAACACTCTTGCGGATATAGAAATAACAGAGAATAGCGGACAAACCTTGCGAGATGATAGTTGCAAGACCTGCAGATTGAACCCCCAACTGCAGTTGTGTAATAAAATATAAATCTAGAATGACATTAACAATGGCTGAAAGATAAGAAAAGCAAGTGCCGCAAGGCTATCACCAATCGAGCGTAGTAATCCTGCAAAGAGATTATAAGCAAAGCTAACTCCCACGCAGCTAACAATCATTGAGATGTATTCATAGGATTGGGGGAGGATTTCTGCAGGTGTTTCGAGATATTGTAAGAGCGGATAAAGGCCGAAGAAACCCATCAGCATGACAAGACCACTCAGGATTGCACCTAAAATCCAAGTCGCTGCGACAGCCTCTTTAATCTTTGTAAAATTACGAGCACCGTAAAGACGGGCAATAACAACTCCCATCCCATTTCCGACTCCGAGGGCAAATCCAATAATCAAATCAAAAATAGCTGTCGTAGCTCCGACTGCCGCCAAGGAATTTTGTCCTAAAAAACGCCCAACAATCAAAATATCAGCTGTATTGTATAGTTGCTGAAAGATATTGGACAGTAAAATCGGTAATGCAAAACTAATCAGTGAAGGAAGAATGGGACCATGAATCAAGTCCACCGTTGATTTCTTATTCATAAGGCTATTATATCAGCTTTCAAGTTGAGGAACAAGGGAGTTTCCTTAAGAAAGCGTTGCCTATATGTAAACAATCTGGTATAATCGTGACAGAAAAGGAGGGTATGTATGAGCTTAACAAGTCAGTTAATTACAAATGTATTCCCAGACCTTGAGAAAGTGGAACAATTAAACAAGGAGGCCTTCCCTGAAGAAGAACGCGTCTCTTTGGAGGAATTTTTAAGTTACCAGGATAGAGATGACGCCCACTTTTTCGCCTTTTATAACGAAGAAGAATTTGTCGGCTTCGCTTTTGCCATTTCTAATCAAAAAGCTTTCTACATTAGCTTCTTTGCCATTATGCCCCATCTCCGCAGTCATGGGTACGGGAGAGAAATCATTGAAAAACTCATTGATTTTTACCAGCGTACGATGATTCTTGAAGTGGAGCGATTAGACGAAGACTGTGACAATCTCGAACAAAGAAAATCCCGCATGGACTTTTACTTACAAAATGGCTTTAAAACTGCCAATGCCTTCTTGGAATACGAGGGAATGAGTTTCGAAATACTCTATCGTGGCGACCACTTTGATGAAGAGGCCTATCGGAACATCTTTCAAAAATTGCAAGAAGAGAACTACTTCGACTTTCGTATCGAATACCGACGCTTTAGTGATCACTAGTCATCATGAAACAAAAAGTAGCAGTTTTACTGCTACTTTTCTTTTTATTCTTCAATTTCGATTTCAAGAGCGTCGCCCAAATCAAGTGTTACTTCTTGGTTAGAATCTGCATCAGCTACTACACTTGCTTTAGAGCCTTCTTCCTCTTCAATTAAACCATATTGAACACGAACTTGGTGGTCAATTTCATCAAAGATTTCTGGGTGATCTGCCAAGTATTTCTTCGCATTTTCAGAACCTTGTCCGATTTTTTCACCCTTGTATGAGTACCAAGCACCTGCTTTTTGGATAATATCCAAATCACTAGCAATCTTCAAGAGTTCACCAGTTCTAGAAATTCCTTCTCCATACATGATTTCAACAAGAGCTTCTTTGAACGGTGGAGCCACCTTGTTTTTCACAACTTTAATCTTAGTTTCTTTACCAACGTTCGTATCTTTTTGGTCACCAGTTCCCTTGATTTGTGTACTTCCACGCACATCCAAACGGACTGAAGCATAGAATTTAAGGGCGCGTCCACCAGGAGTTGTTTCTGGATTTCCAAACATAACCCCTACTTTTTCACGCAACTGGTTGATGAAGATAGCAATTGTCTTTGTCTTGTTGATAGAAGCACCGAGTTTACGCATAGCTTGACTCATCATACGAGCTTGAAGACCAACGTGGCTATCTCCGATATCTCCATCGATTTCCGCACGAGGTACAAGAGCTGCGACTGAGTCAATAACCACAAGGTCAACCGCACCTGAGTCAATCAATTTCCCAGCAATTTCAAGACCTTGCTCACCTGAGTCTGGTTGTGACAAGAGCAATTCGTCGATATTAACGCCAAGAGCTGCTGCATAAGCTGGGTCTAGAGCGTGTTCCGCATCGATAAAGGCTGCAATTCCACCTTCTTTTTGTGCTTGCGCTACAGCGTGAAGGGCAACTGTTGTCTTACCTGATGACTCTGGACCGTAGATTTCGATGATACGCCCCTTTGGATAACCACCTGAACCGAGTGCAATATCAAGTGCCAAAGAGCCTGAACTCATCACTTGCACTTTTTGTTCTGCTCGCTCACCCAAGCGCATGATTGAACCCTTACCAAAATCTTTTTCAATCAATTTAAGCGCATCATTCAAAGCTTTTTCACGATCAGCCCCAAATTTTTTCCCAATTTCATCTAATTTTTTTGTTGGTTTTTTCGCCATTTTGTTCTCCTATATTTTTTAATTCTTAGAACCTTCTTCTATTATATCAAAAGTCAGTCACTTAATAAAGCTTTGCGAACTAAGTTAAAAGCATGCATGACTGCAATTTTACGAACATCTGCTCGGCTTCTTCCAGCTATATTGACCTGAACAACTTCTGTGCCTGATGCTTGAGACAAACCGATAAAAACTGTACCTGCAGGATGTCCTTCTAGACTATCCGGACCAGCCACTCCTGTCAAGCTAACCCCAAAGTCTGATTGAGTTTTAAGCCGTGCCTGATCTGCCATTTTTTCCGCCGTAAAGGCTGAAACAACTCCATGTTTTTCCAATTCTACTTGTGGAATATCTAACATCTTAGCCTTTTCTTCCAGACTATAAGTGACAAAACCACCTTTAAAGATAGCTGACACTCCCGAAAAGTCTGCCAAAGTTGCTTGAAAAAGCCCTGCTGTCAAACTTTCCGCAGCCGTTATGGTTTTATGCTGCTTTTTCAATTCCTCAACAACTACACTAGCTAGACTCGCTTCCTCACCATAACCATAGCAGATATCCTTTAAAGCAACACCTTCAAAAGTCTGGCGGGCAAGAATTTGAACCTCCAGACGATCCAAAGCTTTTCTGGCCTCGCCCCCACTGCGAGCCTTTGTAGACAAGCGCAGAGTCACTTCTCCTGTTTTTGCATACGGTGCTATGGTTGGATCCGTCTGCTCTTCAATCAAATCTGATAAAATCGTTACTAGCTGGCTCTCACCAATGCCAAAGAAACGTAGCACACGTGAGTACAACTTAGCTCCTGTTGTCAATCTTGGTAGTAATTCATTTAAAACCATGGGTTTTAGTTCACTTGGTGGCCCTGGTAGGACGACATAGGTCACGCCAGCCACCTCAATCATGCCTCCAACTGCTAGTCCTGTTTCATTAGGTAGCGGGATTGAACCCTCAACGATTTGAGCTTGGCGTTCATTATTTGGAGTTCGGGCATAGTCCGGTCGATGAGCAAAGAAATTATCTAATTTAGCCTGCGCTTGAGCATCAAAAGTTAAATCACGCCTTAGAAATTGTGCCAAGGTTTGTTTGGTCAAGTCATCCTCTGTCGGTCCCAGTCCTCCTGTTAGGATAACCAGATTGCTACGATTCTTAGCAATCTCCAACAAGGATAAGAGACGAGCCTCATTATCTCCTACAGCCGTTTGGAAGTAGACATCAACACCGATTTCAGCCAACTTTTCAGATAAACTGAGCATTGGTATTGACAATTTGACCTGTTAGAATCTCTGTTCCAACAGCTATGATTTCCGCTTTCATTTTTTCCTCCTACCTATCTATTCGGATTTCTTTGAAAAAATCGCAGGAAAATTCCTACGATTTTAGTATTCATTTCTTATTGTTCTTATTGTTCTTATTGGCCTTGTTGTTCCTGATCTGCAACAGAACCAGTTATTTGTGGTAGACGACCATAAATATTTTCATACAAGACTACATTTGTCTCCAATTCGGTAACTTCTGGCTTATCCAATGAACGACGCAAGAGATTTTGCATTTCTAACATATGCTCAGATGTCACGATTTGGTAAGATGTCTCATCAATCATTGCATCCTCTCCACGTAATTGCTGAGATTCAATATTCTTAAAGGAATCTTGGTAGCCCATCAACTGAGGAATCGTTGTTGTTGTAATCTCGATATTTGTCTGCATGTTATCGCTAAGAGCCTTCAAAATTTCTTGGTAGTGACTAACACTATTCAAACTAAGAATTTTTTCAACAATCTTTTGGATGACTTCGCGCTGACGTTTCTGACGACCGTAGTCTCCCTCTGGATCCTGATAGCGCATACGTGAATACACTAGCGCCTCGTCACCATTTAGGGTTTGTTCCCCAACACCGATAGAAATCGTGTTAAATGGTTCCTGGTCTTGGATAGAGATTGGGAAACCTAGAGTGTTGTTTACTGTGATACCACCGACAGCATCAACCATTCTTTGAAGACCGTGCATATTGACCATGACATAGCGGTCGATATGGATATTCATCATTTTTTGAATGGTCGAAATGGCAAGCTCTGCACCACCATCGGCATAGGCAGCGTTGAGCTTGGCCTCTCTAACACTACCATCTGGTTGTTGAATTTGTGTCAGAATATCACGTTCCAAACTCATCATAACAACTTTCTTGGTTTTAGGATTCACTGTTACCAAGATCATTGAATCACTATTACCTGCCCATGGGTCTGTACGTTCAACATTCCCCGTATCCACCCCCATAAGAAGGATTGTCAATGGTTCAGTCGCCTCGATGACCTTGGTTTCTTCTCCAATTTTTTTATAAGTTTTTGCCAAAGTCTGAGTACTTTGTTGGTAGATAGTATAGGCATAAGCTCCCACACCAAGCACTGTCACAAGAACAAAGCCTAAAAACATTCCGATTATTTTTTTTGCCATACATTTATTCGTCTATCAGTCGACCCATCAGGTAAACATCAAGAAACTCTCCTCCTTCTATACAAGCACCACGTTCCTGCTGGCCTTCTATGATAAAGCCCATCTTTTTATATAGATGAACAGCTGCTAGATTTCGTTTTTGAACTGTCAGTTGTAAGCGTCGAATACTTCCACTCGACTGGGCCCATTCAATAGCTTCCTCCATCAGGATACTACCAAGACCTTTTCCCCAATAGGCTTTCTTGATGCCCAAGAAAACATCGCCAATGTGTCGAACTCGCGGACGCTGATCAGCCGTTACATTGATGACTCCTGCCAATTCTTCATTCAAAAAAGCTAACAGAGTAATCTGATTATCCGATTGGGCCTGCTTATCAATAAAATGCTGCATTTGGGATTCATTCATTGCAATTCCATTTTCATCCAGACTGGTAAAGCTAGATTCATGACCAATCTGGTCCAAAAGTGCAATAAGATCTGAAGCATCCTCTACTTCTGCTTCACGAATTAAAAGATCATACTCCATCTGTCAACCTCTGCAAGAGTTCTGCCGCTCGTTGACCGTGGGCATGAAAGACAACTTCACGGCCCTCACCATCTTTAAGAATTTCTAATTCCAGATAGTCGGCTGGAAGAGCATCACCTAATAGGTGCCCCCATTCAATAACTGTCACACCTGAACCAAACAGAAATTCATCCAAGTCGATCGAATCTGCATCCCCTTCGATGCGATAAACATCCAAGTGATACAGGGGTAGACGTCCTTCATACTCTCGAACGATAGTATAAGTAGACTCTTAATCATTTGATGAATCCCTAAGCCTTTAGCCAGACCTTTTGTTAGTGTTGTTTTCCCAGCACCTAATTCACCAGTTAAAATTAGTACATCATTTTTTTCAAGTAGACTACCCAACTCTTGCCCAAGAGCGATTAGTTCATCTTCATTTTTTATGTGCATGTTATCATTATACCAAAAAGTTTTCTTTTGCGATATTTCTAGTAATAAAAAAGGAGGATATTCCTCCTTCTTTTTTTAAAGTTTTTGTCTTTAGTTAAGTGCCATGCTGATGTAGTTCAAGATGAATAGAGCATCTAAAATCCAAATCATGACATGCACTTCCTTAACTTGACCTTTGACAATCTTCGCCAAAGTATAAGTTAGGAACCCAATGGCAATCCCTTGTGTAATTGAGTAACTGAATCCCATAAAGATAGAGGTGAAGAAGGCAGGAACTGCTTCTGACATATCATCCCAAGGGATGTTCTTCAAGTTAGAGAGCATCATAATTCCGACGATAATCAAAATTGGTGCTGTCGCAGCTGAAGGAACAATAGCAAGAAGTGGGCTAAAGAAGCTTGATAGGGCAAAACAGATAGCAACTACTAATGCTGTCAATCCAGTACGTCCACCAGCACCGATACCTGCTGCTGACTCAACATAAGTTGTAACGTTTGAAGTACCTGCAATGGCACCAACTGATGTCGCTACCAAGTCAGAGTAAAGAGCCTTATCCAATTTAGCTGACTCATGGTTTTCACCACTTGTCGCAACGATACCAACTTTTTCACCAGTACCAATAAGAGTACCGATAGTATCAAATATCTGTCAATGAGAAGGCAAGAATAGCCATCAAAGTTTCTGGCAAACGAGAAGTATTTGAAATCAAAGATCCTAAACCTTCTGAACCAAGAGCAGCACCAAACAAAGTACCTAAGTCGTTAACTGCTGATGAAAGATTGTTGCTAGCGAAGTCAATCCCTGACACATTAACAAGACCAACCGCAATGGCAAGAACAGTCGTTGTTAAAATAGAAAGGATAATCCCACCTTTGATACCTTTAACAACAAAGAAGATTGTAATGGCAAGGCCTGCAATAGCTACTAATACTGCTGTAGTATTGAAATCTACCAATCCTGGAACAGCTGCTGAATTCGCAGTAATCGCCGCTTGAGCCTTATCTGCTCCTTCACCTGCTACAGTATATGTACCTGGGTCAATTGAGAATTTCAAAAGACCAGCATTCTTAATACCAACGTAAGCGAGGAAAACACCAATACCAGCTGAAATTGCTGAGCGAAGTGTTGTAGGAATAGACTCAATAATCATTTTACGAACATTGGTTAATGTGATAATGAGTGAAATAACTCCACAGATGAAGACCATCCCAAGAGCTTCTTTCCAAGTATAGCCCATCCCAAATACGACGGTAAATGTAAAGAAGGCGTTTAGTCCCATACCTGGGGCTTGTGCATATGGCAAGTTAGCATAGAAAGCCATCATCAAAGTTCCCACAACAGAACCGATGATTGTTGCTAAGAATACACCTTGAACAGGCATTCCTGTTTGTGAAAGCATTTGAGGGTTTACAAAGAGAATATAACTCATTGCAAAGAAAGTTGTTAAACCAGCAAGCACCTCTGTACGGACATCTGTCCCGTGCTCTTTTAGTTTAAATAATTTGTCCATTTAATCTCCTTTGTCATTTTACGAACAATATGTCTATTATATCATCAATCATTCACATTTTCAAGCTTTTTTTCCTATTTTTAAAAATTCTTAGAGGATATTATTCTTCTTATTTTTGCTTATAGTCAGCTTTTCTTTCAGCTTTTTGATATAATAGGAAACATCTTATCTGAAACTAGATTCGGGAGGATTTTATGACTAAAAAAATGATTGCCGTGGACTTAGACGGTACCTTACTTAATGGAGAAAGCAAACTCTCTGACTTTACAAAAGAAACCATTAAAAAAATCTCTAAAAAAGGCCACCATGTGGTTATCGCAACCGGTCGCCCATATCGTATGGCCAAAGATTTTTATGACCAACTTGAACTTGAGACTCCTATGATCAACTTCAACGGTTCACTCACTCACCTACCTGGTAAGGTTTGGAAACATGAAAAATGCCTTACTGTGGACAAAAAATACCTCTTGGATATCGTAAAACGAAAAGAGGACATCGAGGCAGACTTTATCGCAGGTGAATACCGTAAAAAGTTTTACATTACAGCTCCGAACAAAGAGATTGCCGACCCTAGGCTATTTGGTGTTGAAAACTTCAGACCTGAAAATCAATTTAATCCTGAACTTGTCACCAAGGACCCTAACTGCATTTTATTTCAGACTCGCGCAAGTGACAAATATGCTCTCGCAGAAGAAATGAACAGTTTTTACAAGCATCAACTCAACATTAATACTTGGGGTGGTCCTTTAAACATCCTCGAATGCGCACCCAAAGGTGTTCACAAAGCCTTTGCTCTTGAATACCTCCTCAATGTCATGAATATAGACAGACAGAACTTGATTGCCTTTGGTGACGAACACAATGACCAAGAAATGCTCTCCTTTGCAGGTAGAGGATATGCCATGAAAAATGCTAATCCCGCTCTACTTTCTTTCGCAGACGAGCAATTACCGCTAACCAACGAAGAAGACGGAGTCGCTCACTTTTTACAAGAGCAGTTCCTTTAATAAACCTATCCCTCCATACTTTTTGGGTAGAAAATAGCTACCTTAATCGTATGGATTTTTTTATGCCAAAAATCGCTTAAAGAAAAAAGGACCCGAATCCGTGTTAACGAGATTCAAATCCTTACAAAAGATGTCTATTTTTTTAGAACGATACGATCAGAAATTTCGCGATCCATATCATCAATGATCATTTGATTGCCATCAGCTACATAAACTTTGATATCATCTCCAATAAAGACTCTCTGACTTTCTGGTTCGAAGGTAACCTTTTTAATTTCCTGATCACCATCAGGTTCTACTTCTGTCCATGTTCCAGTATTACCAGTAACAACGAGAGTAATGCTATCTCCCTCATCTTGCCCTTTATAGGTCCCATCGATGTTCGTTACTGAGCTAGCCGTAGAACTAGAAACAGTCGTTTCTGCTGACTGAGCAGTCGTTACTTCCGTACTAGTACTTGCTTGAGTTGAAGGAGCTGCCTGCTCTTTTGGCGAACATGCAACTAAGAGACTAAGACTTGCCAAAGAAGCAAGAGAAAGTGTGAATTTTTTTAGTGACATGATGGCTCCTTTCTTTTAGTGGCTTAAAATCAGAATAACCCTGCCGAGCCACCACACCTTTACTATAACAAATAAAGATAGGAGGGTCAATCAAATGACTCTGAGGCCATGAAACAAGCGCGAACCTCTGATATAAAATAGAGAGATCCTGTCACAAATAGCAAGTCTTGCTCCCCTGCAGAACTCTCAAAATTATCTATAAAATCTCGATAGGAAGCAATGCTTGTATAATCTCCAAAGTCTTGCTCTTCCAAGGAACCCTGATAGTCAAAACTCGTAACATAGAGAGCTACATCAGGTAAATGCTCTGTTAAATAAGTAAGCATCCCACTATAATCTTTCCGCTTTAGGGCACCAAATAGGATGTGAGGCTGATACCCTTGCTGGATTTTTCTTGGATAAACTCAACCAATCGCTCTAGAGCTGGTAAATTGTGAGCCCCATCCAAATAGATGTGCTCAGTGATAGCTTCTAGCCTTCCAGCCCATTTAGTAGCTTGCAAGGCAGCACGTACTGCTTCTTGATCTACTTTCTCGTTTCTTTGTACCGTAAATAGTAGAAAAGCCTGCAAGGCAAGAGCTGCATTTTCCTCCTGATAAGTTCCTTCCAATCCCAATATTAGGTGGTGAAAGTCAGCTAGAGAAGAAGAAAAGTTCCCATTTTGGAAAGAAAAATCTTTATTAGCTTGGTAGAGACTTACACCCAAATTAGTAGCGGTTTTTTGACAAACGAGTTGGGCTTCCGGTGCTAAATTTGCAATCACAGCTGATTTCCCAGGCTTAAAAATTCCTGCTTTCTGCTCTGCAATTGCTGTTAAACTATCGCCCAAGGTCTCCTGGTGATCGAGGCCGATTGATGTGATGATTGCAATTTCTCCTGTCACCACATTAGTGGTATCAAGAAGTCCACCTATCCCAACTTCCAGTAGGACCAAATCTACTTTTTGCTCTTTAAAATAAAGCAAAGCAATCAAGGTCAGCAACTCAAAAAAAGATAGCTGATCGTGGGTTTCTAAAAGTCTTTGCTCCATTGCTTTGACTTGATCTGCTAAACGAATAAAATCCTCGTCCGATATAGGCTCACCATTAATACAGATACGGTCATGGATGCTGACAATGTGGGGCGAAGTAAAGGTACCAACCGTTTTCCCATGGGCAACAAAAAGCTCCATCATAAAAGCAATAGTTGACCCCTTGCCATTTGTCCCTGTCACATGGATAATTGGATAGGTTTGCTCAGGATTCCCCAGCAAATCCACCGCTCTTTGTATCCGTCCCAATCCTGATCTAAAATTCAAGCCAATCCGACTATGAAGCCATTTTTCTACTTCAATCATGCTTATCTCCTTAACAAAAAAGGCGGTGGGACAGAAATCGATCGACGAAGTCTCGATTTCGTAGTCCCAGCCCCGCGAGGCTGATTAGGATCTTTTTGTAGTCTAAAAGACGAACAAAAAGTCCAATCAGCTACCGCGTCAAAATTTGATGGCTAATAAAAAGCGAGGCCGGGATTCTTATCCCAACCTCTTACCTAATTAGCTAATCCCTAGCTAAATTTTATTTTTAGCGTCAGGCTAAAAACGTTCCCCGAACGCTCCAACTCTTTCTAGTTTCTGGGAGTTGGGCTAAAAACATCCACTGGACTGACTTGCGGTCTTCATTTCTATCGCAAGGGTAAAAATGTTCACTGAACATTTTTACTCCTCCATAAAGCTGTTGAAGACTTCTTCAATCATGTTCCATTCATCTTCTGAATCTTCAGGGATTGGTTGCAATTCACCTTCAGTTCCATCTTCATTTTCGATGAATGAGTATGCTTGGATTTCAACTTCACCGTTTTCATCTTCTTCTGCATTAACTGGTACAAGAAGAACATAGTTTTTACCAAATTCTTCTTTTCCGTCAATAGTCAAAAGGATTTCAAATAAAGTTTCGTTTCCTTGCTCATCTACAAGTGTAATAAGTTCACGTTCTTCGTGATCGTGGTTGTGATCGTGTGACATAGTTTCTCCTCTGTCTTAAAATTTTCTATCTAAATAATTTTGTAAAATCAACTGAGCGGCTAATTTATCAATAACTTTTTTACGCTTATTGCGACTAATGTCTGCTTGCTCAATCAACATGCGCTCAGCAGCAACCGTGGTCAGGCGCTCATCCTGGTACTCCACTGGCAAACCAAAGAGTTCTTCCAGTTTTGCTCCATAGGCTTGACTCGCTTCCACCCGCGGCCCACTGGTATTGTTCATGTTTTTAGGTAAACCAACAACAAAGCGCTCCACCTTATAGGTGTCAACCAATTCCTTGAGTCGTTCAAAGCCGAACTCTCCTTGATCCTCATTGATTTGGATGATTTCGAGCCCTTGTGCTGTAAACCCTAACGGATCGCTAATCGCTACTCCTACTGTTTTGGAACCAACGTCCAACCCCATAATTCTCATTGGTTATAGATCGACTCCTTGTCCCTTAAGGTAGTAGCGGACCAATTCTTCAACAATCTCATCGCGTTCGTATTTACGGATTTGATTTCTTGCGTTATTGTAACGAGGAACGTAAGCTGGGTCTCCACTGAGAACATAGCCCACAATTTGATTAATAGGGTTATACCCCTTCTCGTTCAAGGAAGCATAGACTTCAGTCAATGTTTCGCTGATTTCTTTTTTATTGGAATCATCCAATTTAAAACGTACGGTTTCTTCAGTAAATCCCATTCTAACACCCTCTTTCCTTAGAATAGTACTATTATAGCACATTCACAGCCGTTCTACAAATGACACAGTCTGATTTCGCTGATTTTCTGTGACTTCCCTACTGTACAGTCGCGCCACTTGCAACTCGACTTTCAATATATTCTTCTGGTTCGTTTTTTAGTAGATTTTCTAATCCCACATTTTTTAAATATTCGCTTTCGCTTGCCTTTTTAACGTCTAGAACTTGAAAATCATAACTTGTTTTTGTTTCAATCTCGGTTTCACTTAAAAGATTGGTTTCAAGGTTAAATCCAGGAATTTTCCGTGCTTCTTGGACCGATTCATCCTTGTCTTCTCCTTCTTTCAAGGCCTTTTTTGCTTCCTCTAATCCATGTTCTGCAATAAAGTTCTTGAGGTCTTCTGAAACTTGTCGTTTTTGCTGAATCGTTAAGGTCAAGAACTGTTTGCCCTTATAGGTAATGGTCTGGGTTTGTTGAGCCCCATTTTCGTCAGCAGGTAGAACAAGCGTCTTTGTTACAACTGTATTGTTATTGGCATTTTCTAGAACAGGCAACGTTGATTGAAGAGCCTCTGTCGTTGTATCTTTAGAAGGTTCCGCAGACTCTTTTTTCTGTCCACAGCCAACTAGCAAAAATAGGAGCGCAACAGTACCGATAACTATCTTCTTCATATTTATTTTTCCTTATTTATCTATCAAATAAGGCTAGGAGTCACTCCCAGCCTTTATGTTTTATAGTGCTGCACGTAAACGTGCTTCTGCATTTTCTACATTGCGGACAGAGCGTGGCAAGAAGGCACGAATGTCATCTTCTTTATAGCCAACTTGTAAACGTTTCTCGTCAACAAGAATTGGACTTTTTAGGATGCGTGGTGTTTCCATGATTAAATTAAGCACTTCATTGACACTCAAATCTTCGATATCAACTCCGAGAGCTTTAGCGTAGCGATTCTTTGATGATACAATGCTCGCAATTCCATTGTCTGTTTTTGTTAGAATATCTAATAATTCTTCTCTAGAAATCCCCTCTTTACCGAGGTTTTGTTCTTTATAACTTAACTGGTGGGCATTGAGCCAGGTCTTAGCTTTTTTACAGCTAGTACAACTTGAGACTGTATAAATTTTGATCATGTACCTACCCCTTTCGCTACATGTTACTATCAGTTTATTCTATTATACCATAAAAAACATCCGACTTGCGACCTATTTTTAAAAAAATTTAACTTTTTCCCCAGTTTTCTATCTTTTTTCTTGACAAAAACCGAACTATAACCATTCTTTGTACTTCCTAATGTAAAATTTCTTAATAACTGTGACGCTAAACATATACAAGAAAATAATACAGATTAAGAACAAGAAGTAAGGAAGCCCTAAGGGTGCTAGACGAAGAATATTTACTAGCGGTCCATAAGGCAGACTAGTTACGAAAATTGCGGCAACCAAGGTTGTCAAGATTACAAGCCAAGCTGGTCTGCTTTGTACAAAAGGAACTTTTGCCGTACGAAGCATATGGATAACCATAGTTTGAGACCACATAGATTCAATAAACCATCCTGTTTGGAACAAGATAATAAACTGAAGGGCAGATTCAGCCCCGTGAACATAATGGTGGCCTGTCACCAAAGGAACAATGATAAAGTATAGGAAAATAAAGGTCAAAATATCAAAGACAGATGAGATTGGACCCATCCAAACCATAAATCTAGTAATAGATTTCGCTTCCCATGTATGGGGTTGTTTGAGGAAGTCTTGATCCACATTATCAAACGGCAATGCCACACAAGATAAATCGTAGACTAGGTTTAGGACAATGAGATGAACAGGAGCCATTGGTAAAAATGGCAAGAAGATACTTGCAACCAACAGAGAGAAGATATTCCCAAAGTTTGAACTAACTGTCATCTTAATATATTTGGTCATGTTGGCGTAGACCTTCCGGCCTTCAACGATACCTGTTTCAAGAACCATGAGATCCTTGTCCAACAAAATAACATCAGCTGTTTCCTTTGCGATATCTACTGCTGTATCAACGGAAATTCCAACATCTGCCACCTTCATAGATGGGGCATCATTAATTCCGTCACCCATATAACCAACGGCATGACCATTTTTTTTCAATTGTAGAATAATTCGAGCTTTTTGGTCAGGAGACAATTTTGCAAAGACTGTTACACTTTCAACCGCTTCTGCCAATTCTTGGTCTGTCATTTGGTCGATATCAGCTCCCAAAAGCATCTGCTCAACATCCAAACCAACCTTTTCACAGATGGCTTGAGTTACTTTTTCATTATCCCCAGTTAAAATCTTTGTTCTGACACCATGCTCAAGCAAAGCTTGGATAGCGGGTGCTGCAGATGGTTTTGGTGGATCCAAGAAGGCAAGGTAACCCGTAAGGATCATGTCACTTTCATCAGTCACAGCATAGGCATAATCTTCACGTAGACCTGACTTGTAACCAACACCTAATACACGTAAACCTTGACGGTTTAATTGACTAACTTCTGCCAGTACTTCTTGGCGAATACCTTCCGTAATAGGGATTATTTCTCCACGATATTCCACATGTGTCGAAATGGTCAACATTTCTTCCAAGGCACCTTTGGTCACCATACTAACAACATTGCTACCATCTTTGACGATAACACTCATGCGTCTACGTTCAAAATCAAATGGTAGTTCGTCGATTTTTTGGAAGCTGGTGTCTAGATTTTGTAGGATAACATGTTCCTTGGCTTCTTTTTCAGTTCTACTGATGATGGCACGGTCCATCAAGTTTTTCAAACCTGTTTGAAAATGTGAATTTAGATAAGCTCTTCTTAAGACCGCCATATCCAAATCACCATGGATATCCAAGGGATATTCTAAGACAATCTCATCTTGCGTAAGAGTTCCAGTTTTATCCGTACAAAGGATATCGATTGCTCCTAAGTCTTGGATAGCATTGAGTTTTTTGATGACTACCTTTTCCTTGGCCATGATAATGGAACCTTTTGCTAAGCTAGCTGTAATAATCATCGGAAGCATTTCTGGTGTAAGGCCGACACCGACGCTCAAGGCAAACACTCCCGCTTCTAGCCAATCTCCATCGGTCAATCCATTTGCGAAAAACACGATTGGAACCATGACAAGCATCAAGCGGATCAAGAGCCAAGAAATGCTGTTCATTTCACGCTCAAAAGAAGTCGGTTCATCATAAGTGTTGAGAGTTTGCTCAATTGCTCCCATCATGGTGTCATCCCCAACTGCTAGAACCATAGCTGTCGCACTTCCTGAGATAACGTTTGTCCCCATGAATGCCAAGGATTCTGCTTCTAAAAGGCTATCTATATTTTGACCAGTGGCTTTATTTAAAGCAAGTTTTTCGACTGCATCACTTTCTCCAGTCAAGCCTGACTGTTGAACAAAAAAGTCGCGGGATTCAAATAAGATAACATCTGCTGGAATCATGTCTCCCGCACTCAATTTCACGAGATCTCCCACAACCAACTCATCGATTGGCAACTCTTGCTCAAGACCATCGCGAATAACAGTTGCAGTGTTGACAATCATTTTTGAAAGGTTGGTTGTTGCCTTATCACTCCGCAACTCTTGGACAAAACGGATGCCTCCTGAAATCAAAACCAAGACAACGATAATAATAGAGGTCGTAGGGTCCTCTTGGCCAGGTTTGGCAAGCCAGACGTTTGTAACGAGAGAAATAAAGGCAATCACAAGCAAAATGATTGTGAAAGGATTGATAATGGACTCATAAATCTTTTTAAAGATAGAATCCTCTTGACCCTTGGTAATGGTGTTTTCACCATATAGGTCACGGCTTTCTTCGATTTGTTCTTGGTCTAAGCCTTTTATACTTGTATGGTAAAAAGCTAGACTATCTTTTAATGGAGTTTGAATAGCAATTGCTAATCTTTCTTTTGTAGTTTTCATTGGTTTCTCCTATCTGTATGAATAGTGATTTCATACTCAATGAAAATCAAAGAGCAAACTAGGAAACTAGCCGCAGGTTGCTCAAAACACCGTTTTGAGGTTGTGGATAGCACTGACGAAGTCAGTAACACATATACGGCAAGGCGACGTTGACGTGGTTTGAATTTGATTTTCGAAGAGTATCATACACAGGAACCAATCACTTTATAAGGACAGAACGACACAAATCAGCGATTGGCTGTGTATGTGCGGTTCTGGATAATCGTCAATTTGCATCGTTTGTCTCCTTTCTTTGTTTTAAAACAGCAGAAAGTCCTGCCATAAAATGGCAGGACAAAAAACTTATTATCTGTTTTCGTTCAAGCTTTAACTCCATAGGGCGATGTAATGAGCTTAGTCTTGACCTTCGCGACCAGGACTGTTGACCAACGAGTAGTGTCTCCACTGCTTTGCGGTAGTCATCCGTATCCCTATGGTAGCCTCACCTACCGTTTTCGCCTTTCAGTATAAACCTTTAAAATATAAAAGTCAACGATTTATCTCATTTTTCTTAGATAACAATCAATTCTTTCGGAGCAAGGGTCAATAGCTCGCAACCCTTATCTGTAATCAGGATATCATCTTCGATACGAACTCCGTATTTACCTTCAATATAAATACCAGGTTCATCAGTCAAGACCATACCAGTTTTGATAACTTCTTTAGAAGTTTGGCTAAAGTAAGGTTCTTCGTGGATATCGAGTCCGATACCATGCCCGATACCGTGTGTAAAGTATTGTCCATACCCTGCTTCCACAATGATATCACGAGGGATCTTGTCAAAGTCACGGAAACCTAAGCCAGCCTTAGCTTGGTCAATCAATGCTTGGTTAGCCTTTAAAACAGTGTTGTAGATTTCTGCTTGTTCGTCGCTGACATGGCCTAGGTAGATGGTACGAGTCATATCACTCACATAATGCTCGTAAAGGCACCCAAAGTCCATAGTGATAGCTTCGCCTAGTTCTACTGGCTTGTGCATTGGGTGAGCATGGGGTTTAGAAGAGTTGATGCCGCTCGCTAGAATGGTATCAAAAGACAAGCCTGCCGCTCCCAGTTCACGCATACGGAAATCAAGGAAGTTAGCAATTTCAATTTCAGTCTTACCTGGCTTGATAAATTCAAGCGCATCGTGGAAAGCTTGGTCAGAAATGGAACAAGCCTTACGAATCGTCGCGATCTCTGTCTCATCCTTAATCATACGAAGCGCTTCAACAAACTGAGTTTGTGGAACTAGTTCCAAACCTTCAAAAGCGGCTTGCATGCGGTGGTAATAAGAAACCGAAATTTCATCTTCAAACCCGATACGAGAATGACCCATGTCTTTAGCAATTTTTGCGATAGTAGCCAACTCGTCACGTTCTGCAAAAATCTCAAAACCAGTAACTTCCTGCTTAGCAGCGATGATATAGCGGGCATCCGTCACCAAAATTTGACGGTCACGACTGATAAAGACCGTACCATTTGAACCCCAAAATCCTGTCAAATAGTAGACATTTTTAAGGTTATTGATAATGATTCCATCTAATTCTTTTTCTTGCATTTTATCGAGAAATGCTTGCACACGTTTATTCATGATGTAACTTTCCTTTCAAATACTGTCCTGTGTAGCTAGCTTCATTAGCAGCTACTTCCTCTGGAGTTCCTGTTGCAATGATGGTACCACCACCAACACCGCCTTCTGGACCTAAATCGATGATATGATCTGCTGTTTTGATGACATCTAGATTGTGCTCAATCACGAGAACTGTATTGCCATCATCTACAAAGCGAGACAAGACCTTCAGTAGACGCGCGATATCCTCGGTATGAAGACCAGTTGTCGGTTCATCTAGAATGTAGAAGGATTTACCGGTCGAGCGCTTATGGAGCTCGCTAGCCAGCTTCATACGCTGCGCTTCTCCTCCAGAAAGGGTGGTAGCTGGTTGCCCCAAGGTCACATAGCCTAGACCAACATCTTTGATAGTCTGGAGTTTGCGTTGAATTTTTGGAATGTGTTTGAAAAATTCTACCGCATCGTTGACGGTCATATCCAAGACTTGCGAGATATTCTTTTCCTTATAATGAACTTCAAGCGTTTCACTATTGTAGCGGGTTCCATGACAGACCTCACAAGCTACGTATACGTCTGGCAAGAAGTGCATTTCAATCTTGATAATACCGTCACCCGAGCAGGCCTCACAGCGACCACCCTTAACATTGAAGCTGAAACGACCTTTCTTATAACCACGAATCTTGGCCTCATTTGTCTGAGCAAAGAGGTCTCGGATGTCATCGAAAACACCTGTATAAGTCGCAGGATTAGACCTCGGTGTTCGTCCAATAGGACTCTGGTCAATATCAATCAGACGGTCGATATGCTCAATTCCTGAGATAGTCTTAAACTTTCCAGGCTTGTCTGAATTGCGATTGAGCTTTTGAGCAATGGCTTTTTTGAGGATGCTGTTAATCAAGGTAGATTTCCCAGAACCTGACACACCCGTCACCGCGACAAATTTTCCTAGTGGGAAACGAGCAGTGATATTTTGTAGGTTGTTTTCACGCGCACCTGTCACTTCGATAAAGCGACCATTGCCTATACGGCGTTCTAACGGCACTGGAATGGCACGTTTTCCTGATAGATACTGTCCTGTGATGGATTTACTGTTGCGAGCCACCTGCTTAGGCGTTCCTGCTGCTACAATCTCTCCACCAAAGACCCCTGCACCAGGGCCGACGTCTATCAGATAATCAGCCTCTCGCATGGTATCTTCATCATGTTCTACTACAATGAGAGTATTCCCCAAATCACGCATCTTTTTCAGACTGGCAATCAGACGGTCATTGTCCCTTTGGTGAAGACCGATAGACGGCTCATCTAAGATATAGAGGACTCCTGAGAGATTGGAACCAATCTGGGTTGCCAAGCGAATACGTTGACTCTCCCCACCTGATAATGTTCCTGCAGAACGAGAAAGGGTCAGATAGTTGAGACCGACATTATTGAGGAAGGTCAAGCGATCTTTGATTTCCTTAAGAATCGGACGAGCGATGATGGTTTCATTTTCAGATAGGGTCAACTGGTTAATGGCTTCCAAGTGGTCTGCAATAGAAAGGTCAGAAACTTCTCCGATATGAAGCCCCTTCTCTCCCCCTACTCGAACAGATAAGGCCTGGTCATTGAGACGATAACCATGACAAGTACCACAGGTTAGCTCATTCATATAAAGGCGCATCTGTGTGCGGGTGTAGTCGCTATTAGTTTCATGGTAACGTCGCTTAATATTCCCTATAACACCTTCAAAAGGAATGTCGATATCGCGAACTCCGCCGAATTCATTTTCATAGTGGAAATGGAATTCCTTCCCATCTGAACCATAGAAAATGAGATGTTTCTCCTCCTCAGACAAGTCCTCAAAAGGAGTATCCATATCCACTCCAAAGGCTGTCATGGCTTGTTCTAGCATATTTGGATAATAGTTAGAAGAGATGGGATTCCAAGGTGCTAAGGCTCCCTCACGAAGGGTCTTGCTAGCATCTGGTACGACTAAGTCCGTATCAACCTCTAGCTTGATACCCAAACCATCACACTCACTACAAGAACCAAACGGTGCATTGAAGGAGAAGAGACGAGGTTCTAGTTCTGGAACTGTAAAACCACAGACTGGGCAGGCATAATGTTCTGAAAAGAGTAACTCCGAATCATCCATAGTATCGATAACCACATAACCTTCTGCGATACGAAGGGCTGCTTCGATGGAGTCAAAGAGACGACTACGGATACCTTCTTTAAGGATAATACGGTCTACCACCACATCGATGGTGTGTTGTTTATTCTTTTCAAGTTCAGGAACTTCGGTCACATCGTAGACAACTCCATCGACACGGACACGGACGTAACCATCCTTTTGAATCTTTTCAATCAGCGTCTTATGTTGCCCTTTTTTCTTACGAATGACAGGAGCCAAAATCTGCAGACGCTGGCGCTCTGGCAATTCCAAAACCTTGTCGACAATCTGCTCTACAGACGAAGCCTTGATCGCGCCATGTCCATTGATACAGTAGGGTGTTCCTACACGAGCATAGAGGAGACGTAGATAGTCGTTGATTTCCGTCGTAGTTCCTACAGTTGAACGAGGGTTTTTACTAGTCGTTTTCTGGTCAATAGAAATGGCAGGGCTGAGACCATCGATAGAGTCCACATCTGGTTTTTCCATATTGCCCAAAAACTGACGAGCATAGGCTGACAAACTCTCTACGTAGCGGCGTTGCCCTTCTGCATACAGGGTATCAAAAGCAAGACTGGACTTGCCCGAACCCGACAGCCCCGTTACCACAACTAGCTTGTCACGTGGAATTTCCACATCAATATTTTTTAAATTATGGGCGCGTGCCCCATGGATGACAATCTTATCTTGCATGTTACTTCTTTCTAGTCCATTGTTGCTTCCCATTATACCAAAAAAAGTGAAATTCTATTACCAAAAAAGCCGATTTTGTAGTATAATAGTACGGTGCTAAAAATCACTGAAACACGGATTAGATTAGGAAAGGATAGGAGATATGAAACAAGTCTTTCTCTCAACAACAACTGAATTTAAAGAGATCGATACGCTCCAACCGGGCACTTGGATCAATCTCGTCAATCCTACACAAAGCGAATCGATGGAAATCGCTTCTGCTTTTGATATTGATATCGCTGACCTCCGTGCACCACTCGATGCGGAAGAAATGTCTCGTATTACCATTGAAGATGAATACACTCTGATCATCGTGGACGTTCCCATTACCGAGGAGAGAAATAACCGCACCTACTATGTGACCATTCCCTTGGGGATTATCATCACAGAGGAGGCTATTATTACTACTTGCTTGGAACCTCTACCACTTCTGGATATCTTTATCAATCGGAGACTTCGGAATTTCTATACCTTCATGCGTTCGCGCTTCATCTTCCAAATCCTCTACCGCAATGCGGAGATTTACCTAACTGCCCTACGTTCAATCGAACGTAAGAGTGAGCAAATCGAAACCCAACTTCACAAATCTACTCGAAATGAAGAATTGATTGAACTCATGGAGTTGGAAAAGACCATCGTCTACTTCAAAGCCTCTCTTAAGACAAATGAGCGCGTGATTAAAAAATTGACCAGCGCAACTAGCAATATTAAGAAATACCTTGAAGACGAAGACCTACTCGAAGATACCTTGATTGAAACGCAACAGGCCATCGAGATGGCGGACATCTATGGAAACGTCCTTCATTCTATGACAGAGACCTTTGCCTCTATCATTTCAAACAACCAGAACAATATCATGAAAACCTTGGCCCTCGTGACCATCGTTATGTCTATCCCGACTATGATTTTCTCAGCTTACGGAATGAACTTTAAGGACAATGAAATCCCTTTAAACGGAGAACCGCATGCTTTCTGGCTCATCGTCTTTATCGCCTTTGCTATGAGTGTTTCTCTCACTCTTTACCTCATCCATAAAAAATGGTTCTAAACAGGAGTTATTATGTCACAGATTGATTTAAAAGAATTAACAAAGAAAAACCAGGAATTTATCCATATTGCAACCCAGCAATTTCTCAAGGACGGAAAAACAGATGCTGAAATCAAGGCTATCCTTGAAGAAGTCATTCCTCATATCCTCGAAGAACAACCAAAAGGAGCGACAGCTCGTTCTATCTACGGAGCACCAACTCACTGGGCTCATAGTTTCAGCGAAAAAGAGCAATACGAAAAAGAACATCCAAAGGAAAATGACGATCCAAAATTGATGATGTTGGATTCAGCCCTTTTCATCACAGGATTATTTGCAGTAGTTAGCGCCTTGATGAGCTTCTTCTCAAACCAACCTGTGGCCTACGGATTGGTAACACTTATCAGTGTAGGGGCCTTTGGTGGAGTTGCCTTCTATCTTCTCTACCACTTCATCTACCGCTACTACGGACCAGATACTGACCGTAGCCAACGCCCTCCATTCTGGAAATCACTTTTGGTTATGTTAGTAACCATGTTTGCTTGGGTTCTCATCCTCTTCTTGAGTAACTTCATTCCACAAGCCATCAACATCAGCCTCCCTCCACTTGTTTTGTTGGTGATCGGTGGAGCACTGCTTGCCCTACGTTTCTACCTCAAAAAACGTTTCAACATCAAGAGCGCAAGTGCAGGACCTGCTAGATATTAAGATAAACAATAAAGTAGTGTGTTTTGTAGACAGACTACTTTTTTGTAGTTCCAAATCATTTATTGATTCGTCAAAATCATAAATAGACAGTTTGTCTAAATTTGTTTTAATGTAAAGGCTTCCCTCAGAATTCAGAGTTTTAATCCTTGAATCCCACCTATTTTTTTGTTAATATAGTACAACAATAAGGAGGAATATATATGACTAAACAGAGAATTAATCAAATTGTCGGTTCAATTGGTGCCTTTATCGGAATTATTGTATTTATAGCCTACATCCCCCAAATTTTTGCCAATTTACAAGGAAATAAAGCTCAACCATTTCAACCTTTATCAGCAGCAGTCTCTTGCTTAATCTGGGTCATTTATGGATGGACAAAAGAACCTAAGAAAGACTGGATTCTAATCATTCCAAACTCGGCTGGGGTTATCCTTGGCGGACTGACCTTCCTTACTGCTCTATAAGAATGCAACTACTATAAAAAGCAACCACACGATTGGTTGCTTTTTTATGTATAGGATTAAGACAAGGCTAAAATGATGAAGGGAAGGCTATTGCCTAACATATGAACAACTAGAGGATAATAAATATTCTCTTTTTCTTTCACATAGATGATAGAAAAGGCAAAGCCGCCACCCAAGTAATAAATTGCATTGATCCACTCGGATAAATCCAAACTGTGCATATGGATCAGGGCAAAAGCAACTCCAACTAAAGAAATACTCAGCCAAGTTGGTAGACTTTTTCTCAAATTTCTCAATAGTATTTGACGGAATAAGAGTTCTTCCACCAAAGGTCCAATGATGCAGGCGAAAACTGCTATCAGTAGAGGTTGGTCTTGAAAGTTGCTTTGAAGATTCGACTGGTTTAAACCTTGTCCGACTAGCCCCAAAAACTGCTTCAACATCTCTGATACAAATTCAAAGATAGCAGTCATCAGAATGAAAAAGAGCCAGCCTTTTAAAACCCCAAAGAAGAATTTTCTTTTAGTCTTTCTAATCTCATTCCATTGTTGGATCAATCTATCCTTGCACAAGAAAGAGCCATATAGAGCTAATACTACATAGACTAGATATTTTAGATAATTCGCAATGGCAGATGGCATCAAATAAGACAGTAATTTAGCACCATCAAACACAAAGAGAACTGTATAGAGAATTGCAAAAATCAGAATTCCCTTATTTTTGTTAGACATCATTTAATTTCCTTTCCATTCACAATCATTCTCATGGTCATCAACCAGACCTGCAGCCTGTAGAAAAGACAAGACCGCAACTGGTCCAGTAAACTTAAAGCCTCGTTTTTTGAGATCTTTGGATAATTTTTCAGACAAAGGCGTTTTAGCTGGCGCTTGACTGTAGTCCGGGATATCATTAACGATGGTTTTCCCATCTACAAAAGACCAGAGATAAGCATCAAAAGAGCCATAGTGTGCCTGCACTTGTAAAAAGGCCTGGGCGTTTGCTCGGGTGGCAAAAATCTTAGCACGATTGCGGATGATAGCTGGATTATTCATCAAAGCTTCCAATTCTTCATCAGTCATGTCCGCAACATCTTGAACTTGATAGTCATGAAAGGCTTCTCGGAAAGCTTGTCGTTTGTTGAGCACCGTTTCCCAAGACAGGCCTGCCTGATAGGTTTCCATACACAACAACTCAAACAATGCTTGATCATCATGGAGGGGTTGGCCCCACTCTTCATCATGGTAGGCTACATATAGCGGGTTGTTCATTTTAACCCAACCACAGCGTTTTGGCATAGAAATCTCCTATTTCACCAACATCTTAAGGGCCGACTTGATATAATTCTCTGCTGTATCTGTCGTTCCTTCAAAGAATTTCTTAATTTTCTTGAGCTCAGTTGCCTTGTAGCCCAGTGCCAACATGGCTTCCATAGCCTCTTCCAGTTCTTGGTTGTCACTGCTAGATGGAGCTGTAGTCTTAGCAGGGAGATCATCTCCTGCCACAACCACCTTACCTTCTAGGTCCAGAACCATCTGTTGGGCTGTTTTTTTGCCAATCTTCGGAAACTTGGTCAAGTAGGTAATGTTCTTGGTCTCGATAGCTTGGACGAGGCCAGCATTGTCATCAGCTGCAATGATAGCCAGAGCAGAAACAGGGCCAATGCCAGAGACCGAAATCAAGCTGAGAAAGAGCTTTTTCTCGTCTTCTGAACGAAAGCCGTAAAGCAGATGAGCATCTTCGCGGACAACTTGATGCACATAGATTTGCGCTTCTTGATTGACTTGCCCTGAGTAAGCATAAGGATTGGCTACGTGTAAGATGTAGCCGATTCCGTTAGCTTCTAGAACAATGTATTTAGCAGTAATTTTGGTAATAATACCCTTTAGATATTCGTACATAATTTTCCCTTCAATTTATACTCAATGAAAATCAAAGAGTAAACTAGGAAGCTAACCGTAGGCATAACTTAAGTTAGGCAAGGTGAGGCTGACGCAGTTTAGAGAGATTTTCGAAGAGTATTAGTATTTTCCTAGTTCTCGTAGACTCGTGTGATTTTCCTGAATGCGACGGAACATCTTTTCCATGTCCGACTTGGTGAAGTGTACCAAAACAGGACGTCCGTGTGGACAGTTGTATGGGTTGTCGCATTTAGAGAGCTGATAGAGAAGCTGTCTAGCTGAGTGGTCATCGATGTGATGATTGGCCTTGATGGAACGCTTGCAGGACATCATAATCGCCAGCTCTGCTCGATATTTCTTGATTGAAACTTCCTTAGTCAAAAGAAGCATATCACACATCTCATAGATTCCTGACTCGATTTCCTCCTCTACCATCCAAATTGGATGTTCCCGTAGGATAAATTGATTCTCTCCGTACTCTGATAGAAAGACACCAACTTCCTCTAAGAGAGACATTCTTTCCTTGAGACGAAGGGCATCATCTGCAGGAAATTCAAAGATATAAGGCACTAGGAGTTGCTGTTGGCTCTGGTCAACATTGCCGATACTCTCACGGTACTCCTCGTACTTAACCCGCTCCTGAGCCGCGTGCTGGTCAATGATGTAGAGTCCATCTCGACCTTGAGCAAAGAGATAGGTCCCGTGCATTTGCCCGAAATTCCAACTCTGGGAAGCTCGAAGACTCTTCTCGCTCCAACTTATCATAAGCCTTATCCAAACTAGCTAGATTTAACTCTGGATGGTCCAGTTGGTCGTAACTAACCGGTTTTCTCTCTGCAAAATGCAGTTTGGTTGGTTTGGTTATCTGGTCTGAGGTTTCCTTAGCAAAGAGGTTCAAATCCTGTTTCTCTTCAGTCAGGCTTACCTGATGGTCTGCTACCTCAGCTTGAGTAGGTCTAGTTTGTTCCGTTTTTTCATAGTAGAGCGTATTTTCTCTCAGTGGCAAAGTTGTTTGCTCTACTTTTTCACGATTGCGAACCGTAGATTTGGCCAGATTTTCCAAGGCATCTGGAATCAAGATCTGTTCCTTGAGACTCTTTGCAATAGCTTCTGAAACCAGCGCCATTAGTTCTCTTTCCTTGGAAATCCGCACCTCTTGCTTGGTCGGGTGCACATTGACATCTGCTAGATAAGGATCAATATGGATGTGAATGACAGCCAGTGGAAAACGTCCCACCATAAGCTTGCTTCCGTAACCATCCAAAATAGCACGATTGAGTAGGAAGTTCTTAATATAACGGCCATTGATAAAGAGACTGATATAGTTGCGATTAGCCCTAGTCAACTCAGGCAGGGAAACAAAGCCTGAAATTTCGAAATCAAGGTCAGAATTCTCAATTTCAATCATCTTCTTGGCACTCGCCAAACCATAAATTCCTGCAATAGCTTGGCGCAGTTGACCCGTACCAGCTGTTCGTGTCATCTCCTTGCCATCGCTAATCAGGCTAAAAGAAATCTCCGGATGGGCTAGCCCCAGACGATTGACAATATCAATGATATGAGACAACTCTGCCTGCTGGCTCTTCATATACTTGAGACGAGCCGGTGTGTTGAAAAAGAGGTCCTCCACACAAACCTTGGTCCCAACAGGACTGGTCGCAGGGATGATTTCTTCTACTTCTCCCCCACGAGCCACTAGCTTGGTCCCGTGACTGGCACCGTCCACCGCTGTCAACAAAGTCAAAACACTGACAGAAGCGATAGAAGGCAGGGCTTCACCACGAAAAACCGAGGGTCCGAATCCGAAAAAGATCCGCTTGATTCTTAATTTTACTGGTCGCATGACGACGGAGGGCTAACTCGACCTCATCGTGGGCAATCCCGTGACCATTATCTGTGATTTGGATTTTCTTAAGTCCAGCTTCCTCGATTTCAACGATAATCTGGCTAGAGCCAGCATCAATGGCATTTTCAACCAACTCTTTAACTACGCTGGCAGGACGTTCGATGACTTCTCCTGCTGCAATCTGGTTGGCCAAGACTTCTGGCAATTCAATAATATGAGACATCTTTCAGCCCCTTTCTTAACGATTTTTATCTATTTCTCTGAAAATAAGCTAGTGCTATTATACCATATTTCACTCGTTTCCAAAAAAGTCCGAGTAGCAACTTTCTTCCCGATTTTACTAGGTTATTTGCCAAGTTTGTGGTAAAATAGGTAGAAATAATATTTTAAAAAGGAGAAAAGACACATGCACATTTTTGATGAGCTAAAAGAGCGTGGTTTGATTTTTCAAACGACTGATGAAGAAGCTTTGCGTAAAGCCCTAGAAGAAGGTCAAGTTTCTTATTATACTGGCTACGATCCAACTGCTGACAGCCTTCACCTAGGTCACCTTGTCGCAATCTTGACAAGTCGTCGCTTGCAGTTAGCAGGTCACAAACCATATGCGCTCGTTGGCGGTGCTACAGGTCTCATCGGAGATCCGTCCTTCAAAGATGCTGAGCGTAGTCTCCAAACAAAAGACACAGTAGATGGCTGGGTCAAGTCTATCCAAGGACAACTTTCTCGCTTTCTTGATTTTGAAAATGGTGAAAATAAAGCTGTCATGGTCAACAACTACGACTGGTTTGGCAGCATCAGCTTCATTGACTTCCTCCGTGATATCGGAAAATACTTCACTGTCAACTACATGATGAGCAAGGAGTCTGTGAAGAAACGTATTGAAACAGGGATTTCTTACACTGAGTTTGCCTACCAAATCATGCAAGGTTATGACTTCTTTGTCCTCAACCAAGAACACAATGTAACCCTTCAAATCGGTGGTTCTGACCAATGGGGAAATATGACCGCTGGTACCGAGTTGCTTCGTCGTAAAGCTGACAAGACTGGTCACGTAATTACTGTTCCACTGATTACAGATGCAACTGGTAAGAAATTTGGTAAATCAGAAGGAAACGCTGTTTGGCTCAACCCTGAAAAGACTTCTCCATACGAAATGTACCAATTCTGGATGAACGTTATGGACGCTGACGCTGTTCGCTTCTTGAAAATCTTTACTTTCTTGTCATTAGACGAGATTGAAGACATCCGTAAACAATTCGAAGCAGCACCACACGAACGCTTGGCTCAGAAAGTCCTCGCTCGTGAAGTTGTGACTCTTGTTCATGGAGAAGAAGCTTACAAAGAAGCCCTTAACATCACTGAACAACTCTTTGCAGGAAATATCAAAAACCTTTCTGTCAAAGAACTCAAACAAGGACTTCGTGGTGTGCCAAACTACCAAGTACAAGCAGACGAAAACCACAACATCGTTGAACTTCTTGTATCTTCTGGCGTGGTTAACTCAAAACGCCAAGCCCGTGAAGACGTACAAAATGGAGCTATCTACGTCAACGGTGACCGTATCCAAGACCTTGACTATGTCTTGAGTGACGCAGACAAGTTAGAGAACGAACTCACTGTTATCCGACGTGGTAAGAAAAAATACTTCGTCCTTACATATTAAAAAGAAGACTGGAGGCATTTGCTATCCAGTTCTTTTTTTGCTAGACTAAAACTATGAATACAAACCTCAAACCTAAACTCCAGCGCTTTGTTTCTGCTAGTGCCTTTGCATGTCCTATCTGCCAAGAAAATCTGACCTTGATAGAGACTAGCCTCAAGTGTAGCAACCGCCATTCTTTTGACCTAGCAAAATTCGGCTATGTCAATCTAGCTCCGCAAATCAAACAATCGGCCAACTACGACAAGGAAAACTTTCAAAATCGCCAGCAAATCCTAGAAGCTGGCTTTTATCAGGCTATCTTAGAAGGCATCTCAGACATACTAGCGACTAAACCATCCGCAAAAACTGTCTTAGATATTGGTTGTGGCGAGGGATTTTACTCTCGCAAACTCCAAGAAAGTCACTCTGATAAAATCTTTTATGCCTTTGACATTTCAAAAGACTCAGTTCAAATCGCTGCTAAAAGTGAAACCAACTGGGCAGTCAACTGGTTTGTTGGCGACCTGGCTCGTCTTCCTATAAAAGACGCCAGCATGGATATCCTGCTTGATATCTTTTCCCCTGCTAACTATGGTGAATTTCGTCGTGTTTTATCAAAAGACGGCATCTTAATCAAGGTCGTTCCTACTGAAAATCACCTCAAAGAAATCCGCCAAATGGTGCAAGACCAACTGACAAAGAAGGACTATTCCAACCAAGATATCAAAGAACATTTCCAGGAACATTTCAGCATCCAATCTAGTCAGATAGGTTCCCTGACCAAGTCCATCACACCAGAGCAACGCCAAGCCCTGCTTAGCATGACCCCCCTACTCTTTCATGTTGACCAGACCAAGATTGACTGGAGCCAACTGACAGAGATTACCATCGAAGCAGAGATTCTGGTTGGGAAAGCACTGTAAATTAGTTTAAATATGAAAAACGCATCTATTAAAGATGCGTTTTTGTTTAATCTTAGTTCAAGTGCCAGATCTCTTCGTTGTACTGAGCGATTGTACGGTCAGATGAGAAGAATCCTGCTTTAGCAATGTTGACGATGACTTTATCCAACCATGCATCACGGTTTTCGTAATCAGCAAGCATTTGCTCTTTCACTTTGATGTAGTCTTCCAAGTCAAGAAGAGTCATGAACCAGTCTTTGTTAATCAATTCATTGTAAAGACGTTCCAAGCGTTCTTTCTTACCAACTGCAAGAACAGCGTCGCTCACGATAAAGTCAACCAATGGTTTGATCGCTTCACGAGCGTAGAATTCGCTTGATTTGTAAGCTGATTTTGCGTAAAGGTCGATAACAGTTTCTGAATCTTCACCAAAGATGTAGATGTTTTCATCTCCAACCAACTCAGCGATTTCCACGTTAGCACCGTCCATAGTACCAAGAGTCAAAGCTCCGTTCAACATGAATTTCATGTTACCAGTACCTGAAGCTTCTTTAGAAGCAAGTGAGATTTGTTCTGAGATGTCACATGCTGGGATCAAGAAGCTTGCTGCAGTAACGTTGTAATTTTCAACCATTACCACTTGCAAGTGTGGAGCTACTGCTGGGTCGTTTGCGATCACTTCTGACAAGCAAAGGATCAAGTGGATGATGTCTTGGGCGATTGTGTAGGCAGGAGCTGCTTTACCACCAAAGAATACTGTGATTGGACGAGCAGGGATGTTACCAGCCTTAATGTCCAAGTATTTGTGAATCACATACAAAGCGTTCATTTGTTGACGTTTGTACTCGTGAAGACGTTTGATTTGGATATCAAAGATAGAGTTAGTATTGATTTCCACACCTTGGTGTTCTTTCAAGTGACGAGCCAACTTACGTTTGTTGTGAGCTTTGATGCTTTCCAATTTTTCTTTGACAGCAGCCTTGTCTTCGTAAGAAAGAAGGTCTTCCAATTTAGAAGCTTCATGGTGCCATTCGCGTCCAAGGATCTCATCCAAGTAGTGAGACAAGCTTGGGTTAGCATGCATGAGCCAACGACGGAAAGTGATACCGTTTGTTTTGTTGTTGAATTTTTCTGGGTAAAGATCGTAGAAGGCTTTCAACTCAGAGTTCTTCAAAATTTCTGTGTGAAGAGCGGCAACTCCGTTTACGCTGTATCCATAGTGGATATCCATGTGAGCCATGTGTACACGATCGTTTTCATCAATGATTTGAACAGCTGGATCTTTGTATTCAGCACGAACACGACGGTCCAATTCTTTGATGATTGGTACCAAGTGAGGAACCACTTCTTCCAAGAATTCAAGAGGCCATTTTTCAAGGGCTTCAGCAAGGATTGTGTGGTTTGTGTAGGCAGTCATGCTACGAACGATAGAGATTGCTTCATCAAGTTCAATGCCACGTTCAGTCAACAGACGGATCAATTCAGGAATCACCATTGATGGGTGAGTATCGTTGATTTGTACAACTGCGTAGTCAGCAAGGTCATGCAAGTTGCTTCCTTTCGATTGCTTCATCGATGATCAATTGAGCACCGTTTGAAACCATGAAGTATTGTTGGAAGATACGGAGCAATTCACCTTGTTTGTCGCTATCGTCTGGGTAAAGGAAAAGAGTCAAGTTGCGAGCGATGTCTGTCTTATCAAAGTTAATGCCATCTTCAATGATAGATGAATCAACTGAATCCAAGTCAAACAAACGCAAGCGGTTTTTAGTAGCTGTTTTGTAACCAGGTACATCGATATCGTAAAGAGTAGATGTCAATGTAAAGTGTGCAAATGGTACTTGGTAGCTACGGCTTGAACGAACCAACCAGTTTTGGTCAGTCAACCAAGCGTTAGGAATTGTTTCTTGTTGGTTGTTTTTAAGCACTTGTTGGAAAAGACCAAAGTGGTAGTTCAAACCAACACCGTCACCGTTCAAACCAAGTGTAGCGATTGAGTCGATAAAGCAGGCTGCCAAACGTCCCAAACCACCATTACCAAGTGATGGTTCCAATTCTACTTCTTCGATTTCGATCAACTCTTTACCTGCGTCAGCAAGTTCTTTTTTAACTTCGTCATAAAGACCAAGGTTAATCAAGTTGTTTGACAAAAGTTTACCGATCAAGAACTCAGCTGAGATATAGTAAACTTTTTTCTTACCAGTGTTGACTGGTTTTTGGCTACTTGCAAGTTTGCTGTAGTTAAGAAGAGCAAGGTAAAGCTCTTCGTTGCTACATTCTGCGATAGATTTATTGTAACGATTTTGTACAAATTCTTTTAATGGTAACATTTTTTGTGTCTCCTGATAATGTCTTATTTCTTTAATTCTACCAAATTTTCATTGATTCGGCGATAAATTGTAGTCAAGTCAAGCAAAGTTTCTTCGACAGCAGGAGTCAATTGATCCTCTGTCATACGCCATGACCAGTTTCCACCAAGAGTAGATGGGAAGTTCATACGAGCTGAACCATCCAACTCTAGCAAATCTTGCATAGTAGCGATAGTCATAAAGCTTACTGATGAGAAGGCTGTACGAAGCATAGCATGTACTACTGTTTCATATTCCTTGCGGTTTGTATAACGTGCCATGTACTCACGAGTTGGATCGTCAATTTCATTACGGTACCAACCAAGAACAGTGTTGTTATCGTGTGTTCCTGTGTACATAACAGAGTTAGCTGGTGCCAAGTGTGGGCTGTCGATACTTTCGTGCTCTGGGTTGAAGGCAAATTGAAGGACTTTCATTCCTGGGAATCCAGTGCGTTCACGTAGTTCAATAACTTCGTCAGTCATGAATCCAAGGTCTTCTGCGATGATGTTCAAGTCACCAAGTTCCTCTTTAACCGCTGCAAAGAGTTTGTAGTCAGGTCCTTTTACCCATTTACCAGGTGCCGCTGTTTCAGAACCAGCAGGGATTTCCCAGTAAGATTCAAATCCACGGAAGTGGTCGATACGAACGATATCGTAGATTTTGAAGCTTTCACGCAAGCGTTCAATCCACCATTTGTAGCCATCTTTGTCCATAGCTTCCCAGTCATAGATTGGGTTACCCCAAAGCTGACCAGTAGCAGAGAATTCATCTGGTGGGCATCCTGCGATGCAAGTTGCTTTCCCGTTTTCATCTGTTTTAAAGAGATGTGGATTTGCCCACATGTCGCTTGAATCTTCCGCTACATAGATAGGCATATCTCCGACAATCTCGATGTGGTTTTCGTTAGCGTATGCTTTCAATTTCAACCATTGTTGGAAGAAAAGGTATTGGGTTACGCGGTGATAAACAAGCTTGTCAGCCAATTTCTCACGGTAGTTTTCAAGAGTTGAAGCTTTACGAGCACGAGCATCTGCATCTGGCCATTCTGTCCAAGCAAGATTATCAAAATGCTCCTTGATAGCCATGTACTCTGCAAATAATTCAAGCCATGATTGATTTTCTTGAGCAAATTTTTCGAAGTCTTTGACATCTCCTACTTCAAGGAAACGTTTGACAGCTTTCTCTAGAAGTGGACGACGTGCATAGTAGATTTTAGCGTAGTCAACTTCAGTTGGGTTGCTACCAAAGTCCACACCTTCAAGATCACTTGCTTCCAACAAACCTTGCTCCACCAAAATATCAAGGTCGATAAAATGAGTGTTTCCAGCAAAGGCTGAGAATGATTGGTATGGAGAATCTCCATAGCTGGTTGTTCCTAAAGGAAGGATTTGCCAGTAGCGTTGCTTCGTACGAACCAAGAAGTCAACGAAATCATAGGCGCTTTGACCAAATGATCCGATTCCGTATGCTCCTGGAAGTGATGAGATGTGCATCAACACACCGCTTTGACGTTTTTTCATATTAGCACCTCAAGTGTTTATATTGTTAATTATTTCAATTTTTGCGCAAACGTTTGCGCTAATTAAAGTATAACCCATTTCCAAAAGAAATGCAAGCGTTTGTAAAAAAAACTTTTTCTCTACTTTTTATTTCCGGAATCGGAAATTCCCTATATTTTCATTTTCCCCCTCCCTTTGTTTAGTCTTCTATTTATGCAATCGTTTCCCTTCAATTATTTTTGAATTGAAATTTACACGATTTCCTATTTCTCTTCTATTATACAGACAATTTTGCGAATTAGCCAGCCACAAGCTTTTTAAAATTTTTTCAAAAAAACGCTTGCAACCGTTTTCTGTTTGTGCTATACTAAGGTCATAAGGGAAAACGTTTGCGTTCCCTAGACTATAAAATTTGTTATTCTTTAGGAGGAATACACTATGTCAACTAAATTCATGAAGAGCGCTGCTGTGCTTGGAACTGCTACTCTTGCTAGCTTGCTTTTGGTAGCTTGCGGAAGCAAAACTGCTGATAAAGCAGCTGATTCTTCTGCATCAGGAAGCCAAGAAATCACTTTCTACGTTGAAGACCAATATAAAGCTTACGCTGAGAAAGTTGCTGCTGCTTATGAAAAAGAATCAGGAACAAAAGTTAACATCAAATCTGGTGACCAACTTGGTGGACTTGACAAACTTTCACTTGACAACCAATCAGGTCAAGCCGCTGACGTTATGATGGCTCCATACGACCGTGTAGGTAGCCTTGGTACTGACGGACAACTTTCAGAAGTAACTTTGAGCGACGGTGCTAAAACTGATGACACTACTAAATCTCTTGTAACTGTTGGTGGTAAAGTTTACGGTGCTCCAGCTGTTATCGAGTCACTTGTTCTATACTACAACAAAGACTTGATTAAAGAAGCTCCAAAAACATTTGCTGACTTAGAAAACCTTGCTAAAGATAGCAAATACGCTTTCGCTGGTGAAGAAGGTAAAACTACTGCTTTCCTAGCTGACTGGACTAACTTCTACTACGCATACGGACTTCTTGCTGGTAACGGAGCTTACGTATTTGGTGACAATGGTAAAGATCCTAAAGATATCGGTCTTGCTAACGATGGTGCTATCGCAGGTATCGAATACGCTAAAACTTGGTACGAAAAATGGCCTAAAGGTATGCAAGATACTGAAGGTGCTGGAAACTTGATCCAAACTCAATTCCAAGAAGGTAAAACAGCTGCTATCATCGATGGTCCTTGGAAGGCTCAAGCATTCAAAGATGCTAAAGTAAACTACGGTGTTGCAACTATCCCAACTCTTCCAAACGGTAAAAACTACGCAGCCTTTGGTGGTGGTAAAGCTTGGATCATCCCATCAAGCACTAAGAACCTTGAAGGCGCTCAAAAATTTGTAGACTTCCTTGTTTCAACTGAACAACAAAAAGCATTCTACGATGCTACTAACGAAATCCCAGCTAACACTGAAGCTCGTGCTTACGCTGAAGGTAAAAACGATGAGTTGACTACAGCTGTTATCGAGCAGTTCAAGAACGCACAACCAATGCCAAACATCTCTCAAATGTCAACAGTTTGGGATCCAGCTAAAACAATGCTCTTTGAAGCTGTAAGTGGTAAGAAAGATGCTAAAACAGCTGCTAATGATGCTGTAACATTGATCAAAGAAACAATCCAACAAAAATTTGGTAACTAATTGATTGATTCAAGGGAGATAATTTAAACATCTCCCTTGATTTTTAGATATATTGACAATGTTTTCAGCAATTTTGCTGATTAGCATCGAGCTCAATGCTCGTATCTTATGAAAGGAGCACTCATGGAACAACAACCAAAAAAAGCAGCCTTGCTTTCATTGATTCCTGGGTTGGGACAAATCTACAACAAACAAAAAGCTAAAGGTTTTATCTTCCTTGCTGTAACAGTGGCTTTTGTCCTCTATTTTATAGTACTTGCAGCACCTGAATTGAGCAACTTAATCACGCTTGGTGAAAAACCTGGCCGTGACAACTCTCTCTTCATGTTGATTCGTGGTGCATTCCACTCTATTTTTGTAATTGTTTATCTAGCCTTTTATATTCTCAATATTAAAGACGCTCACACTATTGCAAAACGTATCAATAATGGCATCCCTGTCCCATTGACACTTAAGGATATGATTAAAGGTATCTACGAAAATGGATTCCCTTACTTGCTTATCATTCCATCTTACGTTGCCATGACATTTGCCATCATCTTCCCGGTTATTGTAACCTTGATGATTGCCTTTACTAACTACGATTTCCAACACTTACCACCAAATAAATTATTGGATTGGGTTGGATTGACTAACTTCACAAATATCTGGAGCTTGAGTACCTTCCGTTCAGCCTTCGGTTCTGTTCTTTCTTGGACTATTATCTGGGCTTTATCTGCATCTACTTTGCAAATCGTACTCGGTATCTTTACAGCTATTATTGCTAACCAACCATTCATCAAGGGTAAACGTATCTTTGGTGTTATCTTCCTTCTACCTTGGGCGGTTCCAGCCTTCATCACTATCTTGACATTCTCAAACATGTTCAATGATAGTGTTGGTGCTATCAATACTCAAGTTTTGCCACTTTTTGCTAAGGTTCTTCCTTTCTTAGATGGCGTTCTTATCCCTTGGAAGACAAATCCAACTTGGACTAAAATTGCCTTGATTATGATGCAAGGATGGCTTGGTTTCCCTTATATCTACGTCTTGACTCTCGGTATCCTACAGTCTATTCCAAATGACTTGTATGAAGCAGCTTATATCGACGGTGCAAACGCTTGGCAAATTCCGTAACATCACTTTCCCAATGATTTTGGCTGTTGCGGCGCCTACTTTGATCAGCCAATACACCTTCAACTTCAACAACTTCTCTATCATGTACCTCTTCAATGGTGGTGGTCCTGGTAGTGTCGGTGGTGGAGCTGGTTCAACCGATATCTTGATCTCATGGATCTACCGTCTGACAACTGGTACCGCTCCTCAATACTCTATGGCAGCTGCCGTTACCTTGATTATTTCAATCATCGTCATCTCTATTTCTATGATTGCATTCAAGAAACTACACGCATTTGATATGGAGGACGTCTAAGATGAATAACTCAGTCAAAATCAAACGTAGACTGTCTCAAACCCTTACTTATCTTTACTTAATTGGACTTTCAATCGTTATTATCTATCCTCTTTTAATCACGATTATGTCAGCCTTTAAGGCCGGTAACGTTGTGGCCTTCAAACTCGACAGCAATGTCAATTTCAGTCTTGATAACTTCAAAGGGCTCTTTACAGAAACCTTGTACGGCACATGGTACCTCAACACTTTGATTATCGCTTTGATCACTATGGTTGTTCAGACAAGTATTATCGTACTTGCTGGTTATGCCTATAGCCGTTACAACTTCTTGGCTCGTAAACAAAGTTTGGTCTTCTTCTTGATTATCCAAATGGTGCCAACAATGGCCGCTTTGACTGCCTTCTTCGTTATGGCCCTCATGTTGAACGCCCTTAACCAAAGCTGGTTCCTCATCTTCCTCTACGTTGGTGGAGGTATCCCGATGAACGCTTGGTTGATGAAAGGTTACTTTGACACCGTGCCAATGTCTCTTGATGAGTCTGCAAAACTTGATGGTGCAGGACATTTCCGCCGTTTCTGGCAAATCGTTCTCCCTCTTGTTCGCCCAATGGTTGCTGTACAAGCACTCTGGGCCTTCATGGGACCTTTCGGAGACTATATCCTCTCTAGTTTCTTGCTTCGTGAAAAAGAATACTATACAGTTGCCGTTGGTCTACAAACCTTCGTCAGCAATGCGAAGAACTTGAAGATCGCCTACTTCTCAGCAGGTGCTATCCTCATCGCTCTTCCAATCTGTACACTTTTCTTCTTCTTGCAAAAGAACTTCGTTTCAGGACTTACAAGCGGTGGCGACAAGGGGTAATATACCCCCGCCACCCTTTTTCATTTTTGAACTTGTACATCGATTGTCTGGTGAGAAACAAGAGCTTGCTGAGATTACCTTGTTAGTTAGTGGACGAATCATAACAAACATTCACTTTTATCAAGGATCCTACTATCCCCGCTTGAAATAAAAAACATTTCTCTATATAATACTCGTATAGAAAAATGCCTACAGAAAGAGATTTATGTTACCATATCCATTTTCTTATTTTAATAGTATTTGGGGATTTCGTAAGCCCCTATCTCAACGTTTTGGTCTAAACTGGTTTCAACTGATTTTTACCAGTATTTTCTTGATTAGCTTATCCATGGTGCCTATTGCTATCCAGAACAGTTCTCAGGAAACCTATCCTTTAGAGACGTTCATCGATGATGTCTATGCTCCATTGACGGACGAAGTCGTTCAGGATCTAGCTACCAATGCTCAGATTGTAGATGGTAAACTAAGCTATACTGGTTCGACTCCTCATCAAGCTTCTGTACAAATCGGGGCTACTGCTAGTTCAAGTTTCCCTGAAGAATTACTTCTTAGCTTTGAACCTGAGCAACTCGTCATCAGTAAGCAAGGAAAAGAACTAACCAGCATTCGCTATCACGCTATCACAACGGATAGTTTCCAAAGCAAGGAAAGCTTGACTCAGGCTATTTCAAAAGACTGGTATCAACAGAATCGTGTCTACATCAGCCTCTTCCTGGTCTTAGGTGCTAGTTTCCTCTTTGGCCTTAATTTTTTCATTGTAGCTCTAGGTGCTAGCCTTCTGCTCTACTTCACGAAAAAATCTCGTCTCTTCTCATTTAAGACCTATAAAGAGTGCTACCATTTTATTTTGAACTGTTTAGGATTACCAACTTTACTTACCCTGATTCTAGGTCTTTTGGGGCAGAATATGGCAACTTTGATTACTGTTCAAAACATTTTATTTGTTCTATATCTGGTCACTATCTTTTATAAGACTCATTATCGTGATCCAGACTACAAAAAGTAGGAGATTATTATGCCTGTTACGATTAAAGACGTGGCCAAAGCTGCAGGAGTTTCTCCTTCAACCGTAACCCGTGTTATTCAAAACAAATCAACGATTAGTGACGAAACCAAAAAACGAGTTCGAAAAGCAATGAAAGAACTCAATTATCATCCTAATCTAAATGCTCGAAGTCTTGTTAGCAGTTATACGCAAGTTATTGGCTTAGTCCTTCCGGATGATTCAGACGTTTTCTACCAAAACCCTTTCTTCCCTTCTGTTCTTAGAGGGATTGCACAGGTTGCCTCGGAAAATCACTATGCCATTCAGATTGCGACTGGTAAAGATGAAAAAGAGCGTTTAAACGCCATTTCACAAATGGTCTACGGAAACGTGTGGATGGGCTTATCTTCTTGTATGCTCAAGAAAATGATCCCTTGGTACAACTGGTTGTCGAGGAGCAATTCCCCTTCCTCATTCTTGGAAAATCACTTTCCCCCTTCATACCGCTTGTTGATAATGATAACATCCAAGCCGGATTTGATGCGACCGAATATTTCATCAAAAAAGGTTGTAGTCGCATTGCTTTCATTGGTGGTACCAAGAAACTCTTCGTTACCCAGGACCGTCTGACAGGTTACGAGCAAGCTCTTCAAGAACACAATCTGCCTCTTGATAGTCACCGTACCTTCTTTGCAGACGAGTTTCTAGAAGAAAAAGGCTATAACTTTAGTAAACAACTCTTTAAACACGACCCTCAGACCGATGCTATTATTACAACAGATAGTCTCTTAGCTGAAGGTGTATGTAACTACCTCAACGAACACCAGCTTGATGTTCCGGTCCTCAGCTTTGATTCGGTCAATCCAAGATTGAATCTAGCTGCCTATGTTGATATCAATAGTCTTGCTCTTGGTCGAACTTCATTTGAAACCATTCTTCAAATCATTAATGATGTCAAAGAGAATCGTCAAATCTGCTATCGTCAGGTGATTGCACACGAAATCGTTGAAAAATAAAAACCAACTCTCTATTTTGAGTTGGTTTTTTTGTATTCTATTTATCTGAACGACTAGTTTTCAACTTCGACAAAACGCCCAAGAATATGGACATTTTCTGAGACAGATACAAAGGCTGTCGGATCAACTTGTTTCATGATGAGTTTAAAATCATTAAACTCTGCGCGAGTGATAACCGTTATCAAAACTGCCTTACGCTCATGGTTATAGGTCCCTTCCGCATCGTGAATCATGGTCGCACCACGGTGCAATTTATGATGGATTTTTTCAATGACTGCATCAGGATTGCTAGTGACGATCATAGCCTGCATGCGTTTTTGTTTGGTGAAAACTGCATCTGTTACACGGCTTGAGACAAAGATCGTAATCATGGAATAAAGGGCATATTTCCAACCAAAGGTCAAGCCTGCAATCAGCATGATTGTCCCGTTCACTAGGAAGGAGATACTTCCGACGTTACGCCCCGTCTTCTTACGAATAGTCAGACTGACAATATCTGTTCCACCACTGGAGATGTTATGGCGTAAAGCAAAGCCGATTCCCAGTCCCATGACGACTCCCCCAAAAAGAGCATTGATGATTGGATCCTCTGTCAAGACCACCACTGGCACAAACTGGATAAAGAGCGAGCTCATAGATACCGTGATAAAGGTGAAAATCGTGAACTTATGTCCAATTTGGTACCAGGCTAAAATCATCAGCGGGATATTGATAGCGTAAAATGCTACTGAAATTGGGAAATAAAAGCCAAACAAGTGATTACTAAGCGCAGAAATGATCTGAGCCAAACCTGTTGCTCCACTTGAATAAACATGTCCTGGTTGGAAGAAAAAATTGACAGCTACTGCTGATAGAAAACCATATACTAGAGAAGCTGAAATTTTTTCATCGTATTTTTCTCGGGAGATACTTTGCAAAACACGCAAAATCTTCACTCTGTGAGCAAAGCGGCGCAAATAATAGTGCCACTTTTTAGTTAGTTTCGTTTGTTTCATCTTGTTCTACTTGTAGATTGAGTTCCTCTAATTGTTTAAGAGCTACTGTTGATGGTGCTTGGGTCATTGGGTCAGTTGCTTTGTTGTTCTTAGGAAAAGCAATCACTTCACGGATATTTTCTTCTCCAGCGAGCAACATTACAAAACGGTCAAGTCCGATAGCCAAGCCACCGTGTGGTGGGAATCCATAGTCCATGGCTTCCAAAAGGAATCCAAACTGGTCATTTGCTTCTTCTGTTGAGAATCCAAGGGCCTTGAACATGCGTTCTTGGAGTTCTTTTTGGTTGATACGAAGGCTACCACCGCCAAGCTCATAACCGTTCAAGACGATGTCGTAGGCAATAGCACGAACCTTAGCCAAATCACCTTCAAGCTCATGCGCAGTATCTGCTTGAGGAAGAGTAAATGGATGGTGGGCACTCATATAGCGACCTTCTTCTTCAGACCATTCAAACATTGGCCAGTCAACTACCCATAGGAAGTTAAATTTGTCGTTATCAATCAAGCCAAGCTCTTTGGCAATACGTCCACGAAGGGCCCCAAGTGTTGCATTTGCTACTTCAAGCGTATCAGCCACAAAGAGAACCAAGTCTTTATCTTCAAGACCAAGAGCTGCTGTCAAATCTCCTTGAACAGCTGTCAAGAATTTAGCAACAGGTCCGTTTAATTCACCGTCAACAACCTTGACCCACGCCAGACCTTAGCCCCATACTGTTTGGCTACTTCTGTCATCTTATCGATATCTTTACGTGAGTAGTTATCTGCTGCGCCTTTGACGACGATGGCTTTAACGGCAGGTGCTTCTGAGAAGACTTTGAAATCAACACCCTTGACAACTTCTGTCAAGTCTTGAAGCAACATCTCAAAACGAGTATCAGGTTTATCAGAACCATAAAGAGCCATGGCATCATCGTACTTCATACGAGGGAATGGCAGTGTCACTTCGATGCCTTTTGTTTCCTTCATCACGCGCGCAATCAAACCTTCTGTGATGTCTTGAATTTCTTGTTCAGTAAGGAAAGAAGTTTCCAAGTCGACCTGAGTAAACTCTGGTTGGCGGTCTCCACGCAAGTCTTCATCACGGAAACATTTAACAATTTGGTAGTAACGGTCAAATCCAGCATTCATCAACAACTGTTTTGTGATCTGCGGACTTTGAGGAAGAGCGTAAAAATGCCCTTTATTGACACGAGATGGCACCAAATAGTCACGCGCCCCTTCTGGTGTTGACTTAGAAAGGAATGGTGTTTCCACATCGATAAATTCCAACTCATCCAAGTAGTTACGGATAGAATGCGTTACCTTGGCACGAAGCTTAAGGTTTTCCAACATTTCTGGACGACGAAGATCAAGGTAACGGTAACGTAGACGTGTATCATCGTTCGCTTCAATGCCATCCTTGATTTCGAATGGTGTTGTCTTGGCTGTATTAAGCACAGTAAGAGCCGTTACATTCAGTTCAACCGCTCCAGTCGCCAACTTGTCATTTGCTTGCTCACGTGCAGCAACCTGACCAGTCACCTCGATGACAAATTCACTACGAAGGCTTTCAGCTGTTGCCATCACCTCTGCTGATACTTTTTCAGGGTTGATGACCAACTGCATGATTCCTTCACGGTCACGAAGGTCGATAAAGATCAAACCACCCAAGTCACGACGACGAGCAACCCAGCCTTTCAAGGTAATTTCTTGTCCGATGTGCTCCTCACGAACACGACCAGCATACATACTACGTTTCATGTTTTCTCTCCTCTTTTATTCTGTTACTATTTTACCATAAAAGCGCAGGCTCTTCATGAAAATCATCAGAAAAGTTGAGAGAATCCTCTCATAAATGAAAAAATCCAGCAAAGTCATTCGCTGGATTTAGGTTTTCTTTATTTTTTACGCTTTTCAGAAATCTCTGCAGCCTTTTTAGGGAGAACAATCTCCGTTGCATAAGCCGTCGCAAATCTCATAATCCCTGCGATTGGTGCGAAGATAACTGCTAGATAGTTATAAAAGAAATCCCCTTTTAAAGCATAGGCAAGCACTCCAATGATAAAGAAGAGAACGACTGCCTGAATCACTGCTAATAATATCACTCGTTTCATGACTTCCTCCTGAGTCTATTATAGCATGACTATCATTAAAAATGCGATTAAATTATTCAAAGCATGTAGGGCTATACTATAAGCTAGACCACCTTTGCTGATATAAGCTAAGCCCAAGCTAAAGCCAAGTGAAGCATAAACTAGGAATTGTTGTGGAGTGCCAGGGAAATGAACGAGAGCAAAAATGATACTACTTACAAGAAGAAAGAGAACTGTTTGCTTGACATTATCCTGTTGAGGGAAGACATAGCGGGCTAACATTCCTCTAAAGGTCAATTCTTCTGTCAGAGGCGCAAAGACCACTATCATAAAGAAAGAGAAAAGAGGTTGATTATGAGTCATTTGTTCTAACATCTGTTGATTGACTGATGGATCATTTGGTAAGAAATTTTGTGCTGCTATGACAAGAACCAATACCAAGGCAGGCAACCAGATGTATTTGTTAAGGGCTGTTTTTTCAATCGTAACGGTTCCTGTCTTATACCACTTGTAGGTAACGAAGGTGAAAATTCCTGCCAATAAGACATAAATTGGGACAGCAACATATTCAGGCGCACCCATTTTCATAGCCACTAAACCTACGCCCTGAATAAAACTATAGATCATAATAAATGATAAGAAAGTAAGGCTATACCAGCCAATGTTTTTAAGTGTTTTCATAATATTCTCCTATTTGAAATAACGTTTTGTTTTGCGCAATTGTGCCACATTCATGTACATATGGATGACAACTGCCACGAGTAGAGCCACCAACTGTACTTGTCCCAATACCACAGATAAAACTACTAAGACAACATAGATACCAGGAATGAGGAGCTGATTAACCTTGAACAAGATCAAGTAAGCTTCTTCCATCTCAGCCTGTTTTTCTCCCTCATCATAAGTGTCAAGGTAGTCCAAAACTTCCTTGGGAGTCGCCGTAATAGAAAGTTTGTAGTTACGAATCTTGCTGGTGATTTTGAGACAGTAAACACCCGACCAGATACCTACAACCAGCAAAAGTAAGGATGTTGCTGATAGACCTAAACCTCCCAAACCTAAAAGTAGACAGGATAGCATACAAATTTGGCAAACATTCCAAGCTACTGAAGCATAATCTAAGAAGCGATACGTGGCAAGGTAGTCTTGTTCGTTTTCTTCGTCCTCCTCTTCTCTTTGATAACTCTGATAGGCCTGATGGCTTTTTCTAGTGAAATAAAAAGTTAGAATCACCGTAAGCATCCCTAAACCAAGAAAGAATGATTTCAATGCAACGACTACTTGAGCTTGAGTGATACCTAAAGGATTAAGATCAAGGAAACCAGCAAATATTCCTAATAAAGCACTTGCAAGAAAAATCTTCAGTGCAAAAATAATATGTTTCTTTTCCATCTTTCAACCTCTTTCTAAAACAAGCCAGACAACCATTGACCAAAGGCTTTCCCTGATTCAAAAATAGCTGTCAAACCTTCTGCTCCTAGTGATACCAAAATCAAACAAACAGCAAGTAAGAGAATAGCTTGATTTCTAGCTTTTTTTGCTCCATCTCCCAAGGGTTCATTCCCAAGCCAACCTGCTAGATAGGCATAGAGAGTTACTGTTATAATCCCGACCTCAGTCGAAGAGAGAAACAAGAAGACTGTCACCAAACGAACAATGTTGGCTTGAATGTTAAAATAGTTTCCTAAACCTGCACAAACACCGGCAAGTTCTTTGTTCTCAGTATCGACTTGAAAACCTGCTAAAAACTCTTTCATAACTTTTCTCCTTTTACGAGTTCTTTAAACTTTATTTTTTTCTCTACCCATCTAAAGACTAATAGTAGCACTATATTATTCCAGAAGAGGTACTTGCCTTCTACGATGGTAAACCAACCAAATAGGCTTCCAATCATAGCCAAAAGATTTACGATAAACACAACTATAGATAGATAATAAATCACTTTATACTTGTTCATCACTCATCCTCCTCTAAGCGAAAGACTGACTCGACTGGCTCATGGAATATCTGAGCAATCTTCAGGGCAATGACGATGGATGGCGTGTACTCATCCCGCTCAAGCAAGCTGATAGTTTGCCTGGACACGCCAGCTAGTTTGGCCAGCTCTGTTTGATTCAGGCCATCGCGAGCCCGAAGCTCTTTTAGACGATTTTTTAGCATGTCTTTTTTCTCCTTTGTTCTTTATCTTGATTTTATTGTAACACATCTTTTTATTTTTGACAAGTATTTTTGTCAAAAAGTTTAAGATTTTTGTCATTTTGCAAAATAAAAAGGTCAGAAATGGTATCCTGACCGTATTTTTTTATAGTTGATAAAAGATTGCTTAGTCAGCTGATGGAGCGTCTTGACTTTCTTTCAGCTGGTTTTTATCATCCTTTTTGTAATCTCTTCTGACAATATAAAGCGTTGTTAGACTGATGAGAGTCAATACAGCACCTGTAACCCTTCCTTTTTGTGAGAAGACAAATTCTACTTTGTGTTGTCCAGAAGTAATCGGGAATGAAATAAAGCTGTTCCATGCTTTTGTCACAGGTACATCCTTACCATCTACTTTCACCTTCCAACCCTCGCTATAAGGGATAGAAGTCATCATATATTTACTGTCGTCAGTAATATTCACTGAACCGACGATATGAGTATTCGAGAATTTCTCAACTTGTAGACCTTGTGCCTTCCTTTTTTCTAAAGCACTTTGAATTTGACTGATTTCTGCGCGGTAAACTCCTGCATTTGAAAGGTCAACCTTATCTGTTTTAAAGCGGAACTCAAGTACAGATTCTTGATTCTCCGCATTATCTGCAATTTGCCAGAGTTGACGTTGCGTATTTCTCTTAGAATGAGTAAACCACTTGCCGTTCAGAAGGACGGAATAATCTTTCTCTGTATTTAGACCTGCAGGTACGAAGAAGTAATAAGTCAAGTCTGTTCGCGGAGTAATTCGGTAGCGAACCACTGCATCCTTAGAAGAGTCCACCCGCTTGTAAACTGCAGTTCCTTTTTCTTTGTCGACATTTTCCTCAGTAAGATTTTCTGTTTCAACATCTCCGTAGGCTAGGGGTTTGAAGTAGTCGAGATAATTCTCTTCGCCTTTTTTCACACCTTCCATAGAGTTGAGAATGATATTTTGATTTTGAATAGCGTTGTTTTTACCGAAGTTGATATTTCTTACCAAATCATTTGTTCCATAAGCTAATGGGAAAGAATTTGGGTTTTCGTACACGATATAGCGTTCATCTTCGTAGACCTTCTTCGTGAAATAACGCTGCATATCAAAACGACTGGCAAAACGAGTGAAATACATTCTCTCAGGATGAGCTTCTTTCTCAGTAGGATCCAGATCTTTGACATCCATATAGTAGCGAATCCCATATAATGCATCCGTCAGAGGAGTTCCATTTTCATACTCTGTCGCTGCATTAATCCCTTGGTCACCCATAAAGGCAAATTGATCCATGGTCGTACGCTCTAAGCTTGAACTGAAAGTACTTAAACCTGGGTAGGAAACAAGCGATGGCACTGTTTTTGAATAGGCAAAGGTTGTAGCAATTCGGTAGAATGGTTGGTCTGCTTGTTTCTGAACATCGTCTGTCACTTGTTTTACAGATACCGTTGCATCTACAAACTTATCTACATCTGCATACCCAAAGGTCACTTGAGAAAGATAGGCATTATAGCCTAACTCAAAGATTGTTAGAGCAGACACGGCAAGAATGGCTAGTCTGGTCATTCTTGTGCGCAATAAGAAGATAACTGCCAAATAGACCAACAAGGTCAAGACAACCTGAGATAAGAAATATCCTGTTTGAAGAAGAATTCCTAAAAGAAGGACGACAGCCCCAGCTATCAAGAGCACCATTTTTTTCACTTGAGGAGCTTTACGAGAACGACTCCAATAGAGATAAGAGCAGGCTGCAGTGATAGCTATTAGTAAAACCCAAAACACAAGAACATTCTTTGATAGAAATTGAGTCAAAGCTTCAGGTTGGGTTTTTGGAAGGTAGGTGAATTTCTTGGTATAGAGATAAATTGCTGATAAAACTAGCAACACCACTGAGAGCAACTTCCCTCTGCGAGAAATTTCTACTTGTCCCTTAACTACCTGATAGGCTAAAACGAGCATAAAGAACGAGAATAACCATGAGAAACGGAAGAAGAAGCCAGCGGGGTTTTGTCCCATATGCCAGATTTTACTTACAAATTCATTGACAAAGGAAATGAAGAAGACAAGGGTGACCGCACCTGCAGCCCAACGTTTTTCCTTGGCTACCTGCTTCGATGTAAAGTAGAGGATAAAACCTAGAAATCCTAAAGCACCAATGTAGATATTTGGAAGGTTAGGTCCAGCCGACCAGCCTGAGGCAGTATCAAAACCACCGATAGCTAACTTCGACAGGATATCCACAGGATTGATCTGAAAGGCGAAGGAGAACTTCATGGCATCTCCAACTTGCCCCTTACTCTCAAGGAGATTATAGAAAACTGGCACAATCAAGACCGATGCCGTAGCAACCCCAATAACAGAGAAGGCAAATGTTTTTATCAAAGGACTCAAGAAGTGTTTCAGCTTCTGTTTCAGAGTTCCTTGGATAGAGAGGCGTGGTGAAACATAATAGCAAGAGTATAGGACGATAAAAATCGAAATCATATAGCCCATATAGAACTGCAGAAAGACTGTTAACCCTAGAATAAAGGCATAACGATAGGGTCTTCCTCCATCCAAGAGCTCTTCCAGATAAACGATAACGAGCGGTAGCATAATCATGGCATCATAGAAAATGACGTTCATCTGATAGGAAACGAGCATCCCTGAAAGAGCATAGGCTGTTGCAAACAAAGGCACCAACCACACACGAGATTCTGCTCCCTTATAGCGTTTAATCAGGAAATGAGAGAAAGATAATCCGATTGCTCCATATCTGAGCCAAATAGTCAGAAAAACTGCTAAACCATAGTGTTTGAAGGGGATAATAATATAAAAAATATTAAAGGGACTCATCAAGTAATAGCCCAAAACCCCTATCATGTCTCCACCGAGAGATTTAGTAAAAGAGTAAGTCAGGCTACTCAAATCACCAGTAAGTACCGCATGTTTAAGTAAGCCAAAAAAGCTGATATACTGCTGACCAAAGTCAACTGCCATCAGACTTTTATTCCCAAAGGGATAGCTACCCATGAAGAACCAAACAACCAGCATGATGGTCATCGGTAGTAAGGCACTTATCGTATAAAGCAAGGCTTTAGGGTGTTTCCCTTTTAACTCTTGCCAACGCGTTAACCACTTATCCATGTTTGTTTTCTCCTATGTCTTCTTAACCAATCTTGTCTTTTTCAGCTTGGTCAATATTACTTTTCGCGACGATAAAGTGAGGACGTTGCTTCACCTCGTAATAAATCTTTCCGATATACTCTCCAAGCACACCGATGAAGATCAGCTGCACACTGCTAAACAAGATAATGGCTGCTATTGTGGTGAAATAGCCACTCGTATAGTCGGAAGAAAAGATAAATTTACAAAACTCATAAACAATGTAGAGAAGAGACAGAGCCATGCTGACAAATCCAAATTGGATACAAATTCTTAGAGGACGGTCATTAAATGAGATAATCCCCTGGAAGGCATAGTTCATAGACTTCTTAAAGCCGAATTTGCTTTTTCCTGCTTTACGCACTTCGTTTTTATAAGGGATAACCTTCTCTTTGAAACCGATCCACTCATAAAGCCCTTTGTTAAATCGGTTGTATTCAGGCAGTGAAACAAATACATCCACAGCTCTCTTACTGAGGAGTCGTAATTCAGATTTTCCGTCTGTTAACTTGACATCCATGGAATGGTTCGAGAATTTATAGAAACTACGAGCAAAGAAGCTTCCTACAAATGACTCCCCTTCTCGACTTCTCTGACCACTGACAATATCGTATCCTTCTTTATAAGCTTCTACAAAGAGAGGAATCAGATAAGGCGGATGTTGCAAGTCTCCATCCATCACCATAACCGCATCGCCAGTTGCATACTTAAAACCAGCAAGAATTCCACTCTCGCGTCCAAAGTTTCTACTAAAGCTGATATACTTGACCCGCGGGTTTTCATTGGCAATAGCATGGATTAGTTCTAGTGTGCTATCGCTACTGCCGTCATCCACATAGAGAATTTCGTAGTCAGATAGTTCTTCCGATAAAACCATACTCTCTAACTTCTCAGAGATGGCTTTATGCGTTTGAGCTAGAACTAATTCTTCATTTAAAAGAGTAATAAGAATTGATAGTTTCATCTAAATGCTCCATATACTATTCACTTTTAAAAAAGGAGAGAACCTTGCTCTCTCCTTTTTAAAGAAACTAAACTATTACTTGTTAGAATATCTACGTTTCAATACAACTGTACTTGATAAGATGACGATTCCCGCAAATACCAAACCAGTTTCTACTGATTCACCAGTTTGAGGAAGTTTTGGTTTCTCCTCCGTAGTTGTTCCAGGAACATCTGGTTTTGAGGTTGTCGTAGTCGTTGTTGTTGTCGTTGATTTTTCTGTTGTTGTAGTTGTCGAAGTGGTTGTTGAAGTGGTTGTTGGTTCTTCTGTTGTCGAAGCTGTCGTTGGCTCTTCTGTCGAAACAGTAGTTTCCTCAGTTGTCGCTTCTGTTGTTTCTGAAGTTGAACCTGTAGTCACCTCAGTTGTTGCTTCTGTTGTTGAAGTTGTCGTCGGCTCTTCTGTCGTTGTAGTTGTAGAAGTTGTCGTTGGTTCTTCTGTCGTTGTAGTTGTAGAAGTTGTCGCTGGACCTTCTGTCGTTGTAGTTGTAGAAGTTGTCGCTGGACCTTCTGTCGTTGTAGTTGTAGAAGTTGTCGTTGGTTCTTCTGTCGTTGTAGTTGTAGAAGTTGTCGTTGTGGTTGTTGTGGTCGTAGTAGTCTTATCTCCACTACCCTCACCTGAACCTGTTTCTAAACGAGTCAATGCACTGACTGAACGAGATTTTTGGAAGTTACTTGCTGACCATTCCAAAACATTGGCAACTTGAGTACCTTTTGGAAGTTCTGAAGTCAATTCTGTTGTGTACTCAATGTACATTGCCCAGTTCCAGTTGTCACCAAAGTTAATGGTGAACCCTGTGATTTTACCATCCGCATTTCGAGTGAATTCAGCTTTTTTGCTAAAGTTATCGATTGGTTCCAATTTAAGAAGAGCTGCTTCATTTGGAATCTTCTCTGGTTGAGTTGCATAACGAACGGCACGGAAAGAGCTTTCTACCAAGACTTGTCCACTATCACTAAAGTCATCCTTGATAACCATGTTGTTTAATTTATCTTGAACTGCGTTCAAAACAACACGCCACTTGATGCGTTTAGGATTTTCTGAATCTTGGTAACCATATTTCATTTCATAGTCACCAGCTTCACCGTCTGTTTTATCATAATTAAGGGTATAATTTTCTGTCCCGAATTGGAAAGTATATTTACCCGATTCTGGTAAGTTGGTTACATTTGGACGCACAGAATATTTCAAAGACATTACCTTATCTTTGTAATTCTTAGAGAAATAATCTGTAAAAGTAATCGTTACTTTTTGAGTGCTTGGATCTGTCACAGCATTCCCAATTACTTCACCACTGCTATGGGTAATTGGAAATTCTAGCTTGGTGATCAAGCCCAATTCTTTAGGAAGGTCAAGTACCAGTACATCGCCTTCGTTAATTTGTTGAGTATCAGGGAAAGAAATGGTATTGGTTGCTTCCAAAACTTTACCTGTTCCGATTTGAGTGTCCGATGTCAATGGTTGACCATCAACAGTGATTGATGTTTTATTGGTATAGTCTGTAACATCAGCTGCAAATACTGTTGTCAGTACCGTCAAAGATAACACGATTATACCCAAAAATGCAAACACGCGCATCGTGTTCTTTTTAAAATAATTCATGGTTGACTCCTCTTAATTAATCAAATATATCATAGCATTTTTTGAATTCGTTTACAAGCTATTTTTTATAATATTCCAGTTTTCCCAACTTTTTATATAAAAACAGTCTTCAATGGTCAGATTTTTTATCGCTGAGACCAATGAATGTTAAGAACATCATCAGAATTCCAATAAGACTTAACCACCAGTTTGACTGTTCTCCAGTCTCTGGCAAGAGATTATTTGGGGCTACTGGAGTTCCCGTTTTTTGTGATTCTTGGGCTGATGCTACCTTTGATTCTCTTTCTTCTTCCTGTTTGGAAGATGGAACTATTGGGTTGATGGTATCAGCTGGTGCTGATGGTTCTTGTCTTGGTTTTTCAACCAGTGTTCCAATCTCAGTGATTTCTACTTGTGGTTCTTCAAGGACTTCTGAGCGAATCAATACTTTCTTGATAACAACTCCGTCCTGAAGAGTCAAGCAATACACAGATTTTAGCTTTCCTGGTTTGCCTTTTTGTAGAGGAGTTACAGTACCCTGTGCTTGGTTAGCATTTTCAACTGTTTGCTTTTCAAAGGCGATTTCTTCCACCTCGATTAGCTCCTCTGTCGTAATAGAAGGAATTCGTTTCGTTCCCACCAAAATAACGCGAGTTACTGCTTTTCGGATAACCTTAGTATCAACTAATGTTGCTGAACGTTCTTCATCATTGAAGTATTGCTTCTCGATTGTCTTATGGATTAGACCATATTGACCTTCTTGGATAATCTTCGTTTCACCCTCTGGAAGAGTGTCATCATTACGGAATTCCGTTGAATTTGTGATTCTCTCTTCTTGAATTTCGAAGATTGTGCGTTCGATACCAGAACCTTCAACTAGGACTTTATTGACAGGTTGAGCTGTAATGACAGTTCTGAGGTGTTCACGCTTAGTTTCCTTACCATTGACATACGTCACTTGATAGTAGTCTGTTTGAATTCCCTCTTGGCCCTCTACTTCAACAAAGCTGTAACCAACTGGCTTGGTCTTATCCTTACGAATAATAACATTGTACGGAATTGGACTTGTTGTGTTGATTTCCTTAGTTTCAGTGACTTGAGTACCGATATGGATAATCTCATCTTGGACTTTCTGAACTTCCTTACTACTAATCAAGTCTGTCTTAATCAAGACTCCGTCTTTGTAAGTTAGTTGGTAAACTTTCTCAATGAGACCAGTTCTTCCTACTTGAACTACCTTAGTTTCACCTTTTGGTAGGTCTGGATCTTCGATTTTTGAGTCTTATAGGCAGTCTTCTCAGTTTGTGTATCCTGTTCTACCTTTATGGTTGGTACATGTTTTGTACCTACCAAGATGATAGTTGGAGTTGCTTCTTTGATTAGTTTGCTGTCTACTAATTTCGTAGAACGCAATTCATCATTGAAGTATCGTTTTTCAATCGTCTTACGAAGGAGACCTTCCTCGCCAACTTGAGCAACTTTTGTTTCACCTTCTGGAAGAGTGTCATCATTTCGATACTCAGTTGAGCTTGTAATCTTATCTTCTTGAATTTCAAAGAGAGCACGTTCTACTCCGGTACCTTCGACAATCACCTTGTCAATAGCTTCTTTAACGACCGTTGTCTTCAAATGTTCCCGTTTGGTTTCGGTACCATTGATGTAGGTTACTTTATAGAGGTCTGACTTCTCACCGTCTTGACCTTCAACTTCCACGACCTTATAACCAATTGGTTTCGTAATATCTTTGCGAACTATTACAGTGTATGGAATTGGACTTGACTCACTTGCTTCTCTAACCTCTTTAACACGAGTTCCTACTTGGATGATTTTATCCTCAGGTTCTATAGTGATGTCAGATTCAACAAATGTTCGAGAAGTTTCTTCACCGTTCACCTTAGTTACAGAGTAGCGACTTGTCTTTTGCCCCTTCTTACCAGGCTGAATAATCTTAGTTGTTCCTGAAGGAAGTTGGTCTGTAAACTTCTCAACAGTATTGTAGTCAATTACTTCTGTTTCTTCTACAAGTTCCGTTGTCTCAACAATAGGTGTTGAATTACCGACACGGACGACACGATTGACAGCATCTGTAACCTTGTGTTCCGAAACGATAGTACGACTAATCTCATTACCATTCTTATAGCTTACCAAGAATGTTCGGATAATTTGTCCGGGAGTTCCTTCTTCATCGACAACACTTTCTCCTGCTGGAAGTGTATTGTCTGAGACATAAATCGTCTTGAATGGTACATCAACCTGTTCATCCAATGTACGTTCTGTCATCTTAGAAGTACCGATTACTGTGATTTCGTCTACAGCTTTTGGATCCTCAACTTTTGAGATTTCCTTACGAGAAACTTCGACATCGTCCTCATAGGTCACTTCATAAGTTGTTGTGATGGTACCAGGAGATCCGAATTGAGTAATCTTGCTGTAGCCTTCTGGTTGGGTTTCATCTTTTTCGATAACCTTGTTGAAGTCTTTTTCTTCGACAACAACTACGGATCTGATTGATACAACCACACCTAGACCTTTAACAACAATCTTGTTCTTCTTCTCTTTTAGGGTGTTTTCATTGACCAAGGTACGGTCAACAAGTTCATCGTTGAGGTAGGTCAATTTGTATTGACTTTCAATACGGCCTTTTTCACCTTCTTGACGAACTTCTTCGTAGCCTTTTGGTTTCGTGTAGTCGTATTCGATGACAGTTTCAAAGTCTACATCCTTGACATCAGTAGTGTATTCTACTCTTTCAACTGCACTACCAACAGTGATAATGCGTTTGACTGGTTGGTCAATCACTGTTTCAGACGTCAAAGTCTTACCAACTTCCTTACCATTCAATTTTCTGATTTGGTAAGTCTTTTCAATAGAACCATTCTTACCAGCTTGATTTTCAAATAGATAAGTCTTTGGTTTTGTTGGGTCCGTTCTGATCTCTGTTTCGTATTCAACAGTTTCTTTCTCAGTAACAGTCTCAAATGTTTCTGTTGCTGTACCAATCAAAACGATTTCTCTCGTAGGCTCTTGGATTACTTCTTCAGATTCGATCTGACGACCTACAATTGTATCACCAACCTTGGTAATCTTGTAAACATTAACCTTCTTACCAGGTACACCCTTTTGTACAGTTTCTTTAAATCCAATAGGAAGTTCATCTGTTTCACGAGTTTCGATGATGTACTCTGTTGTTGTCGTTGTCCGAAGTGTTTCAACCGTTTGTCACCAACGATGTCTACCGGAGCTAATGGTTTGCCATCAAGAGTGTTACGTCCTAGGAAGACATTTTTACTCTTAGCATTTAAGTTCACCCAATCACCATTGTATAGTCTAAAGAAACCATTCTTGTTTGGTGTGTCGGCGATGAATTTATTGTCTGTAGCTGTTACTTTAACAGTGTCGTTTAGACGGTTGATACCAAAGAAAGCTTGCATTATGTCTTTGATAACTCTACCGTCTGTTTTACGGGTAACATCATAACGTTGCCACGGCTCATTGTCTTTATACTTAAAGGTATTGCTATTGACAGCAATAGAAGCTGCGTTTGTGCTTTCAATAGCGACCGCATTTTTCCATCTAGACTTAATCTTAGAAACGGTCAACTCATTGTTGTCAATGTTGATGCTTCCTCTAGTCTTAGTAAATGGTACTTTTGTAACCTTGTTGACACGTTTTCCAGTAGTACGGTCAATAACACTTGCTACATAAGTTGTATCATCATTGATGTAAATCGGTAACTGCTTGATGTCATCTACTTCAATCTTGTTTCTTGAAATAGTGATGTCACCTGAACCGCCACCTTCAACACCTCTAGATGCTTGAGCAGTATTGTTGTTGACAGAGATGATATAGTCTGTCGAATCACCAGTGATGGTGTTTCCTTCGATGTTTAGGCTATAGTCATTTGAACTTTCGTTATTTCTAAAGAGGATACCAAATGTTCCTAGTTGTCCATTTTCAAATGATTTTGTTAAACCTTCAATGGTGTTATTTGAAATGACATAACGACCTTTATCAAGAGGTTTGGTCCATTTATGGTTTTTCTCATTTGTCAGGATAGAGATGGCTGTGTAACCACGGTAACGAGCTGGATCATCATCATCGTTTTCCAACTTAGAGTTTGGATCTTGTGTTACCTTGTTGTTACGAATAATGACATCTGTCATCGGATTGGCACGGTTATAAACCTCAATACCATTCAAACGGTCTCCAAGTGAGATGTTATTTTCGATGAGGATTTTATTCCCGTCGTGAATATCCAAGCCTTTACGGTAGTTGTAGTTTGTATAGTTTCCAGTATAGGTAATGCCATCATTATAAGACCCTGCCATTGAGGCAGCACCATATCCAGTACCACCGTCCAACACGTGACCGTTGTATGACAAGATGTTATTGTCTACCACAAAATTACGTTGGTAACCGAACATAACACCAGCAACACGGTTGTTATGAAGGAAAGAGTTGGTTACCTTGTTACCATCCATGATAGGAACATCTGGATCTCCGATAGACTTGACTTCGTTTGAAACCTTTTCAGATATGCTACTGTAACGGATTGGTTTGCCGCTAGCATCATACTCTTGAGCTGTTGCCTTGCTTGAACTAAAGAAGACACCGGCTCTGTTAAATTTCATAGCACGAACATCATTGATCGTAACATTTGAAGAATCGTTTACGTAGATACCGTTTGAACGCCCAAAGTATGATTTCCCTTTACGGTAAAACTCATTATCTTTGGTGTAGTCTGATGAATCATAAGCATGCTCAACTGTTAAACGACCTACAGTAAAGTCCTTCTGATTTTGAATGAGCACCGCAGACTCGTAACGGTTATCTGTCAAGTTTGTTTCAGGATCGTGCTCTCCATCTTGCTTTTTGTTAAACACGATTTTTGTATTGTTACGACTCGGACCACTACCAATCAAACCTTTTACATTGGCATAGTTCTCATCGATAACCAAGGTTTTCTTCAAGAGGACATTCCCTGAAACCATTACGGCAGCTCCGCCCTCAACCTCATTGGCTGCTTTCAGAGCTTTTTGAAGAGAATCACTTGCTTCAACCTTACCTGTTGTATCTAATCCGAAATCCGTAGCTTTTACATACTTACCGTAAGTTGCATCTTCATATACTTTTGTATTGCTAGCAGCAGCTCTTCTGCGACGAACTTTAGGAGTTGTAGATTCATCTTTAGGATTCGTTACACCCTCTTGAGCTGTCTCTAAAAACTTTTTCGGTTCTTCGTCAGGTGTTGTTTCAGCTACTGGTTGTTCAGTGGCTTGCTTTCTTGGACAGATTTCTCAGATTTTGGTTCCTCGGCTACTGGTTTTTCTTCAGCAACTTTCTTCTCAACAAGAGCCTTGTCTGCTTCCTTTTCTACCACTTCCGTTGTAGAAGTAGAATCTTCTGGTGTTAAAGATGCTGACTTCCCCTCATTAGTTACCGTCTCATTCTTGTCATTAGCAGTAGTTTCACTCTTTTCATTTAAGTTCTTATTTAATGAAGTGTCTTTTTCATCCTGATTTTGAACAACTGTATTATTTAAAAAATCAATTGTATCAGCTTTGACATGCACTTGACTTAATTGAAAGGTAGTTAAAATCCCAATTGTCAATAGTGAATATTTTGTTGATTTTTTAATATTCATTTCCTTTTTCTCCAAATTCTCATTTAGCCATCATCTCTTTATAAGATTTGAATTGTGCATAAATATTTTCATCATACCTAAATTAGGGCGCAAAATATTCATTCTATTCTATACAAGAATACAGTGACAAAGAGGGAAAGTCAATAAATTTTAACCAAAATTTTGATTTATCCAGCTAATACTTTTCATTTGCTATTTTTTCTAATATTTGTGTTTTTTTGGTACTTTTTATTCAAAAAAGCTAGGAGTTTTTCCCTAGCTTTTTTTGGTTCTTTTATACTAATTTTTCAAAAATTTCTGAGAAATTTTGACAGATAACATCAAGAGATACTTCTATTTCTTCTCGAGTTTGGTTGTTCTTGACCTTCACTTGGCCACTTTCGACTTCGCTCTCTCCTAGAGTGATAAGAGTTTTAGATGCAAAAACGTCAGCTGACTTGAACTGAGCTTTGAGTTTGCGGTTAAGGTAATCTCGTTCTGCTTTGAAGCCTTGCTGACGGAGAGCTTGTACCAACTCCAAAGCCTTCAGATTAGCCTCTTCACCAAGGACAGCAATATAGACGTCTAGAGCATTTTCGATAGGAAGTGCCACGCCTTGTTTTTCTAGGACTAGAAGAAGACGCTCTACACCAAGTCCAAAGCCAAAGCCAGCAGTTTCAGGACCCCCGAAGTAAGCAACCAAGCCATCGTAACGACCACCTGCACAGACTGTCAAGTCATTGCCCTCAATCTCTGTGATAAACTCAAAAATCGTATGGTTATAGTAGTCCAGACCACGCACCATGTTGGTATCGATGATATAGTCTACTCCGAGATTTTCCAACATCTGACGAACAGCATCAAAGTGAACTTGGCTCTCTGCATCCAGGTAATCCAAGATAGATGGTGCATTCTCCACTGCCACCTTGTCTTCTTTTTCCTTCGAGTCCAAGACACGAAGAGGATTTTCCTCCAAACGACGTTGGCTATCCTTAGACAAAGTCTCCTTGAGCGGTGTTAAGTAGTCAATCAAGGCTTGACGATAGGCTGCACGACTTTCAGGATTTCCAAGAGTGTTGAGATGTAGTTTAACACCTTGTATGCCAATTTCTTTCAAGAAGTGGGCTGCCATAGCGATCGTTTCTACATCGGTAGCTGGATTGCTAGAGCCAAAGCACTCCACACCAATCTGGTGGAATTGCCGTAAACGACCTGCTTGTGGGCGCTCATAGCGGAACATTGGACCCATGTAGTAGAACTTGCTTGGTTTTTGAACTTCTGGTGCAAAGAGTTTGTTTCCACATAAGAACGAACGACTGGAGCAGTTCCTTCTGGACGGAGGGTAATATGACGGTCTCCCTTGTCGTAAAAATCATACATTTCCTTGGTTACGATATCGGTTGTGTCTCCAACAGAACGACTGATGACTTCGTAGTGCTCGAAAATAGGGGTACGCACTTCTGCGTAGTTGTAGCGTTTGAAGATTTCACGCGCAAAGCCTTCAACGTACTGCCATTTGGCAGACTCAGCAGGTAAAATATCCTGCGTTCCTTTTGGTTTTTGTAATTTCATAGAAAATCCTCTTTCTAACTTAATAGTCCTATTTTACCATAAATAAAGGGATTGGGACAGTCGGAGGAGTAAAGAAATAGCTTTAGTCTATTCCTCTTTCATCTAGTTTCCGGACAAATAGCAAATGTCGGCCAGTATTTACAATCTAAGCCAGGCATGATACAATGAAAGCCATCAGATATACGAAGGAGAACTTATGAAAAAGAATATCTTGACAACCCTTGTTGCTGCCCTTGTCTACTTTCTCTGTATCGGAGTGGGGGTTCTACTAGGGAACCTTGTCGACCACACTGGAAATATGTTTTACGCCCCTGCCTTTTCTGCTCTTGTGGGTGGTAGCGTCTATATGATCCTTTTAGCAAAGGTGCCTCGTTTTGGAGCGATTACTACGATTGGACTTGTAATTTCTCTATTTTTCCTCGGGAGCAAGCATGGAGCTGGTGCCTTTCTGCCAGGTATTATCTGCGGTCTTGCAGCAGATGGCATCGCTCACCTAGGACATTACAAGGATAAGGTTAAAAACATTCTTTCCTTCCTAGTTTTTGCCTTTGGCACTACTGGTCCCATCCTACTCATGTGGTTGACCCCTCAAGCCTATATCGCAACTCTAGTCGCTCGTGGAAAATCTCAGGACTATATCGATCGCATTATGGTTGCACCAAATCCTGCTAACATCCTCCTCTTTATCACAAGTGTTCTCATCGGCGCTTTACTTGGTGCCCTGATTGGACAAGCACTTAGTAAGAAATTAGCACATAAATCATCATAAAAAAGAGCCATCTGGCTCTTTTTTATTTATGACTTAATTTCTTGGTCAAGAAATCTCCCAAAAATTGGATAGAAAAGATAATCAAGATAATGATGAGGGTCGCAAGAATAGTCACATCGTGATTGTAACGGTTAAAACCATAAGCGATAGCTACGTTACCGATACCTCCAGCCCCAACTGCTCCCGCCATAGCTGTTTCACCGACTAGTGAAATCAAGGTCACAGTCGTCACGCGGATCAAGTCTGGAAGTCCTTCTGATAGGTAAACTCCTACGATATCCCAAAATGTAGCTCCGCTAGCTTGAGCCGCCTCAATGACACCACCATCAAGCTCTGATAAAACTACTTGAACCTGACGAGCAAAGAAGGCAAAAACTGCAAAAGAAAGTGGTACGATAGCCGCATTTGGACCAATGCTTGTTCCTACGATTAGATGAGAGAAGGGTGACAAGACTGCCAAGAGAATGATAAAGGGAACCGCACGGAAGATTGAGGTAATCTTATCCAAAACCCAAAAAACAACTTTATCTTCTAAGACGCCACCCGGTCCAGTTAAGACGAGGAAAAGTCCTGCAACCAGCCCTAGGAATCCTCCAATGATAAAGGAAAGAACTGTCATATAAAGCGTTAAGTAAATAGCTGTCCCCCAGCCCGCTTGGCCTAACCAGCCCATCTTGTAGACGTTTGGTAAATATGTTTTGGATCAAGTCTGCCATCTTACTGTCCTCCCTTCAATACTTTTTAGTTGCACACCAGCCTGACGGATAGCTTCTTGAGCTTTTTGCCAGTGCTTCTTTTTTTCTCCAGACAAAACAACCACAAGCTCACCCACAGGAGTACCATCCAAAAATTTCAATGTTCCCATAGAGAATATTGGCTGTTACTTGGTAGTGTTTGTATAATTCATTCAAAAGTGGCTCATCTGTAGAAGCACCTGCATACTTGAGTTGTACCAAAATGCTATTTTCAGATAAGTGCTCCACGATTTCTTGCTTTTCAATCTTGACCATAGCTTCATCGATACCAGTAGCCGTTGAGATAAAGTCCTGGGTCAATGGTTGCTTAGGATCTGAGAAGATTTCAAGAACGCTACCTTCTTCAATCAAGCGGCCATCCTGCATGACTGCCACACGATTAGCAATGTCTTTGACAATCTGCATCTCATGCGTAATCAAGACAATAGTCAAGCCTAGTTTACGGTTCAATTCTTGCAAGAGTGACAAGATTTGTTTTGTCGTCTTTGGATCAAGAGCTGAAGTTGACTCGTCCGAGATCAAGATTTTTGGATCATTAGCTAAGGCACGCGCAATGGCTACACGCTGTTTTTGTCCACCAGAAAGTTGTGAAGGATAGTTTTCAGCACGGTCAGCCAATCCGACCAAGTCTAATAATTCAGCCACTTTAGCCTTCTTATCTTTCTCACTGAGTCCAGAATGTTTAAGGGCAAAAGCTACGTTTTCCTCTGCTGTCTTCTGACTCATCAGGTTAAAGTGTTGGAAAATCATCCCAATATCCTGACGTTTGCGACGTAATTGCCCGGCAGTTAAGGTTTCTTTACCATCGAAAATCACATCATCATCTACAGTAATTCGACCTGCAGATGGTTTTTGTAAAAGGTTAATAACACGAACCAGGGTTGATTTCCCTGCTCCAGAATATCCTACAATCCCGTAGATATCCCCTTCTTGAATGTGAATGGTCACATCCTTGACCGCTGTGATGGTTCTTTTCTTTTGATGAAAAGTCACATCAATCTGGTCTAATTTGATAATGTCTCTACTCATAACTTTAATCAGCTCCTCTACTAATTCAATATGGGTGTAATAATCGGCGATTCGCACATTTTCATCTCCACCGTGGTCTCGGCTATTGGCATTTCCTAGACCAAAGGCAACCATAGGTACTTCTAAGGCATCAAATACCGTATGCATAGGACCTGTACCAGCAGTTGTCGGTAAGACAGATACGCCCTGTGGATAGAATTTCTTGGCTAGCTCAATAACATTGAGAATGGCCGGCGCACTCATGTCACTTCGATAACTCATCTCACCCAAGGTATAGTACAATTCTACCTTATCAAAACCGTTTTTGTCTAGTTGTTTTCGGATTTTCTCCAAAACATCATGAGGTTCAAGCCCTGGAACCAAACGGACTTCTAGCTTGGCACTAGCCTCTGCTGGCAAAATCGTTTTAACTCCTTGACCTTGATAACCAGACTGAATTCCTTCGATATTGAGCGCTGGCTCAAAAAAGAAACGTTTTAGAAAGGCGGTACGTTCCTCTTGTAAAAGTGGCAATTCCAAGCCATAAATCTGGCTGATTTCCTCTGGATTGCGTTGGGCATAGGTTTCAACCAAGGCTAACTCACGTTCGTTCGGTTCCTGCACATCATCGTACAAGCCTTCTACCAAAATACGGCCGTCGGCAGCGCGAAGACTTGTCAAAGCTTGAATGAGATACCATGGAGCTGATTCGATGACTCCACCATAGCTAGAATGGATATCCACATCGGCACTCTTAACCTTGGCATCAAAGGTCACAATTCCCTTGTTTCCACCAGAGATTTCTAACTGTTCTAAGGCATTCTTTGTTCCTTGTTCCCAGACTAATAAATCTGCACCTCGGAGTTTGTCCGCATGTTTTTCTAAATATTTATCCAAATCCATAGAGGCCGATTCCTCTGCCCCTTCCATAATGAAGCTGATATTGACTGGAAGATCATCGTGATGTTGCATATATTTTCTCAGAGCGCTCAAGCGAGCAGTGATATGACCCTTGTCATCATCAACCCCGCGCCCATACATAATGCCATCACGCACAGAGAGTGTAAAAGGATCCTCGGTCCAAACTTGATCACCATCTGCTGGTACTGTGTCATAGTGGTTGTAAAAATGATAGTCTTGGCATTTGGTCGTGAACTTTTGAAATGTGCCATGACAAAAGGCGCTGTATAGCTCTCGTCAATCTCAACTTCTGCACCAACACGTTTAAAAATCTCACCTAGATAACGAGCCACCTCTTTCAGGCCGACTTGTTGGGCAAAGACTGATTTTTTAGAAATCAAGGTACGCAAAACTTCAAAATAATGTTGCGCTACATGATCCTTTTCAAACTTTTCAATTTGTTCTTCTTGGCTAGGGAAAACCATTTTCTCTCTACCTTTCTACTAGGACTTGTACCTTTAGAATCAATACAAGTGGATTTCATTTGTTTTAGGCTCTATATAAAAGCAAGAGGTGGAAAAATCTCTCCCACCTCCCTGTGTTTATTACCAAACTGGTTGATCCAAGCCGTCTGAAGTTTCTTCGATGACTTTTTTCACTTCGTCAGTGTGGTAAGCTGCGATAATTTTCTTGATTGCATCAGCTTTAGGTGATGATTCCCAATCTTTTTTCGCAACGATGATGTTATACCATTGTTTTGAATTTTCGTCAGCTTGCTCTTTAAAGAGTGCTTTCTTGTAGTCCAATTTTGCTTCTGTAACAAAAGTGTTGTTTACAACAGCTGCATCAACTGATGACAATGAACGAGCTGTTTGGCTAGCATCCAATTCAGTGATTTTCAAGTTCTTTGGATTTTCTGTGATGTTTGCGATTGTCGCAAGTGCAGTTCCTGAAACATCCAACTTGATCAAACCAGCTGATTGAAGCAAGTAAAGAGCACGGCTTTCGTTTGTAGCATCGTTAGGTACTGCGATTTCACCGTTATCTGGGATTTCTTCCACTTTAGTGTACTTGTTTTCACTTCCGTTTAAACCTGAGTAAAGACGGATTGGTGAGATGTAAGTATCCGCAATCGCTACAAGATCTTTACCATTTTCTTTGTTCCAGTTGTTCAAGAAGTTGTAGTGTTGGAAAGCGTTCAAGTCTACTTCACCATCAGCAGTTGCTTTATTTGGTTGTGAGTAGTCTGTAAACTCTGTGAATTCCAATTTAATTCCGTCTTTTTCAACCAATTCTTGGACTTTGTCCCAACGTGCTTCTTCTGAACCGCTACGGTTAACAGTCGCAATTTTAACTGTAGTTTTATTGTCCGCTTTCTTGTCTGAATTTCCGCAAGCTGCAAGTGTAAGGCCTGCTACTGTAGCGATCGCTGCTACGCTTAACCATTTTTTGATTTTCATGATTCATTCTCCTTTAAAAATAATACCGTAATAGTATCTCATACTTTATTTGATTTCGCAAATTGTTAATAGATAGGAAGGCATATAGTTTGAAACTATACATATTAAGCTGATATTAGACCTATCCCCGGATCTATCATTCTACAAAAAAGCCATCTAGCTGATTGCTAGATAGCTTTTAAGATTTATTCACCTTGTCTTCTGCGTCGTGTTACGATGCCTGCTAAGCCGAGACTCGCAAGTAAACCGTAAACTCCAAACAGAGTCGTTTGTTCATCTACACCTGAGTTTGTTCCTGTATTTGGCAATGCTTTAGTAGAAGCTTTTTCTCCAGGTTTATTAGCTTCTGCACCTTGAGGTTTATCAGCAAGTTTACGAAGATCAAATTCTGGAAGTGGGTCTTGAATTGGTGCATTTTTTGGTAGCCCAATAATCATTCCGTCTTTTTCTGCCACTTTCAGCATATTTTCTGCTTCAAGTACATCTAATAAAGCTTGTAGCTTCGCTTTAGCTTCTGCAAGAGCTGTTTGAGCCAATTTCAATTCAGCTTCTGCTTGATCACTAACTTTCTGTGCATTTGCTTTATCAGTTTCTGCTTGCTTCAAGGTTGTTTCCAAATCTGATGCTTGACCTTTCAAGGCTTTTGCTTTATCGCGTTTTTCTTCTGCATTTTTAATAGCTGTAGCCAATTCTGCTACCTTGACTTGCAAGGCTTTTAGATTTTGACTTGCTTTAGTTGCTTCTTGTGATTTTGTAGCAACTAAGTCAGCTTTTGCTTTCGCATCTGCAGTCAAGGTTGCCAAATCAGATTTCGCTTGTTCCAAGTCCTTTTTAACTTGTTTACGAGAACTTACTAAATTATTGGCTTGTTTATTTAATTTATCCAAAGATGCCAACAAATCAGCTTTTTTATTTTCAGCAGCTACTTTTTTAGCATCTTTATCAGCTTTTGCTTTTTTCAATGACGCAAGTTCAGCCTTAATATCAGCAGATTTGTCAATAACTGTTTTTTCAACGTATACAAAGTGATGCTCAGGCAAGAACTTCATGCGTTTACCATAGAAAGTCGGATGTAATTTATCATCTTCCTTAAAGGCATAGAAATTAGATGTGTATTCCTTCACTGTTTCAGGTGAATAGGCATTACTTGTATATGTATAATAAATGTTATTAGGATTTTTTCCTTCAATCGTTCCTTGGGCAACTCCTACTTTCCCTCCAACCGGTGTAAGAAGGGCTCTGCGGTGTCCGTAGTCGATTCCTTTTATATTATTAAAGTCTGCATACCAAGCTAAAAGGGATTCATAAGCAAACTGTTTATAACTCATAATCTTATCGTAATTATAAATCGTTTGACCATTTTTAACTTCCACAAAGTTTGGTCCACCATCGGATCCAGGAATTAGATCTTTCATTCCAATATTTTCTACACGAACATCTTCTCCATCTGGGTGTGTGAACTTGGTATCATGGCTTAAAACTCCAGTGGTAGCCATTTCATTTGAACGTTCTTCTGCATGTTTAATGTAGGCTTCGTCTAGAGCTAAGTCTTGTGTAACACCATTAGCGCGACGGAGTTCATTTGCTACCTCAATGAAAGCTTCTGTCAATTTGCGATTATCCACAACAAACTTAAAGACTGGTCTTGTTTTATATTTGGATGGATTTGCATTGTAATCAGCCAAAGCTTTAGTGAAGCGTTTCATTTCGTCAGTTGCTTCTACTTCAACTTCGCGAACACCTTGGAAGTCAACATTCTCCATCAATGGATTACCTGAGGCGTCTTTAGGACGATATTGCTTGTTATAGTCATAACCATCCTCAGATGCTGGAGCTTTACGACCTTGTTCTTCTGGATTCAAGACATTTTTCAAGACTGTTGGTTTGTAATTGTCGAGCTCTTGTTGTTTAGCAGCTACCTTATCTGCTGCTTCATTCGCTTGTTTAGTCTGTTCTTGAAGAGACTGCTCTGCCTTTTTAACCTCTTTTTCTGTATTAGAGATTTGATTTTTAAGACTTTCATCAGTCATACCATCTAGTTCAGCTTGTTTAGCTTTTACCTCTGCCGCTTTAGCATCACGCTTTTCATTGGCAGATTGGCTAGCTTCTTTAGCTGCAGTTTCTGCAGATTTAGCTACAGTTGCTGTAGATTCTGCGTTTGCCAAAGCTTTGTCAGCTTCTGTTTTTTCAGCGCTCTTCTCAGATGCTACTTTTGATTCTTCTTCGATGATAGCATCAGCATTTTTAGCGATATTGATAGATTCTTTTGTCTCAGCAACTTTTTTATCAGCCTTGGCTAAGTCCTTTTTAGCCTCCGCTTCTTTTGAAGCTTTTTCATCTACAGAGGCTTGGGCTTTCTTAACTTCCTTTTGCGCATCTGTAATCTGTTTTTCAGATGATGATGGTGCAACAGCTTTTTCCTTAGCATCTACAGGCTTTTCATTAGCTTGAACTTCCTGATTTATCGCACTTGCTGCTAACAAAGCAGTCGCTAATGTAAATGAGGATAGAAATTTTTTATATTTCATGACAATCTCCTTTAAAGGTATTATATACTATTATAATCTATGTAAACGCCTTCTCTCAAAGAATATGAGGTAATCCAGTTGCTTTTTTTGAATGTGCTTACATAAAAAATACCCCTGTCACTAACAGAGGTAATTTTTAACTATTTAATGTCAGCTTCTGCTGGTAGGTAAGAGCCACCAAAGAACTGTTGAGATAGTTTTTCAAGCGTTCCATCTTTGTAGAGTTCTTGGATGCGTTTGTCCACAAAAGCCTTCAACTCATCTTGACCTTTGGCAAGAAGTGGGTAAACATAAGGTTGTTGGTCACTTGGGAGTTCGATGACTTTCAAATTATCCAAACCTTGGTTTTTGATAACTGTCTCTACACCGATCTTGTCAAAAATCTTGTAGTCGAATTGTCCGTCGCTCAAACGAGACATGATTTGTTGGAAATCTGCCTTAGTATAATTAAGGATAGTTGGATTGTCCGCATGTTCTGTGTTGTATGCTTCCAATTGTTTAGCTGAGGTTGTTCCTTGAACGACTTCCGTAGATTTTCCACCGATATCATCAAGAGACTTGATGCTAGTGTCGTCCTTCTTCACAACAAGAACGTTAGGGTTTTTAGCAGTTGGTGCTGCGTAGAGGTATTTTTCTGCACGTTCTTTGGTATAACTGAGGTTGTTAACGGCCATTTGATAACGATCGCTATCAAGTCCCGGGAAAATCCCTGACCACTCTGTCTTTTCAAACTTGACAGTATACTTGTCTGAGTCTTTAAAGATAGCACGAATAAGCTCAATCTCGTAACCAGTCAATTCACCATTTTCTTCATAGATAAATGGTTTTGGCGATCCATTAGTTGCTACAACGATTTCTTTCTTACCAGATGTTGCTTCCCCAGATGCAGTATCTTTCTTCTCACCACCTGAGCAAGCTGCTAATGCACCTGCAACAACAAGCCCTAGGGCAGCAAGTGATGAATACTTAACGATTTTTTTCATGATATTTCCTCCAAAATAAAATACAGTCTTATCTTAACAGAAAAATTAGGATTGCGCCATTATATGATTTCTATATTTGCCATAGGTTTTCTTTATGGCTGATTAAAAAACCAAGCGTAGGACTGCTATCAAGACCACTCCAAAGATAACCGTCCCCACCAGATTGCGGTAACGAAAGGCGACAAGGGCTGTCGGAAAGACTGCTAGAAAGTCTAACCACTTTATCTGTGGGAAACTTCCAACTTTCCTGTCACTACACTTGAAAGAATCAAGGCGAAGATAATAGATACAGGTAAAAATTTCAAAAAACACTCTACGATTGCTGGCAATCCTTTGTACTTAGCTAGGATGAAAGGAATCATTCTCGGAATCCAGGTCACCAAGCCAGAGAAGATAATTGCCATTAGAATATACTTACTGACCATCCAAAATCACCCCCATGGTACAACCTAGCAAGGTCGCAAACAGAACAGCTAGTGACTGAGACACCACTGTCAAAAGCAAAAAGAAAGACACCGCAACAACCGCTAGAATTATCAGTAGATTGCGGATAGGAATCCGTTTTTGCATAATTTGAAACTGGGAAGTAAAAATCCCGATAAACATTCCGACCAAGGCAAAGTCAAGACCGAAAATCTCCGGATTTGGCAAAAGCCCACCTAAGGCAGTCCCGACAACCGTTCCGACAAACCAAGCTAGATAGCTGTTAAGGTTGTTTCCGTGCATCCACATAGGATTGACCTTGTCCGTATGGACTAGCTCGCCCATCAAAACACCATAGGTCTCATCGGTCAAGATACTAGACATTCCGATATTATGCCAGAGACTAGTATGACGGAAATAGGTCGACGCATGTAAACTCAATAAAAAGAGACGCAGATTGATCAAAAAGACCGTCATGGCAATGGTTACTACAGGGGCTTGAACTGCTATCAAGGCTATCATGGCAAACTGGGCACTCCCGGCATAGACAAAGAGGCTCATCAAGCCCATCTCTACAGGGGTTACATATGGAGCCCCGATAATCCCACAAGCAAGTCCGATGCTGACATAGCCTAAAGCGGTCGGCACTGCAGCCTGTGCCCCCTCCCAAAATCCTTTTTCTTTCATAAACTTCCTCATTCTTACAAATATATCATTCGACTGCAAAGCGTTCAAAACAAGAACCCTAGGGCGACTACCATCGAGATTGATCGATTCGAATATTATATTGGTTGTTCTCAGGATTATCCTCATCCTCATATTCTGTAGGATAAACATCGATCCAGAGTTCTCTCAGTTGCCCTTTCAGTTTGACCTTAAACCGATAACCACCATCATCCCCGACCAAGGCATCAACTTTCAAAGACTGAAAATTGGGTAGAGCTTCGATTTCTGCTTTCATATCTTTGGTCATTTGATAAAAGATTTCTTTCTGTTGAGCTTTGGAAGCCACAGGGAAATAAACCGACGCCCCTTGTAAACGATGTGATTCTGAAAAAGTAAAGGTCACACGACCGCTATAACCTTTCCATTTAAAGTTTTCGTAGTGGTAGAAAAGGCGCCCAGTTTTATAGAGATAGGGATCTTTTGCACGCCAAGGATTGTGATAGCCTGTTTCTGTCTCTTCTACTATCTCATTAGGTTTTCCAAACACTTTTTCAACAGATTCGACAGGCATGTTAAGTGAAATAGAGTCAAACATGACCAATTGCGTCTTTTGAAACATCTGGAAAACCATTAGAGACAGCAACAATACCCCTAGGGCAAGTACAATACTAATTGTTTTTTTAAATTTCATATGTCTACTATACTAAAAAGTTCCAGCATTTGTCCAAACAAAAAAGCCAGCCTCAAGCTGACTCTTTATTCTATGGTATCAAAAGCGAGGCTGGGTTTGGCATTTAGCTCCAAGTCTGCAAAGTTTTCTTTGTTCCACTCACTAACGCTAGCATAGGCAATCATACCCGCATTGTCTCCGCAAAGTCGCAAAGGTGGAATGATAACCTTGACGTCGGTGATTTCAGCTGCTAGGCGTTCTCTGAGACCTTTATTAGCTGCTACACCACCAGCCACAACTAGAGTTTTAACAGGATATTTCTCCAAGGCCTTCTTGGTTTTTGCCATGAGAATATCTAGGACTGCTGCTTGGAAGGATGCACACAAGTCCTCTATAGACAAGCTTTCTCCCTTTTGCTCGGCATTGTGATGAAGATTGATAAAGGCAGACTTTAAACCTGAGAATGAAAACTCCAGATTATCTTCTTTAATCATAGCACGAGGGAAATCATACACATCCTGACCTTTATGGGCCAACTCGTCAATCTCACGACCTGCTGGATAGGTCAAACCCATGACACGACCGACCTTATCATAGGCCTCACCAACTGCATCATCTCGGGTTTCGCCAACGATCTTATAATCACCAGCCTCAGACACATAGACCAACTCTGTGTGTCCACCACTGACTAAAGAGCTAACAAGGGGAATTCCAAAGGCTCCACACTTTGAGCTGCCATGAGGTGACCAGCCATATGGTTAACGGGAATTAGAGGTAGGCCATGCGCCCAAGCAAAGGCCTTGGCAGCTGACAAACCAACAAGCAAGGCTCCGACCAAGCCTGGTCCGTAGGTAACCGCCACAGCTGTCACATCGTTTTCAGTAATTCCTGCTTCTGCTAACGCCTCCTCGATACAGGCTGTAATGACCTCGACATGGTGACGACTAGCCACTTCTGGCACCACGCCACCAAAACGTTTATGACTCTCAATTTGACTAGCAATGACATTGGACAAGAGCTCGTCATCATTTTTCAAGACGGCGACACTGGTCTCATCACAGGATGTCTCAAATGCTAAAATATATCTATCCTTCATCTATTTCTCTCTTCATGATAATGGCATCCTCAACTGGATCATGGTAGTAGGCCTTTCTCTCAGCGATGACCGCCATTTTTTCTTTCTTGTAAAATGCTTGCGCTCGGTGGTTGGACTTTCTGACTTCAAGGAAAATCTCCCTGTCTGTCGGCAATGTTGCAAACAAGGCTGAGGCTATCCCCTGACCTTGATAGGCTTTTTTGACAGCAATTCGCAGGACTTCTGCCTCAAAGATATTTTCCTGAATTGCTAGAAAACCTATCACTTCTTCCCCATCATAAGCTAGAGCATACCAAGTCTGGTCTTGAGACAGGTCTGCTTGGATTTGTTCCAACGTCCAAGGACTGACGGGATAAACATCCGTCATCACTTCGTAGATAGCTTGTGCCACATCAGGCTGCTGTTGGATTCGTTTGATTTCTATCATAGGCGTTTAATGTAGGACTCGCCAGACTCGGTGTGATTCTTAAGCCAGTTTTCCTCGGCTTCGACACGCTTGAGGTAATTTGGCACAAAGTCGTGCAAGGAGTCTGCTTCCTTGTCCCAGGCCCAAAGAGCAAGATTCGCTGCGTTTGGTAAGGTTTCTTGATAGTTAGCCTGTGGTAATTGCTCTTGAATCTGCTCGACAAAGGCACCCACTTCACCAACAAAGGTCACCTGGTTGGCATCCTTGACCTGCTCTAGGACCTCCGCAAAGGACAGATGCGCTTCTGGAAAGACAGGTTGAGCATGTTCATAGAATCCTGCGTATACATTGTTACGGCGTGCATCCATGATAGGAACCACCAAGCCTTCTTGTTGGCGTGGAACCAGAGCCAATAGACTAGACATCCCCACTAACTCAATGTTTAGGGTATGAGCCAAGGTCTTGGCAGTTGCTACTGCGATTCGCAAGCCTGTGTAGCTACCTGGCCCTTCAGCCACCACGATTCGATCCAAATCCTTGGGTGTCCAATCCAAACTTGCCATCAAAAAATCAATGGCAGGCATGAGGGTAATACTGTGATTTTTCTTGATATTGATCATAGTCTCGGCAAGAACCTGCTTGTCCTCTAAAATGGCTAAAGACAGAGCCTTGCTGGACGTATCAAAAGCTAATACTTTCATAACACATTCCTATCTTTTTGTCTGTTTACTATTATACTACAAAAGCTGACACATGGGAATTTTCTTTGTTTTGAAACAAGAATGCCCTGCCAAACAGACAGGACAAGCACTCAAGAATTCAAACCAAAGTAAAATACGAACCAGACCACATAGGTCACTAGGAGAAGGAAAAACGAATACAGAGTCACAAAAGCAAGCTTCCAAAGGAATTTTGTTTTGCGGTGTTCCAGATGCACAAACAAGGCATTCCCCCCATAGACACAAGCTACAAAGACTATAAACACCAAGAGGCGAGCTCCTATCGCAAATTCAAACAAACTAAACATTCTTAATCCTCCTTTTGGTATTCCTGTTTTTATATAAACTGTTGACAATGTTGTTCTATCAATGTTAAAATGTAATTCAATACTGGTAGGAAAATCAGGTTGAGTCTTTGATTCTTCGGGTTGCGGTGCTATCCCTGAAACTTCGGTTTCTAAAGAACTGGAATTGCGATTAAATAGTTCGCCCCCAGTGTTGTTAGTAGGCTCTTGACTTCGGTCAAGGGCTTTTCTTTACCTTTTAGTAAGCAATCCACTCCATCTTGCTATTTCTACATCATTTTACTTATAGATTGACTTCTTAGCCTCATAGATGATAGAATTAAGTAAATGCTGAGATCGAGTTTGATTTGGTGACAAGTCATTCAAAGGTTGCGATGCATTCGCTTCAGGTAGAGGTGCTGCCATCTGGACTGCTCCAGGAAAATCCCCGAGTTTTGTCTCAGCCTTTGGTTGCTCTTGAGATTTGTCAAGAGCTTTTTCTTTTTTCAAAGATATCATTTTCCCCAACCATCTACTCTAACGATTAATGAAACTAGAACTATATTCTTCCTTAAATCTACTATCGCTTTAGATTCCCCTTTAATTATAACACCTAAGCGCTCGCCGGCCAATTGCTACCTATCTTTTAGCTCCTCCTTCCCCTCACGACTTTCTCGTTCCCCTCTTTTACTAATTCCCCTTTTATGTTATAATTGAGATAATTGTAACGAATCAAGGTCAATACAGGCAGAAAATGAAATAGAAACAAACAGCTTCAAGCTGGTAATTTTTTGAATACAGCTGACCTGAAAACAGAAAGGAAACACATGATTTACAAAGTTTTTTATCAAGAAACAAAAGACCGTAGCCCACGTCGTGAAACAACACGCTCACTTTACTTAGACATTGATGCCAGCTCAGAACTTGAGGGACGTATCATTGCCCGTGAACTTGTTGAAAAAAACCGTCCAGAATTCAACGTTGAATATATCGAGCTCTTGTCAGACAAATTGCTAGACTACGAAAAAGAAACTGGCGCATTCGAAATTACGGAGTTCTAATATGGCCTATACTCTTAAACCAGAAGAAGTGGGCGTTTTTGCCATTGGTGGTCTAGGAGAAATCGGTAAAAATACATACGGAATCGAATACCAAGACGAAATCATCATCGTTGATGCAGGGATTAAATTCCCAGAGGATGACTTGCTTGGTATCGACTACGTTATCCCTGATTACTCCTACATTGTCGAAAACATCGACCGCGTTAAGGCTCTCTTGATTACCCACGGACACGAGGACCATATTGGTGGGATTCCTTTCTTGCTCAAGCAAGCAAATATCCCTATCTATGCAGGTCCACTAGCTCTCGCTTTGATCCGTGGAAAACTCGAAGAGCATGGCCTTTTGCGCAATGCTACACTTCACGAAATCAACCACAACACTGAGTTGACCTTTAAAAATCTTAAAGCAACTTTCTTTAGAACAACTCACTCTATCCCAGAGCCTTTGGGAATTGTTATCCACACACCTCAAGGAAAAATCGTTTGTACCGGTGACTTCAAGTTTGACTTTACACCAGTTGGTGAACCTGCAGACTTGCACCGTATGGCAGCCCTAGGTGAAGACGGAGTGCTTTGCTTACTCTCTGACTCGACAAATGCTGAAGTACCAACCTTTACAAACTCTGAAAAGGTCGTTGGTCAGTCTATTATGAAGATTATCCAAGGTATCGAGGGACGTATCATCTTTGCATCCTTTGCCTCAAACATCTTCCGTCTCCAGCAAGCAACTGATGCCGCTGTCAAAACAGGGCGTAAGATTGCTGTCTTTGGACGCTCTATGGAAAAGGCTATTGTTAACGGAATCGAACTTGGCTACATCAAGGCTCCTAAGGGAACCTTCATCGAGCCAAATGAAATCAAAGACTACCCTGCAGGTGAAATTCTTATCCTTTGTACAGGTAGCCAGGGCGAACCTATGGCAGCCCTCTCTCGTATCGCTAACGGAACTCACCGTCAGGTGCAACTCCAACCTGGCGATACGGTTATCTTCTCATCTAGTCCAATCCCAGGAAACACCACTAGCGTTAACAAGCTGATTAACATCATTTCTGAAGCTGGTGTTGAAGTTATCCATGGTAAGATTAACAACATCCATACATCTGGACATGGTGGTCAGCAAGAGCAAAAACTCATGCTCCGCCTCATCAAACCAAAATACTTCATGCCTGTTCACGGTGAATATCGCATGCAAAAAGTCCACGCTGGACTTGCCGTAGATACTGGAGTTGAAAAAGACAATATCTTTATCATGAGCAATGGTGATGTCCTTGCCCTTACTGCAAACTCTGCTCGTATCGCAGGTCACTTCAATGCTCAAGATATCTACGTCGATGGAAATCGGATCGGTGAAATCGGGGCGGCAGTCCTAAAAGACCGCCGAGACCTATCTGAAGATGGTGTTGTACTTGCCGTCGCAACGGTAGACTTTGAGTCTCAGATGATTATTTCTGGACCAGATATCCTTAGTCGTGGTTTCGTCTACATGCGCGAATCTGGCGACTTGATCCGTCAAAGTCAGCGCATCCTTTTCAATGCTATTCGTATCGCTTTGAAAAACAAGGATGCCAGCATCCAATCTGTCAATGGTGCTATCGTAAACGCCATTCGACCATTCCTTTACGAAAACACTGAACGTGAACCAATCATCATTCCGATGATTCTCACACCAGATGAAGAATAATAAAAAATTCTCTGAAATCCTATGACTTCAGAGAATTTTTATTATTTAACGACAATTTCGTAACGAGTTTTGCTAGTGAAAGTCTCACCTGCTTTTAGAATGACTTGATCTTTCAGGTCACTGTGAATAGCATCTGGTAAAGCCTGTGCTTCAAGAGCAATCCCATTGTGCTGAATCATCGGCTGACCAGCGATGATGACACTCTCATCCACAAAGTTTGCTGTGTAAACTACAAAACAAGGAGCTTCTGTTTTAAAGAGTAAGAAGCGACCTGAACCCTGGTCATAGAGGAAACCAGCATTGTCATGTCCTGTAGGCAGAGCAAATGGATGGTCCAACCCAGATACGAGTTGGATTTGCTCATCTTCTTCTGCAAAGATATCTTTCAACAAGGCGCCATTGTAGATATGTTTGACCACATCACGATCGGCATCTGGAGCTTTAGCTGGGACACCGTCAGGAGCAATTGGATAGATACCCTCAGTGTTCAATTGGAAAACATGGCGGTCAACCGTCTGCGTGAAATCACCAGACAAGTTAAAGTAGCTATGGTTGGTTGGATTTACCAGCGTATCCTGGTCTGTCGTCACCTTGTAACTAACTTCGTAGGCGCCAGTTTCTTCCAAGTGGTAGCTAATCCAAATCTTAAGATTACCTGGGAAGCCTCCTGTACCGTCTGTTCTTTCTGTGTAAAGAGTCAAACCATGGTCGCTCACCTCGACTAGCTCAAACAAACTAGAATCCCAACCTGTTGAGCCGCTGTGGTTACAGTTGCTTGCGTTATTGACTTCGAGTTCATAGGATTTCCCATTCAATTCGAATGTCGCACCTGCGATACGACCTGCAACTGGACCTACACTCGCTCCATGTTTAGGACTGTTACCTACATAGCTGTCAAAATCATCAAAGCCTAGGATAACATTGGCAAAATTACCAGCCTTATCAGGAGTTACATAGCGTAGAATCGTTGCACCATAGGTCATGATTTCTAGTTGGTAGCCTGCTTCTGTTTCAAAGCGATAAGCGACTACATCCTTGCCATCAACTTTCCCAAATACACGTTCTGTGTATGTTTTCATCCTTTTCTCCTTATTATTTGAATTCGTGAATAATAACACCTTGAACGACACGGTTTACTGTACCTGTAGGTGATGGTGTATCAGGTCTGTTTCCCAACCTTAAGCGAAGTCAAGAGAGCAAATAGTTGACCATAAACAATATAAGGGAATACACGGTAAACATCATTTAAGACACCGCCACAGCCAAGTGCTACTTCCTTAACGTTTTCAAGACCAAAAGCTTGATCACTCAAGAGAACAACGCGACGAGCGATTTGGTCCCCTGCAACTTCACGAACCAAGTCTAAGTCATACTTACGAGTATAATCTGTTGTAGTACCAAAGACTAAAACTACAGTATCTTCATTGATAAGAGATTTTGGACCGTGACGGAAGCCGACTGGACTTTCATACATTGTCGCAACCTGACCAGCAGTCAATTCCAAAATTTTCAGTTGTGCTTCATGAGCAAGTCCGAAGAATGTACCTGCACCTAAGTAAATCACTCGGTTAAAGTCTAGGTCAACCAATTCTTTGACATCCGCCACATTATCAAGAACCTTACGAGCAAGACTAGTTAGTACTTCGAAACGTTGAGCCTTAACAACAAATTCAGTTGGATCAAAGACCAAAAGTGCTGTCAACATCATTGAAGTAAAGCTTGATGTCATAGCAAATCCAGCATCGTTAGAAGCTGCCGGTTGCAAGAGCAAGAGGTTGCGATCGTCACCGTGGGCTTGAAGTGCTAATTTCCCTTCAGCCGCACATGTGATTGTTACTTGATAAAGCTCGTCAACTAAGGCTTTTGCTAAGTCAACGGTTGCTACACTCTCAGGTGAGTTTCCACTACGTGCAAATGATACCAAAACAGTTGCCACATCTTTTTTCAAATAGGTTTGTGGGTTGGCAACGATATCTGTTGTCGCAATAGCATTGAAATTCCATTTACGTTCGTCATAGACTTCCTTGAAGTATGGAACTAAGGTGTCGCCTACATAAGCTGAAGTCCCAGCACCAGTCAGGATAACCTTGATGTAGTCATGTTTATCTGCAATTCCTTGCAAAAAGGCTGCAATTTCATCACGGCGTGCTTGGTAAGATTCAAAAGCTTCCTTCCAAACATCTGGTTGTTGGTAAATTTCGCGTGTGGTGATCTCTGCTCCCAACTCAAGCAAATCTTCTTTTGTATAATCTAGCATTGAAAACCTCTAATCTAATATTGTTTCATGATTGAAAACATGGGAATGGGAGCCGCTCCCATTCCCATGTATATTTTCTATAAGATGATTTAACGTTTTAACGCAATCACATCTTATACTCAATGAAAATCAAAGAGCAAACTAGGAAGCTAGCCGCAGGTTGCTCAAAGCACTGCTTTGAGGTTGCCGGATAAGACTGACGAAGTCAGTAACATATATACGGCAAGGCGAAGCTGACGTGGTTTGAATTTGATTTTTGAAGAGTATTATTCATCTTCATCGTCATCGAAGCTAGCCAATAAATCATTAACTTTCACAATGCTTTCTGAAGCACGACTCTTATAGTCCGCATCCATTCCAGTTAGGCTTGCATTGATAAACTCAATGACCATTGGAAGGTTCATTCCTGCATAAAGTTCAATGTCACGACCTTCCATAATCAAACGGCTCACCACGTTACATGGAGTTCCGCCAAGAAGATCCGCAAAGACTAGGAAATCATCCCAATCCTTCAACAGCAGCTTCAAATTTTGCAGTAAATTCTTCTGGTCCATCTTCTGGAAGAAGAGCAACCGCATGAATGTTGTCTTGTGGTCCCATAATCATTTCTGTGCTACCTTTAAGTTCTTCACAGAAACGTCCATGGCTCACTAAAATCAATGATTTACTCATAAATTATGCGCCCATTCCAAGTGCAAATTTACCAAGAGCAGAAAGAGCCAAGGCAAGCACGATAATGATACCGATAGCTTTTGTAGAGTTCATACCTTTCTTACCAAGCAACCAGAAGATGAATGCAGTGAAGATTGCTGGAAGCAAACGTGGGAAGATTGAGTTCAAGATATCTTGGAAGTCAATCATCTTTTCACCGATTGGCAATTTGTATGAAATTTCAAAGTTGATCATTGTTGCTACAAGAGCACCCATCATGAATACACCAAGTACAGATGCAGCTTCAATCAAAGCTGTCAAAGTACTTTGCATGTTGTTGATAAGGTTAACCCCTTCTTTGTATGCAAATTCCAACTGTTTCCAACGGAAGATGTCATACGCTACCGCAACTGCAACCCAAAGGAAGATACCCCAAGGTTGACCAGCGATAGCCATTGTTGCAGCGATAGATCCCATGATAGCAGGAACAAGTGAACCAAAGATAGTATCTCCAAGAGGAGCGAATGGTCCCATCAAACCTGTCTTGATACCGTTAACCGCATCTTTTGAGCCAACGCCATCTTTCTTCCATAGCAAGGTCAAAACCAGCGATAATTGTGTGGAAGAATGGTGAAGTGTTGAAGAATTGAGTATGAACTTTCATCATTTCTTTCAACTCAGGAGTTCCATCTCCATACATTTTACGCAATTGTGGCAAGATCATGTAAAGGTAACCTGATGCTTGCATACGTTCGTAGTTCCATCCCAATTGGAAAGTGAACAAGCTACGTTTGTTAATTTGATTAAAATCTTCTTTTGTTAATTTGTAATTAGAATTCGTCATCTTCAATTTCCCCACTTTCTGATGGTGTAGAAGGTGCTGCTACAGCAACTTTTTGGCTGTTCTTGAAGTGAACAACCGCAAGGAAGATACCTACGATAGAGATACCGATCATAGACAATCCTTTGAAGTTGTTAGCAAAGCCAATTTTTTCAGCAACGTCAGCAGGAAGAGTGCCAATGAGCCCAGCAACTGCTCCACCAAGACCTGTTACGTATGAGTAAAGTACAGTCAACATAGCTGTCAAACCGAATCCCATAGCAAGGTAGTGAAGGTTACGTTTAACTGGAAGGTAACGAAGCAAGATAGCGAATCCAAGACCTGGAAGCATACGACCTGCAAGAGTCAAACCGTCTGCAACCCATTGGTATTCTTTAACAAGGTTTACAACACCTTGTACGAATTCTCCACCGAAAGCTAGGGCGAAGAATACTGGAAGGGCACGAGAAAGAGCCCACGGAAGCGCACCAAGAAGGTAGTTACGTTCGATCGCTTTATAGTCAAATCGTTCGATCGCAGCATCAATACGGTGTGCGAAGAATGTAGTAGTCATACGACCAAGTACGTCGAAATAAGTCAAAAGTGCCGCTACTGGTACAGCGATTGTAGTAATCGCAAGTTCTGTTTCGATACCTTGTGAAACTGAGAAAGCTGTCGCAAGAACCGCACCAGAAGTTGCATCGATACGAGAAGCACCACCGAAGGTACCTACCCCAAGTACGAATAACTGCAAGCTACCACCGATAAGCAAACCAGTTGCCAAATTTCCCATGACTAAACCAGTAATGAAACCAGCGAATACAGGGGAACCTGCAGAAGAAACGATCGTCAACTCATCACAGATTTGATAAGCTGAGTACAGAGTGAGAAGTAAAATTTGCCACCATTGTATCATAACAATGACCTCCTAAAAATTTTTCCTATTTTAATAAGCTCAAAAAGTCTGAAACTGGATCATTTGGAACCATTTGAGCAGTAAGTTTAACACCTTTTTCCGCCAATTTGCGGAAATCTTCTACGTCTTTATCAACAACGTTAATAGAACGTGTGATCGCACGTGTTTCTGGTGTTTGAGACATGTTGCCGACATTGACAGTTTCAAGTGGCACACCTGCTTCTACCAAACCGAGGAAACGGTCAGGTTTGCGTGCTACAATCAAAAGACGTTGGCTATCGTATTTACCAGCAAGGATATTCGCTGCTGCTTTATCAACTGGCAAAATACTAAGTTTTACACCCGGTGGTGTTGCAAGTTTCAAGCCGCTTTTTTCAACGTCGTTATTCACAACATCATTGTCAACGACCATGATACGTGAAACATTAAGTTTAGCAGACCAAAGGTTTGCGACTTGTCCGTGAATTAAGCGCCCATCGATACGGCATCCTACAATTGTCATAAGTTTCCCCCTTTATAAGTTTTAGTGTAGGTTTACAAGTTAAATGTATGTGTTCCTTATACTCCCCTTCTGTTTCAAAGATAATGATGCGGTTGGCACCTTCTTTGAGATAGCTATGTGGAATATAAAGAGATAAGGTTGGACCGACATTCCAGAAACGACCTAGATGATGTCCGTTGATATAAGCAATCCCTTTACCAAACTCAGATAAGTCTAAGTACGTATCCTTTGGCGCCTCAACTTCAAAGTCATAAGCGTAAAAGGCAGGTTGTCCTTCTGTCCATCCCTTAGAGAAATCAATATTCTCTGGGTTATCAAGAGGAAGTGGATATTGCTTCCAGTTGAGCAAGAAATGCAAATCTTTACAAACACCTGTGCGAATTCCTTTTCGCTGCGTATCTGCTAAGAATTTGTGTCCATAGTTGACACGCCCCATATTTTCAATGAGTATATCAATATTGGATAGCGTTTTCTTTTTACCTTGATAAAAGATATCTTCACCGATTTCTGTTTGGTACTGTGTTGCCACCCATTTACCATCGATAAAGAGCTGAGCTCTATCCCGTCCGTCAATAATTCGAATGCGTTCTTCATCCGCATCCCAACTTGCTTCCGTTCGATAGAGTAGGTAGCCGTAACCTTGTCCTAGCTCTTCCATTTTCTTAGGGTAGAGACTTTCAATCGGACTGGATAGGCTATCCAAGGTTTCGAAAAGAGAAACTTTCTCGACCAGTGGAATGTTTTCAACTTCCATACTCTCTTTGTAAAGCGGTTCAGATTGCGGATACTCAGGATAGTAAGTCGCCATCATTTCTTTCACTGCGAAATATTTAGCAGTTGGGTTTCCAGCTTCATCAAGAAGAGCGTCATAATCATAAGATGTTACTTGTGGTAAATCAATGGTTCCTCGAGCTGAACAACCATTCATAAAACCAAAGTTGGTCCCGCCGTGGAACATGTAAAGGTTAATAGAGCCTTGCTCTAAAACCTCGTGGACAGCTTCTGCTAATTCCTCAGGTTCACGCTTGATGATTGGTTCTTTCCATCGATTGAACCAGCCATCCCAGAATTCCATACACATGAGTGGCCATTTCTTGCCGTACTCATCAAAGAATTCTTGCATCTGTGAGAAATTATAAGCAGCCTTGGAACCAAAGTTCCCTGTCACAAAGAGATCATCCTCAATTAAGGTTCCAGCCTTAAGAGTTGCTCTCCATGGTCCATCTGATGTGAAAAGCGGACAAGTAACTGCTCGTTCTTCCATCAAACGTCGAATTTCCCTCAAGTAGGTCTTGTCCTCGCCATAGGATCCGTACTCATTTTCGACTTGCATCATGAGAATGTTCCCACCGTTTTCCAATAATCTCGGAACTAGACGTGGAAGCAACTGATCATAGTAGCGACCAACCATGTCAATGAAAGCTGGGTCAGATGACCGTATTCTCATATCCTTGGTCAAGAGCCATGCTGGTAAACCACCGAATTCCCATTCTGCACAGATAAATGGAGAAGGACGTACAATTGCATATAAGCCCAAATCTTGTGCAGTTTGAAGAAATCTCTCTAAATCAAGATTACCTTCAAAGTTAAATTTTCCTTCAGCAGGTTCATGCATGTTCCAGGCCACATAAGTCTCAACTGTATTGAAACCTAAAGCCTTGAGGTTATACAATGAATGATGCCAATCTTCCACAGGAATTCTAAAATAGTGAATGGCACCAGACAAAACCTTGAATGGTTTTCCATTCAGATAGAAATCATCTTTAATTTCAAATCTTGCCATTCTTCCTCCTCTGAAAACGAAAAGATTGCGCTTTCATTTGTTGTTATATCAACTATAAACTAATCGGGGATTAATGTCAATACTTTTTGAAATTTTCTTTAAAATTTTTCTATTTTTTTACTGAATCTTTTCTAAAACTCTTCTCAAATCCTATAAAATCAACATTCTGAAAAACTAATGAAATTAAGGAGGAAAACACGAATTATTTATATCTATCCTAAATTCTTATTCCGATATTTTAATTTTTTTTGTGCTTTTCAGCTATTTTTTAGATTTTATGTTAAAATGATAAGTGGAGAAGGAAAAAAATGAGGTGAAAATATGGCAATTCCAAAGTACCAATACATTAAAGATGAATTGAAAAATAAGATCATTTCTGGTCAATTTGCTAGTGGAGATAAGTTCTACACTGAAGCAGAATTGATTTCCATGTATGATGTTAGTTCAATCACAGTGGTTCGTGCCTTGAATGACCTTGCTAAAGACGGATACATTGTTCGTCAACAAGGTAAAGGAACATTCGTAGCTCGTGCCCGCAAGCATAAACTCGTTGAATTTTCTGATGTAGAAATCTTCGAGACCAAAGACGATAAGGTAACTGTTCTTTCTATCGAACGCGGGAACGATCTTAAATATCTAGAAAAGCTCGGCCTACGTGGCGATCAATTCTACTACAAGATTGAACGTGTTCGTGAAACAAACGGCATCACCTATATCTATCACAGTTCATACATTCCTGAACAATACATCAATGCCAACTATCCAAACCTTGAATACTATAGTTCTATCTATAATCGTTTCAAATTGGACTACCACATTCACATGAATGACGAGCATTTTGAAGAAATTAATGAAATTGTATTTCCAACTCCAGAACATGCCGCTTCTATCCTAGGAATCGACACTCAATTTCCAACTGTTTTCCAAACTAAGACAACTAAGCTTGAAGCTACTGGTCAAGTTTTGGAATACATCGAAACTTATAAACGTTCTGATTTCTACAAAATTAAATTCATCTCTTGTGACCGTGGTCACTAATCTATAAAAATCCTGAGGCAACTGTCTCAGGTTTTTTATATTCCCATTATAGCATTGGCTCCCTTTCCTGAGAATAGCATTTCAAACAATTCTATAATTAGTAACTTTTTTACTAAAAAATAGTCAAAACTGGAAAAATATATCTTAATTTATAATTTATTCTATTTTTTATAGTAATTTCCTCAAAAGCTTGACTTTATTTAGGTTAGAACATACAATAGGATTAATGTGAAAACGCTATCAAAAACATAAAAGGGAGGGTTTTTAATGAAACCAGAAAACAAACAGCGCTTCTCTATTCGTAAATATGCAATTGGAGCAGCTTCTGTATTGATCGGATTTGCCTTTCAGGCGCAGGCCGTTGCTGCTGACGGAGTCGTACCTGCTCCAACAGAAAATCAGCCTGCTGTCCAAACCACTGGAGAAGCCACTCCACCAACGAGTGAAGAAAAAGTCGAGACTGCTCCAACAACAGAAAACGTAGCTCAAGCGTCTCCAGCCGCTCCAGTAACAACTACTGAAGCTCCAAAAGCTGAAGTTACTCCTGCACCTGTCGTAGAAAAAACTGTTGCAACCGAAGAAACTCCAGCAAAACCAGAAGTAACTGAAGAAGCTAAGCAGCCAGAACCAGAAAAGGTAGAAAACAAAGAAGTTGCTAAGGTCGAAGCACCCGCAGTCGCTACAGAACGAGCAACTCAAGTGAATGAAAAACTGGCTAAAAAGAAAATCGTTTCTATCGATGCTGGACGTAAATACTTCTCTCCAGACCAACTGAAAGAAATCATCGACAAGGCCAAACACTATGGCTATACTGATCTTCACCTTTTAGTCGGAAATGATGGCTTGCGCTTCATGCTTGATGATATGTCTCTAACTGTAGGGGACAAAACTTACGCAAGTGACGATGTCAAACGTGCTGTTGAAAATGGAACAAATGCCTATTACAACGATCCAAATGGTAATCACCTAACTGAAAGCCAAATGACCGACTTGATTAGCTATGCTAAGGATAAAGGAATTGGACTTATCCCAACAGTCAATAGCCCAGGTCATATGGATGCTATCCTCAACGCCATGAAAGAACTTGGCATTGAAAAACCTAACTTCAACTACTTTGGTAAAGAATCTGCACGTACTGTTGACCTTGATAATGAAAAAGCAGTTGCCTTTACAAAAGCTTTGATTGATAAATACGCTGCTTACTTTGCTGGCAAGTCTGAAATCTTTAACATCGGTTTGGATGAGTATGCTAATGATGCTACTAATGCCAAAGGATGGAGTGTTCTTCAAGCCTATAAATGGTATCCAGAAGATGGTTTCCCAGACAAGGGTTATGATAAATTCATCGCCTATGCTAATGACCTAGCTCGTATCGTCAAATCTCACGGTCTGAAACCAATGGCCTTCAATGACGGTATCTACTATAATAGCGATACTACTTTTGGTACCTTTGATAAAGACATCATCGTGTCTATGTGGACTGGTGGCTGGGGCGGTTACGATGTCGCTTCTTCTAAACTACTTGTTGAAAGGGCACGAAATCCTCAATACTAACGATGCTTGGTACTACGTTCTCGGCCGTAATGCTGATGGACAAGGTTGGTACAACCTTGATCAAGGTTTGAACGGTATTAAGAACACACCGATTACTTCTGTTCCAAAAACTGAAGGTGCCGATATCCCTATCATCGGTGGTATGGTAGCTGCTTGGGCCGACACTCCATCTGCCCGCTACTCTCCATCTCGCCTCTTCAAACTCATGCGTCAATTTGCAAATTCAAATGCTGAATATTTCGCTGCTGACTACGAGTCTGCTGAACAAGCTCTTAAAGAAGTGCCAACTGACCTTAGTCGCTATACTGCAGAAAGTATTGTTGCCGTTAAAGAAGCTGAAAAAGCCATTCGCTCTCTTGATAGCAACCTTAGCCGTGCTGAACAAGATAGCATTGACCAAGCAATTGCAAAACTCCAAGAAGCCGTTAGCAACTTAACCTTCACACCAGAAGCTCAAAAAGAAGAAGATGCCAAACGTGAAGTTGAAAAACTTGCCAAAAACAAGGTTATCTCAATCGATGCTGGACGTAAATACTTCACTCTAGACCAACTCAAACGTATCGTAGATAAAGCCGGCGAACTTGGTTACTCTGACCTTCATCTCCTCCTTGGAAATGATGGACTTCGCTTCCTCTTGGATGACATGACAATCACTGCAAACGGCAAGACCTATGCAAGTGACGATGTAAAAAATGCCATCATTGAAGGAACAAAATCTTACTACGACGATCCAAATGGAACAACTTTGAACCAGGCTGAAATCACTGAGCTTATCCAATATGCTAAGGATAGAGGCATTGGAATTATCCCTGCTATCAACAGTCCTGGCCACATGGATGCTATGCTTGTCGCTATGGAAAAATTGGGCATTGCAAACCCTCAAGCTAACTTTGACAAGGTTTCAAAAACAACGATGGACCTTGAAAACGAAGAAGCAATGAACTTTACAAAAGCCCTTATCGGCAAATACATGGACTTCTTTGCAGGCAAGACTAAGATCTTTAACTATGGTACAGATGAGTATGCCAATGATGCTACCAATGCTCAAGGTTGGTACTACCTCAAGTGGTATGGACTCTATGGTAAGTTTGCAGATTATGCTAATGGTCTAGCTGCCATGGCTAAAGAAAAAGGTCTGCAACCAATGGCCTTTAACGATGGTTTCTACTATGAAGATAAGGACGATGTTGAGTTTGATAAAGATGTTATCATCTCTTACTGGTCTAAAGGTTGGTGGGGTTATAACCTTGCATCTCCTCAATATCTAGCAAGCAAGGGGTATAAGTTCCTTAACACTAACGGAGACTGGTACTATATCCTCGGTCAAAAACCTGAAGATGGTGGTGGTTTCCTCAAGAAAGCTATCGAAAACACTGAAAAAACTCCATTCAACCAGCTAGCTTCAACTAAATATCCTGAGGTTGATCTACCTACTGTTGGTAGTATGGTAGCTATCTGGGCAGATAGACCAAGCGCTGAGTACAAAGAAGAAGAAATCTTTGAGCTCATGACTGCATTTGCAGATCACAACAAAGACTACTTCCGTGCTGACTACAAGGCTCTTCGCGAGGAACTTGCTCAAATCCCTGAAAACTTAGAAGGATATAGCACAGAAAGTCTCGATGCTCTCAAGGCTGCTAAAGAAGCACTAAACTACAATCTCAACCGAAATAAACAAGCTGAGTTGGATACACTTGTAGCTAACCTTAAAGCAGCAAGACTTGGTCTCAAACCAGCTGCAACTCACTCAGGAAGCCTTGATGAGAGTGAAACTTCTGCTGCAGTTGAAAACCGACCAGAGCTTATCACAAGAACGGAAGAAACCCTGTTTGAAACTGTCAAGAAGGAAAATCCTAACCTTCCAGCAGGACAAGAAAAAGTTGTAACTGAAGGTGCCAAAGGCGAACGTACAATCTACGTCTCAGTTACTACTGAAAATGGTAAGGAAACTGAAACAGTTCTTGAAGAAAAAGTCACAAAAGAAGCTGTCAACCAAGTGGTTGAAGTTGGAACTCCTGTCACTCATGTCGGCAACGAAGAAGGAGTTGCTCCTGTTGCAGATGCCAAACTACGTGTTGTGATCGAGGACGAAGAAATTCCGTTTACAACTATCACTCGTGAAACTGATGCATTGCCTAAGGGAGAAACTCGTGTAGTAACCGAAGGCGTCAAGGGACATCGTAGTCATTTCTACTCTGTGTCTACTGCTGCTGACGGAAGCGAAGTGAAAACATTGGTTACTAGTGTTGTTGCTCAAGAACCAGTTACTCAAATCATCGAAATCGGAACTCCAGTCACTCACGTAGGAGACGAAGAAGGAGTTGCCCCTGTTGCAGATGCCAAACCACGTGTTGTCATCGAGGACGAAGAAATTCCGTTTACAACTATCAATCGTGAAACTGATGCATTGCCTAAGGGACAAACTCGTGTCGTAACTGAAGGTGTTAAGGGACGTCGTAGTCATTTCTATTCTGTGTCTACTGCTGCTGACGGAAGCGAAGTGAAAACATTGGTTACTAGTGTTGTCGCTCAAGAACCAGTTACTCAAATCATCGAAGTTGGGACTCTTGTAACACATGTGGGAGATGAAAAAGGTCTAGCTCCTGTTGCGGAAGAAAAACCAGCACTAGAGATTCCAAATATACCGGCTCCTATTGCAGAAGAAAAACCGAAATTAGAGATTCCAAGTAAACCAGCTCCAGCAACTGTTCCTGCCGAGGAAAACAAAGCTCTTCCTCAAGCCCCAGCTCCTGTGGTAAAAGAAAATAAACTTCCTGAGACAGGAAGCCAAGGTTCAGAATGGTTGATTGCTACAGGTTTGATGGCTGCACTCACAGCATATGGACTTAGCAAGAAAAAAGATTAAGCATAAATAAAAAGCGAGATACAATCTCGCTTTTTTATTTTATGATTAGTCACCCAAACCGATGCGTTCAAAGATTTCATCCACTCGTTTGGTGTAGTAAGTTGGGTTGAAGATTTCATCGATTTCTTCTTGGGTAAGGCGTGATGTTACTTCTGGATCTGCTTCGAGAAGTGGTTTGAAGTCTACTTGGTTATCCCACGAGTAAGCCGTTTTCGGTTGAACAAGGTCGTAAGCTTGCTCACGGGTCATGCCTTTTTCAATCAAGGTCAACATGGCACGTTGGCTAAAGATAAGACCAAAAGTCGAGTTCATGTTGCGAATCATATTTTCTGGGAAGACCGTCAAATTCTTAACGATATTGCCAAAACGGTTGAGCATGTAGTCGATCAGAATAGTCGTATCTGGTGTGATAATGCGCTCAGCTGATGAGTGAGAGATATCACGTTCGTGCCAGAGAGCAACATTCTCATAGGCCGTAACCATGTGACCACGGATAACACGCGCAAGACCTGTCATATTTTCAGAACCGATGGGGTTGCGTTTGTGAGGCATGGCTGAAGAACCTTTTTGACCTTTAGCAAAGAACTCTTCCACTTCACGTTGTTCTGATTTTTGAAGACCACGGATTTCAGTCGCCATACGCTCGATTGAAGTCGCAATGCTGGCAAGAACTGCAAAGTACTCAGCGTGAAGATCACGAGGAAGTACCTGTGTAGAGATTTCTTGAGCACGAATACCCAATTTGTCGCAGACGTATTTTTCAACGAATGGTGGGATATTGGCAAAGTTCCCAACCGCACCAGAAATCTTACCAGCTTCCACACCAGCAGCCGCATGTTCGAAACGCTCTATGTTGCGCTTCATTTCGCTGTACCAAGTCGCAAGCTTGAGACCAAAAGTCGTCGGCTCAGCGTGCACCCCGTGGGTACGCCCCATCATGATGGTGAACTTGTGTTCTTTTGCCTTGTCAGCGATAATGTTGGTGAAGTTTTCAAGGTCACGACGAATGATGTCATTGGCCTGCTTGTAGAGGTAACCATAGGCCGTATCCACCACGTCAGTAGAAGTCAAACCATAGTGAACCCACTTGCGCTCTTCACCAAGAGTCTCAGAGACCGCACGTGTGAAGGCCACTACATCATGGCGAGTCTCTTGCTCGATTTCCAAAATACGGTCGATGTCAAAGTCCGCCTTCTCGCGAATCAAAGCCACATCTTCCTTAGGAATTTCTCCCAATTCAGCCCATGCCTCGTCAGCCAAGATTTCCACCTCAAGCCAAGCACGGTATTTATTTTCTTCACTCCAAATGTTCGCCATCTCAGGGCGAGAGTAACGTTCGATCATTGTTTTGCTCCTATTATACTAATTTGTTTGAGATTTGAATGCTATTATTTCTTCAAAATTTTTAGCAGAATCTTTAATTTCAGCATTAATCTGTTTAATTAAATCCTCCGCTACTGATTGAAATAATTGCTTATCAGTACGATTATCTAATTTAAACTCAATAAGTCTTTCATTTTCCACAATATAATCAAAAATTTTATCAAAAAAATCTTTTAAATCTGTTATCTCTTCACTTTCCAAATTTATCGAACAATCAAGATCATCGTTTGCTAATTTCAATCCGAGTCCATCACCTGAGTCATTAAATGTCAATGTGAATACATCAAATTCCATATATATCTCTCCTATTAGTAAACATTTCTTCGCTACCTTCTAGATGTAATAAAGCAATCTTTTCCCATTTCATTATTTCCGGTTTACTATTTTCTAATACATTACTGTACATATTTCCGACATAAAAATCTGGTTCTTCATGTATGACATCATAAGCACTGTAAATTGTTTGACTAGGTAATGTATTGATTGCGATATTAGCATTATGGGTTGATATTATAATAGTCTTCCCTCTATCTCTCAGTTCTTTGATTTTTGGAATCAGATAAGAACTGATATATCTATTCCCCAATCCTCTTTCAATTTCATCAAATATATAGAAATCGTACTGGTTATTTTCCAAAATTGCACTTATTGATAGTATGGCTTTTTCACCCTCTGATGGTATGTAGTTCTTTCTATTTCCATTTTCGTCAATTAAAAAAACTTGATATGAATGTTTTATGACTTTATTAACAAAATCATCTACATCAATAGCCTTTTCTGATGCATCAAAATATTGATTGATTGCACTGAAACAAGTGCTAATATCAAAATGATTAAATTTTTTCATCAATTTTCTTCGCGCAGGTAAACCATTTTTATCAAAAAGAGATTCGGTGCTAAAGACTTCTGTTTCTGGAAGTACTTTTATTACCGATTCTATCTGAACTTCTCCTTTCTGTGGCAATTTACCCAATGAACTAATTTTAGTATCTTCTATTTCCTCAAATAAATCTCTTAATACTTTGTTATATTTAATTCTACTTAATCTCTTTTCAACTAATTCTGAAAATTTAATATGAGTTGGAGCAGAGTCTGATCCTGTTTGCTTTTTTATGCTCTCTTTAATGCTATCAATCGAATGTATTGCTCCTTTATTCGAAAAACCATTTTTAATATAACTTTCTGCCTCCTCCAAAATATCTTGTTTTAGACTTTTTAATTCGTTGTCTAATTTTTCTCTGCTCATGAAATCCCTATTAACAATCTCATTAAGTTCTTCAACAGCATTTATTTTCTTAAAATTTCGATCTGTTTCACTCAAAACCATCTTAATATCTTCTGTGCTGATAGAAGCTGATATTTTGGAATCTCTTTTACAAATTCTTTCAGCATTTTTGTTACTTAGCGCTGATTTTCTAAACTTAATTATTTGTTCTAATCCATTATAATTATTTAATTCTGAGTAATCAAATAGAATTTGAATTGTATCCTTAATCCTATTTTTTTCTTTTTCCTCATCAATCGCAATCTTATTATTTAATTCATTAATTATTTCTTCATACTCTGTATTGTAATCTTTACCTTCATGAAAAAATACATTTTTTTCCCAAGATTCTTAAGAGTTGGATATACATAATTTTTTTACGAATATTGTTTTTACCTGCTCCTTTTTTTCTCCAAAAAAATAATATTTATATCTTCAAATATTTTTAATTGGTTTTTCTTAAATCAGGATAATTTGTATTATCACTTCTATTAATTTCATAGTATGTGGTCCCCTCCAATATATTTTTAATAAATAGTGCTGGATTTTCTGCAAGCTTGTAAAATTTCGCAAAAGAATCAATTTTATATTTTATTTCAGGTAATATATATTCGCTATATGAATTCCAATCTTTCACGTCGCTACCAAATAATGCCAAATCATTATGAGAGTTAATTATCCCCATTGCTTGTATATCTTTCGGCTCTAATACAACAATGTAACCTTCCAAGTCTTCTCTTAGTTTATTGGCTTCTTCAATTTTTACCCCTCTTTGTTTATCCTTTGAATAAAAATGTGGTATTATAATAATTTCAGTTTTGGAAAAAGATCTTACTTTAGCGATAAATTCCTCATAACTTATAATATAATTATCGTAATTTCTAGATTCTTCATCAAAGACTTCGTCAAATTGTTGTATTTTTTCTGGACTAGCTACTACAATTATATGTTTATGTTTCCCATTGTATAAAGTGACATCGATTTCCATACCTGGGAAAATTGTTAGCTCATCATCTAGTTCTCTAATCTTTTTAAATTCCCCAATATCAAATTTATTATGATTAGTTATTGCACAAATTTCAACACTATTTTCTCTCATCTTTTTCACAAAATCTTCTGGCGAAATTTCTCTTTTTTTCCCATCACCTTGCTTGCAACTTTGTGTATGAATATGTAAATCTATTTTCTTCATTTCACTTCAACCTTAATTTTCATCCAATCTCAAACTCTTCTTTCCCAATCCACACTGATGGGTAGTGATCTAGTTTATTCAAATCCGTATCTAAAGGTAGATCATAGATAGCTAAATAGTTTTCTGGGTACTGAGCCCCCAGCTCTTCATACTTAGCTTTCAACTTTTCGTGATCGTTACTAGCATACAAGACTTCGACGACTGCTCCAGTCTTATCTTTTTCAACAAATGCATTAACGATGATTTGTATCATAGATCCCTCTAATATATATGTGTGTAATAGGTTACTTTAATTGTTACCACGGACCATATATCTATTTAATACAGTGTTAATTTGTATTATTAAATTCTGAAAATTATCATTAAGTAATAAACTAGACGCATCTTTGGAAGAAAGTTTAAGCTCTTTTTTTATGCTAGACCATTTGCCTGTATTTCGGTTGAATATACAAAACACTGCAGGAAAAAAACTCCACTACTATCACCAGCTATATAAATTTGAGTTGCTCTATCCAAATCTTTTTTTCTGATATAAATGTTAAATTCTGTCCTTTTTTTCGATTTTTTTACAAAATCCACTCAATGACAAGTCATCTATAATCTTCTGATAATCAGTCATTAGCCCAGAACATCCAGAATAATAATCAAAAGAGTTTATTTATTAATTTCTTTACTTCCTCTGATGATTTATTATGATTTTTGGTTTGTAAATATTGTCTTGTAAAACTTCCATCGTCTTAATAATCTTTTTTTCATCTAAATTCGACTCTAAAATAGCTTTCTTAAACTCTAGATTAAATTGTAGATCATCAGGTTCATAACTTAAAATTTGTTGTCTATTTTTACTAGCAAGTAAGCGTAACTCATCTTGATTTCTTGTAAACAAAACATTCGTGACAGTTCGTAATAAGTCAGCTCTGAAATCTTTTACAAGCTTTATAAAATCTAAATCATGATTATTAGTAATCATAACATCAAGAATATGGGATATTATTTTATAATCAATTGAAATCCAATCTTGGTTCTCTATACTTGGATCGTCACCGTTAGGAGTTAAGAAAAATTTATATTGTTTCCCAGAACGTTCATCTAAAATTTTAGAGTATTGAGTTAACTGAGATTCCCCTGAGCCACCACTATTATGTTCTGAGGAATATTGTTTCACTTCAATAGCAATTTGAATTTGCTTATCTTCGTTATAGTAATAAACATCAATATTTTTATATTCTGTTTGACACACTATAATATCTGCACTATCATCAGAGAAAAATGAAAGAATTTCCTTGTTAGATATGTTTATATCTTCTACCGATTTTAATAATTCTCTAATAAATAAGTGATCCAAGTTATGATTCTCCGTAGGGTCTAGCAACCACTTAATAAATCTCGAATATCGAATTTCATGAGCGCTACGCATGTTTCTATCTTTTGTATTTCCATACTCAATAATTTCCCAAAAATTGGGAACTGATTCAATTACTAATTTATCAACGTATTTTTGTAGATTAGGATTCTCTACTCGAATTGTTTCAATCAAATTCACATAATTTTTAATATCCATTGCATTCCTTTTCCCCAAACTCAGCCACACTATCCGGCACATCACTAAACAAAGTCACATGACCCATCTTGCGGTTGTGCTTCGCTTCTATTTTACCATACATATGAAGGTGGGCGCTTGGATTTTCTGTGACATATTTTTCAGCGGCCTCGACATGCTGGCCGAGGACATTGAGCATCACAGCTGGGGCATGCAGTTTGATGGCTGGCAATGGTACTCCGAGAACACCCAGAATATGGGTATCAAACTGCGAGAAGTCACAGGCTTCAATTGAGTAGTGGCCAGAATTGTGTGGACGTGGCGCAATTTCATTGACGATGATGTCATCAGCTGTTGCAAACATTTCCACGCAAAGGGTTCCAGACAAGTTCAGTTGTTCTGCAATTCGTACTGCCATAGCTTTGGCTTTTTCAGCAAGACTTTCTGAAATGCGAGCTGGGCACGATGGTCTTAGACAGGATATTGTTACGGTGGATATTTTTCCTGAACTGGGAAAAACCGTCACATCCTTGCCGTTGCCAGATACGATGACAGAAATTTCAAGGTCAAAGTTGACAAATTCTTCTAAAACACAGTCTGCTGAATCAGCTAGTGCATTGGCTTCTGCCAAATCTTCTGCCGAACGAATAACCTTCTGACCATGGCCATCGTAGCCACCAGTCGCAGTCTTGAGGACATAGCTTTTCGACAAGTCGATATCTACCAAGTCTTGGCTAGAAGTCACGACCTTATACGGTGCCACAGTGACTTGAGCCTTGTTTGACAAAAAGTCCTTTTCAAAAATCCGATTTTGAGAAATACGGAGTAGGTCTGTCCCTTGTGGGAGTTGTCCATCTGTGATAACGGCATCCAAACCGTCAGCATCGACATTTTCAAACTCATAGGTAAGGACATCGCAACGCTCAGCCAACTGACGAAGGGCATCCACATCGTTATAAGGAGCCACGATGATTTCCGCCACGCGAGAGGCTGGGCAATCCGCTGCTGGATCTAGAGCGATAACCTTGTGCCCCATGTAGATAGCAGAAATGGCCATCATCTGACCCAGCTGACCGCCACCGATAATTCCGATTGTTTTAGATGAGCTCATTTGTTGACTCCTCTGCGATTTTTCCTTGTTCTTCAGCAAAGTTAGCAAGTGCATCCGCAATGGTCTTGTCTTCTACTGAAAGGAGACGGAGGGCAAAGAGGGCTGCATTGGTTGCACCAGCTTCACCGATCGCCATAGTTGCGACTGGCACACCACCTGGCATCTGAACGATGGAATAGAGCGAATCCACACCGCTAAGAGCACGTGATTTGACGGGTACCCCAATAACTGGAAGGGTTGTTTTAGCAGCAACCATCCCTGGCAAGTGAGCAGCGCCACCTGCACCCGCGATGATGATCTTGATGCCACGGCTACGTGCTTCTTCGGCATGTTTGAACATGAGGTCAGGCGTCCGGTGTGCGGAAACAACTTTCTTTTCGTAGGCTACACCGAAGCGGTCTAGGACTTCTGCTGTTTTTTGCATGGTTGCCCAGTCGGATTTGGAGCCCATGATGATGGAAATTACTGGTTTCATTTCTTCTCCTTTTTTAATAATCGTCTATTGTAGTGCGGACGTAAGCGACCGCCCATGGCGTTCCATTACTAAAACTGTAGCCTAAGTCTCCAGTTTTCCGCTCCTAGTAGCTCTGCCACTAGGAGTTCCACTACTGCGACGATTATCCTATACTAGCTCGCTAATGCTCGCAATCAAACGACCATTATCGTACTTGGCGACTTCGTCGCTTTTTCTTATATCTTTATCGAATAGCCTTGCTACCAATATCCGTACGGTAGAAGAGGCCTTCTGTGTTTTGGTTGTTGAGTTGGCTGTAGATAGTGTCTTGAGCTTCTTTGACGGTGTCTGCTGTGGTGACTAGCATATAGACACGTCCACCGTTTGATAGCAGTGCTCTGCTATTTTCAGCGAATTTGGCACCGGCATAGTAAGTGATGATGTCGCCTTCTGTCTTGGTAGGAAGCTTGACACCTTTCTCATAAGCGAGTGGGTAGCCGTTTGATGCTACAACCACACCTAGTGTCACACCCTTATCCGTCCAAGTAATAGCTGGCTCCTTGCCATCGAGGATATCCGTAATATTTGTGCAAAGTCAGATGTCAAACGAGGCAAGATGATTTGCGTTTCAGGATCACCAAAACGAGCGTTGAACTCGATGACTTTGGGCCCATCAGCTGTCAAGATAAGACCGGCATAAAGTACACCAAGATAAGGACGACCTTCTTTAATCATGCCTTCGAGGACTGGCTTGACAATGGTGTCAACCGCTGTGTCAACCACGCTCTGTGACAAGTGAGGAACTGGCGCATAGGCACCCATCCCACCAGTGTTAGGCCCCTTGTCGCCATCATAGGCACGTTTGTGGTCCTGAGCTGTTGGCATGATGTAGAACTTGTCACCATTGACAAAGGCAAAAAGTGAAAATTCCTCTCCTGCAAGAAACTCCTCGATAACCACACGCGCACCTGAGTCACCAAATTTATTGTCCAAAAGCATCTCGTGAGCGGCTTCTACTGCTTGCTCGACTGTCTCAGCAACGACGACACCTTTACCAAGGGCCAAGCCATCTGCCTTGACGACGATTGGAGCGCCTTTCTCCTCAATGTAGGCTTTAGCTTCCTCAAAATCTGAAAACGTGCCATAGGCTGCTGTTGGAACGTCATATTTGACCATGATTTCCTTAGCAAAATCCTTGGACCACTCCAGCTCCGCTGCCAATCTCGTCGGACCAAAAGCCTTAAGCCTGCCTGATTAAAATCATCCACAATCCCAGCTGCAAGGGCGTCATCTGGCCCGATAAAGGACCAAGCAATATCGTTGGCTTTTACAAACTCAATCAATTTGGAATGTTCGGAAATAGAGATGTCCACCAATTCCAGACCATCTAGAGTCATCCCGTCATTTCCAGGAGCTACAAAGACCTTTTCAACCTCTTTTGACTCAAGTAATTTTTTAGCAATCGCATGCTCACGACCACCCGAACCAACAACTAACAGCTTCATCTTACAACCTCTTTTGCGAATTATTTACTAACATTATACCATAAACGTTCGTTATAATCTTGTTTCACTCCGCGTTTTTACGCAAAAAAGGAAAGAAACTGTTTTCTTCCCTTTTGTTTCTTAATGTCTAAAATGTCTCACGCCTGTGAAGACCATAGTCAAGCCGTATTTATCAGCAGCTTCGATAGACTCTTGGTCTCGTACTGACCCACCTGGTTGAATGATGGCCTTGATACCTGCTTTGGCGATCTCTTCCACGTTATCCGCAAATGGGAAGAAGGCATCTGAAGCAAGGACAGCGCCGTCAAGACGGTCTTTAGCTTGGTCAATGGCGATACGAACAGAAGCCACGCGATTGGTTTGACCTGGACCAACACCAAGTGTCATGTGATCGTTGGTCACGATAATCCCGTTTGATTTGACATACTTTATTGCTTTCCATGCGAACTCAAGAGCTGTCGCTTCTGTCTCGGTTGGCTGGCGTTTGGTCACCACTTGCCAGTCAGCTGGGCTTTCTTTGATCACGTCTTGGTTTGAACGAGGAGTCCACCGACAACACCTGTGTATTCTGCTTCCACTTCACTAGCATCTTGGGCATCAAATGGCAAGGCAAGAATGCGCAAGTTTTTCTTTTTGTTAGTCAAAATAGCTAGCGCAGCATCTGTATAGCTTGGTGCAATGATGATTTCAAGGAAAACACCGTGCATCTTCTCAGCTGTCGCAGCATCTACCTCACGGTTAAGAACGACGATTCCACCAAAGATAGACACTGGGTCAGACTCATAAGCGTAGTCCCAAGCAGTCTCGATATCGTCAGCTTGACCAATCCCACATGGGTTCATGTGTTTGAGAGCTACAACCGTTGGGCGTTCTTTGAAATCGCGAATAATACGGATAGCAGCGTCCGCATCGCGAATGTTGTTAAAGGACAATTCCTTACCGTTGAGCTGTTTCGCTGATGCAATCGAATAGTCCGTTGGCAAGGCTTTTTGGTAGAAGTCTGCGTCTTGTTGAGGATTTTCACCGTAACGCATTGGTTGTTTAAGGTCATAAGTTAGAGTGAGTTTTTCAGGTTTGTTTTCACCCACTTGAGCCGTGAAGTATTCCGCAATCAAGGCATCATAAGCAGCTGTGTGACGGAATACTTTTGCTGCCAAACGTTGACGAGTTTCGTAAGTTGTCTCACCATTTGCTGACAATTCGTCAAGAACAACAGCATAGTCAGCAGGGTCTACAACAACGGTCACGCTGGCATGATTCTTCGCTGCTGAACGAAGCATTGACGGACCACCAATATCGATGTTCTCCACCGCGTTAGCGTAGGTCACATCTGGTTTAAGAATGGTTTCCTTGAATGGATAGAGGTTGACCACAACAAGGTCGATCAATTCGATATTGTTGTCTTTAGCCGCTTCCAAGTGGCTATCCAAGTCACGACGAGCGAGGAGACCGCCATGGATATTTGGGTGGAGGGTCTTGACACGACCGTCCATCATTTCTGGGAAACCAGTCACATCATCGATAGCAATGGTGTCAACACCAGCATTGTCAAGGGCAACCTTGGTCCCACCTGTTGAGATGATATCCCAACCAAGTTTTTTAAGTTCTTGGGCAAATTCAACAATACCCGCTTTGTCTGAGACTGAAATAAGTGCTCGTTTAGTCATGTTCTTTCTTTTCCTTTTTAAAAAAGTTCTTTCTTTGCTACAGTCGAAAATTTTCTTTCAGCTCAAGGGCTTCCTTATTTTCGTGCAGCCCCCAAACTATCCAAGACTTCTGGATAGAGCTTGTACTCTGTTTCGTGGATGCGAGTCTCGAAAGTATCAAGGGTATCCCCTTCAAGGCGTGGCACACGGACTTGTTTGATGACCTTACCGGTATCAACACCAGAGTCCACCCAGTGAATAGTCACGCCAGACTGGTCCACACATGCATTCCAAGCATCTTCAATACCATGAGCACCTGGAAATTCTGGCAGATAAGCTGGGTGAATATTGATGATACGGCCTTCATAAGCCGCTAGCAAGGTTGGACCGACGATTTCATATAACCCGCCAAACAGACTAGGTCAATCTCGTGCTCATCCAAGAGCTCGACAATGGCTCCTTCGTAGTCTGCTTTGCTCTCAAACTCCTTGAGTTCGAAGGCATAGGATAAAACTCCAAGATTTTCGGCACGCTCAAGTACATAGGCATCCCGGTGATCTGAAAAGACAAATTCTACTGGAAATTGTTCCGCAATCACCTGAAAGTTTGAGCCGTTGCCAGAAGCAAAAACAGCAATCTTTTTAGCCATTATTTAATCACCACACTTGCGCCATCTTTCTTCACAATACGACCGATTTCATAAACAGGTTCGTCGAGAAGTTCTTTGACACGTTCCACATGTTCTGGTTTCACTGCAAGCATAAGCCCCACACCCATGTTGAAGATTTCAAACATTTCTTCATGTTTGATTTGGCCATATTTTTCAAGGGCTTTGAAAATTGGAAGGACCGGAACTTTGCTTTCATCAATTTCAGCAGCCAAGTCATCTGCGAACATACGAGGTACATTTTCGATGAAACCACCACCTGTGATGTGGGCAATCCCGTTGACCAACTCTTCCTTAATGAGTGGTAAAACAGCCTTGACATAGATACGAGTTGGTTCCAAAAGAACGTCTTTGAGTTTCTTGCCTTCCAATTCTGGCAAGATTTCTTCACCTGTATAGTCCGCAAAGACACGACGAACGAGCGAGTAACCATTTGAGTGAATACCACTGGAAGCAAGTCCGAGAAGGACGTCTCCCTCTGCCACTTTTGAACCGTCTATAATTTGAGATTTTTCTGCAACACCAACAGCAAATCCAGCCAAGTCATAGTCGTCTTCGCCATACATACCAGGCATTTCAGCCGTTTCACCACCGATGAGGGCTGCACCTGCTTGTACACAACCTTCAGCCACACCAGCGACCACTTGTTCTAGCTTAGCTGGTTCATTTTTACCAGTTGCGACGTAGTCCAAGAAGTAGAGAGGCTCTGCACCTGCAGCGATGATATCGTTGACACACATAGCCACACAGTCTTGACCGATGGTATCGTGTTTGTCGTACTTGATAGCAAGCATGAGCTTGGTTCCAACACCGTCAGTTCCTGAAATCAAAACTGGCTCTTTAACACCTGTTTTTGAAAGGTCGAACATGCCACCAAAACCGCCAAGAGCTCCCATAACACCAGCACGCTCTGTACGTGCCACGTGTTTTTTGATGCGTTCAACAACTTCATAACCCGCTTCAACATCCACACCCGATTGAGCATACGCATTCTTATTTGTCATTTGTTTATTCCTTTTCCTTTCCTTCAATGGGAAATTTTATTTGTAAAAACTCGTTTTTTCTTCTAAGCTTCTACGATATTCTTCTTCATAGTCATAGAGAGGAGTTGGATATTTCCCATCAAAGTAAGCCACACAGAGACCACCGTTCGGCGCATCTGTTTCGATACCGATAGAGTCAATTAAGCCTTCAATTGAAAGATAAGTTAGGCTGTCTGCACCAATGATTTGGCAAGTTTCTTCAACCGTATGATTAGCCGCAATCAGCTCCTGACGTGTCTGGATATCAATCCCGTAGAAACATGGATAGGCAAGAGCAGGACTACCAATGGCAACGTGTACTTCTGATGCCCCCGCTTCTTTCAAAAGTTGGACAATGCGACGAGATGTCGTGCCTCGCACGATAGAGTCATCAATCATAACCACACGTTTGCCTTTAACGACACCAGAAACGGCAGACAGTTTCATCCGAACCCCTTGCTCGCGTAATTCTTGAGTCGGCTGGATAAAGGTCCGCTGCGTGTATTGATTCTTGATGAGCCCCATTTCATTTGGTAGACCTGATTCTTCCGCAAATCCCATAGCTGCGCTGAGTGAGGAATTTGGTACCCCAACTACGATATCAGCTTCATGCTTGAACTCACGTGCCAACTGAACTCCCATTCTCTTACGAGCCGTATGGACATTGACACCATGGATATTGGAGTCAGGACGGGCAAAGTAAATGTACTCCATCGAACAGATTGCCAGCTGAGTATCGTTTGTATAGCTGTCATACTGGATGCCATTGTCATCAATAATGACAATCTCGCCTGGTTTCACATCGCGAATCCACTCAGCACCGATGACTTCAAAGGCACAGGTTTCAGAAGAAACCACAACTGCTCCATTGGCCATTTTCCCGATTGACAGAGGACGGAAGCCGTTTGGATCAAGCGCTGCAATTAACTTATCTTCAAACATCAAGAGATAAGCAAAACCACCTTTAACAAGACTGAGCGCTTCCTTGATTTTGCCCATCAGGTTTGGATTGTGGCTACGACGAATCAAGTGAGCCAAGATTTCTGAATCAGAAGTCGAGCTAAAGATCGCTCCTCTTTGTTCCAATTCTTGCTTGAGAGATTCTGCATTGGTCAGATTCCCATTATGAGCCAAACCAAACTGCATATCGTGAAAGCGGAAGAGGAAAGGTTGGATATTATCTACAGAAGCTTCTCCCGCAGTCGCATAGCGCACGTGTCCAATCGCTCCAGTTCCTGTCAATTTATCCAAATTAGCAGGATTTTTGAAGACTTCTGAGAGAAGCCCCATGTCACGATGACGCTTCAATTGTCCATGATCATTGGAGAGGATCCCTGCCCCCTCCTGACCACGGTGCTGAAGACTATGGAGTCCAAAATAGGTCAATTTGGCAGCGTCTGGGTGGCCCCAGATACCAAAAACACCACATTCTTCATTAAGAGATTTTACTTCGTATGTCATTTTATATACCTAATTTTTATTTGTGTATCATTCCTTTAGTAGTACTACAACGGAATGATACGGTAGAAGCTCGTTTCACTCACAACAACAAATCATTTACAATTATCGCAAGTTACATCTACTTGATTTTACATTTACTGATAGTTATCTATTAGAAAATCTGCAAAGCCTATTTTCCAGTAAAGTATTTAACCGCTGACGCAAAGAGATGCTGGTCTTTATTTCCTGGAATATTTTGGAAGAGACCGTCTTCGAAACGTTCTGAGTGACCCATCTTACCAATAATTTGGCCGTTCTTGCTGGTAATTCCTTCAATCGCATTAATAGAACCATTTGGATTATATTTGAATCCATGCTTGGTTTCCCTTCGAAGTCAACATATTGGCTAAAGATTTGACCATTGTCACGAAGTTCCGCAAATTCTTCAGCTGTCACGACAAATTTACCTTCACCGTGTGATACTGGGATGGCATGGATGTCCCCAACTTCTACTCCGGCAAGCCATGGTGAGTTAGTGTTGGCAATACGTGTTTCCACCATCTTAGCCACGTGTTGGTTGGCATCATTGTAGAAGAGGGTTGGACTAGTACTGCTTGCATCTTCAAAGTTACCGTATGGAAGAAGGCCTGATTTAACAAGGGCTTGGAATCCGTTACAGATACCAATAATCAAACCACCACCTTCGATGAAACTATCAATGGCTGCACGTACTTTTTCATTGAGCAAGATGTTCACGATAAATTTAGCTGATCCATCTGGTTCATCGGCTGCTGAGAAGCCACCTGCAAAGAAGATAATGTTAGCTTTTTCGATGTTGTCAACCATGGTGTCAACAGACTTGACAATCGCCTCTTCGTTAAGTGTTACAAATGGTACCAAGTTGACTTTTGCACCTTCTTTTTCAAAGGCCTTGGCGGAGTCATATTCAGAGTTAGTACCTGGGAATACTGGGATGTAAACTACTGGTTTTTCAACTGTTTCTTTAGCTTTGATCACAGCATCTGATGCCACAGCAGGTACTTCTTCCAACTCAGTTACTTGTGCAAATTCCGTTGGGTAAACTTCTTCCAATTTACCTTGGAAGGCACTGTCAAGTTTGTGTCCATCAAGCCTTACACCATTGACAGTAAGTGTAAAGTCAACTACTGTTTGTCCGATCTTGGCAACACCTGCAATTTCTTCAGGAGATGTGAAGACGAATCCGCCCAATTGAGCTGTCAAGGCAGTCTCAAGATTTTCAAGGGTTACAGTGGCACCAATATGGTTACCAAATGTTGCAAGGGCAAGAGCTTCAACCACACCACCATATTTGACAGCTGATGATGCTGTCACTTTGTGGTTAGCTTGGATGGCTTCAAATTGAGTAAAGTTAGATTTAATAAGATCGAAGTCAATTTCTTGTGCCAAGCTTGACCAGGGATGTAATAGATATTTTCACCAGCAGCTTTAAATTCTGGAGAAAGAACCTTACGGCTATCTACGGTTGTCACACCAAAAGCAACTAAAGTTGGTGGTACCGTCAATTCTTCAAAAGTACCAGACATAGAGTCTTTACCACCGATAGATGGCAAACCAAGTTGAATCTGAGCTTCGATTGATCCAAGAAGAGCAGCTACTGGTTGACCAAAACGCTCTGCTTGTTTATCCATCCGCTCGAAGTATTCTTGGTAAGAAAAACGTGCCTTAGACCAGTTAGCACCAGCAGCAACCAAACGAGCAGTTGCTTCGATGACCGCATAAGCAGCACCATGATATGGAGACCATTCGGCGATATAAGGGTTAAACCCTTGCGCCATAACAGAAGCAGTTGTTGTCACGCCGTTTTGAACTGGCAATTTCTGTACAGAAGCTTCCGTTGGTGTGATTTGGTAGCGACCACCAAGTGGGTGATTGACTGTTGAACGACCAACTGAACTATCAAAGATGGTTTGCAACCCTTTTTGACTGGCATGATTCAGGTCAGCCAAGACTTCAAGCGTATCAGCTTCAAGGGTCTCAGCAGATGTTTGACGTTCTTCTGGAATCTTGACATCCTTGTCAACCACCTTAGCATCTACAACCACACGTACACCGTTTGTATCAAGGAAACGACGTTCCAAATCAACGATTGTTTCGCCATTCCAGTGCATGACAAGATTTGGTTTTTCAGTTACTGTTGCAACAACAACAGCATCAATATTTTCTTTGTTACATGCAGCAACGAAAGCATCTACATCTTCTGGACGAACCACTACGGCCATACGTTCTTGAGATTCAGAGATAGCAATTTCTGTACCGTTCAAACCTTGGTATTTCAATGGCACTTTGTCTAGATCAATTTCAAGACCATCTGCCAATTCACCGATAGCCACACAGACACCACCGGCACCAAAGTCATTTGATTTTTTGATCAGACGTGTCACATCCCCATTACGGAAAAGACGTTGAATCTTACGCTCTTCGATGGCATTCCCTTTTTGGACCTCAGCACCAGCTGTTTCAACAGATTCAACCGTTTGAACTTTAGAAGAACCTGTCGCACCACCGACACCGTCACGTCCAGTTTTACCACCGAGGAGGATAATCACATCACCTGCTTCAGGTTTTTCACGGACCACATTGCCCTTAGGAGCCGCACCAACAACGGCACCTAGCTCCATCCGCTTAGCAACGAAACCTGGGTGGAAGTATTCACGAACATAGGTTGTTGCAAGACCAATTTGGTTACCGTATGAAGAATAACCGTGAGCCGCTGTTTTAGAAATCACTTGTTGTGGCAACTTACCAGCACGAGTTTCAGCAATTGGTGTTGTAATATCACCAGCACCTGAGATACGCATGGCTTGGTAAACGTATGAACGACCTGACAATGGGTCACGAATGGCACCACCGATACAGGTAGCCGCTCCACCAAATGGTTCGATCTCCGTTGGGTGATTATGAGTTTCATTTTTGAACATGAGAAGCCATGGCTCTTTGATACCATTGACATCCACTTCAATTTCAACAGAGCAGGCATTGATTTCATCAGACACTTCCATGTCATCCAAACGACCATTGGCACGCTCATAACGACCAAAAATAGTCGCCATATCCATCAAGGTCTGAGGTTTTTCCGTACGTCCCAACTCATCACGCATGGCGATATATTTGTCATAAGTCGCTTGCAATTGTTTTTGGAATTTAGAAGCTGAAAAGTCGATATTCTTCAATTCAGTCTCGAAAGTGGTGTGACGGCAGTGGTCAGACCAATAAGTATCCAAAACCTTAAGCTCAGTCTCAGTTGGTACACGTCCAATAGATTTGAAGTAATCTTGAATGAAGAGAAGATCATCCACTTCCATGGCCAATCCTTGCTCTGCCTTATACTGTGCAAAATCTTCTGCCGTATAAGTTTCAAAGAAATCCAAGTTTGGAATAGTCTTGTCAGACTCAGAGAAATCCTGTTTGGCAATACCTAATGTAATGTCCTTGAAACGAGAATCCACTGGGTTCAAAAGGTAGTTTTTGACAGCCTCCAACTCATTCGCATCAATATCCTTGTTGACCAAGTAAAGTTGTGCTGTATTCACCGTTACATTACTTGAGCTACCAAGCAAAAGCAAAGCTTCTTGTGAAGAAGCTGCACGTTGGTCAAATTGACCAGGCAAGCTTTCGATCGCAAAGAAAGCAACCTTCTCAAGATCAGCCTTGATCGTAGCTTCATCCAAAACAGTATCGGTCACTTGCTCAGAGAAGATATGTTTTTCCGCACGCGCAAACAAATCCTCTGCCAAATTAAAGACATCGTAAACCTGAACAATCCGAAGGTCCTTCAAGGTTTTCAACTGAAGATTATGCTGTAATTCTTTTACTAAAGAGTCAGATTTCACACGAAAATCAGCTTTTTTCTCAACGAAAATACGTTTATCCATTTTATTTCCTTTATCTATTTCTACCTAAAGACTGTAGTGACAACCAAGTAAAACTTTACTTCAATCCTTGCAATTTTTCCAAGACAACCTGATACACATCTGTCAGACTGCCCAAGTCTCTACGGAAAACATCCTTGTCCATATGATGCCCTTCCGCATCCCAAAGGCGACAGTTATCTGGTGAGAATTCATCTGCCAAGATAATCTTGCCATCCTTATCAAAACCAAATTCCAATTTGAAGTCAATCAAACGAAGGCCAATTTGCTCAAACCAATCTTTCAGTAATTCATTGATACGGCGTGTTTCTTCCTTGATATAAGCAATTTGCTCATCGTTGGCAATGCCCAAGAACTTCACATGCTCATCATTGATAAAGGGATCATCCAACTCATCGTTTTTATAGTAAAATTCAACGATTGGAGTTTTTAATTCCACCCCTTCTTCAACACCAAATCGTTTGGAGAAAGAGCCCGCAGTCACGTTACGAAGCACAACCTCCAAAGGAATGATTTTCACTTTCTTGTTGAGTTGTTCTGTGTCAGAGATACGTTCGATAAAGTGAGTAGCCACACCCGCAGCATTCAATTTTTCAAAAATAAGAGACGAAATCTGATTATTGAGCACACCTTTACCTTCGATAGTCTCTTTACGAGCACCATTCAGCATGGTAGCCTGGTCCTTATAAACGGACCTAATCACATGTTCGTCTTCTGTAGTATAGATATCTTTAGCTTTCCCGTATAAATAAGTTTGCTGGACATTTTATTATTCGCCTTTCGTATTACTTGGCCTCATTCTAACACAAAAATAAGCAGAAATCAAATGTTTTACGAACGTAAACGTATTCCCTCCTGAGTTTTATAAAAACTGTAAATCGTTTTAGGATTACAGTTTTTAAATATTATTTAAGAAAAAGTGATCATTATTCCCAATTCAAAAAATCATCCAAATAATAGCGTAAATAACTTTTCTTGCCTGTGATTATTTGTAAGTGGCCTTCTAAACCATACCTAAGCTTTTCAGCTTGTTCTTGAGTTATTTTTGTTTCCGCTTCTATTTTAAAGAAATTTCCTTGGTCAGTTCTCGTTGCAATTGTATCAATACTAGTGATAGTAGAAACAAGCCTCACTTGACCATTAGCGCCATTAGTCGTGGTAAAGCGTACAGAATCTCCAATCTTGATTCCCACAATATCTTTTGAACTAAGATAGGCTGTCAATTTTGTTTTCCCTTCTCTATCTAATAGTGGATATAATTTAGCCAGTAATGTTCCTTCTGTGACGACCGCAGATTGATTCCTTTCAGGATTGAGATAAAGAACTCCGTCTTCCTGGGCTCTTATTGTTCCTTTTTCAAGTAAGCTAGTTTGATTTTTTTTGCCTATTTCTCTTTCTAAATCATCTTGCTCTACAGCTATCTGCTCTTGTACAGTCGAAGAATTCTGAGAAAAGAGACCTATATTTGGCTGTGTAGTACTGTTCTTAAGGTTACTTGTTTTACTTTGATGATGTCTAAAACTCTCCAACTGATTAGCATTGGCTTCATACTGAATCACATCTCCAACCTCCTGATACTGAACAAGTAAATCTCCTCGTTGCACTTGTTTGTTCTCTTCTAGATAATTAACTACCATCCGCCTATTACTAGTTGACTGGATATTAGCAATGATACGACTAGGTTCCACTGTAGCTTTCGAAGATAAACTAATTTCCTTTTCTGCAAACATTGCAAATCCAAACGTAAACACTACCAGAAGTGACATGGGAAAAATCACTCGACTGGAAAAATTATGATAACGCCGATTATAAAATTCCGCACTTTCTAAAAAATCAAGGTGCATTATTTCTCCTTTCTAACAGTTAACTAAATGAGTATAAAAACTATTTCGAGCAAGCAAGTCAGCATGATTCCCCTCCTCTACAATCTTGCCCCGATCCAAAACGATAACCTTCTCCACCCGTTCAGCAATAGTCAAACGGTGAGCGATGAAAATCAAGGTCTTATCTAGATTCATGAGATTGTCTACTATCCGTTTCTCTGTTAAGATATCTAAACTGCTCGTCGCCTCATCCAAAATCAAGATAGAGGCATCTGTCAAAAGAGCGCGCGCCAAAGCAATCCTCTGGCGTTGACCACCAGAAATTCCTGTCCCATCAGAAGTCAATTCTGTCTGGTAATTCAAGGGCATACGCTCAATATCTTCACGAATTTCTGCTAGCTCAACTGCACGTAGTATATCCTCCCGAGTCGTACCCTCCTTGGCCCCAAGGAGAAGATTTTCTAAAATTGTTCCATTGAATATATAGGGTTGTTGAGGTAAATAGTTGATATGTTTGCGCAAAGACTTTTTATCAATCTGATTTAAATTCATATCCCCCAGTCTGATTTCTCCCTGATTTGGGTTGTAAAAATTAACCATCATCTTAGCTAGGGTCGACTTCCCTGATCCTGAAATCCCTACAAGAGCTATTTTAGAGCCCTGTTTGATTGTCAAATTGATATCTGATAAGATATCTTGACCATATTCATACTTGTAGTGAATTCCCTTAAAAGTCATATCTCCTTGAACCATACTCAAATCCTCTACCATTTTCTGTTCTTCGAACTCGGATTTGACCAGATACACCTCGTTGAGACGACTATTAGCAACTTGAGCTGTTTGAAGCTTACTCTGAAGGTTGATGATGTTTTCTAGAGGATTAGTAAAATAATAAAGAAGTGTATTATACGTAATCAACTGGCCCAAACTCATTTCACCAGTCATAACGAAATTAGCCCCTATCCATAATACGCAGACATTTAGCGACAGTTGAGCAAGTTTTTAAGAGCTTTTTGCTGACTTTCTGCTCTACTATAAGTAAAGGATCTTTTCAGATAGTCCACAAATTCCCTATCAATCTTTTGGTAGCGTGTTTTTTCGCTAGCCAATGATTTAATCGTTTCAATCCCATTGATATCCTCTATAACGGAAGATGATAGAGTTGCATTTGCTTCCATGGTATCCCGGTTCATCTTTTCAAAAGGTTTCATAAAAACAAATATAATTACAGCATAAATGGGAAGACCCAATAAGCTTATGAAAAAGAGACTACTATTTTGCAAAAACAAGATTATGGAAATAATCAATACCGTAGATATATCCAAAAAAATTGAAATAATGGTTGAAGCTAAGGCATCTATGATACTATTGGCATCTGTAAATCGAGACACGATTTCCCCCGTCCGTCGAGTCGCAAAAAAAGACACAGGTAGATGAAAAACATGTTTGATATAAGATAAAATAACATCAATCGATAGACGTTGCCCAAGGACAATTAATAGGTAATCTTGAGCAAAAGACAAAATCTGCTGAAGGGCATACACGATAACAAGACATATAGAAATAACACTTAGGGTCGAAGATGTCTGATTTGGTACATAGGTATCAATAATAGATTGTAGATAGTATGAACCAACGATATTAATCAAGGTTACTAGAACTGTCGCTAAAATGATATTGATGATCAAACCTTTCTGATTTATCAAAATAGGCAGAAAAGAAGTCAGACCCTGATTCTTGTCCTTATGTGGCTGATAATTTGGGGAAGGAGCCACAAAAATAGTTGTTCCTGTCCATTCTTCTTCAAATCTTTCACGCGATAGTTTGGTCAGTCTAACCTCTGGATCTGGATCAGCTATATGGATATTCTGCTTATCCTTTCCTGTCACTACGTAATAATGAAATAATTCTTTGTCCTTAAGCACGTGAACCACAAAAGGAAAGATTAAATTTGGAGAATCAAATAAAGTCATGTCTGCTTGAATAGCCTGTGGCTCAAAACCTAATGTTTCCGCAGCCTTCACCAGACCCAAAGCTGTCGTCCCATTTATAGTCGTTTTGGCTAATTCACGAAGACGCGCTAATGAATAATAGCTTCCAAAATAGCCAAACACCATGGCCAACGAAGCCACTCCGCAGTCCTTCTGATCCATCTGTGAGCGGTAGTGTTTTTTCCTAAATTTCATATTCTTATCCTTTTTCTTAACAATCTAATTAAAAGTTCTATAAGATTATTTTAGCCAAACAAAATAAGAAATTGATAACTCTTTCTAAAAAAACAGTATCTACACCCAAATAGCACTTTTAAATGTTTAAGCTAGCATATGGATTAATAAATCCGTTAAAATAAATATTCCACACAATCAAAAAAGCAACATGACCAGCATGTTGCTTTTTCTTATATTCTATTTTTAATGATTGCTAATACGTCTGCGACACTTTGGAGGTTGTCAATTTCTTCATCATCGATTTCGATTCCAAATTCATCCTCAACGGTTAGGACAAATTCCATCAAATCTACTGAATCAGCATTCAAATCATCCTTTAAGCTCAAGTTTTCGGTTACGACAAAGTCTTCTCCTTGACGCTCTTGAATGATGGTTACGATACGGTCAAAAAAATTTGTTGTTCTGTCATATTATTCTCCTTATTCCTCTGAAAATTCACGAGCTGTTTGGGCAACTACATCTGTCTCAAGCATGGTACGAATTTGGCGTATTGTACTATAGACAGCCTTGGCATCACTTGAGCCGTGAGTCTTAACTACTGGTGCCTTAACACCAAACAGAACCGCGCCTCCAACATCTGAATAGTTGAGCTGTTTTTTCAAACCTCTGAGGTTATCCTTAAGAAGGAAAGCCCCTAGCTTGGCTCTAAGACCGCCACCTACAATAGCATTTTTGAGCAAGCCCATAATACCCATAGCAGTCCCTTCAATAGCTTTGAGAACAGCGTTTCCCGTGAAACCATCTGTTACGACTACATCAGCAACACCATCCATCAAATCACGCGCTTCCACGTTCCCGACGAAATTCAAACTCTCGTCAGCCACTAATAGGTCATAGGCTTCCTTGCGGAGTGGATCTCCCTTGCCGCTCTCTGTCCCGTTATTAAGCAAACCTACACGAGGTTTTTCAATACCACGAACATTTCTAGCATAGAAGGAACCTAAGATAGCGTATTGATGCAGGTGATCGGCTGTATTTTCTGCATTGGCACCAAGGTCAAGCATGTCAAAGCCTTTTCCATCAATAGTTGGTAAGGTTGACATAAGACCAGGTCGATCAATATTTTTGATACGACCAACGATGAAGAATCCCGCTGCCAACAAGGCACCTGTATTTCCTGCAGAAAGAACTGCATCTGCCTCTCCATCTTTGACAGCCTTAGCTGCCAATACCATGCTGGCATTTTTCTTCTTGCGGATGGCTTTTGTAGGCTCATCGTCAGAATTTATTTTCTCATCTGTATGGATAATGCTGACGCGCTCTGTAGCTGTTAGATATTGCTTGATTTTGCTTTCATCTCCATAAAGTTGGACTTCAATATCTGAAAAGTCAGCAAGGGCTTGATCAACTCCCTCTACAATAGCTTGTGGTGCGTAATCGCCACCCATTGCATCAACTGCGATTTTTTTCATTTGTCTTCCTCTTTCAGTAGTTGTCCCCAGTCGGCTAGGGAATCAATAAATTTCTTTGATTTCAGATGAATACCGACATATTCCTCGTAGATTTGATCCATAAACTTGCGCAAGTCCTGCTTGATTTCGGCCTTAAGTGAGATAGTCTCCAAGGTCTCAAAATCAATGGCTTGAAATTGATTGAGCAGATAAGGAATATTGGGATTTAAATGACATCGTTTCTCATCTTCATGGTAATGATCGGGACAAAGACAACCCCCGTATTTGAAGGAGAAGTCAAAGGCTTGCCCCACACGATGACAAAAGGTACACTCATTAAAGTTGAGACTGATTCCAAAACGTGTCAATATTTGAATTTCAAAAATATTGGTCAAAACTTGATAATCCAGACCCTCTTCCATCAGCTCTAAAGTCTTTTGCAAAAAAGCAAATAAGGGAGCATCTTCTTGATTATCCTGCAAGCTCGCATCTGCCAAGGCCGCAACGTAGGTCGCATAAGCCATAACAAAGAGGTCACTATTGATTTTCGGAAAAGTCTTCACCTCATGATAATCTTCTATATAACTAAGTCCATCATCATTGACTTTTAGGAGAAAATGGGCTAAGACTAAAGGTTGAATGACAGGAGCTAGTTTGGATTGGCCGGCGTGTTTGACAAAAAACATGCGCTTCCCTGCCTGTTCTGTAAAGATTTTAACAAGCTTATCATCCTCTCGAAAATTTCGATTGTAAAGTACTAAACCCTGACTCGTAATCGATTGAATCATGCTTCTCTCATGTACTCCTCAAGTCGTTTCATAGCTTCTCTGATGGTTCCCATGCTAGCTGCATAAGATAGGCGAACATAGCCTTCTCCATACTGTCCAAAGGCAGCACCAGGGATAAAGGCAACAGCCTTCTTCTGGGCAAAATCTTTCAGAAAAGCAAAGGAGTCTTGATTATAGCCTGCCGGAATCTTAGCAAAGATATAAAAAGCCCCATCTGGTTTGATAATCTCAAAGCCGAGGTCAGTCATCTTGTCGATAATGTAGTCCCGACGCTGGATATATTCCTTCTTCATCGGTTCTGCATCATCTTTACCAGCTGTCAATGCTTCCACAGCAGCATGTTGCGCCATGGTGTTTGCAGCAGTTACCAAATACTGATGACTCTTGATGAGTTGAGCTGTGAAGTTTGCTGGTGCAAAGATAAAACCTAAACGCCAACCTGTCATGGCATGGGATTTAGAAAGACCGTTAATAATAATTGCCTGATCTCTCAACATAGTTCCCAAAGATACATGATTTTCCCCTGTATAGGTCAATTCTGAGTAGACTTCATCACAGACTACGAAAATCTCATACTTACGTAAAACAGCTGCCAAGGCTTCTAATTGCTCGCGACTATAAGTAATTCCTGTAGGGTTGGCTGGATAGTTGAGAATAACTGCCTTGAGCTTGTCCCCCTGCTCCAAAATTGCCTTTTCTAGCATTTCAGGAGTTAAGACAAAACCGTTATCAGTCGTATCAATCTCTACAATCTCTGCACCAACTAGATTAACTATTGGCTCATAGCCAGGATAGGCAGGAGCTGGCAAGAGAACCTTGTCTCCTTCCTCCAAAATAGCTGTCAGAGTAGCTGATAGAGCCTCTGTCGCACCAATTGTGACCAAAATTTCATTCTCTGGATTGTAGTCTAGCTGATATTTCTCTTTTACAAAATCACTCGCCGCCTGACGCAAGGTCAACAAACCGCTTATCCCTGTATAGTAGGATTGATCTTGGTCAATGGCTCGCTTCGCAGCTTCCTTGACATGATCTGGCGTTGTAAAATCTGGTTCTCCCAAGGTCAATCGCAGGACACCAGGAATCTCTGAAATAGCCTGGTCAAATTGACGAATCAAGGAAACTTGTATCTTATCTAATTGTTTATTAAAGCGTTTGGTTAAGTCCATATATATCCTCCTTGATCAAAGAACATATATCTATTATACTACAAAAGCTCTCTGACCGCAAAATTCCATTTATTTTCAACCTTCTGCTCACTTTCTATTTTACTTTTCTGATAGACAAGCTTATAATAAGAAGTGCTTATTTTCGGAGGTTTTTATGTCATTTCTATCAAAAAATTGGGCAGGACTGTTAGCCTGTCTGATCATCTCAATCATCTCTTGGGTTTTAGGAGGCTTTCTGCCTGTTGTGGGAGCACCAGTTTTTGCCATTTTTATCGGTATGTTGCTCCATCCCTTTCTCTCTAACTACAAACAACTGGAAGCCGGCTTGACTTATAGCTCCAAAAAACTGCTCCAATACGCAGTCATCTTACTGGGCTTTGGACTCAATATCTCTCAAGTTTTCGCAGTTGGAAAATCTTCCCTCCCTGTTATCCTTTCAACCATTTCTATCGCTTTAATTATTGCTTTCTTTTTCCAACGATTTTTTAACTTTGATACAAAGCTAGCTACCTTGATTGGAGTTGGATCTTCTATCTGTGGTGGTTCTGCCATTGCAGCGACTGCTCCTGTTATTCACGCCAAGGAAAAAGAAGTGGCTCAAGCCATTTCTGTTATCTTTTTCTTCAATGTCTTGGCAGCTCTTATCTTTCCAACTCTAGGTTCTTGGCTCCATCTCTCCAACGAAGGTTTTGCTCTCTTTGCGGGTACTGCGGTCAACGATACTTCCTCTGTAACAGCCACAGCTAGCGCCTGGGATAGTCTATACAATACAAACACTCTCGAATCTGCTACTATTGTCAAACTGACACGCACCCTGGCTATTATCCCTATTACTCTCTTCCTTTCCTATTGGCAAAGCCGTCAACAAGGCAACAACCAAGGTGTAAAGCTTAAAAAAATCTTCCCCGTTTTCATTCTCTACTTTATCCTAGCTTCTCTGCTAACTACTCTTCTCACATCATTCGGTGTCGGCAATAGCTTCTTTTCACCTCTCAAACAACTTTCCAAATTCCTCATCATCATGGCTATGAGTGCTATTGGTCTCAAAACCAACCTCATTGCTATGATCAAATCCAGTGGAAAATCCATTCTTCTTGGAGCCCTTTGCTGGATTGCTATCATCCTGACTAGTCTTGGCATGCAAACACTCATCGGCATTTTCTAATACTCTTCGAAAATCTCTTCAAACCACGTCAACGTCGTCTTGCCGTACTCAAGTACAGCCTGCGGCTAGTTTCCTAGTTTGCTCTTTGATTTTCATTGAGTACAACACAAAAGGTAGCCTAAAGGCTACCTTTTTATTGTTCAAGAATTAAACGTGTATGTTCTCTCTTAATACAACGGTTCATCACGATGTCATCGCATCCCCCAGCACGCAAGATTTCTGCTGCTTCCAAACTTTCAAGTCCTAGTTGTGCCCAGAAGATCTTGGCATCCGCCTTGAGAAAGTCTCGTGCTACATCAGGTAAAAATTCACTGCGACGATAGACATTGACGATATCTACAGGGAAAGGAATTTCAGCTAGACTGGCATAAACCTTTTCTCCCAAAATCTCGCCACCTGCAGCTTTAGGGTTAACTGGAATAATTTTATAGCCACGAGCCTGCATTTCCTTAGTCACTCGATTGCTAGTTGTTTCCTCACGATCAGATAAGCCTACTACAGCTAGAGTTTTACTGGTTGCTAGATACTGACGGACCACTCCGTCACTTGGATTGATAAATTCTTGAGTCATAGAAACCCTCCTTTTTCATCAGTATAGCATATTTGAAAAGGCTTGCAGTTATTGGCTACAAAAAATTTCCTAGCAAGAGAAAAGTCTGCTAGGAAATTCGTTTATTCAAGTGAAAGTTTAGATTTTTTTCTCGATACTAAATAATGGAGAAAGAGGACGTTTTTCATGGATACGTACAATAGCATCACCTAGGAGATGAGCGATAGAAATTTGTTCAATCTTATCAATCAAACGTTCTTCTGGAAGATAGATAGTATCCAAAACAACCAATTTTTTAATGGCTGATTTCTGGATATTCTCCATTGCTGGACCAGAAAGAACTGGGTGCGTACAACTTGCGTAAACTTCAACAGCTCCTGCTTCTGCTAGAGCATCAGCCGCATGACAAATGGTTCCAGCTGTATCAATCATATCGTCAATCAAGATACAAGTCTTACCTTCTACCTTACCAATGATATTCATCACTTCACTAGTATTCATCTTGTCTACACTACGACGCTTGTCGATAATGGCAATTGGAGTTTTCAAAAATTCTGCTAATTTACGAGCACGAGTCACCCCACCGTGGTCCGGGCTGACAACGACAAAGTCGGAACCAACCATGCCACGACGCTCAAAGTAATCCGCAATCAATGGAGCACCCATCAAGTGATCCACCGGAATATCAAAGAACCCTTGAATCTGTGCAGCGTGCAAATCAATCGTCAACAAACGATCAACTCCAGCTACTTCAAGCATATTTGCAACGAGTTTTGAAGTGATTGGCTCACGCGCTCTAGCTTTTCTATCCTGACGTGCATAACCATAATAAGGCATAACAACGTTGACAGATTCTGCACTGGCACGCTTCAAAGCGTCTACCATGATCAAAATCTCAAGTAGATTATCATTTACTGGTGAGCTAGTTGATTGTAGAATAAAGACGTGTTTTCCACGGATAGATTCTTCGATATTAACTTGAATTTCTCCGTCTGAAAATTGACGAACAGTCGATTTTCCCAACTCTATCCCAATCTCTTGCGCCACACGCTCTGCCAATTCTCTATTTGAAGAAAGGGCAAACAGCTTTAAATCAGAAAAAGACATGATTTCCTCCGGTATTTATGTATCACTTGTATTTTTCACAACATTTTTCCATCTACCATTGTAGCGCTTTTTTCTCGATTTTTCAATAAAAAATAAGACAAGAGTAGACTTTTATACTCTTATCTTATACTATTTTATATTAGTGATATCAAAGGTAAAACTTGTCAACCTTCTCATCCTACTTCATGCTACTTCAGAAGCTTTTAATTAGAAAGTTAGTATATCTCCCTCATACTACCTGTATCCACATCGTAAACAGCTCCTGAAATAATAACATCATCTGGAATTAAGGGGCATTCTCGCAGCAATTTCATATCCTCTCGAACACTCTCATCGATGTCTTGAAACGGTAAAAAGTCCTGCCCAGATACATCAACTCCCAATTCACATTTTAGGTGCTCTTGAAAATCCTCGTTATTGAAGGTTTGAGCCCCACAGTCTGTATGATGAAGAACCACAATTTCTCTTGTCCCCATTTGTTGTTGGGAAATTACAAGTGAACGAATCATATCCTCAGTCACTCGACCACCCGCATTCCGTAAAATATGGGCGTCTCCCAGAGCTAACCCCAGAGCTGGCGCAACGTGTAGACGCGAATCCATACAAGTTACGATTGCAACCTTTGTCTTGGGTTTAATGGATAAATGCAAATCTCCATGTAGTTCTACATAAGCTTGATTGGCTTTTAAAAAATTTTCAAAATAGGACATGACAACTCACTTTCTAGTCTGCCAGATAATTTGAACACCAAATTATTTATCTCCTATCTTACCATCTTTTCTTTGTCTTGTCAGCTGTCAACTTTCATATAAAAAACTGGGACAGAGACATCCAGCAACTAGCTTGGATTTCTGTCCTAGTTTTTTTAATATTATGAACCTTTTTGGATATACTTGTTAAGAGAGCCTGCAAAGCTCTGAAGATTGAGACTTTGTACATAGACCTCACCGGTACCTCGGAAGGTATTCACCACTCCTTCGCCTGTACCAATAGACTGCCAGAAACCATTTTCTAAGTGGATATTATAGTCTAAAGATTGACTCCAAGCTACCACATGGGCATTGTCGATGGTTATTTCTTGGTTTTGTAGCTCAATTTTCTTAATAGACCCAAAGGCATTGGCCAAAAGAGTTCCCTGACCTTGGGTTGTCATCACAAAGAGACCGCCTTGCCCTCCGAACAGAGCTTTCCCAATAGACTGGCGCTCCATTGTATAGGAAGCTGTACCATCAAGAGCTAAAAAGGCTCCATCATTCAATCGGTACTGCTTTTCGCCTAGCTCAAGAGCAATCACTTGACCAGGAGTATCTGGTGCTAAAGCAAGGTTTCCGTTGTCAGACTCTGCAACAGCTTGAGTGATAAAGGTACTTTCACCAGAAACCATTGAACGCCCTACAGCTTTGACAAAACGTCCCAAACCAGAACCGCTTGCATTAAGCTGGGTATTGAGACTTACATTAGGTGTGTGGTAGACCATGCTACCGCGCTGAATAAAGACCGTTTCCCCCTGATTGAGCGACAACTCTACCAAAGGAAACTGCATGTGACTGTCCATAGAAAATTTCATCAGAAATTCCTCCTTACTTTTAATAAATGTTTGCAATAAAATAATTAGTAATCTAAACCTGAGTAAAACGATTAGGAGAATACTTTTTTCAAGACTTCCTGAATAGTCGTCACCCCAATCACCTGAATTTCCTTAGGTGGTTTAATGCCAGTCAAAGAATTTTTTGGTACATAGATTTTTGTAAATCCAAGCTTAGCAGCTTCATTAATCCGTTGTTCGATACGATTTACGCGCCGAATCTCTCCCGTCAAGCCCAACTCTCCTACAAACATTCCTGAGGATTGGTTGGTTTGTCCTTGTAGCTCGAAGCAATAGCCACTGCAACAGCTAAGTCAATAGCAGGTTCATCTAATTTGACACCACCAGCTGATTTGAGATAGGCATCCTGATTTTGCAAGAGAAGCCCTGCACGTTTTTCCAAAACAGCCATAATCAAGCTAGCACGATTGAAATCAAGCCCTGTCGTCGTACGTTTAGCATTTCCAAACATGGTCGGCGTCACCAAGGCCTGCACTTCCGCAAGAATTGGACGTGTTCCTTCCATTGTCACAACGATGGACGAACCAGTCGCTCCATCCAAGCGTTCTTCCAGAAACACTTCACTAGGATTAAGGACTTCAACCAAGCCACCTGATTGCATCTCAAAGATTCCAATCTCGTTGGTCGAGCCAAAACGATTTTTGACTGCTCTCAAGATACGGAAGGTATGGTGGCGTTCCCCTTCAAAGTAAAGCACGGTATCCACCATATGTTCCAACATTCGAGGTCCCGCCAAGGTTCCTTCCTTGGTCACATGGCCGACGATAAAGATGGCGATGTTATTGGTCTTGGCCAGCTGCATGAGTTCAGCTGTCACCTCGCGTACTTGAGAAACCGATCCTTGCACTCCAGAAATCTCAGGAGACATAATGGTCTGAATCGAATCGATGATAAGAAAGTCTGGTTGGATACGCTCCACTTCTGCCCGCACGCTCTGCATATTGGTTTCTGCATAGAGATAAAATTCACTATCAATATCCCCCAAGCGCTCTGCACGGAGTTTGATCTGCTGGGCTGATTCCTCTCCACTAACATAGAGAACCGTTCCTACTTGAGACAACTGGGTTGATACTTGTAAGAGAAGAGTTGATTTTCCAATACCTGGATCTCCACCAATTAGGACGAGACTCCCTGGTACCACACCCCCACCGAGTACACGGTTGAATTCCTCCATCTCAGTCTTGGTCCGATTGACATTAATAGAAGTTACTTCAGCCAATTTCATAGGCTTGGTTTTTTCACCTGTCAAGGACACACGCGCATTTTTGACCTCTGCAACCTCGACCTCTTCAATAAAAGAAGACCAAGCTCCACAGTTGGGGCAACGTCCTAAATACTTTGGTGAATTATATTCACAATTTTGACACACAAATGTCGTTTTTTTCTTTGCGATGATAAACCTCTTTCTAAATTTCTACCTCACACTCAATTACTTGGCAAAAATCAATCCTCTCGTCTGGTACAAATTGGCGCATGAGCATTCGATGGGCTACAACTACAACAGTTTGATGTTCCCGATACTTAGCCATGCATTCTAGAAAACGAGTCTTCATCTCTACAGCTGTCTCATATTGAACAGGAGAATTTGGGAGCAACTTCCCATTATTTTCTAAAAATAGTCTTCTAGCTTCTTCAAATCTATCTATGCCACTTTCATAGACCTGCCATTCATGCAATAATGGCTCCACTCTCAAAGGAAGCCCAGTAGCACAAGATACATAAGAAGCCGTTTCTAATGCTCGCGTCACTGCAGAAGACACCAGAATATCAGCTGAGCCAAACAAAAGATTTTTGCAAAGTTCCTGAGCTTGCTTTCTTCCTTTCACCGATAAAGGGGCCAAGTCTATCCCAAATCCCGTATAAGAACGCTCCTCTAATTCACGATAATCTGGCTCTCCATGACGGATAAAAATAATTTTCATATTAAGATCCCCATAAAACTATCCAATCTTGATTCCGCAATCTTGCCACTGCTTCAGTGTTTTAGAGAATTTCTTCTGGTTGGCAACTCCGACAGCAGACAAATCGACAGAAACCTGATAATTCTCCTTGGTAGCTGCCAAAACGGAAGCCTTAACACAGCCATTACCATCTACCCCTACAAACTCTATGCTTTTAGCACCGTTTTCCTCTAAAAAATCTTTTAAATCCGGATTAGTAAAGCAAGAAGCCCGACGCTTCTCAAAGATACGAGAAGATACAAGCGACAAGCCGGTCGCAAATTTCTTCTTTCTGTCTTTTCTCTCCCAGAAAAAACGATTGAGAATATAGATAACTCGGTCGCTGGGATAGGTAGCAATTTTGTCATTTACAGCTGCAGTCAGTTCTTCATGATATGCTTTTCCTACAGCAACATAATCTGACTGCATGTCTACAACTAATAAATAGTCTGCCATTTTATTCCTCTATTTCCCAGTTGATCCAAATCCACCAGTACGTACTCCCTCTGCCTCATCTCCGTCTGCGATTAAAAATGGTGCAAAGACAGCCTGAACTACACGTTCCCCAACTTCAAGAACAACTTCTTGGTCGGTAATGTTTTTCATCTGTGCAAAGATATGTCCTTCATTCCCAGAATTACCATAGTAGTCCCCATCAATGACACCCACAGAGTTGATCAAGACTAACCCCTTCTTACGAGGGTTTGAAGAACGATCATAAAGATAGAGTACCTCTGTTGCTTTCATATAAGCCTTGACCCCAGTTGGAACGAGGACGATTTCTCCTGGTGCAATCACTGTACGCTCCGCAACCTTTAAGTCGTAGCCAGCTGCATGCGCTGTCTCACGCTTTGGTAGCAATTTTTCATCTGTAAAACTAGAAACTAATTCAAAACCACGAATTTTCATATTATTCCTCTTTTTAATCATTTATTCTAGGCTATTTTATCTTATTTATTCGAAAAAAGCACGAAAAAAGAGCACACAATTCACACTCGCTTAGGGCTGCTGGATTCCTCCCCTGACCCGCTTCACGCAGAACTGTTGCTCCACTAGTTATTATACCACATTCTCCTCTATTTTTAAAGAGAAATTATTTTTTCCGTCGATTTCGGAAAAAGTCTTGCATAATCTCTGCGCACTCATTCTCTAAAACGCCTGTTTCAACGTCCACACGGTGATTGAGCCTCTCATCTGTTAAAATATCGTACAAGCTCCCAGCGGCGCCAAATTTCTGGTTTTTAGCCCCGTAGACCACGTTTGGAATCCGTGCGAGACCAATTGCCCC
>CAKAIO010000002.1:0-22500 GCA_916439305.1 uncultured Streptococcus sp.
CTTGGATGGCATTATAGATGAAGTTTCTTTGCTCGTAGATACGACCACCTGGTAATAGTAATTCATCAACGGATTGGTGACCTCCAAGCGAGGTTTGAACCACCTGCTGAGCCAAGACGTTGGAACAGAGGCGCATATTTGAGAGCATATTGAGCCCTTCGATATAGCCTTTGACGTGCTTCTTAGGACCAGATAAAACCATCCAACCCACACGGAAACCTGCGATACGGTGAGATTTAGACAAACCATTCATGCTAACACAGAAAAGATCTGGTGCTAGACTAGCTACCGGTGTGTGAACATTGCCATCCATAACCATACGGTCGTAGATTTCATCCGCAAAGATAATCAAGTCATTTTGGCGAGCAATCTCAATAATATCTAACAAGAGTTCCTTAGGATAGAGGGCTCCAGTTGGGTTATTTGGATTGATCAAAACGATAGCCTTAGTATTTGAACTAATCTTAGACTTGATATCATCTAAGTCAGGATACCATTCAGCTTCTTCATCACAGACGTAGTGAACGGCATTTCCTCCAGCCAAGCTAACTGCAGCTGTCCAGAGAGGATAGTCAGGCATAGGAACCAAGACTTCATCGCCATTGTCCAAGAGACCTTGCATGGACATGACAATCAACTCACTCACACCATTTCCAAGGTAGATATCATCGATACCTACATTAGGGAATTTCTTCAATTGGCAATATTGCATAATCGCTTTACGAGCTGAAAAGATCCCTTTTGAATCTGAATATCCTTCACTATCACGCGCATTCATAATCAAATCATGGATGACCTCATCAGGTGCTGTAAAGCCAAACTCAGCTGGGTTCCCTGTATTCAAACGGAGGATTTTTTCTCCATTTGCTCGCATACGCATGGCTTCTTCAAGAACTGGACCACGAATATCATAAGCCACATGCTCTAATTTGATTGATTTGTTAAATTCTTTCATTTGATTTCCTCAATTCATCAGGATAGTTAATATTATACCACTTGATAGAAAAATCGTAAATCGCCCAGTACTATTCAACAAAAAAACCTTGCTTAACGCAAGGTAAACAGAGCAAGGTCGATTTCTTTCTATTCTCGGGAAAAGAAAGAGTAGATACACAGTTGCATATCAACTACGAATCGAAAACGAAAGCATCGTTATGGATGATAGTTGCATGAACGCACGAATTTCTTCCTGTATTCAGCAAAACGCAAAGAAAAAAATAAGTCGACTCAACAAACAACATAGACGATGTCTGGGCTAATTCGAGTCTGTTTGTAAAGAATTTTACCATATCACTGACTTCTTTCCCCTGCTCTGTCACTTAATATTATACACTAAAACTTTTGCATTTTCAAATAAGTACATATAAAAGGAACTCTTTTTAAAGCGTTGCCTAAAAATATGATTCTAATTTAGCAATAAAAAGAGGCTGGGACAAAAGTCCTAACCTCTCAATTGTATTTGGATTGTCGAGCAAGACGCAGTGGTTGAGTGGGTTCTACTACGCTGATTTCATCAGCTTTTACAGCCCTACTCAACTGTGCGGAGGTGGGACGACGAAATCGAATTCTAACGAATTACCGATTTCTGTCCCACTCTCGAACTAAGTCCTACAATTACTATAGCCAAAAGTAGTCAAAACTTAGCTTATTTTGCAATTTCTGCCAACATTTTTTCAATGTGTTGGATTGATTTTTCGCGTCCAAGCAAGTAGATGGTATCTGGCAATTCTGGACCATGCATCTCACCTGAAACAGCGATACGGATTGGCATGAAGAGATTTTTCCCTTTGATCCCTGTTTCTTTTTGGACTGCTTTAATTTGTGGAAAGATATTTTCCACCACAAATTCATCATCTGACATCGCTTCAAGTTTGGCTTTGAAGGCTTCAAGTACAGTTGGAACTGTTTCACCAGCCATAACTTCTCGTTCAGCTTCTGTCAATTCTGGGAAGTCTGAGAAGAAAAGGTCTGTCAATGGAACGATTTCGTCCACTGACTTCATTTGTGGTTTGTAGAGTTCCACCAATTTCTCAGCCTTATCCGTCAAGCGGCCAGCTTCTTCAAGGAATGGTTTAGCCATCTCAAAGATAGTTGTAAGATCAGCTCTCTTAATGTAGTCGTTGCTCATCCAGTCTAGTTTCTTCTGGTCGAAGGCTGCTGGAGACTTGCTAAGACGGTTTTCATCAAAGAGCTTGATGAGTTCTTCACGAGAGAAGATTTCATCTTCCCCGCCAGGGTTCCAGCCAAGAAGAGCGATAAAGTTAAAGACTGCTTCTGGAAGGTAGCCCTTTTTACGGTAGTCCTCGATAAATTGAAGGGTGTTGGTGTCACGTTTAGATAACTTCTTACCAGTTTCAGAGTTAATAATCAAAGTCATGTGACCGAACTCTGGAGCTTCCCAACCAAGTGCTTCATAAACCATGAGTTGTTTTGGTGTGTTGGCAATGTGGTCATCTCCACGGATAACGTGAGAGATTTGCATATCGTGATCATCGATGACAACGGCAAAGTTGTAAGTTGGGTAGCCATCTTTCTTTTGGATAACCCAGTCCCCACCGATATTGCCACCTTCAAACTCGATATCGCCTTTGACCATGTCATGCCATTTGTAAATACCAGACTCATTCACTGCCAAACGAACAGTCGGGATGATACCTGCTGCTTCACGTTCTGCAACGTAAGCTGCTTTTTCTTCTTCGCTCATACCAAGGTATTCGTTGATGTAACGAGGTGTTTCACCAGCGGTTTCTTGACGTTCACGTTCTGCAGCCAACTCTTCTTCTGTAACGTAAGATTTGTAGGCTTTTCCTTCATCCAAGAGTTGGTCAATATATTTTTGATAGAGTTCCAAACGCTCAGACTGACGGTAGTTTTCATGAGTCTCTGGACTTTCATCCCAGTCCATGCCTAACCAACGAAGGTTTTCAAGCTGTGAACGCTCTCCGTCTTCGACATGACGTTTTCGGTCAGTATCTTCAATACGGATAATAAAAGTTCCACCATGGTGGCGCGCATACAAGTAGTTAAACAATGCTGTACGGGCATTTCCGATGTGTAGTAGTCCGGTTGGACTTGGTGCATAACGCACACGAATATCTTTTGACATATCTTCTCCTATAAAGTCTCTAGGCGTCTGCCTTTTTGCTCTCTATATTATATCACAAGTCGTGCCAGAGTCCAATTTCTCTTTTCGAGAAATAGTAAAAAGAGTGGCAAAACCACTCTTTATTGACTCTATTATAGACGAGCGTTCAATTCTTTGCTCAATTCTTCAAATCCTGGTTTACCAAGAAGGGCAAACATATTGCGTTTGTATGCTTCAACACCTGGTTGGTCAAATGGGTTAATCGCGTTCAAATAACCTGAAAGGGCGATAGCCAATTCGAAGAAGTAGATAGTGTAGCCAAGAGTGAAGGCATCTTGCTCAGGAAGAGTCACGTACATGTTTGGTACATCACCGTCTGTGTGGGCAAGAAGAACACCGTCAGTTGCTTTTTTGTTTACAAAGTCAACGTCTTTTCCTTGAAGGTAACCAAGTCCGTCAAGATCTTCTTCCAAAGTAGGGATGATCACGTTCTTACGTGGTTTGTCAACGCGGACAACTGTTTCAAACATGATACGAGTTCCTTCTTGGATAAATTGACCCAATGAGTGCAAGTCTGTTGAGAAGTTAGCTGAAGTTGGGTAAATACCTTTTTGGTCTTTCCCTTCTGACTCACCAGCCAATTGTTTCCACCATTCTGAGAAGTATTGAAGTGATGGCTCGTAGTTTACCAAGATTTCAGTAGCATATCCTTTACGGTAAAGGATGTTACGAACTGCAGCGTATTGGTAAGCTTCGTTTTCTGAAAGTTTGTCTGATGTGTAATCTTTACGAGCAGCATTCGCACCTTCTATAAGGGCTTTGATATCTGCACCTGATGCAGCGATTGGAAGCAATCCAACTGCTGTCAATACTGAGAAGCGTCCACCGATATCATCTGGAACTACAAAATGTTTCCCAACCGTTAGCATCTGCTTCAACCTTAACTGCACCTTTTTGGCGGTCAGTTGTTGCATAGATACGTTTGTTAGCTTCTTCTTGACCGTATTTCTTAACCAAAAGTTCTTTGAAGACACGGAAAGCGATCGCTGGTTCAGTTGTTGTACCTGATTTAGAAATCACGTTTACTGAGAAGTCTTTATCTGAAACATACTCTACCAAGTCAGCAAGGTAAGTTGATGAGATTGAGTCCCAGCGTAAAGGATTTGTGGTGCTTTGCGTTCTTCTTTGGTTTGCAAGTTTGCAAAATGGTGGTTCAAGAAGTCAATGGCTGCTTTAGCTCCAAGGTATGATCCACCGATACCGATAACAACCAAAACATCGCTGTCTGATTTGATTTGTTCAGCAGCTTTCAAGATGCGGTCAAATTCTTCGCGGTCGTAGTTTTCAGGAAGGTCCAACCAACCCAAGAAGTCGCTACCAGCACCAGTTCCTTTACGGATCAATTCGTCTGCTGCTGTAACTTGTGCTTGCATGTACTCCACTTCATGTGGTGCAACAAATTTGTCTAATACTTTTGAATAATCAAATTTAATATGTGACATAGTATTCCTCCAAAATTTCTTCTTTTCTATCATAACGCTTACTAACAATTTTTTCAAGTTTTTATACTAAAAATTTCCAATTTTTATCACAATTCAAACGTTTGCGTAAAAATACAACTCTATAAATATTCGTAAACAACGAATAAAAAAACGGCTAAGTTTTTAGCCGTTATAATTCATTCAATAAATACTCAAATAATTCTAAATTTCCATCTTCTTCATTGACCAAAAATTCTGGATGCCACTGGAGACCAATAATACGGTGTTCATCAATGGATTCAATTGCTTCAACAGTTTGGTCACGTGGATCTACAGCCGTCACACGGAAATTGGGTGCCAGGTCTTTAATGCTCTGACGATGGACTGAATTAACCTGACTTTCTTTACCAAATAATTTAGACACTACACTGCCATCCACTGTCTCAATAGAATGTGAAGTCCCAAAAGGTAGGCCTTGCCAATGACCTTCAATCTCCTGATTGAGCGTACCGCCAAAGGCAACGTTGACCAGTTGAACACCACGGCAAATGGCTAAAATTGGTTTGTTCTGACGTAGAGCCTCTTGTAGAAGGGCCAACTCAAACTCATCGCGTGCTAGATTATAGTCATCACTATCAATCGTTTTTTCCTCCCCATAAAACTGAGGATGAACATTTTGTCCTCCAGTCAAGATAAGCTTATCAATCATTTCTACGTAGTCGTGGACAACTGACTCATCACCAACTGGAATCACCAAAGGAAGTCCGCCAACCTGACGAATACTCTCAGCAAATTTACAAGAGACTGAGGAATGAATATTTTTACCTTCTGCGTCTACGGGACATAGATTTGCTGCAACTCCAACAACCGTTCTTGCCATTACTGATTTCCTTTCCTTTTCTATTGATAATCTTATCTTATCATCCCTCCCTTCACCTGTCTAATATGTATTTTTTAAGTCCGTGATAAATTTTTTTTATACTCAATGAAAATCAAAGAGCAAACTAGGAAGCGAGCCGTAGGTTGTTCAAAGCACTGCTTTGAGGTTGTAGATAAGACTGACGAAGTCAGTCACATATATAGTCAAAGACGAAGCTGACGTGGTTTGAAGAGATTTTTGAAGAGTATTATCAGAAAAAGTTGCCCAAAATTAGGACAACTTTTTTGCTTATTCAAAGACAAATTGATTGTGGTAAAGTTCGGAGTAAAAGCCTCCAAGCTTGAGTAATTCGTGATGGTTTCCTTGTTCAATAACTTGACCATCCTTAAGGACAATAATCTGATCGGCATTGAGAATGGTTTTCAAACGATGAGCAATCACAAAACTAGTTCTTCCTGCCACAATAGCTTCCATGGCATTTTGAATCTTGCTTTCTGTTACAGTATCCACGTTTGATGTTGCCTCATCCAAGATCAAGACCTGGGGATCCGTCATCAAGGTACGAGCGATGGAAATCAACTGCTTCTGACCGGTTGAGAAGACGCTCTGGTCATCATTAATCAAAGTATCATACTTATCTGGCAGACTTTCGATATACTCATGGATATGTGTAGCTTTAGCAGCTGCTTCAACCATTTCCTGACTGGCATCTGGTACACCGAAGCGAATATTGTCTCGGATGGTTCCGCTAAATAAAACTGAATCCTGTAAGACAATTCCCACCTTGCTTCGCAAGCTATCCAAATCAAACTCGCGAATATCTGTTCCATCAAAGCTGATACTACCTGCATCCACATCATAAAAACGATTGATTAAGTTCATGATGGTTGTTTTCCCTGAACCTGTCGGACCAACTACCGCAATCATTTTCCCTTTTAGAGCTGAAATGCTGACATCTTTTAGAATCGGTTTCCCTGGCAGGTAGGAGAAGTCTACCTTGCGAATCTCTACACCCTCTCGCAATTCTGTGAAAACTGGAGCATCTTGAGGACGAATCTCTTCTTCTGCATCAAACATTTCTTGGATACGTTCTGCACCTGTAAAGGCCAGTTGCAAACTTCCCCAGCTCGCTGCCAATTGGATAATGGGTTGGTAATATTGCTGAGAAAACTGGGTAAACATGACAATCAAACCCAGAGCTGTCGCTGTCTCGATATTCTGATCATTCAGTAAGACAGCTGAACCGACAAAAATAACAATAGCTGTATTGACCAAGCTCATTCCGTTCATGACAGGAAAGAGAATTCCTGAAAACATTCTACCCTTAAAAGTTGCCTTACGAACACGCTCATTTTGCTCAACAAAACCTGCGATCACATCATCTTGAATACCCTGAACGATAACGGCTTTTTGACCTGAAATACTCTCATCCATGTAGGCGTTTAGCTTCCCAACCTCTTTTTGCTGAAGATTGGTATATTTTCTTGCCAATTTTAAAATGACAATCAACATGATGACAGCTATCGGAGTGCTAGCAACCGTAATCAAAGCCAAGGTCACATTTTTTGCGAACATGACAATCAACAAACCAATATAAAGGGCAATATTGGTCATAACAGACACCAGACTTTCGTTGAAAGCCTGTAGGATGTTATCCAAATCACTGGTAAAACGTGACAGGATATCACCATCTTGATGGCGGTCAAAGAAGGAAACAGTCAAGCGAGAAAGCTTGCCAAAAAGTCCCTTACGCATCTCATTTGTCGATTCGGCAATAATACGGCTCATCAAAACCATATAGATAAGACTCGACACCACGAGCACAATCAAAACATAGGCAAGATTGACCAGGAGTCCTAATAGACTTTGCCAAACCATATCAGGATTTCCATTTTGATAAGCTATAACTAAATTAGCTAGTTCCGTGACTGTTTGACCTGCAAATACTGGAAAGAGGGCTTGTGCTACCGTTGCAATGATAATCATAGCAATGACAACGATAAAGGATATCTTATAAACTTTAAAATAGTTCCAAAAAAATCGAAATGTATTCATCCTACTCCTCCTTTCCTTTTTGCGTTTCGTAAATTTCTCGATAAACTGCGTTTGTTGCAACCAAGTCAGTGTGTTTGCCTTGACCAATCAAGCGACCTTGGTCAAGCACTAAAATTTTATCAGCATGCACAACAGAGCTAATCTTTTGCGCGATGATAATCGTAGTCGTCCCCTTCAAATCCTTGTTGAGGGCTTCTTGAACCAAACGTTCCGATTTGGCATCAAGGGCAGAGGTTGAATCATCAAAAATCAAGATACGAGGATTGCTGACAATCCCACGCGCAATAGACATTCTTTGTTTTTGTCCACCAGAAAAGTTAGTCCCACGTTCCTCAACCGGACTTTCAAAGGCCAAGTCCATACGACTAATAAATTCACTGGCCTGGGCGATGCGAGCTGCGCGTTCCATTTCTGAAACTGTCGCATCTCCCTTACCTTGTCTGAGATTATCTGCGATGGTTCCACTAAAGAGAATGGCTCTTTGTAGGACGATAGAAACTGTCTTACGAAGCGTCCCTTCACTAACTGTCCGAATGTCCTTTCCACCAATCTTGATCGAACCTTGCTGAGGATCAAATAATCGTGGAATCAACTGAGCCAAGGTTGATTTCCCTGCACCAGTTGCTCCGACAACCCCAACCATTTCACCAGCTGCGATATCGAAGGATACATCTTTTAGGATAGGTTCTTCATCATTTGGATAGGTAAAGGTCACATTTTTAAAACTGAGACTTCCTTCCAATTCTTCATCTTCCACATCATTGAAAGTCATAGCTGGTTCTGTATCAAGGATTTCACGAATACGACGAAGGGAAATCATGGCACGAGTAACTGAGTTCCCCAAAAATCCAACCATGACGATGGTAAAGATAATCTGACTCAGGTAGTTTACAAAGGAAGCAATGGAACCAACTACTGATGGATCTGACTCTGCCATACCTGCTACAAGCCAGATTGAAAGAAAGACAGCCCCGTATGAAATCATCATCATTACAGGTTGAACGATAGAAAAGGCGTAACCGATATAAAGGTTTTCTCCCAGCAATTCATCTGACACCTGCGTAAATTTATCAAACTGATCTTTTTCTCGGACAAAAGACTTAACCACGCGCACACCACGCAAATTTTCTTTAGCAATGGCATTGATACGCTCTAGTAAGGTCTGGAATTTTGCAAAGCGCGGTCCCACAACTCCCATCATAAAACCCATTATGGCAACAATCAGAACGACCATGAGAACTAGCACCCACCACAGAGAAGGTAGGGTGACAACTGCTAGAATAAAGGAACCGATAAATAAAATCGGTAGTCGAAAGAGGATTTGGAAGGTCATCATAACGACGTTTTGAATCTGGTTGATATCGTTGGTCATACGCACAACGAGGTTCCCTGCATTAAACTTCTCAATATTGGCGTATGAAAAAGTTTGAATCTTACGAAAGGCATCTTCACGTAAGTCAGACGAAACTCCTTGAGCAATGTAAGCTGCTAACACTACATTGATCCCACCTGCAACCAAACCAATCAAGGCAACAAGAATTAACCAAAAACCGATAGTATAAATAGCTTCATTATCACCCGTTAACAGTGCCTCTAAAACCTCCTGCAAATAACGTGGTTGCAAGAGTGAACTCGTTACCATTAGACCTGTCATGACCAAGGAAGTCAGGGCCTGCCATTTATAGGCTTTTATTTTCTGAAACAGCATATTTCCCCCTTATAAGATAGACAAAAGGGGACGACAGTTCTGTCAGTCCCTTCTTATGCTTTCATGTTGATACTATTCTAACAAAAAAGAATGCTATTGTCAAAGCACTCAGCTCTCAGAAGCTTGTGCAAGCACGACATTAGCATTCTATCAATCCTTTAAAAATTCTTCTAAATTTAGTGCTGAATTTTATTGTTCTGAACTATCTTGCTCGTCTAGCTTAACTCGTCCAATTTCACGGTAGCTACAGTCCCCAACAATTTTTACTGAAAACTGACCATCTTCGTACTCAAGAATCGTCACACTTCCGTTATCAAGACCATGTGGATGCATGCCGTTAATGAGGTAAACAATAGTTCCAATTGTCATTCCATGACTGACAACGAGAGCATTTCCTCCCCCATTAGCTTCCATTTCCTTGGCAATGGCTTCAAAGCCTTCCCAGATACGACCACTTAGTTTTTCCCATCCTTCAGCCCAGCCTGCTGTATCCACTTCTACCAAACCTTCAGCTAGCTCCGCATAGGACAAACGATGCACATGATCGACATTAAAGATACGAGGAATGATGCCCATAAATAGGTCTCCATCATAAGCACCATCAAAGCTACCAAAGCACCACTCACGGATTCTCTTATCCATACGATAAAGAATTTGACCTGTCAAACCAAGCTCCTCAAGGATAATTCCCATAGTCTGGATGGTACGTCCTGAGTCACTTGAATAAGCACGCTCGAAGGTTAAGCCTGACTCACGCAAACCAATTCCCAATTCGTGAATACCTCGCTCACCTTCAGCTGTTAAAGGAGTATCACTCCAACCTTGAGCACGCCCAATCGTATTAAACATTGTTTTCCCATGACGCACTAGATACAATTTTACACTTGACATATTCTGTCCTCCATATGTATCTATTATAGCATGATTTCAGGTAAAAACCTCGTCCAAACCCACTGAGTCCAACATCACCACTTAAACTAGATTCTACAAATCTGATAATCTATGTCTTATCATTCTTAGAAGGAGCAACTTTAGATGTCTCGGTGATCTCATTTTTTACCTGTTCTTCTTTTTTCTTCTCGCTTTCTTCTTTTGACTTTTTTTCTGTTTTCTCCGTCTTGTCGTCAGTCTTTTTCAAAGGTGGAAAACGAAATTCAAATTGATTTTTCCCAGTATCGACAGTCGTTGTAAATCCCTTTTCGTCACTACGATAATTTGCCTTCCCTAGATCAAATGACTGCTGACCACTATCAGAACTAGCTTTTTCATAGGTTCTCTTAGCTATTGCAAAGGCAAGAAGTTTTTCTTTATTTAAGGCATAATCCTGATGATGTGCTACTTGCCGATTTAGATAAAACTGCAACAAAAGACTAAAAATTCCAGCAATAGTGACAGCGTATAGGAGAACTCCTGCTCTAACTTTTTTCTTTTTCAACACGATAGATAAATTCCCTCTCTAGTCCCTTTTCAAACTGAAAGTGAAAGTGTAGCTCCTGCCTTTTTTCTAGAATTCGAGCTGATTTTAGACCGTAGACCATGGGTTGATAACCACGTCCACTGGCATCTGTTTTCCGGAAATCATTTGACTTTGATTTACCCATGGAAATGGGTTTACCTTCCTGTCTGAGGTAAAGCCTATCATTCTCCACTTTTTCAAATTGGGTTCGATTCAGCTCTGCTTCTAGCTGGTCCACAAATAAGAACCATTCTTTTTGCTCACTTCTCTGCTGGTAGCGAACCTCTGAAACCAAGAGCTGACTCATAGCTTGAAAGAGGAGTAAGCTACCACTAATAACAATAAGGGCAACCAAGGATTCTAAAAGAGGAGTAAGCTACCACTAATAACAATAAGGGCAACCAAGGATTCTAAAAGTGTAAAAGCTCTGACCCTACTTGTCTTGAATCGCCAGTAATTTCTCCGTCCCATGATATACCTCCAAACCTTGCTCATTCGAGACAACATGAACCGTAAGGCCATTGACAGTCAACTGCTTTTGTCCAGTCTGCAACGCCATACGAGCCACTCGCAAAACTTCTTCCTGTTTTAGAAGTTCTACTTCTCTTTTTCTACTTTCTTGAATTTGTCCCATCAAAAGGGTTGCTATACTGGCAAAAATTGCGAGTGAAATCACTGCCTCCAGTAGAATAACTGCCTTAATTTTTTGCTTCTTGAATACGTTTAATCTTTCCATTTCCTAGATATAGTTGGTAGCGAACCACTTCTTTCCTTGTTTGAAATCTCACGCTAGCTAGAGACGAATTCCCTCCAGCCTTATCGAAGGTGATTGACTGATTGGACTGCAATTGAATTCCTTTAGGGATGGCTAGTTTCTGATAGCCATTCCCAATACTTCTATCTTCTAGCATTAAGTTCATCTTTGCTGACTAGCCAGACTTCGCTTCTGGGTTTCTCGATAAAGTTCCTCAAACTCCATAAAGAAAATTTGCTCTTCCACAGCTGCAAAAGTTGATTGAACTGAACTTGACAAACCCAAGGCTAACAGACTGACTATTCCTAAGACCAATAAACTTTCTAGCATAGTAAAAGCCCTAATCCGAAACTGTTTGACTTGTCTTTTGTTTTGCATGATATTCCTTATAGGCTTTTGCTTGCTCAGCAGTGATACGTCCATCTGCCTGTAATTTGCTTAGACTAGCATCTTCATTTTTATCCAGACTATACAGTTCTGCTTGGCTTTCTACCACCTTAACGACAGCTGCTTTCCCCTTATCATTGACTGCATCCTTTTGCTTGGTAAGATTTGGAACAAAAAGTAAGAGTAGGACGCTAATGATAAGCAACACCACCAACATTTCTACCAGTGTAAAAGCTTTTGCCTTCGTTTCTTTTAATTTCATCATCATTTTTTTCATCTAAAAATTTACCTCCATATTTTGATACATCGGCAGCAACATGGCTGCGTACAATAAAACGATTAGCAGGGCTACAAAAATAAAGACCAGCGGTTGAACAAGGTTCATGGTCCGATTGACTCGAGTAAAGAAGGATTCCCAGGTTTTTTCCGCATATATTTCCAATTCACTTCCCAACTTGGACTTGACCTCTCCGTATTCAATGATTAATCCCAACTCTCTTCTAAAGAAAGGATAATGTTGTACAACCTCAGAAAATTCATGTCCATTTTGCAAAGCTTGTTCTAAATCATATCCAATTTCCTTAAAGAGAGGATTCCCTTGTTCCTGCATCATCTGGAAAATCTGTGACAACTCTAAACCTTGTCCAATCATATTGCCCCATTCCCGAGCATAATAGGCAGTTAGATAATACTGAACAAACACACCTAGAAAGGGGATTCTAGCCAGATAAGAAAAAACTTGAATCTTCCTAGATTTTCTGTAGAATATCAGCCCTGTTAAAGATAAGAGACCTAGTGTTAGGGTAAGACCAAGAAAAATCTGTGGCAGGTTACTAATCACTAAGGTAGCCACATTACTACTATCCATTTGGGGTAAGAGATAATTCCGCAATCCCAACATAATGAGCAGTAAGAAAGCTAACAAAATGATTGGATAGGTCGCAACTTCGATTAACTTTTTCTTAACCTTAGCTAGATTATCCAGATATTCTTCAATTTTCCCCAAACTCAAATGGAGATTCCCATGAACTTCAGCCAGCGAAAGTTGCGTGACAATCGCACTCGAAAAACCTAAATTCCCCATCATTTCCGAGAAAGATTTCCCTTGCGAAAGACCTAGGCGCATCTGCGATACATAGTCCTTTTCCAACAAGAGACTTCTATCTAGAAAGGAAATGATTTCTACCAGGTGAAAACCACTCGAGAACAAATTGTTAAAGAGAGTGATGATTTTTTTCTGCTTACTGGTAGCTAATTTTCTCCGTTTCAGCTTGAAGGGCAGTGATATGTCCATCTTTAAAAAGTTGCTCAATTTGCTCATTCCACTTGTTTGCTTGGTGTTCTTGATAATTTCCGTTTGCAAAATCAATCATTCCTCCTCCCCCTATTAGTCTCTGATAACAAACACCTTGTAAAACAACTGCCAGTTCATCTTCGCTGACACCAAGTTCTAAAAGACGCTCATAAACCCCACGAACACTCTTTGCATGAATAGTCGAAAATACTGTGGCTCCCGTTAAGCTAGCTCGTACAACTGCGCGAGCCGTCTCGCTATCCCGAATTTCACCGATAATCAAGAGATCCGGTCGATGACGAAGAGATAGTTTTATCAAGTTTTCATAGCTCAGTCCGATAGCTTCATTGAGTTGTAATTGCAGCATCTCTTCTTGCTTTATCTCAACTGGGTCCTCAATAGACATGACCTGCAGTCCCTTGAACAAGGACTGGGCTAATTCATGCATGAGGGTTGTTTTACCACTTCCTACAGGGCCTGCAAAAAGATAAAGGCCTCTTTGCTTAAAGCCCTTTTCCAGTTCCTTAAGATCTTGAAACCAGAAACGCAGCTCTTTTTCTTTATCATGTAAAAGCCGTATAACTAGACTCTCATGACCACGATAATCTCCAACCGTCGATAAGCGTAGTGATGAAACCTTACCATCATGCTGATAATCACAGGAACCAAGCTGACTACGTCGTTTTTCGCCAACGTTCATCCCCGCAATAAACTTAAAGTGACTGATGACTGCGCCCAACTTTTCAAAATCATAGGTGTCAATTAAACGTCTTTCATCTCCAATTCGCATATGTAGCTCATAGATCTTTTCTTTAGGAACAAAATAGATGTCCTGAGCTCCATTCCTTTTTGCAAGACTAATCAATTCTTGTGCAAGTGCTTGTACCATATCTTCCTCCTCATTCTTATTATTCGAAGAAAACATAAAAAAAGAAACAACTTCATTAAAAAATTGTTTCTTATTTTTTTATGCAACAAGTACGGTGGATTTCTAAACCAGTCTGCTTTTCGTAACCCGGTCTAAATTTTTCATCAGGAATGACTTGACCATCTTCCAACAAAGCCAAGGAATGATATTGCTGAAGAAATTCATCGCATTCCTCACACCAACGTTTATCTTCTGGATCCCAAAAAATAGTCATCAAGTCTCCTCGACTTTTGTAAAGAGGAATCTTCTCTTCTAACTCAAACCAACAAGACTTATAATATTTCAAGGCGTCATAATAGTTATCAAATTTTTTGCTCGCAATGACGTCGTCTTCCCAGCCTTCTATAAACCACCACGGTTCAAAATCTCCGTACATTTTTATAACTCGATACATAGTTTAACTTCCTTTGTACCGTATATTATAGCGGATTTTTAAGAACAATGAAAGAAATTTGCTCATTTTCACGAATTATCTCAGTTTTTCAAAAATCCAGCTACTCTAAAAAGAATAACTGGATTCAAAATTCTATTAAGCTTCTGAAATATCGTTTTCAATAATAACTTTAATCGCGTGATGATCTGCAGCCTTACCAAATACTTCATAGGCCTTTTCAATTTCACTTAGTTTGAAATAATGAGTGACTAATTTTTCTGGTTCAATTTTATGGCTTTCTAAAGCTTTCAAAAGCTGAGGAGTTGTATTTGTTGAAACCAATCCGGTAGTCACGTTAATGTTACGAATCCATAGAGTGTCCAAATCAAACTGAACTGGTTTACCATGTACACCACAGTTTGCTACCGTTCCATCTACACCGATAATCTTTTGACAGAGGTCAAAAGTTGCAGGAATGCCAACAGCTTCAATAGCAACATCCACACCTCGACCATCTGTTAAATCATAAATCTCCTTAATTGCCTTTTCAGGATCTGAAGAGTTAATCTTATGAGTCGCACCGAATGATAGGGCAGTTTCCAAACGGTTATCGTCTAGGTCCACCATAATCAATTTGGCTGGTGAATAGAACTGTGCAGTCAACAGAGCTGCTAGTCCAACTGGACCTGAACCAATAATCGCTACACTACAACCAGGCTCTACTTTTCCTTTTAAGACACCAATTTCATAGCCAGTTGGTAAGATATCAGATAACATAACCAAGGCTTCATCAGACAAGTCATCTTGAGTGTGATAGAGAGTATTATCAGCATGAGGCACACGAAGATATTCTGCTTGCATACCGTCAATCAAATGTCCAAAAATCCATCCACCTTCGTCTTCACAGTGAGCATAGATTCCTTTTTTACAGTAGTAGCATTTACCGCAGGCACAAACACAAGAAATCAGAACCTTATCACCCTTTTTGAAGTTTGAAATACCTGCTCCAACTTCCTCTACAATCCCGATTCCTTCATGCCCAAGGATAGTTCCACTCTTACATGCCGGAACATCTCCTTTTATAATATGGAGGTCTGTTCCACAAATAGTAGTTTTTACGATACGCACAATAGCGTCAGTTGGCTTGCGAATAACTGGTTTGTCAACATCAACAAATGAAGCAAGTCCTGGTTTAACATAAGTATAGGCTTTCATAAAGCTTACCTCCGTTTTTTTATTTGTATTGTTTATATCATAATTGTAAGCCTTTTCAAAAAGAAAAGCAAGCAAATTGTGAAAAAAATAACAAGTTTATTTAAAAAAGTAGAAACTAAATTAGTTTCTACTTTAGAGATTATGCTTGATAACGTTTTTCACCATCAAGGTAAGTTGCTACCAATTCCAAATCTTTATCAAGAACGATAAAGTCAGCATCGTAGCCTTCACGGATTTGTCCGCAGACATCGTCAATATGAACAGATTTTGCCGGGTTGAGACTGGCCATCATGACTGCTTCATGAGGATTTGCGATTCCCCATTCAACAACATTTTTAAACCGTCTTTCAATTTGAGAATAGAACCTGCCAAGTTCCCAGTAGATTTGAGACGCGCAGTGCCATTTGCAACCACAACTGGGAATTCACCCAGCATATAGTCACCATCTTGCAAACCACCCGCTGTCATACAGTCAGTGATAAGAGCAATATTTTCAGTTCCTTTTTGTTTAAGTAGGATATCACAAGCCTTAGGATCAACGTGATGACCATCACAAATCAATTCAGCATAGGTATGTGGCAACTCATACATAGCACCAACCATCCCAAGCTCACGGTGAGTCAGGCCACGCATACCATTATAAGCATGAACCCAAACACTTGCACCAGCGTCAACAGCCTTCTTAGCCTGATCAAAAGTTGCATTAGAGTGACCTAAAGCAACAGTAACACCTTCACCAGTAACCGTACGTACAAAGTCCTCAACACCTTCACGTTCAGGTGCAAGGGCAATTTTATTTAGAAGACCATTAGCAGCCTTCTGCCAAGCACGAAATTCATCCATGCGAGGATCTTTCATGTAAGCAGGGTTTTGAGCTCCTTTAAATTCCTCAGTAAAGTATGGACCTTCAAAGTAAATCCCACGAATTTTAGCACCAGAAGCCTCTTTGTAACGCGCACCAATATTTTCAGTAACAGCTAATAATTGCTCAAATGATGATGTTAGAGTAGTTGGTAGGAAACTAGTAACACCTGTGCTAAGAAGACCTTCACTCATTGTATGAAGAGTACCTTCGATGTTATTATCCATAACATCAACCCCACCAAATCCGTGAATATGTGTATCAACAAGACCAGGAGCAATACTATAACCAGTATAGTCAATAATTTCTGCGTCCTCAGATACTTGATCCACATGCTTACCAAATTTACCATCAACTAGTTCTAGAAAACCGCCACGGCGAACACCATGAGGATAGAAAAATTGATCCGCTTTAATATATTTAGGCATAATGATAACCTCCGTAATTCATTTTTCTAATATTTATTATGTCAATTACATTATAAACCTTTCAAAACAATTTGTAAATGGTATAGACCTATTTTAGTGAAATTTTAATAAATTCTTCAATAAAAAAGACAAGGTCCAAAAACCTTGTCTTTAATACTATACCGGCGGCCGGGGTCGAACCGGCACGTCCTTGCGGACACTGGATTTTGAGTTCTATGAATACATTTTTTAAATCTTATAACCTTGATTTAGTAGGTTTTTTAGACTTTTAAATCTTGCAAAATAGACTCTTTTTTCAAATTTTGGTAACTTTTTTGTAACTCATCTTTCTCTCTTAAATAACTACTTCCATAAATAGTGAGTCGATAATCTTATTTCTTAGTTATCTCATTTGTCAAATTAAGCTAGACAATTTCACCTGACTCAGAAAAACTTGATACGGAGTTTGGTAGTTCAAGGACTTCCTTGGGATTCGATTTCGCTTATCAAGTACAGAAAAAACAAATTAAACTATAGTCCGTTAAAAATTAGAGGTATCGTAGTTAGTTTACATATCTATCAAGTGTCTATAGTAATAAACTTCATTATTAAAATAAAATGTATTAGTATCAAAGCAACTATCTCAACTTGATTGGTTACTATAATACATCCCTACTAATATCAAAAAGCCACTGTTTCCAGTGACTTCATAATACCTTTCGCTCAAAAATATTTACGTTTTTACCAACAAAGCTACACACTCAGCGGTTCGCTGTTACCTTAAATTTCGTTATGAAACAAGTTTATTTCTTTCTAACGTCCTCAAGACCCTCATCGCCTTTCAACTCAAAGACTCTGTGATTCTATTATTTGTAAAACTTCTTTCATATTTTCAACTTTCCATTGCGCTTTGTCATTAAAAAATGGTAATCGGCTATCATAATAACCAATAGTTGCAATTCCGGCGCTAGTTGAAGATTCAATTCCAGAGTATGAATCTTCAATTGCAATACATTGTTCTGCTTGCAATTCTAACTTATGTAGCGTTGTTAAATAGATAGACGGATTTGGCTTACTTTCTACAAAATTCTCTCCGCTAACGATGACATCAAAATATTTTTTTATGTCACACCTTTCTAAAACTTCATTAATATGCTCATATTTTTGATGATGATGCTACAGCTAATTTGATTCCGTTTTTCAATGCATAGTCAATAATTTTTAGAATTTCTTTTCTAAAAAGTAAAGAATAATCAATTTTTTCATATCTCTCATCACTAAAAGAAGCATATTCTTTTTCTATAGTTTTTTATATCATATTGTTTCCCAATAAATTGCTGTAAAAGCCTATAAAGATTAAAATATGATTTACCAACTAATACCAATAGCTCAGAATCTTCGTAACTAGATTTTGGATTAAGGTGTTTGATAAAATCTTTCTGTATTAGAAAATCTTGGTACTCTGTATCAACTATAACTCCATCCATATCGAAGATTATACCTTTCAAATTCATAAATCCTCCTTTAAAATCAAAATCTATCATATATAATACCCGTGTTGCTAGTTGATAAAAAATCCTAAATTATAGACCAAAATAGCCCGTTCGATCTCTAATTGCAAACCTGCTAAAGAGCGAGCAAGCGGATGTTCAATGTTAAACAATGCATTTAGGACAGAGATCCGAGTTTCGATGGTCCTTCGGATTGCCAGGATAGCAGGATTGTTGTGCTCAGCTGCTCCTTTCATATTTACGAATCGGCGTCAAAAAGTCTATTCCCTTGGCTTCCAATCGTTTTTTCAGTTCCTTACCCAAGTAGCCCAAATAACTACTATTTGGGCAAAATGTTACTTAGTTTCTTTTTAAATGAGCAATGAGTAACTTAATAAGATAAGCTAGAACTACAAGTGATAATAGAAAGAAAATAGAATAAATAAAATAGATTTGCATATCGGACACCTCCTAAATAAAAGAGATAAGCCATCCTGCCCTCAATATTATTGTACTCCCACTTAAAAGCGGTGTCAAGCATTATGATAAATAATACTAGCACCTATGGTGAATTTAAAATCTAAAAAACAAACCATCAATCTGCATTAAAATAATCATAAACCTCTTTATATGGAATTCCGTTAATATTTTAGACACATTTTGGGAGGAAATTTTGAAGACTAGCGTCCTTCTATTTTTCCCAATAAGTTTTAACTTCTTCAAAAATCTTATTCAAAAGTTCTGCATCTTTTTCTGACAACTGATTTTTTTCTATAACTCTATCTTTTAGTTCTGTTGCCTTTATTTTATTTCTTGCCACCGAAACTGCTATTGAATGTTTCAAAATATCAAACTCATCCTTTGAAAAGTTTGCAATATTGGTAAGATCTAATTGTTCTAGAGGTAAACTACTGATAATTGAATAAGGTTTTTGTCCCAGCAAATAATCTGTAGTAGTACCAAAGATATTTGCTAATTTCACAACGAATTCTAATCCTGGTTCTAACGTTCCATTCTCCCACCGAGAATATGTCCCTTGTTGAACTCCAATTAATTCCGATATTTGTACTTGAGTTAACTTTTTTTGATTTTTCTGAGAGTTTTTTTAACCTCTCTGAAAAATTTATAATCCTCTGTATACATAATTCTCCTATAGATATTCTTATTCGTATATTTTTTTGCTTGACAAAATATTCTAAACGGTATAAAATAGAATTATTCCATAAGGAATATTTATTTTGAGATTAAATATTCCATTGAGAATATTATAGCATAAAAGGAGGTAAAAGCGTATGTAACTAGTAGTCGATTTAAAAAATTTTAATAAAGGAGGTAAGATTCGACAAAATAAAAAAATCTTGAAACAAATGTGCCGTTCGTTCCAAGATCAAAACATATTATGTAACAATTATACCACAGAAAACTCTTCAGTTGCACAAGAAAATTTCGGAGGTTTCACAAAAAGATGACCAATAAAGAGTTAGTCAATCAAATTTCTGGCCTAAACTCTACCTCTACTCTTAAAAATTGGATTCAACTGATTAAAGAGATAAGTGGCAAGGAATTTAAGAAAATTAAAGTTCCTATCAGTAGAAATCCCAGAACTCATCAATTAAGTTATACAGTTGCCTATGACTTTACAGACGAAGACCTTAGACAATTTCAAAAGTTAGCTAAACTAAAACTTGAAATAGGTCTAAAAGAGGCTATACAAGCCGTATTTGGGAGTCTAGCAGACAATGAGCATGAATCCCTAAACCAAGCAATAGATGAGCTCTACGATGAACTGAGCGCCTTAAAACAGGAATTTAAGCGAGAAATGCGACTGATAAAAATTGAGAATTCCAACCTAAAAAAGAAAATCCAAGATATTGAAGAGTCGATGCAAACCGGCTTACTAGGGTTTGTTAACAAGAGGTCAAAAAATAGGTTCGGCTAATAGCGAGTTTTTCGGCTGAGCCATGAGGCAGAAAGCCGAAAATGAGCGTAGATGCGGACGGACCATTTTTTTGACCGATAGGGTGTAGTAACACCACCCTCTGCAAGTTAGGTGTACCATCGAAAGAATTCAGTATTACCAAGGGTTTTGGAGATTTTTAAGGGTGGCAAAATTAGGCAAAAAGTTGAATCAAAATCTATGGCAAAAAAATGAGCATTTACGTTCTGTATTTGACTGGATTCAAATTCAGTTTGATAAGACTGAATTTTTCGTCAAGAGAAATAATTGAAGACATTCTATTTCTTGACTTTGACCTATTTATTGAGAATAAGGGGAGCCTTAAATACTATAACTATGATAGCCAGCTTTATTATGGGAATATCCGTATCTACTATGGATCGAAAGAGTCGTCCTACATGCTTGTCATGTCAGGACAGGCACTCGAGTTCTATAGAGATATGGTATTAGATCCAAATAGTCTGTCCGAAAGACAGTTTCTGAACAACCTCTACTACAATTACAATAAATTTTCAGTAAGACGAATTGATATTGCAATAGATGATTTTAATGAAACACCCTATTTCACTCCTAATCAGCTTCTAAAGATTTGTCAGAAGAAACGCTTTATATATGGAAAAAGCACCTACTACAATACCTACGGAGATGAAACAATCGGCCAGACCTTATATTTGAGAAAACCCAATGATGATGAAAGACTTAGAATTTACGATAAACGCTTAGAACGAGCTGAGAAGCTCGGTATCAGCAAGCGGTATATAGAAAATTGGATAAGAACTGAGTTAGAACTTAGGAAAGAAAAAGCTCACTATTTCATTCAAGAATGGTTGCATTCAGAAATAGATCTTCTCAACTTTACCAAGGGATATCTCAAAGAAAAAGTGAGGTTCTATAGTGATAGCTATTTCTCAAAACCTTTGAGATCTTGGGAAAAGTTTTTAGGCCATTCAAAACCCGTCTCTATCATTATTTCAAAATCAAAAACAGAACTAGAACAAAAATTAGAATGGTTTACCTATAAAGGTTCTGGAGCTATTCTAAAAGCGTATAAATTTCTATACGACAATAACTTACTGCATGAGTATGAGAAAGCTAACTATCTCGCACTCAACAATATGGAATATCCACCAGATTTAGCAAGTGGATTAATAGAAAGGGCAATTCTCTTTAAAAGAGAGGATTTGATCCCTACAATCAAAGAAAATATCAAAAGGAGAAATTAATTATGGCAAAAATGCTTTCACAAAATGACTGGAATTTTAATAACATTGGAACAAAATTTGAATTGGATGAAGTTATTCCAAAATTTGAAACAGAAGTCCGAGCAGATGCAAACGGAGAAATTATCAAAAACCGAGATGGTAGCGAAAGACGTTTTAATACCGATAAAATCATTGGTTGGAAATACAATATAACTATCAAGGATGGACAATTCAAAAAGAAATCAACCCAAGTCTCAGTAGACAATCCAGAAGCTTTAGTCGATAATGACTATATTCAAACAATGGACGAGGTACCAGTTACATTTGACAATTTACAAGCCACTATGATTAGTTCAACGATGTATTACAAGGCGGATGCTATCCATTTAGTAGATGTAAAACAAAAATAAGTAAAATACAGGGGAGTTAATCCTCCCCTTACTTAATCTAATTAGAAAAGGAGATCACATGATTAAAACTGTAACAAAAGATGACCTTATCGAACTTGGATTTGCTCCAGGAACTGCAAGAAAGATTATCCATACTGGCAAATTACTATTAGTGAATCGTGGTTTTAATATCTACGATAATAAACGGATTGGTACAATTCCAGCCAGTGTTGCTGAAGAGCTACTAGGAATTGAACTCCAGAAAGAAGCATAATGAATGACTGTTCGTAAAACTAAAAGTGGTAAATGGACCGTCGATGTTTCTAATGGTTTCCACCCAGTCACACAAAAAAGAATACGTATCATTCGAAAAGGATTAAAATCTAAAAAGGAAGCCCTAGAACTAGAACAACATATTCGAGTTGTAGAATTAAAAGAAAAACAATTTGACTTTGTAGTAACAACAGATATGTTATTCGACTTACTTGAAGAAGATGATCTGAAAAATGGCAGAAAAATAAGCTATACAAGTACACAAAGAAACAATTATGAGCGTCATATTAAACCATATTTTAAA
>CAKAIO010000002.1:27500-244040 GCA_916439305.1 uncultured Streptococcus sp.
GTTTGTCACGTCCTTCTTCTACTCCTAGTGCCAAGGCATCCACCGTGCGCCCTTATTAACTTAACCTTATTTTTTTGACCTTTCAGTCATAAACTCTTTATTAATACTACAGCGTTTTTCGGTTTATTTTTCTTGTTACTATTTGATATAGATATTCAATTTTTCAATGTGCATTACTTGGTGATCTCTCACCAATGGAGCCTAGCAGGGATCGAACCGCTGACCTCCTGCGTGCAAAGCAGGCGCTCTCCCAGCTGAGCTAAGGCCCCACAAGACCTCTCAAGACTAAACAAGACCAATGTGCATTCCTTATCCTTAGAAAGGAGGTGATCCAGCCGCACCTTCCGATACGGCTACCTTGTTACGACTTCACCCCAATCATCTATCCCACCTTAGGCGGCTGGCTCCAAAATGGTTACCTCACCGACTTCGGGTGTTACAAACTCTCGTGGTGTGACGGGCGGTGTGTACAAGGCCCGGGAACGTATTCACCGCGGCGTGCTGATCCGCGATTACTAGCGATTCCGACTTCATGTAGGCGAGTTGCAGCCTACAATCCGAACTGAGACTGGCTTTAAGAGATTAGCTTGCCGTCACCGACTTGCGACTCGTTGTACCAGCCATTGTAGCACGTGTGTAGCCCAGGTCATAAGGGGCATGATGATTTGACGTCATCCCCACCTTCCTCCGGTTTATTACCGGCAGTCTCGCTAGAGTGCCCAACTGAATGATGGCAACTAACAATAGGGGTTGCGCTCGTTGCGGGACTTAACCCAACATCTCACGACACGAGCTGACGACAACCATGCACCACCTGTCACCTCTGTCCCGAAGGAAAACTCTATCTCTAGAGCGGTCAGAGGGATGTCAAGACCTAGTAAGGTTCTTCGCGTTGCTTCGAATTAAACCACATGCTCCACCGCTTGTGCGGGCCCCCGTCAATTCCTTTGAGTTTCAACCTTGCGGTCGTACTCCCCAGGCGGAGTGCTTAATGCGTTAGCTACGGCACTAAACCCCGGAAAGGGTCTAACACCTAGCACTCATCGTTTACGGCGTGGACTACCAGGGTATCTAATCCTGTTTGCTCCCCACGCTTTCGAGCCTCAGCGTCAGTTACAAGCCAGAGAGCCGCTTTCGCCACCGGTGTTCCTCCATATATCTACGCATTTCACCGCTACACATGGAATTCCACTCTCCCTCTTGCACTCAAGTTAAACAGTTTCCAAAGCGTACTATGGTTAAGCCACAGCCTTTAACTTCAGACTTATCTAACCGCCTGCGCTCGCTTTACGCCCAATAAATCCGGACAACGCTCAGGGACCTACGTATTACCGCGGCTGCTGGCACGTAGTTAGCCGTCCCTTTCTGGTAAGATACCGTCACAGTGTGAACTTTCCACTCTCACACTCGTTCTTCTCTTACAACAGAGCTTTACGATCCGAAAACCTTCTTCACTCACGCGGCGTTGCTCGGTCAGACTTCCGTCCATTGCCGAAGATTCCCTACTGCTGCCTCCCGTAGGAGTCTGGGCCGTGTCTCAGTCCCAGTGTGGCCGATCACCCTCTCAGGTCGGCTATGTATCGTCGCCTTGGTGAGCCGTTACCCCACCAACTAGCTAATACAACGCAGGTCCATCTGGTAGTGGTGCAATTGCACCTTTTAAGCAAATATCATGCGATATCTACTGTTATGCGGTATTAGCTATCGTTTCCAATAGTTATCCCCCGCTACCAGGCAGGTTACCTACGCGTTACTCACCCGTTCGCAACTCATCCGGAAAGAGCAAGCTCCTTCCTTCAGCGTTCTACTTGCATGTATTAGGCACGCCGCCAGCGTTCGTCCTGAGCCAGGATCAAACTCTCATTAAAAGTTTGAGTTCTCACTCATTTCTGTCACTGACAGATTTATTGTTTTTTCATTGTTCAGTACTACAACTTCTGTTGTAGTGCCCTGCACATTGGTTCGTCTTGTTCAGTTTTCAAAGGTCTTTGTCACTCAATCTCTCAAGCGACAACTATATTAGTATATCACAGTCGCAATCTCTTGTCAACACTTTTTTGAAACTTTTTTTATTTTTTTCAACCAGTGCTTCATCTGTAACATACCATAGTCCGTACGGGATTCGAACCCGTGTTACCGCCGTGAAAAGGCGGTGTCTTAACCCCTTGACCAACGGACCGGAGTTGTTATTTTCAACTCTTACTATTATACCGACTTTTCAAACTTTGTCAACACCTTTTTGAAACTTTTTTTAGAAGTCTTGTAATATCTCCTGCAACTCTTTGAGGAGTCCTTTGCGGCCCTTGAAGCGCTCATCTGCCCAGAGTCGTTCATAGGCTTCTTGCTTATCTTGTGGTAACTTTCTTCTATAAGTATCCAACAATTCATGAAGAACATAGTAATCATCCAACCATAAACCTCCCTCTGGAAGTCGATGGCTAATTTCACCTACTTCTTCATAGGCCATCCGATCCAGACGTCGTTTTTGACTTTCTTGTTTTCTCACAGTATCAAGGATTCGATTGCGGAATTTTGTTTTGAAGTAGACGTAGAGTTTCTTTTCTTCTTCTACTAGTTCTGGATGATGTTCTAGGAGTTCATAGAGACAGATCATGCCTTCTTGATCCCAGTCCTCCTTCTCCCATAAATGCAGATAATAATCTTTTCGGCATTTATGAACAATCCCTTTAACCTTTGCATAGTAATTCTCAAGCATTTGCTTTCCCCCTTTCTCTGCTTGTAGTATAGCAGAGAAAGGGGGAAAGAAGGGGCATAGTGGTATTGATTATGAGTTTGTAATTCACATAAATCTAGCTAGATAACCATATTCTTAATTTATGACAAAGCAAAAAGCCCACTGTTGTAGGCTTTCTGTAAGGTATATCTTAAAATTAAAGCATCTTGTTGTAGAATTCAACGACAAGAGCTTCGTTGATTTCTGGATTGATTTCGTCGCGTTCTGGCAAGCGAGTCAATGAACCTTCCAATTTTTCAGCGTCGAATGATACGAATGCTGGACGTCCAAGAGTAGCTTCTACTGCTTCAAGGATTGCTGGAACTTTCAATGATTTTTCACGAACTGAAATCACTTGTCCTGGAGTTACGCGGTATGATGGGATATCAACGCGTTTTCCGTCAACAAGGATGTGACCGTGGTTTACGAATTGACGAGCTTGACGACGAGTAGTCGCAAGACCAAGACGGTAAACAACGTTATCCAAACGACGTTCCAAAAGAAGCATGAAGTTGAAACCTAGGATTCCGCCTTTGATTTTTGTAGCTTGTACGAACAAGTTACGGAATTGCTTTTCACCAACACCGTAAGTGAAACGAAGTTTTTGTTTTTCAGCCAATTGCAAACCGTATTCTGACAATTTAGAACGGTTGTTTGGTCCGTGTTGTCCTGGTACGTAGTTACGACGTGCCAATTCTTTACCTGTACCTGTAAGTGAAAGGCCAAGGCGACGAGCTTGTTTCCAAGATGGTCCTGTATAACGTGACATGTGAATGTCCTCCTGATATAAATAATATTTCGGTGGAAATAGTCACTTAGAAAGCCCTGATTCGTGCAGATGCCCTTCGCCTAAACAGCCAAGGTTACTTATCAGAAGACACCTGTTGACGAGCTTCATGCTTTCCTGCTGCTATTTCACACAAAGTCCATTTTACCATGAATGGCTAGATTTGTAAAGGGGTTTTAAGCTTTATTTTCACTGCCAGAGAGATTGAGAACGAGGGTAAAGGTGCTTCCTAGGCCGTACTGGCTGGCAACTGTGATTTCCCCACCCAATTGATGAGCCAATTCACGCGCAATCGCAAGCCCTAAGCCATGTCCACCTGTTTTCATATTACGAGAAGTTTCTACACGATAAAGGCGTTTGAAAATATTCTCCAAGTCCTCTGGCTCAATTCCCTGCCCCTCATCGATCACACTGATTGAGAGTTGGTTCTTCTCCAGCTTAGCTACCACTTCCAGCTTAGTTCCTGGAGCAGAGTATTTAAAAGCGTTATTGATCAGATTCACCAAGATACGAGAAAGCTTGGCATAATCACCTTCAATCCGGGCAGACTCTGGAATTACCTTCAAGTGGACATCTCGCTCCTCCTGCTCAATCAAGAACTGAAATTCACTCATACACTCAATCAAGAGTTGGTCCAGAAATACTGTCTTTGCTAGCAGTTTCCACCTGATTTCTAGCTGTGTTTAGGGTCAAAAAATTTAACTCCTCAACCAGTTTATTGAGTCTTTCTGTCTGGCGTCCAATGGTTGCTAGATAATGGGACTGTTCTCCTTCCTTGATAACCCCATCCAAAATCCCTTCTACCGTCGCTTGAATCGAAGTGATAGGGGTCTTGATATCATGCGACAGCTGGGCAATCATCAAGCCCTTTTCTCGTTCGCTTTCTTCTAAGGAATCAAAGGTCGCCTGCAAATCATGGGACATTTCATTGAAAGCTTGGCCTAATTGCTGAAATTCTACAGGGCCTTGAACCTCCAAATTTGATGGAAAGTTCTTGTCCGCTACTCGCTTGGCATGTTCCTTGAGTTTACCCAACGACGTAAAGACCGGCGATAGAAGAAAGAGACTAATCCCAGCACCGACAAAACTAGCCATGAGAGTCATACCCACTAGGAAATAAATTTCACTTTCTTCAATTAGCATTCGCTGGATGGCCCAAAAGACCACGATAATCGTTAGGAGTGTTGAAATGATATACCCAACTAAAATATAACTTTTTAATTTCATCGACTACCTCGTGCTTTCTCAATTTTGTAGCCCAAGCCCCAAACGGTTTTTATGGTGGGCGTTTCTGCACTAGCATATTTAGCCAACTCCTGTCGAAGAGCATGGATATGAACATTCAAGGTATTGGTATCATCCACATAGTCTTCCTGCCAGACCTTTTCATAGAGGTCTGTCTTAGAGAAAACCCGTTTTGGATTACTGGCTAAAAGCCATAAAAGTTCGAAGGATTTGACTGTCAAATCAAGCGCCACATCTCCGACTTGAACCTCATGGCTACCGTGATTCATCCGTAAATCCCCGAGACTGACAACTTCTGTCTCACCTCCACGATGAAGACGACGCAAGATATTGTGGACACGCAAAACTAGCTCACGCGGGCTAAAGGGCTTGGCAATAAAGTCGTCTGCCCCCAAGCTCAGACCGTAAATCTTGTCCTGCTCACTGGTCTTAGCCGTGATAAAGAGAAAAGGCTGATCCGGAGATTGATACTGAACTTCACTAATCAAATCATAACCATCCATCCGAGGCATCATGATATCTGTAATAATCAAATCAATCGGTTTTCGATTGAAGATTTCTAAGGCCTCTACTCCATCATGGGCCACCAAAACCTGATATCCTGCCTGAACCAGATAACGTTGATGAATATCTGTGATTTCTACCTCGTCGTCAACGAGTAAAATTGTCTTTCCCATCTATCTCTCCTTTGAAAAAAACAGTGCTATACCACAATAGTATAACACTATTTTAATCGCTTTACGAACATTCTAAACGATATCTGGATTTTTCAAATTCTAGATAGAAAGTCTGTAGCTAGACTAGTCATTTTCCTCTTTTTTAGCTTTCAAACCGAGTCCACCTAACAGTCCGGCCAAGGCTAGTCCAAAGAATCCAATAGTAGCCATTGATGTTTGGGCTTCACCAGTATATGGAAGCATGTCTTTTTGGTCTTTCATGTGATCAGCCATCATTGGACTTGACACCTTGTTAGTAGACGCCATCTTGCCTTCATCAGACATTTTGCTTGAGATTGCTGCGACTTGGTCTTGCTTCATGCTTGGTGTTGCCATAGACTGGCTAGCATTCATGGTTTTATCCTGCTCTTTGTTAGGCATCATCTTATCCTGGCTAGCAGCTGGCATTTTAGATTTCATCGCATCTTGATTGTCACCAGGCATTTGAGCTTTCATATTAGATGCAGCTTGATGACTATTCATCATTGGAGCTGGCATAGCTGAACCATTAGAAGATGGGACGAAACCTGACTGCATCGGGACAAGAGACTGATGTCTATTCAAGTTTACTGTCAAATCCTTAGTCGCTACGAGATTAGTCAAATCAGCCTTGCCATCTTTCGCACCGTACACTTTGATGGTTGCCTTGTAGCTTTGTGTACCATATTGTTTCAACAGGTCAAGAAGCTCTTTATCTGATTTACCTTGGGTACCTGCCAAGTCCACTTCGTAGAAGTAGAGACCTTTGCCCAATTTTTCTACTGGTGGAAGAGCTGGGTTTTTAGCTGAACCGTTGTCTGACCATGGAGCCTTGTCAGAAGCTTTCAAGATAAGACGAGTTAACATACCGTCACCAGCGAAGAATTCATACGGAATAACTTGGTTGACACCGGCTGTAAATGGACCTGGGAAGTTAGCCTTGTCCAAGTAAGTGGCTGGAACGTCTACTGTATCTTTGGTGTTGTCGGCTACTCCTTTTTGGACTTCAGCTGGAGTAGTTAAGCCATTCAAATTGACTGTCAAATCTTTAGTCGCTACGAGATTTGTCAAATCGACCTTGCCGTCTTTGGCACCGTAGACTTTAACTGTTGCTTGGTATGTTTGTGTGCCGTTAACACGAAGTTGGTCGAGAAGAGCTTGACCTTCTTTGCCTCGTGTGTTGCCGTTCAAATCTACTTCGTAGAAATATTGACCTTTTGCCAAGCCTTCAAGTGGAAGAATTGCTGCATTTCCTGCTGAACCATTGTCTGACCATGGAGCCTTGTAGGCTGTTTTGAGCAAGAGACGAGTTAACATACCGTCACCACCGAAAGCTTCGTAAGGAATCACTTGGTTAACACCTGCCAAGAATGGACCGGGAACATTTGCTTTTTCAAGATAGCTAGCTGGAACATCGGTGCTGTCTTTTATGTTGTCAGATACTGCTTTTTTAACTTGGTCTGGACTAGTTACCTTTTCTTCCTTAGGTTCTGGAGTCTTTTCAGGAGTTTCTACTCCTGTTTTAGGCATTTCAGCTACTTCAGCTTTAGCAGTTTCTTCCATTTTTTTAGCAGTTTCAGGCTCAGTAGCTTTTGTTTCTACAGACATTTCTTCTTTAGAAGGTGCTTCTGTAGTCGCTACTTCTTTCTCAGGGTCCATAGGAAGCTCAGTAGCTTTTTCTGGCATCTCACTAGTTTTCTTGACTTCTTTAGGCATGTCTTTCTCAGTTTGGACAACTGGTATTTCAGTAGGTTTCACTTGATCTGCACGAACTGAAGCTGGTTGACCGACTAGAACAAAGAAGCCACTAGCCACAACAACTGAAGCAACACCTACACTGAGGCGGCGAATAGACCAACGAGTATATCTCTGATTTGGATTGAATTTCATAGGATTCTCCTTAGAGTTTTTTTGATAGCTCTAGTATAATCTCCTAAAATTAAAAAGGATTAAGAAAAAGTTAAAATTTTTCTTAAATCCTTCTTATAAAATACTTATATTGACTCAATAGTCACTAGAAAAAAGAATAGTCATTTCTCTTTTAATCATTAAGGTGTGCTAGATTATCCAAATATTGGTTATTGATTACTGCCATCATATAGCCATCAGCTTTTAATTGATCATCTGGACCAAACTGAACGTCTAGAGGAGCATTTTCGTAGTCACGAAAACCAAGGATATTGAAATTGTATCGTCCTCGAAGGTCTAGTTGGCTTAGACTCTTGCCTGCCCACGACTGTGGAATTTTCATCTCGATAATCGAGACATTCTTGTCCAACTGAATGACATCTACGCTATTATTAAAGAGTATTGTCTGTGCCAACGAGCGCCCCATTTCATACTCTGGCGAAATGACTGAATCCGCACCAATTTTTTCAAGAACTTTTTTTGCTGTATGACTTTTAACCTTGGCAATAACTGTCGGCACTCCCAGGCTTTTGCAATGCATGACCGCAAGCACACTCGATTCTAAATTTTCCCCAGTTGCTACGACAACTGTATCGCAAGTATCAATCCCTGCTGAGAGCAAGAGATCTTCATCGGTTATATCTCCAACAACTCCACGAACCAAGACTGGTTCGAAATGATTGATTCGTTCCTCATGGTCGTCAATGGCGATAATATTTATATCTTGCTGAGCGAGAGCGGTAAGCACACTACTCCCAAAAATTCCCAAACCTAAAATTCCAATTGTTCGATCTGACATAGACTTTCCTTTCTTAACCAATGGTAATATCTGCTTTCATATAATGGATCATGTCTTTCTTATCTGGTTGATACTCAGCTAAACTGACTAATAGCGTGAGTGGCCCGATCCGTCCTATGAACATCAGTAGCATTACAATGCTAAGTGCTAACTTGCCTAACTCTGGTGTCAGATTGGCAGTCACACCAACCGTGGCAAGCGCTGAAATCGTCTCGAACATGATGTAGATAAAGCGCGGATTTCCCTCGGCTGTTATTCCTATTAAGATTAAGCCCGCTAAAAAGTTATCAAGAAGATGATGAAAACACTGAAAGATTTCTGGACTGTTCGTGGTTCGATCGTTCTTCGAGCTATATTGGCATGAGGCAATCCTAAAAGCTCACTGCGCGCAAAGACCAATAAGACAAAGAAGGTTGTGATTTTAAGTCCCCCTGCAGTTCCGCCAGGAGCCCCACCAAGAAACATTTGTAAAATATAGATCAGTAGTGTAACAGGTCTAGCTTGAGTATAATCAATAGAAGCAAAGCCTGCCGTTCTCATGCTAACTGTTTGGAAAAAGCTAACCAGCAATTTATCCGGAATACTGAGATTGCCAATCGTTCCCGAATTGTTCCACTCTATCAAGAGGGTTAAAACTGTTCCCGTCAATAAAATCCCAGCTGTCAAGAAGAGAACCAATTTGGTATGGAAGCGAAGCCGACGTTTTTTCTTGCTCAACCGTGTAGCCAGGTCAAACCAAACCATAAATCCTAGACCGCCGGTGATTATCAAGGAAGCAATCACTAGATTAATCAGAGGGTCAGTTTGAAAAGCTACTAAACTTGTACTGCCAAAATTATCAAAACCAGCATTACAGAAAGCTGAAATAGCTACGAAGATAGAGGTAAAAATCCCTCGGCCCCAACCAAATTCCGGAACAAAACGAAAACTTAACAGGAAGGCTCCTAGTCCTTCAACGATAAAAGTTGTCAAGAAAATCGAACGTATGAAAACCTTTAAAGACTGAGTTTCTCCATAACTAAAACTCTCCAGAATTGTTTCACGGCTACGAAGACTTAGCTTTTGCTTACTTTGAATATAAAAGACCCCTATAAAGGTCATGAGACCCAAACCACCAATCTGGATCAAAAACATACAGATTAACTGACCCCAGATGTTATATGTGGTAGCTACTGGTTGAGTACAGAGTCCTGTCACACAGACCATGGATACAGCTGTAAAGAGATGGTCGAAATAGGTCGCTTGGGAGCTTGTTGCTTGCACAAATGGCAGGCTCAAAAGGAGAGAGCCTACGAAAATAACCAAAGCAAAACTTAAAAAAATGCGACGGGCAGATGATAAACGCCCCAATGTCGTGTTTATTTTTTCCGAAAATGATTTGAATAACATAGCTACATTGTACCATAAAACAGTTAAATCAGTCACATATGACTAACAATTTCAAGACAGAGTTCCAAGGCCTTGTCAAAAGCTTCTGAACCCCAATCGCGACTATCATAATTTTCTAAATCCGCTAGAGAATCTGCTGTGAATAGAAGTTGTCCCCAAACTACTCCTCGAAGCTGGGCAACTGCTGCAAGAGCTGCACACTCCATCTCCACAACTGCGCAGCCTTCTTCCTTCCTATAGGCAACTTTTTCAGCTGTTTCTCGGTAAAAACCATCTGTCGACCAAGTCATAACCTCTTCATAAGGAATACCTAGTTGTTCCAAGACTTGCTCGATAGCAGAAACAGCTTCCACATGAACATCCATATAACGAGAAGGTGCCGCATAATGGTAACTGGCTCCTTCATCACGCAGGGCACGAACTGGAACCAGAAAGGCATTTTCCTCAATATCGGCTAGAACTCCACAAGTACCAGTGGAAATGATTTTCTCCACACCATAGGCAATCAACCAATCCATAAACTGGGCTGCTGGGGCAGAACCAACGGGCGCTTGAGCTAGGCACACTTCCTCACCCTTGTAATTCAAGACATAAACAGGATAAGTTTTAGTGGCAGAAATAAACTCGCCGACGCACTTGGCTCCTGCTTCCTGAGCATAGCGGTCAATCTCCTCTTCCAAAAATGCATAGATGCACTTCTTTGGTAACTGTAAATCCAAGTCTTCGTGATTTGGCATAATGACTGCTTGGGGATTATCATCAAACTCTAAAATGGGAATGGCGTGTTTTTGAATCATAGTGTACCTCCTCTAAATTTATACTATTATAGCAAAAGCAAAACCAAAGTCAAGGCGAGAACCTAAGTCAAATCAGAAAAACATATTTTAAATAGAAAACATCAATTAAATGCTTTTTCCTAATCAAAAAATTGCTATAACTTATGAATTCGTTTATAATAGATTGAATTTAAAAAGTGGAGGTTCTTATGAAATTCTATTCATACGACTATGTTCTAAGTCAGATTAGTCAACAGAATTGGGCCATGATTATTGTGTCGACGTTCTTAGTGATTGTGACTGGATTTTTTGCATTTAAGGCTTTCAAAGATAAAAAAGGGAGCAAGTTCCGTGAATTATCGATTATTTCTATTTTGACTTTAATTGCTTTTGTATTGATTAGCATTACGAATCTTCAAAGCAGTCAATCCAATGATAATCAATTTCGTAGTTCCTTACACTTCATCGAGATTGTATCAAAAGAGTTAGGTGTTGATAAAAAAGATGTTTATGTCAATACCTCAGCTACAACTGATGGAGCTATTATTAAGGTTGGCGACAATTTTTATCGTGCGATTAGCGGGACTGACCAAGATAGCTATTTATTAGAAAAAATGGAACTGTATAAATCAGACGTTGAACTCGTGGAGGTTGAAAAATGATAAGCTTTTTTGCTACGATTGCGATTAAATTAGCCTTGGGGCTACTTTCTCTTGTTTTTGTTATTAACGTAACAGGGAAAGGAAATCTAGCACCAAGTTCTGCAGTAGACCAAATACAGAACTTTGTTCTCGGGGGTATTATCGGCGGGATCATCTACAATAGTTCAATCACTATCATACAATACGTTGTTATCCTCATTATCTGGACTATTCTCATCCTGCTCCTTAAATGGCTGAATACCAATGTTTCCTTCATTAAACAGCTGATTGACGGAAAACCTACGATTATCATTAAAAATGGAAAATTAGATCCAGAAGCCTGTCGTTCAAAAGGTCTTGCAGCTGCAGATGTAGCTCTTAAATTGCGTGCTCAAGGAATTTTCCAACTAAAGGAAGTCAAGAGAGCTGTGATTGAGCAAAACGGACAGCTAATTGTCGTAAGAATGGGTGACGAGAATCCTAAGTACCCAGTCATTACAGACGGCGTTGTCCAAGTTGAAATCCTAGAAACAATTGGCAAAACTGAAGAGTGGCTAACAGAAAAATTGAAAGAAGAAGGCTTCGAAGAAGTGTCTAATATCTTTATCGCCGAATATGATAAAGGGCAATTGAATGTTGTAACCTATTAAAAAAATAAACTGATGCTTTTCGTATCAGTTTTTTGCTTTTTAACAATAAAGGGTATATACTTAAATTAACATCTGATTTAATTCAGATAATACAAAAAATTAACGGAGGTAATCCCTATGTCAATCGAAGAAAAACTCAACCAAGCTAAAGGTTCTGTTAAAGAAGGTTTTGGTAAACTAACTGGCGATACAAAAACTCAAGCAGAAGGAGCTGCAGAAAAAGTAGCTTCAAAAGCTAAAGAAGTTGCCGAAGATGCTAAAGAAGCTATCGAAGGTGCAGTATCTGGTGTAAAAAACATCTTTAAAAAAGACGAAGAATAATTTCCTATATAATAAGCACTCTTATTCCACAGACTTAGAAAAGCATTGGAATAAGAGTGTTTTTTTGCTCGTTCCAACATCAGAAAAGCACCCTTTTGAGGTGCTGATAGTTGTTAATGGAGTAGACTAGCTAGTATGTATAAGAGATAGATGTGGGCTGGATAGAAGATATAGAAGAAATTCTTATCCACACGACCTTTTTCTCCAACATAAGAAATCTCCCTTCTCTTTCGAGAAAGGAGATTTTCTTCTATGGTCGTCCACCAGGACCACCATTTCCTTGAGGGCCTCCGCCGCCAGGCATCGAATTTACAATCTCAGTTTGTTTTTCACCATTAAGGTAGATCTCTCCACCTGTGTAGGTTGCTGTTCCATCAAAGTCAAAACCAGATTGACCTGTCATTTTGATGGTTCCGCCATTAACCGTAATATTACCGTTTGAGTCAATTGGGTCTGTGTCCCCTTGACCAACTTCAACGGTTAGATTTCCACCGTTCATGGTGAAGAAGATTTCACTCTGTTGGGCATTTGCATTGGCTGCGTTGACACCATCGTCTGTTGAATAGATGGTGATATTCCCGCCGTTGATAGTGATTGATTTTCCTTCTAATCCTTCTGTAGATTTCTTGACGGTATAGGTTCCGCTATCGATGACCAAATCACCTGAAGCGTGGATACCATCATCACCAGCAGTAACAGTAATGGTATTTTCAGAGAGATACATGGTTCCTACAGATGTGTCCTCATCATTGTCTACCTTAACACCATCTTCCTTAGCATCGATAGTCATGGTTGTTCCAGTGATATTGAGTTCATCATTGACATTAAAGGCATCTCCTACTGATGTGATGTTAAAGGTTCCACCCGTGATATGAAGCGTATCATTGGCCTTGATACCATTATTCTTCTTACCATCTACATTGAGAGTTCCTTTACCATTGATAGTCAAGTCCACTTTAGAGAAGAGGGCTGCGTCTGCCTTGTCATCACTGTTTGAAGCAGAATCTGAAAGGCTATTGGTTGTTCCATCTGCTAAAGTTAGGTAAACATGCCCGGCTGATGTTGCAGAAATAGCTGCATTGGTATTGGTCATGGTAACACCATTTAGTACGATATGTACATCGTCAGAATTTCCAGCTTCAATCTTGATTTGAACACCGTCGGATTGACCTGAAATCACATAGGTTCCTGCTTTAGAGATGGTAACGGTAGAGCCTGATACGGTAACCCCATCACCTGATACCGTCGCCGTTGATCCTGACAGAGTTACAGTTGCTGCTGTCTTTTCATCATAGGAAGTATCATAGTCCTTGTCGGTAAAGTAGCTAGAAGTTTTCTTATTGGTAGTTACTGTTGTCGTCGCTGCACTATTGCTTGTGCTTGTAGATGACTGGGTACATGCTGTTACCAGTGCTAGAGTCGCTATACTCGTTAATAGGAATGTCCATTTTTTTGCTTTCATGCTCGTTTCCTCGTCTTTCATTTTACATGCTCTTAGTCTAGGTGACTTTCCTAAAAGAAGCCTAAATTTTTTCTGAAAGTTTTCTTAAGTTTAGTTTTAATTAAGTTAAATTTAACAAAAGTTTCAGAAACCCCCCTCTAGAATTGTAGTCAAGCAAGTTCACCTTGTTTAAATATAGTATAACTGAAAGCAAGAGGAGAAAGACTTATGAAACCAATCGAAACAACTTTCAAACGGATTGAAACCAAATATATTGTCTCCAAAGATAAACTAGACAAACTCATCCAAGATTTAAAGGAATATTTAGTAGAAGACGACTATCCGATTTCAACCATTTCAAATATCTACTTTGATACAGAAGATTTTGATGTTCTCCTAGATGATGATTTTGGAGATAAGCGAAAAGAAAAGGTTCGGATGCGGACCTATCTCAGCCAACCCAAAGCAGATAGTCAAGTATTTTTAGAAATCAAAACCAAGGATCAAGAAGGAGTTGGTCGCAAATTTAGACTACTCTCAACTCCTATTTCTATCCTTAACTTTATGACCAAAGGGCACTTGGATCCTAGCATTACTGATGCAGTTGTCATTGAAAAAGTGAAAAAACTTCGTATAGATTACAAGCAAGCCATCAAGCCTCGTATGTATATCTACTATGATCGTTATTCATTAAAAGAGAAAAAATACATCGAAGGCTATGACTATAATAAAATTCGTATCACAATTGACCAAAATCTAGTCTTTAGAGATGAAACTGTCAGTCTCTTCGCGGGAAATCATGGGGCCCCTCTATTGGATGACAAGACTCTAATCATGGAGATTAAAGCTCCTGGAAATAGACCTCAGTGGCTACAAGACATTCTAGATAAATATGGTTTGATTGAACACAAATTTTCAAAATACAGTTGTGCTTATCACAAATCTCAGGGTCTTCCTTATGCACCACGTCCAAGTATAGAAAGCGCAGGTATGGCTTATGCTTAATCTATTTAATTCAATTTTCAACAACGCCACTGCCAGTGCAGACCCCTTCCAACTACTGCTAGCTCTACTTGTCAGTCTAACTCTTGGCTTGGCTCTCACTTGGACCTATAAATATCGGACCCTCTATACCAGAGAATTTGCTATCAGCTTGACTCTGCTTCCCTGCCTCATGACTTTGGTTATTTTTCTAGTCAATGGAAGCTTGGGTACTTCAATTGCTGTAGCCGGAACCTTTAGTTTGATCCGTTTCCGTTCTGCAACAAGTGGTTCAAGAGAACTGATTGCTATTTTCCTAGCCATGATTATCGGTCTAGCTTGTGGAACAGGATACCTCTTCTTGGCTATTCTCTTCACCCTCTTTATCTTGGGTGTTTGGTTCCTTTTGGAGAATCAACAAGTCAAATCTGACAATCAACGTCGTAGACTTTTGACAATAACGGTAGCCAATCAAGAGAAGGTACAGGAAGCTATCCAATCATCTCTTGACCAATTTTGCTCAGAAATCGATATGATTACAATCAATAGCACAAACGCGGGTGACACCCTCAGTATTGTCTATGAAGTCGAGCTAAAAACAGAGGCGAATGATTTCCAAGTGACTAGCTATCTTACACAAAATATTGATCAATGCGATGTGGCTCTTACTAAAAAAGCTAAGAAAAGAAAAAATCTCTAGAGACGAAAAACGAGGCTGGGATAAAAATTCCGACCTCGTTTTTTGCTAGCAATAAGTTTTTGATACTGAGACTGGTTAGGCTTTTCGATTTCAAAGAGCTCTTTTGAAAAAGACTTCACTTTCTCTTTCTACAACCTTTAATTTCCTTTAACTGGAATCTCTTTGATGACTCGTGCTGGATTGCCTGCCAGAACTACATTGTCACCAAAAGACTTGGTGATTACAGCCCCCGCTCCTGCAACAACATTATCCCCTAGTGTAACGCCTGGAAGGACAATGACCCCGCCCCCTGCCCAGAAGTTCTTACCAATCGTGATTGGTTTTCCAAATTCTAAACCTGAATTTCGTTCATCTGGATCTAGTGGATGAAGGGGGGTTAGAAACTGGCAGTTAGGACCAATCATGGCATTATCACCAATAGTAATAGGACAAACATCCAACATGGTCAAGTTCCAATTGGAATAAAAATTTTCTCCTAGATGAATATTGACACCATAATCCACCACCAATCGAGTATTGACATAAAGGTTTTCTCCGGCAGACCCAAACCACCCTTTGATGATTTCCACACCTTTTACTGGATCGACTTCTTCATTAAAAGCTGCTTGCTTTTGTCGCGCTGTTTGCGCTAAAGAACGGAGTTCTGGGGCGAAGGGGTAATAGGGTTCTCCCGCGATCATTTTTTGGTATTCTGTTTTCATGTTATTTCTTTCTTGATTGTTTTACAAGATTGTAGCATAGTTCTATCCTTAAGACAAGCATCAAAAAACTAGTGCATCATTAAATGCACTAGTTTTTGATTAGAAAGTTGACTTTCTCACTACTTTACAGAGTTGATTAATCTTCTTTCTTTTTGCGAGCCACAAGCCCAAATCCACTCAAGACACCTAGCAAGCCTAGAGCAGCAAGACTAGCATGATCTTCAGTACCTGTATTTGGCAATTGAGCAGTATTAGTCTTAACTGGTTCTTTAGCCGTTGGCACTGGATCTGGTGTTGGCACTGGATCTGGCGTTGGCACTGGATCTGGCGTTGGCACTGGATCTGGCGTTGGAACTGGATCTGGTGTTGGCACTGGATCTGGCGTTGGCACTGGATCTGGCGTTGGCACTGGATCTGGCGTTGGCACTGGATCTGGCGTTGGCACTGGATCTGGCGTTGGAACTGGATCTGGTGTTGGCACTGGATCTGGTGTTGGCACTGGATCTGGCGTTGGAACTGGATCTGGCGTTGGAACTGGATCTGGCGTTGGCACTGGATCTGGCGTTGGCACTGGATCTGGCGTTGGCACTGGATCTGGTGTTGGCACTGGATCTGGCGTTGGCACTGGATCTGGCGTTGGCACTGGATCTGGCGTTGGCACTGGATCTGGCGTTGGCACTGGATCTGGCGTTGGCACTGGATCTGGCGTTGGCACTGGATCTGGCGTTGGCACTGGATCTGGTGTTGGTACTGGATCTGGTGTCTTCACTTTTTCGTAGACATGTTCTGTGTCACCGTTTGGAAGTTTCTTAGTCTCTACGAAGCGGTAACCTGGAATATCTTTCTTAGGATTTTCGCCATCTTCTGTTGGATATCCTGGAATCTCATTGCCTTCTTTATCCTTGTGACTAGTCTTCACTTTTTCGTAGATATGTTCTGTGTCGCCGTTTGGAAGTTTCTTAGTCTCTACGAAGCGGTAGCCTGAAATATCTTTCTTAGGATTTTCACCATCTTCTGTTGGATATCCTGGAATTTCGTTTCCATCTTTATCCTTGTGACTAGTCTTCACTTTTTCGTAGACATGTTCTGTGTCACCGTTTGGAAGTTTCTTAGTCTCTACGAAGCGGTAGCCTGGAATATCTTTCTTAGGATTTTCGCCGTCTTCTGTTGGATATCCTGGAATTTCGTTTCCGTCTTTATCCTTGTGACTAGTCTTCACTTTTTCGTAGACATGTTCTGTGTCACCGTTTGGAAGTTTCTTAGTCTCTACGAAGCGGTATCCTGGAATATCTTTCTTAGGATTTTCGCCATCTTCTGTTGGATAACCTGGAATTTCGTTTCCGTCTTTATCCTTGTGACTAGTCTTCACTTTTTCGTAGACATGTTCTGTGTCACCGTTTGGAAGTTTCTTAGTCTCTACGAAACGGTAGCCTGGAATATCTTTCTTAGGATTTTCGCCATCTTCTGTTGGATATCCTGGAATTGCTTTACCATCTTTATCTACAAATGTAGTAACTGGTGTTACTGTTGGTGTGTATGTTGCAGAAGCTTTTGTTCCGTTCATATCTTCACGGACAACTGTTACAGATGGAGCTGTTCCTGTAAATTCTGGTTCTGGTTTGAAGGTTACTGTTCCGTCTGGTGCTACTGTATAAGTGCCGACACCTGGAATAGTCTTCGTTGTTGAGCCATCTTCAAATGTCGCTGGTACTTCATCATTCATTGGAACACTTGGGTCACCTTCTGTGAATTTTGGTTTTCCAGATTGTTCTTGACCTTTTGGTCCAATAGTTGTAACAGGTTCACCTGTTGGTGTTACAGGTGTTACGGTTGGTGTGTATTTAGCTGTTACTGATGTACCGTTCTTATCTACACGTTTAACTGTTACGCCTGTTCCTGTACCTGTGAATGTCTTCTCAGGTGTGAACGTTACTGTACCGTCTGGATTTACTTTGTAAGTTCCTTCGCCTGGAATTACTTTCTCAGTTGATCCATCTTCGAAGGTTGCTGGTACTTCATCATCCATTGGTACTTCTGGGTTACCTGGTTTGAATTCAGGTTTGCCAGTTTGTTCTTTACCTTGGATATCTGTTGTTTCAGCTGGTGTTCCTTCTGGAGTCACTGGAGTTACTGTTGGTGTGTATTTAGCTGTTACTGGGGTACCGTTCTTATCTACACGTTTAACTGTTACGCCTGTTCCTACTCCTGTGAATCCTTTTTCTGGGGTGAACGTTACTGTACCGTCTGGATTTACTTTGTAAGTTCCTTCGCCTGGAATTACTTTCTCAGTTGATCCATCTTCGAAGGTTGCTGGTACTTCATCATCCATTGGTACTTCTGGGTTGCCTGGTTTGAATTCAGGTTTGCCAGTTTGTTCTTTACCTTGGATATCTGTTGTTTCAGCTGGTGTTCCTTCTGGAGTCACTGGAGTTACTGTTGGTGTGTATTTAGCTGTTACTGGGGTACCGTTCTTATCTACACGTTTAACTGTTACGCCTGTTCCTACTCCTGTGAATCCTTTTTCTGGGGTGAACGTTACTGTACCGTCTGGATTTACTTTGTAAGTTCCTTCGCCTGGAATTACTTTCTCAGTTGATCCATCTTCGAAGGTTGCTGGTACTTCATCATCCATTGGTACGTCTGGGTTGCCTGGTTTGAATTCAGGTTTGCCAGTTTGTTCTTTACCTTGGATATCTGTTGTTTCAGCTGGTGTTCCTTCTGGAGTCACTGGAGTTACTGTTGGTGTGTATTTAGCTGTTACTGGGGTACCGTTCTTATCTACACGTTTAACCGTTACTCCTGTTCCTACTCCTGTGAATCCTTTTTCTGGGGTGAACGTTACTGTACCGTCTGGATTTACTGTGTAAGTTCCTTCACCTGGAATTACCTTAGTTGTTGAACCATCTTCAAATGTTGCTGGAACATCGTCATCCATTGGTACACTTGGATCACCTTCTGTAAACTTAGGTTTTCCTGTTTGTGTCTTACTTTGGATATCTGTTGATGTTACTGGTTCCGCTGTTGGTGTTACTGGAGTCACAGTTGGTGTGTACTTAGCTGTTACTGGTGTACCATTCTTATCTACACGTTTAACAGTCACGCCTGTTCCTGTTCCTGTGAATGATTTTTCTGGTACGAAGGTTACTGTTCCGTCTGGTGCTACTGTGTATGTTCCTTCACCTGGGATAGTCTTAGTTGTTGAACCATCTTCAAATGTTGCTGGAGCATCATCGTCCATTGGTACACTTGGATTACCTTCTGTAAACTTAGGTTTACCTGTTTGTGTTTGACCTTGTTTGTCAGTTGAAGTAACATCTTCACCTGTTGGAACTACTGGAGTAATCTTAGGTGTGTAAGTTGTTTCTACAGCAGTACCGTTAGCATCTTTAGCTTGAACCTTAACTGGAACAACATCACCTGAGTATGATTTGTCAGTTGGTGTGAATGTTACAACACCTGTTTCTTTATCAACTGTGAAAGTACCGATTTCTTTACCTTCTGGTGATTTAGCAACTACTGATGTAGCTGGTTTGCCATTTCGTCAAGAAGAGTAATCGTATCCTTGTCGATTGGTGCAACTGGGTCACCTTCTGTGAATGTAACAGTACCAGTTTGAACCACACCTTGAGGTGCAACTGATTCAGCTGGAGTTGCTGTCGGTGTTACTGGAGTTACTGTTGGTGTGTACTTAGCAGTTACTGGTGTACCATTCTTATCTACACGCTTAACAGTTACACCTGTTCCTGTGCCTGTAAACGATTTTTCTGGGACGAAGGTTACTGTTCCGTCCGGTGCTACTGTGTAGGTTCCTTCGCCTGGAATGACCTTAGTTGTTGAACCATCTTCAAATGTTGCTGGAACATCATTATCCATTGGAACATTAGGATTACCTGGTGTAAAGCTTGGTGTTCCTGTTTGTGTCTTACCTTGGATATCTGTTGATGTTGCTGGGTCTGCTGTTGGAACTACTGGAGTAATCTTAGGTGTGTAAGTTGTTTCAGCTGGTGTACCGTTGGCGTCCTTAGCTTGAACCTTAACGGCAACCACATCACCTGAATATGTCTTATCAGTTGGTGTGAAGGTTACTACACCTGTTGCTTTATCAACTGTGAATGTACCGATAACCTTACCATCTGGTGACTTAGCATCTACTGAAGCAGCAGGTTGACCATTTTCATCAAGAAGAGTAATGGTATCCTTGTCGATAGGAGCAACTGGATCACCTTCTGTGAATGTCACTGTTCCAGTTTGAACCACACCTTGAGGTGCTTCTGATTCAGCTGGAGCCGCTGTTGGTGTTACTGGTGTCACTGTTGGTGTGTACTTAGCTGTTACTGGTGTACCATTCTTGTCTACACGTTTAACTGTTACACCTGTTCCTGTTCCTGTGAATGATTTTTCTGGTGCGAATGTAACTGTTCCATCTGGAGCCACTGTGTAGGTTCCTTCTCCTGGAATTACCTTCGTTGTTGAACCATCTTCAAAGGTTGCTGGAACATCATTATCCATTGGAACACTTGGGTTCCCTGGTGTGAAAGTTGGTTTACCCGATTGTTCTTGACCTTGTTTATCAGTTGAAGTTGCATCTTCTGCTGTTGGTGTAACAGGAGTTACTGTTGGAGTATATGTTGCAGAAGCTTTTGTTCCGTTCTTATCTTCACGGACAACTGTCACGGCTGGTGCAGTTCCGACGAATGATTTTTCTGGAACAAATGTTACTGTTCCATCTGGTGCTACTGTGTATGTACCTACTCCTTCAACCTTCTTACTTGTTGTTCCATCGTCAAATGTTGCTGGAACATCTTCGTTGATTGGTACACGGCTGTCACCTTCAGTAAATTCAGGTTTGCCTGTTTGTGTAGCACCTTGAATATCTGTGGTTTCAGCTGGTGTTGCAGTTGGTTTAACCGGAGTTACTGTTGGAGTATATGTTGCAGAAGCTTTTGTTCCGTTCTTATCTTCACGGACAACTGTCACGGCTGGTGCAGTTCCTACGAATGATTTTTCTGGAACAAATGTTACTGTTCCATCTGCTGCTACTGTGTATGTACCTACTCCTTCAACCTTCTTACTTATTGTTCCATCGTCAAATGTTGCTGGAACATCTTCGTTGATTGGTACACGGCTGTCACCTGCAGTAAATTCAGGTTTACCTGTTTGTGTAGCACCTTGAATATCTGTTGTTTCAGCTGGTGTTGCAGTTGGTTTAACCGGAGTTACTGTTGGAGTATATGTCGCAGAAGCTTTTGTTCCATTCTTATCTTCGCGGACAACTGTCACGGCTGGTGCAGTTCCTACGAATGATTTTTCTGGTACGAAAGTAACTGTTCCATCTGCTGCTACAGTGTAAGTACCAACGCCTTCAACAGTCTTAGTTGTTGTACCATCATCAAATTTAGCTGGAACAGTTTCATTAATTGGAACAGTCTTCTCAACACCGTTAACTTTAACTGTACCACCCTTAAATTCTGGTTTACCTGTTTGAGTTGCACCTTGAATATCTGTTGTTTCAGCTGGGGTAGCTGTTGGTTTAACAGGAACAATCTCAGGAGTGTAGGTTGTACCTACGAAGATACCGTTTGAACTTTCAGCCACAACTGTAACTGGAGTTACTTTACCAGTGTAAGATTTATCTGTTGGTGTGAAGGTTACAGTACCTGTTGCTGGATCAATTGAGAAGGTACCAATTGCTGTTACTCCATCCTCTGCATAAGCTGGGGTAGTAGTAACCTGATTACCATCATCATCTAAAGTGTATAGCTATTATCTTTAATAGTAATTTCTTTATCTTCACCATTAACTTGTACAGTTGTACCTGCAAATGTTGGTGTTCCTGTTTGAGTCGCACCTTGTACATCAATTGATGTTGCCGGATTCGCAGTTGGCTCTGCCGCTACTACAGTTGGTGTATATGTTGCATCCGCTGTAATCGTAGCTTTTTCACCATTTTCGTTAGTAATTGTAGCAGTAGCCTGAACTTTAACTCCCTTAGCAGTTCCAACGAAGTCTTCTTCAGGAGTAAATGTAACAGCTCCTGTAGAAGGATCTATTGTGTATGTTCCTTCGCCAGCTACTGTAACAGTTTTTTCATCAGTAGGTTGACCAATTGCAGGATCCACTAGCTTCTTACTTGTGATTTTAACTGTCTTATCATTACTCAAGTCAAATGTTGGAGTTTGAGTTTGAGGAACGTTTTGAATGTCCACAGACTCCTTGTTAGTCGGAGTAATTGTTACAGGTGTAACAGTTGGAATGTATTTAGCTGTCGCAGTCTTAAGAGCATTATTTGGCACTCTACCATCTTTGTCACGACCAACTGGAGCAGTAAGAGAAACTGTTACACCCTTGGCAGTTCCAGTAAATCCTGGTTCTGGTACAAAAGTAACCTTTCCAGTCAACTCGTCTAGATAGTAGATCCCTTCTCCTTCTACAGTCAAAACAGGATCATTAATAACAGTGCCAGTTGTAGGATCGACAAATTTAGCCGGATAATCAAAATCAGGTGTGATTTTGACTTTCTCTCCATTGCTATTTGTACCTTTAAGAGAGAATTCAGGCTTACCTGTTTGTGTTGCACCTTGAATATCTTTAGAAGTCTTATCTTCACCTTCGATATTTTTAGGAGTTACAGTAGGGATGTAGAGACCATCCATGGTATTCAACTGACCATTAACGTTTGGTTCTTGGTCTGGGAATTTTGTTGACCAACCAGTATTATAGCCATTATTATCTGAACGACGGATAGAGATACCATCAGCTGTTCCTAGGAAGTTATCTTCTGGGATAAACTCAACATCTACATCTTTGCCGTTAGCAGTAATCTTGTATTTCCCTTGACCTGGTACAACATAGTAACCTTCTGCATCAAGAGTTGCACGGTTGCCATCTTTGTCAACGATGTATGGTTCTACAGTTTCATCAATAACAGCAGCAGAATTACGTTCAAACTTGTGTTCTCCACGTGCTGTAAAGGTTACAGTCGCTGTTTGTTTAGTAGCTTGAGGACCAGAAGTTTCCTTGAATTCCCCTTTTGGTGGGTGGGTGATTTGAGTCTTGAAGTCTTCAACTTCCCCTGAGAAGGCCATGCCAGTTGGGCTTTCGATCTCGTTCGCTTTCTTAGCGATACGAACACGAGCACCTAACTCTTTAACGCTTGGGTCGACGTAAGTCTTGCTGTTTGCAAACAGTAACTCAACAGTGCCATCCTTAGTTATTGTAGCGAGATTTGAGCGTTCATCCTCATCAAACTTACCATTTTGGTTAAAGTCTATCCAGCCATAGATATGTGCTTCTGGAGCTCCATCAGTATGAGCTTCAACCTTCAGAGTATAGCCACCTGGACGAGTACGATCCAACTTAATCATTTCATTAGTTGAACCTTTTAAATCATCTGGCAAGATTTGGTCAACACCTTCATCCGCAGTGGTCGCCTTGTCATCACCGGTCCAATCAAGAGTATTGTTTTCATCCATATCTGGGCTCACGTGACCAAGATATGGTTGGTTGACTTTTTTACCAGTTATCCCATCAACCGTTGCGATTGAGTGAATCGCCTTGCCATATGATTCAGGAGCATCCCCTTCATCAAGCGGGAAGAAGCCGAACATAGCGGACTGTTTCCCACCTGAAGCAATGTAAAGACCAATCTCAGAAGCTCCTTTTGTCATAACAAGAGGAACAGCAACATTAGCTGCAGAAATATTTGGTCCGAAGACTCCTGTTCCGAGACCTCCAGTTGTTAGATCAGCACTTCCAAAGTACTTCCAAGCAACCGCTTTTTTATCTGGACCGGCTTGAGTTGAACCTCGAAGTTGGTTAAGATTCAACCCATAGAAATTCATGCCATTTATATTTGTGGTAGGATTTGAACCAAATAAATTGTCTGTATCTTGTGGAATAAACGTTTTAGTATTTGTTTTTCCGAGTTTATACCACTCACCAATTTGTTGCCATCCTTCTCCATTGGTCGTGAACATAAGCAATTCACCAGGGTTAGCGGACTCACCATCTGCCATGACGACAGCAGGTTTGACTGCTTTGCCACGGAAGGTCGCAGAAACTTCAAACTGGACCCCAATGTTCCCACCGGTTAATTCTGAACTAATAGTAGTTTTCTTAGTTCCAGTATCAATCCCCTCCTTTTTAATTTCAGTCCAATTGTTTTGAGGCTCGGCAATAACCTTAGCTTCTTCACCGGCATTAAATTCCTTCAAGGTAAACTGATTTGCATTTCCATTCACATAACCATTTCTAGCATTGGGGTCATAGGTCGCTTTTTCAGCTTCTGTTGCTCCTCGTTCTTCAAGGCGTTTTTTATAGATTTCAGTCGCTTGGAAAGGCTTCAAAGATTTGACTTTAATGGTGACCACATAGCCCGGCATAATTTCCTTGGTGTAGGTCGCGCCGACTTGGAGAGCAAGGTCACCTTTTGATGTTGTAGTAGTCCCTGTCCAGTTGGCTGTATCGCCAAAGTCCAACCAAGAGATTTGGCTGGCTAAGTCTTTAGCATTGATATTTGTTGTAAAGCCAGGCTTTTCAACTTTCGGAGTTGAAGTTGCATCTTCAACGTCATCCCCGATTAAACTTGGATCATTGGCATCACCAAGAGCACGACGAGTACGGCGTTTCCCTGGTTTTTCTGCTGCAACTGTATCCGATTTTTCTTCGGTTACTGGCGCTACCTCAGTTTCTTTATTAGCAGGCTTTACAGTGTCCTCTGCTACTACAGGCGCTGCATCTGCTTGATAAGTAGTTTTAGGCGTTTTTTCTGTTTCAATAGTTGGAAGACTAGCTGGACTTTCTACCTCCGTAGTCGCAGCAACTCCCTCAACTTTTTTATCCTCTACAGCTTCATCCGCACTAACGTTTGTAGCTGTACCGAGCATAACTAAGGTACCGAGTAAGACTGAGCAAACTCCTACATGTAACTTACGAATTGAAAACCGACTAATACGGTCGTTGAACAAATCATTTTTCACTATATTACCTCCAATTCCTATCTAGGATTGTATATATTGTTATATTTTATGCGTGTTTTTACTATTGCTTCTAATTCAAGCAACGCCCTATTTTACCACTAGTCTAGACAAATTTAAAGCATTTTGCTCACCTTTTCGAAAAAGTATATTTATACTTTTATACGTCGAATTGTTAACGTTTTTTATAAAAATATGCAATTATCATTAAGTATTTATGACCTCAAAATAGCTTCCATATAATCTATAAAGATCTTAACGCTAAACCGGATTATGTGACTCCATTTTATCCTGATTACAGAAAACCAATGAAGAAAACGGATTTTCACAGACCATCTAAGATTCCTTGCCTTGAAACAACTGGTATACCTACTAGAGTACTCCTTAAAAAGCCTTACTTTATGTGCTATCATTGCTCAAAAATGGCAGTAGGTGAAACTTATCTAGTCAAGAAAAGCATCAAATCCCTCGTATTATCCTCCATTAGATTATTATTCAAAAAAATGATTGAAAAGACTTCTATGACAGATATTGCACATTAACTTTCCATTTCAATGTCTTCAAAACATTTCTTAAGGACAATGTTAAAATCATCAATACTCTTCAATTACCCTATTCCAACGCCAAATTGGAAGCGACGAATAATCTCATCAAACTTATCAAACGTAATGCCTTTGGTTTTCGGAACTTTGACAACTTTAAGAAAAGAATTTTTATCGCTCTGAATATAAAAATGGAGAAGACATCAATTGTCCTCTCCAGATATTAGCTTTTCTTCAACCCACTACAGTTGACAAAGAGCCTTATTTTATTCACTTACCTCAACAGTTTCAACGCCTTCTTCTACAGCCGTATCTACTGGAGCTTCTCCTTGTGAAGATGCTAGGTAAGACTCTTCATTGACTGCTTTTGGTTCAAGGTTACGGTAGCGAGCCATACCAGTACCAGCTGGGATGATCTTACCGATGATAACATTTTCCTTGAGACCAAGGAGATGGTCTTTCTTACCACGGATAGCCGCATCTGTAAGGACACGAGTTGTTTCCTGGAAGGAAGCAGCTGACAAGAAACTATTGGTTTCAAGTGAGGCTTTGGTGATTCCCATAAGGACTGGACGACCAGTCGCTGGCACTCCACCTGCGATGAGAACATCCTTGTTAGCATCTGTAAAGTCGTTGATATCCATGAGAGTACCCATGAGAAGGTCTGTATCCCCCTGGATCCATGACGCGAACTTTACGGATCATTTGACGAACCATTACCTCGATGTGTTTGTCACCGATTTCTACCCCTTGGCTACGGTAAACTTTTTGTACTTCACCGAGGAGGTAAGTCTCAACTGACAAGACATCACGTACAGCAAGGAGACGTTTCGGTTGGATAGAACCTTCTGTCAATGCTGCACCACGAGAGATTTGATCCCCAACTTCAACACGCATACGAGCTGTAAATGGTACCACGTATTCGCCTTCTCCAGTTTCACCCTTAACGAATACTTTCTTGGTACGAGTTGAAGCATCTTCTTCGATTGCTGTAACTTCCCCTTTGACTTCTGTGATGACCGCTTCCCCTTTAGGATTGCGGGCTTCAAAGATTTCTTGGACACGAGGAAGACCCTGAGTGATATCGGTATTTGAGGCAACCCCACCCGTGTGGAAGGTACGCATTGTAAGCTGTGTACCAGGTTCCCCCGATAGATTGGGCAGCGATAGTACCAACTGCTTCACCGACTTCAACCGCATCACCAGTCGCTAAGTTGATACCGTAACAGTGACGGCAGACACCATGGCGAGTATTACATGTAAATACTGAGCGGATCGTTACTTCTTCGACACCAGCATTGACGATTTCACGCGCCTTGTCTTCTGTGATCAATTCATTTGGACCGATGATAACTGCACCAGTTTCTGGATGCTTAACAGTTTCTTAGTGTAACGACCATTGAGGCGCTCTTCAAGAGATTCAATCATCTCTTTACCTTCAGTAATCGAACGGATCAAGAGACCACGGTCAGTTCCACAGTCGTCCTCACGGATGATAACATCTTGGGCAACGTCAACCAAACGACGAGTCAAGTAACCTGAGTCGGCTGTCTTAAGGGCCGTATCGGTCATACCTTTACGAGCACCGTGTGTTGAGAAGAACATTTCGAGTACTGACAAACCTTCGCGGAAGTTTGAAAGGATTGGCAATTCCATGATACGTCCGTTCGGAGCCGCCATCAGACCACGCATACCGGCAAGCTGTGAGAAGTTTGAGATGTTACCACGGGCTCCAGAGTCCATCATCATAACGATTGGGTTCTTAGGATCTTGGTTGGCAATCAAACGTTTCTCTAGTTTTTCACGGGCAGCACGCCATTCAGCTGTAACAGCATTGTAGCGTTCGTCGTCTGTGATCATACCACGACGGAATTGTTTGGTGATTTGTTCTACACGTTTGTGTGATTCTTCGATGATTTGAGCCTTGTCTTCAACAACTGGAATATCGGCAATACCCACTGTCAATCCTGCAAGCGTTGAGTGGTGGTAACCGAGGTTCTTCATACGGTCAAGTAGGGCAGAAGTTTCTGTCGTACGGAAACGTTTGAAGATTTCAGCGATGATATTTCCAAGGTTTTTCTTCTTGAATGGAGGGTTCAATTCAAGTTTGCTGATCGCTTCCTTGATATCTCCACCCAGTGGCAAGAAGTATTTATCCGGAACGCCTTCTGTCAAGTTGGCATTGTTTGGCTCTTGCAAGTAAGGTAGACCTTCTGGCATGATATCGTTGAAGAGGATCTTACCAACAGTTGTAAGCAAGACTTTATGTTTTTGCTCTTCTGTCCAAGGTTTGTTGAGGCTGTCTGTTGCGATACCAACACGTGAGTGGAGGTGAACATAACCATTGCGGTAAGCCATAACAGCTTCGTCACGGTCTTTGAAAACCATTCCTTCACCTTCACGGCCAGCTTCTTCCATAGTCAAGTAGTAGTTACCCAATACCATGTCCTGAGACGGAGTAACAACTGGTTTACCATCTTTCGGATTCAAGATGTGCTCAGCAGCCAACATCAAGATACGTGCTTCGGCTTGAGCTTCTTCTGAAAGCGGTACGTGGATGGCCATTTGGTCCCCGTCAAAGTCGGCATTGTAGGCTTCACAGACAAGTGGGTGCAAGCGAAGGGCCTTACCATCAATCAAGACAGGTTCAAAGGCTTGGATCCCCAAACGGTGAAGGGTCGGTGCGCGGTTAAGAAGTACTGGGTGTTCTTTGATCACTTCTTCGAGGATATCCCAGATACGCTCATCTCCACGTTCTACCAAACGTTTAGCCGCTTTAACGTTTTGCACAATATCACGAGCTACGATTTCACGCATGACGAAAGGTTTGAAGAGCTCGATCGCCATTTCACGTGGCACACCACACTGGTACATCTTAAGAGTTGGACCAACGGCGATAACGGAACGTCCTGAGAAGTCAACACGTTTACCGAGCAAGTTTTGACGGAAGCGTCCTTGTTTACCTTTGAGCATGTGGCTCAATGATTTAAGTGGACGGCTACCTGGTCCTGTGATCGGACGACCACGACGACCATTGTCAATCAAAGCGTCAACCGCTTCTTGAAGCATACGCTTCTCATTTGAACGATGATACCTGGTGCATTCAACTCCAGCAAACGAGCTAGACGGTTATTACGGTTAATAACACGACGGTAGAGGTCGTTCAAGTCAGATGAGGCAAAACGGCCACCATCCAACTGCAACATTGGACGAAGATCTGGTGGAATAACTGGAAGGATGTTGAGAATCATCCATTCAGGTTTATTTCCAGACTTGTAAAATGCATCCAAAACATCCAAACGACGGATGGCTTTGATACGTTTTTGTCCAGTTGCTGTTTTCAATTCTTCTTTAAGTTCAGCAATTTCTTTTTCAAGATCTACTTGTTTCAAGAGGTCTTGGATAGCTTCGGCACCCATTTTAGCAACGAATGAACCGTAGCCATATTCACGCAAGCGTTCACGGTATTCACGCTCTGTCATGATAGACTTGTGCTCAAGTGGTGTATCCTTTGGATCAATGACCACATAAGCTGCAAAGTAGATAACTTCCTCGAGGGCACGAGGGCTCATATCAAGGGTCAAGCCCATACGGCTTGGAATCCCCTTGAAATACCAGATATGAGATACAGGAGCTTTCAACTCGATGTGTCCCATACGTTCACGACGAACTTTCGTACGCGTTACTTCAACACCACAACGGTCACAAACAATCCCTCTATAACGAATGCGTTTGTATTTTCCACAAGCACATTCCCAGTCTTTTGTAGGACCAAAGATGACTTCGTCAAATAGTCCTTCACGTTCTGGTTTCAACGTACGGTAATTGATTGTTTCAGGTTTTTTGACTTCTCCATAAGACCATGAACGGACTTTACTTGGAGAAGCTAGTGTGATTTGCATACTTTTAAAACGATTTACGTCAACCACTATTTCTTCCCTTTCTATTCTAAGTGAGCTACTTATTCTTGTTCAGTAGCTTCTTCTGTTGCTTCCGCTTTTGCACCTTCTTCAGCTTCAAAAGCAGCTTTTGCTTCTTCAGCAGCTTTTTTACGTGCTTTTTCAAGGTCATCTACGTGGATGACATCTTCGTCCATGCCCTCATCAAGATCACGAAGCTCAACTTCTTGATCATCTTCGTCAAGGACACGCATGTCAAGACCAAGTGATTGCAATTCTTTTACAAGAACTCGGAAGGATTCTGGAACACCTGGTTTTGGAATTGGTTTTCCTTTTGTAATAGCTTCATAAGCTTTCAAACGTCCGTTGATGTCGTCAGACTTGTAAGTCAAGATTTCTTGAAGGACATTTGATGCACCATAAGCTTCAAGTGCCCAAACCTCCATCTCACCGAAACGTTGTCCACCAAACTGAGCTTTACCTCCGAGTGGTTGTTGCGTAACGGTCGAGTAAGGTCCGACTGAACGAGCGTGCAATTTATCATCAACCATGTGGTGGAGTTTGATCATGTACATGACTCCGACAGAAACACGGTTATCAAATGGTTCACCAGTACGTCCATCGTAAAGGATAGTCTTGGCATCGCTATCCATACCTGCTTCTTTAACAGTTGACCAAAGATCTTCAGAACTTGCTCCGTCAAAGACTGGTGTTGCGATGTGAATACCAAGGGTACGAGCTGCCATACCAAGGTGGAGCTCCATAACCTGACCGATATTCATACGTGATGGCACCCCAAGCGGGTTCAACATGATATCAACTGGAGTTCCGTCTGGAAGGTAAGGCATATCTTCTACAGGAACGATACGAGAGACAACCCCTTTGTTTCCGTGACGTCCGGCCATCTTATCTCCGACCTTGATCTTACGTTTGAGCGATGTAAACACGAACAAGCATGTTAACACCAGATTGCAATTCATCACCGTTTGCACGTGTAAAGATTTTAACATCACGAACGACACCATCGGCACCATGTGGTACACGAAGAGAAGTATCACGAACTTCACGAGACTTGTCTCCGAAGATAGCGTGCAAAAGACGTTCTTCAGCAGAAAGATCTTTTTCACCCTTAGGTGTTACTTTACCGACAAGGATATCCCCTTCTTTAACCTCAGCACCGATACGGATAATACCCATTTCATCAAGGTCTTTAAGAGCATCTTCACCAACGTTTGGAATTTCACGAGTGATTTCTTCAGGCCCAAGCTTTGTATCGCGCGTTTCTGATTCGTATTCTTCAAGGTGGACAGATGTATAAACATCGTCTTTCACCAAGCGTTCGCTCATGATAACGGCATCCTCGAAGTTGTAACCTTCCCAAGTCATGTAGGCAACGATTGGGTTTTGCCCAAGCGCCATTTCTCCATTTTCCATAGAAGGTCCATCAGCGATAAAATCACCTTTTTCTACAAGATCACCAACTTTAACAAGAGTACGTTGGTTGTAGGCAGTACCTGAGTTTGAACGACGGAATTTTTGGATATGGTAAACATCTAATGAACCATCTTCACGACGAACTTCTACCTTGTCAGCGTCAGCATAAGTAACTTTACCATCATACTGAGCAATCACAGCCGCTCCAGAGTCATGGGCTGCTTGATATTCCATACCAGTACCAACATAAGGTGCTTTTGGATCAATCAATGGTACAGCCTGACGTTGCATGTTGGCACCCATGAGGGCACGGTTAGAGTCATCGTTTTCCAAGAAAGGAATACATGCTGTCGCAACGGCAACTACCTGCTTAGGAGAAACGTCCATATAATCAACACTTGATGCTGGGTATTCTTGGTTAACCCCTTGGTGACGTCCCATGACAACTTTTTCTGCAAAAGTGCCATCTGCGTTTAATTTAGAGTTAGCCTGCGCTACTGTGTACTCATCTTCTTCATCAGCTGTCAACCAAACGATTTCGTTGGTTACTTTACCAGTTTCACGGTCAACCTTACGGTATGGTGTTTGAATGAAACCATACTTGTTAAGATGCCCGTATGAAGACAAGTTGTTGATCAAACCGATGTTTGGTCCTTCAGGTGTCTCGATTGGACACATACGACCATAGTGAGTGTAGTGTACGTCACGCACTTCATATCCAGCGCGGTCACGTGTCAAACCACCAGGCCCTAAGGCAGACAAACGACGTTTGTGTGACAACTCAGAAAGTGGGTTGTGTTGATCCATGAACTGTGACAATTGTGAAGAACCAAAGAATTCTTTGATCGCCGCAGTTACTGGACGGATGTTAATGATTTGTTGAGGGGTCAACACTTCATTATCTTGAACAGACATACGTTCACGAACGTTACGTTCCATACGTGAAAGTCCAAGACGTACTTGGTTGGCAAGCAATTCACCAACGGCACGGATACGACGGTTCCCAAGGTGGTCGATATCATCGACGCGACCGATGCCTTCAGCCAAGTTAAGGAAGTAGCTCATTTCAGCAAGGATATCTGCTGGAGTAATCGTGCGAACCTTATCATCAGGATTTGCATTACCAATGATAGTTACAACACGATCTGGATCAGTTGGTGCTACAACCTTAAATTTTTGGAGAACAACTGGCTCTGTTATTACGGCAGCATCGTTTGGAATGTAGACAATCTTGTTCAAATCGCCATCCAAATGACTTTCGATGCTTTCAATCACGCTACGAGTCATGATTGTTCCAGCTTCTACCAAGATTTCACCTGTTTCAGGATCTACCAATGGCTCAGCAATGGTTTGGTTGAGTAAACGTGTTTTAACATTGAGTTTTTTATTGATCTTGTAACGACCAACTGCAGCCAAGTCATAGCGACGTGGGTCGAAGAAACGAGCCACAAGCAAGCTACGTGAACTTTCAGCGGTCTTAGGTTCACCCGGACGAAGGCGCTCATAGATTTCTTTCAAAGCTTCGTCTGTACGAGAGTCCATTGGGTTCTTGTGAATATCTTTTTCAACAGTGTTGCGAACGAGTTCACTGTCACCAAAGATATCAAAGATTTCATCATCACCTGAGAAACCAAGCGCACGAACCAAGGTCGTAAATGGAATCTTACGAGTTCGGTCGATACGAGTGTAGGCGATGTCTTTTGAGTCGCTTTCAAGTTCCAACCAAGCTCCACGGTTAGGGATAACAGTTGAACCGTAGCCCACTTTACCATTTTTATCTACCTTATCATTAAAGTAAACACCTGGAGAGCGCACCAACTGTGATACGATGATACGTTCACCACCATTGATGATGAAGGTACCCATCTCAGTCATGATTGGGAAATCACCAAAGAAAACTTCTTGAGTTTTGATTTCGCCAGTTTCTTTGTTAATCAAGCGGAAAGTTACAAAGATAGGAGCTGAGTAGCTGGCATCGTGGATACGAGCTTCTTCAAGCGTATATTTAGGTTCTTTGATTTCGTAGCCAACAAATTCCAACTCCATTGTGTCTGTGAAGTTTGAAATTGGCAATACATCTTCAAACACTTCCTTAAGACCGTGATCTAGGAAATCTTTGAATGAATCAGTTTGAATTTCAATCAAATTTGGTAAGTCAAGAACTTCTTTGATTCTTGAAAAACTACGACGGGTACGATGTTTCCCGTATTGAACGTCATGTCCTGCCAAGATGATTCTCCTTTTTAAATAAAGTTCCAAGCTTAGTTCTCTAAGCTAGTAATTATCGTTAGATGGTTCTAAAAACCCTATCAACTTATCCCCCTCGACTAATTTTCAGAATCTTTAAATTTTTGTTACAAAGGCCAAAAAAACTGAAAAAAAGCACAAAAAGAGCAGCTAAATCCGACTTTTTCAGGAGATTTAACTGCTGTGAGCCTTGTCCGGACAATATTTCAGACAAAACCTACGACAAATGATTATTCATATTATACCTGATTTTCTTTGATTTTTCAAGGGTTTTGAACGATTTTTTGCCTGTAATATCGACGAGCTTTGTTTTCAGAAAAGGAAGTTTTCATTTTTGATATTTTATAGCTAAGTCAGTATCCTCGTAAAACTATGTGACATTCAAAAAATAATATCTGAATCAATAATCGAATCATTTTTTGACTTCTGCCATTCAATGGTAGGAGCTTGACAGCTAGGAACTTCTAGAAATTTTAGGAAATCTGTCCTATCTTAAAAAAGGGGACTCAGTAATATTTGGATAGAAATTCATTCGTTTCTCCAACATGATTTCTTTGTTGAAATAAACTTAAATACTCTGGTCAGCATTGTTAATACTCTTCAAAAATCTCTTCAAACCACGTCAGCTTCATCTTGGATTATATATGTGACTGACTTCGTCAGTCTTATCTACAACCTCAAAGCAGTGCTTTGAGCAACCTGCGGCTCGCTTCCTAGTTTGCTCTTTGATTTTCATTGAGTATAAGTAAGCCAATGGGAGAAACAAATCCTGTCCGAAACATTTTCGAAAACGCTCTCATAAAAACCACTTTTTGGCCTTCAAAATATTCGAATCAAGCTCATCTATCCTTTTCTCTAGAGTAATTTTTCTCCCTAATTTTAAAGATTTCTATCTCTCCACTCTGACTTGCGTAATAATGCCATCTCTGTCAGTCAGTCTAAATTCTGCAGACGAAAGCCACTGCTTTAAGGCCTTGCTAGTTTGAGATTGAGCAAATACTTTTAATAATTCCTCTTTGTTTCTAACTTCAACTACATAGTAGGCAAGACCTGTCATTCCATGCTCGCGAGGAGCTAAGTTTTTTCCACCCCATTCATTAACAGCCAAATGATGATGATAATCCCCTGATGCTATCCAACTGGCATGTGGAATTGTAAATTTATCCTCAAGTCCAAGAGACTTTTGATAGAAAGAACTCGCCTCACGGCTGTTTTTAACAGATAGGTGAACATGCCCCATACGAGTCCCACTTGCAATGACAAAAGGTTCTACGTCTTGTCCTAGTTCATAAATATCTTGGGCGGACAGCTCTTCTGTCACCCCAATAATTCTCCCGTCCTCACGAATATCCCAATCAGTCACAGGCTTGTCTCTGTAAAATTCAATGCCATTGCCCTCTAAATCTTCTAGATAGATAGCTTCACTATAGCCATGGTCAGCTCCACCAACTAGTGGAATCTTTAAGTCTAACAAGTGTTTAAAAACATCTGCAAGATCTTCTCGACTTGGCAAAAGAAGCGCCATGTGATAAAGTCCGTAAGTCTGCTTGGGATTACTCGTATCATCTGTCTTTATCAGTTTAACAAGAGCTTTGTCTCCAGCGCCCAAAAGCACTTCTCCTTCCGACTGACTCAAGATCTCCAAACCAAGCAACTGATGATAAAATGCTGTCTGACTTTCTAAATCCTTGACATTTAAAGCCACCTCGGACAAATGAATCTGACTATTATATTCGTAAACCATAGAAAACCCCTTTTTGTTGTAACTATATTTATTACAAACATTATACACCCTTCTTAACCAATGTCAATCTAGATGCTTAGGGAGGATAAAAACAAGAAAAATCCTCCCCATACAGGAAGGATTATTTAGGTTTAATGAGCCAGCATTTCTTGGGCGATTTCTTGGCCAGATAGGGTTTCTGGATAGTAGGTTGGCCAGTTGTCCATCTCCTCAAAGAGGGCTTCTTGGCTAGTACCTCCAAAGAAGATATGGAAGTGTCCAGTCTTAACTGGTGCGATATTGTGGTCGCTGAATTGAACATACTTGAATTGTCCAGCATCCGCATCGGTCGCTTCAAAGAGGAAGCGCACGCCACGATTGCCTTTCTTATAAGTCAAGATTTCCTTGCCGACATACTTGTAAGTATATTTCTTACTTTGGTCTCCTTGGATGAATTCCATAGTATTATCTGTAATGTTAATCTTGCTTACATCTGTTTGGTAACCTTTTTGATAGTAGGCCTTGTACTCATCCTTGGTCATCTTGCCAGTCAATTTAGCCTTGTAGTCAAATACTTGATCAAGAGTCCCATTTTCAAGGAAAGGATAGACTGACTGCCAGTTACCAACGTAATCACTTAGGGTACGGTCCTTAACATCGGCATCCTCAAAGTAGCCATTATGAACTGTTTTAGTTTCCTCTACCTTTTCAGGTTCTATTTCTGCTCCTGCCTGATCCGTTGTTTGCTTGAGTGCCTTGAGGTTTTTCTCCATGACAGAGATATAGTTCTCACCGGCCTTCATATCCTCTTCTGTCAAGCTTTCAAGAGGATTTAACACATCTAGCTTCACACCTGTTTCTTTTGAAAGGGTATTCGCTAGGGCTTGTGAGGCATTTTCTTCAAAGTAGATATAAGAAATCTTATTTTTCTTGATGTATTCGGTCAATTCTGCCAAACGGCTTGCTGACGGCTCCGCATCTGGTGAAAGTCCTGAGATAGAAACTTGATTGAGTCCGTAATCTAGAGCTAGATAACGAAAGGCCGCGTGTTGAGTTACAAAACTCTTTTGCTTAGCACTCGAAAGACCTTCAGTATAGGACTTGTCCAAGGCTTGTAGTTTTTCGATGTAGGCAGCGGCATTTTGCTCAAAAGTCGCCTTCTTATCTGGATAGTCAGCCGATAGACTATCACGGATGTGTTCTACAAGCTTGATCGCACGCGCAGGAGACAACCATACATGGGGGTCATACTCGTGATGATGACCTTCTTCACCATGGTCATGGTCTTCCTCTTCTTCACTTCCTGGAAGAAGCAGCATATCTCCAGTAGCTTTAATCGTTTTTACTTTTTTCGCATCTAGAGATTCTAAAAGCTTGGGAACCCAGGTTTCCATGTTTTCATTTTCATAAACAAAAGCATCAGCGTCTTGGATTTTAGCGACAGCCTTAGGTGATGGTTCATAGTCATGTGGTTCTGTCCCAGCCCCGATTAAGAGTTCGACATTGGCCGTGTCCCCTGCTACTTGCTTGGTAAATTCGTAGACAGGATAGAAAGTTGTGACGATATTTAATTTTCCATCGGTTTGTTTTTGATTGGAACAAGCGACTAAGAATAAGGTCACAAGACTTGCCAAAAGTAGGCCTAGTTTTTTCATGTACTTCTCCTATTTGATAAAACGTTTGAGTAAGCTGACTAACAAAAAGACAACTACAAAGATAAGGGTGATACTTGCACTCGGCGGTGTCTCTGCATAATAGGAAATATAGAGTCCCGCAACCATGCCTAGAAAACCAATGGCGCTAGCAAGTATCATCACAGAACTAAAGTTTTTACCTAGACGCAAAGCAATACTTGCTGGTAAGACCATGATAGTCGATACCAAAAGCGCTCCCGCTGCTGGTATCATGAGAGCAATCGCCACACCAGTTACCATGTTAAAGAGGATAGACATAGTACGAACAGGCAATCCATCTACAAAAGCTGTATCCTCGTCAAACGTTAGAATATACATAGGTCTTAAAAAGAGGAAGGTCAAGATTAAAACTACCGCTGCAATGACAAAGAGCCCAATTACCTGCTCTTGACTGATGGTCACGATAGAACCAAAAAGGTACTGATCCAAACTCATAGAACTGAAGCTCTTACCCTTACTCATAACAATAAGTGAGATTGCAAGCCCTGTAGACATGAGGATAGCAGTTCCAATCTCCATAAAACTCTTGTAAACTGTGCGAAGATATTCAAGGAAAACCGCCGCAATCAAAACAATAGCAATGGTTGAGATGGTCGGAGAAATCCCCAAAACCAAACCAAAGGCCACACCTGATAGCGAGACGTGACTCAGGGTATCACTCATAAGACTCTGACGGCGCAAGATTAGAAAAGTCCCAAGAACTGGTGAAAAGAGGCTCATGGCAATAACAGCCAAAAAGGCTCGCTGCATAAAATCATAAGAAAATAGATTAAGCATGGTCCACCTCCTGATCACTTTCATGGACATTGAAACAACGCCATGGCGAATCTTGGTCTCGAACAAGGTGGATGTTACGATCTGCGTAATCCTTAACTTCTTCAGGATCGTGAGTAATCATCAAAACAGCCTTGCCATGGTGGTGGGCACTGTGGTGCATGAGCTCATAAAATTCATTCTTGGTACCTGCATCCATCCCTGTTGTCGGCTCATCCAAGATAAAGATATCTGGATCTGAAGCAAACATACGTGCAATGACCGCTCTTTGCTTTTGCCCACCAGAGAGAGAGCCAATCCGTTTATCCCGATGTTCCCACATGCCAACTGAGTTTAAACTAGCCTTGATGTGTTCTTCGTCGTGAGCATTCAGACGACGGAACCAGCCCTTTCTTGGGTAGCGACCTGATTTGACAAATTCATAAACAGTACTTGGAAAGCCTGCATTAAAACTTGCAATCTGTTGAGGAAGATAGGCAATTCTTAGCTTTTTCCCATGAATATTTGTCTTTGAGATGGTTACTTTCCCAATTCGTGGTTGAAGAATTCCAAGGCTAGCCTTGATTAGCGTTGTCTTGGCTGCTCCATTTTCCCCAGTAAGGGTGACAAATTCCCCACTGTCAACACTGTAATTGATATGCTCAAGCACAGGTTCCTTGTCATAATAGAAGGACAAATCCTCTACTGTGATGTATCTCATTACTTGATTTCTCCTACTAAAGCAGTTAAAAACCGCTGGATAATTTTTTGTTCGTTTGGCGTAAACTGAGTGGCAACCTGCTCATAGGTCAAGAGGGTATGTTCATGATGATGGTGGTGTTCCTCAGCAATTGGTCGAGCCAAGTCTGTCAATTGATAGAAGACAACGCGAGCATCCTTAGGATCCTTAGACGTTTCTAACATTCCCTCCTTAACCAGGGATTTGATAGCCTTGGTAACGGCAGCTTGACTGACATTGAGACGACGCGCCAACTCAGAGTTGGTGAGCGACTCCTCTGATAAAAGCATGAGAATATGCTCTTGGGTATTGGTCAAGGCCACATCACTGGTACAATGACCAATGAGAATTTCATGCTGATTTTCAGCTTTTAGGATAATCTCATTTAAAAATTGATCGATATCTTTTGCCAACTGTCTCATGATTTGCTCCTTTCTCAGAACGGAATTTCTATAAATACAAGGTTTTCACACTATTCCTTTACTAGTTAAGTATATCACATCCAAGCAAGGAGTCAAGAAAAAAGATGAAAACACCCGAGATGTTTTCATCTTGTAGAATTATTTTTCTTGTTTGCGGTTAGTCCAGAGGGCAGTCGCTCCAAGAATCATACCCAATAGCATCATGAAAATAGATTGTTCACTACCTGTATTCGGAAGTATTTTTTCTGATACGACTGTCTTATTGACAAATTTATCTGCAACCTTATAATCAACTTTTACAGTAGATGTTTGGGCAGGAGTTGTTCCTTGAGTTTTTCCTGATGGAGTTGTTTTTGTTGCTGAGTTCTTCTCAGTTTTAGCTGGAGTTGTCTCTTGAGTTTTTCCTGGCTTAGTTGCATCATTTCCTGAATTAGCCAGAGTTGTTCCCTGATTTTTTCCTGGTTGAGTAGGAATTATTGCTTGATCTTTTTCTGGTTTAGCCGGATCTGTTGCTGAATCTTTTCCTGGTTTAGCTGGATCTTGCTCTTTACCTTGATCTTCTGGCAGTTTAAATGTTTTTGAATCCACAGAAATCGTGCGTGAGTTTGGATTTACCTTTTCATACTGAGTCAAATCAGCTGTTTTAAGGTAATCTTCAAAGGCAGCATCCATTGAAGGGCCTTCTTCTCTGGCACCACCAAGCATGGTATAACCATCACCACCTGCTGCAAGGAAGTCATTGGTTGCTAGGTAGTAAACTTTTTCCAAATCTAGTTTTTCATAAAGACCAGTCGCACGATTCTTAACTTGAATAGCCAAGACACGTTTGCCTGCAGCTAGATTTGTATCGTAGTAGACCTTGGCTCCTGAAATCTGTAAGAATCCGCCACTTGGTTCTAGCAATGGTTGACCATTTTCATCCAAGACAGTTTTTCCTGCCTTATCAACCTGCAAAATAGATCCAAGTGATTTTTCAAACATGTCAAAAACTTGTTGACCAGTTACTTGAATTTGTGAAATTGTGTTCCCAAATGGTAGAACCGCAATGACATTTCCTTTTGTAATTGGCTTATCTTTGGCAATCGTTTCACGCAAGCCACCACCATTGGTCACAGCGATATCCGTCGGATGACTAAAGCCTGTTTGACCGTATTGATAGAGAGAATCTGCGACAACATTTCCAAGGTTAGTTTCACGGACACGGACATTTTCACGGTCACCGTTCAATTCAACTGGACTATTTGAAACAACCTCTATAGCATTTTCAGCGTCATACTTTTGTTTGATGTCCTTGACAAGTTTTTCAATTTTTGGATTAGCTTCCAATTTCTTAGCATCTGCAGCCGCAATGAGTGAAGGATTCCCCAATAATTGGCGAGATTTGTAAGTGATTTTACCAACGTTATGGAGATAGCTTCCTGTCTGGTTGTATGTAACATTGTCTCCATAAGTAGTCGATTCTACTGTATGAGAGTGACCATCAATAACAGTAACACGCTTACCTTTCAAAAGAGGATTTTTTGAAAGTGCTTCTGCAAGTGTTGAACCGCGCCATTCTACTGGTGTTGTTGTATCAACTCCCAAGTGAGCGAGAACAACATAGTGTTTGTAGTCTTTGCCTTCTGCCAAGGCTTTAGCTTGAATTTCTTCGATAACCTTATTAACCTCGGCAATAGGTTCTGTAAAGGTTACGCCTTTGACATTTTTAGGGTGGGTCTTGGTAGCTGTTTCAGGCGTTGTCACACCGATGACGACAAATTCATCACCTTCAACATCCTTATTCTTATCAACAATTGTTGCTGCTTCAAATAAACGAGCACCATTCACATAAGTGTTTGAGCTGAGCAATGGGAAGTTCAAGATTTCTTTGTATTTTTTTGCTTCGTCAAGTCCAAAGTCAAACTCATGATTTCCTACAGCCATAGCATCGTAGCCCATCTCATTTAGGATTTTGGCACGAGCTTCACCCTTTGTAGAGTTTGAAATCGGCAGACCTTGGAAGGCATCACCAGCATCCACCACTAGGGTCGTTTGATTGCCTTTTTCGCGCTCCTTCTCAATAACTGTCGCGAGCTTGGCATCTCCAATTACTCCTTTTTCTTCTACGATACGGCCATGCACGTCATTGGTATGCAAGATAACAGTATCTGCTTCTTCTTTTTGAGGTACAGCTTCCTCAGCTGCCGTTGCCGGACTTGTAACAACCTCAGAAGTCGCTGCTACTACTGGTGCTTCTGCAGCGCTCACAACTTCTGTAACTTCTGAAGAACTAGTATTTTCTTCAGCATAGACTTGTCCAGCTAAAAAGGCTGGAGCTAATAGGGCTGTCGATAAGACAGGCAACAAAAAACGTTTATTCATTTTAAAATCCCTTTCTCTTCTTTCTTCTACCATTATACGCTATTTAGTATCATTTTAAAACTCTTTGCCTTTTTTAGGCTAAGCTTTCCGACATTTCATAAAAAAATGAGGCTGGGACGAAAGTCCTAGCCTCTAAATTGTCTTTGGATTGTCGAGCAAGACGCAGTGGTTGAGTGGGCTCTACTACGCTGATTTCATCAGCTTTTACAGCCCTACTCAACTGTGCGGAGGTGGGACGACGAAATAGAATTCTAACGAATTACCGATTTCTGTCCCACTCTCTCTTTTTCTATATTATTGAAAATCTTTGATATTTTCGTCATAAGTCGCCCAATCCTGACTAAAGAAGCGGTCATTCAAATGGTAAGTCGGAGCTGGTATGGGATTGGATAAGAAAGGATCAACTGCCTTGTCAAAAGCAAGCCAACCCAACCAACCTAGGTGAATGGTATCCTTAACAAAGTAGGGATCCCCTCCATTTTTTGAAAAATCAGCAATATTGGTGAAACCTTGGCTTTCCAATTGGTAACGAATTTTTTCAACTGCGTGTTGATACATTTCCTCACTCAGTCCAGTATAATCCATCCATTTTTTATTGACAGGCTGAAAAACAAAGAGCACATTGACCTTAGACTTGGCAAATTGATCAAGTACTAGCTGAAAATCATTGTACTCAGATGACTTGAGAAAGTTGTAATTTTTTTGATATCCTTCCCACTTTTTCAAATCTTTCTTTAACTGAGTATTGTAAAAATGGTTCTCCATTCCCAAATCATTATTGGTTGTATTTTCTTCGCCCTCTTTTCGAGCGATATTTTCCAATTCTTCATAAGAAAATTGATCTGGGAGACTGCTCAAATATTTCTCAACATGATTTTTGTACTTTAATCGGCCTCGAATCGAGAATTGACCAAAAAGAGCAGCTTGTTTTTCATTGAACTCTGCAGAAGCTGTAATGATTGAATGATCAAAGTCCGACAATTGTTCGTTCTTAGCTAACTTCTCAACAATCCCCTTCATCGGTACTCTTGGATTCTGCTTCAAGAGTCTATTAGCCGCATACTGAGCGGCCACATCCCCAGATTGATTTTCCAAGAAAGCAGTCAACTGATCATTGTTAAAATAGGTTTGAAAAATAGTTGATTCATGGTCCTCTTTGGTAAACCACTGCGGAGAGACTACAAATACCGCTTGTTTGTTTTCAAGTTCAGACGTGATTTGTTGCATCCCAAAAAATTGACTGAGTGAAGCAGCCCCTGCCTGCCCCATAAAATAAGGGCGGTAGGAGCGATTGTACTTTTCAGCTAATACTCCTGGATGCATACTATCAAAACGAATCCATTCACTTGAACCAAAGAAAGGGACAAAACGCATATTAGGATCTGTTAGAGCTCTCACTTTTTGGCTTCTCTCCTTAAAGCTCTCTGTACTAACAGAAGCCGCAGAGTATTTCTCCTCCGTCAGATTATGGCTTCTTGTACTTGGATAAAAAAAGATTAGTAGAAGAACCAACAATCCCGCTACAAAGATAGGCCCAAAGATTAACCACAGGCGTTTAAGCATTCTTTAACTCCGTAATTCCGGCTATGATTTTATTAGCTGTATTCCAGTCATCACGGCCAAATTCTGTAACCGGGACACGAATATCAAAGCGGTTTTCGATTTCCACGATTAATTCAACTGTTCCCATACTATCCAAGACACCTGCATCAAAAAGATCCTCATCCATCATGTCAGAAACATCTTCCATAAACAATTCATCAATAATTTCAATAACTTCTGATTTGATATCCATTTTTTAATTCCTTTTATTTTTTAAACCATAAATCATTCAAAAATCCAGAGAAGATTAAGAATGAAATCATCACGACATGGAAAGTTATAACCATGCCAAGCAACTGAACCCAGCGATTCTCAGGCAAGAGAGCTTGCCCTGCTTTCTTTCGTTCCTTATTGAGCGTTTTTTTCTTACGAAGCCAGGCATCATTAATCACTAAACCTAACCCATGAAAGAGTCCGTAGGCGATGTAAAACCATGTTATTCCATGCCAGAACCCCATAAGGAGCATGTTCAGGATATAGGCGACACTTGAGGTAACATTTCGATTCTTAAACAATTTCTTTCTCGTCATCACCATGACCAAGCGCATAAAGACAAAGTCACGAAACCAGAAAGATAAACTCATGTGCCAGCGATTCCAAAACTCTTTCAAATCCCTTGATAAGAAGGGTTTGTTGAAGTTGATTGGACTACGAATCCCCATCAGATTTGAAATAGCTATAGCAAACATGGAATAACCCGCAAAGTCAAAGAAGAGTTCCAAACCAAATGTGTACATAACTGCCACCACATAATAGTTAAAGACGCCCCCTTCCTGTAAAGCTAGATTCTTTAGAGGTGGCAACAAAATTTCGCCTAAAATATGAGCTAGAATAAATTTGTACAGAAATCCCCACATGATATACCGAACAGACTCGGCTAGCATATCCATCAACTCATCGCGCTCTGGAATCGTCCTATAATTTTCATTAAAACGTTTGAAACGATCAATAGGACCACTTGAAAATGTCGGCATAAAGAGAAGAAAACGCAAGTATTCCCACATCTTCAAATCCTTAATGACTCCATCTCTGAGTTCGATAATGACTCCCACCGAACGAAAGGTCAAATAAGAAATTCCGATAAAACCTAGCAAGGATTGTGTGCCATTAATAGCTGGCTGTACCTTCACAAAGATGATAGGAAGTAAAGATAACAGACTAACGAGATAGAAAGTCCATTTCCCGTCTTTAGTTTCGATACTGCTTGTAAAAAAGAACCAGTACAATTTGCCATATCAGATAAATTCCTAGGGCAGCCAATTGATTGGTCTTGCCTCCCGTCAACATAGTGACTATAAAGAACAGACTAACCAATATTTCATACCAGCCAAAACGTTTTTTGAAAAAAAGACCGATAAAGATTGGCAAAATAGCAGTAATCACATACAAAAAGTACTGCGGATTCCCATAAGGCTCAATATGAGGAAGCTGTTTAAGAAGCTCCATCATCTATTGTTTACCTCACTAATCAACCCTTTGATGTCGATTTTCCCGTTTGGAGTTAGCGGCAAGCTGTCACGGTAGAGGAATTTCGAAGGCATCATATAAGACATCATAATATCTTCCAAGTCTTCCTTGATCGCTTTCGTGATATCAATTTCGCGCTCAAATTGTTCTTTGACCCCATCTTTTAAGATAACATAGGCCAAGAGATTTTGAACCTTGTGATCTTTATTATAGCGCGGTACCGCAACAGCCGAGTCAATGTACTGAGATTTGTTCAAGTTTTGAGAAACATCTTCTAACTCAATACGGTAGCCGTTAAACTTAATCTGGAAGTCCATCCGTCCACCGTAGAGAAGAAGGCCTTCATCCGTCATAGTTCCGACATCTCCCGTATGGTAGGCTGGCAGACCTTCAAATTCGAAGAAAGCTTCTGCTGTTTTCTCAGGATTATTCATATAACCTTTTGAAACAGCCGGTCCAGACACGATGATCTCACCTTGCTCACCATTTGGCAATTTGTTTCCTTCCTCATCAATGATGAAGGTTGGAGAATCTTCTTTGGTATAACCAATTGGCAAGCGTTTAAGTGTCGCTAACATCTCATCTGTGATAGCAACCGCCGACAAAGCAACTGTTGCTTCTGTTGGTCCATAGGCATTGATGATGCGCGCATTCGGGAAACGTTCACGCAGTTTTTGAGCCGTTTTAACCGTTAACTCTTCCCCATCAAAGTAGAAATGGGTAATGCCTGGCATCTTTTCAGCATTGAAATCTTCAGACAGCATGGCCATATCTGCAAAAGATGGTGTCGAAGTCCAGATAGCAATCGGGAGAGAAAAGATAGTTGCAAAGAGTTGTTTGAAGTCTTGAGTGATGGCTGATGGAAGGGCAAAAAGCGTTCCTCCAAGAGCCAAGGTCGGTGCCCAGTACATAACAGATAAGTCAAAGGAATAGGGTGGTTGCGCCAACATTTGCGGACGCTCTGGCGTCGCAAATTCCTTGTCTGTAATCATCCAGTTGGTGAAGCTGAGCAAGTTGTCGTGCGAAATTTGCACCCCTTTTGGTTTTCCAGTTGTTCCTGAGGTAAAGATGATATAGTAGTTATCATTCCCTTTGACCGGATGTTGCAAATCATACGCATTCTGAGCCGCATGAACTTCACGCACTTGCTCCAAGGACATGACTGGAGCAGCTGGGTTTTCAATTGGAAACTCATTGATGGCGATGATTAGGCTTGGCTCAGCCACTTCAACAATAGCAGACACGCGCTCCAAGGCAGAATGGCTGTCAATTGGGATATAGGCGTGGCCAGATTTTGTCAGGGCCACAAAGGTTGCCAACATTTCATATTCTTGTCCACCAAAGACCACAACAGGTGACTTTTCAGGAAGTCCCATTTGGTCAATGTGGGCCGCCAAGCTATCTGAGTCTGCCTTCAATTGGCCATAGGTATGCTCTTCTCCCAAAATATTATAAACAGGATAAGTAGGTTGGGTCTGAGCAAAATGCTCAATGGTTTCAATCATATCTACGATTGGTTTGTTTGACATAATAAGGATTCTCCTTCAAGTTAAAATTCATTATAAATAAAGCTTCCTTGACCCTGACCAAGATAGCTAAAGAAGTAAAGTAGCCCTAGAAAGATAAGAAAATACAAGGCTGTCCGACCAAGAAATAGGTACAATTCTTTTCTCTGTTTCATCAAGAAAACCATTCATTTCTGTAATTTTTCACTAAAATAAAATCAATTTCTTACTCATTTATTTTTCTGCTATTATACCACTTTATAGACTATTTTTTCAATTGTTTGCCGTCTATTTACACTAGGTTTCAACAACATTAAATTGTTCCATATGATTCTTTCTAATGATAGTTTGAATACTTTTCAGTGTAGATTATATAAGGAACTACAATAAAGTAGGCTCCATACTATCTATAGAAGATTTCTCGACTATAAATATTATAGAGCCTTATTTTGTGTCTCACTTTATCGGTGCAGTTCCAGTTATCTAGAGATTTTTATAGTCTGTAACCCTAGAATTCACTATAGATAAATTCTTGAATGTTCGAAAAATCAGTTACAAAACAATAAATCACGATGCTTAAGATAACCGTATAGAAAAATAGAGTCCATAAGATTAAACGATGTGTATCAGTTAGCTTAGTTTGCAAATTTGTAAAGTTCTTTTTCAACTTCCATCCATCCTTTCACTCCAACGTGCATCACGTCAAATAAAAAGTAATCATCATACTCTCTGTCCCCATAGTTTAGTACCGTTGCACCATGGGCTTTTGCGACATCTTCTATTTTTTTGTAAGTTTTTTCCCGCATCTCTCTTGAGACACCTGTGTAATCGTTCCACTTCCCGTTTACTGGGAAAATAATGACTTCAACTTCAATGCCCAATTCTTTGGCAACTGTCAAGAAGAGTTCCATATCTGAATACTCTGGTGACTCCAGGTAGCTCAAATCTTTATTAGAATCTTTCAGCGATGCATAGCGATTTTTTAAGTAGGTATTGTAGTAGTTATTATCAACAGCATAGTCATTGTTGTCTGTTTTCTTTTTGACCTCTTCTACAAACTGATTCGTCAGTTGCTCCCAATTGTAGTCCGGAGTTTTATCTCCTAGTGAAGGATAATCTGATTTGGCATGTTTTTGATAAAAAGTCTGTTTGAGCTTAAAGGAATACATCGCGTTATCAAGCTCTAATAGTTTTTTATCAACAATGGTTCCTTTTCCATCTATGAAATAACTTTTGTATTTTTTGTAGATATCATTTTGTTGCTTGTTCCCCTTGGTAATCTCGATAATACGATTGATTAGTTTTTCTTTCGTTTCCTTACTAATCTTGTCATTATCTAGCATGTGGAAAATATGTTCCTGAGAAGCCTTGTTCAAAAAGGCATCTTGATGGGTTCCATCTTTTTCAAACCACTGAACAGACTCTACTATAGCTACTTTTCGCTTACTCATAGATCCCTCAATCGAGCCCAAGGTCGTAGCCTGAATGATGTTTTGAGAATAACTAGTCCCAATCTGCATGATATTAAAATCGTTGTAGTTAAAAATTTTATTGGGATGATAGTCTTCATTTATCGTCGCAACCAACTCTGAGGAACCCATTAAAACCAGTGTATTAGGAGTAATATTGCTTGTCAGAATGTCTCTACTTTTATACTTTTCATACGAGGTGCTATAACGAATACTATTATCCTTGACTTTATAATAATCATCAATTTTCTTGACATACGTCACATTTAAAAGAGCAAGCGTCGCAATTACGAGCACAAGCGATAGTAAAAATGCTTTTAGTTTAATCATCTCGTTTTATCCTATCCCTTCGATCCGTCCTCTCTTTTCCATTTCTTATCTCTTTAAAATCGTAATTAAGATTTTATAGGGTTCACCTGAAAAGATAAAGAAACCAATCATGACCAAATTCATGGTCACAAACCAACTCAGTAGTTTATACCAGTTTTTGTTTTTATTTTTCTTATAAAAATTACTTTTCTTTTGATATACTTCAAATCCAGCCATCAAGACACCATGATAAAAACCATAAACAATGTAGCTAACGCTAAGACCATGCCAAAAACCCATGACCAACATATTGACCATATAGGCATAGGTTGCATTGTGTAGCCTGTTTTTAAACCATTTTTTCCGGATAACCTGCATCAAAACTCTTGAAAACACAAAATCTCTTAACCAAGTCGACAAGGTGATATGCCATCTGGTCCAGAAATCCTTAATATCGACACTCAGGAAAGGTTTGTTAAAGTTCATCGGTGTCTGAATGCCTAGGATGTTACTACTTCCAACAGCCATTAGACTATAGCCTGCAAAGTCGAAAAACAGATACAAGGTATAGAGGTACATGTACTTGATTGAGTAGGCGACTGTACCAGTATTGCTCAGAGCGAGCAGCATCTGATACACATAGGTTGATAAAACAACCTTGTAAAGAAGGCCTAGAACGATACGATAAACACCGTCTCCTGCTAACTCTAGATACTCTTTTCGAGGCATGACCTCATTTATCTCTTTTAAAAATCTCCTGCTCCGATCAATTGGTCCCGCACTAACCGTAGGGAAAAAAAGTAAAAATTGCAAGTAGTCTTTAATACTAACCTTCTCCTTGATCAGACCATCTGATATTTCCAACATAATCTGAATAGTCTTGAAGGACATATAAGAAATTCCAATAAAGGCCAACAAATGGAGAGAAGTCAGGGCAAAGACTTTATTGATCACCAAAGGAAGAATGGAAAGAAAAACCAGTGGTTTCAGTCGCTTTGCTTCTATCCTCTGTGCAAGAAATACCAGAAAATATTGGTAAACGATAAAGGCAAGCAAATAGACTATCATCGCTCGACTCTTGCCATAAATAGCTCCTGCAAATAAGAGGGAGAGCGCCAAAATATAGTAGTCCTTACGTTTTTCAAAAAAGTTTACCACAAAACCAATCAGTAAAACTACAAACAAGAGAAGGAAAAACTCATTCCCCTCAAAATAATTCATACCAGATGAACTCCTTTTTACTTTTTCTCATCTCATGGTTTATCTTTTTAGAATTAGCTCCTATCAGATCCCCAAGCGAGTTAATTTTTTCTATTATATCATAATTTAAAAACTATAAAAATACTTCTATTATCTAATTCCCTGAAAAGGTACAGATAATTCTTAGTACTAAATCCCAATGATGAGATATCATTAGTCACACAATAACTATAATTCAAAATCTAAAAGATTGATGAATGAACTAGTGAAGTATTCTGTCCTTTTGACTCAAGTAATCCTCAGAATCATCAAACACGCCACTCCCCCTTTGGGCATTTTTATGCTAAAATAGTAGCTATGGATAAAATTATTAAAACTATATCAGAAAGCGGAGCCTTTCGTGCTTTTGTCCTTGACAGCACTGAAACCGTCCGCACTGCTCAAGAAAAACATCAAACCCAAGCTAGCTCAACTGTGGCACTTGGTCGCACCCTTATCGCTAGCCAGATTCTCGCAGCCAATGAAAAAGGAAATACCAAACTGACTGTTAAAGTACTTGGGACTAGCTCACTAGGTGCCATCATCACCGTAGCCGATACCAAGAGGAACGTCAAAGGCTATGTACAAAATCCTGGCGTTGACATCAAAAAAACTGCAACAGGGGAAGTCCTAGTCGGGCCTTTTTGTTGGTAATGGTCAATTCCTCGTTATCACAGACTACGGTACTGGAAATCCTTACAACTCTATGACTCCCCTTATCTCTGGAGAAATCGGAGAAGACCTTGCCTTTTACCTGACTGAAAGCCAGCAAACTCCGTCAGCAGTTGGACTCAATGTCCTTTTGGACAAAGATGACAAGGTCAAGGTTGCAGGTGGCTTCCTTGTTCAAGTTTTGCCAGGAGCCAAGGAAGAAGAGATTGCTCGTTTTGAAAAACGCATCCAAGAAATGCCAGCCATTTCAACCCTTCTCGAAAGTGACGACCATATCGAAGCCCTTCTTAAGGCTATCTACGGAGACGAACCATACAAACGTCTTTCCGAAGAAGAAATTCGTTTCCAATGTGACTGTAGCAAAGAACGTTTTATGAAGGCTCTTTCTAGTCTTTCAAGCTCAGACTTGCAGGAAATGAAGAACGAAGACCACGGAGCAGAAATCACTTGTCAATTCTGCCAAACTACTTATAACTTTGATGAAAACGACCTGGAGGAACTCATTCGTGACAAATCTTAATACACCCTTTATGATTGGCAATATTGAGATTCCCAATCGTACCGTTTTAGCACCCATGGCGGGAGTAACCAACTCTGCCTTCCGTACCATTGCAAAAGAGCTTGGAGCTGGACTCGTTGTCATGGAAATGGTCTCTGACAAGGGAATCCAATACAACAACGAAAAAACCCTTCATATGCTTCATATTGATGAAGGAGAAAATCCAGTTTCTATCCAACTCTTTGGTAGTGATGAAGATAGTCTAGCTCGCGCAGCAGAATTTATCCAAGAAAATACCAAGACCGATATCGTGGATATCAACATGGGCTGCCCAGTTAACAAAATCGTTAAAAACGAAGCTGGTGCTATGTGGCTCAAGGACCCAGACAAGATTTATTCTATTATCAATAAGGTCCAATCTGTCCTTGATATCCCTCTCACGGTCAAGATGCGTACAGGCTGGTCTGATCCATCTCTGGCAGTAGAAAATGCCCTCGCTGCTGAGGCTGCGGGTGTTTCTGCCCTCGCCATGCATGGTCGTACGCGTGAGCAGATGTACACTGGTCATGCAGATTTAGAGACTCTCCACAAGGTTGCACAAGCTCTAACAAATTCCATTTATCGCTAATGGTGACATCCGTACTGTCCAAGAAGCCAAACAACGCATCGAAGAAGTCGGTGCTGATGCCGTTATGATTGGACGCGCAGCTATGGGAAACCCTTATCTTTTCAATCAAATCAATCACTACTTCGAAACTGGAGAAATCCTTCCTGATTTGACCTTTGAAGACAAGATGAAAATTGCCTACGAGCACTTGAAACGCTTGATTGATCTCAAGGGAGAAAAGGTTGCTGTCCGTGAATTCCGTGGCCTAGCTCCTCATTACCTCCGTGGAACATCTGGCGCTGCCAAACTCCGTGGAGCCATCTCACAAGCTAGCACTCTAGCAGAGATTGAAGCCCTCTTGCAGTTAGAGAAAGCATAAACTTCTATATTACCTCACAAAAAGGCAAAGCTCAAAATCGAGCCTTGCCTTTTTATATATTTTCATCTTGCAAATCTAGTTGCCTCACTCTAGCAATATAGTAGGCCATAATCAAAAACAAATTGAAGCTGACAATCCAGATAGACCATTCGTGGAGAAAATGCATCAATATAGCTAAGCTAATGGCCCCCACTACGAAACTGCCTACAACAATGCCATAGTTTAAGGCTTGACGACGATATTCTTGAATATCTCCTTCTCCTCTAACGATGCGATACAAAGCAGTCAACATTTTTCGGTAATTTCCAGACGTCATAAAAATGACATAGGGATGATCCTCAATCAAACTGCCCGTAAATGTTAGCATCATCATTCCAGTTCCAAAGCAATAAAAGGAACTTCTAATAGAGGAAAGCGGGAAAAGAAGGGCAGAACAAGGGTTCCGATAAATAAGGGAAGTAACATCTTAACCCGCCAATAGGCTGTTTTGCGATATTCTTTCATGTGTAAGGCAAAAAGGAATCCTAGGGAAAAGAATATAATAGAACAGAATCTCAACATGGTATTGATGACCTGTGAATCGTGCCAATCTGATATCAGTAAGAGAATATTCCCTGTCTGTGTTGCCACCAAACTATGGTACTGGATGTGACAGAACACATCCAAAGAACCACCTATAAAGCCAAGAAACACTCCCATGAGTCGTGTGTTTTGAGGTAAAATTAACTTATCTGGCATTGATTCATCACTCGTTTCCCTTTGATTTTTTCATTATACCACTTTCTCTGAAAGAAACTAAGTGAAAAACGGTCAGTTGATGTAGACATGATTACATATACTCCTAAGTTAGTCTCATCTCTGAAATTCATTTATGACGTCTTATCAACTGGGAGTGCTGTAGGTACTCATCAACTGAACTATTTTTAAACAAATTATTTCAGTACTAGAGTCTAAGGCTTAATCAAAGTAACACTTGAAACAGTGCCATCTGCACCTGTTGTAATTTGAATGACTTTTCCACCACCTACTTCAGCATTGTATTTCCCATCATCAAGGGTATAAGAATAACTTTGAATAGAGTAGTTTTCTTTCTTGCCATCAGCAGATTCTACTGTAAATTGACCACCTGATGAGACAGTGATAGTCTCGCCATTCGCACCCTTCCAATTCCCAGCTGCAGCTGAGAAATCTCTGTCTACCATAGTCAAGACACCTTTATAACGTTTGTTATGCTCTGCTTGCTTGTCTTGAAGTTTGCGATCAGTTGCTGGATCATAAGCTGACTGATTCGGTTTTGCTTGTGTTCCTTGTTGACTTGATGGGGCTTGAGAAGGGGTTTGCTTAGCAGAAGATTCTTGGTTTTGTTTTGTTTCTGGTGCTGCTTGCGATTGGTTGGCAGTAGTCGTTGACTGATCAGAAGAAGACTTTGCTTTTTCTGATGAAGCTGAACTTGAGGACTTCTGAGTCTTGTTATCTTTACTTGAAGAACTTGCCTTAGAACTAGAAGATGCTTGTGTTATCTTGCTAGAACTATCGCTTGCAGTATTTTCTTTCTTATTGCCACAAGCCCCCAATAGCAGTGTTGAAGCAAGTACAGTTGCGGCCATTAATTTGATAGAAGTTTTACTTTTCATTTTACGCTCCTTTTGTAACACTTTTGAAATGTCAAGAAATATTTTTGTAACATTATTGTAATATTTGTTTTTGAATCTGTCAACTATTTTTTTCTAAAAATTTTTTTAGAATTATTTTTTTAGTACATTTATTTACTTACCCCTCCTATATCTTTTATTCGTAAAAGATTTTAAAAAACAGGAAAATTTTTCCTACTGAAGATGCTGTATTCCCAAAGTGTAATCGCTTGCATTTTTTTCTTAAAGGACTATAATAAAATTGAAATAGATATTGGAGGTGTAGGCTTATGTTAAGAAACTATTACAAGTATCTTCCTTGGTTGATTTTAGCTGCTTTCTGTTCTTATGGGGGTGCTACTCATTACGCTCAAACAACATTTGATTTGTTCTACTTAACTGCCATTTTCATGATTGTCTATGTAGCTTTATTGTATTTACACGAAACCTATTTAAAATATAAATACAAAGATTTATTCATTCGAATCATGAGTAATTCAAAGAAAGATAAACACTCTTAAGCAGAACAGCCTTCAACTAATACTCAATGAAAATCAAGAGCAAACTAGGAAGCTAGCCGAAGGCTGTACTCGAGTACGGCAAGGCGAAGCTGACGTGGTTTGAATTTGATTTTTGAAGAGTATAATAGTCAAAAAGAGGCTGGGACAAAAGTCCTAGCCTCTCAATTATTTTTGGATTGTCGAGCAAGACGCAGTGGTTGAGTGGGCTCTACTACGCTGATTTCATCAGCTTTTACAGCCCTACTCAACTGTGCGGAGGTGGGACGACGAAATCGAATTCTAACGAATTGCTGATTTCTGTCCCACTCTCGCTTTTTTATGAGTAATAAGTCTTTGATACGATAGCTGACTTGGCTTGTGACGCAAACTTTATTTTCTCTATTCTCAAACTTGAACCAGCCATCGGATTTGTTGAAACTTCTCAGGACTGAGACTAGAAAATTGAGACTTGATCTATCGATTTCTGTCCCAAAGCTTTTTATTTCAATCGATAGGTTTTTCTTGGTTTCTTTTTAGGCACTCGTTTGAGCCCAACTTCTTCTACATACTCACCGTATTTTACGAGAAAGTTATTGCTGACGATTGGTCGTCCTGGGTTGATGAGATTGACCAATTCGGTCCCCTTCATAGACAGTGAACTCCTCCTCTAGCAGATAGAGGAAGGTCGGATTCCAGTCAAGACGCCCTTGGATTCGTTTAATAGACTCTTGGATAATGGCATAATGGTCAAAGGCGAAGGCGTGCTCATCCAACTCTAATCCCTCTAGGAAGCACTTGCCCGTCTGAAAATCAACATCGACAAAAACCACATCCTTGGCATCATCTCCAGCTTGAACGAGATTAAGTGCGCGGCTAGGTAGATACACCAAGTGAGCGATAGTAACCGTCCACCCCCGCGGATCACGGCCTGGCGTAGACACTGTCATCAACTGCTCTATTTTTTCCAAAGGAAGGTCGAGGTTAACCTCCTCCCTCACTTCACGCTGACAAGCATGCCTTGCATCTTCGCTCTTATCCATAAAACCACCTACCAAAGCCAAACAGTTTTGATAAGGATGGGCCTTACGACGAATCAGCAAGAGTTTGATTTTCCCTTCCACAAAGCAATAGGCTACCATATCCACCGTCACGCTCGGTTTTTCATACTGAGGAAGATCCTGTTTGCAGTACCAGTCTAAAAATTCCTTCTCAGTCGCATGAATCTCAAAATATTCTCTTTCCGTCATCCCTGCTGGAATCTTCGTATCTGCCATTTTATGCCTCCTTACGAACGGCCTTCGTCCATTGGTACCAACCGACCAAACTATTGATGGTGTAAACCCAGTACATACCTTGGATATGGATATTTTCACCCCACCAGAGGTAAATACTAAAGAGATTGGTAGCAATCCAGAAAATCCACTGCTCACGGTAAAGACGTGTCATCAAGAGCTGACCAACACCATTGGTCGCATCCGTTACACTATCACGGAATGGACGAGCACTATGGATACTTTGGTAAGCCAAACCCATGCCAATCCAGATGAGAGCTGTCAAGGCCAAGTACTTGAGCCAATCAACCAGACCAAGTTTCTTAGCTTCAAAGTGAGACTCCTCTGGTTTTCCTTGTTCATTGATCCGATTAGACAACCAAGCATAGAGACCAATAGGCTGCATGACAAAGAAATAAACTGTTGTCAAAACTTCGCCGTAGAAAGTAGCATTCATAGATAAGACCAAGTAGATTGCAGAGTTAATAGCTCCAAAAAGATAGTTACTAGCTCGACCTTCAGCTACCAAGATAACGCAGACAATTCCTGTCCAAGAGGCCAAGAGGCCAATCCAGTCATGACTTTCCGTGTTTTGTGTAAACTCCAGAATAAGAGGAACACTTGATAAAACAATCAAATAGAGCCACTGGAAAAGACTGCGTCCTACAAAGAGGTCTTTCCAAAGCAAACGCATAACTCCTGCAAAACCAATTTTACGAGCTTCTGCGTGAACATTTTTAAAGTTTTCGATAAATTGTGTGATTTTTTCTACTATTTTTTTCATTTTTTTCTCCTAATCTGCTTGGTAAATAGCATCGATAGCCACTTTGGCTGCTTCATAATTTCCTAGATAGTCATCAGCTAGATAAACATGAGGGATATTGGCTAGATATTGTTCCCTCATCATATCCAAATGCTGAGAAAAACTATGACGGATATGGTCTTCTGCCATGGTCATGTCTCGGAAACCATCATTGACATAAGAACCGATAGGTTGCACAAAGAGGATTAAATCCCACTTTTCCTTGGCTAAGATGGAAACAAAGAGATTATCAAAGGTCTCTCCTGATAAGTCCTCCTGCTCTTCGCTTTCCATGTAGTAATCGTAGTAGCCCTTGGTTACTAATGAGTTGGTATCTGCAATGACTAGGCCTCGATTGGCATTGCTATCAATCAACTTGGAAGTTTGATCATACTGCCCCAATAGAAGGTAATAATAATCTTTTGGGGTAAGCTCATCATCTCGGACATTATTTTTTATCTGATACTCACGAGCATACTCCAGACTGACTGGCGCATCATAGAAGCGAGCTAAATCCTTGGCTAGAGTTGTTTTACCATTACTAGCACTTCCCATAATCAACACTTTTTTCGTAAACTGACGGCGGAAAGGTTGAGCGATATATTTCCAATATTTGCTTGGATTTTCACGAATCATGCTAGCCGAAATTCCAAATTTTCTTTCCTGTAGAACAGTCTCGAAACCACGTTCTGACAATTCTTGCTGGTATTCGGACTCTCCTACAAAAAAGATTAGTTCCTGACCAGTCTGGTCATAGGAAATGGCCTGCAACATCTGTTCCAACCACTCCTGCCAGCCCATTGGATAGCGCGGGATAGTAGTTTCGTCAAGTTTACAAACAGAGGTCAACTCATCATCTCGAAAAGCTTCACGAATATAGCGAAATCTCTTTTGTAGTGTAAGTCCCACCTGTTCACCACGATCTCCCTTATAACCTGAAACTACCACCCATACAGCATCACATTGACGTTTTGCTCTTTGGATTAAATCAATATGCCCCTGATGTAAGGGAGCAAAGGTTCCAAAAACCACCGCTATCTTTTTTTTCATATCTCTTTAACCTTTTTATAAATTTTTATATTTTATATTATACTTTACCTTTCTGTATTTGTCAACACTTTTTTATTATTTTTTATAAAAACATTGCTACATGATCGGATTTTTTACTTGATATACAAAACTTGATTAGGAGAAATTCGTTTTTAAAACCTTTAAACTAAATGCAACATCCAAATGCTTATTTAAGTAATAACATTCCAAAAAAAGAGGCTGAAACAATCTGTTCCAACCTCACATTTTTATACAATCTCAAATTTTAACTGACCAGCTTTAACCCCAATCTTCAGTGTCTTCCCTTCTTTCAGTTCACCTGTAAGAAGGAGTTCTGCAAGTTTGTCTTCTACTTCCGTTTGCAAAGTTCTGCGCAGTGGACGAGCTCCCATCTCTGGATCGTAACCCTTCTGAGCTAGAAGTTTAAGGGCAGAAGCTTGAAGTTTCAAGTCAATTCCTTTTTCTGCGAGACTCGCAATCAATGGTTTGACCATAATCTTAACCACTTCTTGCATATCTTGACTTGATAGGCTATGGAAGACAACTTTTTCATCAATCCGGTTGATGAACTCTGGACGATAAGTTTTTTTCAACTCTTCAAACATCCGTTTTTCCATATTTTCCTGGTCAAAACGAATATCCTTGGCTCCAAAGCCAACTGTCTTGTCATCACGAAGAGCTGTCGCACCTAGGTTTGAAGTCATGATAATGATGGTATTTGAGAAATCAACCTTGCGACCCTTACTGTCAGTCAAGACACCATCGTCTAAGACCTGCAAGAGAACATTAAAGATATCTGGGTGGGCCTTTTCTACCTCGTCAAAGAGCAAGACTGAGTATGGTTTGTTACGAACCTTCTCGGTCAACTCTCCACCTTCTTCGTAACCTACATAACCTGGAGGAGCTCCATTGAGGCGACTAGCCGCAAATTTCTCCATGTATTCACTCATGTCAAAGCGGATAAGAGCAGACTCATCATCAAAAAGAACTTCTGCCAAAGCCTTGGCTAGTTCAGTTTTACCAACACCTGTCGGTCCAAGGAACATAAAGGAGCCAATCGGGCGTTTGTTATTGCGGATACCCGATTGATTACGACGAATGGCACGACTAATGCTAGAGACCGCTTGTTCCTGCCCGATAACCCGTTTATGCAATTCAGTTTCAAGATTGAGATACTTCTTGGCATCCGTTTGTGTCAATTTTTGAACTGGAATACCTGACAAGCGACTGAGTGTTGTCAAAATATCAGACTCTTTTACTAGATCTTTATAGACCGGAACTTCCTGCTCTTTTGCAATGAGTTGAGCTGCTTGCTTCCATTTTCCATCCATCAAGGCCTTATCAGCTGGTGTTAAACCTGACTCGTCTTTTTTAGCGTGTTTCGATTTATTTTGGACAGTTGCTGCTGCTTCATCCAAAAGATCGATTGCTGAGTCTGGCAAGTGACGACTCGTCAGATAGCGATGGGCCATTTTGACAGCTGTTTCGACTGCATCATCTGTAATTTGAACATGGTGATGTTTCTCGTATGTTGCTTTCAAGCCCTGCAAAATAGCCATACTATCAGCCACACTCGGCTCTTCAATCATCACTTTTGCAAAGCGACGAGAAAGGGCAGCATCTTTTTCGATGTGTTTTTGGTATTCTTCCTGAGTAGTCGCTCCGACAGTTCTCAGAGTTCCACGTGCCAAGGCAGGTTTTAGGATATTGGCTGCATCCAAGGTCGAATCTATCCCACTTCCTGAGCCCATAATGGTATGAAGCTCATCGATAAAGAGGATGACCTTACCATCTTCCTCAATATCTTTGATGATATTGTTCATACGTTCTTCAAAGTCTCCACGGAAACGGGTTCCCGCAACCACATTCATCAAATCAAGCTCTAGAACACGCATCTTAGCCATTTCATCAGGTACATCTCCCACTAGCAATACGCTGAGCTAGGCCCAAGTGCTAGAGCTGTTTTTACCGACACCCAGCATCTCCAACTAGAGACTGGATTGTTCTTTTGTCTTCCGACTCAAGATTTGAATCATGCGAGAAATTTCTTGGTCACGACCGATGACTGGGTTCCAACTTCCCTGAACGAGCTTGTTCTGTAAGATCATGCGTATAATCTTCCAAACCACCACTTGGAGTTTGAGGCATGCCCATCATATTTGCCATGGAATTTTGCTTATCCGCTACCGTACGATGACGCTGGCGAAGAGCCTTCAAATCTTCTCTAGTCCAACCAGCACGCGCTTCAAGACTACGACGAAGTCCAGCAATCTTAACCTGATCCTTTCTGATCTTCGTAAGAGAATCCCGCTTTTCTCTAGAATACGAGTAGCTAAGGCATTGCCCATCATGTAAGATAGCATAGAGAACATGCTCTGTTCCCAAAACCTTTTGCATGCACTACAGAAGCAACATGTTCTGCTTCTAGACAACAAATACATTCAAACGGTGTGAAAAAGGACGTTCCTGATACTCTTTCTTTATCGCTATGCTTTGCTTTCAGTCAGCTCTGCAGCAACTTCCTCCAGACGATCAATCTCATATGGAAATTCATTTAAAGTCGCCCCAGCTACACTGTAATTATGATTTGCCATTGCAATCAATAGATGCCAAGACTCTAAGTATTCTGCCCTCATAATGACTGGCTACCAGAAAGGCACTTTCTATACATTCTTTCAATGCTTTTTGAATATTTCATGTAGTCTCTATTTTTCCTTTTTCTATCTACCTCTTGTAGTAACTGCCTAAGCATATTAGCACGGATTAGATTTGCTTCCTCACCTAAAAACTACGGTCTGTCGCCATAGCTACTAATAGATTCATCTCTTGACTAGTCAACAAATCTTGCTCAAACAAGAGTCTTAAAACATCTTCAAAAGACAACCTAGGCTAACTTCTTCACCCACTGAATACAGTAAATCACGCAACATCTCATGATGGTTTGAGAATTCAATCCGTCCCAATACGAATATAGCCTCCACCACCACGTTTGCTCTCAACCAAGTATCCCCTGCTTTCTGTAAAACGAGTCTTTAATGACATAGTTAATCTGACTAGGCACTACTTGAAAGGTATCCGCTAATTGGCTTCGCTGTAATTCCACCATCCCCGACTGCTCCAGAAATAGCCTTGATATAAGCTTCTATATGGTCTGATGTATTTTTAAATCTCATAGCACTCCACCTCTTTCTTTAAACCTTGACTATCTTTGACTATTATACCGAATTTTTCGATTTTTTTAAAGAAAAAAGAGAGCAAGTAAAGAATAAACTTCACCCACTCTCTATGTTTCTAATTATTTAAGCCTAATTCTGCTAATATCTGGCGTTTATAGGCAATTTTTTGAACTTCCTTGTCTTCGGTTTTAGACCAGTCTAGTTTGATTTCAGAGACGATCTGCCCAGGACGATTTTTCAAGATATAAATGCGGTCGCTGAGATTGAGAGCCTCCTCGATACTATGCGTGATGATGAGCGTCGTCAACCCTAGCTGTTTGTGAATCTCCAGATACCAGGCATGAAGTTCCATCTTAGTCATCTCATCCAAAGCGCTAAAGGCCTCGTCTAGAAGAAAGAGCTTGTGCCCAAAAAGGTAGGTACGGAGTAAAGCAACACGCTGGCGCATCCCACCACTGAGTTCATGAGGGTACTTATCCCTTACAGCCGTCAACTGAAAGGTAGCAAGAATTTCATCTGCTTTGGCAATGGCTTCTGCCTTGTCCACCTTTTTGGATTAAGAGGGGCAAAGATGATATTTGCCAAGGACAGTCTTGTGTTCCAAAGAGCAGATCCTTTTTGAAGCATATAACTCACGCGCCCCTTGGGATTTTTCCTCCCCATCAAGAATGATTCGTCCCTGACTGGACTTCTAAAAATCCCTGCAATCAGGTTAAAGAGAGTAGTCTTTCCCTACACCACTGGGGCCTAGGATAGAGACCACTTCACCCTGAAGTTACCTGTAGGTTAATATCCTCTAAAATCTTTTTCATCGTCGTAGGCATAGCTTACGTGTTCTAGTCTAATTTCTGTCATTATTTTTACAAATTCGTTCGTAAATCCTTTATCAGTCAAGTCTTCCTTGAGGATACCATTTTCTTTATCCCATTTGTAGAAGGCATTCCAGCGATCAGCATCAAATTGTCCCCATTTTTTTCCTTGTCGCTTGCATATTCTTTTTGACAAGTATTTTTTTGAGATTCGATGACAAAGTCACGTTTATCCTTTAACTCAGGGGCATTTTTGATCAAGATATCAGCCGCTTCTTCTGGGTGCTCCATAGCGTATTGGTAACCTTTTTTGATAGCTTGGATGACTTTACGAGCTTCTTCTTTGTTGTCTTTTAGATAGTCGTTGTTTGCGATGATAACTGGTGAGTAGTAGTCAAACTCTTTAACATAGTCCTTCAAGTACATGAAGTTGGCATCCACTCCTTGAGATTTAGCAAGAATACCATCCCAACCGTAGTAAATCCAGGCAGCATCAAAAACGCCATTGGCAATCGGAGTGATCGAGTTTGAATCGTTGTTTGGTACTTTTTCAACCTTGTCAAAGTCTCCACCTTGAGACTCTACCAAGGTTTTTCAACATCGCAAGCTCAGTTGGGTCATTCCAAGTTCCGTATTTCTTACCAACCAAGTCTTTAGGACTATTGATATTGTCAGACTTTACGAGAGATAATCCCTGATGTATTGTGCTCAACGATAGCTGCAACGGCAGTAATACCTGCTCCTTTTTCCAATTTCTTAGCCATGTAGTCTTGGAAATAGATAGCAAATGGTGCCTTGCCATTGATCACCAAAGTCAGACGAACTTTCTTCTGGTGGCAATTTCAAATCAACATCCACTCCAGCTTCTTTGAAATAACCTTTTTCCTTGGCTACATAAAGCCCTGTATGGTTGGTATTTGGGTGTCCAGTCTAGGATAAAGTCAATTTTTTTGAGTTCTGCTTCTTTGTTATCCTTAGAAGCTGTTCCTTGGCCACAAGCCACAAGCACAACAGCTAGAAGAGCTGTTACAATCGTTAAAAACACTTTCCATGTTTTTCTTCATTTTTATTTCCTCTTTTCTTTTTTTCCAAAACGCTTCTTTTTAAGTACGTTTCCATTTAATCACATATTTTTCACTGATATCGACTAGCTTCATACCCAGAAGACTGATCAGCGATACCAGAATAATAATCGCAAACATGGTATCATACTGAAACAGTTTCTTTGGACTGAATCATGTAGACACCTAGTCCTTCAAAGCCTCCCAACCACTCAGATACCACTGTTGTGATAAAGGCATAGGAGACACTGACCCTGAGACCCTGCATAAAAAGTAGGGCAGGCTGACAGGGATTTTTAAAATGCCACAGGATTTGCCAAGGATTTGGCTCGCATCAGACTAAACAAAGGTCAGCATATCCTTGTCACAATGCCTAAAACCATCTAAAATACTGACGATAATCAGGGAAGGTTGTCGTCAAGATAATCAAAACAATCTTGGGCAAGATTCCATAACCCAACCATAAAACTAGAATAGGTGCTATGGCAATTGTCGGTATGGTCTGGACAACCACCATCATAGGGGTAAATCAAGTCATTGAGCCAGCCCAGACTATCCATAAGGACGGCCATGATACAGGCTATCAAGACACCCAAGACCAAACCTAATAAGGCTACTCTCAAGGTTGCCCAACTATGGTACCAAAGAAATTCTCTGTCACGAACAAAAGACTGGAGAATCTCAAGTGGTGTCGGCAGGATAAACTTTGGTAAGAGTTTTAAGAATCCCGCCACCTGCCAAACGGATAAGACACCTAAAAATCCTAGCAGACTAATATGTCGTCTCATTATACTTTTCAAGTTTCTCATCGATGCTTAAAATCTCTCCTATATTTATTTTCACATTGGCAAAAACATTGTCTGCTCCTTGACCTGCCACTTCTAGCGCTTCTTTGAGAATGCGCATAAGCTCATCAAATTCTCCCTCTAAAACCGTTTCAAATGGTGTCACCACCATGGTCACTTCTTGAGCTTGTAGATATGCAATGACCTGGTCAATAACAGCTATACGGTCAATCCCCTGTGATAGGGGCAGGACTTGTAAAGCAATGCTTGCTTTCATTAAAACCTCCTTCTAAGTTACAGTTTTTCTTTGTAAAAAAAGAAAAACCTCTTCCATATATGAAAAAGGTGCAAAATTAGGCCAAGTATCGTTCCCTACGCTGGCATTACCCAGATCAGGTGCGGTCGAAGTTTAACACTTCCTCTCAGACTGTACACAGACTCCCATATATTATATGGACATATGATAACGAAAAATAAATAAGATGTCAAGGAAACTGCTTACAGAAAAGAGAGTGGGACAGAAATCGGTAATTCGTTAGAATTCGATTTCGTCATCCCACCTCCGCACAGTTGAGTAGGGCTGTAAAAGCTGATGAAATCAGCGTAGTAAAGCCCACTCAACCACTGCGTCTTGCTCGACAATCCAAAGAAAATTGAGAGGCTAGGACTTTTGTCCCAACCTCTCCTCTAATCATCTATTCTCAGTTAATTCTTTCAATTAAAGCATAGGTGCAAATAACTGTGTTACTTCTTTAATCATCATTTGATACCATGTAGGATTTATGGTATCCGAGAAGATTTCTTGAGATTGTTCAAAAATTCCTTCAAAATCTTTGCGAATATCTGCTATTGACTCTGTTTTGTAGAGTAGTACTGCATTTTCATAGTGATGAACCAAGCTACGATAATCCAAGTTTATAGTACCGACAGCCGCAAATCGATCATCAACAATCATTTGCTTACTATGGATAAAACCAGGTGTGTATTCGAAAAATACGAACACCCAGCAGATAAAAGATCAGGATAAGCTCCCCGTGTTACAAGTTGAATGAGTTTCTTATCCGGTATATGGGGCGTGACTATTCTCACATCTACGCCTCTCATCGCCGCATTTTTTATATCCTCTGTTAAATCATAATCGATAATGAGATAAGGCGTTGTGATATAAACAAAATCTTCTGCTTGGTTAATCAGATTTTTGATAAACAATCTTTCCCTACCTTCAGTTTTATAGATTGGCTTAGGTCCACTGCCCATATGGGATACAAAGACCGCTACCAAATCGTGTCTGATTTTCCAAATGATACTGATCAAAAGTCACTGATTTCTCCCACGGTTGATGTACCAGTTCATGAGAAATAGTCTGGTAAAGGCTTGAGTTGCCGGACCATCTATCCGAATTCCACTATCTTTCCAGTGTCCAAAACGTTCAATATGATTGATATATTCATCTGCAAGGTTGATTCCCTCCCAGTATAGGAAATCTGCCCATCAATCACTAATATTTTTTCCGGTGATCACGGTTATTATAGGCTACTGTCATACGAGGAATCACCTTATTAAACTTTATGAGCATCAATCCCTTTAGAACGCAAATGAACAGTATAATCCCCAGGCAAGGTCACCATACAGCCGATATCATCGTAGAGCATCTTAACTTTCAACACCCTGAGTCAGCCTTTTTCTTCGAGAATCTCAAGCATGCTATCCCACATCAAACCCTTCATCGACAATATAGTATTCAAGAAAAAAATAAACTTTTTCTGCTCTTTTTAAGATCCTCCAGCATCTGTTGCCACATTTCCTCACCACTTGCGAAAAAAATTGTGAATCTGTCTGGTCATAGACTTCTGCATTACTATCCATATGTAGCAAGGCATTGATAATTCCGTAAGCTGATTTGTCTGTCTCCTGTAGTTGCAAATGGAGTTGGCGCCCATTATTCTCATGAAATGCAATAGAATTCAATTCCTGGAGTTGTTTCAGTTCTTTTTTTGATAGTCTTCTCTCACCGAACATGAGATAAAGCAGTGGACCAAACACCGGTACAAAAGTCACAATCAACCAAGTCACTTTGCTTTCAGGTGACATCGAACGATTGACAATCGCTATAACGGTTGCTACGCTGATCAAAAACACAAGAGTCACCCAAATAATCGGAGCAATCTGACTCATGTAAAGAATAATTCCGAAAATAAGAACTAATTCTATCAGGATAATCGCAATACTAAAGCCATACTTGGACATTAATAAGCGAAATTTTCTTATTCCCATATCTCCCTCTCAATTTCTATGTATACTCCCTAATATACTGTCTGAAAACGCTTGTTACCTTCTAGTATACTTAGTTTCATAAAAGTTAGCAAGCTTTTTCTGTATAGGTCGATAGTTCTATGTTTAAAATTAATTTAAAAAGCAGGCCACTTATCTGTGCCTGCTATTATTTTACAATTTCAAAGCCAACATATTGACCGTCATACCAGCTGCAGTTCCCATTAAGAAGATGGTATCTCCTTCCTTCACATATCCGTGATCGAGTGCATAGGCCAAGCCAAAAGGTACCGCAACGGAAACCATATTCCCATACTCACTGACAATATTGAGATACTTGTCTTTGCTAACTCCTAGTTTATCCATAACAAGTGGTAATGCTCGGCTAGCTTGGTGTGGAATAATATAGTTTACAGCATCTTTAGAAATACCAGATTTCTCTTGGAATTCTTGGAACATTTCTGGAATGACACGAGCAGAAAGCAAGAGAATTTTCTTGCCTTTCATATCAAACATAAAATTTGTCTTCGTCTCTTCAGAGTACTCTTTCGGCTGATAAGAAGTTAAGCCTCCACGAATCTCTGTATCATGAGCCCCCTCTGACCAAGTACGTTGAAGGCTTGCTATCACTCCCTTATCCTTATCACTTGATTGGAAAATAAAGGCAGCCGCTCCATCACTAAAGAGTTCATAACTTTCTTTTTGCTTTGGATTGAGACCCAAGCTACCAACTTCACTGGATACAATCAAAACACGACGGTATTCCCCAGCTTCAATCAAATGTGACATAGTTGATAAAGCAGAGATAAAACTTGTACAAGTCGTATTGATATCCATAGCTGGGATAGAGAGCCCTTTTGCCACACGTTCATGAATCAAAGCTGCCGTACAAGGAATCGGCTGAACACCAACCGCACTAGCTGATACCAGGCAATCAATGTCTTTCATACTCAAATTTGCATTTTCAAGTGCAGCTTGGATAGCTCGCTTCTGCCAAATCTAGCTGCGTTTCTTCATTTTCAACCACACGATGACGGGTCTGGTCTTTAAATTGCACTGTATTTTTTGGAAGGCAGACTCCATAGCCTGCAATTTCTACATGTCTTTTTACTTCTGTCATAATTTTTTGTCCTTTCATAAACGTTGGATACGTTTGAGCTTACGACTTGTATCCCAGTGATAATCTGAAAATTGGATTTCAGGTTCTTTAAACTCTTTTTGTTGCGCTAAGAGTCGGAACTGCTCTGTGATTGCTGTTTCAACTTGCTCGTCCCTTCGACTCAGACAAACTTCCACTAGCTTCTCAGAATGTTGTTTGACTTGGTAATCTCCGACATTCTCCACAAAGAGAATGCAACGTCTGATAAAGTCAGGATAAATCGTTACCTGACCTCCATCTTGTCCATCAAAATAGAAGATGTCGTCAGAACGCCCTTCGACCTTGTCAATCCTTGTGTAATGAGACCCACATGGACAAGGTTCAGGATTTTCGACCAAAATATCATTGAGCTGGTAGCGATAAACAGGCTGACTGATTCGTTTAAAGTCCGTAATCACCGGATAAAAACGTCGGTCATCCAAGTAGTGTTTTTCCACAAAAATGATGTCTTCATTGAGATGAAGATTCCCAGCAGAGCAAGTACAAGCTAGAAAACCTTCGGTTGCCTGGTAGACTTGGTCAATAATCGGCAACTCAAAAAGCGCTCAAAATTCGTTCTTTATCACTATCTTCCAAGATTTCAGCCACCGAAACGATTTTTTGTGGACGAATCCTTAATTCTCCTATCTTTAGGCGCTTACTCAATTCAATCAACATAGAAGCAGGTGCCACTACAATAGTCGGTTGATAATTGTTGAGACGCTCGATATGCTCATCTGTATTCTTGAAAATATCAAAGTACTCTAAACGAATAAGGGCCGTATTGATGGTCTGATAGAGTTCATTATCCGCTCTCAGGAAAAAGGCTATGCGGTGTCCCAAAAAAAGTTGGCCCTTTAGGGCAACATCTTTGCCAAGATAGCTGCTGCCCACATACTTCTCTTTTTTTCAGTTGTGATAAAGAGTCCCCGGTGTCCAGATGTCCCTGAGGACAACCCAACAGCTATTTCTCCCTTGAGTTCTGTAAAATTTCGAGTCTTTTCACTTTCGATAGCCCAAAGCCAAGGCCTCGTCTCGATCCACTCCTTGGGTGTTGAGCTCATTGAAATGCGTCATCATAAAAGCCTTGTCCATATGGTCAAAGTCACTAGGTACACCATTTTTAAAATAAGGTGACTCACGTTTGAGAAAGTCCATATAGCTAGCCAGTTGCTTTTTCTGATAGTTTTCTAATGCTTCTCGAGATCTAAAGTTATGAAGCCAGCGAGTTTGGATAAAAGTTTTAAGAAAGGTTATTTTTTTCATACAAAATCCGCTCAATCCTTTCTACAGGGTCATGGCTAACTAGTGCTTCTATGCCATCCTTTAAAACCTCTTCCAGTAGCTCTGTTCCCTTGATATAGTCATCCTTACTATCTTGCACCAAGGAAGGAATCAGATGCATCTGTTTGGTGTAAGGTAAGAGGTCTATTCCCCAACAAAGATCTGCTGCGATAAAGAGATCATAATCTGGAATAAAGAGACAAGCTTGCCCCTTGGCATGCCCATCTATCGAAGCTACAAGGATACTTCCGTCTCCAAAAAGATCGATGGTAGGGCGATACTTAAAGTTAGCATTTTGCTGATTTGCCTTGATGACTGTCAATCTTTCCTCGAAGTCACTCGGCAAAAATTCTTTAAAAATTAAATCTTTTAGTTTTGGTTTCTTGTAAACATCATAGACTTCCTGGGTCAGGATAAAGTTTGCATTCGGAAAGAAGCTAGCCCCTCCCAAATGATCTGGATGTAGATGAGACAGCAAGACATAGTTAATTTCTTCTGGTTTGATCCCTTTAGCTTTCAGCAAGTGCGAAATCTGATCTTTCTCCGTCATTTGAACTGGCGTCCCCAAACGGTAAAAAGCATAACGAAGTTTCGTCTTAATATCATAGTGATAGCCAGTATCATAGAGCAGATAGCCCTTATCCCTGTGCTTGATAAGGAACACTCCTGCGGGGAAAGTCATCTTTCTATTCTTGACACCCTTGAATAGCAAACCGGCATAACTGTACAATATCCCGCTGGGAAATACTCAATGCTTTCGATAATCTTGGACATATTGCTCAATCCCTTCTGAAATACTAATTTTTCGGATGATAACCCCAGTCCCTTCTCAGCCTTACTAATATCAAGAGTCTGACTATAGCGAAGCAGATAATAGGTATAGCGTGTCAGGGCTGGCTCGCCTTTAAGATTCAGAGTCTTGTATAGAAATTCTAAACTACTGGCAATTCCCTGATAATAGAGATGCTGGAATTTTTCTATATTTGATTGGATAACCCAAACCTGTCAAACTTTCTTCTAGCAAATCCCTAAAAGTTCTTGGTTCGCCATTAGTGATGTTATAGATATCACCTTTTGCTTCTGGAGCTTCTATGGCCAAACGGATTGCCAGAGCAACATTTTCCACACAAGTCATGTCCATGAGCTGACGCCCATCTCCAATCAAAGGAATTCCTATTTTTTGACTCAGATTGATAACCCGTGGCAAAATACTGGTATCCCCAATCCCAAAAAGCCCACGAGGTCTCAAGATGATACTCGGAACATCTGGATAATCTTTAAAGAGTTTCTCTGAAGCCAATTTGCTACGGATATAGTTATTGAGATTATTTTCCTCTGGAGCATCACTTTCTTTGATAGCCAACTGATCCTTAGGAGCAGCATAGATGCTTGGTGAGGATACATAGACTAAACGTTGAATACCTGTTTGGCGACATGCCTCGAGAACATATTTGGTTCCTAAAACATTAGCTTGATAAAAATCTTCCCAAGGGCCCCAAACTGTTGACAGGGCTCCCGCATGAACGACCAGATCCATCCCCTTGCAAGCCTCTAGCACATCATCAGCTTTGGTCAAATCACCCTGAAAAAAACTAACCGAAGAATTTTCCAAGGAGCGACCCACCTTACTGTTTCTACCAAAAGCTCGCACTTGGTAACCATGCTCAACTAGTTCTTTAACAACATATTTTCCAAGAAAACCAGTGGCTCCTGTAACTAATACTTTTTTCATCACTCTTTCTCCTTAGTTGCTAACAGGCGGTGGATTTCACCTTCCAATATTTCTGTCGGATGATAAGATTGTGCGACTTGGCGGAGATTCTCCAATTCTGTCCAATTTTCTTTAGCCAATAGCCTATCAAAGGCCTGCCCAATCTCCTTGCTATTATCTCTTTTAGCTGTATAAGCAACACCCGCTTCCACACCCCGAACGGCATAATCAAATTGGTCGTAGTCATGAGGCAAAATCAAAGCTGGTTTACCATAAATGATACACTGATAAAAAATTCCAGCTCCACCATGATGAATCACATAATCCATCTGAGGAATGTATTCTTTGTAAGGAAGATAAGAAACAAGAGACAGATTCTCCATCAGATCTCACACTGAAAAGGTTCTCCACCAACTCCACGAGTCACAAAAAAGTGAAAATCAGGATGCGCTTTTGCTAGTTGCTTCGCTTGAAAGATTAGATTATCTTTGGCCCAAGCTAGTTGTGTCCCACAAGTCACCAAAACTTTCTTTCGATTAGGGAAAGCCGACAAATCTAAAGGATAATCCTCTCCTGCCTCAACCGAAGCACCAGAAGGACCAACCCACTTGTAGTGTTTTGGGAATCCCTTTTTTAACTCTACTTCTTTCATCCCTATACCAAGGATTGAATATGGAGAATAAATAGTCTCTTGGTCCAGCTGATTATAGAGTCTAAAATTATATCTCTTTAAACGATCACGAAACGAAAAAGATACAATCCGTTTCACTAACCGAGTTGCCTTTCTACCTAAAAATTGGACCGCAGACTCCCAGGCATTCTTGGGACTCCCCATTCCACCAATTAGACAGGGCGGGCCATCAGTAGTCTCTAAAACAAATTGTGTAGCCATGGTAGTGATCCAAGGAATACCAAGCTGATTAGCTATAAGGCCACCAGACAGAGTTATAAAATCAGCGATAACAATATCTGGACGATTCTTTTGCCACTCTTTCATTAATTGATCAGAAACTAAATTAATTAAATCAATACTAGCAGAAAGTTGATGATAGGCCGATAATATTCCTAATTGTTCAGAGTTATTTGCTGCCTTTTCAAATTCCTCAATATGATCTTCTAATATGGTAACTACATTAAAACCAGCTGCTTCAGCAACAGCCTTTTTCTGAGGACCTGTAAATAAACGAATCTCATACTGAGGATTATTAAGTAAAGGAACTAATAAATTCATTGTTGGATACAAATGTCCACTTAAAGGGACAACTACAACATCAATTCTGATTCTTTTCATATGTCTAGAATACCAAAAATAAAAAAAAAGAACTATCATTAGGATAATCCTTCACCTGATTATTAGTTTTTAAAACGAAAGCGCAATAAAACTTTAAAGTAAATGTAATGTAAATTTACAGATACATGATGATCTAAGAAAATAATTACTTTTTTTAAAAATAAAAAAGGCACCTACCTCAATCAAAGTATTGACCAATCGGGAAGACAGGATTCGAACCTGCGACACCTTGGTCCCAAACCAAGTACTCTACCAAGCTGAGCTACTTCCCGAGTTAAATAGAAAAATGCACCCTAGAGGAGTCGAACCTCTAACCGCCTGATTCGTAGTCAGGTACTCTATCCAGTTGAGCTAAGGGTGCTCATTTTATGCCGAGGACCGGGATCGAACCGGTACGATTGTTACCAATCGCAGGATTTTAAGTCCTGTGCGTCTGCCAGTTCCGCCACCCCGGCCTCTCTAAGCGAACGACGGGATTCGAACCCGCGACCCCCACCTTGGCAAGGTGGTGTTCTACCACTGAACTACGTTCGCATTGATCTCTTGGTTATATTAAAAAAATGCCGGCTACATGACTTGAACACGCGACCCTCTGATTACAAATCAGATGCTCTACCAACTGAGCTAAGCCGGCTGATTTCTATTATGCGGGTTAAGGGACTTGAACCCCCACGCCGTTAAGCGCCAGATCCTAAATCTGGTGCGTCTGCCAATTCCGCCAAACCCGCAATGATGACCCGTACTGGGCTCGAACCAGTGACCCATTGATTAAAAGTCAATTGCTCTACCAACTGAGCTAACGAGTCAAATAACTTTCGTTATTACGGTCCCGACGGGAATCGAACCCGCGATCTTCGCCGTGACAGGGCGACGTGATAACCGCTACACTACGGGACCTATGGGAGTTAACGGGATCGAACCGCTGACCCTCTGCTTGTAAGGCAGATGCTCTCCCAGCTGAGCTAAACTCCCTTTAGCTAAGCGACTTCCATATCTCACAGGGGGCAACCCCCAACTACTTCCGGCGTTCTAGGGCTTAACTTCTGTGTTCGGCATGGGTACAGGTGTATCTCCTAGGCTATCGTCACTTAACTTTGAGTAATACCTACTCAAAATTGAATATCTCTCAAATCACAAGAAAAACTTTCGCTTTCGTATTCTCAGTTACTTTGGATAAGTCCTCGAGCTATTAGTATTAGTCCGCTACATGTGTCGCCACACTTCCACTTCTAACCTATCTACCTGATCATCTCTCAGGGCTCTTACTGATATAAAATCATGGGAAATCTCATCTTGAGGTGGGTTTCACACTTAGATGCTTTCAGCGTTTATCCCTTCCCCTACATAGCTACCCAGCGATGCCTTTGGCAAGACAACTGGTACACCAGCGGTAAGTCCACTCTGGTCCTCTCGTACTAGGAGCAGATCCTCTCAAATTTCCTACGCCCGCGACGGATAGGGACCGAACTGTCTCACGACGTTCTGAACCCAGCTCGCGTGCCGCTTTAATGGGCGAACAGCCCAACCCTTGGGACCGACTACAGCCCCAGGATGCGACGAGCCGACATCGAGGTGCCAAACCTCCCCGTCGATGTGAACTCTTGGGGGAGATAAGCCTGTTATCCCCAGGGTAGCTTTTATCCGTTGAGCGATGGCCCTTCCATACGGAACCACCGGATCACTAAGCCCGACTTTCGTCCCTGCTCGAGTTGTAGCTCTCGCAGTCAAGCTCCCTTATACCTTTACACTCTGCGAATGATTTCCAACCATTCTGAGGGAACCTTTGGGCGCCTCCGTTACCTTTTAGGAGGCGACCGCCCCAGTCAAACTGCCCGTCAGACACTGTCTCCGATAGGGATCACCTATCTGGGTTAGAGTGGCCATAACACAAGGGTAGTATCCCAACAACGTCTCCTTCGAAACTGGCGTCCCGATCTCTTAGACTCCTACCTATCCTGTACATGTGGTACAGACACTCAATATCAAACTGCAGTAAAGCTCCATGGGGTCTTTCCGTCCTGTCGCGGGTAACCTGCATCTTCACAGGTACTAAAATTTCACCGAGTCTCTCGTTGAGACAGTGCCCAAATCATTACGCCTTTCGTGCGGGTCGGAACTTACCCGACAAGGAATTTCGCTACCTTAGGACCGTTATAGTTACGGCCGCCGTTTACTGGGGCTTCAATTCATACCTTCGCTTGCGCTAAGCACTCCTCTTAACCTTCCAGCACCGGGCAGGCGTCACCCCCTATACATCATCTTACGATTTAGCAGAGAGCTGTGTTTTTGATAAACAGTTGCTTGGGCCTATTCACTGCGGCTGACTTAAAGTCAGCACCCCTTCTCCCGAAGTTACGGGGTCATTTTGCCGAGTTCCTTAACGAGAGTTCTCTCGCTCACCTGAGGCTACTCGCCTCGACTACCTGTGTCGGTTTGCGGTACGGGTAGAGTATGTTTAAACGCTAGAAGCTTTTCTTGGCAGTGTGACGTCACTAACTTCGCTACTAAACTTCGCTCCCCATCACAGCTCAATGTTATAGAACTAAGCATTTAACTCAATTCACACCTCACTGCTTAGACAGACACTTCCAATCGTCTGCTTTAGTTAGCCTACTGCGTCCCTCCATCACTACATACTCTAGTACAGGAATATCAACCTGTTGTCCATCGGATACACCTTTCGGTCTCTCCTTAGGTCCCCTGACTAACCCAGGGCGGACGAGCCTTCCCCTGGAAACCTTAGTCTTACGGTGGACAGGATTCTCACCTGTCTTTCGCTACTCATACCGGCATTCTCACTTCTATGCGTTCCAGCACTCCTCACGGTACACCTTCTTCACACATAGAACGCTCTCCTACCATACCTATAAAGGTATCCACAGCTTCGGTAAATTGTTTTTAGCCCCGGTACATTTTTCGGCGCAGGGTCACTCGACTAGTGAGCTATTACGCACTCTTTGAATGAATAGCTGCTTCTAAGCTAACATCCTAGTTGTCTGTGCAACCCCACATCCTTTTTCCACTTAACAATTATTTTGGGACCTTAGCTGGTGGTCTGGGCTGTTTCCCTTTCGACTACGGATCTTAGCACTCGCAGTCTGACTGCCGACCATAATTCATTGGCATTCGGAGTTTATCTGAGATTGGTAATCCGGGATGGACCCCTCACCCAAACAGTGCTCTACCTCCAAGAATCTTTATGTCGACGCTAGCCCTAAAGCTATTTCGGAGAGAACCAGCTATCTCCAAGTTCGTTTGGAATTTCTCCGCTACCCACAAGTCATCCAAGCACTTTTCAACGTGCCCTGGTTCGGTCCTCCAGTGCGTCTTACCGCACCTTCAACCTGCTCATGGGTAGGTCACATGGTTTCGGGTCTACGACATGATACTAAAGCGCCCTATTCAGACTCGGTTTCCCTACGGCTCCGTCTCTTCAACTTAACCTCGCATCATATCGTAACTCGCCGGTTCATTCTACAAAAGGCACGCTCTCACCCATTAACGGGCTCGAACTTGTTGTAGGCACACGGTTTCAGGTTCTATTTCACTCCCCTCCCGGGGTGCTTTTCACCTTTCCCTCACGGTACTGGTTCACTATCGGTCACTAGGGAGTATTTAGGGTTGGGAGATGGTCCTCCCAGATTCCGACGGGATTTCACGTGTCCCGCCGTACTCAGGATACTGCTAGGTACAAAGACTATTTAAAATACGAGGCTCTCACTCTCTTTGGCTGACCTTCCCATGTCATTCTTCTATAATCTTTGAGTCCACATTGCAGTCCTACAACCCCGAAGAGTAAACTCTTCGGTTTGCCCTTCTGCCGTTTCGCTCGCCGCTACTAAGGCAATCGCTTTTGCTTTCTCTTCCTGCAGCTACTTAGATGTTTCAGTTCACTGCGTCTTCCTCCTCATATCCTTAACAGATATGGGTAACAGGTAGTACCTGTTGGGTTCCCCCATTCGGAAATCCCTGGATCATCGCTTACTTACAGCTACCCAAGGCATATCGTCGTTTGTCACGTCCTTCTTCGGCTCCTAGTGCCAAGGCATCCACCGTGCGCCCTTATTAACTTAACCTTATTTTTTGACCTTTCAGTCATAAACTCTTTATTAATACTACAGCGTTTTCGGTTTATTTTCTTGTTACTATTTGATATAGATATTCAATTTTTCAATGTGCATTACTTGGTGATCTCTCACCAATGGAGCCTAGCAGGGATCGAACCGCTGACCTCCTGCGTGCAAAGCAGGCGCTCTCCCAGCTGAGCTAAGGCCCCCACAAGACCTCTCAAGACTAAACAAGACCAATGTGCATTCCTTATCCTTAGAAAGGAGGTGATCCAGCCGCACCTTCCGATACGGCTACCTTGTTACGACTTCACCCCAATCATCTATCCCACCTTAGGCGGCTGGCTCCAAATGGTTACCTCACCGACTTCGGGTGTTACAAACTCTCGTGGTGTGACGGGCGGTGTGTACAAGGCCCGGGAACGTATTCACCGCGGCGTGCTGATCCGCGATTACTAGCGATTCCGACTTCATGTAGGCGAGTTGCAGCCTACAATCCGAACTGAGACTGGCTTTAAGAGATTAGCTTGCCGTCACCGACTTGCGACTCGTTGTACCAGCCATTGTAGCACGTGTGTAGCCCAGGTCATAAGGGGCATGATGATTTGACGTCATCCCCACCTTCCTCCGGTTTATTACCGGCAGTCTCGCTAGAGTGCCCAACTGAATGATGGCAACTAACAATAGGGGTTGCGCTCGTTGCGGGACTTAACCCAACATCTCACGACACGAGCTGACGACAACCATGCACCACCTGTCACCTCTGTCCCGAAGGAAAACTCTATCTCTAGAGCGGTCAGAGGGATGTCAAGACCTGGTAAGGTTCTTCGCGTTGCTTCGAATTAAACCACATGCTCCACCGCTTGTGCAGGGCCCCCGTCAATTCCTTTGAGTTTCAACCTTGCGGTCGTACTCCCCAGGCGGAGTGCTTAATGCGTTAGCTACGGCACTAAACCCCGGAAAGGGTCTAACACCCTAGCACTCATCGTTTACGGCGTGGACTACCAGGGTATCTAATCCTGTTTGCTCCCCACGCTTTCGAGCCTCAGCGTCAGTTACAAGCCAGAGAGCCGCTTTCGCCACCGGTGTTCCTCCATATATCTACGCATTTCACCGCTACACATGGAATTCCACTCTCCCCTCTTGCACTCAAGTTAAACAGTTTCCAAAGCGTACTATGGTTAAGCCACAGCCTTTAACTTCAGACTTATCTAACCGCCTGCGCTCGCTTTACGCCCAATAAATCCGGACAACGCTCGGGACCTACGTATTACCGCGGCTGCTGGCACGTAGTTAGCCGTCCCTTTCTGGTAAGATACCGTCACAGTGTGAACTTTCCACTCTCACACTCGTTCTTCTCTTACAACAGAGCTTTACGATCCGAAAACCTTCTTCACTCACGCGGCGTTGCTCGGTCAGACTTCCGTCCATTGCCGAAGATTCCCTACTGCTGCCTCCCGTAGGAGTCTGGGCCGTGTCTCAGTCCCAGTGTGGCCGATCACCCTCTCAGGTCGGCTATGTATCGTCGCCTTGGTGAGCCGTTACCTCACCAACTAGCTAATACAACGCAGGTCCATCTGGTAGTGATGCAATTGCACCTTTTAAGCAGCTATCATGCGATATCTACTGTTATGCGGTATTAGCTATCGTTTCCAATAGTTATCCCCCGCTACCAGGCAGGTTACCTACGCGTTACTCACCCGTTCGCAACTCATCCGGAAAGAGCAAGCTCCTTCCTTCAGCGTTCTACTTGCATGTATTAGGCACGCCGCCAGCGTTCGTCCTGAGCCAGGATCAAACTCTCATTAAAAGTTTGAGTTCTCACTCATTTCTGTCACTGACAGATTTATTGTTTTTTTCATTGTTCAGTACTACAACTTCTGTTGTAGTGCCCTGCACATTGGTTCGTCTTGTTCAGTTTTCAAAGGTCTTTGTCACTCAATCTCTCAAGCGACAACTATATTAGTATATCACAGTTACAATCTCTTGTCAACACTTTTTTGAAACTTTTTTTATTTTTTCAACCAGTGCTTCATCTGTAACATACCATAGTCCGTACGGGATTCGAACCCGTGTTACCGCCGTGAAAAGGCGGTGTCTTAACCCCTTGACCAACGGACCGGAGTTGTTATTTTCAACTCTTACTATTATACCGACTTTTTCATACTTGTCAACACCTTTTTGAAACTTTTTTTCTCCATTCTTTGAAAACTTCCTCTAACTCCCTGAGTAGTGACTTGCGACCTTTGAAGCGCTCATCTGCCCAGAGTCGTTCATAGGCTTCTTGCTTATCTTGTGGTAACTTTCTTCTATAACTATCCAACAATTCATGAAGAACATAGTAATCATCCAACCATAAACCTCCCTCTGGAAGTCGATGGCTAATTTCACCTACTTCTTCATAGGCCATCCGATCCAGACGTCGTTTTTGGCTCTCTTGTTTTCTGACGCTATCAAGGATTCTGTTCCGAAATTTTGTTTTGAAGTAGACGTAGAGTTTCTTTTCTTCTTCTACTAGGTCTGGATGATGTTCTAGGAGTTCATAGAGACAGATCATGCCTTCTTGATCCCAGTCACCTTTTTCCCACAGGTGGAGATAATAATCTTTTCGACATCTATGAACAATCCCTTTGACCTTTGCATAGTACTTCTCAAGCATTTGCTTTCCCCCTTTCTCTGCTTGTAGTATAGCAGAGAAAGGGGGAAAGAAGGGGCATAGTTTCTATCTTGTGCTTTTTTGAGCCTAAGGTGTATTAGGAAATATGGAGAAAGGCAGGTCGGAAATAAAAAAGACAAAGAATTGAATCCTTGCCTTTTAAACGTATTAGCGAAACAGATCTACAATGGTATCCCAGACTGTCTGAGCTTTTTCTTTAATTTTAGCATCCAAAATCGCTCTTCCTGCTTCATCAACCAGATTTTGCGCCCGTCCACGAATATCCGACAATATATCATCCGACTGTACACTAGTATCATTTGTAGTTTGTTTAGGTGTGTTTTCTGGTGCAATACCATTCATTTTATAAGCATTTTCAACTGTAAAAGTACTTCCTGGTGTATATGGAAGAATTGTTTCTGCCATACTTTTAAAAATGTGAGCAGCACCATTCGAAGTTGAACCTGCCAAATAATGATTTTCATCAGTAGTAGGGAAACCAAGCCAGTGGCTAATCACTAGATCAGGTGTATAGCCAATCACCCATTGATCACTCGTATATTCTGGATTGAATGCAGCCTCTGTCGTTCCGGTTTTTCCAGCCATGACATAATCATCTGGCGACGAACTTATCCCTGTACCATTTGTAAAGGTTCCAAGCATCATACTTGTCATTTTATCAGCTACCGATTTGTCAACCACTCGTTTTTGAGTGTTTTTATGAGCAGCAATCACTTGACCGCTAGCATTTTCAATACGTGTGATAAAGTGAGCATCCGGCATGAGTCCTTCATTTGCAAACACTGCATAGGCTTGGGCCATCTGAAGAGGGTTAGTTTCTACGCCACCACCTAAAGCTACTCCAAGCACGCGATCTACATCGCTCATGTTGAGACCAAACTTTTCACCCGCTTCAAATGCTTTATCAATTCCAAGCTCTTTAACAGTAGCTACTGCAGGTAAATTCAGTGATTTAGCCAGAGCTTGATACATAGGTACTTCTCGTGATGTCTTGATGCCCGCGTAATTGTCCACTTTATAATCACCATATTGCATGGTATGATTATCCAACTCCTTATTAAGAGACCAACCTGCTTCAACCGCTGGTGTATACACTATTAAAGGTTTAATAGTAGATCCTGGACTTCTTTTTGATTGGGTTGCATAGTTAAAATTTCTGAAACCTGTCTTATCATCCCCTGCGACTCGACCAACAACTCCTCGAACTCCACCAGTTTTTGGCTCTAATGCAACACTACCTGACTCTGCATGCGTTCCATCTTCAGCTGTCGGAAAGAGAGAAGTATTTTGATAGATAACCTGCATATTAGCTTGGTAATTTTGATCTAGCTCCGTATAGATTCGATAACCATTATTAACAATTTCTTCCTCTGTTAGATTATACTTTTCAATAGCTTCATTAACAACTGCATCAAAATAGGAAGGATAACGATAGTCTGATATTTTCCCTTCATAACTATCTTTCAATTGAGAAGCCATATCAACACTTGCCGCTTCAGCTTCTTTATTTTTATCAAGGTAGCCGGCAGCTACCATATTTTGCAAGACAGTATCTCTTCGATTAGTTGAATGCTCGATAGAATTCAGAGGATTGTACAATTCTGGTCCTTTAAGCATCCCTGCTAAAGTTGCAGCTTCATCAAGAGTTAATTCCGATGCCGAAACACCAAAATACTTTTTACTAGCATCTTCAACACCCCAAACTCCATTACCGAAGTAGGCATTGTTCAAATACATGGTTAGAATTTCTTTTTTACTGTATTTTTTGGTTAACTCTAAAGCAAGGAAGAATTCTTTAGCCTTTCTCTGCACAGTTTGGTCTTGTGAAAGATAAGCATTTTTCGCTAACTGTTGTGTAATTGTAGAACCACCACCCGAGCGACCAGCTGTTAGGATAGCTAGAAAGAAGCGACCATAGTTAATTCCACTATTTTTATAGAAGCTCCTATCTTCTGTCGCAATAACAGCATTCTGCAAATCCTCACTAATATCAGCAAGTTCAACATAGGTTCCTTTTTGGCCTGACAAAGCACCAGCCTCATTCTCTTCTCTGTCAAAAATCACTGTTCGTGTTTTCAAAGCATTCTGTAGGTCTGTAACATTTGTAGATTTCGCCAAGGCAAATAGATAGACTCCAACAAACAAGCTTGCACTTAGTCCAAAAATTAGAAAGATTTTTGTCAGATGATAGCGACGCCAAAATTTTCGAATAGGTCCGACTTGCCCAACTTTCTTTCGCCCACCTCTCGACCGTCTTAATTTAGTCGATGTATCTTCTTCATTTTTAGCTTCATCAATTTCTATTTCTTCAATTTCAGGTTCTTCTTTTTTAAATAAAGAAAGAAACTTTTCAAATAATGTATCTAATTTCATGCGTTTATTTTATCATCTTCCCCATAGGAAGACAAGAATTTTGTAGTTTCTCTATTCAAATAATCTATTTTTTGTTACAATATCTGTATGAAATTTACCTTTACTATCCCTGACTCTCTTCCTGAAATGACTATCAAAGTCTTTTTAGAAGATCAACTACTTATTCCTAGAAAAATAAGGCATTTTTTGAGAATTAAAAAGCATATTCTCATTAATCAAGAAGAAGTCCACTGGCATCAAACTGTCAAATCCGGAGATGAATGTCAACTGATTTTCGATGAGGAAGATTATCCTAAAAAAGAAATTGTTTGGGGAAATCCTAATCTTGTCCAAGAAGTCTATCAAGACCAACATTTGATTATCGTTAACAAACCCGAAGGTATGAAAACTCACGGAAATCAGCCAGATGAGATTGCACTTCTCAATCATGTTAGTGCCTATGTCAATCAGACCTGCTATGTTGTTCATAGACTAGACAAAGAAACGAGTGGCCTTATACTCTTTGCTAAAAATCCATTTATACTACCCATTCTCAATCGATTATTGGAAAAAAAAGAAATCTCTCGCGAATACTGGGCTCTGGTTGAAGGGAAAATAGGAGCCAAAGAGCTTATTTTCCGAGATAAAATCGGCCGTGATCGTCACGATCGTAGAAAACGGGTGGTGGATTTCAAAAACGGTCAATATGCTGAAACCCATGTGTCTCGATTGAAACAATTTCAAAACAAAACTAGTCTCCTTCGTTGTAGATTGAAAACAGGACGAACACATCAGATTCGAGTTCATCTATCTCACCACGGACTTCCAATCATTGGAGATCCTCTCTACAATCCGCATTCAAAAACTAAGAGATTGATGCTTCACGCATTTAAACTATCCTTTATCCACCCTCTGACCTTAAACAAATTAAGCTTTACTGCGCTATCAGACACATTTGAAAGAGAATTGAAACAAAATGAGAGTGGGACAGAAATCGGTAATTCGTTAGAATTCGATTTCGTCGTCCCACCTCCGCACAGTTGAGTAGGGCTGTAAAAGCTGATGAAATCAGCGTAGTAGAGCCCACTCAACCACTGCGTCTTGCTCGGTAATCCAAAGACAATTGAAAGGCTAGGAATTTTGTCCCAGCCTCATTTTTTCATATATACAAAAAAAGCAAGACCAGTTGGCCTTGCTTTTATCGACTCAAGAATTATTTAGCGATTTTTGCGAAGTATTCAAGAGTACGAACAAGTTGTGCAGTGTATGACATTTCGTTGTCGTACCATGATACAACTTTAACCAATTGTTTACCGTCAACGTCAAGAACTTTAGTTTGAGTTGCGTCAAACAATGAACCGTAAGACATACCTACGATATCTGAAGATACGATTGGATCTTCTGTGTAACCGTATGATTCGTTAGCTGCTGCTTTCATAGCTGCGTTCACTTCATCAACAGTAACGTTCTTTTCAAGAACTGCTACCAATTCAGTAACTGATCCAGTTGGAGTTGGAACGCGTTGTGCAGATCCGTCAAGTTTACCGTTCAATTCTGGGATTACAAGACCGATAGCTTTAGCAGCACCAGTTGAGTTAGGAACGATGTTTGCAGCACCAGCGCGAGCACGACGAAGGTCACCACCACGGTGTGGTCCGTCAAGGATCATTTGGTCACCAGTGTAAGCGTGGATAGTAGTCATCAATCCTTCTACAACACCAAAGTTATCTTGAAGAGCTTTAGCCATAGGAGCCAAGCAGTTTGTAGTACATGAAGCACCTGAGATAACTGTTTCAGTACCGTCAAGAACGTCGTGGTTAGTGTTGAATACAACTGTTTTAACGTCGTTTCCACCAGGAGCAGTGATAACAACTTTTTTAGCTCCACCAGCGTGCAAGTGTTTTTCAGCAGCTGCTTTCTTAGCAAAGAAACCAGTAGCTTCAAGAACGATTTCTACACCGTCGTTAGCCCAGTCGATTTGTTCTGGATCACGTTCAGCAGAAACGCGAACGAATTTACCGTTAACTTCAAATCCACCTTCTTTAACTTCCACAGTTCCGTCGAAACGACCTTGAGTTGTGTCGTATTTCAACAAGTGTGCAAGCATAACTGGATCTGTAAGGTCGTTGATACGAGTAACTTCAACACCTTCTACGTTTTGGATACGGCGGAAAGCAAGACGACCGATACGTCCGAAACCGTTAATACCAACTTTAACTACCATTAGTGATTTCCTCCTTATGAAAATCATGAAATTTTTATTGTGAAAAGAGTAACTTGAATCACTACAAATCACCTTTCAACGTTCTTATTATATAACTATTTAAGCTTTAAATTGCAAGTGCTGGGCCTTGATTTTTCTATGTCAGTTTCTTTTTTTAATGATCAGAATCCCTTACTATTCATAGCGTAAAGATTCCACTGGATCCATTTTGCTAATTTTACGAGCTGGGAAGTAGGCTGAAATATACCCAAGTAGTAAAGCAAAAATTAGAGTTCCAAAAATTGAGAGAAGATTCAATTCAAAAACTTTAGAGATAGACGGATAAAAATGATGAACAGTCACATTCGCTATACTTCCAAGCCCTTGTGCAATCAAAAATGCCATAAACAAAGGCAATTCCTACAATCCAAAGTAGCTTCGTAGATAAAAATTCCTTTCACATCTCTATTTTGATAGCCGACTGCCTTTCATGACACCAATTTCCTTAGAACGTTGCATGATATTGATGTAAATGATGATACCTATCATAACTGCTGCTACCACAATAGCTTGAGATGAAAGTACAATCAATAGTCCCCTGAATGACACGAATAAAGGTAATCACAATATCAAGAACGGCCTGTTGAGAAAGAACTGTATACTTCTTATTTTTTTCTGTAATTCTTCTGTTACTGCTTTTGTCTGAGATGGATCTTTGAGTTCCAAAATAAAATAAGATACAGTCTTTGTAAATCCAGCTTCTTTCAAAATCGTTTCCATTTGATAGGCTGGCATAAAACTGTTACTGTCCTCCATGTCATCTTCATCATTGATCACACGTACAATATGAGTTTGAAATTGAGAAGTCTTGCTACCTTCAGCGCCATTTTCTACAATGCTTGCTAATACTTTTTTGCCTATAACATCACTAGCTGTAAGATTGTTCCCTGTTTGTTCATTCCAATTTTTCAGTAGACTCATCGGAATCGTCAATCCCTGCTCTTTTGCATCAGTGTATATAGGCCCTGCTAGCACTTTTTCTTTCTCATTACTGCTAACGGAGATACTTGTATCCTCATATAAACTCACAACTTGAGCATAAGAAGGCATAGTTTGATTTAAGTCCACTTCTTGTCCGTCTATAGTGATTTTTGACATAGTCATGCCAAAAGGACTCTCTAGATATTTAATATTTTCTTTTCCAATCGTATCCGTGATATAGTTCTTATCATCTTGATTCAAAAAACCTCTACCTGCAACGTTTGAGTTTAGTGCAATCTGGACTTGAGAAGGGAGCTTGCCCCCGTTTGTATTTTCATCAATCATTGAAATCAAGGCATTCCCTAGTCCAAAAGAAATCAATACTCCGACAAAACCAATCGAGGTTGCTACTGCAATCAACAAGTTTCGCCACTTTCTTTCCATAAAGTTACTCAAAGAAAGTTTGAATTTATTTTTAAAGGATAATCCTTTATTTTTTGACTTCTTCAACGACTTCACCATCCTTCATTTTGATAATTACATCTGCATATTCAGCTACTTCTGGGTTATGAGTCACAATCAGTACTGTTTTCCCAGATTTGGCCAAACTTTTAAATACTTCTAATACCATTTCTTGAGATTGAGAATCCAGCGATCCTGTTGGTTCATCAGCTACAATCATATCCGGTTGATTGACCAGAGCACGCGCAATCGCTACACGTTGCTTTTGACCTCCAGAAAGTTGCTTGACATTTTTAGCCATAAAAGGTTCCATGCCTAGACTAAGAAGTTGCTCCTGAGCAATCCTTGTCATTTCTTTATCCGATAAATCTTTGACATAGAGAGGCAACTTGACATTATCCAGAACAGACTGGTGAGGAATGAGATTGAAGTTTTGAAAGACAAATCCAATATTATCTTTACGGAATTGAGTTAATTCAATCTCCGATAAATCTCTGAGAGGTTCTCCTTTAAAAGCTAAAACTCCCTCATACTCTCTATCAAGACCACTGATGATATTCAGTAGACTGGTTTTGCCACAGCCTGACGGACCATAAATCGCAGTTATTTTCCCTTCTGCAATCTGCAGGTTAATATTTCTTAGAGCCTGCTCTTTATGCTTGCCATCCAAAGCGTAAAATTTTGAAATATTTTTCATGGATAAAATGGACATGATTATCTCCTTTAATCACTTGTGATATCGTGTATCGATACAAACTATATTTATCAATCAGATTCAAAAGGAATCAAAGAATTCCTTTCTCTTTTTACGAATTCATTGTAACAAAAAAGCGACATTTCCCCAATGACAGAAATGTCACTCCTATAAAACATTTAACAATACCTTTCTAAGTCTTCGCTCCATTCATTATCTAAACTAACGATTAACTGCTCATTACCAAACATCCTCGCCATCATTTTTGCTTCTTCATACTTTTGTTTAGCTGAATCATAATCTGTCTGAATATAATATTTCCACTCCACCATCAAGACAATCGGTTGTTTTTGAAAATCTCGTGTTTTCTCAGAAATCCAATTAAGTTTTTCCACTGCCAACTTAAATAATTCTAAATCGTTAAGCAATTCACAACTACCTAATCCTGCAAACAACACATCTCGAACTAGAAATAAGTCTTCAGTATGAATTTTTCTACTCTATCACAAACTTTTTGAAACATTGATTGAAGTTGTATCTGCTTACTAATAGCTAACTGTCCTATTTTTATATACTCTAAATAACTACATAAAAAATACAATCTAATTTTTAAAAAATCTGAAAACGAAAACTCACTTTGATTACAAAGTTCCTCAAAAGATTCATCTAAGAGTGCTATTCCATACTGTTCATTATCCGTTGCTCTCACCTCATCTATAGCTTGAAGACAATCCACTATCATCTTCTCATCACGCGGCAAATCATCATAAAAATTCTCAAAAATCTCATCAAAATATTCTTCCTTTCGTTCCTGCAACTCTTTGTCTCCATAGTCAGGATGATGAAGAAGAAAGTATTTTAATTCTTGGTAACGCTTGGGTAATTCCTTGTAATCCGGCATCAGAATATAAGATGGAATATCTAGCCTATTCGCTATATATTCTAGTGTTTTTATCGTAGGACGAAATTCTCCTTTTTCAATGCGGACTAACTGACGAACTGACAGTTCTGACTCATCTCCACAAAAAACTGGTCGACTAAGTCCTTTCTCTTCCCTAAGTAGTCGTACCTTATCTCCTAATTCATTCACTGCTCGCACTTACCCTCGCATCATTATAAAAAATTTGACACTTAAACAAACTGTATAACAGAAATGTCACTCCTATAAACCCTTCAACTATATCTTTCTAGGTCCTCGGCCCATTCATTATCTAAACTAACGATTAACTTCTCATTGCCAAACATTCTCGCCATCATTTTTGCTTCTTCATACCTTTGTTTGGCTGTATCATAATCCGTCTGAATATAATATTTCCATTCAAGCATCAAGACAATAGGTTGTTTTTGAAAATCTCGTGTTTTTTGCCCTATTTTATTTAAGGTCTCAACTGCTCTCTTAAAATAATGAAACAGCCCCATAATCTCTATACAAGTTAAAGAAGCTAGTAAGGAATCTCTAAGTAAGCCTAAACAATCGAACTCTATCTTATCAATCTGCGAACTTAGTTTCTCATGAAAATAAAGAATATTCTCATACTCAGATTCTTTTATTTCGCCCGCTTTCAAACCATCCATTAAGTTACATGCAAAATACAACCTCAGTCTTAATAGATCCTCCGCTTTATATACATCTCTGGATAGTAAGTCCTGCAGACCATTTTCAAGCACACTTTCACCATACAAGGAATTACTAGTTGCTCTCACTGCATCTATGGCTTGGAGACAATCCACTAGCACTTTCTCATCACGTGGCAAATCATCATAAAAACACTCAAAAATCTCATCAAAATATTCTTCCTTTTTGTTCCTGCAACTCTTTGTCTCCATAGTCAGGATGATGAAGAAGAAAGTATTTTAATTCTTGGTAACGCTTGGGTAATTCCTTGTAATCCGGCATCAGAATATAAGATGGAATATCTAGCCTATTCGCTATATATTCTAGTGTTTTTATCGTAGGACGAAATTCTCCTTTTTCAATGCGCACTAACTGACGAACTGACAGTTCTGACTCATCTCCGCAAAAAACAGGGCGACTAAGTCCTTTCTCCTCTCTAAGAAGTCTTACCTTTTCCCCTAGATCATTCATCTCTTACATTTCTCCCTCACACGATTATCAAAGCTTTGATTTTCAAATAAATATATGCGATTATTATACCATTTCCAAAAAAGAATTACAAAAAAGAGACAGGATTCCTCCTGTCTCTGGCTGATAATCAATTATTTACGACGTCCTGGTCTTTCTTTGTAACCATAGTAAGCATCTTCGATGATTTCTTGCATATGATCAACCATTGGAAGACGTGGGTTTGCAGGTGAACATTGATCTTCATAAGCAAGGAAGGCCAATTCACGTGAATGTTCTTTCCATTCTTTTTCGTCAATTCCTTGTGCTTTGAAGTTCATTTGGATACCTACGCGCTCACCGAGTTCGTAAACAGCTTTTGCGAAAGATTCAACCCCTTCTTCTGGTGTAGAAGCTGGAAGGCCAAGCATACGAGCGATATCTTGATATTTTTCGTCTGCACGGTAGTAGTTGTACTTAGGCCATGTAGCTGTCTTAGCTGGGCGAGTACCGTTGTAACGGATAACGTATGGAAGCAAGATTGCATTTGTACGTCCGTGAACTGTGTGGAATTGCGCACCAATCTTGTGAGCCATTGAGTGAGAAATACCTAGGAAGGCATTGGCAAAGGCCATACCAGCGATTGTTGAAGCATTATGCATTTTCTCACGTGAGTGGAAGTCTGCATTCTTAACAGAACTTCAAGGTTTTCGAATACAAGTTTGATGGCTTGAAGCGCAAGACCGTCAGTGTAGTCGCTAGCCATTTGTGATACGTATGCTTCAGTCGCGTGAGTCAATACGTCCATACCAGTATCAGCAGCAACAAATCCAGGAACTGTCAATACCAAGGCAGGGTCTACGATTGCCACAGTTGGTGTCAATGAGTAGTCAGCGATTGGGTATTTACGGTTGTTTGCTTTATCAGAGATAACAGCAAATGGAGTTACTTCAGATCCTGTACCAGATGTAGTTGGGATCGCAATGAATTTAGTCTTCTTACCAAGCAATGGGAATTTGAAGGCACGTTTACGGATATCCATGAATTTTTGTACTAGGTCACGGAAGTCCACTTCTGGTTGCTCGTAGAAGAGCCACATTACTTTAGCAGCATCCATTGGTGATCCACCACCGAGAGCGATGATTGTATCTGGTTTGAAAGCACGCATAATCTCAGTACCACGTTCAACTGTTGTGATATCTGGATCTGGTTCTACATCTGCAAAGATTTGGTAAACAACCTTATTGCGACGAAGGTCAAGTTGTTCGATGATGCGATCAAGGAAGCCAAGCTCTACCATAGCGTGGTCAGTAACGATCATGACACGCTCAACGTCACGACATTTTTGAAGGTATTGAATTGAATCACGTTCAAAGTATGTTTTTGAAGGAAGTTTCATCCATTGCATGTTATTTCTCCGTCTTCCGACTTTTTTGATGTTCAAGAGGTTAATGGCGCTAACGTTATCCCCAACTGAGTTACGTCCGTAAGAACCACATCCGAGTGTCAATGATGGCAAGAAGGCATTGTAAACGTCCCCGATACCACCGAAAGTAGAAGGTGAGTTACAGATAACACGAATAGCTTTAACAGCTTTACCAAATTCTTTAGTCAATTCTTCATCAGCAGTATGAATGGCAGCTGAGTGTCCAAGACCGTTAAATTCAACCATTTGACGAGCCTTAGTAATACCATCTTCACGGCTTTCAGATTTCAAAACTGCGATAACTGGTGACAATTTTTCACGAGTCAATGGCTCATTTTCACCAACTTCTTTACATTCTGCAGCAAGAATGTTTGTTCCTTCTGGAACTGTAAATCCTGCTTGTTCTGCAATCCAGGTTGCCGGTTTACCAACGATATCAGCGTTCAATTTTGCACCAGCACAGTTTTTGCTGTTTGCTTTCACGCCGAAGCAGAACTCTTCAAGAAGAGCTTTTTCTTTTTTGTTTACAAAGTAAGTGTGATAAGATTTGAACTCTGCTACAAATTCATCGTAAATCTCTTTATCGATGATAACCGCTTGTTCAGATGCACAGACCATACCATTATCAAATGATTTAGACATTACGATATCGTGAGCAGCTTGGCGGATGTTAGCTGATTTTTCAACATAAGCTGGAACGTTTCCGGCACCTACCCCAAGAGCTGGTTTACCACATGAGTATGCAGCTTTAACCATGGCATTACCACCTGTTGCAAGGATTGTTGCAATACCTTCGTGGTTCATAAGCGCACTAGTTGCTTCCATAGATGGTTCAGTAATCCACTGTACACAGTTTTCAGGAGCACCTGCTTTAATCGCTGCATCACGCACGATTTGAGCTGCGTGTGCTGATGATTCTTGAGCTGATGGGTGGAATGCAAAGACAATAGGATTACGTGTCTTCAATGAAATCAATGCTTTAAAGATTGCTGTTGAAGTAGGATTAGTTGTTGGAGTGATACCACAAACAACACCAACTGGTTCAGCAATAAGAGTCAATCCTGTTACATCGTCTTCTTCGATAACACCAACTGTTTTAGTGTGGCGCATGTTGTTTACTACGTGCTCACAAGCAAATAGGTTCTTAGTTGCTTTATCTTCAAATACTCCACGTCCAGTTTCTTCAAAGGCATGTAAAGCCAATTCTCCGTGAGCATCAAGTGCTGCAACTGAAGCTTTTGCTACGATATAATCGACTTGATCTTGGTCAAGTTTACGCATTTCTTCAAGGGCAACTAAAGCTTTTTTTGCACCAAACCATCGACATGCTTTTTCAGCAGCGAGTTTCTTTTTCTTCTGGTGTTACAGTTTTTTTATCAGCCATATTTTTCCTCCATAGCTTTCAAAGGATTGTAAGTCCTTTGTTAATTTTTTTCACAAGTTTATTATAACTCTTTTTTTAAACATTTGTAAACAGTTTCATAGACATTTCACAAACTTTTTTTGTTTGTTTGTGAAAATAATTTCAAATATACTTACACGTATAGCTTTACGCTTAAAGTTTGTGAATTATTCTATAAAAATTTTATTTTTCACAAACTTAATTGTAAAACAGTCTTGTAAGCTGTTTTTATTTTCGTGTAAGCGCTTTCTGTAATTTTAGAAGAATACCTCCTTCTAGGAGGAGGTTATTGTGCTTGTTGGAACAAGCCTTGCTTGAAGTCTCCCTCATAAACTACTTCTTGTTCGGTAGTCAGTTTTCCTTTTCCCTCAGCTTGGCCATTTACAAAGTCACCCTCATAAACCCAACCTGCTTTAGCTTGGTAGGTACCTTTACCATTGAAGGCACCATTGCTAAATTCTCCAGTATAGGTATCGCCGTTTGAGAAGGTAACAGTACCCTGACCATTCATCTTACCACGAACTAGGCTCCCGTCATAAATAATAGCATCGTTATCAAGTTTGAGAACTCCCTGTTTGGGAAGATTAGTCAAAAATACAAGACCTGCACAGACAACAATGACGATTACTGTCGCAATTTCTAAACGGGGACGTGTCAAATAGACACTATATTTTTCATAGAGTTTCTTTAAATTTTCCATGTTCACTCTCATTTTCTAAGCGAGTTAACCAAGCCTGGCAACCAGTTAAAACCCGATCATAAGTTTCTTCAAAATCACCTGTATACCAGGGGTCTGGAACACTTTCAGATGCAAACGCTTGTATCTTAGACTGTTGATCCTGTGGACACATCTGGTATAAATCAGCGAGGTTTGACTCATCCATACCAATGATATAGTCAAAGTACTCAAAATCTTCTTTGGAAATTTGCTGGGAAGTTTTTGAAGTATCATAAGGAACGCCATGACTTCGGAAGATTCCTTGAGTTCCTTTATGGATTGGATTACCATGTTCCCATGAAGAAGTTGCTCGACTTTGAATCTCATATTTATCGGTCAGGGATTTCATCACAAATTCTGCCATGGGACTACGGCAAATATTACCAAGACAGACAAAAACAACTTTTTTCATCATTGTTCCTCTCATTTATAGAAAAACGGGAATGCAATCCACCCCGTTTTATTCTTCAATAGCACTGCCTTCTTCGAGAACTGCACCTTCAGGTGTGACCGCTTCTTTGACTGGTAAAACTGTTCTAATTGCTCCTAATTCGAAAGTCAAGTAAACTCCGTCTACATCAAGTACGATCGTTTTGTTTTCGGTATCAACTTCGTCAACTGTACCGTAGAGACCACCGATAGTGATTACTTCGTAGCCTTTTTGAAGTTTGTTGAGACTCTCCATACGTTTTTCAGCTTGTTTCTTTTGAGAACGTTGCATGAAGAACATCAAGCCAAACATCAAAACAAGCATAATCAAAAATGTTAAATTTCCACCCATTATTTTTACTCCTTTGTAATTTAGATAAAACTACTATAACAAATTTCACTTGTTTTTACAAGATTGCACCCTGGTTTTAGGTCGATAAAAAACCAGAGCAAAAGCTCTGATTTTTCTTATTTCAAATTATTTACAATTTCTACTAAGTTTTCAACTGTAAAGCCATATTCTGCTAAAACTTTTGGTGCTGGGGCAGATGCTCCAAAGGTATCAATACCAAGAACCGCTCCATCAAGACCAACATATTTGTACCAGTTTTGAGTTGCACCCATTTCAACCGCTACACGACGACGAACTGCATTTGGTAGGATTTCTTCTTTGTAAGCTGCATCTTGCGCATCAAAGACGTCTGTAGATGGCATGCTAACCACGCGCACTTTTCCACCTTGACTTGCCAAGTCTTTAGCAGCTGCAACAGCTAGGTTCACCTCTGAACCTGTCGCAATCAAAATCGTGTCGAAGTCTGCTGCATTTTCATAAACGACATAAGCACCTTTCGCAACCTTATCAAAGTCTGTTCCTTCCTCAACAGTCAAGTTTTGACGAGTCAAGACAAGAACAGTCGGTGTTTTCTCGCTCTTAACTGCTTGATACCAAGCTGCTTGTGTTTCACGTGCATCTGCTGGACGGAAAACATTAAGGTTTGGAATCGCACGAAGACCTGCCAAGTGCTCAATTGGTTCATGAGTTGGACCATCTTCACCAACTGCGATTGAATCGTGAGTAAAGACATAAGTAACTGGAAGACCTTGTAAAGCTGACATCGAACTGCTGCTTTAAGGTAATCTGAGAATACGAAGAAAGTCCCTCCGTAAACACGAAGTCCACCGTGAAGAGCCATTCCGTTCAAGACGGTACCCATTGCAAATTCACGAACACCGAACTGGATGTTGCGATTCAAGCGATTTGCATCATCTTGAAGCCCATCAGTTTTGATGTAAGTCATATTTGAATGAGCGAGGTCAGCTGATCCACCAAGGAAGGTTGGCAATTTAGCAGCCACAACATTCAAGGCATCCTGGCTTGAGTTACGAGTCGCTTGAGAGAAGCCATTTTCTAAAGCTGGGAAGTCTTCTGGAGTCAACTCAACTGGATCGCGTCCTTCGATGATTGCTTCCACTTCTGCAGCAAGTTCTGGGTGAGCTTCTTTGTAATCTGCAACTAGTTTTGTCCAGGCTTCATAAGCTGATGCACCACGGTCTGCAACATTTTCTTTGAAATCAGCATAAACTTCTGCTGGGATTTCAAACGGTTCGTAGTCCCATCCAAGTGCTTGGCGAGTTGCTGCAGTTTCATCCGCTCCAAGAGGAGCACCGTGCACAGCGTTAGTCCCTTGTTTGTTTGGAGAACCATGACCGATGATAGTTTTCACTTCAATCAAAGACGGTTTCCCTGAAGCCTTAGCTTCTTCGATAGCTGCATGAATAGCCTTAAGGTCTGTTCCATCTTCTACCAAGGCTGTATGCCAGCCGTAGGCATTGTAACGATCGCGAACACTCTCTGTGAATGAATCTTTTGTCTCACCATCCAAGTTGATATCATTTGAATCATAAAGAACAACCAACTTGTCAAGTTTTTGCAAGCCTGCATAAGAAGCGGCTTCACTTGAGACACCTTCCATCAAGTCACCATCTCCACAGATCACGTAAGTATAGTGGTCAAAGATGTTGTAACCTTCACGATTGTACTTAGCTGCAAGGAAGCGTTCTGCTTGAGCAAAACCAGTCGCAGTTGCAATCCCTTGTCCTAGAGGACCTGTTGTGGCGTCAACTCCAGCTGTATGCCCGAACTCTGGGTGACCTGGTGTTTTAGAACCCCATTGACGGAAGTTCTTCACTTCATCCATGCTCACATCTTCAAAACCAGAAAGGTGAAGAAGAGCATAAAGAAGCATTGAACCATGACCTGCTGAAAGAATAAAGCGGTCGCGATTAATCCAGTTTGGTTGTGCTGGATTGATACGGAGATTTTTTGTAAAAAGACTGTAGGCCATCGGAGCCGCACCCATAACCACTCCTGGGTGACCTGAGTTCGCTTATTGATAGCGTCAATACCTAGAAAACGAATCGCATTAACAGATAGATTTGACATAGAATTTCCTTTCTCTTTGAGGTGATAGGTCTATCACATATTCCATTTCTACTATTATATGAAAAAATATCTATAATAGCAATAAAACAATTTACTATAAAATGAATCAATCGATTATACTAATTTCTAGTTGCTTGATAGTAAGGTAATAATTTTTCAAAACTTCTATCAAGCTCATTTAAAATCTTAGCCAGAGATTCTTCTTTGGTCACTGGAATATCAGCTTTTACTAAAACCTTACGAATCTCACAGCTGGATAATTGTTGCATCAAATGATTTCTATTATCCTCGGTAACCTCCACTCGATAACTCTCATCGTTTTTCTGAACCCAATAATAAATTCCCTCAACCACTGGCACATCCAAGACTTTAGCCTGTTTTGACAAGGTTCCTTCATCTTTCTTTCTCTCTATAAAGCTGACTTCTAGGGAAATTCCAAAATTATTCGGATTTCCGAATAAACGGAGCGCCATCATTGGCTCTGATACTTGACCTTCTCGCTGTAAATAGGCCCAGAAATGCGGTCGCAATCGTTGGGCTTGATTCATCCACTGACTTGTTCCTAGTAGTTTCCATTCTGGACGCCTTGCTTGAAAAGCTTTGGCCAGTTCTGTAAAAGCCTTTCTAGCTTCTTGTCCCTTACTCCTCAAATAAAGCATTTTCTCAGCTTCTTGACCTGCCTTCTCTGGTTTTTGATACTGTAAACCAGAGAAAGCTAGATAATCTCTCATTGTATTCAACATAGGATCAACCTCCCTTAGCTAGCAAAAGAGAGTGGGACAGAAATCGGTAATTCGTTAGAATTCGATTTCGTCGTCCCACCTCCGCACAGTTGAGTAGGGCTGCAAAAGCTGATGAAATCAGCTTAGTAGAGCCCACTCAACCACTGCGTCTTGCTCGACAATCCATAGACAATTGAGAGGCTAGAACTTTTGTCCCAGCCTCTTCTATTTTATTCTGTATCAACGACAACGTAACGATTTGGTTCATCACCTTCTGAATAACTAGTGACACCTTCCATACGTGAAATGATACGATGGATAATTTTACGTTCGCTACTAGACATTGGATCAGTCACCTGACTACGTCCCTCTTCTAGGACACGTGTAGCTAACTTCTGTGCATAGCTCTGCAAAACTTCCGCACGATGCTCTACATAGTCATTAACATTGATAGTAATATAAAAGGTTCTTGAATAGCGGTTATAGAGATAATTCTGTGCTAAGAGCTGAAGAGATTTCAAAACCTTACCGTGGTAACCGATAATACGACCTGGTTCATTAGTATCAATTTGCATATTGATAGAACGGCGATTTGAAGTGCTTGAAATTGCTCCCTCAACATCCATATCATCAATAATACCTTGAACATAGTTGGTTACTTCTTCAACCACCTGGTCAATATCATAGGTTGGCTCGATCTTCAAACCTAGATTTTCTAAATCATCATTCTGCTCGACTTCTTCCTGCTCTTTAGGTTCTTCTAGCAGTAAATCTTTTAGAATGGCAATATGACCAGTCTCCTCTAAAATTGTACTAGCTTTCTTCTCATTTTTTAGAATTTCGGCCTTAACCTCTTCAGATATCCCTTGACCTTCTTCCTCAATCTTCTTGATTGCTTCAACAACATGACCTAAGTCTACTGTTGCTTCACTAACAGTCTTAACGGGTTCGTTCTTGGCATTAACTTCCTTTGGAACTCCCTTGACTGCTTGCTGATTTGCCTTAACGACAGTTGTCTCACTAATAGCTTCGATATCCACTTGCGCTGGTTTCTTCCCAAAAAGTCCAAAGAATCCTTTTTTCTCCCTTGAGATAACCTTGATATGCGCCTTCATTCTAGGAATTCCCAATTCCTTCAATCCCGTTTGGATCGCTTCTTCAACAGTTGAACCTGTAAATAATACCATTACAAGATTCCTCCTTACTTTTTCTTTTTCTGTGCTTTCTTAAGAGCTTTTCTCTTCTTAATCTCTAAATCCTTCTGAGCCTGTACTCCCGCCTCACGCTCTGCAATAATCTTAAATGGATTGTTAAGCAGATAGGTTTGTAGCACCTGATAAACATTGGACACTGCCCAGTATAAGGCAACCCCACTTGGTGAATACATGGCAAAGAAGAAAATCATGACTGGCATTGCATACATCATTCCTGTCATGGCACCATTTTTCTCAACCATTGCCTTATTGGATAACCAAGTGCTAAGGAAAGTAAAGATAGCTGCCAAAATTGGCAAAACAAAAGTCGTATCTACACCACCAAGGTTAATCCATAAGAAATTACCCGTTTTTAGAAATTCTACCCTACTCAAAGCTTGAAACAAAGCCAACAAAACTGGCATCTGGATTAAGATTGGCCACAGAGAAGCTGACTGTTTGACACCATGCTGCTTGAACAACTGACGCATTTCTTGGTCCAGCTTGGTACGGCTCTCCATATCTCGTCCCGGATAACGTTCTCGCAACTCCTTAACCAGTGGCTGTACTTCTTGCATCTTTCTAGATGCCACCATTTGTATCTGAAAAACTGGTAAAAGAATGGTTCTGATTAGAAGGGTAAATAATATAATCCCCAGACCAATACTTGTGTTAAATGATAAAAAGCGAATGGTTTCAGCAAAAAAATAAACAAATCTACTCCAAAAATCTGTTGATTCAGCTGTAATCTCACTAGTCGTTCCACTAGCTGTGCAGGCGCTCATCACAAATAAAGCAAGCACCATTAAGCTAGTCAACTGTAATTTCTTTTTCACTCCCATTTCCTTCCTGGTAAATCTTTGATAACTTTAATACGTGAAGAAGATTTTTTTCCATTTCCGCGTATTCCAAGATTTCGACACCTTTTCGAGCAATCACAACAAAATCTACGTTTTCAACCAGCTGATTTTTATATTCAATCAGAATATGTCGAATCCTTCTTTTGATCTGATTCCTCGTAACAGCATTTCCCAATTTTTTGCTGACAGACAGACCAACTCGAAAATGCTGCTCATCATTTTCTAATCGATAAATAACAAATTTACGATTAGCAAAACTCTTCCCTTCTTTAAATATTGCACTAAAAATCTTTCTCTTTTTTACACGAAAGCGTTTTTTTCTCAAAAATTCAACTCCATCTATTAAAACTACTACTATTATACCATAAATTTTTTTCAAAAAGCCAATAATAGCAAGGTTTTGAGCCCTATGTTTACCTAATGAAAAAGACTATTTTCACTCTAAAATCATCATCTTTTTTATCAAAAAAATTTCTCAAATTTGACGGACTCGTCTGCTCATTTCTGATCAGAAAAAACAAAAGTCACCCTTTGGAGTGACTTTTGTAGGAGATTATTATGAAAAAGTTAGGATTTCTATTAAATAAAGTTAGGAGGTCTTTATTTAATGATTATAGTATACCCTGTCTATCCTTAAACCCAACTTAAACAGATTCAATTTCTTTTTAATTTTTAAAACTATGGATTGGAGCTGGGATTTGTCCTCCACGAGCAATGAAATCAACAGACGATGCACCATTGACTTTCATGACTGGAGCTGTTCCTAAAAGCCCACCAAACTCAATCATATCGCCTTCTTTTCCTTTTGGAATAATACGTACAGCTGTTGTTTTCATATTGATGACTCCGATAGCAGCTTCATCCGCAATCATAGCGGCAATCGTTTCTGCAGGTGTATCCTCAGGAATGGCAATCATATCCAAACCAACTGAACAGATAGCCGTCATAGCTTCTAGTTTTTCCAAATTAAGGGAGCCATTTTGCACAGCAGCAATCATCCCCTCGTCCTCAGAAACTGGGATAAAGGCACCTGATAAACCACCCACTTGGTTGCAGGCCATAACTCCGCCCTTCTTAACTTGGTCGTTCAAAAGAGCCAAGGCAGCAGTCGTTCCATGTGTTCCAACAGTCTCAAGTCCCATTTCTTCAAGAACACGAGCTACAGAATCCCCCACTGCTGGGGTTGGAGCCAAGCTCAGATCGACAATTCCAAAATCAACTCCAAGACGCTCACTAGCCATCTGTCCGACTAATTGACCAATACGTGTAATCTTGAAGGCTGTCTTTTTAACAGTTTCTGCTACAACATCAAAACTCTGACCACGAACCTTTTCTAAGGCACGTTTGACAACACCCGGCCCTGAAACACCTACATTAATGATGACATCTGCTTCACCTACTCCATGGAAGGCACCTGCCATAAAAGGATTGTCCTCTACCGCGTTGGCAAATACAACTAATTTAGCAGCACCCATATCAGAAAGAAAAGCTGTTTCCTTGATAATTCGCCCCATATCCGCTACTGCAGTCATATTGATACCCGACTTAGTAGAACCAATATTTACAGATGAACAAACCTTATCCGTTTCTGCTAAGGCACGAGGAATGGAATTGATGAGTATTTCATCACCTTTTTGATAACCCTTTTGTACCAAGGCTGAAAAACCACCAATGAAATCAACGCCAATTTCCTTAGCAGCTCTGTCCAAAGCTTTGGCTAACGGGACATAGTCTGTTGCATCTGTAGCAGCACCAATCAAGGAAATTGGAGTTACGGACACACGTTTATTTACGATGGGAATGCCCAATTCCGCAGCGATTTCATCACCAACTGCAACTAGATTAGCCGCTTTTGTAGTAATCTTTTCATATATTTTATCTGCAGCAAGATGAATATCAGGATCAATACAGTCTAAAAGAGAAATTCCCATGGTAATGGTTCTAATGTCGAAGTTCTGCTCCTCAATCATTGCGATTGTTTCGGTAACTTGTCTAATATCCATAACCCCTCCTAGATATTGTACATAGCATCAAAAATAGCTGCACTTTGAATATTAATTTTAACATTCAAAGACTGTCCAAAAGTTTCAAATTCACTTCTAAGATAAGTGAAATCTTGTTTTTCATCACTGCTAACAACTGCCATCATTGTAAAAAATTCATCTAAAACTGTTTGTGAAATATCATCGATATTTAAGCCTAACTCTGCTATTTTTGATGCGACACCCGCAACAATACCAGACTTATCTTTACCTACAACTGTAATAATAGCCTTCATGATTAAACTCCATTTCTAACACAGCACGATATCCATTTCAGACAAAAATAAAATGAAAAAAGGGGACAGAGTAACTACTAAACACTTAATAGCGAACAATTCTTCAAGTTGAAATCCTAACAAAATCTCATAGAAGATCTTGTACCTGGCTAGTATCTTTTTTGTTAACTCACTAGTTTAAAACTTGAAACTGATAATATATCGGCTCATAACTTCTTTATAGAATATTTTTGAAAAAATGAACATTGTTGATTTTCTTTTTCAATAGTATAGCATATTTCTTAATAAAATACTCAAAAACGCCTGCTTACGAAATTGTTCTTACGTAAAAAACAATTTCGTAAACAAGCGTCTACCATTCATCTTATGATGAGTGTTCCCGCTAGGACATAAGTCCTAGCGGTAGACCAGAGCTAGACTAAGAGCACAAGACTCCATCATCATAACACTCAACAAAATTGATGATTTTATACTAATTCGATGATCGCCATTGGCGCTGCATCACCACGACGTGGTTCAGTTTTAAGGATACGAGTGTATCCACCGTTACGCTCAGCATAACGAGGTGCGATTTCTGAGAACAATTTTTGAAGTGCTGTAGTAGAAGTGTACTTGTCAGTTGCTTCATCATAGTTTTCAGATGCGATTTCATTACGTACGAAAGCAGCTGCTTGACGACGTGCATGCAAATCACCACGTTTACCTAGAGTAATCATTTTTTCAACAGTTTTACGGATTTCTTTAGCACGAGCTTCAGTTGTCACGATTGATTCGTTGATCAAAAGGTCAGTTGTCAAATCGCGAAGCATTGCTTTACGTTGTGAGCTAGTGCGTCCTAGTTTACGGTAAGCCATTTATTCCTCCTTTATTTATCTTTTAATCCAAGACCCAAATCAATGAGTTTGAATTTCACTTCTTCCAAACTCTTGCGTCCAAGATTTCTTACTTTCATCATCTCTGCTTCAGATTTTTCTGTCAAATCATGCACAGTATTGATACCGGCACGTTTCAAACAGTTGTATGAACGCACAGACAAATCAAGTTCCTCAATCGTACGATCCAAAATACGGTCGTCTGATTCAGTATCAGCTTCTTTCATCACTTCTGTTGACTTCGCAATCTCAGTTAGATTTGTAAACAAATCAAGATGCTCTGTCAAGATACGTGCTGAAAGCCCTAAAGCATCTTCTGGAATAATTGTTCCATTTGTTAAGATTTCAAGGGTTAATTTGTCAAAACCATCATTGCTACCTACACGAGCAGGTTCAACCTGATAGTTGACTTTTGTAACTGGTGTATAAATAGAATCTACAGCAAGTGTTCCAACTGGGGCATTATCTTTCTTGTTTTCATCAGCAGGTACATAACCACGACCCGTATTAACAGTCATCGACGCTTTAAATGAAGCACCTTCACCGATTGTGAAAAGATAATGATTAGGATTTACGATTTCAATGTCGCTATCTGTCAAGATATCTCCAGCTGTTACTTCAGCAGGTCCTTGAACATCTAGTTCAATAGTCTTTTCGTCCTTAACATAAGATTTAACTGCAATCCCTTTAATGTTCAGAATGATTTGCATCACATCTTCACGCACACCTGGAATTGTGTCAAATTCATGCAACACTCCATCAATATCGATAGAAGTCACAGCTGCTCCTGGAAGAGAAGCAAGAAGTACACGACGAAGAGAGTTACCAAGTGTTGTACCGTAACCACGTTCAAGTGGTTCGATTACAAACTTGCCATAATCTTTATTTTTCATCAATTTTTTTGTTATATTTGGTTTTTTTCAAACTCGATCATTTAGTTACTCCCTCTTAAACGAAAAAGCAGTGTAAAGGTAATGATTATACACGGCGACGTTTTGGAGGACGAGCACCATTGTGTGGCACTGGAGTCACATCACGAATTGCTGTTACTTCAAGACCAGCGGCAGCAAGAGCACGAATAGCTGACTCACGACCAGAACCTGGACCTTTAACAGTAACTTCAACTGATTTAAGACCGTGTTCTTGTGCAGATTTAGCAGCAGCTTCTGAAGCCATTTGAGCAGCAAATGGTGTAGATTTACGAGAACCTTTGAAACCAAGAGCACCAGCTGATGACCAAGAAATTGCATTACCATGCACATCAGTAATCATAACAATAGTGTTATTAAATGTAGCGTGAATATGAGCAATACCAGATTCGATATTCTTTTTTTCACACGACGTTTACGTGTTGGTTTAGCCAAGACTTTTTACCTCCTATATTATTTTTTTCTTACCAGCAATCGCAACAGCTTTACCTTTACGAGTGCGAGCGTTGTTTTTAGTGTTTTGTCCACGGACAGGAAGTCCACGACGGTGACGGATACCACGGTATGAACCGATTTCCATCAAACGTTTGATGTTCAAGTTAACTTCACGACGAAGGTCACCTTCAACTTTGATTGCATCCACTTCACGACGGATAGCATCTTCTTGATCTGGTGTAAGATCGCGAACACGTACATCTTCTGAAATTCCAGCAGCTGCCAAAGATTTTTCTTGAGATGTTGGAAGTCCGATACCATACACATAAGTCAATGAAATTACTACGCGTTTGTCATTTGGAATATCAACTCCAGCAATACGAGCCATGTTTTCTCCTTTCTATCTTATCCTTGACGTTGTTTGTGTTTTGGATTTGCTGGGCAAATTACCATAACACGACCATTACGACGAATAACTTTACAGTATTCGCAAATTGGTTTGACCGATGGTCTTACTTTCATTTCTTATCCCTCCAAGTTTTTCGATTATTTAAAGCGGTAAGTGATACGTCCCACGTGTCAAGTCATATGGACTCATTTCGACAGTAACACGATCTCCCGCTAAAATACGAATATAGTTTTTTTACGAATTTTTACCAGAAACTGTTGCTAAAATCTGATGTCCATTTTCAAGTTCAACCGTAAACATTGCATTCGGCATGGTATCAACTACTTTGCCTTCAACTTCAATCACATCGTCTTTTGCCACGCAAAAGTACCTCCATAAATTTCGATTTGATGCCTCTAGACACAGAGACAACAATTATAAGTCAGACTAACTCAGTATAACATTTGTAGAGACATTTTTGCAAGCATGAAAAACGCTTTTTATTTCAAATTTTGTCAATACTTTTTTTCGATATCTGCAAATACATCATTGATATCCTTGATTACCTTCGATATCATGTACTAGACCTTTGGCACGATAGTGGGCAATGATTGGTTCACCTTGAGCAATATTAACATCCAAACGACGTTTAACTGTTTCTGGTTTATCATCTTCGCGTTGGTAATAGTCTTCTTCTTTGTAATCAACTGGTGGGTTGAAAACCTTGTGGAAGGTTTCACCTGTTTCGCGGTGGATGATACGGCCACTCAAACGCTCTAAAGAGACAATCTGGGATTTACTTCAATGTGATGACACCTTCAAGTTCAATACCCTAAGTTCAGCCAAAGTTTTGATCCAAAGCATGAGCTTGTTCAATGGTACGTGGGTAACCATCCAACAAGAAACCTGTTTCTTTAATATCATCCTGAGCAAGACGTTCTTTAACGATTCCGTTAGTTACTTCATCTGGAACTAACTCACCTTTGTCAATATAAGACTTAGCAAGAACACCCATTTCCGTTTTATTGGCAATAGCCGCACGGAACATATCTCCTGTAGAAATATGAGCCACATGAAATTGTTCCACAATTTTTGCTGCTTGTGTTCCTTTACCTGCACCAGGTAATCCCATAATCAAAAGATTCATGATTCAATCTCCTTATTTTATTTTTAAATAGAAGTAAAAATTCACTTCAACTCCTATTTAAAAACAAAATAGAAGAGAGGAGATAAAAATCTGACAATGTCTTTGATTTTTACACTCCACTCTCTGAGCAATAGTGAATTTTATTTTCTATTACAATTATTCTGTTGTATTTAAGAAACCAACATACTTACGTTTCAATAGATAACCTTCCAATTGTTTGATTCCTTCAATACCAGTAGAGATAATGATCAAGAGACTTGTTCCTCCAAAAGCAACTACGTCTGAAAGACCAAATAAATCCTTAGCTACAATTGGTAAGATAGAAATCACACCTAGGAATAGCGAACCAACCGTTGCAAGACGACGAAGAAGTTTTGACATATATTCTTCTGTTCCCTTACCAGGTCGAACGCCGTGGATATAGGCACCACTCTTTTGTAAATTCTCTGCTGCTTTCTCAGGATTAATCTGTACAAATGTATAGAAGAATGTAAAGAGAATAATCAACAGAGCGTAAAGAGCAATACCTGTTGGGGCTGTTGTAGACAACAACTCCTGGGCAGTACGAACCCACTCCCAGTCAAGACCAGATGCACTTACAAATTGTAAGATCGCTGCTGGGGCCGCCGTGATAGAGCTGGCAAAGATAACTGGGATAACTCCAGCAGGGTTAATCTTTCAAATGGAAGATAGGAGCTAGATGGTGCTCCTTGTGCTACCTTTGGTATACTGAATTGGTATCTTATATTCAGCTTGTTGAACATATGTTGTGAAATAGATAATCAACAAAACGGCTATGATTAAAATTCCTACAAAAATGAGAGATGAGTTCAAGCGGTCACTTGGTACGTTGACAAAATAGTCAACATAGATGCCCTTGATCATATCAGGAATTGAAGCAACAATACCTGCAAAGATGATCATTGAAACACCATTCCCATATCCCTTATCAGTAATCTGTTCACCCAACCAAGTAACAATCATACTACCTGCTGTTAGGATTCACTCAATCACAAGGAAAAACTTGTGGTGTTAGAGGGAACAGTCAAGAGTTTTAGCTCCAGATAGAGCATTAAAACCCAGCAGTAATCCCGATAGATTGCACAAATGCAAGAACAAGAGCAATATAACGAGTTGCTTGGTTCAACTTTTCTACGACCAACTTCCCTTGTTTGCCCCACTCCACAAACTTTTGGTAATCAAATCCATTTGTAAAGAGTTGGACAACGATAGAAGCAGTAATATAGGGACTCACACCAAGAGCAAAAACTGAGAAGTTTTTCATGGCATTCCCTGACACCAAGCTCAACATATTTAAGAAGGATAGTCCACTCAAAGTGTTCAAGCTATTTGCATTTACCCATGGTACAGTAATACTAGTACCCGATACGAAAAACAAATACGATAAAAATTGTAAATAAAATCTTTGATCGAACTTGCTTAACTTTGAGTGCTTCTCTCAATAATTTAAAAAACATAGGTCACCTCACTTAGATGACTTCAACTGAACCACCTTTAGCAGTGATAGCTTCTTCAGCTGATTTAGAGAATTTAGCAGCTTTAACAGTCAACTTCTTAGTCAACTCACCGTTACCAAGAATCTTGATACCTGATTTTTCAGCTTTAACAATTCCTGATTCTACAAGTACCACTGGAGTTACTTCAGCACCGTCATCAAAGGCGTTCAATTGATCAAGGTTTACAATAGCATATTCTTTAGCGTTGATGTTTGTAAATCCACGTTTTGGAAGACGACGGAACAATGGAGTTTGTCCACCTTCAAAACCAAGGCGAACTCCGCCACCGCTACGAGCTTTTTGACCTTTTTGACCACGACCAGATGTTTTACCGTTACCTGATGAAGTACCACGACCAACGCGGTTACGAGTTTTACGAGAACCTTCTGCAGGTTTCAATTCATGAAGTTTCATTTATTTTCTCCTCTTTTGTAAAATGCTAGCGCCGATAAGAGAGAAAAGGTTGTCTCTCCCATCAACTCGCCTATACATTAGTCATTTCAAATGACTATATCTAGTTTTAGGGGATGAGTAGATGCACATCCCCTAATTTTTTTAGTTTACTTCTTCAACTGTTACCAAGTGAGATACTGCAGTAATCATACCACGTACTGCTGGGTTATCTTCTTTAATAACAGAGCTGTTCAATTTGCCAAGTCCAAGTGCTACAACAGTTTTACGTTGTGATGGAATGCGTCCGATTGGAGACTTAGTCAAAGTAATTTTAATTTGAGCCATTTTATCCCCTTTCTTATGCCAAATCAGAAACTGAGATACCACGAAGGGCAGCAACTTCTTCAGCGCGTTTCAATTGTTTCAAACCTTCAACAGTTGCGCGAACAATGTTGATTGGAGTGTTAGAGCCAAGTGATTTAGATGTAATATCTGCCACACCAGCCAATTCCACAACGGCACGTACTGCACCACCAGCGGCTACTCAGAACCTTCTACAGCAGGTTTCAACAATACTTTAGCTCCACCAAATTCTGAAAGAACTTCGTGTGGGATTGTTGTTCCAACCATAGGAACTTCGATCAAGTTTTTCTTAGCATCGTCTACTGCTTTACGGATTGCTTCTGGAACTTCTTGTGCTTTACCAGTACCAAATCCTACACGACCATTGTGGTCACCCACAACTACAAGAGCTGCAAAACGAAGACGACGTCCACCTTTAACAACTTTTGTAACACGGTTGACAGCAACTACGCGTTCTTCAAATTCAACTGCATTGTCTTTAAATGCCATTTTCTAGTGTCCTCCTATTAGAATTTCAATCCGTTTTCACGAGCTGCATCAGCCAAAGCTTTCACACGTCCGTGATATAGATATCCACCGCGGTCGAACACCACTTCTGAAATACCTTTAGCACTTGCACGTTCTGCAACGAGTTTACCGACAGCAACGGCTTGTTCAGTTTTAGTTCCTTTTGAAACTTCTTTGTCAAGAGTTGAAGCACTTGCGAGCGTTACACCCGCTACGTCATCAATAACTTGAGCGTAGATGCCTGTATTAGAACGGAACACGTTCAAACGTGGGCGATCAGCAGTTCCAGAGAGTTTTCCGCGAACGCGACGGTGGCGTTTTTGGCGGAGTTTGTTTTTATCTGGTTTAGAAATCACAGTTTTCACCTCTTTAGTTTTAATTGTGTGCTATGCACAAAGTTGGTTAATAGCTTGGTGGTTGAAAATTAACCACTCAAGATTATTTACCTGTTTTACCTTCTTTAATACGAACGTATTCACCAACGTAACGGATACCTTTACCTTTATATGGTTCAGGTGTACGAAGGCTACGTACATAAGCAGCTGTTTGACCAACTACTTCTTTTGAAATTCCGCTGATAACAATGTTAGTTGGGTTTGGAAGTTCAAAAGTAATTCCTTCTGGAGCTTCAACTTCGTCTGGATGAGATTTACCAACAGCCAAGACAAGTTTGTTTCCTTGAAGTTGTGCACGGTAACCAACCCCACGCATTTCAAGTTGTTTCTTGAATCCTTCTGATACTCCAACAACCATGTTGTTCAAAAGGGCACGAGTAGTTCCGTGGATAGTTTTCATTTCTTTTGAATCGTTTGGACGGTGAAGAGTTACTTCAGCACCTTCCACACGGATTTCAATATCTTTTGAGAACTCACGAGTAAGTTCTCCTTTAGGTCCTTTTACAGTTACTACGTTGTCGTTGTTGATGATTTCAACACCAGCAGGCAACACGATAACTTTATTACCAATACGTGACATGTATTTTTATTCTCCTGTTAAATTGTCAGGCCATGACGGCCAGTTTTCACGGGGTTAAATCGATTTCTCGATTTAAAGGAACATTTAGATTTCAATTTCAAAGTGAATCTAGGCATCGTCTCGCAGGCATAACTTTGGGTTAGTCTAGAAACTGATCAACTCGATTTTTGATGTTTACGAGCTTTGTATCTTGATTTTACCAAACGTAAGCGATAACCTCACCACCAACATTCTTTTGGCGAGCTTCTTTATCAGTAAGCAAACCTTCAGAAGTTGAAAGGATAGCAATTCCAAGACCGTTAAGTACTTTTGGAAGGTCTTCACGTTTTTTGTAGACACGAAGTCCTGGTTTAGAAACACGTTTCAAGTTAGTGATAACTTTTTCACCGTTTGGTCCGTATTTAAGGAATACACGGATGATGCCTTGTTTGTCATCTTCGATGATTTCTACGTTCTTTAACAAAACCTTCGCGTTTAAGGATTTCAGCAATCCCTTTTTTGATGTTTGATGCAGGTACTTCAAGTACTTCGTGTTTTGCTTGGTTAGCGTTACGAATACGAGTTAGGAAGTCTGCGATTGGGTCAGTCATAACCATTTTATTTTTCTCCTCTTACTAGTAGTTTGCAAGTTGCACTTGCTAGTTAATGTTTGAGCTAGGCTCAGAAAGTTTTGATACTTGCAAATGAGAGCATACTCATTTGAACACGAGCTACAACCTGGGCAAAAAAGATAGATTTTTTTTGGAGCATCGCTCCGGCACCAAATCTCCTATTTTTGCTATGGTTGTTACGCTCTTTGTATCATGATATTACCAAGATGCTTTTGTTACACCAGGGATTTGACCTTTATATGCCAATTCACGGAAGCAAACACGGCAAAGTTTAAACTTTGCGGTAAACTGAATGTGGACGTCCACAACGTTCACAGCGAGTGTATGCTTGAGTAGAGAACTTCGCTGGGCGTTTGTTCTTAGCAATCATAGATTTTTTAGCCATTAGTTATACCTCCTATATTATTTTGCAAAAGGCATTCCAAGGCCTGTAAGCAATGCACGTGACTCTTCGTCAGTGTTAGCAGTAGTTACGATAACGATGTCAAGACCACGAGTTTTGTCAACGTCATCAAAGTTAATTTCTGGGAAGATCAATTGTTCTTTTACACCAAGTGTGTAGTTTCCGCGTCCATCAAATGATTTTGTAGGAACACCATGGAAGTCACGAACACGTGGAAGTGAAACAGATACCAATTTGTCCAAAAATTCGTACATACGTTCACCACGAAGGGTAACTTTTGCACCGATCGCAACACCTTCACGAAGACGGAAGCCGGCGATTGATTTTTTAGCTTTAGTGATAAGTGGTTTTTGACCTGAAATAAGTGCCAATTCTTCAGCAGCTTTTTCAAGGCTTTTAGCGTTTGATACAGCTTCACCAACACCCATGTTCAAAACGATCTTATCTACTTTAGGCACAGCCATCACTGATGAGTAGTTGAATTGTTCTGTCAAAGCAGGAACTACTTCATTAAGATATTTTTCTTTTAAACGATTTGCCATTATACTTCTCCTTTCCTTCGTGATTAATCAAGCACTTCGCCTGATTTTTTGTTGTAGCGAACTTTTTTACCGTCTACAAATTTGTAACCAACACGACCAGCTACACCGTTCTTGTCCAAGACTTGAACGTTTGATACGTGGATAGCTGCTTCTTTCTCGATGATACCACCTTGAGGAAGCTCGTTAGTTGGACGTTGGTGTTTCTTAACGATGTTAACACCTTCAACGATAACTTTGTTTACTTTTGGAAGGGCAGTAAGGACAACAGCTTCTGTTCCCTTATCTTTACCAGCGATTACGCGAACTTTGTCGCCTTTTTTTACAAACATTAGGTTTCTCCTTGATTTTTCTTACGCCCATATGGGCACCCTGGAAAGAAATCCAGGGGACTAGTTTGTTTTTAAAAATTAAAGTACTTCTGGAGCAAGTGACACGATCTTCATGAAGCCACCTTCACGCAATTCACGTGCAACTGGGCCAAAGATACGTGTTCCGCGAGGAGTTTTATCTTCACGGATGATAACTGCTGCGTTTTCGTCAAATTTGATGTATGAACCATCAGCGCGACGAGCACCTGATTTAGTACGAACGATAACTGCTTTAACAACGTCACCTTTTTTAACCGCACCACCAGGAGTAGCTTGTTTTACAGATGCCACAATAACATCACCGATGTTTGCAAATTTACGTCCTGAACCACCAAGAACTTTGATAGTCAAGATTTCGCGAGCACCGCTGTTGTCTGCGACTTTCAAACGAGTTTCTGTTTGAATCATTTCAGTTTTCTCCTTTCAGGTTTGATTAGATGATTACCGCTTCTTCAACAACTTCTACAAGACGGAAGCGTTTTGTAGCTGAAAGCGGGCGAGTTTCCATGATACGTACGATATCGCCTTCTTTGGCAACATTGTTTTCATCATGTGCTTTGTATTTTTTAGAGTAGTTAATACGTTTACCATAGACTGGGTGGTTACGTTTTGTTTCAACTACAACTGTGATTGTCTTGTCCATTTTGTCAGATACAACACGTCCAACAAGAACTTTACGATTATTGCGTTCCATTGAAATTTCTCCTTCCCTAGTCTATTATTTCGCTTCAGATTGAACTGTTTTTGATACGAGCGATTTGTTTTTTTAACTTCTTTCAAGCGAGCTGTTTGTTCTAATTGACCAGTAGCAGCTTGGAAACGAAGTTCAAACAATTCTTTTTTTCAATTCGTTTTCAGGCTTCGCGAGTTCTTCTTGAGAAAGACCACGAAGTTCTTTAACAAATTCTTTTTACTTCATTAAGTTTCATGCCTTCTCCTTATTCTGCTTCACGTTTTTACGAATTTACATTTAACTGGCAATTTGTGGCTTGTAAGACGAAGCGCTTCATGAGCGATCTCTTCAGATACACCAGCAACTTCAAACATTACTTTACCACGTTTAACTGGCGCTACCCAACCTTCAGGTGCCCCTTTACCAGATCCCATACGAACCCCGATAGCTTTAGCTGTGTATGATTTGTGTGGGAAGATTTTAATCCAAACTTTACCACCACGTTTCATGTAACGAGTCATGGCGATACGAGCAGCTTCGATTTGGCGGTTAGTGATCCAGTGGCTAGTTGTAGCTTGAAGACCGTATTCACCGAATGCTACTTCTTTTCCACCTTTTGCTTCACCGCGCATTTTTCCACGGAATTCACGACGGTGTTTAACACGTTTAGGTACTAACATTGGTTATTTACCTCCTTTAGTGTTTTTACGAGCTGGAAGAACTTCACCACGGTAGATCCATACTTTAACACCAAGTTTACCGTATGTAGTGTCTGCTTCTTCCCAAGCGTAATCGATATCTGCACGAAGTGTGTGAAGTGGAACAGTTCCTTCAGAGTATCCTTCAGCACGGGCGATATCTGCACCGTTCAAACGACCTGATACTTGAGTTTTGATTCCTTTAGCTCCAGCACGCATTGCACGTTGGATTGCTTGTTTTTGTGCACGACGGAAAGCAACACGTTGCTCCAATTGACGAGCAATTCCTTCACCAACAAGGTGAGCATCCAAATCAGGTTGTTTGATTTCGATGATGTTGATGTGTACTTGTTTTCCAGTCAATTTGTTAAGTTTTGCACGAAGTGCATCAACGTTAGCACCACCTTTACCGATAACCATACCTGGTTTAGCAGTGTGAAGTGAAACGTTAACTTTGTTTACTGCGCGTTCGATTTCGATAGTTGAAACCGCTGCGTCAGCAAGTTCTTTTTGAACGAATTTACGGATTGCAAGATCTTCATGAAGGTAATCCGCGTATTCTTTTTCAGCATACCATTTGGCATCCCAATCACGGATGATGCCGACACGCATACCAATTGGATGTACTTTTTGACCCACGATTTTACCTCCTTATTTTTCTGCAACAGCCACAGTGATGTGAGCTGTACGTTTGTTGATTGGTGAAGCTGAACCTTTCGCACGTGGACGGAAACGTTTCATAGTTGGTCCTTCATTTGCGAATGCTTCAGATACTACCAAGTTAGCTTTATCCAAACCAAAGTTGTTTTCAGCGTTAGCTACAGCTGAGTTCAAAACTTTCAAGATGATTTCAGCAGCTTTGTTTGGAGTGAATGTCAAGATTGCAATAGCATCGGCTACGCTTTTACCACGAATATTGTCAAGAACAAGACGTGATTTACGAGGTGAAACACGTACTGTACGAGCCATTGCTTTAGCTGAAGTAATTTCTGCCATTTATGTTCTCCTTATTTTCTACGTGTTTTCTTGTCGTCTGCAGCGTGACCTTTGTAAGTACGAGTTGGTGCAAATTCACCAAGTTTGTGACCTACCATGTCTTCTTGGATGTAAACAGGTACGTGTTTACGTCCATCGTATACTGCAATTGTGTAACCAATGAAACTTGGGAAGATCGTTGAACGACGTGACCAAGTTTTAATAACTTTTTTCTTTTCGTCATTAGCTTGAGCTTCAACTTTTTTCATCAAATGCTCATCGACGAAAGGTCCTTTTTTAAGACTGCGTCCCATTTTTATTTTTTCTCCTTTAAATGTTGTACCACAGCGGCTTGCGCTCCCTAAGAGCGCTACCGAGCTGGCGGATTATCTAGCGCTTATGCTACTAGTTTTAAATTATTTCTCGTTGCGACGACGAACGATAAGTTTGTCAGATTTCGCTTTCTTGTTACGAGTTTTAAGACCAAGAGCAGGTTTGCCCCATGGAGTTGATGGTGCTTTACGACCAACTGGTGCTTTACCTTCACCACCACCGTGTGGGTGATCGTTAGGGTTCATTACAGAACCACGAACTGTTGGGCGGATACCTTTCCAACGGCTACGTCCTGCTTTACCAAGGTTTACAAGTCCATGTTGTTCGTTTCCGACAACACCAACTGTTGCACGACAAGTTCCAAGAATCATACGAACTTCACCTGATTGAAGGCGAACAAGAACGTATTTACCTTCTTGACCCAATACTTGAGCTGAAGCTCCAGCAGCACGAACCAATTCACCACCACGACCTGGTTTCAACTCAATGTTGTGAACCAAAGTACCAACTGGGATGTTAGCAAGCGGAAGAGCGTTACCTACTTTAATATCAGCTTCTGGACCTGAAACGATACGTTGACCAACTTCAAGACCTTTTGGAGCGATAATGTAAGCTTTTACACCGTCAGTGTAGTGTACAAGAGCGATGTTTGCAGAACGGTTTGGATCGTACTCGATAGTTTTAACAACTGCTTCAACGTTATCTTTGTTACGTTTGAAGTCAACCAAACGGTAGAAACGTTTGTGTCCCCCACCGTGGTGACGAACAGTGATGCGACCGTTGTTGTTACGACCAGCCTGTTTCTTCAAAGCAACAAGCAATGATTTTTCAGGTGTGCTTGTTGTGATTTCAGCGAAATCCAAAGAAGTCATATTACGGCGACCGTTTGTTGTTGGTTTATAAACACGAATTCCCACGATATTTCCTCCTTAGATTATTCAGCTTCAGCTGCGAACAACTCGATTGCTTTAGAATCAGCTGCAAGCGTGATGATAGCTTTTTTAGTTTTGTTAGTAAAACCAGCATAACGTCCAACACGTTTTGCTTTTGGTTTAACGTTGATTGTGTTAACATTTGCAACTTTAACACCTTCGAATGCAGCTTCAACAGCTTGCTTGATCAAAAGTTTGTGTGCACGAGTGTCAACTTCAAATACATATTTGCCTGCTTCAAGTTGAGCCATAGAGCTTTCAGTGATTACAGGTTTTTTGATAACATCATACAAATTCATTATGCAAGAACCTCCTCGATTTTAGAGATAGCTGCCTGAGTAACAAGAAGTTTGTCACTATTTGCGATGTCAAGAACACTTGCAGTTGTAGCAGTCGCAACTTTCACGTTTGGAAGGTTACGAGCTGAGAGAGCTGCGAATTCGTTTCCTTCTTCAAGAATAACAAGGACTTTAGAATCGATGCTCAAAAGCTGCAAGAACTTTTTGCAAATTCAGCAGTTTTTTTGGAGCTGTAAATTCAAGAGAATCAACGGCTACAAATTTGTTTTCAGCAACTTTTTCTGAGTAAACAGATTTAAGCGCAAGGCGACGAACTTTTTGAGGAAGTTTGTACGCATAGCTACGTGGAGTCGGTCCGAAGACGATTCCACCACCACGCCATTGTGGAGAGCGGATAGAACCTTGACGAGCACGTCCAGTTCCTTTTTTGACGCCATGGTTTGCGTCCGCCACCCTGAAACAGCTGAGCGGTTTTTAACTGCGTGAGTTCCTTGACGAAGGCTAGCACGTTGGCTGATGATCACATCAAACACAACAGATTGGTTTGGTTCGATACCAAAGATTGCATCGTTAAGAACAACTTCGCCCGCTTGTTTACCAGTTTGGTCGAATAATGTTACATTTGCCATTTTGACTGTATTCCCCTTTCCTTATTATTTACCAGCTTTAACTGCTGACTTGATAGTGATAAGAGATTTCTTAGCACCTGGCACGTTACCTTTGATAAGGATAACGTTCTTTTCTGGAACAACTTGTACAACTTCAAGATTTTGAATTGTTACACGGTCGCCACCCATACGTCCTGCAAGGTTTTTACCTTTGAATACGCGGTTAGGTGCAACAGGTCCCATAGAACCTGGACGACGGTGGTAACGAGAACCGTGAGCCATAGGTCCACGTGATTGTCCGTGGCGTTTGATAACACCTTGGAAACCTTTACCTTTAGAAGTACCAGTTACATCAACAATGTCTCCAGCTGCGAAAGTTTCAACTGTGATTTCAGCACCAACTTCCAAGCCTTCAACGTTTTTGAATTCACGAATGAAGCGCTTAGGAGCCGTGTTAGCTTTTGCTACATGTCCTTTAGCAGGTTTGTTGCTCAATACTTCGCGTTTGTCATCGAAACCAACTTGGATAGCGTTGTAACCATCTGTTTCAACAGTTTTAACTTGAAGAACAACGTTTGGAGTTGCTTCGATAACTGTTACAGGGATCAATTCGCCAGCTTCAGTGAAGATTTGAGTCATTCCCACTTTTTTCCCTAAGATTCCTTTTGTCATGAGAAAATAGTTCCTTTTCTATATTTTTTATTCAAAAAGTTTTTAACGAGCGTTTTTTATGCTCAAGTCTAAGATACAAAGGGCGTCAAACTCAAAGTGAAAATAGGAAACTGACGCAGTGTCTTGCAGACACTAGGAAGTTTATCTTTTTCACACCGAGTTTAGCCCGTGTTCAATTAAATTAAAACACCAGCCTCTGCTCTTTTATATTTTAGATTAAAGTTTGATTTCTACGTTTACACCACTTGGAAGATCCAATTTCATCAAAGCGTCAACTGTTTTTTGAGTTGGGTTGATGATATCGATCAAACGTTTGTGTGTACGCATTTCGAATTGTTCGCGAGAGTCTTTATATTTGTGAGTCGCACGAATGATTGTGTAGAGGCTACGCTCAGTTGGAAGTGGGATTGGACCTGCAACTTCTGCACCTGTACGAGTAGCTGATTCTACGATTTTAGCAGCCGCTGTGTCAAGCGTACGGTGTTCGTAAGCTTTCAAACGGATACGGATTTTTTTGTTTGCCATCTTTTTCTCCTTTTCGTCTATTTAAGATAATAGGCTAGCTCCACAAGAAAACCGACGCGCATTGCGTGGCAATGCAACCGAGCGTGTCGCAACCTCTTGCATCAAAGCTAAGGCTGTAATTTACAGCACCATAATAGAATAACACAAAGCCCCTGCTATTGCAAGGGATTTGTTAAGATTTTTTTAATTTTTCAAATGAAACTGTTTTCTTATCGCTCCTTTTCTTAAAAAAGCATAAATGAAGAGCGAATTTATATTTTTTCTTCTATATAATTCGTTTTGATCTGAAATTTATCATTTGATTGATTTATCAAGATATCCGCTTCTGACTCGGTTTCTTTATAGTATTGCAGATACTGTTCTCGTCTCATTTGCTGACTAGCCAATATAAAGGATGCATCGCCATTTCTCACAGTCGTATCTCGAGCTAGACGCCTCTTTAATTCGGTATCCTCATCTGTGTAGAAACAAATGGTTTTGTCAAAGAGTTCCTTGGGCAGAAAACCCACAGACATCCCTTCGACTATCAGAATTGGTTTGCTCCCGATAAGACCTCACTAGCCTTCCAAGGTTCTTCTATTGTCAAAACATCCATACCCGCCTGCAAAGCGAGGATATCTCTTTGTAAACTTGCCAGCTCATGCGCTACTGGTAAACATGCTGTCACCTTTTGGTCCGGTGTCTCTTTAGGTACCACTAAATGTCGTTCCGAAGTAATATAGGGATCTGTCTCTAGTAAATTTACCTTTTTGAAATCAAGTTCTTGGTACAATTCTTGAGCAAAAGTTGATTTCCCTGAAGCTCCATGACCGTAAATACCCAGCGTTTTTACTTTTCCAGACTCTATTTCTGATACTAGTCTTTCTATTAAGTCTTTTTTCTTCATTCTCTCTTCACCTGTTCATAGCTTTCTTTTCCGTCATTAAGCTTGTCCCAAATCACCACTTGCCCACTTTTGAGGGATTTTTGTACATCGATAATTCGTTGATTGGATGAGCCTCGGAATTGAAGCATAAGATTACGCTTACTTTTATCATATCGCCCATCGACAAGAATATCAATCATGGACAGGAGCTCCAGTTTATCTGGGGTCTCCAGCATCATCTCTTCCCATGTGTATCCCGTCCAAGACCAGATATCTTTTTCTGGCAATTCTTTCCGTATACGTTTCACGAGAGGTAAGAGAATACCCGTATTGAGGAATGGTTCTCCTCCTAGCAAGGTCAAACCTTGAACGTAGGGTTGGGATAGGTCTGCCATAATCTGTTCTTCCAATTCGGGTGTATAAGGAATTCCTGCATTAAATGACCAGGTCGCAACATTATAACAGCCCTCGCAGTGAAACATGCAACCTGCTACGTAGAGAGAGTTGCGCACTCCTTCTCCATCGACAAAGTTAAAAGCCTTGTAATCAATAATCCGACCTTGGCTGAGCTCTTCACTCTTCCACTCGCCAGGCTTTGGTGTATTCCATGTCATCCTTCTACTCCAAATCTATCCAGTAGCGCTGACTTCTATCGATTGTATTTTCGTAAACACCACCAGCGGAGAGAATCGTGCGGTGGCTGGCTTTGTTGTCTTCATCGCAGGTAATCAGCACTCGTTCCAATCCTTGCTTTCGAGCCTCTGCTAGTCCTAATCTCAACTGCTCCTTTCCATATCCTTTGCCTCGTTGACTGGGACGGATAGAATAGCCAATATGACCGCCTTCCACAAATAATTTGTCATTCAAGGACAAGCGCAGGGCTAAAAATCCCAAAGGCAAGCCAGTCTCATCAAAGGATAAAAATTTGATTGCAGGAACCCAGCCTACTGGCAGGTTGGCAGCATCCTCCTGCTGCTCTACAATCTTTAAAAAATCCTCATAATCCTTTGCTCGCTTCCAAGCGGAGCCCATGCCACCGTGCATATAGGATTTTGCTGCATCGAACTCCGCAATCATCTCTAATATCGCTTCTTTATCTTCCAAAGTTGGTCGTCTTAGCTCCATGCTTCCTCCTTAATCGACATCAATCCAGTAGCGCTCCGTTCCATTTCGAACATCCTCCAACTCCCCACCATTAGCTAAGATAACAGCTCGGCTTGCAGGATTTTCTGTGCTACAAGTTACCAGAGCTCGTTTGATATTCTTTCCCTTAGCAACTTGTAGACCTTGTCGGAGGGACTCTTTGGCGTAGCCCTTGCCTCTTTCAGATGGACGAATGGAGTAGCCAATATGGCCAGCATGATTCAGCAAGCCCTCATGTAGTCTCAGCCGTAGATTCAAAAAGCCTAAAGCATGGCCTGATTTATCAAACAATACGAACTGAATTGATGGAACGCGATTTTCCAGCAATCCTATTCCCATTTCTTTATTATGGCTAGTTTCTAGCCACTCCTCATAATCAAAGTTCTCAGTATCCCAAAAGCCACCGTTATGAGCCGATTGGGTCTCTTCAAACTCTGCCATCATATCTAAAATTGTTTCTTTATCTGCCAATGTCGGTCTGCGTAGTTCCATATTCCCCTCCCCGCTATAAGAAAAGCGAGAGGCAGCTCTCACTTTTTCTTATTTTTGTTTAAAAACTGTTCTCTAAGGCTAGCTACTCTGTCTTTTTTATTGACTCCACCCTTTGAATATTTTTCATGGAATCGTTGAACCAAAGCCTTGCCTTTATCATCTAATTGATATTTTCCCATGCTATTTCTTTCTAATTTCTTACTTCATGTCCTGCCGTTTTAATAGTAGAACCGTTCATGTGTTTGACACGCGCAGCAATTTCCTTGTGGCGTCCATTAACCATCGGACGTGCTTGAGGATTCCCTAAATAACCACAAGTTCGTTTAACCACGTCTACTGTTTTAGGATCGTTATTCCCACAGTTAGGACAAGCAAATCCTCTCTCTGTCGGTTCAAAATCTCCTTCAAAATCACACTTGTAGCAACGGTCAATCGGAGTATTGGTTCCGAGATAACCTACACGGTCATAAGCATAATCCCAAACAGCTTCCAAGGCCTTTGGATTTTGTTGGAGAACAGGATACTCGCAGTAGTGGATAAAGCCACCTGATGCACCTGCTTCTGGGTAGACTTTCTCAAAGTCCAATTTTTCAAAAGGTGTTGGATTTTTGCGGACATCATAATGGAAAGAGTTGGTGTAGTATTCTTTATCTGTAATATCTGGAATAGAGCCGAATTTCTCCGTATCCAAGCGACAGAAACGATCTGTCAAACTTTCAGACGGCGTTGAATAGATAGAGAAATGGTAACCATATTGGTCAGACCATTCTTCTACTCGACGTTTCATATCGCGAATAATATCAAGGGTGAACTCTTTGGCTTCTGGATTGGTTTCCCAATTATTACCAAAGAAGACTGTCGCTACCTCGTACAAGCCAATATAGCCCAGAGAAATAGTTGCACGACGATTCTTAAAGAGTTGATCAACACTTTCTTCTTTTCCAAGACGACGTCCGAAGGCTCCATATTGATAAAGAATTGGTGCATTAGCTGGAGTGGCTTCCTTGGTTCTTTCCACACGATAAACCAAAGCATCTTCCGCGATGTTCATGCGCTCGTTGAAGATTTCCCAGAACTTGTTCATGTCTCCTTCGGATTCAAGGGCGATACGAGGAAGATTGACCGTCACGACCCCTAGGTTCATACGGCCCGAATTAACTTCTACTCCATTTTCATCCTTCCATCCTTGAAGGAATGAACGACAGCCCATCGGAACTTTGAAAGAACCTGTCAACTCGACAATCTTATCGTAAGACAAGACATCCGGGTACATCCGCTTAGTTGCACACTCAAGAGCCAACTGCTTGATATCGTAGTTAGGGGAACCTTCCTCTAAGTTAAGTCCTCTTTTAAGAGTGAAGATGAGTTTAGGGAAGATTGCTGTACGGTGTTCTGATCCCAACCCCTTGATGCGAATGTTCAAGATAGCCTTTTGAATTTCGCGTTCAAAACGATTGGTTCCTAATCCGAAACCAAGAGAAGTAAATGGCGTTTGCCCGTTTGAAGTGAAGAGGGTATTGATTTCATACTCTAGAGATTGCATGGCATCATAGATATCTTTTTGGGTTTTCTTCCAGGCGTACTCCTCACGCTTGTCAGGTAGTACCCATTCCTCTGCATCTTTGAGATGCTTTTGATAATTCTTCTCTGCATAAGGAGCCAAGACTTCATCAATACGGTCTGCCGAACAGCCTCCATACTGACTTGATGCAACATTGGCGATGATTTGCGAAATTTGAGCTGTTGCTGTTTGGATAGATTTGGGGCTCTCTACCTCCGCATTCCCAATCTTAAAACCATTTTCCAACATGCCCTTGAAATCAATCAAACAACAGTTGGTCATTGGTGTGTAGGGACTATAATCCAAATCGTGATAATGAATCTCACCTTTTTGATGGGCATTAGCCACATGCTTAGGCAACATTTGGAGTCCAATCGACTTTCCAACAATCCCTGCAGTCAAATCACGTTGCGTGTTAAAAACATTACTATCCTTGTTGGCATTTTCATTAACAACTGTCTGATCTTTGCTGAGAAGTTTATGAATGCTGAAGTTGATATCTGTCGCTTTTGAGCGCTCAAAATCCCTTTGGGTCCGATAGGTGATATACTCCTCGGCCAGAGCGTATTCTCTAGCTTCTAGTAACTCATGCTCGACGATATTTGAATTTCGTAAATCTTAACACCTTGAGGGAAACGGCTATGAATTTCAGCAACAATCCGTTCAACCAGTCCATTCAAACGCTTCTCGACCAAGGGAGTCACATCCATGACTTTCTCAGCAGCCTTGTGAAGAGCTTTATCAATCTTATCTACATCAAACAAGACTCGTCTGCCGTCACGCTTCTCTACAAATAAAGTCGGACCAGGGGCAGTTTTTTCTTCTAATACGATCATACCCAGACTCTTTTCTAAAATATAATATCTAAGAAGTATTATATCACTTAAAAAATAAAAATCAATATCTTGTGCCAAAAAATAAATTTTTGTTAAAATTACACAAGATATTGATTAATTTATTTTAATTTGTAAATTTTGAATTCCTTGTAATCACCCTGAAGCGGCTGATAATTTTCAGCAAGTAGCTGCTCGACTTCTGTCCAAAGAGTTACTTTTGTATTTACGACAATCATGGTCGGCTGATTATCTCGTAAGTCATTGACCAACTTAGTACGATTTTCGGCAAGCCCCATATGTAAGATCGGTGATAACAATTGACTAGCTGATAGACGTTCACTAGACTGGTAAGAGCCGGACTGGTTATCCCAAACATAAATTTTATCAGTTGCTTGCGTTTGGCTTTTTATACTAGTCTCAATACGAGCGCGTTCTTGATATTGTTCCACATGGATTACATAGTGTGACACGAATGGTGATACCAATAAATAAGTCATTGCAAGAATTGGTAAGTACCCAGTTCTTGTCAAATAACGACTCCACATTGAGGAGATATCTGCATATCTTGTAAGCCGACTGGAATTATCAACATCTTGTACACGTAATGTTGTTAATACTAGGATAACTATAAAAGGAAGAAGAGACACAAGACGACTTCCATGAATTGGTTCCGTAGAAAAAAGAATCAACGTCAACTCTAGGAGTAAACCCAATAGTGAAAATATGGATAGTATGTACTGACCTAGAGGTTTGGTAGAAAAAGACTCATAAATAGGAAGGATAATCCACCTAGTCCAATTACCAGCAAGCCATAAAAGAGTAAATTATCTACCAGGATAGAATTTGAGATAAAGTTCAAACTATCTATTGGATAGAGAATCTGACTAATAGCACTCCCAAAACTTCCCTTGTAAACCGTGTAGTAACCAATTGGATAAAACAGAAGTGAAAATCCTAGCCCAATTGCTAAAAGCTGGTAAAAACCACGAGCAAAATAGCGACGAACAAGATTAAATGCCAAGAGAGTAAAGAATAAAACTAGACTATATAAAATCGTAGTAAGAGGCACTAGGAAAAAGGCCAAGGAAAGACTCATACCTATACGCAAAAAACCTTTATCACTATCGGGTTCTGCCAGATAATGTGTCACTAGGTCTAAAGAATAAAATAAAAAAGGAAGTGCAAGGATGGTAGCATAACCTCCACCAAAACTGAGATCTCCCGCCAAAAGATAGAACACAGTCAATGCTTGCGTGGATTGGTCATGCTGTTCTGTCAAAGCATAGCCGGATCGGAATAGAAAAACTCCTGCACCTAGCAAGGCTAGCCAATTAAAAACTGCAAATAAAATACTACCTTTAGTTATAGACAACAAGAAATAATAGAGCAAACCACTAGTTCCATAAAAGGCTGTATAGATTTCACCACCTTGATTCATAGCCCAAGCAGCATAGAAGTCCTGAGCCTGCTCTAAACTAGTTAAACCTAGGAAGAACGGAACCACTGCTGATACTAATACTACTAATGTACTCCATATTAAAATTCTGAAAAAAGGTAGACGTGCTTGTTGTGACTCTTCAAACTCTTCTTGATTATCTCTTCCAACTCCCTCTTGACTTCTAGTCCATGATGGAGTTGATTCATCCTCTATTCTACCGTAAACACTCATACACTCTCTCCTATTTTATGATATGTTCTAGTATATCAAAAAGTCAAGTCCTTGTCAGCCTGCGGCGAACGTTTGTTTAATTTTTCACATATCTGAGAATAGCGTTCAATCTCATAAAAACGGTGAAAAGAGGTCTTTTTATAATCATACAAAAAATTTTTTTCTTCTATTGATATCATCTCTTCTCCTTTTCTCTTTATTCGAAAAAAGAGAAGCAATCTATCAAAAAAAACTGAATTCCCTAAAAGAGAATTCAGCGTTTTGTTTTTAATCAGCTTTCTTTTCTAAATTTTTTGAAATACTTCGATTTTTACCTTCTAGATACACCATCAAAATGGAGATATCTGCTGGGTTTACACCTGAAATACGGCTAGCTTGACCAATGGTTTCTGGATTGATGAGCTTGAACTTCTGACGAGCTTCTGTCGCGATAGAGTCAATATCATCCCAGTCAATATTCGCTGGAATCCGTTTCTTCCATGCGTTTCATCTTGGCAACCTGATCCATGGCTTTTGAGATGTAGCCTTCGTACTTGATTTCTGTCTCAATCAATTCGATAATCTTGTCATCCAAGTCCTCTGCAGCAGGTCCGATAAAGGCCACCACATCTTGGTAAGACACTTCTGGGCGACGAAGGAATTCCTTGGCTGTTACTGCATCTGTCAACGGCTTGAAGCCCATCGCTTCAACCTTGGCGTTGGTTTCCTTGACTGGCTTGAGTTTGATGCTATCTAAACGCTTCATTTCATTGTCAAATTGGTTTTTCTTAATCTCAAATCGAGTCCAGCGTTCATCGTCGACAAGGCCAACCTCACGACCAATCTCCGTCAAACGCATATCGGCATTGTCATGACGGAGGATGAGGCGGTATTCTGCACGACTGGTCAAGAGACGGTAAGGTTCAATGGTTCCCTTGGTCACCAAGTCATCAATCATGACCCCGATATAACCGTCACTGCGCTTCAAAATCAACTCAGGCTTGCCTTGGATTTTCAGAGCCGCATTGATACCTGCGATAATCCCTTGGCCTGCTGCCTCTTCGTAACCAGATGTACCATTTGTCTGACCAGCTGTGAAAAGTCCTGAGATTTTCTTGGTTTCCAGAGTCGCACGCAACTGATGGGGCAAGACCATGTCGTACTCAATTGCATAACCAGTTCGCATCATCTCTGCATTTTCCAAACCTTTGATGGAATGTACCAACTCACGTTGCACATCCTCAGGAAGGCTAGTTGAAAGTCCCTGGACATAAACTTCTTCTGTATTACGACCTTCTGGTTCAAGGAAGAGTTGGTGGCGTTCCTTGTCTGCAAAACGCACAATCTTGTCCTCAATCGATGGGCAGTAGCGAGGTCCTACCCCCTTAACCACACCTGTAAACATAGGCGCGCGGTGGAGGTTATTTTGGATAATTTCATGACTGGTACCATTGGTATAGGTCAACCAGCACGGCACTTGGTCTTTGACATAATCCTCATCACGTGAAGTGTATGAGAAGTGATTTGGCGTTTCATCTCCTGGCTGGATTTCTGTCACATCATAGTTGATAGAAGAAGCCTTGACGCGCGGAGGAGTTCCTGTCTTAAAACGACCAATTTCGAGCCCCAGTTCCTTGAGATTGTCAGCAAGGTTTATAGAAGCTAGGCTGTGGTTTGGCCCTGATGAGTACTTGAGATCTCCGATGATAATTTCCCCACGAAGGGCTGTCCCTGTAGTCACGATAACAGCCTTGGCAGCATACTCTTGATGGGTAGCTGTACGAACACCGACAACCTTACCATCTTCCACCAAAATCTCATCAATCATGGTTTGACGAAGGGTTAGATTTTCTTGATTTTCAACCGTCTTGCGCATTTCCTTAGAGTAAAGTTCCTTATCAGCCTGCGCACGAAGGGCACGGACAGCTGGTCCCTTCCCGGTGTTGAGCATCTTCATCTGGATGTAACTCTTGTCAATGGTTTTCGCCATTTCACCACCAAGAGCATCGACTTCACGCACAACAATCCCTTTAGCGGAACCACCAATAGACGGATTACATGGCATAAAAGCCAACATTTCAATGTTGATAGTCGCAAGTAAGACCTTACAACCCATACGGCTAGCAGCTAGAGAGGCTTCTACTCCCGCGTGTCCCGCACCGATTACAATAATATCGTATTCTTCTGTAAAATTATAAGTCATCTCTTAACCTTTCAAAAATTTCTCGTAAATAAGGAACTATCTTCTCCTCCTCTAGAGCTTGATCCATAGTAACCCATTTAAAGTGTGTATGCTCTTCAGGATCTAATCTGATAATTGGCTTCTCCCCAACCCACTCTGCTTTATAAACTAAGCGAGTAAAGACAGTATCCTTAGAGGTATCCAGTTGACTATCTTCGTGAAGAAGTTTGAGCGAACCTCTATCTAGCCTAACTCCCGCTTCTTCAACACATTCTCTAAGAGCTCCATCTCGCGGAAGTTCTCCCTTTTCAACCCCGCCACCAGGAATATCCCAGTAAGTTGGATAAACGTTGGGTTGTCCTCTTTTAATTTCCGAACGCTGAATAAGCAAAAAATCACCACCACTATGAACAAGCACATGGGCAATAAGCTTAACCATCATTTTCTCTCCTATTCTTCAAGGTGAATGTGTCTTAGTTGTCCGTCCCAATCTGGTAGGGCTGTTTTTAAAAAGGCTGGAACTAGCTGGATATTCTGGAGTTTATCCAAATCAATCCACTCACAGGGCTGCCTTTTCTCATCTTCCTGCATGGTCAATGGGGCATCCTCTAGCAGGTTCACCAGATAATGAAACTCGATGTTGTGATAGGAAACACCGTCCTGTTCAAAACGATTTTCAACCACGAAAGCTAGCTGTCCAACTTGAGCTTTGACACCCAATTCTTCATCCACTTCACGAACTACCGCTTCTTCCGTTCTTTCGTTGACTTGGATAGCACCGCCAATAGTGTAATACTTGCCCTTATCTTTGGTAACTAGGAGTTTGCGGTTTTGAAGAATCAAAGCTGTCGCCCGAACGCCAAAAACAGTATTTCCTACTTTTGTCCGAAAGTCTTGCTGAGTCATTTTTGCCCTTTCCCTTAAACGACACAAAAACAGTCAAAACTCGTAAGAAGTGCAGGACAAAAAGACCTGCAACATCCATGAGCTTTGACCATCATTTCTATTGCTGTTATTATTGTAGCAAAATGAGAAAATTTGTCAATCTATATGTACTAGTACTATGATTGGCGAATTGCTTCAAAAGCTCCTTTGTCAATCTCAACTGGGTCAGAAAAGGCATCCAGAACAATCCCTCTCACAGGAAGACTCTCCATCCCTTCCGCAGCAAACAAACAGTCCGTAAGAGGCAATTGCAACCAAGAAAATCGGTCATAATAGTCCTTGGGGATGTCCTGAATTTCTAAGAAGCAAGGATAAAAGTAGTCATCTCCCTTTTGCAGAATATCCGGTTTTAGGCGAGCGCCTTCTTGTTCGTCACTCTCATCCATCAGATAAGGATTGAAGGGAACCCAGACTCTAGCTTGCTTCAATTCCTTAAACAAGGCCTCTATCGACTCTGTCGTTTTCTCCCTCAAATACTCTTTTTTATAGTCCAAGAGAGTCATTGACTTCTCTTTTTTAGCCGTTTTTTTCTTAAAAAACTGAAACATTCTCATTCCTCTTAGAAACTCTTATATGTACTGACAAACCTGTCCATCGCGGTAGGCGTTATCAATCAAACCACCACCAAGACATTCTTCACCATCATAAAAGACAACTGCTTGTCCTGGTGTAATGGCGCGCTGAGGTTCTGCAAAGATGACTTCAGCCTTATCTCCTTTGACATGGACGGTCACCTTAGAATCAGGCTGACGGTAGCGGAATTTAGCCGTGCATTCTAACGTAAACTCCTCTGGCATATCACGAGTAAAGTGAACCTGACTAGCCTCTAAGCTGGTTGACATAAGCGAGTCATGGTAGAAACCTTGGCCGACATAGAGGATATTCTTGCTTAGGTCTTTTCCAACAACGAACCAAGGGGCATTGTCCCCACCGTGTTGCCCACCAATACCGAGTCCGCCACGCTGACCGATCGTATAGTACATCAGACCAGCATGCTCACCCATATCGCGACCATCCACAGTCATCATTCGACCAGGCCGAGCTGGTAAGTAGTTGCTGAGAAATTCTTTAAAGTTCTTTTCTCCAATAAAGCAAATCCCTGTTGAATCTTTCTTCTTAGCAGTCGCAAGGCCTGCTTCTTCTGCTAGTCTGCGAACTTCAGGCTTTTCCAAATGTCCCAAGGGGAACATAGTCTTTTGGAGTTGTTCTTGCGAAAGTTGACTGAGGAAATAGGTCTGATCCTTGCCATTGTCCACGCCACGAAGCATGTGAACGATGCCATCCTCATCACGCGCCACTCGGGCATAGTGCCCAGTTGCTACATAGTCTGCTCCCAAGGTCATGGCATAGTCCAAAAAGGCCTTAAACTTGATTTCCTTGTTACACATCACGTCTGGATTTGGCGTGCGTCCTGCTCTGTATTCCGCTAGGAAATACTCAAAAACACGGTCCCAGTACTCTTTTTCAAAGTTGACAGAGTAGTAAGGAATGCCGATCTGGTCTGCTACCGCAGCCACATCCTTGTAATCTTCGGTCGCCGTACAGACGCCGTTTTCATCTGTGTCGTCCCAGTTCTTCATGAAGATACCGATCACATCGTAGCCTTGCTCCTTGAGCAAGAGAGCCGTCACCGACGAATCAACACCACCACTCATCCCCACGACAACACGTGTCTTAGAGTTATCACTCATGGTAAGTCTCCCATCTATTCGTTTATTTATACCCCTCAAAATTCTATTTACTAAGGCTTTCAATAGAATTTATTTGAGTATAGTCATTTCGTTTGCTTTTAGGACTAGGCAACGAGTCGCAGGCATAACTTGAGTTCGCTCAAGCAGTCTGGGAGACTGATTGAGGTTATAAATCAGACAAGCTCAGCTTGCATCTCATTGCGAGTTAACGACGTAATAAAAGATAAACGAAATGACTAGTTCACGATTGAAGGTCGTGTTTGCTATCACGATTGAAGGTCGTTTGAGCAGTTTTCATTATAACATGCTTAGATAGAGAAGACAAGGAAGAGGCTGACAATCTATCACCCTCTTCTGTAAATACATGAAGATAAGAATACAAAAGAAAGCAATTCATACCTAAATCTCTATTCTCTTTATAAACTTATTTTTAAAATCAACTAAAAATGATATACTGTAATAAGGAGGAATGCGCACATGATTCCATACATACACCATCATCCATGTGCGTAGGACTAATGTGAACAACTACAAAGATATTCTAAAATCAAAAAATACTATTTTTATTATTACACTTATTGCAGGCATTGGACTTTTGACAGGCTTGGTCATTCATCAAGAAAAGATCCAAGCAGAGAGAGGGAGTGTTGCTCTCGTCAACCATCAAAAGGATCATCAAGATGTTGAACAAGTAAAAAACGCTATTAAAAACTTCGATATCGATTCTGAAACCATTATAGAGGATTGGAAAAAAATCCAAGAATTGAAACCAACTACTGATGAAGGCAAAAAGACACTAGCAAACTTTCTTACTGCTACAGCCGATAAAGTCACAAATCACTATAGTGAAAAAGCTTTGAAATTAGATATAAAGGATTCTGATAGCCAGTTTCAAGATAAACAAACACTTGAGACAACCATCACTTCCTTGCAAAAAATAATAGACATCATTAAAAACATTAATTCTGACAGCGACCAAGCTACTCTTGAAGAAAAGATAAAACCAATTCAAGAACTTATCTCTAAATTCCAAAAACAAGTTGAAGTTTTGACCAAAAAAGAAGAAACCACCCAAACAGAAACGACTACTAGAGATGCCAGACTAGAAGCCAGCCGTTCAGAAGATAGTAGCTATATTCAAAGCTATCCGGAAACAAATGGAAGCATATCTAATTCCCAAGCACCCGCAGCTGAGCATTATTCAACTGATAGTGCTAATAGTGGAGGAGATAATAGCGCTAATACAGGAGGTCAAACTGCTGATTCTTCAGGTTCTCAATCAGAGTCTAATAGCGATACAACCAGTTCGTCTAACTAATAATCTAGATGACGAAATCCCATAAACTTGTATGCCCTCAGCACCAATGTTTATAATGGTCTCTCATCAATGCAAGCACACAAAAAGAGCCGTATAAGGCTCTTTTTTAGGGCTCTATGATATTTGTAGTAGGTAAATTCTCTATAGATATTATGGAGCCAATTATTGATAAAAACTTTAGTCACTTTCGTCTCTATAAAAATATTTTCTATACACTCTTGATAATACCAAAATTAATGCCAATATCATACCAAGAGCCATAATAATAGAATTTATTAGATTTATTTTAGTATGTCCAATCACTAGTCCAATAATTGGACTAGTAGACATGCTTAGATATAATAAAAATGACAAAAAATGAATCTCACCAATTCCTGCAAAAAAATGTTTCATTTTAAATATCCCAATTTTACCTTTCGTCTTGATAATCCACTAACAAATCTATTGACTTCTCTTTTTTTTGAAAAATCTTGACAGTAAATTTACTCCACTTAATGCCACTAAGATTTCAATGGGCAAAAAATAGTAATCCCATATCAAATGAGAAATCAATAATGATAGAAATAGTATACAGTCAATATAACTATTCTTAAAATATTCTGTAATTACATAATACAAAAATGCCACAACCACTGAAATTAAAACAACCATCATAATACTATTATCCTTTCCTACTCACTAACGCTATTTCCAAAAGTTAATTTTTTTATGACTTAGTAATGAAATTACAATTAACAAAACACCTAAAATAAATAAAAATATTTCCCAAAATTGAGTTTCAGTTTTTAAAAAAGGTATAAGATACATACTGACTAACATGGAACTTGCTCCTAAAATAGCAAATATTAATCTAACTTTATCACTTAGTCGAATCATCTTCTATCCCCATAATAAGTAAGTACTCCATTTACTACACCCTTTGATCCAAAAAGAAAGTAAGCCATTGTGTAGCATTAAGTTACATCATCTCTTCATCACCTAGATAAGATGCTCTTTTTTGCCTAATCATATTCTATAGATGGACAAATTTGTAAACCTCATTAGTTGAAATTGTTTCATTTGTTGTACGAACAGGACGAACTTAAACTATCTTTTTATTACTCAGTAATAATTTCCGAGATTTCATTTGATCGTATTCTCTATTCATACAGAAATTAAAATTTTGCCTTAACCAGCTTGTATAATAGAAAAAATCTAATTGATTGATTTGAAGAAGCTGAATTCTAATTTGATCAACCTTTCCAGGCCAGTTGTAATTTCGACTGATAGAAATTTCATACATCAGTAACTCTACAAGACCTGTACACAGAAGGGTGTTATGAGAATCTTCGATTTTTTTCAAAATATCCTCAAAGATCTCGCTATCCGTTAAAAAGGTAGATTGATTGATCGCATCATATAGCAGAATACACATTAAGTCAGAATAACTTAGCTCTGATTTTTGTATTTTATCCTTTAATGCTTTCGTCAAATCACTTTCAAACGAATCTTCTTTTTCCCATTTGTTTTGATTGAAAAGAAATTCCGTCTTATTAAAAACGAGATGGTTGATATCCATTATAGTCCAGAAAAATATTGTAGTAAGCACTATGGGGACAGAAGGAATTTTAAAAATAAAGGCTAGGATAATGGCTATCTCAAGAATAAAACTCCATATAATTCTAGATTTCAAATCATCAGTTGACAAACTTTTACGATGAAATGAAAAATAGGGCGAGAACCTCACATTTACTTTCTTCTTTCCTATAAAAATAAAAGGAAAAATCGTAATAAGACCCTCTTTCTTGTATAAATCTTTCAATGCATATAGTAGGTCTAAAACTATTTTTGAGACAATCAAACTACAGAAAGTAAGAGACATACTGATCACAAAATCAAGGGGAATTTCTAGATTCAATGGCAAGTTATTCACTAGGACATGCAACTCTAACCACAGGACCAAAAGAGGGAGCATTAGTAAGAAAACAATTAGTTTACGCATCATAATTTTACAATATCCTCATCTTTTTTAATTTTGCATAAATCATCATTGCTATGATTAAAATCAAAAAGAACATTAATCCAAATAATTAACTTTTTTATTTCTTCGCTAACAAAAATCATAGGCTAAAAAAGTTATGGATGATATAAATAGACATACAAAAACTAATAACAAACAATTTTTTTCCATTTTAATACCCATATCTAGTTACCACAAGGCGTTTATAGTACTCTCTTACTTACATCATTATTATCCTATTTCGTTGTAATAGCATCGACAATTGACACCCAAGCAAAACACATTACTCAGAAATCTCTTCTACTCATATTTTCGTATCTTTTTTACTTTTTATATTACTATGATACAATATTCTTAATAGAATTCAATTTTTTGTTAACTTTTTTCACGAAAAGGAGAAAATCATGCGCTACGATTTTGGAAAAGTATATAAAGACATACGTGAGTCAAAAGGCTTGACTCAAGAAGAGGTCTGTGGGGGTGTTCTCTCAAGAACCAGTCTATCAAAAATCGAAAGTGGAAAAACAACTCCAAAATATGAGAATATGGAGTTTCTTCTCCGGCAAATCAATATGAGTTTTGAAGAGTTCGAATATATTTGCCATCTCTACCAACCAAGTGAACGATCAACTATCATGCAGACTTTTCTAAAAATGGCTTCTATTAGTGGTACGAGCGACTTAAGTAAATTACTCAAAAAATGCCAATATTATCTAAAAACACACCATGATCTCCCCATCCAGCAGTTACAAGATATGCTCGAAATCGTTATCTACATCCGTGAAAATGGGATAGAAAAATTGTCAAGTAAGATTGACAACATTGTAAACAGACTATGGGATAATATTGAGAAAACAAGATACCTGGTATGAGAGCGACCTCAAAAAGTCCTTAATACCATTCTCTTTGCTTTTTTCCCTATGGAGTATATTCACTCAGATTACTGAAAAAAATTCTCGCAACGACTAGAGGTTTATAAAACACTATCAGTCCTGTCTTTCAGCTTCGTATGATGTTGCTTTCTGAATCTCTCAACTCTTTATCTTTACAATGGTGATAAAGATTGCTTTTGCAAACAGCTTTGCTACACTCTCTTAGAGGAGGCTAAGAAAGCAATCAAAAGATATGATACACTTTAGCGTTTTCCTATATTCGTATAGGCATTTGTACTAATGATGCTCAGTTGATACAGAATGGACTCTCCTTAGCTAAACTAGCAGAAGATGAACACCTACTAACCGAGCTAGAGCGAGAAGTTGATATCTTTGTAAACAAAAAAAGAAAAGCCATTGAGACTTCCTTTTTCTATATCATCTTAATACCAACCGTTGTTAAGCCAGAAGTTCTTAGCTGCAGTCCATGAACCGTAACGTCCTGCAACGTAGGCATCTGCTACACGTTCTTGGTTTTCAGCTGAGTAGTCACCGTTCAAGTATGAATCTGTCAATTGGTAACGTCCGATGTAACGTCCGTTTGTAGCTGTGTAGCTACCGCCTGATTCTTTTTGAGCGATCCATTCTTTAGCTTCTGCTTCAGATCCGCTTACAGTTGCAGCTGGATGCATGTAGCTTTCTGTCTGCAGCAACTGAGTGTTGCTTCTGCTACAGTTACGCTTTCAGCTGCTGGCGCTTCGATAAGTTAGTTGTTTCAGTAGCTGCTGGGTGCTGCTACTGGAGCTTCTGCTGTCGTTGAAGTCGTTGAAGTTGCTGGTGCTTCACCATCAATAACCAATACTTGGTCTACATAGATAAGATGAATATCTTTTAATCTTATTTTTATTTTCAGCCAATTTTTTTCAACAGTTGTGTTGTATGTTTTCAGCGATTTCTGATAGAGTATCACCTGATTTTTACTGTGTAAGTTGTTGTTTCTTGTGCAAAAAGTAAGTGATGGTGCAAGGAAAGCAAGCACTGCTGCTACTCCTACAAGTCCTATTTTAATTTTTTTAGTTGTTGATTTCATATTAAAAGATTCTCCTTCTTTCTTATATTTCCCATCATACCCTACTATTATTACTGTTTCTTGACAGTTTTTATGTAGAAAATGTTACAAGACTATGTTTTATTTCACTTAAACAGCCTATTTTTGTTACAAAAGGCTTGATTTTATAGGCTTTATGAGGATTTTAGATATTTTATCATGGAATTGAGCGCTTGTATCTAATCTTTGATATAATAGAGGTAAGAATCTTTTTAAGGGGAAACAGATGCAATCACTTCGTTTTCAATCTGTCTTTGATATTATTGGGCCAGTCATGATTGGGCCATCTAGTAGTCATACAGCAGGAGCTGTGCGTATCGGGAAAATCGTCTCTTCTATCTTTGACGATACTCCAACCGAGGTCGAATTTCAGCTTTTTAATTCTTTTGCAAAAACCTATCGCGGACACGGAACAGACCTTGCTCTTGTCGCTGGTATTTTGGGAATGGATACAGATGATCCAGAAATCCCAAATAGTTTAGAGATCGCCCATAAGCGTGGTATCAAAATCGTCTGGACTATCCAGAAAGACAGCAACGCCCCTCATCCAAACACTACGAAAATAACTGTTAAGAATGAGCACAAGACAATCAGTGTGACAGGAATTTCAATCGGTGGTGGTAATATCCAGGTGACAGAGCTCAATGGTTTTGCGGTATCCCTCAACATGAATACTCCTACCATCATCATCGTCCATCAGGATGTTCCTGGTATGATTGCTCACGTAACAGAGGCCCTCTCTCGCTTTGACATCAATATCGCCCAGATGAATGTAACCCGAGAAAAAGCTGGTGAGAAAGCCATTATGATCATCGAAGTTGATAGTCGCAACTGTGAAGAATCTATCGAAGAAATTCGGAAAATTCCTCATCTGCACAATGTCAATTTCTTTCAATAGGAGAAAATATGTTTTATTCTATCAAAGAATTAGTCCAACAAGCCGACTTAGATTTTCAAGGAAATGTTGCCGAACTCATGATTAGGACTGAGTTTGAATTGACTGGTCGTGAGCGTGAAGAAGTCATCCTTCTCATGGAACGCAACCTTGAAGTCATGAAAGCTTCTGTAGAACTCGGACTCAGCGAGAAAAAATCTCGTAGTGGCTTAACAGGTGGTGATGCAGCCAAGCTCGACCACTACATCAAAAAAGGAAAGACCTTATCAGATTTTACTGTTTTGTCTGCAGCTCGTAATGCTATCGCCGTTAATGAACACAATGCTAAGATGGGCCTCGTTTGTGCAACCCCTACCGCTGGTAGTGCAGGCTGCCTTCCAGCCGTTCTCACAGCTGCTATTCAAAAGTTGGATTTAACTCATGAGCAACAACTAGACTTCTTATTTGCTGCTGGCGCTTTTGGGCTTGTCATCGCAAACAACGCTTCTATCTCGGGAGCCGAAGGAGGATGCCAAGCAGAAGTTGGCTCTGCTTCTGCCATGAGCGCTGCAGCCCTAACCCTAGCTGCAGGTGGAAGTCCTTACCAAGCTAGCCAGGCCATCGCCTTCGTTATCAAAAATATGCTCGGCCTCATCTGTGACCCCGTTGCAGGTTTGGTTGAAGTTCCTTGTGTTAAGCGTAACGCTATGGGAGCAAGCTTTGCCTTCATCGCAGCTGATATGGCCTTAGCTGGCATCGAATCAAAAATTCCAGTTGATGAGGTTATCGATGCTATGTATCAAGTAGGATCTAGCTTACCAACTGCATTCCGTGAAACTGCTGAAGGGGGGCTCGCCGCCACACCTACAGGTCGTCGCCTTCAAAAAGAAATCTTCGGCGAATAATTTCAAAATTACTAGGAGAATCAATGTCATTCATATCTGCTATTTTTTTCGATTTAGATGGAACGCTCGTGGATAGTTCTATCGGCATTCACAATGGTTTCACCTATACCTTTGAGCAACTAGGAGTGACCAGCCCTGATGCCAAGACCATTCGTGGTTTTATGGGACCTCCACTGGAAACCAGCTTTGCCAGTTGCTTACCAATTGAGCAGATAGAGCAGGCCATTCAGCTCTATCGTTCTTATTATAAGGAAAAGGGTCGTTACGAAGCCCAACTCTTTCCGCATATCAAAGATTTACTGGTAGAACTAGCTGAGCATTATCCTCTCTATATCACTACTACGAAGAACACACCTACCGCCGTTGATATGACTAGCAATTTTGGGATTGATCACTTCTTTGATGGCATCTATGGTTCAAGCCCTCAAACTCTGCATAAGGCAGATGTCATTCGTCAGGCTCTGGAAACTCATCATCTAGCTCCTGAAACGGTCGTTATTATCGGAGATACTAAGTTTGATATGATTGGCGCCCAAGAAACTGGCATAAAAAAACTAGCGGTAACCTGGGGATTCGGTGAAGAGAATGACCTCATGGACTATCGTCCTGACTGGATTGCTCACCAGCCGGCAGACATTTTACAACATCTACAATTAAAACGCTAAATAAAAGTCTCCCAACCTAAAAATTAGGTTTGGGAGTTTTTTTCTAATCTTAATGAGGAGAATGACATTCCCCGTACTCATCCAATTATTCAAATGGGGAAGCTTCTTCGCTTTCAACTTCTTTAGATCTATTGATTGTTACCATTTCTACTTCCTTACTTGGCATAGCTAGCAGAACTAACAGAGCAAGACGTCCAACCATTGGAACGAAGTGAAGGAAGATGAAAGCCCAGTGGAAACCTCCATCACGCAAACGGCGAATCTTTAACGCTAGATTAGGTAACAAAAGGAGTAGAGCCAAAATAGCATAAATACTGATAACCAATACTAACTAAAGTAAAGTTCGAGAAGGACCTTTCGGTTTATCTCTTTGTTAAAGATAAGGATATACAGGGGTAGGAACAAGATATGATTCATCAACCAAACCCACCAGAAGTCAGGACGTGTTGAGCGTCCTACAAAATCTACATAACCTTTTAAAAATTTTATATAAGCTCTAATCATAAGATATTTTTTTTTACCTTTTTTTTATATATACGATATATCACACATAGTGACAAAATAGTGCTAAAACACTCCCAAATCTATTTTTAGATATGGGAGTGTCAGATGTTTGTTTAACAATATAAAGAAAACTCTAAAATAGTTTCATTTGTAAAACCTAAGCTTCTTAGTTCTTGTCTGGTTCTTCGAATGGCGAAACTTCTACAACTTCTTCAGTTTCATTGATAGTTACTACTTCTACTTGTTTCGTTGGCATGGCTAACAAAGCTAAAAGTGCAAGAGGGCCAACCATCGGAATAAAAATGACAAAGATTAGAGCCCAGTGGAAACCAGCATCACGTAGACGACGAACTGTCAATGCAAGTCCAGGTAAGAAAAGTGCTATACCGAAAATCATATAGATAATAGCAATTCCCCCCAAGGCCATAAGAGCAGTCTCATTTCTTGGATTTGCTAGTACCTTAAAATACGCTGAGTAAAAAGGGACAAGGAGAATCATGTTTGTTAGCCAAATCCACCAATACTCTGAACGTGTTGAACGGCCTGCAAAATCTACATAACCTTTAAAAAAATTCTTATATGCGTTAATCATCAGTTACTCCCCAATTATTTTTTATTCATACTTAATGAAAATGGAAAAGCAAACTAGAAAGTCGTTATAAACTCTATCTAAGTATGGGCAAACCTCATTTACTTTGATTTTTCAAATAGTATAAGTCTTACCATAAATGTTCTACGATGACAAGTTCGTCTAAAAAATGATACATGACCATTCGTCTATCATAAAAGGTATGATTCCACTCGCTTCTCACATGAAGCTAGGAATCATACCTTTTTTCTTTAATGAATGTGAGTGGTTTCATTTGCAAAGCCGATAATGGCTTGCTTCAACTCTGAACCTTGCAAGGTACGGAATTCTTCAATCTTTTGATCGATGACTTCAAGTGGCATGACATTAACCTTACCAACAAAAATCTTATCCATGACTTGATTATCAACTAATTCAGTAGATACCAACAACTCCTCATAGAGTTTCTCACCTGGACGGATCCCCACTTCTACAATCGGAATTTCATTTTCAGTACGTCCACTGAGAAGGACCATTTTCTTAGCTAAATCATAAATCTTAACTGGTTTGCCCATATCAAGGATAAAGACTTCTCCATCTTTGGCATAGGCTCCTGCATGGATCACCAAACGGCTAGCTTCTGGAATGGTCATAAAGTAACGAGTCATACGGAAATCCGTCACAGTCACTGGACCACCTTCTGCAATTTGACGCTCAAATACAGGAATCACACTACCACGGCTACCAAGAACATTCCCAAATCGAACAGCACAATAGGTAGACTGACTACGTTGGTTAAATCCTGTAACAATCAACTCTGCCACACGTTTGGTAGCTCCCATTACATTTGGTGGATTAACTGCCTTGTCTGTCGAAATCATAACCATTTTTGGAACCTTAGCAGCATCAACTGCCTTGGCAACATTGTAAGTTCCAAGGATATTATTTTTAAAGGCTTCTTTGGGATTGCGTTCCATCATTGGTACATGCTTATGAGCTGCAGCGTGGTAAACAATGGCTGGTTGGTACTGCTCAAATACTTGAAGCAAGCGGTCGTAGTCTTGGATATCTGCAATCACAGGAACATAATCAATACCTTGGAAGCTACGAATCAATTCATGATAGATCAGATAAATGGAGTTTTCCCCATGACCCAAGAGAACCACGCGCTCTGGATTAAAGCGACTAACCTGACGGCAAATTTCAGAACCGATAGAACCTCCCGCACCTGTCACCAAGATGGTTTTTCCAGTAATTTCTGAGCCTAAGCGTGATTCATCTAGTTGAATTTCTTTACGTCCCAAAAGGTCAGTAATGTCAATTTTTTGGAAACCACCTACCTGAGGATGCAACCCTTGCACAACCGACTCAATCTTGGGCATCTTATAACACTTCAAGCCAAGTTGGTTACACATTTTCAAGATGCGCTCATATTCTGACGGATCAAGGGAAGGAATCGCAACGATAACTTTTTCAATCTGATGACGTTTAGAAAGTTCTGGTAACTGTTCATAAGATCCTAAGACTGGGATTCCTCCTAGTTTTTGACCTTTTTTCTTTTCATCATTGTCCAAAATACCCACTAACTCAAGGTCACTCGTAGGGTGTTGGTAGCTATTCATAAAGAGAGCTCCACCGTCTCCCGCACCAATCAAGAAGGTACGACGATGTTCCCCTTCTCCATCACCTTTTTTACGTCTAGAATAGATCAGCTGCCAAGTAATACGAGGGAACAAGATCAAGAAGGTGCTGAGTAGGATAAAGAGAACGATAAAACGCACAGAGAAAAGCGGCAAGAAGGCATAGCAAATGAGATAGGACAAGACACTGCTGATACTTACTCCAATGAATATCTTCATAAAGTCTGTGATTTTGCTATAACGACTAATGCTAGCATTAAGCCCCCAGAATCCAATCATAATCTGATAGAACAGGAAGGTCAAGCTAGTATAGATGACATAGTCCACAGGAGCTGGATTGATCAATCCATAAAACAAGATGTAAGAAACAATGATTGAGGAAATCATGCTGGCAGCATCAAAAATCCCCCAAAAGACTTGTTTTTGTTGTTTATTTAACACTTCAACCAGATCAATTACATAATCTGTCATTTTTTTATTCATGTGAATGGTATCCTCCTACACAAAATCACATTTTCTAGTAATTACAAGATGTTTTTTTAAAAACTGATGAGCTATTTGCTTTTTCTCAACAGTTTTAAAAATATAAACTGTCGTACAAATCCTGGACATAGGGCAACGACAACTTGGATTAAAACACTTTTCAGATATTCACCATAAGAAATCTGTCCACGCGCGTGCATTCTTTGGCGTGCTTGGCGATAGAGTTTGAGATAGCGAAGACCACCCCGGCGTTCAAACATCCCTGCTCCCACTCGCACCTTACAAAGAATCTGATCCACATTTCCAGTCCGAGCACCAGCGCTAATCATATTGAGCCAAAGCAGGTCATCTTCCATATAAAGACCATCTTCGTAGTTGCCTGCTTTTAAAACCATCTCTTTTTTGAACATGACCGTCATGTGATTGAAGGCACTTCTCATACGTTGATAGGCAATGATATCCTCATGCTTAGTCGGCACACAACGGTAAGACACAATCTCGTCTGGTTGATCGATAAATTCTGCGATATGACCTCCCAACAAGTCCAAGTTTTCCTTTTCCATCAAGTCAAACTGTTGTTCGAAACGGTCTTCAACAGCAATATCATCTGTATCCATACGAGCAATAACGTCATATTGGCACTGTAAGACGCCGTACTGAAGCGCTAACCCTAAGCCGCGATTTTGCTCAAGTGGGCAACGTTTGATTGGAATACTTGACTGTGCTTCCAATTTTTCCAAAACTTGATAGAGTTCAGGTGTCAGCGGACCATCTTCGACGATTACCACTTCGCTAGGTTTGAGCGTTTGATGTAAGATACTCTCTACTGCCTCTTCTAGAAAGGCTGGATTTTCTTTGATATAAACTGACATCAAGACACTAAATTTCCGATTTTCAGACACAGTTTTTCTCCAATGTATAGATTTTCTTCCACTATTTTATCACAAATTTTCCGACTTTCCTATTTTTATTTGAATCCCAGAAAAAAACTAGTAAACAATTCATCCTTCTTTACTTTAATTTAGCTCAAGTAAAAACCGAATCTCCCTACTCTAGCTTGACATCTCTTGGAGAAAAACTTAAAATAAGCTGTTATCAAAATCAGCTTATTGAGGTTCACATGAAAAAACGATCACTCTTTTTTATTCTAGGAATTGTCTTAATCGGAGCGGTCTTAAGAGCTCCTTTTACAGCCTTACCGACTATTTTAGGAGATATTGCTCAAGGTTTAGGAGTTGAGGTCAGCTCACTTGGTGTTTTGACTAGTCTCCCTCTTTTGATGTTTGCCCTCTTTTCCTCTTTTGCGACCCGTTTGGCTCAAAAGATTGGACTTGAGCACCTTTTTACCTACAGCCTTATCGTATTGACCATAGGTTCAGTGATTCGTATCTTTAATCTTCCTCTGCTCTATCTGGGAACTTTACTCATCGGAGCAAGTGTCGCTATTTTTAACGTACTCCTTCCTAGTGCCATTCAGGCCAACTACCCACAAAAGATTAGCTTCCTGACAACAGTATATGTGACTTCCATGGGAATCGCAACAGCTCTTGCTTCCTATCTCTCTGTTCCCATTACTCAGGCGACATCTTGGAAAGGCTTGATCCTCTGCCTATCCTTGGTCTGTCTACTCACTTTAGTGGTCTGGTTCCCCAATCATCGTCACAATCATTTTCTAGAAGGACATGAGAAAAAACAAAAGAAAGAGAACATTCTAAAAGACAAGAAGGTTTGGGCTATTATTGTATTCGGTGGGCTCCAGTCCTTGCTCTTCTATACCAGCATGACCTGGTTGCCAACCATGGCCATTAGTGCTGGACTATCTCATACAGACGCTGGCCTTCTGGCGTCTATCTTTTCACTGATCAGTATCCCCTTCTCGATGACCATTCCAAGTTTAACAACTCGTTTGTCCAATCGTCACCGTCAAATCATGCTGACAGTCATCTCTCTTGCTGGAATGCTTGGAATAGCTATGCTCCTATACCCGAGCAAGAGTTTCCTTTACTGGTTAGTAGCACATCTCTTGATTGGTACTGCCTGTAGCGCTCTTTTCCCTTATCTCATGGTTTCCTTCTCCATCAAAACCAGCTCTCCCGAAAAGACAGCCCAATTGTCTGGGCTTGCCCAGACAGGTGGTTACATCCTAGCAGCCTTTGGACCAACTCTGTTTGGTTACAGCTTTGACATGTTCCATTCTTGGATCCCAGCTGTAATGGCTCTTTTAATGATTGATATCATCATGACGGTCGCCCTCTTTATAGTGGATAAAACTGAGAAAATCCTCTAAAAAGATTTTTAGAATTTGCCACAAATAAATATACTTTGAAAGCCAGACTGAGTCTGGTTTTTTTGTATCTTCACAACATTTTACAAAGTATAGATTTACCAAGCATACTACTGTTCCTACGCGCAAAAATGGTATAATAAAGCTAGGAAAACTCCGGTTACAATTTATTTGGAGTAGCACTGTTTGGGTACATAAAAGGTTATTACTTTGGGAATTGATAGTTGAAGCGATGCTAAAGTAAAAATTATAAACGTCTGCATTTATGATTGTTTTAACGCCACTAAAAAATTTTGATTGGATAAAAAATCTCGATTATCCAAGAACCATTGAATCATTTAAGGAGAAATTTGTATGCTAGCAAAAGCAGGGGACGTCTATTGTGTTTACAATTTCCATCTAAAAAATACACAGCTTGTCAGATAACCAAGATAGAAGAGGGGGAGAAAAAGCCGCAGGCTGTCCTTCTGTCTTTAGACTGGTCAGGAGATCAACCTCTTAGAGAAGAAGAGCTAGCTTCTTTGAAGCCACTCTATATAGATTTTATGTACTGGGATAGAGGCTTGCATCTGAGTAATGTTGATATTCATGTACCGTCACATTATATTTTTATTGGTAATACAACACCATTAACAACCGAAAGCACAAACACATATGCTATGTTTTGGGGGAATGGTTACGATATTTATAGGCAACTGAAATGGCAAGAAATACCAAAAGAAAAAAGAGATTTATTTAAGAAAGCAGATAAAAGCAAGGAAAAAGTTTCATTTACAGGAAATGAGTGCCGTATTTCTAAACACAATATCAATGACGAGTGGACGCCTTTTGAAGACGCATTAGAATTAAAAGTCTTTCCTTGTTTATCTAAGTTGACATTAACGAGATGGCACAAAAATATATATGAGTATTTGCAGTCAACTCCTTTTATTACAGAACTAGTTCTTAAAAATCATGGACAAACAAAACTGGATTTTTCTAAGACATCCATACATCGGCTTTCCATTGATTTGTCAGGCGTAGAGGAACTTAGATTGAACGATGATTTGGAGGAGCTAGTCTTATTAGGAGACATGAGCGACAATTGTCAAATACTTGTAAAGGACCATGGAGCCAGCTTACGATTACAACTTGATAGTTCTCTACCTAAGGCCTGGGATTAAAAGATTTAGGAGCCATCCATTGTTCTAACATCCTTGAAATAGACTTTGCACAAATCTTGAATAACTATCCAAGGCTTAGGGAATTAAGATTGTGGGGGAAACCTGGTCATATTCTTAATTTCCACAAATTATCAGAGTTCAAAGAGTTAGTCAATTTTTCCACTGTTGATTTGTTTGGCTTTACTGCAGAGGATATTCCCAAACCAGAAGATTTACCTCGATTAAGCATGTTTTGGATGAGCAGCTTACCAGAAGAGGCCGCTAAAATAGCCAAAAAATATTATAAAAAACAGCAGGACAAGGGACTGAATCTTTGGATAACAAAACCGAGAAAAGCTGAATGGCTAGCTCAAAACCTAGATAATCCATTTCGCTCATGGGATGGACAAGAGAATATTTCAACCGCAAACGCAAAAAAAGCAGCCTCTCTATATAGAAAGACCAGAGCAAGTGTTAGAAAGCTTCTAGAAAACCCCAACGAAGACACTATGAAACACATAGAAGACCTCATAAGAGAATATACTCAAGGTTTCAATAAAATGGATAAGCGTAACTGTTTTATTGAAACAATCGAGAGAGAGGATATCTATGATGCTCTGGTCGAGATCTTAGATTTACTACCTGAAGATTTAGGGATGGACAAAGAAAAATTTATAGAAATCTTTGATGAGCTAAAAGATTTTTAAATGAGAAACCTTTCTAGTTCATTCTTGAAACGGAGATTATCATGACTAACTTTATACAGACTATCACAGTAGAAAATCGGCAGGTCGACAAAGAAAATTACTTTACAATTGGCTACTCTCCAGAGATAGAAAAATCTTTACTGTGTGTTTATATTTCTTGGATTGCTGGTTACGAACGCTATTACGAGTTAGATGACGGAGATTTGACTCTCTTTGAAAGCAAACGAGAAGAATTTCTCAAAAAATATGAAAAAGAAATCAAGGCTTATCGGACTGAAAGATTGATTGGTTCTGCGGCCTTGAGGGATTACAATTTTAGTTCTTTGCCTGAAAATATCCTAGAAAACTTAGATAGCTATCCTCCATTTAACGGATATGTCTATCAAGATGGCATCCTCTGTGCCAGAATCAAGATTGAAGACAAGTATTTTTATCTTCCGCCCATTTATGATGAGGATTACAGATAACCACTGCCTCAAAGTGATGCAAAACATCCTCCAATCTTCTAGTTTTTACTAGGAGATTTTTTATATATAAAAATTTTACACATATTACTTGACAGGGCTTACAAATAGATGTATGATGTATGTGTAGAATAATTATATATAAAATTTTTACATACTAAAAAAGGAGGTGCCCCATGTATTTTCCAACATCAGCGGCTTTGATTGAATTTCTCATCTTAGCCATCCTAGAACAAGGGGATTCCTATGGTTATGAGATTAGCCAAACCATTAAACTCATTGCCAAAATCAAGGAATCTACCCTCTACCCCATCTTGAAAAAACTGGATACCAACCGCTATCTGACTACATACTCTCGCGAATACCAAGGTCGGATGCGGAAGTACTACTCCTTGACAGAGGTTGGGGAGGAACAACTATTTGTACTCAGAGAAGAGTGGACACTCTACACTGACACGATCAATGGCATCATAGAAGGGAGCATTCGCCATGACAAGAACTGAATATTTGAATCAGCTTGAAGCCTATCTGATGAAGCTTCCTCAATCTGATCGTATCGAAGCCATGGATTACTTCAAAGAACTCTTTGATGATGCGGGTCCAGAAGGTGAGGAGGAGCTTATCGCTAGTCTGGGAAGTCCAAAGAAGCTGCCCATGATGTCCTGACTACACTTCTTGATAAGAAAATCAACGAAGAAAATTCCAGCAAGAACGACCGTCAGGTTTTACAAATCGCAATCCTCGCACTTCTGGCTGCACCTATTGGGATTCCAGTCGGAATTGCTCTTCTCATGGCTATCATCGGGATTTTTATCGCTACGGTTAGTGTACTTTTAGCCTTCTTTGCTGTATCAGTAGCTGGACTAATCCTAGGAGGCGTTCTCCTATTTGAAAGCTTCTACGTTCTGGCTGAATCTACATCTGCCTTTGTGCTGATTTTTGGTGGAGGTTTACTAGCTATTGGAGCTTCATCCCTAGTCTTGCTAGCTACTTCCTATGTAACACGTTTCTTTGGATTACTAGTTCTTCGACTCATCCAATGGATTCTAAATAGAGGAAAGAGAGGTGAAAGACATGCGTAAATGGACAAAAGGATTTCTTATCTTTGGTGTTGTAACCAGTATCATCGGTTTTTCAATGATGATCATCGGTATCCAAACAGATGGTGTCAGAAGCCTCCTTGCAATGTCTCAAAATCCAGTATTTGAAAGTCGAATGGAAGAGCTCGTTTTTGACCAAGATATTGAAAATCTAAACATCTCTCTGAAAGAACATTCGCTCGTTATCACTGAATCAAGCGATGACAAGATTCACCTTCAGTATCATCCAACTATCTCTGAAAAAGAAATCTCCAACATTCTATCAAAGAGAAAAGTCTTGAAATAACTGATCCCAAATCAACTACACGTCGCTCTATAGGTTCTAGTATCGAGGGTATTCTCTTTATCGCAAGCGGAATTTCTAGCCGCAATGATGAAGTGGTTCTCTCATTACCAAGAGGAAAAGACTTAAAAAATCTAACTGCCCAGGTAAACCATCGTATCCTTTCAATTGCCAATGCAAAACTCAGCAATGCCAAGATTCTGTCAAATGGCTATCTTCTTCGTATCACTGATAGCGAGATTAAAAATAGCCAACTGACCACAACTGGAATTGTCAATGTATTTGAAACAAGTCTAACAGATAGTCATATCCAAGCAGACCATGCACATATCACTGCAGACGATATCCAAGTGCACGGTCGAGTGGAATTCGAGGCAAGAAAATATATCTCACTCGAGTTATCTCAAAAGGAACTTGATCGAATCAATCTCGATCTCTCATCAAAATACGGGGCTATCTATCATCGAACTCGAGAAGGGGTAAATCCTGTCCAGGGGAATCATGTAAATAAGGACGAAGAATTCTCAAATCCTTACAAAGTAGAGAAAAAAGATACGCAAGATCTCCTCGTCGCAAAGGCGGGTCAAGATATCAACATTCCAGACGAACCGGATCGCTCACCCAATTCTAGAAATCGTTCATACCGATAACGAGTAACTAATACTCAAATAACAAAAAAAGGAGGTCCCATCATGACTCAAGAATGGTTCGAAAGTGCTGATTTTGAGAAAACAGCCAACAATGATAAAAAAGAGAGTCCATCTGACCCAGTCACTCCCCAAGAAGAGTTAAATGAACAAGAAGAGTTGCTAGTAGTTGAGGAAAATCCTCAAGTCAATCCAGAAGAACAAGAATCTGACCTAGAAAAAGTAGAGAGTGACGAACACGAAAAAATCGTAGCAAATACAGACAAGTCAGAAGAACCTGTAGAGACTGAAGAACAAGAAGAACTGGCAACAAAGACAGACCAAGCAGAAAAACCAGTTAAGGAAGCACCTCAGCCTAGCAAATCTTTGGAAAGTCCATTTGTCCCAGATCCTGTCCCTACAAAAACTGCAATCTTCAAAGAAGAATTGGCTGATTTTTGGGTCTGGTTACAAGGTGCTCTCAAAGAGCCGACAGCAAGCATTGATTCAGATAAAAAACATAGTTATAACGCCTTTGCGCTCCTATCTATCTTTTCTGCTACGAGTTTCTTCTTTTGCATCTATCACATCAAGCAAGCCTACTACGGCCATATGGCAGCCATCGACTCTAAAGCTCTCCAGCATTTCCCTTCACTGAATCTCTTTTCTATCTTCTCTATCTTGGTAGCTACAAGTCTCTTCTTCTTTTCAATCCTCATGGGTGGATTTGTAGTCAAACGCTTTGTCGACCAGGACAGTGACTGGACACTAGATAAACCTTCCAAGAGTACAGCCGACTCTTGGCCATCCCAGTTCTCTTGACAGGTATTGCTAGTTTCTTCGCTCTTTTTAATGGTCTACGATTTGCAGTATTGCTTTGCCTGATTAGCATTGGTCTGGTACTTCTTGCCAACCTCTATACCATCTCAAGACCAAGTAAAGATAGCCAAACCGACTCCTTCTATCGCCTTCTCTTGGCCTTCCTAGTCAACGGAAGCATCCTATTTCTCTTTTTCCTAGCAGAAATGGCACTGGTTTTTGATTATCTCCGAATCCTAGCTTTTATGTAAGATAAAATCCTGTCAAGAGTGACAGGATTTTTCTAATTTTGCAAATACTAGCTTCCCTATAAAGCTGAATGCTTTAGATGATCGCCACGATTCATTTTGGAAAATAGTAAGAAATGATTGTCTTTACACGAGCCAACAAAGTTGCTTGTTTATAGTGACTAACCATTATTTTTTCCTTTTTCAACACTTATCTTACTATAGCCATCAACTTCAATGATGCTATTCGAAGTTTGATTTGTGGTAGGAACCCTTAAAATTTCTCCTGTATTATTTGTATGCAAAGTATAGATTCCATCAAAATCTTTAGGAACTGTAATAGATACATCGCCAACAAGAGTATCTATAAATATTTTTCCGAAAGTAGTATTTTTTCCTAAGGAAATAGTTACATATAACTTGTCTTTCCCTTCTGAACTCAGAGCCAAATTAAAGCCATGTTGCGAAAATGGAAGATACAGACTATCTGAACTTATCTTAACGTTTTTAGATATGTTATTCGCTGATTCTTCAGAAACATTTCCTTCTATTTGAACAGTTGTTTCATCTGAATCACTCTTTACAACTTTAACATCAATTGCTTGCTTTGATCCATAAAACTCTATCGTTTTAATACTTTTAGAGGAAAGAGTCCATGATTGTTTTATACTGATTGTTGTTTCTCCCCGCTTTAAGGTTAATAAAATTCCAGCTACTACAAACAGTAACAACAGCCCAATTACAATTCCTATTTTTTTCATCGCTAGTCCTCCTATTTAAATTCTTTTTTACTGAATACAGCTAACGCAAGTACAAGCACTGCTATACTCACCACTATAGGATAGCATACGTTTGTAAGGGTAAATTGACTAAAACTTGGTGATACTTTCAAATTTAAAGTCATTAGTAAATAGTCTCTCACACTCTCACCAGAGTTTGGAAGAACATAAACCAGTAGGTTATCAAATAGTAAAATGTAGAGTGTATAAATCATACATGATTCATAAACCTTATCAAATATTTGAAAAATCAATAAGGAGATACTGATAATAACCAAATAGTATGGTAGTTGATGTAAAAATGTCGAAACAATCAACACCATGTCCCCTTCCAAATAAACAAGAGCTGTTAAACTATAAAAAATAGTTACATATAGGAAAGACAAACAAAAGGTTCCCAAAGTTTTATATAAAAATAACTTCCATCGTTGTTTTTCTTTTGTGAGCAGAATATTGATCGTACGGAAACTATAATCTTCCCCCCAGAAAAATAAATTAGCAGAGATGAAAAGCAAAGGAATAAAACCACTCACATTTGAAATCAACACTCGAAATGCTGGTTCATTTTCATTTGATGACTTAAAAAATAGGTAGAATAACAAAACTAATAACCCTATCAACAAACTAGGAAGCACTCCTCTTTTTTCCCAGTAAAATTTATACATATCTGCCTTAAGAGAATTCATGACTCTCCTCCTTTCTTAAATCATCAGATAATATTACGCAAATAGTAGTCCTCAAAGCGTTCCTTCTTAATATAAATATCCTGTATCACTAGATTTGAACCAATACTATATTCCAAGATAGCCATTAACCTATCCTTTTCTGTCACAACCAGATAGTCATCCTGCTCAAAATGAACAATGCCCTCTTCTTCTAAAAATATTTTTAAAATCTGATTATCACTTGTTTTTAGGAAAATTTTTTCAGATAAATCATTCGCTAGCTCTTTTGAACTCATCACATTTAGAATTCTTCCCTTTTTCATGATGATATACTTATCTGTTATAAACTCCAACTCTGATAGGATATGGCTTGAAATTAAAAAAGTAACTCCCAACTGATCCCTTAAATTCAAAATCATTTTTCTTAAATCTGAAATCCCTTGAGGATCTAAACCATTCACTGGTTCGTCTAGGATAATGAGCTCTGGATTATCCAAAAGGGCAATTGCTATTGGCGAAGTCGCAGAAAAATGTCAGACATCTCTCAATACCATTCTCAAAAAAATATAAGCGTTGGGCCAGCAATCCTCCCAAAGAGACACCTGAAACTACAAAGCGTTTATAGGGGTATTTCTTTCTTAAGGAATGATAAAAAGGCTTTTAAGGCTATCATACTGATACAAGTGGACCAAGCCCATACTTCCTAGAGTCGAGCTATAAATCCAGTCTTGAAAAATGGTTTTGAAACTATCTTCATCATTCACTTTCGGGATAAAACGAGCATCCGCACCTGTTTTCCGAAAGAGTTTTTTCCCAATCCCTACATCGGCACCTCTAACAACGATGTAGATGGTATCCTCACCTTCCGTTTCGTACGCAACAGCTTGTAAACCATTTACCCATGAAGCATTTTCATCGATCGAGGAAACTTTTTTTATAACCTTATCATCGAAAACTACACTTCCGTATCGCATTATTTCTGTATTAAACACAATACTTGTTAAGTATACTAATAATCTAGTTTCTTTAATCATTTACCTTATTTATTGTCAAAAAAAAGATAAGTAGTGAGCGGGGTCTCCTCCCGTTTTTTATAACACTACTTATCTTTAAAGATGAATCTACTTATCCTTCGTTTGCTTCTGAACTAGCTGAAGGTACTGTCATTGTAGCAAGGGCGTTATTGATAGCCACCAAGTTTGCTTTCTTAGTCGCATTAATGATAAGGAACCAATCGACAATTGTCCAGATACCAAAAGTCAACCATGCCAAAAGAAGTTTCGCAACTCCTAATCCAATGTGGCCAATGTAAAAACGATCAACACCAAGAGTTCCTAAGAAGATAGAAAGAATCAAAGCTGTTGTAGGGCTTTTAACGTTTGCAGCAGCGATAACTTGGTTGGCTTGTGAGTCATCTAGTTGGCTCAAACGCTGACGAAGTGATGGAAGTTGTTCTGATGGAAAGTTTGCAGTATTTGCTGACAAGAATGAATCTGTAAAGTTTGACATAATAATCTCCTCTTTATGTTTTCTTATATTCTAGAGATTTTTTCCCGATTTGTCAAGTTTTCAACAGGTTTCTCACCCGTTCCAACAAGATTTCAATACCTCTATCATATGATAACTTTGATTTACTTCTCTACAGATTTTATGTAGCAATCAATATAAAATCCTGTCAGTGTTTGACAGGATTTTTTAATATACAAAAAGATTAGTCTGCTTGTTCTTCAGTAATTTCTACTGATTCTTCGATAACTTCAGCTGGCTCTGCAACGACTTCTACTTTTTCTTCAATAACTTCTGCTGGTTCTGCAACAACTTCTACTTTTTCTTCAATAACTTCTGCTGGTTCTGCAAGAATTTCTACTTTTTCTTCGATGACTTCTACAGTTTCTGGAGTAGCTGTCATTGTAGCAAGAGCAGTGTTGATAGCTTCCAAGTTTGCTGCTTTTGTAGCGTTCATGATAAGAAAGCAGTCAACAACAATCCAGATCCAAGTAAAGAAAAATGATAATCCGAATGTAATGACAGGTAAAAGCAAAGTAGTCAATAGCTTACCAATTCCTAGACCAGTATGACCGATGTAGAATCGGTCAACCCCAAATGCACCTAAGAAGATAGAAAGGATCAAAGCTGTTGTAGGGTTTTTTACATCTGCAGCAGCAATAACTTGGTTGGCTTGTGAATCGTCTAGTTGTGCCAAGCGTTCACGAAGTGAAGGAAGTTGCTCAGATGGGAAGTTTGCAGTATTTGCTGACAAGAATGAATCTGTAAAGTTTGACATAATAATCTCCTCTTTATGTTTTCCTATATTTTAGACATTTTTTTCTTCTTTGTCAAATTCCCTCTGTGTTTTCTATGTTTTTCAAAGTCCTTAGCTAATTCAACTCCAATTAAAATGCTTAGTTCCTTCTCTTTGAGAATGCCTTTATTTTACATTTACCAGTGCTTCAAAATGCCTCTCCTGAAACAGGGCCTACTTCTACTTGGTTAGCATCTAAGTCCTGATAAAGTTCTTTTGGGCAAAAGCTCCTAAAAAGGCTTTGATAATCCAGTCTAGCTACTGCTTCATAGTCTTCTGGTTTTGAACCATCTCCAGAGATTTTTACCAAATCAATCTCCCAAACAAGTTCCTTGCCTACCAATTGCTCAACGTAAGGAGCTGGAATCACCGGTTCTTTTGGCAAAATGGTTTTTACTCCCTGAGCTAGGTGGTAGACCCCATGAACCTTACCTTCACCATCTGGATAGAATTTAGCACTGGAAGGATAGGCATCAGACCCTTGAACTTTCTTGACCAACTCTTCAAAACGTGCCAAGCCATCTTCTTCCAAGAAACTTTCCAAATCCTTCTTATCAAAGTAAATAGTTGATAGAATACCCTGGCAGAAACCTAAACGAGCAGCCTTATCAGCTAGATAGTTCTTAACCGTTTCTTGGAAATAGTTTTCCAAATCAAAGTCTGCCAAGCCCTTCAACTGCTTCACCAACCTTGCTAGACAAAGCCCGCAAGAGCCCTTCTACAATCTCCCCAGTCAGCTCTTGTAATCAAGTCAGGAATAATGACTTGATAGCCTTTTTGAGCATCTAGATATCGAACTTTAAAGAGAAACTGAGACTTTTCCCACAACAGCACACTCGATATACTCAAGACGATTGAGAGGTTGACGGAGGTAAACAGCATCATAACTATGCGACTCTAGGCCTTCTACTAAGCCTAAAATTGATTTAGCTGTAAGAATCTCCTGTTGTCCTAAAATACTTTGTTTATTTGGAATAAAAAATGTCTTTCACCATAATGGTCTCCTTTGAAATCGTTTACATATAGTATACACCATTTTCCTGAAAGATGCAGAAACAAATTTAAGATTTTTTAGTCAAAAGCATAGAAAAACAGCCCTTTAGGACTGTTAATGTTTATTATACAACTTCAGAATGGTCTAGGCTCTCACCAATTGCTGCTAGACGCTCGATAACTTGATCTTGTGTCAATTCATGTTCTAAAACATAACGATTACGTGGGTGAACACGGCACTCGTGTGAGCAACCACGAAGATATTTATCTTCGTTGTCTTCTGATGCCAAGATACGACGGTTACAGAATGGATTTCCACAGTTGACATAGCGTTCACATGGTGTTCCATCAAACCAATCTTTCCCTACAATGGTTGGATTGACATGGTTGACATCGACTGCAATACGTTCGTCAAAAACGTACATTTTCCCATCCCAAAGTTCCCCTTGAACTTCTGGATCTTTCCCGTAAGTCGCAATTCCTCCATGCAATTGACCGACATCTTTGTAGCCTTCACGAACCATCCAGCCAGAGAATTTCTCACAGCGGACTCCACCTGTACAGTAAACAACGACACGTTTATCCATGAATTTCCTTGTTATCACGAACCCATTGTGGTAATTCACGGAAGTTGCGGATGTCAGGACGGATAGCCCCACGGAAGTGTCCAAGGTCGTACTCATAGTCATTACGAGTATCAAGGACCACTGTATCTTCATCTAGGAGGGCTTCTTTAAATTCTTTTGGTGACAAGTAAGCACCTGTTGTTTCAAGAGGATTGATGTCGTTATCAAAGTTATCATCCTCTAAACCAAGGTGAACGATTTCCTTTTTGTAGCGAACAAACATCTTCTTAAAGGCTTGCTCACTTTCTTCGTCAATCTTGAACCAGAGGTCTTCCATACCTGGAAGGCTGTGAACGTAGTCCATGTATTTTTGCGTTGTTTCGTAGTCACCAGAAACGGTTCCGTTGATCCCTTCATCAGCCACTAGGATACGGCCCTTGAGGCCAATAGACTTACAGAAAGCCAAGTGGTCTGCAGCAAATTGTTCCGCGTTTTCGATGGGAACATATTTATAGTAAAGTAAAACTCGAATATCTTTTGACATTTGCTTCTCTTTTCTAAGATTAAATTATCAGAATTTTTCATTCAACTATACCAGTATACTCTCCCAAGAAAGCGAATGCAATTTATTTGACCGAAAAATAAAAAACAAGACTCATTTTCAGATCTTGTTTTAATTAAATATTCGATGAAGAAAAGTTAACAAAAAGATATCCATGGCCTGTCTTTAATCAAATACTAATCATGATGCCAATAAAGACAAGACTGATAAGATTTCAAATCCAGAAAAAATTGCCAATTTGAGAAGAAAATTGCCAATAGTTTTGGATTATAAGTGTTGGCTGAAAAAGTCCATATACAAAAAATAAGTAAGTGGGATAAGATTGCACTGATTTTAAAGAGTAGATGGTATTTTTTCATGTACCTATTACCAACGCTATTTGTACGGCAAATGCTGGTTTTTAAATGTAGATAATTATATGCAAATACTCAAAAAAGAATCACCACCCCGTCTGGAAAACTCCAGACAAGGCAGTGATCGCATCTTTTAGGAATGAATACACGAAATCAATCTATCTTAAGATTTTTTGTTTTTCAAGAATTCGTCGTATTGTTTTTGCATTTCATCCAATACTTTTTGGTAAGCACCTTCAGATTTAAGTTTTTCCATCAATTCTGGAATAGCTTTTTCTGGGTCTACAGTACCAGTGTTGATAGCTGTATCGAATTGTTGCATAGTGTTAGTGATAGCTGAGATTTCAGATTTCACGTTGTCAGTGTTGAAGATGAATCCAAGCGCTGGAGATTCTTTGCAGTTTCCAAGTCTTTCTTAGATTGTGCAATTTGTTCATCTGTAACGTTTTCGTTGATGTAAAGGATCCAGTTGTTACCAGTGTTCCATCCTGACATGTGAGTGTTTCCTTTGTATCCATCAAGGACTTTAACACGGTTTTCTTTACCTGCAACTTTTTCCCAGTTCTTGCCTTCTGGTCCATAAACAAGTCCGTTCAAGAGTTCTGGGTTAGTGTTCAAGAGGTTCAATACTTCCATTGCTTTTTCTTTGTTCTTAGAGTTGTTTGAGATTACAAAGTTTGCAACTTGAGTTGTTTGGTTTTTCTTGATGAAGTTAGTAAATGGTTTGATTTGGATGTCTCTGTTAGCAACACGAGAAAGCAAGCTGCTACCGTAGTCAGCTGGTCCTACTGTTTCTTCACGAACAAGCCAAGTATCTTGAGTAAGGTCATATGAAGTTTCACTTGTTGCTACGTCTTTTGGAATGTATCCTGCTTCATAGTATTTGTGAAGAGTCTTCAAGTGTTCTACGAAACGAGGAACTTCGTAACGGTTTACGATCTTAGTAGTGTCACCTTCAAGGTCGATAACGAATGGAAGACCATTTGCAACTGGGTAGTCAAAGTTTTCTGATGGGATAAAGTTTTTACCAACAGCGAATGGCATTACGTCTGGAGCTTTTTCTTTGATTTGTTTCAATACTGGTTCAAGTGTTTCGTATGAAGTTACACCTGAGATATCGATTCCATATTTTTCAAGAAGTGGGCCGTTGAAAGCAAAGTTTTGTGAAGATGCAACGTTAGCTGCAACTGGAACAGAATAAATCTTACCGTTTACAGTGTTACCTTTGATGTAAGCTGGGTCAAGCGCTTTGTAAAGCTCAGCTCCTTCTTTCTTGTACAATTCTGTCAAGTCAGCATAAGCACCTTTTTGAGCGTTTACAACGTAGTTATCTGCAAATGCGATATCATAGTTTTCACCTGATGAAGTGATAACTGACATTTTCTTACCGTAGTCACCCCATCCAAGGTATTGGATATCTAATTTAGCACCAACTTTTTCTCCGATGATTTTGTTTGCATTTTCTAGCAATTCATCCAAGTTATCTGGTTTGTCACCGATTTGGTACATTTTGATAACAGTTTTGTCACCTGAAGCTGAGTCAGCAGCTTTTTGGTTGTTACCTTTAAGGTTTCCACAAGCAGCGAGGCTAGCAGCTAAAGCTACAAGGCTAGCAGATGCAAAAGCATATTTTTTCCAGTTTTTCATGATAAAAACTCCTTTTTTTATTTTTAAATTTAAAACAATTTTAGTGATCTACTTTTCAACAAAGAAAAGTTAGATAGGGTAGAGAAAGCTTGTTTCTCAGTGTCTCTTATTCTTTAACACCACCGATAGTTAAACCTTTTACAAAGTAGCGTTGGAAGAATGGATAGAGAATCGCAATTGGAACAGTCGCAACTACGACCATGGCCATACGACCTGTTTCTTTTGGTAGGGCAACTGCAAGTTGTCCTGACATCCCAACTGACTTAGCAATGTAATCCATGTTGTTTTGAATTTGCATGAGCAAATATTGCAATGGATACAAGTTGTCACTCTTGATGTAAAGAAGGGCATTGAACCAGTCGTTCCAGAATCCAAGTGCTGTCAAAAGTGTGATAGTCGCAATCCCTGGAAGAGAGAGTGGTAAACAGATTTGGAAGAAGATCCGCGCCTCGCTAGCACCATCGATACGAGCTGATTCGAGGATTGCTTCTGGAATGGTTTTCTTGAAGAAAGACCGCATCAACATGATGTTGAATGGTGATAGAAGCATCGGAACAATCAAGGCCCAAATAGTATCACCCAAGTGAAGTAACTGAGTTACCACGATATAGCCTGGTACCAAACCAGCATTGAACAACATACTAAGAAGAGCAAAGATTGTAAAGAATTTGCGATACTTAAATGTTGAACGTGAGATGGCATAAGCGTATGTTGTTGTGATGAATACGTTTGTCAATGTACCGACAACTGTCACAAAGGCTGAGATAAAGAGCGCTTGTAAAATTTTGTCTTTAAACTGAGCCAAGAATTGGAATCCATCTACACCAAACTTGGAAGGGAAGAAACTATATCCATATTGAACAATACTCTTTTCGTCTGTAACTGAAATAATGATTACGAAGATGAAAGGCAAGATACAAGAGAAGGCCAGCAAACCAGATATGATACTAAAGAAGATATCTGCCTTTTTGCTGAAGGAGTGTATGCCAACATTATCAATTTTTTCTTTTTGAATTTTTTTTGCCATATGCTCCTCCTTTCTAGAATAGTGCTGAGTTAGGATCAACACGTCTTGCAAGTAAGTTTGATAGGATAACGAGAATCAAACCGACGACTGACTGGTAGAGACCGGCTGCTGAAGCCATACCGATATCTGCTGTCTGAGTCAATCCGTTAAAGACATAGACGTCCAATACATTTGTTACACTATAGAGCTGACCTGCGTTGTGAGGGATTTGGTAGAAGAGACCGAAGTCTGCACGGAAGATGTTTCCGACTGCAAGGATGGTCAATACTGTCACAAGCGGTGTCAACTGAGGGATGGTTACGTTACGGATACGTTGCCATTTGCTAGCACCGTCCACTGTCGCTGCTTCGTAGTAAGTTGGGTCAATACCCATGATAGTTGCGTAGTACATCACACTACTATATCCAAAGCCTTTCCAGATACCTAGGAAAAGGAGGAGGTAAGGCCAGATACTGACATCAGCGTAGAAGTTAATCCCCTTCATTCCAAGGGCTTCTAAGGTGTGGTTGATAAGCCCTTTATCGATGTTTAGGAAAGCATCTGTAAAGAAACTGATGATAACCCAAGATAGGAAGTAAGGGAACAACATAGATGTTTGGTAGATTTTAACCATCTGCTTAGAGCGAAGTTCACTAAGGATAATGGCAATACCAACTGATACAATTAAACCGATAAAGATAAATCCAAGGTTGTAAAGGACAGTGTTTCGAGTGATGACAAAGGCATCCTTGGAACTAAACAAGAATTTAAAGTTATCTAGTCCGACCCATCTACTATTTATAATACTGTGGACGAATCCTTCACCAGTCATATGGTAGTCTTTGAAGGCAACCACATTCCCAAAAACTGGAATGTAGAAGAATAAAATCAACCAAATTGTTCCTGGTAGAAACCATTAAGAGAAAAATCCAATTATCTCTTAAAGTTTTTGAAAACTTATTCATAATTTCCTCCCTTTTTATTTTTCTAAAACTTCATAATCTCACATTTTTAGTCTTGATAACGTTTACAAAAATAGTATACTCTTATTTTTAGGACAGTTTAAACTACAAATTATAGAAAAAACTCCACAAATTATTTTATGTGGAGAACTTTTTTATATAAGAATAGGTTTCACGAGAAACATTTCTGCCTGAATAGAGTTTTTCTAGGTCGTATAAATAGTGGATGCTGTCGCAATAGTATGCCACTGATTAGCCGTTGTAGCTGCGAAGTCCTTGTCTGCGTAAAAGTCAGTAAATGGAAGAATCTCGACTTCTAATTCTTCGATGCGGTCAATTTGACCAGCCAAATAAGCCTCGATACGGCTTTCTGCTCGCTTGATGCGTTGCAAGAGTCCACCCATACGGATGTCTACTGTATCCAAGCCAAAGACCTTGTTTTCTTTCAACCATTGCTGGCTAAAGAGCTTGTGGAAGGTTTCAATCTGGCTTCTTAATTTTGGTAATTCTTCCCTAGCGATTTGTTGCAAGCTCTCTTTATCATCCGCTTGATAAGCTTGACGGATGCGTCGTCCCACATCAACCTTGCCACTTAAAATAGCATTCAACTGGGCCTGAGTTTCGAAAAGATAAGCGTAGACTCCAGCTTTTTCTTTAATGTCAGAAAGAGTCTCAGCTGCTTGGGCAAAGTGTGGTTTGTCCTGTTCAGGTGTCATGTGCTTGTCAAGAATTGGGCAGAGAACATCCTGATAAAAGACATAGCGGTTAGGGTTGATACCATGTATATTACCTGGCAGGTCTGGTAAGAGGTTGGCAAGGTCAAGCTGCATAAAGTCCTCAACGGATAGACCTGTATTGGTTTTGAAATGTGCAGACAAACGGTCTAGGTCATTGCGGTAGCAGAGTTCTGCCCAAATTTGCAAGCTCGGTAAGATAGAGAATTGGGCTGTTTCACCACCATTATCTGCCCATCCCGTCACGATGACTTCCTTGATCTGATTGGCACGGCAGGCTTTATTGGCTTCAATAGCTACTAAGCGGCTAAATTGGTTGTGGGGCGTAAAACCAATCCATTTCCAAGCACCACCTGCAAAGGCAATATCCTGGCTAATCTTGTGGTGGTTACCGAAGTTTCGGTTGTATTTTTCTTCGCTATCCTGATAATAATCCCAGTAAACCAAGGTCACACGGTCTTTTAGACGGTCAAGATAAACACGAGTTTCTTCTGGAATTTCGACATCACGGTCGTACTGGCCATCTGCTGACATGAGTTTGAAGAACATATCGCTCCACATCTGGCAGTGGAAACCATACTTGTCTGCAATATCCAACACGCGCTCCAAGTGTTGGCACATGAGGAGGCTACGATCAACAACACCGTTTAGGATGAGGTAGCGTCCCAAACCAACCAAGTGAGCTTCGTCCATCCCGATATTGACCTTGCGAGTTTGTAGTTTAGACAAAGTAGCAAACATACCGTCAATTAGGTCGTAAACTTTTTCTTCGCCGATGAGGAGAATGTCCTCTACATCACGGAGTTCTTGCACTTCTTTGACACCCCATTTGACAAAGGCTGACAAGTGGGCCAAGGTCTGGATACATGGGACAAAGGTCATGTCAAACTGCTGGGCGTAAGCTTCGATTTCCTGTAATTCCTCAGCTGAATAAGCCCCGCGGAAATAGCCAAAATAAGGTTGCCCTTCAATCTGATAGGTGTCTTCCATGTAGAGCTCAAAGGTTGAATAACCCATCAGAGCCAAGACTTCAATCATCTGCTTAGCAGATGCAACATTTAGAACCGCATTACGGGAACAATCCGCCATGTAGGCTAAATCTTCATAAGCCGCTTGTTCTTCAATTTCTACCTTGTCCCCTTCTGCTAAAGCTGTTGCTAGCACAGATAAAGCACGGTAGAGTTGATGAGGTTTACGGTAGGTCAGTTGATACTGCCCCTTATCACCCTTGATAGAGATAGAAGCTTGGTCAGACTGAGCGACTGCCACCTCTACATCTGATAGAGAAATGTGACTTTTTAATACTTCGATAGCTTGCGCTTGTTTGGAACTAAGTCCTGTAAAACTTACCATTGGTTTTCCTCCTGTAACCAGTTGACAAGGGCACCGTAGAGATTGGCATCTGCCTGATAGGTGCAAGCTTGGATCACTGGCGCAATTGTATATTCTTCATATCTTTCCACAAAGGTGTCTACTGCTTTTTGCACACCTTTGATAAAATCTGGGTTTTGACTGATAGAGCCACCTAGGCTAATGACATCTGGGTCGATTAGATACTGGATATTGAGTAATCCTTGAGCTAGATTACGATTCATACGCTCAATGGCTTCTTGGCAAAGGGCATTGCCTGCTGCAGCCTCTTGATAAACCTTACGGCCATCCCAGTCTGACTGACCTGATTTTTCAATCACATAACGAACCATGTTTCCTGTAGAAGCTAGTTGTGACCAGTTATTGAGTTTTTCTGCTGGTTCGATAGTTGTCATGTAACCAAACTCTCCACCCAAGCCATGGCGACCACGGTGAATTTTGCCATTGATAATCATGGCCCCACCAATCCCTGTACCAATAACGACACAGGCTGCATTTTCAATCTCAGGATGAGCTAGCAGTTCACTAAGTCCAACACAGTTGGCATCATTTTCTAGATGGACAGGTAGCTGGTGATGAGCTAGCGCCTCATACCAAGAAAAACCATGGATGTAAGGAATGGCACTAATTCCCTCGATCACTCCTGTTTCTTGATTGACCGCTCCTGGAACACTCATAGCAATCCCACGATAGTCCTGTTCTGACAAGCGTTGGTCCAACCAAGCTAACAAATCTTCTAGAGTTTCTGGAGTTGGGGTGCTGGTCTTATCTAAAATCTTTCCATCAGGAGTTAGACTAGCAAACTTAATGCCAGTCCCTCCGATATCAATCGTTGCAATGGTCATTGCTTTCACCTGCAAAAAGGAGCGAATCAGCAGTTGGTTCTTACTTTTTCGCTCCTCCTTTCTGTTTATGTTTTCTTTTTGAAATTAAATTTCTTCTTTTTGAATGAGTTCTGTACGAATTTCCTGTGGTGCCAATAGTCCTGAATGGACTGGGTATGGGCGTTCCAACAAGTCAAGAATGGTTTGTTGTTTTTCAGACACACGGATATTTTCTTGACTCATGTTGTAGTAACGAAGGACATAACCTTCTTCATTCTCAGCCACCTTAAAAGGCTGTTGGGCAGACTTGTGGCAAGTTCAGGGCCGGATGGTTAAAGAGACTTCCCGTTGCTGCAACGCTACCCTCTTGTTTTGCAACTTGAAGAGCTGTAAATGGCACCTGGAAGGCTTTGGCACGACGGAAAGCTGAGAAGCGTTCCCCTGCTTGGTGACATTCTACTGCAAATTCAACTTCGATAGCTCGCAAGCACTGGGCCTCTGGCGTTGGGAAGTAGCCCCAGTCACCGAGTTCGCCTGAAGCACGAAGAAGGGTTACAGCCATGGTGTCGTCTCCAAGAATTTCATACTCGTGCAATCCTTTATTGGATACGGTCACTCCTTTTACATCATCATACAAGCTGACAAAGGCTTGTTGGTGTTGTGGATTTTCAGGATTTTCCCAAGAAGCTGCTGGTTTATTTGGTCTTGTCACAACTTCATAGATGCTTTCAGAATCATTGCTTGGACGAGTGTTATGAGTTTTCACCAAGAGACGGATGCGGTGATCCTTGGCTGTATTAGTAAAGCGAGTCTTGAAGCGAATCTGTGGATTGTCCACAAAGACAGTCATCTCAGTTTCAAGAGGAATGGTTGTCAACTCTTCTGAACGACCTGCATCTCGTTTCATGAACTCGATGATACCTCTTTGTTCTGCATCCAATTTTTCATCTGCGCTAACTGGAATAGTCAAGTCATGTTTGAGCAATACCTTAGCATAGCGAGCATTGTTTTCTAGGACATCGTATCCCTTCAATTGAGCATAGATTGGATCAGTTCCTTTTGGTTGGAAGTAAATGTACTCGTTACCAATATCTCCACGGTCCTCGAATTGGATGAAATCTTCGTAAGCTTCATTAGTAGTCTTGTCGTAGACTGTGATTCCTTCATCTACACTCACTGTTACGAATGGTGTATCAATGACTCCATTTTGATAAATACCATCACGGTAATCTACTTGACCTTCGACCAATTGGAAGCTTGCCCAAGAAAGCGGTGCAAGGTGGACTGGGATTGTCACGCGCACTTGGCGTGCAATATATGGTTGGCGGAATTTATCCTTAGGCAAAGTATAGCCAAAACTTGCTCCCAAGTCTTCAATCTTGGCTTCAAGGACATGGCCATCCAAATCTTCAACATGGTAATCTGGCAAGGTCACGGCTGCCATCTTCTTGTAACCTTCAGTCGGATGCAATTCTTTAAAATCACAAGTCACAACATCCACTACAACACTAACTGTATCAACCTTGTCATGTAAAGCTGTGTTGACAACGGTAAAGAGGTGGTCGCTTTGCGCATTTTGAGTAGCTAATTTACCCTTCCATTCGTTAAGAAGATTACTCTTAACAAAATTCCCGACTTGATTAACCTTGGCAAAACGAGTTTCCATTTCACGGTGAACTTCGTCAATACTACAACCACAGATACTATCGTGCGGTGCATTTTGCAGAAGTACTTTCCAAGCATAGGTCAATTGATCCTTGTGGTTATGTCCACCAGTGATGATGGTCAAAGGTTCCACCACTTGCTCTAGCAAATTGCTGTTCTCTTGAAAGGCTTGTTTGAGGTAAACGCGTGAAGAGGAGGTATTCGCCAGAGTATACCAACCATCCGTTTCCTGACTGGTCAATTCTCCTGTGACGGTTGATAATTGCTCAGGAAGGGCACTTTCTACTGCTTGCACATAGTCATCAAAGGAGCTATGAATAAAGGTCACGTCAGGGAAGAGTTCGTTTGCCACACGAATGGCTTCGCTCAGATTTCTCTGAACAGGTTGGTGGTCACAGCCGTTCATCATCAACCATTGGTTGGTCGATGCATAGTCACGGACATCCGCTAATTTTTGCTTCCAGAAAGCCAAAGCCTCGTCTTTATCCACTGGAATTTCATTCCCGTTACTGTACCAGTTGGCAAAAAGAATACCGAGTACACGGCTACCATCAGCCCCCTGCCAGTACATCTCAGAAAATTGAGAGGTAAATTGCTCATCTTCGAGGACTTGGTTGTCAAATCCGATTGGCTTTGACACCGCGACCAAAGGCTGCTACGTGAATACCTGATTTTTGAAGGATTTGAGGAGCCTGCCCCATATTTCCAAAGGTATCTGGGAAGTAACCAATTTGAGTAGATTTGCCCCATTTAGCACATTCCGCTTGTCCAATCAAGGTATTGCGGACATTGGCTTCACTGGAAATCAAGTAATCATCCTGCAAGATATAGAAAGGTCCAATCTTGAGTTTGCCTTCATCGATATAACGCTGCACCTTGTCACGGTTTTCAGGGCGAATTTCTAAATAGTCATCAAGGACAATGGTTTGTCCATCTAGTGGAAACTCTTGAACTCAGGATCATTTTCAAAAAGATCAAAAAGATTGTCAAAAAGTTCCACCAATTGCATACGGTGACTTTCAAAAGGTAGATACCACTCACGATCCCAGTGACTGTGAGAGATGATATGTACAACAACATTTTCCATGAGTAAAACCTCATTCTAACTTAAATTTAAAAATATATTTGTGATTCTGTACGAGAATCTATCGAGCTAAATCATTAGCGAATATCTAGGTAATCCAAGACCAATTCGCAGAACATCATGTTGGCCCATGAGAACCATTCGCGTGAGTAGAGTGTCGGATCATCTACGTGGAAAGCTTTCATGCATCACACCTGTTCCGCCATCGCAGGCAACTAGCTGGTCTAGCAAGAATTTTTTCTCAGCTTTATCTGTAGCTGTTAAAGCCTTGAATTGATAGGGCAATCGGCCAGATATAACGATAGAAGGTATGAGAACTTCCGAGACCGCTAGCGTATTCTCCCTTGGTAGAAGTAGGGATTTTCAGGGCTGAGAATGGTGCGACGAGTGGCTTGATACACTTCGTCATTGACATCACAGTAACCAAGATATGGGAGCAGCTAACAAACTTGGTACGTTAGGGTCGTCCATGATGCTAGCATTTCCTAAACCATCTACTTCAAAGGCATAAATCTTTCTCACCCTTGCTGTTAGTCGTGTAGGCGTAATTTTCGATTCCTTCTTGAATCTCAGCTTGCAGACGTTTGGCATCAGCAATGATGCTTTCACTATCAGCTAGATTCAATGTCTGCAAAGATTTCTTGGACATAACCCAAAACAACCACTGCAAACATATTTGATGGAATCAAGTAGCTATACTGACAGCAGTCATCACTTGGACGGAAGGCTGACCAGGTCATCCCTGTCACCGCAAAATCAGGTCCAAAACCATCATTAACCAAGGTGTCTTCCTTACGATCGGTATCACGAACGAAACGGTATGGTGAGTTGTTGTGGTCTTGTTCCACCGTCCAGAGATGGAGAATTTCCTTGGTCGCTGTAACAAAAGTTTCATCAAACTGGCTAGTCTCACCAGTTTCTTTCCAAAGGAGGTAAGCCAACTGCAAGGGGTAGCAAAGCGAATCCACTTCATACTTACGTTCCCAAATCCAGCCATTGAGGTCTGTATGGTCTGTCTCGTGGTGGCCTTTCCAGTTCTCCTCAATGTTGAAAGAATTGGCATAGGGATCTTTGAGAATCAAAGTCATCTGACGTTTGACCAAACCAGCAATGGTCTTACGCAAACGAGGATCTCTTTTAGCCACATGAAGGTATGGTCTCAGCTGAGCAGTCGAGTCCCGAAGCCACATAGCTGGGATATCTCCAGTCAGTACAAAAGTTGAGCCGTCTTCTAAAATCTCAACTGTATTGTCTAAAGTGTCTGTGTAACAACGTTCAAAGACATCCACCCATTCAGGATGATCTTTAGCACGCTCTGCTACCTCATCTAGCCACTCTCTGACAATTTCTTTTGAATATACCATAAACTATTTTGCCTCTTTCAAACAAATTTTCATTTTCAGTATATAGCTTTTAGTCCAGAAAATATATACACAAATGTTAGTCATTATTCTACAAAATTGTTATATTTTGAAGTCATTTTCTAAAAGTATCCTTTTTCTGATATAATGTAGAAAACTACTGAAGGAAACCACTATGAAACCGATACTTGAAACCATTGATACCCGCTTTGGCACAGCTAGCAAGCACGCCTTTTCACAAGGAAACACCCTACCCTACACAGGTGTTCCTTTTGGGATGAATTACTTTGTTCCACAAACTAGTGACCAGGAAGGGTCTTGGTTTTTTGATCCCCATCTTCCCATCTTTCAGGGTATTCGACTAACCCATCAGCCTAGCCCTTGGATTGGCGATTATTCTTGGTTGCTACTGACTCCTGTTACAGGAGAAATCAGTGGCGACACCCTCTTCCATCGTCAGTCTTCTTATAACCTTGATCGTGCTATTTTCAATCCCCATTATCTCAGAATTTTTTCTGAGCGTTATCAGATTGAAACCCAACTCACACCTACTTGCTATGGGGCTTCTATTCAACTAAGACAGATACAAGGCAAGAAGCTCTCACTCTATCTGCATGCAGCTGATGATTTATCATTAGAGCAAGTAGATGAGCGTACTGTCAGCCTTGGTCAAAGCGGATTAACCGAAACCAACAAAAGTCCCCTCGTCATGTTTACTGCTCTCGCATTCTCTACGGATATTCTATCTATCAATCAAGTGGGGCAAGACTGGCGTATCGACTTGGCTGGAGCAGAAGCTCTGGTTCAACTAGCTACTTCTTTTATTTCTAAAGAACAGGCCCTCTTTAATCTGCCTAGAAAAGACTTTGAAGAAACGAAGTCAGAGGCTAAAGCAAGTTGGGAAGACCTTCTAGGCCGTTTTGATGTCGTGGAAACTGGCTCTGTAGACCGAACATTTTTTGATCACTGTCTTTATAGACTCTTTCTTTTCCCACAAACCTTCTATGAGGTAAATGAGCAAGGCGAGACTATTCATATAGACCTTGCTTCAGGAACTATCAAACCAGGTCTTCTCTTTACCAATAATGGTTTTTGGGATACCTTCCGCACTTCATTCCCACTCTTTGCCTTGATTATTCCAGAGCACTATCGTCAGTTTCTTGAAGGTTTCCTCAATAGCTATAGAGATACCGGATATCTCCCTAAGTGGCTGGCTCCTGACGAAAGAGGAATGATGCCTGGGACTTTGATTGATGGCCTTCTTGCAGATAGTGCCTGCAAGGATATGGCACCTGAGTTTGAAGAAGAATTTCTCAAAGCCATGATTGAAACTGCTACTAAGGCAGATCCAAAAGCTATCAACGGGCGACACGGCCTAAGCCAATACCAAGAACTGGGCTATTTATCCACAGACTACCACGAAAGTGTCAGTCATACGCTAGATTATGCCTACAGCGATTTTTGTATCTCTACTTGTGCAGAAAAATTAGGTCAAGAAGAACTGGCTCAAACCTATGCTCAATATTCTAAAAACTATCAAAACCTCTTTGACTCTGAGACGGGGTACATGAGGGCGCGTGATGTAGATGGCAACTTCCGTCCTGACTTTTCTCCCTATAGTTGGGGTCTTGACTACGCTGAGTGTTCAGCTATTCAAGCCAGTCTCGGTGTCTTACACGATATTTCTGGACTTAGCCAACTAATGGGTGGAAAAGAAGCCTTTAGTAACTATCTTTTAAAAGCTTGTCAAAGTCTCCCGCTTTTTGAAACGACGGGCTATGGTTATGAAATCCATGAGATGAGCGAAATGGCAACAGCACCATTTGGTCAACTAGCCATTTCCAACCAACCAAGCTTCCACATCCCTTATCTGTTCCGCTACAGTAATTATCCCCAATATACTAGTCTCTTAATCAAGACCCTCCGTCAAAAAGCCTTCCGAGCTAGCTGGGATGCTTATCCAGGAGATGAGGATAATGGTAGTCTTTCGGCTTGGTATGTCTGGTCTGCTCTCGGACTTTACCCAACCTGCCCAGGAAAAGCAAGTTATGATCTTGGAATTCCACTCTTTGACCACCTTCGTGTCTATCTGGCAGAAAAAAATCAGTGGTTGGGTGTTCGTACTCAACAAAATCATGAACACTTCCACTTTGTCCAAGACTGTCAACTGGACGGGAAAGACAAACAAAGCATCAGCCATCAGGAATTGCTCAATGCTAAGACACTTGACTTTACCCTCAGCTGGTTACCGAAGCATTAATAACCTAACCCCTTTGTCAGATGCAAAGGGGTCTTCTTATCCATATAAAGTTATCCACAAACTGTGAATAACCTTCAACCTTTCTTCGGAAAAGATTTTCAAGTTTTTCCAAAATATCTTTCCAATCCAAGTTCATAGGATGTACAAGAGAATAGAGTCTATAAACCCTGTCCTAACAAGGTTTATAAAAGATTGATTTGTTTCCTATTCTGTAAATTTCGTCTCTCTTTTTCCTATTAGAATTATAAAGAGACAGTTATTGTTTTCACCTCAAGTTATCCACAGGTTGTGGATAATCTTTTTCTAAACCAACAAGCCTTATTCCCTATCTGTTAGCTAGCTTTTACTTTTTTTATAGTAAATTTCAAATTTTGTTAGGCGCTTTCAAAAAAACATGATATACTAAAAATATTAGAAAAGGAGACATTATGAAAAAAGATCAACACCAACTTAATTGGCTGATGGTTTCGCTGATTGCTTTCAACATGGTTTGGGGGCTAGGAAACGTCGTCAACAACTATTCTCAACAGGGGATTTCAGTAGTCGTATCTTGGGTTTTAATCCTCGCACTCTACTTTATCCCATATTCACTCATCGTCGGACAACTAGGTTCTACCTTCAAGGAAAGCGGAAGCGGTGTTAGTGACTGGGTTGAAAAAACATCAACCAAACGCCTCGCCTACTTTGCCGCTTGGACCTACTGGGTTGTGCATATCCCTTATCTTGCACAAAAACCTCAAGGAATCCTGATTCCGCTTGGATGGAGCCTTGCAAGGGTAATGGACAATTTCTAAAACAAATCGACATCCACTTGATTGTTATTCTCTGCTTGCTAATCTTTGGACTTTTTCCTCTACCTTTCTACAAAAAGGATTGACAACTCTAAAAGTCATCGGTAGCTTGGCAGGAAGTGCCATGTTGATTATGTCTTTACTCTTTGTGCTTTTTGGCTGTCGGTCTGCCTTTCATTAAAGCCAGACATCCAGTTTGCGACACCGCACATGGATCAACTGAGCACCTACATTCCAAACTTTGATTTTTTTCTTATTTTACAACAATCTCACTACTGGTCTTTGCAGTTGGTGGTTGTGAAAAAAATTTCCCCTTATGTGAATCAGACTCGCAATCCCTGCAAAAAGAATTTCCAAAAGGTATGATTGTCATGGCCATCATGGTAGGACTCTCTGCTATCCTTGGTTCAGTTGCCATGGGAATGCTATTTGATGGTAATAACATCCCTGAAGACCTCATGCGTAATGGTGCTTATCAAGCCTTCCAAATGTTAGGAAATTCTTGGGGAGTTGGAAATCTTTTCGTTGTGATTTACGCTCTTACAAATATGGTCGGACAAATCGCGGCACTTGCCTTCTCTATTGACGCACCATTACAAATCCTACTCAATAACGCTGATGAAAACTACATCCCAAGCTGGCTTCGTAAACGTACTGAAAAAGGTGTCCTCATTAACGGCTACCTCCTTACAGGTGTCCTCGTTAGCCTTATCATCATCCTTCCAATTTTTGGTATCCAAGAAATTGACGGACTTGTAAAATGGATGACCAACCTCAATTCTATCGTAATGCCTATGCGTTATCTCTGGGTATTCCTTGCCTATATGATGCTCAACCGTGCTTGGAAAACATACAAAAATGCGGAATACAAGTTTGTTAACAATCCTAAGCTTGGCTTTGTGATCGGTACTTGGTGCTTCCTCTTCACTGCCTTTGCTTGTATCCTAGGTATGGTTCCAAAAATTAGCTATGCTGAGAATCCAACTGCTTGGCAATTCTCTCTTCTTACAAACATCTTGACCCCAATTATTCTGATTGGTTTAGGTGTTATTCTACCAATCCTTGCAAAAAAAGAACAAAAGAAACAAATCAAATAAATCCTACTATTAGCTAGATAGTTTCACTTTTGTCTTTTCCTGAAAGAAAAATCCCTTTGAACAGTAGCGTTCAAGGGGATTTCTTTTTATCTAATAGTCTATTTTTTATTTGGCCTCATACCAAGTCACGCCTTCATTTTCATCAGCAATCAGTGGCACACTGAGTTGAATGGCTTCTTCCATGGTTTGTTTGACAAGTTTTTTAATAGCTACCAATTCTGACTTAGGCACTTCAAGAACAATTTCATCGTGTACTTGTAACAGCATCTTAGTTTGATAACCATCTGCTAGCAAGGCTTTATCTAGCTGAATCATGGCGATTTTGAGAATATCTGCAGCCGATCCTTGGATAGGTGAGTTGATAGCTGTACGTTCCGCAAAACCACGAATGTTAAAGTTACGCGAATTGATATCTGGCAACTCACGACGACGTTTGAAGAGAGTCTCTACATAACCCTTATCACGCGCCTCACGAACGACTTCATCCATGTAGTTTTTGATTCCTGGGAAGCGTTCAAAATAGGTTTCAATGTAAGCCTTAGCCTCTTTACGGCTGATACCTAGGTTATTGGATAAACCAAAGTCTGAAATTCCGTAAACCACTCCAAAGTTGACGGCCTTGGCATTACGACGGTCGTTTGGAGTCACATCCTCAGGACGTTCAATTCCAAAGACACGCATGGCTGTCGAGGTATGGATATCAGCTCCCTCTTGGAAAGCCTTGATTAAATGCTCATCTTTAGAGATATGCGCCAAAACGCGCAATTCAATCTGTGAATAGTCAGAGCTGAGAAGGACACTATCCTCCCACTCTGGCACGAAAGCCTTACGAATGAGGCGACCTTGTTCCAAGCGCACAGGAATATTTTGCAAGTTTGGATCCACACTAGACAGACGCCCTGTCTGAGTCAAATCCTGCACATAGCGCGTGTGAATCTTGCCATCCGCTAAAATCCAATCCTGCAAACCAATCACATAAGTCGATTGAATCTTAGCAATCTGACGATAATCTAAAATTTTCTTGACGATTGGGGCAATAGGAGCTAAGCGCTCTAACACATCCACTGCTGTTGAGTAACCTGTCTTGGTTTTCTTGGTGTATTCTATAGGGAGACCTAGCTTTTCAAAAAGTAGTTCTCCTAACTGCTTAGGCGAGTTGATGTTAAATTCCTCACCAGCCAATTCATAAATCTCTTGAGTTAGCTTTTCAATGACAAGCTCATTTTCAGCTTGCATCTCGAGTAGAGTTTCTTTTTTAACCTTAATCCCAGCGATTTCCATCTTAGCAAGAACAAAGGCCAGAGGTTGCTCCATGTCATAGAGAAGGTCTAATTGCCCGTTTTCACTTAACTTTTCAAGCAATACAAGCTCTGTCTCAACCAGCACAGCAACCTTGCGAGCCAAGTGTTCCAAGAAGGTATCTCTCTCAGGGATAGCTTTCTTGACACCCTTACCATAGAAGGTTTCATCATCGACTAGGTAAGTTTGACCATAGAGACTAGCAATGGTTGAAATTTCATTATTCTCTACTGTAGAGAGAAGGTATTTGGCCAAGCGACTGTCAAAAGCAGGAGCCTGCAAGTCCAAACCAAAGCGATTTAAGAGAACTTTAGCTTTCTTAAAGTCATATACTTTCAGAGGTGTTTTTTCTAGAAAATCCTTAAGAATCGGATCCTGCAGAAGTTCCAGCTTATCTGTAGCATAGAGCTTGTCTCCGCATGACCAGGCAAAACCAATCAAGTCATCTGTATGGTAGTTTTCACCAAAAAGTTCAAAGTGGAAGATAGAGTCGGCACTCAGCATGTCTTCACTCACTTTGTCCACCACGGTGAAATTCAAAGTCTCAGCTTGGTTAGTCTGAGAAGCATTCAAAGCCTGCTTGAGTTGTTTAAAGCCCATCTCATCGTAGAATTTCCCAAGGTTTTCCACATTTGGCCCACTATAGACCAAATCATCCAGACCTATCTCGATTGGCACTTTCGTGTCGATGGTAGCTAGTGTTTTAGACAGAAAGGCTTGTTCCTTGTCATTGACAAGATTTTCCTTCATCTTGGAAGCCTTCATGCCATCGATATTTTCATAAATACCTTCCAGCGATCCGTGTTCTAACAAGAGCTTGATCCCAGTCTTTTCACCAATCTTGGTCACCCCAGGGATATTATCAGACTTATCCCCCATAAGGGCCTTAAGATCAATAAACTGAGCTGGTGTGATTCCCATCTTTTCCATGAGATATTCTGGTGTAAAGGCCTCAAACTCAGCCACACCTTTCTTAGAAATCTCAACCACTGTATGTTCATCCGTCAGCTGAATCAAGTCCTTGTCTCCGCTGACAATGGTCACATCAAAAGAATCCTTTTCAGCCAAGCGACCAAGAGTTCCAATGATATCATCCGCCTCATACTGGGCTAATTCATAGTGGCGAATCCCAAGATGGTCTAGCAACTCACGAATGAAGGGAAATTGCTCACGAAACTCATCTGGAGTCTTAGCACGACCACCCTTATAATCAGCATACATCTCTGTACGGAAAGTCGTTTTCCCCGCATCAAAAGCAACCAAAATATGACTCGGTTGGACACGCTCCAGTAGGTGATTTAGCATCAGATGAAATCCGTAGATTGCATTGGTATGTAGTCCATTGTCATTTTTAAAACGATCCAGTTGCTGGTAAAGTGCAAAAAATGCTCGGAAAGCAACTGAAGATCCATCAATCAATAATAATTTTTTCTTGTCCATACACCCATTATAAAGGAAAGCAGGGAAAAATACCATTGCTAAGAGTTAGATTATCGGTCAAGGCTTATTGGGATGTTTTTTCAACTCGCGCACCATTGCTATCAACTTGGAAACCATCGATAGTCGTATCTACTGCCAATTCTCCAGATGCGTTCACGTAATAATATTTCCCTGAAACCTGGAACCACTGACTAGCTTTCATAGCACCCGAGCTTTCGAGATAATACCAAATGCCCTTATCCTTCAACCATCCTGTCTGCATTTCTCCAGATGATTTCAAGTAGTACCACTTGGAACCGTCTTTTAGCCAACCTGTTCTCATTGAACCATTAGTTTGGAAATAGTACCAACTGCCGTTTATCTTTTTCCAACCAAGAGCGACTTTCCCATTTTCATAGTAGTACCAAGTTGTCCCCTGTTTTTCCCATCCATTCTTAGAGTTGCTGTTTTAGTTAAGCTGGACATATCTTCTGATTTACCAGTTCGGGATAGATAACTAATCCATTTATAACCATCTTTTTCAAGAGTTTGATCGTAATGAACACTTTCTCCAGGATAGTAATAGTCAATAATCGCAGCCGCTTGTGATGGCTGGTTCATAATAGCAGCTTTTTCTGTAAAAACATGGGTTCCACTAGATACTAAAGTTGACTGATGATTTCCTGTGCTAGCCTGTCCGACATCTTTAAAATGAATGAAACCAGACATAGAGCTTGCCTTCACAAGTCTACGATTGTACTTCTCTCTAATGCCATAATTGTACTCCTCAATTTCAATCATATCACCAAAAACATTAGAAACCCATGCAACGTGGCCATAGTCTCCGCTTCCATCCCAAGCAATCGAACCAATTGTTGGAGTCTTGTCCACACGATAACCTTCTCGTTTAGCACGATAACCCCAATCCTTAGCATTCCCGTACGCAGCAGGCAACTCAAAACCATTGACACTACTTAAACGAAAGGCAGCGAAAGATGTACACTGTCTGGAGTATAGACGCCATTTATCAATTTCTTGACTTCCATTTTTATAATAATAGGGATAATCATCTCCTCGTGCCAGTGAGCCATTGTTTGCCTGATTGGCATGAACAGCTCCTCCACCAAACAAAAAAGCACCTGCTAACAGTAGGGAAGCTGTCCCCACTGTCGTTCTCTTAAGAAAAGTTCCCTTTTTACTATATGTCATTCATTCTCCTTCGAATAGATAAATTTTTGAGGTTGACCTCATTTATATCATTCGAAAGAAAAAGAAAAAAGTGAGAAAACTCCCACTTTCAACCTTAATCCAAATAGTGAATCAAATTCTTTTCCGTTAAAATATCAGAATACGTGAAGGATTCAACATAGACGTTGGCCTGTTTGTCCCCTTCAACATCCCCAAATTCAACGATAAAGAGCGATGGATAGACTTCAATAAGTCTTCCTAGGCGATTCTTTTGGCGTTTACGACCATTTTCTAAGGTCATTTCAACGACTTGTCCTTCATGCGCCTTGATTTCTTCTTTAATTTTTTTCATCTTGGCTACATCTGTAAATGCATCTGTCATCTTTGTTCCTCTCTCTTCGAAATACTTGAAAACTTGTTATACTCTTTTTGAAAAATCAATTCTACCGTTCCACGTGCACCGCTACGGTTCTTCTCAATAATAACTTCTACTTTGTTATTTGGAAGACCTTCCTCTTCTTCGCCACCACGTTCATAATAGTCATCTCGATAGAGAAAGGCTACGATATCCGCATCCTGCTCGATAGATCCAGACTCACGAATATCTGATAGCACCGGTCTCTTATCTTGACGTTGCTCAACACTACGCGACAGCTGACTTAGTGCGATAACAGGCACCTTCAGTTCCTTGGCTAGAATTTTCAACTGACGTGAAATCTCTGAAACCTCTTGTTGACGGTTCTCACGACCAGTCCCTGTAATTAACTGCAGGTAGTCAATCAAGATCAATCCAAGATTGCCTGTTTCCTGAGACAATTTTCTGGCGCGTGAACGAATCTCCGTAATTCGAATTCCAGGGGTATCGTCAATATAGATACTTGATTTTGCTAGATTACCTTGAGCAATCGTATATTTGCGCCACTCTTCCTCAGTCAATTGCCCTGTACGGATAGAGTGAGACTCTACTAGTCCTTCGGCAGCCAACATACGGTCAACCAGACTCTCAGCACCCATCTCAAGCGAGAAAATTGCAACGGTCTTGTCTAGCTTGGTTCCAATATTTTGAGCAATATTCAAGGCAAAAGCAGTCTTACCAACCGCAGGACGAGCAGCAAGAATGATTAACTCCTCCTCGTGCAAACCAGTTGTCATATGATCCAAATCTTGATAACCAGTAGCAATCCCCGTAATATCCGACGTTTGTTGTGATCGAACTTCCAGATTCCCAAAATTAAGATTTAAAATGTCACGAATGTTTCTAAAACCACTACGATTTGCATTCTCACTGACATCGATCAAACCTTTTTCTGCTCTAGCAATGATTTCATCTGCAGGACTAGAGGCTTCATAAGCTTGGTTGACAGACTCTGTCAACTTGGCAATCAAACGACGAAGCGTGGCTTTCTCTGCTACAATTTTTGCATAGTATTCAGCGTTTGCAGAGGTTGGTACAGAGTTGATAATCTCAACAAGGTAGGACAAGCCACCAATATTTTGCAAATCACCTTGATCATCTAATATCGTACGAACAGTCGTTGCATCAATAGCTTCGCCTCGATCTGACAAATCAACCATGGCCTGAAAAATCAACCGGTGAGCATACTTAAAGAAGTCTCGAGAGTCAATATATTCTCGAACAAATACGAGTTTACTCTCATCGATAAATATAGCTCCCAATACAGATTGTTCTGCCAAAATATCCTGGGGCTGAACTCGTAGTTCCTCTACTTCTGCCATCAGACTTTCCTTCCTTTTACAAAATCATTACTCAAATCTAGCTTAGCCTTCTTTTACACGAAGATTGATGACGCTAGTTACATCCTGATAAATTTTTACCGGAACATCAATCAAACCAACTGCTCGAATTGGAGATTGAACTTGAATATGACGTTTATCAATTTTAATTCCAAATTGTTTTTGGAGCTCTTCCGCAATTTTCTTGCTAGTAATTGAACCAAAAGTTCTTCCATCTGGACCAACTTTTTCAACAAACTCAACAATTGTTTCTTCTGCTTCAAGTTTCGCCTTAATTTCTTGTGCTTCTGCAAGAAGTTGAGCATGTGCTTTTTCTTCAGATTTTTGCTTTCCCGCGCAACTCACCAATTGCTTGAGAAGTCGCTTCTTTAGCAAGGTTTTTTTCTTAATCAAAAAGATTTTGCGCATAACCTGTTGGCACTTTCCTTGATTTCGCCTTTTTTTCCCTTTGCCTTTTTACATCTGCTAAAAAAAGATTACTTTCATTCTTCTGTCTCCTTTTCTCTAATTTCATTAGAAATAACGGTTTTTTAGTTTATCACCTGCTTCTTGCAGAGTCATATCTGTCAGTCGGGCAGCTGCTAGGTTGAAGTGGCCTCCACCTCCCAACTCTTCCATAATCCGTTGCACATTGATCTTACTTCGACTTCGTGCAGAAATGGAAATATCCCCTTGGCTGTTTTTTTAGCAATGACAAAGCTAGCTTCAATACCTGACATAGCTAACATAGTATCAGCTGCTTTACTAATCACTACAATATCATACTCCTTATCATCCTTGGCCTGAGCTACAAGAATAGAAGGTTGTACGGCCTGTCCTTGCAAGATTAGCTCATTAACCAATCGATACTCTTCAAAGTCAGTCGCCGCAAGTTCTTGAATTACAATACTATCACTACCACGTGTTCTTAGATAACTTGCCACGTCAAAGGTTCGGCTAGTTACACGAGAGGTGAAATTCTTAGTATCCAGCATCATACCGCCCATAAGAACACTAGCTTGGATACGACTTAAGCGTGCTTTCTTAGAGTTTTGGAATTGAATTAACTCTGTTACAAGCTCGCTCGCGCTACTTGCTCCACTCTCGATATAGGTGATAGCAGCATTATCCGGAAAATCCTGATCTCGTCTATGGTGGTCAATAATGATGGTTTGTGTAAACAAATCATAAAACTCTTTTGACAAGGTTAAAGCTGTCTTAGAGTGGTCGACCATCACTAGCAAGGAACGATTAGTGACCATTCCCATAGCTTGAGTTAGAGGGATGAGTTTTGTTACTCCCTCATTCTCTAAGAATTGAATGGCACGATGAATGTCCGGAGACATTTGTTCTGCATCATAGACCACATAACTTTCATCCAAGACGTTACTCGAGAACAATTGCATACCAACAGCAGAGCCTAAAGCATCCATGTCTAAGTTTTTATGACCAACCACGAAGACATGGTCAACACTTCTCAACTTTTCAGAGATTGCCGTCATCATTGCTCTTGTACGTGTTCTTGTTCGCTTAATAGAAGCTGCAGAGCCACCACCAAAATAAATTGGATTTTTCGTCTCATCATTTTCTTTTACAACGACCTGGTCTCCACCTCGAACTTCTGCAAGGTTGAGATTTGATAAAGCAATTTTACCAATACCCTCATGATCGCCATCACCGTATGACAAGCCCATACTCATGGTTAAGGCTAAATCTCTCTGCTTAGCTTCTTCACGGAAGGTATCAATTACAGAAAATTTATCCTGCATCAACTGCTCTAATACCGTATAGTCGGTAAATAAGTAGAAACGATCCATGGTCACTCTACGAGAAAACATCTGATGTTTTCCGGTAAACTCTGCGACAAAATTCGCAACAAAACTATTAATGTGACTGATGTCAGATTCAGATGTTTCGTCCTCTAAATCATCATAATTATCTACCGAAATAATACCAATAACAGGGCGACTTGTAACCAATTCTACTGTGGCTTCGTACTCTCCAGAAACGTCAAAAAAGTAGAGCACACCAGAATTTCTATCTAGATGTACCGCATAACGTTTTTCTCCCACATTTGCATAAATTCCAGGAGAAGATATGGATGTTTTTATAATTTCTTGAACTTGAGGAAGGTCAATTTCTCCATCTTCCGTTGTCAACATTAACTCTGCGTAGGGATTGAACCACTCAATCTCACTACTTTCCATGTTTAGTTTGACAACTCCAACCGGCATCTGTTCTAAGAGTGAACTTAAACTATCTTCCGCCTGATGGTTTACGTATTGGATTTGTTCAATTTCTGTTTTTTGATAAGATTTCTTCTGAAAATAAAATAGCAAAAGAAATGCCACCATTAAGAAAAATAAGCATGCTATTGTGACTAGGTTATTTTGAAGAAAAATAACCAATACAGTCATGATTATAAAGGCAATCCCAACAAATAAGTATATAAAAAAGGGATTCATTTCATTTTTTTTCATTACAAACCTCTTGCGCAATATTATACCATATTTGCACTGAAAAAGCGACCTTTAAAGAAGGAATAGCACTTGTGCTCAAATGTAGTATTCATGAACACAAAAGGTGGTTTACACTAGTGTAAACCACCTTTTTAATCTAAGCATATTAATATTATGATTCTTTTCACTTCAAGAAGACCAATATCTCCATCTTCGCGTCGATAAATGACATTTGTTGTTTCATCTTCAACATCGATATAAATGAAGAAATCATGGCCCAATAAGTCCATCTGAAGAAGTGCTTCTTCAAGGTCCATTGGTTTTAAATCAATTTGTTTTGAACGAACAACTTTAGGTTGAGCAGCATCTGTCTCTTCTACCAAGGCATCTGTAAATAGTTGGCTAGTAGAAACTTTATTTCTGTTCTTACGTTCAATTTTAGTTTTATTTTTACGGATTTGACGTTCAATCTTATCTGTCACCAAATCAATAGATCCATACATATCTTGAGAAACGTCTTCTGCACGAAGAGTTATAGACCCAAGCGGAATTGTTACTTCTACCTTAGCAGTCTTTTCACGATACACTTTCAAATTGACACGCGCATCTAATTCTTGATCTGCTTGGAAGTATTTTTCGATCTTTTCGAGTTTAGAAACTACATAATCACGAATTGCTTCAGTTACTTCTAGGTTTTCACCACGGATACTATATTTAATCATATAAGTACCTTCTTTCTAAACATATTTGTTTTTCTACATTTATTATAACGCTTTCATAATCTTTTTGCAATCTTTTTCCTCATCTTACGAGGGAAAAATGTTTTAACCTCTTCTGCTCCTGCATTCTCTAGCATACTCTTGACACGGTTAACAGTCGCTCCTGTCGTATAAATATCATCAATCAATAGAATCTTCTTTGGAATCCTACTGTCTTCTTTAATAAAAAACGGAAGTTCCGTGGCCAAGCGCTCTGAACGATTTTTAGAAGAACTTGCTTTTCTCTTCTCTTTTCCCTAATACATCCAGATGGGAAAGTCCTGTCGCTTCTATTAGGCCTTCAACCTGATTAAAACCTCTTTTTGCATACCTCTCAGGGCTTAACGGTATTAAAATAAAATGATAATCCTTGTACTTTTTTAAATTCTCATTTAAAATCATTGCAAAAACTTTTCGGAGAATATAATCGCCATCAAATTTGTAACGATTAAAGAAGTCTTTCATGGCTTGATTATAACTAAAAATCGCTTCATGGCTTACTTCAATCCCTTCTTTACACCAAAGTTGACAATCTTGACACAAATTTGACACTCCTTTTTTATGACAATTTGGACAATGTTCTTCCCCAATCATTTCAAAACTTGAGAAACAAGCTAAACAAAGTGAATCCTCCTCCTTTTTCAACAAAAGAAGACTGCTAAAAGTTAGCCTGCTTTTCAAATGCTGTCCACATAGTAAACAAGTCATAAGCTAGCCTCCTTGTTCATCAGTTTAATTTCCTTTATAGCATTCTTAATCGAACGATTTAATCCATTATGAAAGAAAATTAGATCTCCTGTAGGTCTATCCATGCTGCGACCTACACGTCCTCCAATTTGAATGAGGCTTGATTTTGTAAAAAGACGATGGTTTGCTTCTACGACACAGACATCAACACAAGGGAAGGTAACTCCGCGCTCCAATATTGTTGTGCTTATCAATATGGTCAATTCCCTATCCCTAAAGCTTGAACTTGCTCTAATCTATCTTCAGTAACTGAGGATACGAAACCAATTTTCTCATCTGGAAGTTTCTCTTGTAAGATTTCCTTCAACTTTTCTCCCTTTGTAATTTCTGATGCAAATATTAGTAAGGGGTAGCCAGTTCTTCTCTGGTTTTCAACATATCTTTTTAGCTTTGGTGGTAGGCGAAACTCATCCAAACATTTATCCAGATCAGATAGCCAAACGGGTTTTGGAATAATTAAAGGATTTCCATGGAATCGCCTTGGCAGGCTTAGTCGTTTTAGCTCCCCTAAGCGAACCTTCTTATCCAACTCATCTGTAGAAGTTGCGGTGAGAAAAATTCTGAGTCCATTTTCCTTTACACAATTCTTTACAGCTTTGTAAAGCATCTTGTTGTCAACATAGGGGAATGCATCTACTTCATCTACTATTAGTAAATCAAAAGCGTGATAAAACTTTAATAATTGATGAGTTGTTGCAACAACTAGTGGTGTCCGAAAGTATGGTTCAGACTCACCATGCAGTAAAGCTATTTCGCAAGCAAAGTCATTCTGCAATCGCTTATACAATTCCAAACAAACATCTATCCGTGGACTTGCTAGACAAACTGCGCCACCATCATTAATAACTTTCGCAACAACTTTGATAAATCATCTCTGTCTTTCCCAGCGCCCAGTCACTGCATGAACTAAAGTCGGTTCCTGCTTCTCTACTGCTTGAAGTAAGCCCTCTGATACTTTCTCTTGAAATGGAGTCAATTGTCCCTTCCATTTAAGAACATCTTGTTTAGGAAAATCTTCTTGAGGGAAATAATATAAGGCCTGATCACTCCTAACTCGCTTCATCAACAAACATTCTCGGCAGTAATGAGCATTAATAGGTAGAGACCATTCATCTTGAATCATACTATCACATCGTTGACAGAAGAGTTTCCCCTTCTCTTTTCTCATGCTTGGCAGCTTCTCCGCCAGTTGTCGTTCTTCAGGGCTTAATTCTTGTTCTGTAAAAAGTCGACCAAGATAATTTGGATTTATTTTCATACTTCTTTATTCGTAAAATCTAGAACTTTAGACTATTTTTTAGTACAATAAAAATTATGGAATTTAGAACGATAAAAGAGGACGGACAAGTCCAAGAAGAAATCAAAAAATCACGCTTTATTTGTCATGCAAAACGTGTCTATAGTGAAGAAGAAGCTCGTGCCTTTATCACTGCTATCAAAAAAGAACACTATAAGGCTACCCACAACTGCTCTGCCTTTATTATCGGTGAACGTAGTGAAATCAAACGAACCAGTGATGATGGGGAGCCAAGTGGAACTGCTGGTGTACCCTATGCTAGGAGTTCTAGAAAATCACAATTTGACCAATGTCTGTGTAGTTGTTACCAGATATTTTGGTGGTATCAAACTGGGAGCAGGAGGTCTTATTCGCGCTTATGCAGGTAGTGTTGCCTTAGCTGTCAAAGAAATTGGAATTGTTGAAATTAAAGAACAAGCAGGGATTCAAATTCAAATGAGCTATGCTCAATATCAAGAATATGGAAATTTTCTTAAAGAACATAATCTTATGGAACTCGAAACCAACTTTACAGATCAAGTTGACACAATTATCTTTGTCGATAAAGAAGATAAAGAGGATACCAAAGCTGCCCTCATAGAATTTTTTAATGGGAAAGTTATCCTAACAGATCAAGGTTTACGAGAAGTTGAAGTCCCTGTAAACCTTGTGTAAAGCACTTTTAAATATCTTCCCTCAATTTTTAGGTTTACACTGACTATTTTTCTGATTGTTATAAAAAAATCCTATCGCTTCGATAGGATTTCTATATTTTACAAAAGTTTAAGATAGCGTTATACTAGAAGCATCTTATATAAAGAGGTGCTAACATGGCTATTTATAACAATATCACAGAACTTATCGGAAAAACACCGATTGTTAAATTGAATAACATTGTACCAGAAGGTGCAGCAGACGTTTACGTAAAACTAGAAGCTTTTAACCCAGGTTCATCCGTTAAAGACCGCATCGCTCTTAGTATGATTGAAAAAGCAGAACAAGAGGGTAAACTGAAACCAGGCTCTACTATTGTAGAAGCAACAAGCGGGAACACTGGTATCGGTCTTTCATGGGTTGGTGCTGCTAAAGGTTATAAAGTTGTCATCGTTATGCCTGAAACAATGAGTGTTGAACGTCGTAAAGATCATCCAAGCTTATGGTGCTGAACTAGTCCTCACTCCCTGGTAGTGAAGGAATGAAAGGTGCGATTGCAAAAGCGCAAGAAATTGCTGCTGAACGCGATGGTTTCCTACCATTACAGTTTAATAACCAAGCTAACCCAGAAGTTCACGAAGAACAACAGGAGCTGAAATTCTAGCTGATTTCGGAGCTGATGGTTTAGATGCCTTTGTTGCCGGTGTTGGTACTGGAGGAACTATTTCAGGTGTTTCTCATGCTCTTAAAACTGCTAATCCAGATATCAAAGTATATGCTGTTGAAGCAGATGAATCTGCTATCCTCTCAGGTGAAAAACCAGGACCTCACAAAATTCAAGGTATCTCTGCAGGATTCATCCCAGAAACACTTGATACAGAAGCTTATGATGGTATCGTTCGCGTGACATCAGACAATGCTCTTGCACTTGGTCGCGAAATTGGTGGAAAAGAAGGCTTTTTGGTAGGTATTTCTTCTGCCGCAGCTATCTATGCAGCAATCGAAGTTGCTAAAAAACTGGGGGCAGGTAAAAAAGTCCTTGCGCTTGCACCAGATAACGGAGAACGTTACCTATCTACAGCGCTCTATGAGTTCGAAGTCTAGTCTCCTAAATACACAAAGCCCTTTAACAAGGGCTTTGTAATTTTTTCTATAAGAAAGAGGAAGCAAATCTGCTTCCTCTTTTTATTATTAGTTATTCAAAGCCGCTGCCATTGTAGCTGCAACTTCAGCTTCAAAGTCATTTGCAGCTTTTTCGATACCTTCACCAACTTCAAAGCGAGCGAACTCAACTACTGAAGCGTTAACTGATTCAAGGTATGCTTCAACTGTCTTGCTGTCATCCATGATGTAGACTTGTGCAAGAAGTGTGTATGCTTGGTCAACTTTAGTGTTGTCAAGCATGAAGCGATCCATCTTACCTGGGATGATCTTATCCCAGATTTTTTCTGGTTTACCTTCTGCAGCCAATTCTGCTTTAATGTCAGCTTCAGCTTGAGCGATAACTTCATCAGTCAATTGTGCTTTTGATCCATACTTCAAGTGTGGAAGAGCTGGTTTGTTAACCATTGCACGGCTTTCATTATCTTGGTCGATTACGTGGTTCAATTGAGCCAACTCATCTTTAACAAATTGCTCATCCAATTCTTTGTATGAAAGAACTGTTGGTTTCATCGCAGCAATATGCATTGAGATTTGTTTAGCAAGTGCTTCGTCTCCACCTTCGATTACAGAGATAACACCGATACGTCCGCCGTTGTGTTGGTAAGCACCGAAGTGTTGTGCATCTGTTTTTTCAATCAAAGCAAAGCGACGGAATGAGATTTTTTCTCCGATAGTTGCTGTTGCAGACACATAAGCTGCTTCAAGAGTTTCACCTGAAGGCATTGTCAAAGCAAGAGCTTCTTCGTTGTTAGCTGGTTTTCCTTCAGCGATTACTTTTGCTGTTGCATTTACCAATTCAACGAATTGAGCGTTTTTCGCAACGAAGTCAGTTTCAGCATTTACTTCAACAACTGCTGCAACGTTACCGTCAACATAAACACCAGTCAAACCTTCTGCAGCAACACGGTCAGCTTTCTTAGCTGCTTTTAGCCATACCTTTTTCGCGAAGCAATTCAATCGCTTTTTCGATATCACCTTCAACTTCAACCAATGCTTTTTTAGCGTCCATGACACCAGCACCAGATTTTTCACGCAACTCTTTAACAAGTTTAGCTGTAATTTCTGCCATTTTGATTCTCCTATATTTTTTAAAAATAGGAGAGCCGGGCTAAGCCCCGCCCTCCTAGGTAATGATTACTTATTTGAATTAAGCGTTGTCGCCTTCTACAACTTCAACGATTTCTTCGATTGAGTCTGCTTGAGCTTCTGAAGCTGCAAATTCTGCTTCAACTGCTGCTACAGCATCTTCACCTTGGCGACCTTCGATGATAGCGTCTGCCAATTTAGCTGTGATCAACTTAACTGCGCGGATAGCGTCATCGTTAGCTGGGATGATTACATCGATATCATCTGGATCAGTGTTTGTGTCAACCATCGCTACAACTGGGATACCCAATTTTTTAGCTTCTTTAACAGCGATTTGCTCTTTATGTGGGTCAACTACGTACATTACATCTGGGATACGAGGCATGTCTTCGATACCACCCAAGAATTTTTCAAGACGTGCACGTTGTTTGTTAAGAAGTGCAACTTCTTTCTTAGGAAGAACGTCGAAGATTCCTTCTTCTTCCATACGTTTGATTTCTTTCAAACGAGCGATACGTTTTTGGATTGTTCCCCAGTTTGTAAGAGTTCCACCCAACCAACGGTGGTTGATGAAGTATTGACCTGCACGAACAGCTTCTTCTGCAACTGCATCAGCAGCTTGTTTCTTAGTACCAACAAACAATACAACTGCATCGTTAGCTGCAGCATCACGCATAAAGTCGTATGCTTGGTCAGCGTATTTTACAGTTTGTTGCAAGTCGATAACGTGGATTCCGTTACGCTCAGTGAAGATGTACTTAGCCATCTTAGGGTTCCAGCGACGAGTTTGGTGACCAAAGTGTACACCAGCCTCAAGAAGTTGTTTCATTGAAATTACTGCCATGAGTATTTCTCCTTTTTTTGTTTTTTTCCTCTTCTCGATTTCAACTTGCAAAACAACCCAAAGGCAACAGTTTCACAATTCATCAAGAATGAGTATTATCGTTCACACGACAAGTTACATTGTATCATAGTTGAGCCTTTTTTTCAAGCAATTTTGCTAGTTTATTTCCTTCATAACTAAACTTCCCAACTGAAATTTTAAAAAAATTTATCAACTTTAAATAAAAAACATCCCAACATAAATTGGTTACTGCTAAATGTGCAATAACCGCTTATGTTGAGACTCAGATAAATACAAAATATTTCGAGTTGATAACTTAAATGTTTTGATATGAAAAGAATCTACTTTATATTTTTATAGCAAGTATCATATCTTCATACTCTATGTTATCAAAAAAACAATTACTTAAAGATTAAACTTGCCAATAAGTCTTTTGACCTTTCTACTTGCTACTTCGAAGTTTCTTACGGATTTTTATAGGCTATATTAAACAAGAAAGTACAATGAGCTAGTTGGGATAATTAAACTCACCAGCAAATTCCTCGATAGTAGGGATTAAACTTAGATTTAAAATTAAATAATCCCACCCTCTAAATTATTTTTCAATTCCTCCCATATTATGAGTCTCTGCTCCACGTTCAAAAGAATGTTGGGCAGTCTCAAACCATGTAGGAATAGCAGGTTGATAATGTCTAAATTCCTCATTCATTCCAGCATATAAGTTCTCAGAAGTTTTCCCAAATTCGATGGTCAAAGTTCCAGACAATGGAACGACACTATCCCCTCTATCAATATGGCTTTTAAGAAAAGAAATCTCTTCCTCTAATCGTTTTCTCTCTTGCTGATTATCTTTTACTTTGCCTTCTTTCGTTTTATCTGTAAACTTCTGCGCTATTTTTAGATTCTTTTCGAGTTGCTGCTCAACTTCTTTCAGTCTATTAGGTAAATCTAAATAGCTCAGTGTGATGAAGGAGTGATCAGGATAAGTATTCAGTAACTTCTGGTAATAATCTTTGCCTCGTAAGCTGATATTCTTACGAGACTCTGTTTTCTTCATTAAAAATGAAAATTCATCTAATAAATCAAGTCCACCAAATTTCACTTCCAATCCTTTATTTCTTGCAGTTCGGATTGCCTGTCTAGTAGACTTGGATAGTTGATCCAGCGAGAAGTTTTCTTTATGAATATTAGCTTGAAAACGAGGTTGTATGTTTTCTGCCATATCCTTTGTTAAGCCTGTCCAATGAACTTTATTTTTTTGCAATTCCTCAACTATTTCAAAAGTTTTAGAATTTTGGATATTTTCTTGGTCGATAAGACCTCGACTGATAAAAAGACTTGGGTCAAATTTAACCATTATTGCATGGCTTTTTTTAGCAAGTTTTTTCAATGTTAAAAGAACAAATTTTAGAAGTTCTTTATCTTCATAATCAATAACTGGTCCTCTTGGAATATAGAACATGGAGAATCCTAATGGAAGAGGCTGAATTAAGATATTCGCTACTCCAACTAGTTGATTCTCTTTATAAAATCCAACTCTCTCATTTCCCCAAGTATCCTTTATCTTGGCCCAATCACTACTCTGCAATAAATTTCCTTGAGGATGATTTTCTAAAAATAAATCCCACTCTTGAACATCAACATTTCATTTTTATAAGTAAACATAACTCCAACACCGACTCTCTTAAAAACATATTTTTTTAGTTAACATACTACTATCGTACTAAATATCATACGTTTTCATTTCTATCTTTAACTAAACTATTAGAAGAATAGAAAATAAGTTCAAGTAATTATATAATGAAATTTATTTTTCAGCACTATACAAAGGGTGAGATTAATAAAATCTCACCCTAAATTTAGTAATAATCAGTATGTTAGTTTGGATAAATGTATCTTACTGTACCACGTGATGCTGTAGGATTAAACCATCCACGATAATTTCCAATTGGTTGAGTTCCACTACCATCATAGTTACATTCTGAAACTTGAATGCGAGTTGATGATTCAAACAGCTGTAACAACTGCTACGTGTCCATATCCTCCATCATTCCCAACATGCAATTGCTCCAACTTGTGGTTGTAGAACCAGTACGGAAATCCTGCTGCCGCTGCACTTGTAGCCCACTGACGCTCATTACCCCAGTAATCTCCAGCCCATGGTGCTAAAGTTTTTAGCTCCCCATGTACATTGACCTACTGGATAACTTGAAGCGTTTGTACTATATGTAGGACGTTGGCTTACAGGAGTTGGTGCAGGTGTGTAACTTGAGTCATCATATGATGAAGAGCTTGAAGTTGCTTGTACTTGTGCAGCAAAAGTTGTATTTGCTGAAGCAGCAACTGTTTGTTGTTGACTTGCTTGTTTAGCTTTATAAGCTGCTTCTGCTTCTGCTGCTGCTTTGGCTTCTGCCTCCGCTGCTGCTTTTTTCTCTAACAAGCTAGCTTTTTCATTTTCTGCTGTAGCTTTTTCAGCTGCAAGATTTAACTCAGCTACTTTCAATTCTGCTTGTTTTGTTGTCAAAGCTTGAGCATCATCAGCAAGTGTTTGTTGGTTAGCAATAACTGTATTGATTGCTTCGTTGTTTGCAACTTGTTTTTCAGAAATAGCTTTCTTATCTTCTTTTTGTTGTTGCAACATTTTATTGTTTGCTGATACGATTTCACTCATAGCTGCTACACGAGAAATAGCTTCTGTGATTGAGTCAGAGTTAATAATCGTATTGATGTAACTTGTAGCAGTTCCGTTCGTTTGTGCACTACGAGCTTGGTTTTCAAGTGATTCATTACGCGCTACGATATTTTTTGAAAGCTCTGCGATTTCTCCTTCAAGTTTTTTAGATTCTTCTTGAAGTTTTTCGTTTTCAGATTGTAATTTTTCTTGCTCTGATTGAATAGCTGAAACTTTAGTTTGAATTTCGTCTACTTGTTTTTGAGCTTCTTTCTGTTGAGCTGTCAAGTTACTAATTTTACTATCTTGAGCAGCAATCTTTTCATCTGTTGTATTTGCTTTAACACTTGAAAGAACAGCTCCTTGTGAGACCAATACTGTACTTAACAAAAGTGATGCTAGGATTTTTTTCTTCATAAGTGTAAATACTCCTTCTTTTAAGACAATACTAGTATATCAAAAAAAGGCCTAATAAATATTACGCCTTTATTACAGTTTTGTTTCTTTCTTATAGATATATTTTTTCAAAAATAAACTGGAAAACTAACATCCATAGACAGTTTAATATCATTGATGGAACTAGACCATAAACGATAAAAACTGTTATACTTTCAGCAGTTAATCCAATCATTTGTGCTAGAAGAAAACTACCAAATTCAAAAGAGAAAGTCATCATTAAAATAGCTAATAGTCTAGTCCATCTATTTGATAAAATGACCGCATTATTTTTATAAATGATTGCACCAATAATTACGAAAAGAAGACTAGCAATCCCTACTAAATGGAAAAAATAAATATCGTATATAAGACCAATAAATAAGCAATAAACTAAAAATAGATACTCTGATACTTCAATAGTTTCAAACAACAAGAAGATGAAGATAAAGTGGCTCACAATTTGAAAATGTGGAAAAAAACTATTTACAAATTGCCCTAAATGACTGTCTATTAAGACAACTATAGGCAAGAGTAAAAACATCCCTATCTGCTTCAACAGTCTCATGATGGATTCCCCACTAACTCTACGACTTTTGAGATTCATTGGATCAGACATGGAGTTTGACTAACACTTCTCTTGTCAGATAGTCATTGCTATGGGTCACTGATTCAACCTCACCCTACTGGAATATCTGTAGCATTAAAATTACCAAGACCACCAGTTACTACCTTGTCTCCTTGACTGATATCACTACTACTATTTAACTGGCTAATTTTAAGCAAATCTTTTTCTTTGTCGTACCCAATGATAATGCCGTATATACTAGTAGAACCGTGCTGGATTTTAACGGAGATTTTCTCCGTATTTTCAGCATTAGTCAATAAGTTGATTACAGTTGAATTATCTTCAACCTTTCCCACGCTTCCAATCAGTCCTCCACCAGCTATAACAAGCATATTGCTTGTCACACCTTGTTGAGAACCTGCATCAATTGTTAACTCTTGTTTCCAGGTTGCAGGAATTCTCATGATCACGTCAGAGGCAATCAACTTGGTTGCATTCAATTTTGATTTCATATCCAGTAACTGACGTAGTTGCTCATTTTCTTCTTTCAGACTGTCTGCTTCATTCGTTTCCTTCTTCATCTGATAGAGTTCTTTTTTGAGAGTTTCATTCTCGTTATAGGTTCTGGTTAAACGACCTAAATCAGATTTTACGGAAGAAAGCCATTGAAAAGGCTTTTGCACTATTCTATCGACTAATGAAATTCCATCTCCAGCTTTTGTCACAACTGCACTTGATTGTGTTGTCACTAAAAAAACGGATACTACTAATACAACGACAAATAGAACAATGATATATTTTGATTTTTTAAAACGGTTCATACCTCTACCCTATCTCATTCTACACTTCACTTTAGGATTTCAATAAAAATAGAATGCCACCCAATACACATACAAAGTAATAGGGCTACACTATCTTTATTCATCCATTTTAACTGTCGATACTGACTACGTCCATTCCCGCCTTGATAACCTCTAGCTTCCATGGCTGTAGCAAGAGAATCCGCTCTTTTCAAACTCGTAGCAAACAAAGGAATCAAAATAGGAATCATAGCCTTAACCTTTTGGATTACATTTCCTTCTCCAAAATCAACACCACGCGCCTTTTGAGCATTCATAATACGAATAGTATCATCCATCAAGGTTGGTACAAAGCGCAAACTCATAGACAACATGAGCCCAATCTCATGAACTGGAACCTTAAATCTTTTTAAAGGTCCAAGCAAGGATTCAACTGCTGTTGCTAAACTCAATGGCATAGTTGTCAAGGTTAGCAAGGTTGAGAAAAAGATAATCAACACAAAGCGACAAAAAATGATCCCAGCCTGCTCAATACCATAGCTTGTGATTTTTATAAACCCCATCTCGAACAAGACTTGACCACCAGAAATAAAGAACAGTTGAAAAAGGGTTGTAAAAGCAATCAGAAAAAACATAGACCGCAAACCTTTTATAAAAAAAGATAAGGGAACTTCTGATAAAACGACAAATATGCCTGTTGCAATGAAGAGTATGAGATTTGTAATTGGATTATTGGCCCAAAAAGCGATGATGATCAATAAAATCATTGCTACTAACTTACTACGAGGATCTAGACGATGAATAATCGAATTTCCTGGTATGTATCGACCTAAAATCATATTATCCATTGATAAACTCCTTAAACTCCTCTATCGTTATCGGCATTTGTTTAAAAGAAATTCCTCTGTCAGCTAGCCTTTGAGCAAATCGTGTGATTTTAGGAACACCCAATTGGATTTTTTCCATAAATTCGACATTTTGAAAGACAAGACTTGGTTTCCCACCCTTAACTAACTTTCCTTTTTCCATCACATAAACTTGGTCAGCAAATTCGGCCACATCATCCATAAGGTGAGTTACTAAAACAATTGTAATGCCATCTTGATGAAGCTTTTTAAACAAGGTCATCAACTCTTTTCGACCAATTGGATCCAAACCAGCTGTTGGCTCGTCTAAGACCAAAATACTAGGCTCCATTGCCAAAATTCCAGCAATAGCAACCCGTCTCATTTGTCCACCTGAGAGTTCAAATGGACTTCGTTCAAAGAGTGATTCATCAATTCCCTACTAAAGCTAGTTTTTCACGCGCAATAGCTTCTGCCTCTTCTACAGAAACTCCAAAATTTTGAGGGCCAAAAGCCACATCTTTTAAGACAGTTTCCTCAAAAATTTGATTTCTCTAGCAAACTGAAAAACCAAGCCCAACTTGTTTGCGAATTTGACGAATTTGCTTATTGACGGATGTTGGTGTAATCAATGTATCAAAGACACGAACACTTCCCTTTGTATGGAACCAACAAACCATTCAAAAGTTGAAGGATTGTAGACTTTCCGCTTCCTGTATGCCCAATAATCGCAGTATAAGAGCCATCCTCTATTGACAAACAGACATCTGACAAAGCAGCTGAAGCAAAGGGTGTTCCTTCCTGATACGTATAACTAACATTGTCTAGAATAATTCCCATAAAGCCTCCTCAAGCTCCTCCTCGGTCAGGTAGTGCTCTGGTAATTTTAAGCCATTATCACGCAGTGATTGTTTTAATTGATTGACAAAGGGTTGATCTAAGCCAATTTGATCTAAATCCGATCTAGAAAACAACTCTCTAGGAGTACTAGTTGACTCGATTTCTCCTTTTTTCATCACCAAAACTCTGTCACTCATGGCCACCTCATCTAAATCATGCGTAATGGAAATCACAGTTATCTGATGATTTCGACGAATTTCCTGCACAATTTTAATTAATTCAAGTCGCCCTTCTGGGTCCAACATACTTGTAGCCTCATCCAAGATTAAAATATCTGGTCGCAGAGCGACAACTCCTGCAATTGCTACTCTCTGTTTTTGACCTCCTGACAAGCGAGCAGGTTCCTTTTTAGTAAATTCAACCATACCAACCAACGACAAAGCTTCAGCAACTCGATGCTTCATCTCTTCAAGTGGGATTCCTTGGTTTTCCAGTCCAAAAGCAACGTCATCTTCCACAGTTGCCCCTACAAACTGGTTGTCAGGATTTTGAAAAACCATGCCAATCTGACGTCTTTTCCCCCAGACGTTTTCTGGAGTTAGGCAATCACCGTCTATCCAAATCTCTCCAGATTCAGCCTCGAGCAAACCATCAATCAAACGAACAGTCGTTGACTTTCCACTACCATTATGACCAACGATAGACAACCATTCTCCACGTTTCACGTGAAACGAAATGTTATGAACATCATAGTGTTCTTGATCTGCCTGATATCGAAAAGACAGGTCTTTTATCTCAATAATCGATTCCATATCTAGCGAAAGGTTCCTTTAAACAAATACGCGCTTCCCTTGAAATAATCATAACCAGAATAAACTGTAAAGAACAAGGCAATATAAAGAGTTATCTGACCAAGCACAGTCCAGTGAAGCAACAAGAAGATAATCGCAAACATCTGACTAAATGTCTTGATTTTCCCAGGCATTGCAGCAGCTAGAACAGTCCCGCCTGTTTCGACTAAGAGCAAGCGCAAACCCGGTAACTGCAAGTTCACGACAAATAATAACTGCTACCACCCAAGCTGGTGCCATATTTAGACCAACTAGCATGATAAATGCTGACATGACCAATAATTTATCAGCCATAGGATCCGCAAACTTACCGAAATTACTAACCACCTGCCATTTTCTAGCTAAATAACCATCTAGATAATCAGTTATACTGGCAATAGCAAAAATAACAGCCGCTATTTTATGTAACACAGGAGAGGGGCCAATTGATAGAAGGAGAATAAAAATCGGAATAAATAAAATTCTACCAAGCGTAAGCATATTAGGAATATTCTCTTTTTTCATGTTATCCTTCCTTTAGTTTGAACTTAATGTTAGAGTAATCCATCCAGTTTGATCGGTTAATTTTGAAGTGTCAATTTCCTTATTATCAATTTTCACCGACACTCCTTTAACAACACCCAATGTTATGGTTACTGGAGATCCTTTGGAGATGGTTGTTTTAGTTGTTTTATTATTAGGTTCAAGAGTCACTCCTCCTGCTAAATCAGTATCCGAAACACTAATCCAGCTTGTTGCATCTGTAACAGATAATTGAAGATCCGCAGAATCTTAGATGTCTTATATTCCACTGATAAAGCATCTCCCTGACCTGAAACAGTCAAAGTAGTTGCTTCACTCGAACTTGATGAACTAGTGGCTTGACTACTACTTGATACTACACTACTAGAGCTACTTGTTGAACTCACAACACTATAACTAGCTGTAGAGGACGCAGTTGGTTGAGTTTGAATATAATTCCACACATAGTAGGTTACAAAAATTAAAATTGATAAAGAAAAAAGAACAAAGTAAAATAGCGGTAGAAATGAATTTTTCTTTCTATTAGACCGTCTACGCCCTGAGAGTTCAATCTCATCTACATCAACTTCTTCATAAGTAATCATACTTCCCGAATCATAGGCATCTAGAACGATATTTTCATCTAACTCAACCGCCCAAGCATACTTTCTCAAAAATGAACGAGCATAAAAAGTACTCGGTAGTTTGTCAAAATCATCTGACTCCATTGCCTCCAACAAATCCAGCTGAATATCCGTCTTTCTGTGCAATTCCTCCAAGCTCAGTCCTTGGTTAATTCTTGCAAGACGTAAGACCTCACCAATTGTTTTTTTTCTCATACGTAACATTCCTTCTTTCTAGTGTATTTTCTAGCGATTATATCGGAAAAATTGTACAATCAACCATATCGCTATTATCTATCAAATCATGTCCAGCCTCTAGAACATCTTCTAGAGTAATTTCCTGCAAAAGTTTAGGAAGGTCAAACAGGGTTGAACCTGTCTCGGTTGGATGATACTGAGTAGCAATGTATTCTAGGGAATCCATACTATGAAGAAATTCTCCATACATCTCAGTTTTTACAATATCCAAGTGATCCTCAGTTACATCCTCATCTTTAATAAAATTGCGAATAGCTTTACGAAATTGATGAGAAAGTGCCACAGGTTCCTTTGTATCCATTGTCAACATCACAAAATGGAAACGATGATCTACTTCAATTTCTAAAGACAAGGAAGCATCCAGTTTACCAGACTCATATAATTTTTGAAATCTTTGTGAAGTCCAACCAAACATCATTGTAAACAACAATTTTAATAAAAGATGATAACGATACTGATCTCGATTTCCGATATCTTTATTTCCTCTAATACCAATCGCTAATTTTGGAGAAGCCACGTCCATCCGTAAACTTTCAGTTGTCTTTACAGGATGTAAAGGTATTTGTTCTCTTTTAAACTCATGTTTTTTCTCTTGATGATAAGATTTCTTAGCAAAATAATCTTCAAGAAATTCAAGTTTAAAATTACCGACCAAAAAGATATTACTATTGACAGGTCTGTAAAACTCTTTAAAGTTCTCTTTCAAATCCTCCAGACAAATAGCATCAATGGAGTTTTCACTACCAACAATATCTGAAGCTAAAGGACTTTCTGGATAGAGATTTGCCAGAGTATTGAAAAATAGACAAGAATCTGGATCATCCTGATACATCTCTCTTTCCTGCTGAATGATATCCTTTTCGCGCTCCACTGATTCTTCAGTCATATTGAAAGTAGTGACAAGTTCTTCAAGCAAATCTAAGCACTCTAGAACATTTTCGGAAGTCGAGAAAAGATAGCTAGTATTTGTCAAAGCTCGTAAAGGCATTACTTTCAGCCCCTAGCTCTGTAAAAGCTGCCATAACATCTCCAGAATCTTCTCTTTCAAAAAGCTTATGTTCTAAGAAATGAGCGATCCCTTGTGGATATTGTTGTAAACCCTTATCATCTACTGTAAACCTTGTGTCAACAGAACCGACTTGGACACTCACAACTCCATAAACCTCGTTAAAATCCTTTTTAGGTAGTAAAGTAACTGTCAAACCATTTTCTAAGCTAGTTTGATACAAAGTTTCTTTTACAGCAGGATAATATTTCTTTTGAAAAGTAGGTCTGGTCATTCTGCTCCTTCCATAAAATAAATAGCCTGCAACTTAAAACTATTTGCTGCTTCACAAATCGCTTCTCTATCAACTTGTTCAAGCTTATCGATTAAAGTTTTTGTGTCAAGATTCGCTTTTCCCAAAAAAAGTTGACAGATAATATTTATCGACGATAGAATCTTGATTATCCTGAGCTAGTAGTAAGGATCGACGAATCATTTGTTTGGTCTGATCAATTTCCTTATCTGTAAACTTGCCATTTTTTATGTCAAGTAACTGATGATTCATCAATTTTCTTACTTTGTTTCGATTTTGCCGATCAATTCCAGCAAACAATCGTAAAAATCCACTAAAGAGATCCAAATGACTTGACACCGTATAGGCCAGCCCTTCTTTTTCTCGTACTTGGGTAAATAGTTTTGAATGAGGAAAGGCTCCTAAAAGACCATTGACAAGAAGCACTGCCATCTGTTCTTCATCACCATATGCCACTGAACTATGGTAGCCCATCTCTAAAACAGACTGTCCCAATCTCTTTCTAACAATACCTTCTTTAAGAATATTAGAATAGGGTTGCTGATATTGAATGTTTACAGATGATTTACGACCTGTTAAAGGGAAATTATGTAAAAACTCTAAAACTTCAATTTCATTAAAATCTCCTAAGAAGAAAATATCTATTTGATCTTCTTTTAGCATTTTTTGATAGCTTGAAAAACATGTTTCTGGAGTCTCTTCTGAAATTCTAGAAATCAAATCTTTAGGAACTAACCGCATTGATTCTTCTTGGAAAAACAATTGATCTAACTCTTTATGTGCAAAGAAAAATGGGTCTTCCAATTCTGATTCTAGCCTTGATAAGATCTGCTTTTTCTCAATGTCAAAAGTATTTTTCTCAAATCCATCCTCATCCGACAATGGAGTAAACAGAACCTGGTGCAGTAATTCTAAAATTTGAGAAGTTAATACGTTTTTCTTACTTAAAAATTCATCACGCACATAGGTAAATATTCAAGTCCACAAGATGACTTTTTCCTCTTCGATAGGCATGCGCTGACAAATCAGTCCCATACAAGGTTGCTAAACGTTTTCGAAAAAGTTGAGCAGTTGGATAACTTTGGTTAGCAGTTTCAAGCATACTAGCACTTAACATGCGACTTGAAATTGAATCCAAAGACAATGGAGCTGTGAAAACGCACAGTAATTTTATTAGTTTTAAATTTTTTTGATTGGATAAAATGCACTGCAATTCCAGGTACTAACTCCATCGCTTACCTCCTTCTACATAGAGTTCTATTATACCATGAAAAGAGAAAATTTTCTTGTTCTCTTTACCCCTTTTAGAATTAAAATCGCTTTCATTTCTAACGAATTTACCTCTGCCATTTCTCTGCCATTTCAAAGTAAAATATGGTATAATACCAAAGATTGAGGTGAACTATGGAATACAAATTATTTGAAGAATTTATCACTCTCCAAGCTCTCTTGAAAGAACTTGGTATTATACACAGTGGCGGAGCTATTAAATCCTTTTTAGCTGAACATCTTGTCTATTTTAATGGGGAATTAGAAAATCGTCGTGGGAAAAAAGTAAGAATCGAAGACTCTATCGACATTCCTGACATGAAAATCCAAATCATTCTGACGCAACCGAGCTTAGAAGAACAGGAAGAATATCTCCAAGAAAAACTTGAGAAAGAACGTGTGGCTAAACTTGTCAAAGAAATGAATAAGACGGTCAAAAAAAAGCCAACAAAAAAGACCCAGAAAGCTAAAACAAAAACTGCACCACGTTTCCCAGGTAGATAAGTATGTGGCTTAAAAAACTTATCCATCAAAGCAATTTAGAAACTATCAGGATACTGAAATTGAATTTAATCCTAAATTGAATGTATTTGTTGGTCGAAATGCACAAGGCTAAAACCAATCTTCTGGAAAGTATTTACTTTTTAGCTTTAACTAGAAGTCATCGGACAAAGACAGACAAAAATTTAATTCAATTTGAAGAAGAACAACTTCAAGTTTCTGGAATTCTTCAAAAACGAACGACTACTGTTCCACTTGAGATTGACTTAACACCAAAAGGTCGGATTACTAAAGTCAATCACTTAAAGCAAGCTCGGCTATCTGACTATATTGGACACATGAATGTTGTCCTATTTGCACCCGAAGATTTACAACTTGTCAAAGGAGCACCAGCTATCCGACGTAAGTTTATAGATATGGAACTAGGGCAAATCAAACCCATATACTTGTCAGACTTTGTCAAGCTACAATCATGTGCTCAAACAAAGAAATACCTACTTAAAGTCAGCGAATCAGATCGACGAAACATTTTTATCTGTTCTCGATGACCAGCTAGTGGACTACGGTTGTCGAGTGATGGTTCACAGAGCAGAATTTATCAAAAAAATGGAGTCTTTTGGTCGTGAAAAACACTTTGATATTTCAGACCAATTAGAAGAGTTGTCAATACGTTATCAACCATCGGTAAACTTCACTGACAAGGAACACCTATCAGAATCTTTCTATGCAGCACTTCAAAAAAGTAGATCAAGAGATCTATTTAAGAAGAATACTGGAGTTGGTCCTCATCGAGATGATATGATTTTCTTAATCAATGGAATGGAAGCAAGCTTTTGGAAGTCAAGGACAACATCGTAGCCTTGTCCTCTCTATCAAACTAGCTGAAATTGAGTTGATGGAGAGTATTACCAAGGAAGCGCCTATTCTTTTACTTGACGATGTTATGAGTGAACTTGACAATACTCGTCAACTTAAATTATTAGAGACTATATCTCAAAATATTCAAACCTTTATTACTACAACTAGTTTAGAGCATCTTCAAAACTTACCTGATAATCTCAGTGTATTTACAGTGAAAAGATGGTCAATTATCTGTAAACTAACTTTTACAACGTTGTAAACAAAAAATCTCCTGTTTAACAGGAGATTTTTTATTACATTGAGTAGTTTGGTGCTTCATTTGTGATTTGCACATCGTGTGGATGGCTTTCTTTTAGACCAGCACCTGACATTTCGATAAATTGAGCATTATCATGCAATTCTTTAAGGTTAGCAGCACCACAGTAACCCATACCAGAACGGATACCACCAATCATTTGGAAGACGATATCAGCTGCTGCTCCTTTATAAGCAACACGACCTTCAATTCCTTCTGGAACGAGTTTGTTTGCTTCATTGACAGAACCTTGGAAGTAACGGTCGCTTGAACCCTTTCTTCATAGCAGCGATTGAACCCATACCACGGTAAGTCTTGAACTTACGTCCTTGGAAAGATTTCAGTTTCACCTGGAGCTTCATCTGTTCCTGCAAACATTGATCCAAGCATTACTGCATTTCCACCAGCAGCAAGAGCTTTTACAATATCTCCAGAATACTTGATTCCACCATCAGCGATGATTGTTTTGCCATATTCACGCGCAACTGCTGCTGCATCATAGATAGCTGTAACTTGTGGAACTCCGACACCTGCGATAACACGAGTTGTACAGATTGAACCTGGTACCAATACCAACTTTAACAACGTCAACTCCTGCGTCATAAAGGGCACGTGCTCCCTCAGCAGTAGCGATATTTCCGGCAATCAGTGTACGGTCTGGGAAATGGGCACGGATTTCAGCGATTTTACGGAGAACCCCTGCAGAGTGTCCATGTGCTGTATCGATGACAATTGCATCTGCTCCCGCTTCAAAGAGAGCTTCAGCACGTTCAAATGTATCAGAAGTGACACCTACTGCACCAGCAACTAGAAGACGACCAAATTCATCTTTAGCTGCATTTGGAAACTCAATCACTTTTTCAATATCTTTAATCGTGATCAAACCAGAAAGACGACCCTCTTCGTCAACTAGAGGTAGTTTTTCAATACGGTGTTCTTGAAGAATACTCTCAGCTGTTTTTAAATCTGTACCAACTGGAGCAGTAACTAAGTTTTCACTAGTCATGTGTTTTGAAATTGGTTGGTTGTAGTCAGAAATAAAGCGAAGATCTCGATTGTTAAAGATACCAACCAATTTACGATTTTCAAGAGTTTCAACCACTGGAACACCACTGATACGGTAACGTCCCATGAGTTCGTCTGCTTCTGCAATTGTATGCTCTGGAGTCAAGAAGAATGGATCAATGATAACACCATTTTCAGAACGTTTTACCTTACGAACTTCGTCAGCTTGTTGCTCAATAGACATATTTTTATGGATAACTCCAAGTCCACCTGCACGCGCGATTGCAATGGCCATTTGGCTTTCTGTTACAGTATCCATAGCTGCTGTAATAATTGGGATATTTAAAGTCAAATTATCTGCCAATTTTGTTGTTAAATCCGCATCATTAGGCAATACATGACTCTCTGCTGGAATAAGCAATACATCATCAAAGGTAAAACCTTTTTTCAAAAATTTAGTGTCCCAATTAGACATTGAAGTTTCCTCTTTTCTTTCTTTTTGAGCTTGACGCTTTTTGTATTGTATCTATCATACCATTCTATGAAAATTTGTCAATTATATTGATAATAGATAATATAAAAAAACTATCCCTTTAATTTTAAAGAAGAGATAGTTTTAGAGTTCATATTTTATCTATTAATGAAAGTAATTTAGACCCATTGCTGATTTTACTTCTGATAGCGTTTGGCCAGCAACTTCTCGAGCTTTTTCACTACCTTTTTGCAACATATTATACACTTCACCCATATCTTTTGGCATATTCTAGGCGACGTTCACGGATTGGACCAAGTTCACGTTCTAGGATTTCAAGTAGATAACGTTTAGTCTTGACATCACCTAGACCTCCACGTTGATAATGCTCTTTCATTTCAGCAATTTCTTGAGCATCTTCTGGACGTCCGAAAACATCTAAGTAATGGAAAACCATATTGCCTTCAATCTTACCTGGATCTTCCACACGAATATGATCTGGATCTGTATACATACTCATTACTTTCTTACGCAAAGTATCTGCATCATCTGACAAGTAGATACCATTATTAAGCGATTTAGACATTTTAGCATTACCATCAAGACCAGGTAAGCGACCTGCTCCTTCATTTTCAGGATAAATTCCTTCTGGCTCTACTCAAAACATCACAGTTGTAGGCATGATTGAAAGAACGCACAATCTCACGCGTTTGTTCAATCATCGGTTTTTGGTCTGTACCTACAGGAACATAATTAGCCTTGAAAGCTGTGATATCTGCTGCTTGAGCAACCGGATAAACTAAAAATCCAGTTGGAATACTTTCTCCAAATCCTTTCTGAGCAATTTCTGTCTTGACTGTTGGGTTTCGTTCCAAACGAGCTAAAGACACTAGATTCATGTAATACATAGACAACTCTGCCAACTCTGGAATCTGACTTTGGATGAAAATCGTTGATTTCTTCGGATCCAATCCCACTGCAAGATAGTCCAAGGCAACATTCCCGATAGACTCTACAATTGTTTGTGGATCTTTTGCATGGTCAGTTAAGGCTTGCTGATCAGCCAAAAAAACGAACATGTCATATTTATTTTCTTCTTGAAGGATAACACGATTTTTTAAGCTACCTACATAGTGTCCAATATGTAATTTCCCAGTTGGACGATCTCCTGTTAAAATAATGGGTTTATTCATCTTATTCTCCTTTGATATGGTCCTTTCAATTATAGCATTTTTTTGATAAAAAGACAGATAATTTTTAAAATCAAACTATGTCTTGGATATCTATCCAATCGTAAAGAAACTGTCAACTTTATTTACAAATAATTGACAGATAAAAATTTGAATATTTGATGATTTTCTAGTAGAATTAGAGTATTACATATAATAGGAGAAAAACATTGCTAACAGTATCTGATGTTTCACTACGTTTTAGTGATCGCAAACTTTTTGATGAGGTCAACATCAAATTTACAGAAGGAAACACATATGGTTTAATTGGTGCTAACGGTGCAGGTAAATCAACATTTTTGAAAATCTTAGCTGGTGATATCGAACCTACAACTGGTCATGTTTCTCTTGGACCAAATGAACGTCTTTCTGTTCTTCGTCAAAATCACTTTGACTATGAGGATGAACGTGTTATTGATGTTGTTATCATGGGTAATGAAAAACTATACAACATCATGAAAGAAAAAGATGCTATCTATATGAAAGCAGACTTTACTGATGAAGATGGGGTTCGTGCAGCTGAGCTTGAAGGAGAATTTGCTGAACTAGGTGGTTGGGAAGCTGAGAGTGAAGCTTCACAACTCTTACAAAATTTGAATATCCCTGAAGATCTTCATTACCAAAATATGAGTGAACTTGCAAATGGGAGACAAAGTGAAAGTTCTCCTTGCTAAAGCCTCTGTTTGGTAAACCAGATGTTCTTCTTCTAGACGAGCCAACCAACGGTCTTGATATCCAATCTATTACTTGGTTAGAAGATTTCTTGATTGACTTTGATAATACGGTCATTGTCGTGTCCCATGACCGTCACTTCTTGAACAAAGTATGTACTCACATGGCCGACCTTGATTTTGGGAAAATCAAGCTCTATGTCGGAAACTACGACTTCTGGAAGGAATCTTCTGAACTTGCTGCCAAATTGTTAGCAGACCGTAATGCTAAGGCAGAAGAAAAAATTAAGCAACTCCAAGAATTCGTTGCTCGATTCTCTGCTAACGCATCTAAATCTAAACAAGCAACTTCTCGTAAAAAGATGCTTGATAAGATTGTCTTGGAAGAAATCATTCCATCTAGCCGTAAATACCCATTTATCAACTTTAAGCTGAACGTGAAATTGGTAATGATCTCTTGACAGTAGAAAATCTATCTGTCAAGATTGACGGTGAAACTATTCTTGACAACATCAGCTTCATTTTGCGTCCAGGTGACAAGACAGCTCTTATCGGACAAAACGATATCCAAACAACTGCCTTGATTCGCGCAATTATGGGTGATATTGACTATGAAGGAACTGTCAAGTGGGGAGTTACAACTAGTCGTTCTTACCTACCAAAAGACAATTCGGCTGATTTTGCTGGTAACGAGTCTATCCTTGATTGGTTGCGTCAATTTGCAAGTAAAGAAGAAGATGACAATACCTTCCTACGTGGTTTCCTTGGTCGTATGCTTTTCTCTGGAGACGAAGTTAACAAACCTGTAAACGTCTTGTCAGGGGGAGAAAAAGTGCGCGTGATGCTCTCAAAACTCATGCTTTTAAAATCAAACGTTCTTGTACTTGACGATCCTACTAATCACTTAGATTTGGAATCTATTTCAAGCTTGAACGATGGATTGAAAAACTTTAAAGAATCTATCATCTTCGCCAGTCACGACCATGAATTTATTCAAACTTTGGCTAACCACATTATTGTCCTATCTAAAAATGGTGTAATCGATCGTATCGATGAAACCTATGATGAATTCTTAGAAAATGCTGAAGTACAAGCAAAAGTCAAAGAACTTTGGAAAGACTAAATATACTTTAAAACTCAGTTGGATTAACCAACTGAGTTTTCTATCATTCTATGAGGTAACATGAAAACATTTTTCAGAAACTATTGGACCTATTTTATTTCTTTCATCATTCCCCTAGTGATTATGTCCGGAGTCTATCTCTCCCAAGGTATCTACTGGAATAGTGATACTTCACCTTTATTAGGGGATGGATTTCATCAATATGTTATTTTTGATCTTAATCTTCGTAATATTTTACATGGGAGTGATAGTCTATTTTATACTTTTACCAGTGGTCTAGGTCTCAATTTTTATGCCTTGTCCAGTTATTACCTTGGTAGTTTTCTATCTCCTCTTGTTTATTTTTTTGATGTATCAAGCATGCCAGATGCAGTCTATCTGTCAACCTTGTTGAAATTTGGCTTGATAGGTCTGTCAACCTTTTTTAGCTTGAGTAAAATATTTAAAAATATACCAGCCCCACTTCGATTAGCTCTATCTACCTCATATGCTTTAATGAGCTTTACAGTTAGTCAACTTGAGATTAAAACCTGGTTAGATGTTTTTATTTTAATTCCCTTAATTTTAACTGGTTTACATCTACTCATAACGGAAAAAAAACGTATTCTATACTTTACAAGTTTGTCAATATTATTTATCCAAAACTACTATTTTGGTTATATGACTGCCCTGTTTTTGGTAGTTTGGTATTTTTGCCAACTTTCCTGGGATTTTAAAAGACGTAAGTTTTCTTTTCCTTGATTTCATCATAACTTCCTTACTCGCTGGTTTAACAAGTTTCATCATGACACTCCCAACCTTGTTTGATTTAAGAACTCATGGTGAAAAACTAACTGCTATTACAAAAATAAAAACAGATGCTAGTTGGTATCTAGATCTATTTGCTAAACAATTCATTGGTGCTTTTCGATACAACTAAATATGGTTCTATCCCAATGATTTTTGTTGGCCTCCTTCCTTTTATCTTAACAATTGTATTCTTTACATTAAAATCAATTAAGTTTCACGTGAAACTATGCTACGCAACTCTATTTATCATCATCATAGCTAGTTTTTATCTAGAAGCCCTAGATCTATTTTGGCAAGGAATGCACGCGCCAAATATGTTTCTTCATCGCTATGCGTGGATTTTCTCCACTCTTTTGATTTATATATCATCAGAAGTTTTAAATAGAGTTAAAGATATAAAATTGTGGAACGTTTTTTCTGCTCAATGACCTTTACTTTTTAGCTGGCTATCTAGCAACCATTTATTTTTAAAAAAATCATTATTCATTTTTAACTAAATTTAAATATACTCTTTAACGATTGAATTCTTAGTGGTATACTTGCTGTTGTTATTAGCACTTTATCCGAAAAAAACTGATTTCTCCAAAAAAATCTTTTTCAATTCTTATTTTTGATCTTTTACAATAAGTGAAAGTTAGTTTTAATGCATCATCGCAATTCAAATGGAATTTCAAAAGAATGGGGATTTGCTTCTCGTAGCACCTATGACAAAGATATTCCAAGTATGGAAGCTATTTTGGAGTATATCAAACAGCAACCAGATACATTTACACGAACTGAAAAATTACAGACTCAAACTGGAAACGATAGCATGAAATTTAACTACAATGGCATCTCACAATTTTCATCTGTTCGTAATCGTTCTGCAAGTACAACTTTAGACAAGTTGGGTTTTAAATCTTCAGGTACCAACCTTAATCTTCGTTATGCAAATAACACTATCATTGCAGATAGTTTATTTGGAATCAGCTATGATATTTCTGAAACCTATCCAGATAAATATGGTTTTCATCCAAGCTATCAAAAAGATAATCTAACCCTTTATAAAAATCAATTCGCTCTCCCAATTGCTTTTGCTACACAGTCTCTTTACAAAGATGTCACTTTCAATGACCATACTCTTGATAACCAAACTCAATTTTTAAATCAAATTGCTGCTTTAAATGAAGAGTACTTTTATCCGATAGATCATAATACAAACCCTAGTGACAACGTGGTCAATCTAAACGGAACTTCTACCGAGGATGCAACGATCAACTACAATATCGAAGTTCCTGAGAATAGTCAGGTTTATCTTTCAATGACTAAAGCTAAATTTCTCTAATGATAAGAAAAAGCAAGTTGACATCATTGTCAATGGTGAAAAAAAATCCTTTACCACAGATAATGCTTTTACATTTTTTAATCTTGGATATACAGAAAACAAACAAACTTTTGATATCCAAATTAAATTTCCAGGAAATGCTCAAATATCATTTGAATCTCCAACTTTCTATCGCTTTAGATACTAAAAAAAGTATACGGAGGCAATTAGCAAAATAAAAGAAAATCCAGTAGAAGTGAGCTCTTATAAAAATAAAGTTACTGTAAATTATAAGGTAAAGAGTGAGACATCGATTTTTTTCACAATTCCTTACGACCAAGGATGGTCTGCTTACCAAAATGGTAAAAAATTACAAATTCAACAGGCACAAACTGGATTTATGAAAATTGATGTTCCTGAAGGTGAAGGGACTATTACACTTTCATTTATTCCCAAAGGATTTGTTGCTGGTGCAAGTTGTTCTCTTATAGCCATTATTGTCTTTATCTTTTACGATTTTCAAAGAAAAAAATATTCTAGATAAAAAAACTATCGACCGAATTGGTCGATAGTTTTTAATCTTCTTCAGCTTTTTTAGGTTGATAGGCAAGCATTCCTAAAGCAACAAAAATCATTACTGTAAAGATAAGGAAAATAATCTGACTATGAATATTACCTGTCATAGAAATGGTTTGTCGTAAACCTGAAACTGAATAACTCATAGGTAACCATGGATTAATAGTTTTAAAGAATTGATTCGTCAAAGCTAAAGGATAAGTTCCTGCACTTGATGCTAATTGAAGAAGTAATAAAATTAAGGAGAAGAAGGCGCCTAGGCGAGAATTCCAGGTTGTCAATGCTGTTACCATCGCCATGAAAGCAAGACTGGTTAAAATAATCAAAAGGCAAAGGTTTTTGAATTCGTGAACTGCAGTCAGTCCGATTAAATGTACTCCACCATAAACTAATACTCCTGCCAAAACCAGCAATGATACCGTTAATTTCAAAGCGAGACTTAAACCAAGCCCAGCGACTTTCTGGATGGCGCCCAGAAGGCAATTTAGCAAAAATCATATTAGTTGAAATAGCAGCAACAAAAAGAGCAACTGATATCATATACGGAGCCATGGCAATTCCATTAACTGCTACTTGATCCTTATCAGTTTTTGAAAGACTTAGAGGATCAGCTAGTAAGTCTGCATTTGTTGGTTCAGTTGAAGCCTGTTGCAATTGTTCCTCAGCTTCTGTCAATCCCTGATTCAGTTTACTAGAACCATCCCCTAATTTCCAAGTCCTGATTGTAGAATTTCTGATCCTTGAGCAAGTTGATCTGCTCCACTAGCTATTTTTTCAGAACCATTAGCTAGTTGATTTGCTCCAGAAACTAGCTGGTCTGATTTATCAGCTAATTGTTGAGAGCCCGCTTGTAATTGATTAAATCCAGCAGTTAAATCTGATGTTTTATTGTTTACTTGGTTGACACCTGATGCAAGTTTATCAATTCCTGTTGCTAATTCTGGTGCATTCTCTGCTAACTTAGCAGTAGCACCTGTCAATGTTGAAGATTTTTCTGTCAACTGATTAGAGCCTTGCAGCAACTTATTGAAACTTCCTGTCAAGTTCGAATTTTTCGAACTCAACTGACTTGCTCCTAAAGCTACTTGGTCTACAGATTTTGTGTAGTTGTCAATACCAGATGCAAGATTTTGACTAGCTGGCAATAATTGACCATCAATTGCTGTTTGAACTTGTGTTAATCCACTTGACAAAACTGTCAATGTTGAAGAAGCAGTTGGTAATAATTGACTTGAATGATTCTTTAATTGAGTTAGACTATCTGTTTGAGTGGTTACATTCTCTAAAGAAGATTGTAACGTTTGAACTGTAGTTAAAATTGTTCGTGCTGACTCACTAGTAGAAGATGATGGATTAGAAAACACAGAAGTTATTTCTGCCTGTTGGTCAGGAGTTAAGCTTTGATAAGCACTAGTAGATTGAATAGCTGACAAAGTAGTTTCTTTTTCAGCTTGATTTGAAGTAATGATGCTTTTGTGCTGAATTTGCAATCGTTGATAGACTACTAGAAAACTGATTTGTTAACTCTGTTATATCTCCTGTGTCTGACGTTTGAATAGCTTGATTCAAATTGCTCCAAACTAGTCACTAATTGATGAATCTGATCTCTTTTGTTGACTTGATACACTTAATTGAGTAGAAAGTTCTTGAATTCCTTGATTAAGTTGAGTAAGTCCTGTACGCAAGGTCTCTGATTGTTTAGAAATCTGATTTGCACCTGATGATAGACTTTGAACTCCATTTGTATAAGTATCAATACCAAGTGAAAATTGATTTAATCCTGAATTTAGTTGAGAAACACCACCTGTATAGGCTTGTGTGCCTGAAATCAAGTTGAGTCAATCCTGATACCAGTGCCGGTGTCTGTGAATTCAGTTGGTTTAATCCATTGTCGATTTGTGAAATAGCGCTGGTATATTGATTTAAACCAGTATTAAAATTACCAAGACCAAGATTTAACTGATTTACACCAGCTGTATAGGTTTCCTAAACCTGTAGATAATTGATCAGCACCATTAGAAAATGTGAGACTTGATTGAGCTAAGGTTTTAAGATTGGTTGTTAAGGTTTTGACTCCCATCCGAAAGCTGATTCGAACCATCAGCCAACTGTAAACTTGCATTTGCAGCTTGAGATAAACCAAGTTTTAAATCACCCATCTTCTCAAATAAAGCTTTGGTATAAGATTGAGTAACATTAGTAGCCACAGTCTGTTTGATTTGTGTCATGGCAGAATCACTCATCTTGCTTGCAATAAAACTATGACCACTTGATGTCTGATAGTCAATCGTCATCTGTTCAGGATGATTTGTAAGGATAGAAGAAGCTTTCTCAGAAAGATTACTTGGCAACGTTACAACCATGTAATAATCTCCATCCCGCAGTCCTCTTTGCTCCCTCACCTTCATCTACAAAATGAAAATCCAGACTATTACTATCTTTTAAATTAGACACCATGTCTTCACCAATAGTGAGTTTTTCATCATTATAAGTAGCAGCTTGATCCTTATTAACAATTGCTACAGGTAACTCTGAAAGTTTACCATATGGATCCCACATTGATGATAAGAAAATGATATTGTAAAGAGCTGGAATTAAGGAAATTCCTATCATGACAATAATAAATGTCGGTTTTTTAAAGATTGCTTTCCATTCTTTAAACATATTGTCTCCTTTTTTAAACTACTTGTCTAAATTTTTGATATAATAGATTATACATAAAAAAATTAAAAAGACAAGATAAAAAAACTATTTTTAAACACATTGTCTAAAAATGTTCATCTGGAGGGAACATGCAAGAAAGTAATAAACGATTAAAAACCAAGCGTATTATCGAAAATGCCATGGTAGAATTATTGATGGAACAACCATTCGATCAGATTACAACTGTTAAATTAGCACAAAAAGCTGGAATTAGCCGCTCCAGTTTCTATACTCATTACAAAGATAAATACGATATGATTGAACATTACCAAAGTAAACTATTTCATACCTTCGAATATATCTTTCAAAAACATGCTAATCAGAAACGAGATGCTATTCTAGAAGTATTTGAATACTTAGAATCAGAACCACTTCTAGCAGCTCTTTTATCTGAAAATGGAACCAAGGAAATTCAAAATTTCCTGAGAAATAAACTTCACATCCTACTGAGCACAGACCTTCAAAAACGTTTTATGCAACTCAAACTAAATGAAGTAGAATTAGAATACAGTAGCGTCTACCTGACAAATGCTCTCTTTGGAGTCTGTCAAACCTGGATTGCCCACGGAAAAAAAGAAAGTCCACAAGAAATCACGGACTTTTTAATGAAAATGTTAGGGGATACAAATTAATAAAAAGCTCTATAATATTTATAGGAAATCAACCCCCTATGAATATTATGGAGCCTATTTTGTTATTCTTATTAGGCTAAGGCAATACAATTTCCTTAGTTTTATTTTCGGACACAAATCATTATCTATCCGTATGTTAGGTATGCCTCCCCTCATTACATCGGACAAAGAATCAAAAAAGGAACACCAAATTAGTGTTCCTTTCATCTGACTCCGCCAGTAGGACTCGAACCTACGACATCATGATTAACAGTCATGCGCTACTACCAACTGAGCTATGGCGGATTAAATAGTCCGTACGGAATTCGATCCCGTGTTACCGCTATGAAAAGACGGTGTCTTAACCCCTTGACCAACGGACCATCTATCTGTAGCAGATATAACTATTATATCAATTTATCAAAAATTGTCAATTACTTTTTTTGGTTTTTAGCCATTAGCTCTCTCAATTTTTTAGTTTTTAGGCGTGAAATCGGGCAACGATGATCTTCATAAAACACAACTTCCATTTTTTTACGATCAATTTCTCTCACATTACCGATATTGACTAAAAATGATTTATGAGACTAGATAAAAACGTTGGGTTTCCTTATCCTTTTCTTGAATATCTGTCATTGTTCCATAGAATTCTTTGGCAAAATTCTTACCTACAATTCTTAATTTATGAGAAGTTCCCGTTGTTTCAATGTAGAGAATATCATGATAAGGAATACAAAGATCATTTCCTTTATAACTATAATCAAAATAATCAACAACTGATTGATTTTCAAGTAAAGTACTCTTAGTGTAAATCACACAGTCAGCAACTCGACTTTTAAATGATGAATCACTAGTTTCTTTATCAATGAAATCCAATGCTGAAACTTTGTATTTATAAGTCAAGGTAGCAAACTCAGATCGACTTGTAATAAAAACAATAATGGCATAAGGATTGCGATGACGAATGAATTGAGCAACTTCAAATCCTTTTCTCTCAATCCCATTGATATCAATATCTAGAAAATAAAGCTGATTGACTTCATCATGCTCTACATATTCCATAAATTCTCTTACTTTTCCTGTTGTTTTATAGGAGATAGGAATATTTGTTTCCTTAGAAATTTTATTCAGAGTTGTTTCCAACCTTACTTGGTGTTCTATAATATCTTCTAAAATTAATACTTTCATATCAGTTCCCTCTTAAATCTAATCACTTGTTTAAATACATCATTATCAATTTCTGTTTCTAAAATAACATTGTCATATTTTCCTAAAATTTCTTTAACATTATTGAGTCCAAGTCCTCTATGTCTTCCTTTAGTTGAAAATCCTAATTCAAATAAATCTTCGGATTTTACCTTTCTTTTTTTACAAGAGTTTTGGATGACAACTAGGGTTTCAAGATCCAACTTGATGATAGCTACCTCTAGTTGTTTTTGATAGCTTTCAACTGCCCCCTCAACGGCATTATTGAGCAGAACGCTCATCACGCGCACCAAATCTAACAATTCCATAGACAAAGGTGTGATGATATCTTTTACCTCTAATGTGTACTCTACATCATTCGTTTTCGCATTGACAATAGATTGAGCAATCAAACTACGAAGAGCTGAATCCTCAATATTGTTCAAATCGAAATAGGTATACTTATCTGAACGTAATTTTTGATTCGCCTTTACAAGAACTTCACTGTAAACTCTGTCAATTTCTTGTAAATCTTTACTTTCGATCGCCATTCTTAAGCTGACAAGCATTCCTGTATAGTCATGACGAAAACCACGAATTTCATTATATAATGCAACAATCTCATCCGTGTAAGTTTGTAAATGTTTTTGCTCAAACTTCTTTTGTTCCAATTCAATCTCTTTTTCTATCTGAACTTTGTGAGAATTCATGGAGAAAAAGGTCAAAAGTAGACCAACAAAAACAATGGATGATAAAATACTTCCAAAACTATTTAAGTGACGAATCGTACTCACAATATCTGAAATGAAAGAGACAACGTGTAGAAAAATAAATGCAAAGAGCACTTTTTTCAGAAAAGGATATAGATAGTCTTTATCAAAATATTTAAATTCGAGATGGAAATAAGAAACAACAACTTTAATAACCAAATAAGTTAAGATCAGGATAAATAGAGAAAAATAATTGTTATACTTCAATGCAAACTCATCTCCTGTAATAGATGATAAGGTTACTGATAAAAAGTTATTAGTACTATGATATAAAAGAGAAAAATAATAGACTGATAAAAATTCCCTTATACTTCTCATACTTCTTAAATCCAATAAAGTAACCAAATAGGAGTAAAGGAAATAAAAAAATTTAGACAAATCCAAAACTATCTAAGTTCAAGAAATGAAGTACTACTTCCAATACTCAATTGTAGTAGAAAGATATAAATACTAAAAAAATACATTGTTCTTTTTCTAGTTGCTTTACAAATCCCATTTCATAAATTTTTACTAATAATAAAAAAACATAAACAATAGCTATTACTAATCCAAATAAATCCATTATATTCTCACCTTTATTTTTTTACTATACTTACTTTTTTGAAAATATTTTATTTTATTGTATACATAGGTCTCATTTCCCCACCTCTGATTTCCTGCAGTTCTTTTTCGTTCAATTGTTGGAAATCTTTCATTTGAGCAAAATCTGTATTCTTTTTCATAATATAAACTCCTATAATGTTTTTCTTGTAAATTAACTTACAAAAATATTATATAAAATCTACGATACCTATAGAGAATTATCTCTCAAATGCTCAAATTTTATTCTGAAATGTCAAATTTTTACAAAAAAAGCTGGGATTTTTTCCCAGCTTACGATTTAACACTGATCCCAGCAGGATTCGAACCTGCGACCGTTCGCTTAGAAGGCGAATGCTCTATCCAGCTGAGCTATGAGACCTTACTAATCTATCTTATCAAAAAAAGCTAGCTTAGTCAATCATCTATTTGTGATAGGGTGAACCTTGTTGAATCGAAAATGCTCTATAGATTTGTTCTACTAAGACTAGTCTCATCAGTTGATGAGGAAGCGTTAATCTCCCAAAACTAACAGAAAGATTGGCTCTCTTTTTCACCTCTGGAGAGAGTCCTAAACTCCCACCAATGATAAAAGTGATTGTCGAAAATCCATTAATAGAGGCTCTTTCAAGCTGCTTACTGAATTCTTCAGAAGAAAAAGTTGTTCCTTCAATAGCTAAAACAACTACAAAATCACGATCTCCTACTTTAGAAAGAATGCGGTTCCCTTCTAACTCCAAAATCTTTTGATTTTCAGATTCGCTAGCCCGATCTGGTGTTTTTTCATCTGACAACTCAATCATTTCTAAATTAGCAAAGCGTGAAATCCTTTTGGAATATTCTGCTATGCCATCTTTGAGATATTTTTCTTTCAGTTTTCCAACTGTTACCACTTTAATTTTCATTCTTCTATTCTAACATATTCACACTCAATTTCACATCTTATTCACAGATAAGATTTTGAAAAAATTCAATAAATTCACAGGTTTTTGAAAGTTATCCACATGTTGTGAAAAACTTTCTTTCTTTAAGCTTTGGATTAAGCTAGCTATTTTATACTTTCATTGATATAAAAAAACATGGAGGCTTCTATGAAAAACTTACAAACTAGTTCCAAAAAATGGGGACAACTTTTATTAGTCATTCTCATTAGCTTTTTTAGTGGTGTTTTAGGTAGTTTTACGACATTGCAACTAAGTCAAAAACAAAACACTAGTCCAACAAATACCACCACTGTCAGCAAAACAGCTGTAAAAAATGAAAACTCAACTACACAGGCAGTCGATAAAGTTAAAGATGCTGTGGTATCTGTCATTACTTACTCTGCAAACTCCCAAAATAGTTTATTTGGATCTGCAGAAACTGATACAGATACAAATACTGAGCAAGTATCTAGTGAAGGTTCTGGAGTTATTTATAAAAAAGAAGGTAACTTTGCTTATCTCGTAACCAATACTCACGTTATTAGTGGAGCTAAAAAAGTGGATATTCGTTTAGCTGACGGAACCAAAGTTCCAGGTGAAATTGTTGGTTCTGATACTTATTCTGACATTGCAGTTGTAAAAATTGCTGCAGATAAGGTGACTACCGTAGCTGAATTTGGAGATTCTGATCAACTAACAGTTGGAGAAACAGCCATCGCAATCGGAAGTCCTCTTGGTTCTGAATACGCTAATACCGTTACACAAGGAATCGTATCAAGTTTGAATAGAAATGTTTCTTTAAAATCTGAAGATGGACAAGCTATCTCTACAAAGGCTATCCAAACAGATACAGCCATCAACCCTGGTAACTCTGGCGGTCCCTTTAATCAATATTCAGGGACAAGTAATCGGAATTACATCTAGTAAAATAGCTACAAATGGTGGAACTTCTGTAGAAGGACTTGGATTTGCGATTCCTTCAAACGATGCCATCAATATTATCAATCAATTGGAAAAGAATGGAAAAGTCACTCGACCAGCCTTGGGCATTCAAATGGTCAACCTTTCAAATCTTAGTAGCACTGATTTACAAAGATTGAATGTACCATCAAGTGTCACTGCAGGAGTAGTTGTTCGTTCTGTTCAAACTAGTATGCCTGCCAATGGACATCTACAACAATATGACGTCATTACAAAAGTAGATGATAAAGCTATTTCTTCAACTACTGAATTACAAAGTGCTCTATATAGTCATTCTATCGGAGATAGCATGACTATTACATACTACCGTAATGGTAAAGGAAGAAACAACTACCATTAAATTAGATAAGAGTACTAGTGATTTAGAACAATAGTTTACAGATATGTAAAGTTGCTTTACAGAATATCTAAGTTATGATAATGTAGAGTTATGGAAAAATTTAAAATTGTTCAAATAAAGGATATTCAAAAAAATCCCTATCAACCTCGTAAAGAATTTTCAGAAGAAAAAATACAAGAACTGGCACAATCTATTAAGGAAAACGGCTTAATTCAGCCAATTATCGTTAGAAAATCTCCTGTATTTGGATATGAAATTTTAGCTGGAGAAAGACGGTATCGTGCGTCAATAGCTGCTGGACTTTCAGAAGTTCCAGTAATTGTTAAGCAACTTTCTGATCAAGATATGATGCTTCATTCCATCATTGAAAATCTCCAACGAGAAAATTTAAATCCTATCGAAGAAGCTAAAGCATATCAGTCCTTAATTGATAAAGGTTTTACCCACTCAGAAATTGCTGAAAAAATGGGGAAATCTCGACCTTATATTACAAACCTAGTTCGATTGTTAGGGCTACCTAAACATATCCTGACAGAAGTCGAAAGTGGAAAACTTTCCCAGGCTCATGCTAGACTCCTCATTCAATTATCAAGTGACAGACAAGATAAACTCTTGAATCGTATTCAAACAGAAAATCTCTCAGTTCGACAAGTTGAACAAATACTACAAAAAAATAAGAAGATCAGCAAAAAAGAAAAAAATCACTTTGTCAAAGAGGAAGAGCAAAAATTAAAAAAATTACTCGGATTAGATGTCCAGATTAGCCTTCAAAAAAAAGATAGCGGTAAAATTACTATTTCTTTCCATAGCCAAGATGAATACCAACAATTTATTAACAGCCTGAAATAAGGCTGTTATTTTATTATTCTTAACTAACATGGTTATCCACCGATTTATTATTTTAAAAAGCCCTAGTATTTCAGAAATTTTCTCTTAGTTATCCACATCTTTGTGGATAAACATCTAAAAACATTGTTAATTGTTTTTCCACAAGTTGTGGAAAAAAATAATCTTATCTATGGTAAAATGATTCTATCAATAAACCTTTTAAAATTTCTATAGTAAAAGGAGGAGGAAAATCATTGAAAGAAAAAAACAATTTTGGAATCGTATTTTTAGAACTTGCACATGATAGATTGACTCAATCAGTTTATGATTTTTACATCTTAGATGCAACCCTGGTTAAAGTAGAAGATGCCACTGCAACGATTTTCTTACCCCGAGATGAGATGCAGATATTTTGGGAAAGAAATATCAATGGAATCCTTTTAACAGCAGGTTTTGAAATCTATGATACTGAAATAAAGGCGCATTATGTCTTCACGAAAGTTGAAGAAAGCTGACTCTCAAAGTAGCTATAGAATCTGAGTCTACAAATAGCGATTATCAGACAAGTCCCTCCACTATTCCATATTCTGAAACTGGACTCAAGGAAAAGTATACTTTCGATAATTTTGTCCAAGGAAATGGTAATGTTTGGGCTAAGTCAGCAGCTTTAGCAGTTTCTGAAGATCCTGGACTAACTTATAATCCTCTATTTATCTATGGAGGGCCTGGTCTTGGGAAAAACTCACTTGCTAAATGCCCTTGGGAATGAAATTCTAAAAAAGAGCCCTAATGCGCGTGTTAAATATATACCTGCTGAAAGCTTCATTAATGAATTCCTAGAGCATTTGAGACTCAATGATATGGAAAAATTCAAAAAAACTTATCGTAGTTTAGACCTCCTACTCATTGATGATATTCAATCTCTTAGTGGAAAGAAAGTACAAACTCAGGAAGAGTTTTTCAATACATTTAACGCCCTTCACAATAATAATAAACAAATTGTTTTTGACAAGCGACCGTAGACCTGAACATTTAGAAAAGTCTGCCTGAACGTCTGGTCACGCGCTTCTCGTGGGGATTAACAACAGATATCACACCACCTGATTTTTGAAACACGTATTGCTATTTTACAGAGTAAAGACTGAACATCTCAATTATCATTTTTCAGAATGATACACTCGAATATTTGGCTGGACAATTTGATTCGAACGTACGAGAACTAGAGGGTGCACTCAAACGACATCAGTCTCATGGCCAAAAGTCAAAACAGATTAACGACTATCACAGTGGATATCGCATCTGAGGCTATTCGTGCTCGAAAACAAGACGTCAGCAAAATGATTGTGATTCCAATTGATAAAAATCCAAACAGAAGTTGGAAAACTTTTATGGTGTTAGTGTCAAGGAAATGAAAGGGAACTAGACGTGTTCAGAAATATTGTTTCTAGCTCGTCAAGTTGCTATGTACCTAGCTAGAGAAATTAACTGATAACAGTCTTCCTAAAAATCGGAAAAAGAATTTGGTGGTAAAGATCATACAACCGTCATTCATGCTCATGCAAAAAAATCAAATCTATGATTGAAACTGATGATAAATTTACGTATAGAAATCGAAAACCATCAAAAAGAAAAATCAAATAACTTGTGGATAAGTGTTTAAAAATTTTTACTGATTTATTAACAAATTTTTAAACAAGTATAACTTCTTGATTTTTCTAAACTAAACTTGTTTTTCCACAGATTTCACACAGCCTACTATTACTATTAACCTTCTAATAATAAAAATAAATAAAGGAGATTCCATGATTCATTTTTCTATTAATAAAAATTTATTCCTGCAATCATTAAATATTACTAAACGTGCTATTAGTTCAAAAAATGCTATTCCTGTTTTATCAACTATAAAAATTGATGTGACTAACGAAGGAATTACATTAATTGGATCAAATGGTCAAATTTCAATTGAGAATTTCATTTCTCAAAAAGATGAAAATGCAGGTCTTTTGATTAACTCTTTAGGATCAATTCTTTTAGAAGCTTCTTTCTTTATCAATGTTGTTTCTAGTCTTCCAGATGTGACTCTTGATTTTAAAGAAATTGAACAACATCAGATTGTATTAACAAGTGGAAAATCAGAGATTACCCTTAAAGGTAAAGACAGCGAACAGTATCCACGTATTCAGGAAATTGCAGCAAGTAATCCTCTAGTTCTTGAAACAAAACTTCTTAAGAAAATTATCAATGAAACTGCTTTTGCTGCTAGTGTACAAGAAAGCCGTCCAATCTTGACTGGTGTACACTTTGTCCTAAGTAATCATCAAGAATTGAAAACAGTTGCAACAGACTCACATCGTCTCAGTCAGAAAAAATTAACTCTTGAGAAAAATAGTGATAATTTTGATGTTGTCATCCCAAGTCGCTCTCTACGCGAATTTTCAGCTGTTTTTACGGACGATATTGAAACAGTAGAGATTTTCTTCGCAAACAACCAAATTCTCTTTAGAAGCGAAAATATTAGCTTCTATACACGTCTCTTAGAAGGTAATTATCCTGATACAGATCGTCTGATTCCAACAGATTTTAATACGACAGTGACTTTTGATGTTGTGAATCTACGTCAATCTATGGAACGTGCACGTCTTTTATCAAGTGCTACTCAAAATGGAACTGTAAAATTAGAAATCAAACAAGGAGTAGTTACAGCTCATGTAAATTCTCCAGAAGTTGGTAAAGTAAACGAAGAAATCGATACAATTGCTGTATCTGGTGAAGATTTAACTATTAGCTTTAACCCAACTTACTTGATTGAAGCACTAAAAGCCTTGAATAGTGAAAAGGTAACAATCAGCTTCATTTCAGCAGTTCGTCCATTTACCTTGGTACCAGCTGATACAGATGAAGATTTCATGCAGCTGATTACACCAGTTCGTACAAATTAAGTTAAAGAGGTTGAGCCTAGCTCACCTCTTTTATGATATAATCAGAAATATGAAAAGGAGAGTAGTATGTATCAAGTTGGAAATTTTGTTGAAATGAAAAAACCACACGCTTGTACAATCAAGTCTACAGGTAAAAAAGCCAATCGTTGGGAAATTACACGTTTAGGTGCAGATATCAAAATAAAATGCAGTAATTGTGATCATGTTGTCATGATGAGTCGCTATGATTTTGAAAGAAAAATGAATAAAATCATCGACTAGAAACACTGAGTTAGAGGGTTAGCAAGTTTTCCCTTTTTGTGTTATAATATTGAAGATTGAAATGTGAACGGAGAATGAGAAATTATGGCTTTAACAGCAGGTATCGTGGGTTTGCCAAACGTTGGTAAATCAACCCTATTTAATGCAATTACAAAAGCAGGAGCAGAGGCTGCAAACTATCCATTTGCAACTATTGACCCAAACGTTGGGATGGTAGAAGTTCCAGATGAACGCCTCCAAAAATTGACTGAAATGATTACTCCTAAGAAGACAGTCCCAACAACCTTTGAATTTACAGATATTGCAGGGATTGTAAAAGGTGCATCAAAAGGAGAAGGTCTTGGAAATAAATTCTTGGCCAATATTCGTGAAGTTGATGCCATTGTCCATGTAGTTCGTGCCTTTGATGATGAAAATGTCATGCGTGAGCAAGGTCGTGAAGATGCTTTTGTAGATCCATTAGCAGATATTGATACCATTAACCTAGAATTGATTCTTGCTGATTTAGAATCTGTTAATAAACGCTATGCGCGTGTGGAAAAGATGGCACGTACGCAAAAAGATAAGGAATCAGTTGCAGAATTTAACGTTCTCCAAAAGATTAAACCTGTCCTTGAAGACGGTAAATCAGCTCGTACTATTGAATTTACAGATGAAGAGCAAAAGGTTGTTAAAGGTCTTTTCCTCTTGACCACGAAACCAGTTCTTTATGTAGCGAATGTGGATGAGGATGTTGTTGGAGACCCAGAATCTATCGATTATGTGAAGCAAATTCGTGAATTCGCAGCAACAGAAAATGCAGAGGTAGTGGTCATTTCTGCGCGTGCTGAAGAAGAAATTTCTGAATTAGACGATGAAGATAAAAAAGAGTTTCTTGAAGCAATTGGTTTGACAGAATCAGGTGTGGACAAGTTGACTCGTGCAGCTTACCATCTATTAGGACTTGGAACTTACTTCACAGCTGGTGAAAAAGAAGTTCGTGCTTGGACCTTTAAACGTGGTATGAAAGCTCCTCAAGCAGCTGGTATCATTCACTCTGATTTCGAAAAAGGATTTATTCGTGCAGTAACGATGTCTTATGATGATTTGATTAAATATGGATCTGAAAAGGCTGTAAAAGAAGCTGGACGCTTGCGTGAAGAAGGAAAAGAATATGTCGTTCAAGATGGCGATATCATGGAATTCCGCTTTAACGTATAATGAATATTTTAAATAGTGTCAATTAGGTTGGAAAAAAATTCCAACCCTTTTGGCTTTTGAAAGGAAAAATAAATGACAAAATTACTTGTGGGATTGGGAAATCCAGGAGATAAATATTTTGAGACAAAGCATAATGTTGGTTTTATGTTGATTGACCAACTAGCAAAAAAACAGAATGTATCCTTTACACACGATAAAATATTCCAAGCTGAATTAGCTTCATTTTTCCTTAATGGTGAAAAAATTTATCTAGTGAAACCAACAACTTTTATGAATGAAAGTGGGAAAGCAGTTCATGCTTTATTAACCTACTATGGTTTAGATATCGAAGATTTACTGATTATTTACGATGATCTTGACATGGAAGTAGGAAAAATTCGACTTCGCGCTAAAGGATCAGCTGGCGGTCATAATGGTATCAAGTCAATTATCCAACATATTGGTACACAGGTTTTCAATCGTGTAAAGATTGGTATCGGTAGACCTAAAAAAGGAATGTCTGTTGTTCATCACGTTTTGAGTAAATTTGACAAGGATGACTATATAGGGATTTTACAGTCTATTGACAAGGTTGACGATGCTGTAAATTATTATTTACAAGAGAAAAACTTTGAAAAAACAATGCAGAAATACAATGGGTAAGGGAATGTCATTAATCGAATTCTTTTTAGAGAACAAGCAGATACAATTATGGGGTGAGCATTTATCTCTCAAGCAGAGGGAATTACTACTAGGTCTCTCTGGTTCAGCAAAGTCTTTAGCTATTGCAAGTGGTGTTAAAAATCAGAACAAGATTTTAGTAATGACATCTACATATGGAGAAGCTGAGCGTCTAGTAAATGATTTAATTTCTATCCTGGGTACTGATATGGTTTATCCATTTTTAGTAGATGATTCACCAATGGTAGAATTTTTAGTATCGTCTCAAGAAAAGATTTTTTCAAGAGTTGAAGCCTTGCGTTTTCTAAGAGATAAATCTCAAAAAGGAATATTAGTTTGTAACATGGCAGCTAGCCGTTTATTCTTACCAGATCCTCAAGTTTTTGATAACAGTATTTTAAAGCTTGAAATTGGGCAAGAATGTGAACAAAGAGAATTAAAAAATCAATTGATTTCACTTGGTTATAAAAAAGTTACTCAAGTTCAAAGTCAAGGTGAATTTAGTCTTCGAGGGAGATATTTTAGATATCTTTGAAACTTCACAACTATCTCCTTACCGAATAGAATTTTTTGGTGATGAAATTGATGGTATAAGAGAATTTGATGCTGAAACGCAATTATCAAAAGATAGTCAGTCTCAAGTCTTAATTTATCCAGCTAGTGACATTTTATTAACTGTTGAAGATTATCATCGTGGTCAACAATTCTTAGAACATGAGATTGATAAAAGCTACTTTCACCTACATTTAAAGTCGTACTTAGAAGAAGTTTTTTTAGTTGTACGAAAGAGCAAGTTCTTCATGCTGATATTCGTAAAGTTTTTTGTCTGTTTTTTTATAAAAAAACAGTGGACCTTGATTGACTACTTTGAATCAAAGCACCTATTATCTTTGATGATTTTTCAAAAAAATCATGAATCAGTATGATACTTTTTTTGATAAAGGAAACAGCTAGCTACTTTACAGAGGATTTACATAACAGTAAAGCTGTATCAAGTTTACAATATTTTTGCTGATGTAGAAAGTCAGTTAAAAAAATATTTACCAGCCAGCTTCTTTTCTAATTTTCAAAAGGGACTTGGAAATCTAAAATTTGATCATCTTTATCAATTTAATCAATATCCTATGCAAGAATTCTTCAATCAGTTTTCTTTTCTGAAAGAAGAAATTGAACGCTATAAAAAATTAAAATATACGATTGTTCTTCAATCAAGCAGCCAAACAGAACTAAAAAAACTGTCAACGATTCTTGATGAATATAGCATTAAAGTTGACAATAGTAATCAAAGTGAAATCTGTAAAGGAACTGTCAATCTTGTTGAAGGAAACCTTCGTCATGGTTTTCATTTTGTGGATGAGAATCTTGTATTCATCACTGAATATGAAATTTTCAAAAAGAAGATTAAACGCAAATACAGAAGACAAAATATTAGCAATGCTGAAAGATTAAAGGATTATAGTGAACTCCAAAAAGGAGATTATGTTGTTCATCAAATTCATGGGATTGGTCAATATTTAGGGATTGAAACGATTGAAATCAAAGGAATTCATCGAGACTACGTAAGTGTCCTATATCAAAATGGAGATCGTATTTCTATCCCTGTAGAGCAGATACAGACTCTTTCTAAGTATGTCTCTAGTGATGGTAAGGCTCCAAAGTTAAACAAACTTAACGATGGACGTTTTAAAAAAGCCAAGCAAAAAGTAAAGAGTCAAGTTGAAGATATTGCAGATGACTTGATTAAGTTATATGCCGAGAGGAGTCAACTTAAAGGATTTGCATTTTCAAAAGATGATGAAGATCAGGTTGCTTTTGATGAGGCTTTCCCTATGTTGAAACTGAGGACCAACTTCGAAGTATCGATGAAATTAAAGAAAAGGATATGCAGGCTTCTCAACCAATGGATCGACTTTTAGTTGGAGATGTTGGTTTTGGTAAGACAGAAGTAGCTATGCGAGCTGCTTTTAAGGCTGTCAATAATCATAAACAGGTTGTTGTTTTAGTACCTACTACAGTTCTTGGCTCAGCAACATTATAGTAATTTCAAGGAAAGATTTGAGCAGTTTGCTGTCAATGTAGATGTTTTGAGTCGTTTTAGAAGTAAAAAGAGCAGACTGAAACACTTGAAAAATTGAAAAAAGGCCAAGTTGATATCCTGATAGGAACCCATCGAGTTTTGTCTAAAGATGTTGAATTTGCAGATTTAGGCTTGATCATCATCGATGAGGAACAACGTTTTGGTGTCAAACATAAGGAAGCTTTGAAGGAATTAAAAAAGAAGGTTGATGTCTTAACTTTGACAGCTACACCAATTCCTCGAACTCTACATATGTCTATGCTAGGTATTCGAGATTTATCTGTCATCGAAACTCCCCCAACCAATCGATATCCTGTACAAACCTATGTCCTTGAACAGAATGATCGTGTCATTCGAGATGCTGTATTGAGAGAAATTGATCGTGGTGGTCAGGTTTACTATCTTTACAATAAAGTTGACACGATTGAAAAGAAGGTTTCAGAGTTACAAGAACTGATTCCAGAAGCTTCTATTGGTTTTGTTCATGGTCAAATGAGTGAAATTCGTTTGGAGAACACACTACTTGATTTCATTGAAGGTGAATATGATATTTTAGTAACCACGACAATCATTGAAACAGGGGTAGACATTCCAAATGCCAATACCTTGTTTATCGAAAATGCAGACCATATGGGATTGTCAACCTTGTATCAATTAAGAGGTCGGGTTGGTCGTAGTAATCGTATTGCTTATGCCTATCTTATGTATCGACCTGACAAATCTTTGACAGAAGTTTCAGAAAAGAGATTAGAAGCTATCAAGGGATTTACCGAATTGGGTTCTGGTTTCAAAATCGCTATGCGCGATTTATCCATTCGTGGAGCGGGTAATCTTTTAGGAAGTTCGCAGTCCGGTTTTATTGATTCAGTTGGTTTTGAACTCTATTCTCAATTACTAGAAGAAGCAATTGCTAAGAAAAATGGAACTGACAAGAAACGTGAAAAAGGAAATGCTGAGTTAATTCTACAAATTGATGCCTATCTTCCAGATGAGTATATTTCAGATGAACGACATAAAATTGAGATTTACAAGAGAATTCGTCAGATTGACAATCGTGTCAACTATGAAGAATTACAAGATGAGTTGATCGACCGTTTTGGAGAATATCCTGATGTAGTTGCTTATCTTTTAGAAATTGGATTAGCTAAAGCTTATCTTGATAAAGTATTTGTCAATCGTGTTGAAAGAAAAAATAATAAACTTGTCATTCAATTTGAAAAAATATCGCAACAACTATTTTTAACTCAAGATTATTTCCAGGCTCTTTCTCAGACAAATTTGAAGGCTAATATTTCTGAAAATCAAGGTTTAATCGAAGTTGTGTTTGATATTCGAAATAAAAAAGATTATGAGATTTTAGAAGGACTCTTAACTTTTGGAGAATCATTAGCGAAGATAAAAGATTCAAAAGAGTTACATTAGGGATTACCTTTTTTCTTCTATAAAAGGGATAAAAATGGTACAATAATAATTTGAGGTATTATAAGATGAGATTAGATAAATATTTAAAAGTATCACGAATTATTAAACGCCGTACAGTAGCTAAGGAAGTTGCAGATAAAGGGCGAATCAAGGTAAATGGTATCCTTGCTAAAAGTTCAACTGATTTAAAAGTGAACGATCAGGTTGAAATTCGCTTTGGAAATAAATTGTTGCTTGTAAAAGGTGTCGAAATGAAAGATAGCACTAAAAAAAGAAGATGCAGCTGGAATGTATGAAATTATCAGTGAAACAAGGGTAGAAGACGATGTATAAAAAAAATAGTCCAAATGAATAATTCATTTATTCAAAATGAACACCAACGACGTAAATACATGATGGAAGAACGTCAAAAGACGTAAATCGTTTTTATGGGTTGGGTTTTGATTTTGATTATGTTGTTATTCATCTTACCAACCTACAATTTAGCTACAAAGTTACCAACAATTACTAACACGTCGCCAGCAACTAGCTGATTTGAAAAAAACAATATCAGGACTTGAGCGATGAAAAAGGATAAAGAAGCTAGTCTTTAGCAACTAAAAGCTAAAAGATGAAATCCTATGCAGCTAAATATTCCCGTGCAAAAATATTATTATTCAAAAATCATGGGAGGAAGTTTATACAATTCCGGACTTACTTCCTAGGTAATGCGAAATGGAAAATTTATTAGATATTATTGAAACAAATTTTTTTAAGTCAGTCAGATGAAAAAAATTAGATGAGTTAGCTCAAAAAGAATCATCTGTTACGACTACAGGAAGAAGAGGGAAAAAAAGAATGCGTAAATTTTTTTAGTGATATTACTACTTCCTATTTTTCTCTAAAAAGTGTTCAAGTAGTAAGCACTGAGAATCCAGTTATCATTCCAAAACAAGAAGTTTATTCTTTAACTCATACTCCATATCATTTTTATTATCAAGATATTATAGAATCTCCAAAATTTTATGGTGAGACGCCAGTTTATTCTACAGAAGACCTGATTAATGAATCGGGTAAAAGTAAATGCAGAAACAAAATTATCTGTTTTAGAATGGCGATTAAATAAACAAGGACAGCCTGTCTTTAAATTGTCAAATAATCAATTTGTAATGGCTGATAAACGACTTTTATACGATAGTTCTATCGTAAACGATTTTTCTAAACGAGTATGGTTAGAACCGGGATTTGTCGTTTATAATAGTCCTTATGATCAACAAGAATTAAAAGTCTACTTTAGCGCCTTATCAAGAGGTTGAAGCAGATATGTCTATTTTTTTGCTGAAGGTCGTGAATTTCTTTACATATCAAACAAACTGGTTGGATTTCGACGGATTATATTTCCGATGATGATAATCGTATCCAGAAAGTACAAGAGTTGTTATCTGCGAATTATCAAAATGAACAGTTCTCTATTTATATTAAACAATTGAGTACAGGTAAGGAAGCTGGGCATTAATGAAAATCAAAAAATGTACGCTGCTAGTGTTATGAAATTACCTTATCTTTATTCTGTTCAGGAAAAAATCAATCAAGGTGATTACCAACTTGACACGAAATTGAAGTATGTTTCCGAAGTTAATGATTTCCCCTGGTTCTTATAAACCGGAAGGAAGCGGAAGTCTCCCTAAAACAGCGGACAATAAAGAATACACAATCAAAGATTTAATCACAAAAACTGCAAAAGAATCTGACAATGTAGCTCATAATATTCTTGGTTATTATATTACGAATAAATCAGATGAAGCCTTTAAAAAAGAGATGGCTACTATCGCAGGTGAAGAGTGGGATGTGACAGATAAGTTGGCTTCAGCTAAAATGGCTGGTCAAGTTATGGAATCTATTTATAATCAGAATGGTTTTGTTTTAGAATCTCTTTCACAAACATCTTTTGATAATCAGCGGATTGCTAAGAATATTTCTGCTAAGGTAGCCCATAAAATTGGGGATGCAGATGAATTTAAACACGATGTGGGAATAGTCTATACAGATTCTCCTTTCGTTATTTCAATCTTTACCAAAAATTCTGATTACGATACCATTTCTAAAATTGCTAAGGATGTCTACGAGGTCCTAAAATGAGAGACCGCGATTTTTTAAATCATTTTCTAGAAAAAGGTTACTTTGAAGGACATTCAAGAGTTGTGCTAGCCTTGTCTGGTGGATTGGATTCGATGTTTCTTTTTCAACTTCTTTTGACCTATCAAAAAGAACTTGGTATTGAATTGTTTTTAGCTCATGTAAATCATAAACAAAGACCAGAGTCAGATAAGGAAGAAAATGAATTAAGAAAATTAGCTGAACAAGCTGGAGTTCCAATTTATGTAGCTTGTTTTACTGGAGATTTTTCAGAAGCGAATGCTCGTCAATTTCGCTATGAATTTTTTAGAGAAGTGATGGAGAAAACTTCATCTACAGCTC
>CAKAIO010000003.1 GCA_916439305.1 uncultured Streptococcus sp.
AGTATGTCAGTATGTTTTATTTGTTTGAGATATTACCGAGTTTATTGAGCGGTGCAAGCATGACTTTACAGGTTTTTGCACTGGTCTTGATTTTTTCTATTCCCTTGGGCGTTTTGATTGCCTTTGCCTTGCAAGTCCATTGGAAGCTCCTCCATCATCTGATTAACATTTATATCTGGATCATGCGGGGCACACCCTTGCTCTTGCAATTGATCTTTATCTATTATGTGCTCCCAAGTATTGGGATTCGTTTGGATCGCCTTCCTGCGGCCATTATTGCCTTTGTTCTCAATTATGCGGCTTACTTTGCTGAAATTTTTCGTGGAGGGATTGATACCATTCCTAAAGGTCAGTATGAGGCTGCTAAGGTCTTGAAGTTCAGTCCCTTTGCCACAGTTCGCTATATTATCTTGCCCCAAGTGACCAAGATTGTTCTTCCTAGTGTCTTTAATGAAGTCATGAGTTTGGTCAAGGATACTTCTTTGGTCTATGCTCTAGGAATTTCAGACCTTATCTTGGCTAGTCGAACAGCTGCCAACCGTGATGCTAGTCTGGTTCCTATGTTCTTGGCAGGAGCCATTTACTTGATTTTGATTGGTATTGTGACCATTCTTGCCAAAAAAGTTGAGAAGAAGTACAGTTACTATAGATAGGAGGCTGCCATGTTAGAATTACGAAATATCAATAAGGGATTTGGTCAAAAGCAAATTTTATCCAATTTCAGTCTAAAAATTCCTGAAAAGCAAATCCTGGCTATCGTTGGACCTTCTGGTGGAGGTAAGACAACCCTCTTACGTATGCTTGCGGGTCTTGAAACCATTGATTCAGGGCAAATCTTTTATAATGGAGAACCTTTAGAACTGGATGAACTGGAGAAACGAAATCTACTGGGATTTGTATTCCAAGATTTTCAACTGTTTCCCTCATTTATCAGTTCTAGATAATTTGACCTTATCACCTGTGAAAACAATGGGAATGAAGCAGGAAGAGGCTGAGAAGAAGGCGCGAGGGCTTTTGGAACAGTTAGGATTGGCGGGACATGCAGATCCTTATCCATTCTCACTATCAGGTGGGCAAAAACAGCGGGTGGCCTTAGCGCGTGCTATGATGATTGACCCAGAAATCATTGGCTATGATGAGCCGACTTCTGCCCTGGATCCGGAATTACGCTTGGAAGTGGAAAAACTGATCTTGCAAAATAGGGAACTTGGGATGACGCAGATTGTCGTTACCCACGATTTACAATTCGCTGAAAATATCGCAGATCAGATTCTCAAGATTGAGCCCAAGTAGGAGGTGCCGATGACTACTAAGAAAATTGCTTTAGTATTGGTTTCGCTCCTGACTCTCTTTTTAACGGCTTGTACTCAGAAGGCTAGTGATCCACAGCAGGATAACTGGGATAAGTATCAAGAGCAGGGGACCATTACTATTGGTTTTGACAATACTTTTGTACCCATGGGATTTGAAGAAAAAAACGGCCAATATACAGGTTTGATATTGATTTAGCGCAAGCTGTCTCTGAAAAATTAGGCTTTAAAGTTCAATTTCAGCCAATCGATTGGGATATGAAGGAGACGGAACTGCAAAATGGAACAATAGATGCCATCTGGAATGGCTATTCTGCCACTGATGAACGCCGAGAAAAGGTTGCCTTTAGCATTCCATATATGGAAAACCAGCAAGTTCTGGTTGCTAAGAAAAGCCAGCAAATTCGTTCAGTAGAGGATATGAAGGATAAGACCTTGGGAGCCCAAGCCGGTTCCTCTGGTTATTTAGACTTTGAAGCCCAGCCAGATTTACTGAAAAATCGTGTCAAAGACCAGAAGGCCAATCAATACCAGAGTTTCAATGAAGCCTTGATTGATTTGAAGAATGATCGGATTGATGCCTTGTTGATTGACCGAGTATATGCCAATTATTATCTCCAGTCTGAAGGTATATTAAATGACTATAATATCTTTTCAGCTGGATTTGAAAGTGAATCCTTTGCGGTCGGAGTCAGACCAGCTGACAAAAGATTACTACAAGCTTTAAACCAAGCCTTTGTTGAACTATATCAAGAAGGAAAGTTCCAGGAAATTAGCCAAAAATGGTTTGGAGAAGATGTAGCAACAAAAGAAGTGAAAAGTAGAGATTGAGTTTTTCCTCAGTCTCTTTTTGAATCAAAAAATCCTCTGGAAAGTACCAGAGGATAAGTGATTATTTCATTGTTGGGAAGAGCAATACGTCACGGATAGTAGTTGTATCAGTGAGGAGCATGCAGAGACGGTCGATACCGATTCCCAAACCACCTGTTGGAGGCATACCGTATTCAAGGGCTTCAATATAGTCATAGTCGATGCCTGTTGCTTCGTCGTCACCAAGTTCTTTAGCTTTAGCTTGGGCTTCAAAACGACTAAGCTGGTCGATTGGATCATTCAGCTCAGTAAAGGCATTACCGTACTCCTTAGTCATGATAAAGAGTTCGAAACGGTCAGTAAAGCGTTGGTCTTCAGGATTTTTCTTAGCAAGTGGAGATACAGCTACTGGATGTCCATAGACAAAGGTTGGTTGAATCAAGGTTTCTTCAACAAACTCTTCAAAGAAAGCATTGATGATGTGACCAACTTCGGTGTAGTGTTTCTCAACTGGAACTTTCTTTTCAGCAGCGATAGCTTTGGCTTCTTCCAAAGTCATATCTTGCCAGAAATCTACACCAGTAATGTCCTTGATAGCATCCACCATGTGAACTCGTTTAAATGGTTCATTGATTTTGATTTCAGTACCTTGATAGTTAACTGGGCCATCGCCTTTAACTGCTTTAGAAGCGTGTTGGATAATACCTTCAGTCAAGTCCATGATGTCTTGGAAGTCTGCATAAGCTTGGTAGACTTCGATAGAAGTAAATTCAGGGTTATGAGTAGCGTCCATTCCCTCGTTACGGAAGATACGGCCGATTTCATAGACACGTTCCATACCACCCACGATAAGGCGTTTCAAGTGAAGCTCAGTTGCGATACGAAGTACCATGTCAATGTTTTGGGCATTGTGGTGGGTGATAAATGGACGGGCAGCAGCACCACCAGCTTCGTTGTGAAGAACAGGTGTTTCCACTTCAAGGAAACCTTTTTGGTCAAGGTAACGACGGATTTCAGAGATGATTTTTGAACGAGTGACAAAGCGCTCAAAGCTTTCACGGTTAGAAATTAAATCAAGGTAACGTTTACGATAGATGGTTTCAACGTCAGTTAGTCCGTGGAATTTTTCAGGAGTGGACGAAGAGCCTTAGACAAGTGTGTGATGTGAGTAGCCTTGATAGAGAGTTCTCCCATATCTGTACGCATCACTTCACCTTCGACACCAAGGAAGTCACCAAGGTCTGCTTTTTTGAAGATTTCGTAGTTTTCTTCACCGACAGCATCCTTACGAACGTAGATTTGAATCTGGCCTTCGCGGTCTTGAAGGTGGGCAAAACCAACTTTACCTTTACCACGTTTGGTTACCAAGCGTCCTGCGATAGTAGCTGTTTCGTTTTTATCGTGTAATTGTTCTTTATCGAGGTCAGCATATTTATCTTTTAATTCTTGTGAATTTGCAGTGCGTTCAAAGCGTTTTCCGAAAGGATCGATTCCTTGTTCACGGAGCGCAGCCATTTTTTCACGGCGAACGATCTGCTGGTCATTTAGTTCTTCCATATGTTCTGTTGACATGGGATCCTCCTAATTTTACTCAAAATTGAATACGATGAGTCATTTTTTGCGATACTCCCATTTTATCATAAATAAGTAAGAAATTCACGGATAATCTTTAAAAACTAAAAAGAACTTGACGCTAATACTCAATGAAAATCAAAGAGCAAACTAGGAAGCTAGTTGCAGGCTGCTCAAAGCATAGCTTTGAGGTGGCAGATAGAACTGACGAAGTCAGTGACCCATACCTACGGCAAGGCGACGTTGACGTGGTTTGAAGAGATTTTCGAAGAGTATAAAATTAAGTTCTTTTATTGATAGGAAGTATCATTCCAAGTATCAAGAGTGAATGTTTCAAAATCATGGGTTTCTAGAATGGTCAGGCTGGCATTTGCTAGACCGCCATCTTTACGAAGAAGTGGTTCTTTATAGCCTAGGAGAGTACGGAGACTGGCAGTAAGATTGGCGCCGTGACCGACAATTAGAATACGCTCAGCCGGACTATCTTTTTAATGATTTGATAAATTGAATGGTCCGTTGTGTGGTGCTATAGAGGGATTCGGCTCCGAACATTTGAGTGTCAAATTTAGCAAGATTAGAACGGAAAGCTTTGATTTGTTGCGGGTAAATAGCTTCCAAGGTTGCAATTTTCAAACCTTCCAACTTCCCCAGCTGCCATTCACGGAGATTAGGAACACTTTCTAAAGGACAGGGCGTCCGAAGTTGACTTTGGATAATCTCAGCAGATTTGATCGCTCGAGGTAAATCACTTGAATAAATCTGATCAAAAGGAATGTCCTTGAGATATTGGCCTAGTTGTTTTAGGGTTTCAATGGATTCTGGAAGAAGGGGAGAATCTCCACTAGCACCTTGAAAGCGACCTTCTTGGTTCCAGACTGTACGACCGTGGCGGACAAAGTAGAGTTTCATTACTTGCTGTCCTCCAAGATATCTACAAAGTCAGCCTTTACAAAGCTAGCCAAGTCTTGTGGCGCGACGATAATGCTGTGACCAACTTCCCCTGCAGAGACAATCATTTGATCCAAGTCTAGAGCAATTTTATCGATAAAAATGGGATAATTGTGTTTCTGACGAATTCCGACAGGGTTATTGGCTCCATGAATGTAACCTGTTGTTTTTTCTAAGTCCTTTTGAGGAATCATGCTCACTTTTTTATTGCCAGAAATTTTGGCTAATTTCTTTTCAGACAAGTGTTGAGTGATAGGGACAATTCCGACAATCGGTCCGGTTTTGTCTCCCAAAAGAGCCAAGGTTTTGAAAATCTGATCTCGTTCATAATCTTGAGGAAGCTCTCCTTCAAGGGCATTGATTTGAATCCCCTGATGTGGAATACCTGCTTTAGACAGGATTTGTTCCACCAATGTTTTTTTGATTTTAACTTTTTTTGCCATTATTTATACTTATCCTCCAATTGACTCATCCAAATACCAAGCCAGATTCCTAGTGCAAAGAAGAAGGCGATGATGACATAGGCAACAAGTGAAAGTCCAGTGTACTGGATACTTTCAGCGTTTCCTGCATTTGGAATCAAGATCAAAAGGGTACTTGAGAGAACAATACCGATGATGAAATGATAGACGCGTGAGTGGTAGTTGTTTAAGGCATAATCCATCAATTTTGAAAAAACGATGAGAGTTGCACCTGCACCGATTCCAATCGGGAAGAAAGTTCCCAAGAGATCAAAGGTTTTAAAACCTGTCAACATAGGGAGCATAGAGGCCCAAAAATCAAAAGTAGGTTTGATGGACTGAGACTAGGAACCAATATGCCTAAGAGCCAGCAGTGCACCCGCTAGGACAAAATTAAGAAAGCTGGCGCTCAAGGTTCCAACGACAAAATTTAAGGCATAGAGTCCTAATCCAGAAATGATAAAGGTTGTCCAGAACCAAGCTAAATCAATCTTATCTCGATCAGATTCTCGAGTTGATTCCTTGAGGAGACTAGGAACAGTACCAATGATGGCACCCGCAAAGCTCCATAAGACAAAGACCTGATAATTTTCAAGCAGGTATTCAATCGGGTAGGAAAATAAGCCGATTCCCAGAAGCATACCGATGGCAACTGGAATAAAGTACAAAACATTTTCTTTAAAGTCTTTAAAGGGATGGGCCAGAAAGCCAATCATCCGTTCATAAATTCCTAAGATTGCTGCTAGAACTCCTCCAGAAATTCCCGGTAAGATAAATCCAAGAGCAATGACAATCCCTTTAATAATACGTGCTAACCATGAAAGCATATATTTCCTCCAACTATTTCTATTTCAAAAAATCCTTATTATATTGTATCACAATCAAACACAAAAAGAAAAAGCAAATGATAAACAAATGCTTTTAAGGTTTTAAAAAGAGTTTTCTAAAGGTTTCTTCTTTGTTTTTTAAGGAAGAGATGACGTTGATATCCAAATCGTGGTCAAAGCCAGCAATTTTTCCTTTAGAAGTGTACTGGTGAATGTCGTAATCTAAATCAGTCTTAGGAGTTGCCTCGTAAAATCCTGAGTCAGAACCATAGGAAGGAATCCAAACAGAGGTAAACTTGTCTGTATCAATACTGTGTTCTTCCATGAAGTAGACCCCAACGTAGATTCCGATATTTTTAGCACCTAGTGATTCTAGTTTTGCTCGAAAGGCTTCAACACCTTCGTTCATATTGGACATGGTTTTGTCTTCCACATCTAGCCAATAGTAGCTAGGGCTGTATGGCGATGAAGCGTTATAAAAAACTTCAGCGGCCTTTTCCATTTCTTGGACACTTTTTCCAGCTACAAAGGCATAGACACCAACTGGGACATTTCGTTTTTGAAACTCGGTAATATGGGTTTTAAAGGCCTTATCTACCCCATTAACAAAGGAAGCATCGTTTTCTTTTGAAGACTGAGCGCCACTATGGACGCGAACGATAGCTCCAGAAATGTTTTGAGACAGAGTATCGTAATTAATTTCCTCAGGACGTTGCCAACCAGAAACATCAATTACCGGTTTATCTATATTGTGTAGCGCTTGTGTTTCTACTTGCGCGATATTTGACTTTGTTTTTACAGGATGGTCCTCAAAACGAGGGCGATTCAGGATTAAAATGAAAATCATAATCCCAAAAAAACCAAATAAAATAAGCGGATTAATTTTCTTTCTCATATCTCATAATTTTACCTTAAAAATGGGAAAAAATCAAAAAAAATACTCAAAAAAATGGGTTAAGGAAAGGACTGCTAAATTCCCAAACTAAGTTCCACCGCTAGTACAAGTGGAAGTTAATCTGATAAAAATCCTAAAAACCAGTGGAAATCCGTGTCAGGGTAAGTTCCACTGGTTTTTACTAATGCTTGATTTCATCGTTTTTGTAGCCGAAAAGAATCGGAAAAAAGAGCGCACAAAATCCCCACATCTGAAAGCGTTTCAGATTAAGTTCCGCTATGGTGGAAGTTAGTGTGAGACGTTTGAATGGGGTTGAAGGTTAGATTTTTAGATCTTATGTTGGAGTAATTTAGACGACTGACAGACGTCTTCTGCAGGTATTTTAGAAATGCCGAGAAGCTTAGGAATTTCTTCTCCGTAAGTAAAAGCAAAGAGTTCATAGGCTGATTTTCCATTCAAAGCAGCGCGCTTGACGCTATTGACATGTGAACAAACGAGATTGATGTCCTCTTGAGTTAAATTGTCAAAGGAAGTTCCCTTTGGTAGAATGTCGCGAATCAGCGTGTGATTTTTCTCAATTCTCCCTTTCTGGTCAGAGCGATTAGGATCACAAAAGAAGAGTTTTATTTCACCACGAATATCCATTTCGATGTCATTAACCCTAGCAAACTCCCCACCATTATCTGTCAGAATAACAGGAAAGAGTTGGAAGAAATCTTTGTCAGCTTCGTGAAGAGTGTTTTTGATGTCATAGAGGTGTTTGGTAACCTCAAGGGCAGTTTTATTCTCCAGAAGCCTAGCGAAGATAAAGTTACAGAAAGATAGATTGAAGGTGAGTAGGACTTTACCTCCCATTCTGCCCATAACTGTATCCATTTCCAGCCAAGATTCTAGTTGATTAAGTGCTAAATAGTTTTTGGAAATCCTCATAGGAACGGCCTTTTTTTATCTTCTTTAGGGATGGAAGGTAGGTTACTTGTTCGTCTTTCTTTGAATTTAACGGCTCTAGTTAGATCAATCGGAGCGATAGACAGGTAACCTTTTCGGATGTGTCGATAGACAGTTGAGGAGCTAACATCAAGGTTGTGAGTTTTGAGGATATGATAGATGTGTTGTCCCTTTTAACACCGTCAGAAATGATTTTTATCCATATCCCAGAAAGTCTGCAAGTTGAGAGGAGTTCCTTCACGAGCTTCAACAAGAGTTTGTTCGTATTGTTTTTTTGAGCTTGTTTTGAGCGAGGTAGAAGATTTTCTGATAGCCACAGTTTTGTCTTCTTTTAGGGCACCCATTACAGACAAAGGGAGCCTTATCGAGTAGAGGGCAAGGAAGGTTATCACATGTAGACTCTCGGATTTGTCTGTTTCGTTTGACTTCTTTAGAAACAGTGGTGGGGTCTTTTAGAATAAGTTGGCCAATAGCTTTTGAAGGTTTCACCGCGCTCTAAAACCTAGTTGGATATCATTACGGTCTGAAAGGGTAAGATGTTTATGTTTTGTCATAGTAGACCTCATTTCTAACTCAAACGTCTCATACTTAATTCCACCATAAAAATTCGTTTTAGACTAACTTCCACTTTGGTCAGACAAGTGAAGTTACTTTGAGAAGTTACCTAAGGAAAGGACTTTAGAGCATTTTTCATTCAAGAGCGCTGGAATGATTTGAAATATGGTATAATAAAAGGGAATTTCTAGAGAAAAGAGAAGATTATGTCAAATTATGCCATTATTTTAGCAGCGGGTAAAGGGACTCGCATGAAATCTGATTTGCCAAAAGTTTTGCACAAGGTTGCGGGTATTTCAATGTTGGAACATGTTTTCCGTAGTGTGGGAGCTATCCAGCCTGAAAAGACAGTAACAGTTGTAGGACACAAGGCAGAATTGGTTGAGCAGGTCTTGGCTGGACAGACAGAATTTGTGACTCAATCTGAACAGTTGGGTACTGGGCATGCAGTTATGATGACAGAGCCTATCTTAGAAGGTTTGTCAGGTCACACCTTGGTTATCGCAGGAGATACTCCTTTAATCACTGGTGAAAGCTTGAAAAACTTGATTGATTTCCACATCAATCATAAAAATGTGGCGACTATCTTGACTGCTGAAACGGATAATCCTTTTGGCTATGGACGAATTGTGCGTAATGAGAATGCTGAGGTTCTTCGCATTGTTGAGCAGAAGGATGCTACAGATTTTTGAGAAAAACAAATCAAGGAAATCAACACTGGAACTTATGTCTTTTGATAACGAGCGTTTGTTTGAGGCTTTGAAAAATATCAATACCAATAACGCTCAAGGCGAATACTATATTACAGATGTCATTGGCATTTTCCGTGAAGCTGGTGAAAAAGTTGGCGCTTATACTTTGAAAGATTTTGATGAAAGTCTTGGGGTAAATGACCGTGTGGCACTTGCGACAGCTGAGTCAGTTATGCGTCGTCGCATCAATCATCAGCACATGGTCAATGGTGTTAGCTTTGTCAATCCAGAAGCAACTTATATCGATATTGATGTTGAGATTGCGCCTGAAGTTCAAATCGAAGCCAATGTTACCTTGAAAGGGAAAACGAAAATTGGTGCTGCGACTGTTTTGACAAATGGAACTTATGTGGTGGATAGCACTATCGGAGCAGGAGCTATCATTACCAACTCTATGATTGAAGAAAGTAGTGTTGCTGACGGAGTGACAGTCGGTCCGTATGCCCACATTCGTCCAGGTTCAAGTCTGGGTGCCCAAGTTCATATTGGTAACTTTGTTGAGGTGAAAGGGTCTTCAATCGGTGAGAATACTAAGGCTGGTCATTTGACTTATATCGGAAACTGTGAAGTGGGTAGCAAGGTTAATTTCGGTGCAGGAACTATTACAGTCAACTATGACGGTAAAAATAAATACAAGACAGTCATTGGCAACAATGTCTTTGTTGGTTCAAATTCAACCATTATTGCCCCAGTTGAGTTAGGTGATAATTCCCTCGTTGGTGCTGGTTCAACTATTACTAAAGACGTTCCAGCGGATGCGATTGCTATTGGTCGTGGTCGTCAGGTCAATAAAGACGAATATGCAACACGCCTTCCTCATCATCCTAAGAATCAGTAGAAGCCTGTCATGGAATTTGAAGAAAAAACGCTTAGTCGAAAAGAAATCTATCAAGGACCAATTTTTAAACTGGTCCAAGATCAGGTTGAATTACCAGAAGGTAAGGGAACTGCTCAACGCGATTTGATTTTCCACAATGGAGCTGTCTGCGTTTTAGCTGTAACGGATGAGCAAAAACTTATCTTGGTCAAGCAGTACCGCAAAGCCATCGAGGCTGTGTCTTACGAGATTCCAGCTGGAAAACTGGAAGTAGGAGAAAATACAGACCCTGTTGCAGCAGCCCTTCGTGAACTGGAGGAAGAAACAGCCTATACAGGGAAGTTAGAACTCTTGTATGACTTTTATTCAGCTATTGGCTTTTGTAATGAGAAGTTAAAACTATACCTAGCCAGCGATTTGACAAAGGTGGAAAATCCGCGTCCGCAGGATGATGATGAAACCTTGGAAGTCCTAGAAGTAAGTCTAGAAGAAGCCAAGGAATTGATCCAATCAGGTCATATTTGTGATGCCAAGACAATTATGGCTGTTCAATATTGGGAATTGCACAAAAAATAGAGGAGGTCAGTATGGGTAAACCTTTATTAACGGATGAAATGATTGAAAGAGCTAATAGAGGAGAAAAAATTTCAGGTCCCCCTTTGCTAGATGATGAGGAAACTAAGATTTTACAAACATCTTCTTCCCGTTTTGGTTATGCCAATCCTAAGGATCATGGATTTTAGTCAGGACACCTTGAAGATTCAGGTCGAACCGTCTATTCATAAAAGCCGTCGCATTGAAAATACCAAGAGAAATGTCTTCAATTCTAAATTAAATAAAATCTTATTCGCAGTCATCTTTCTCTTGATTTTGCTTGTCTTAGCAATGAAACTGTTGTAATAGAAAAGGAATTGAAATGAAAATAGGAATTATTGCTGCTATGCCAGAAGAACTGGCTTATCTGGTCCAGCATTTAGACAATGCTCAGGAGCATGTTGTTTTGGGGAATACCTATTATACAGGAAACCTTGCCTCGCATGAAGTCGTTCTTGTAGAAAGTGGAATTGGTAAGGTCATGTCTGCTATGAGTGTGGCGATTTTGGCTGACCATTTTCAAGTGGATGCTTTAATTAATACGGGATCAGCTGGGGCAGTAGCAGAAGGTATTGCTATTGGGGATGTTGTGATTGCTGACAAATTAGCCTATCATGACGTGGATGTTACAGCTTTTGACTATGCTTATGGACAAATGGCGCAACAACCGCTGTATTTCGAATCAGATAAAACCTTTGTTGCCAAAATTCAAGAGAGTTTATCTCAATTGGACCAGAACTGGCATCTTGGTTTGATTGCTACAGGAGATAGTTTTGTTGCAGGAAATGATAGGATAGAAGCGATTAAGTCCCATTTCCCAGAAGTTTTAGCCGTTGAGATGGAGGGGGCAGCTATTGCTCAGGCAGCGCATGCTCTTAATCTTCCAGTTTTAGTCATCCGAGCTATGAGTGACAATGCCAACCATGAAGCAAACATCTCTTTTGATGAGTTTATTATTGAAGCTGGACATCGCTCTGCTCAAGTCTTATTAGCCTTTTTGAAGGCCTTAAATTAAGCGAAAATTTGACAGTTTTTCTAGCTTATGATAAGATTTAAGTAAAGAAAAGCTAGAAAACGTTTCAGAGGATATTATGAGTATTGAAATGACCGTCAGTGAGATTGCAGAGGTCTTAGGATTATCTCGCCAAGCAATCAATAACCGTGTCAAAGAATTACCAGAAGAAGACACAGATAAAAATGACAAAGGGGTAACAGTTGTTACCAGAAGTGGCTTGATTAAGCTAGAAGAAATCTATAAAAAAACGATTTTTGAAGATGAGCCTGTCAGTGAAGATGTCAAGCAACGTGAACTGATGGAGATTCTGGTTGATGAGAAGAATGCAGAAATTCTTCGTCTCTATGAACAATTAAAAGCCAAGGATCGTCAGTTATCAGAAAAAGACGAGCAGATGCGTATCAAAGACCGTCAGATTGCTGAGAAAGACAAACAACTCGATCAGCAGCAACAATTGACCCTTCAAGCAATGAAGGATCAAGAAAATCTTAAGCTAGAGCTGGACCAAGCAAAAGAAGAAGTCCAATCCACTAAGAAAGGCTTTTTTGCTCGTTTATTTGGAGGATAATCAAGGAGCTGTTTAGGTTAAATGCTAACCTGATGGCTTCTTTTATTTCTAAATAGTATAGTTGCTCAAGTAAAATAACCGTATGGGAGAAGTATAGAATGGAACGATTAGAAGATTACATTGCTTTCGATTTAGAATTTAATCAGCATGAAGGGCAAACACACTTGATTCAAGTATCGGCAGTGCGTTTTAGAGATGGTCAGGAAATCGATGCCTATGATTCCTATGTCCATACTAGTGTGCCTCTAAAGAGTTTTATCAATGGTTTGACAGGGATTACGGCTGAGACCTTAAAAGATGCTCCTCCAGTGGAGGAAGTTATAAAAGAATTCCAAGAGTTTGTGGGTTCTTTACCCATGGTTGGCTACAATGCTGCTAAAAGTGATTTGCCTATTCTAGCAGAGCATGGTTTAGACTATAGCCAGCAGTATAAGGTGGACTTGTATGATGAAGCTTTTGAACGTCGGAGTTCGGATTTACATGGTATTGCTAATCTCAAGTTGCAAACTGTTGCCTCATTTCTTGGATTTCAAGGTCAGTCTCATAATAGTTTAGAGGATGCTCGTATGACGGCGCGTGTTTACGAGTCCTTTCTAGAGTCGGATCAAGCTAGAGAATTGTTAGGGACAGAAAGTAGTCTCTCGAACAATCCTTTTGGAGGCTTGGACTTGTCTCAATTATTTGACTAGGAGTGCCTATGAAACCTGAAAAACCTAAAAATCTAGGTTTTAAGCAGATATACTTTAATCTAGATAAAATTCTCTTTCTCTTTTTCTTGATATTTATGATGATTGAGTTTGTCTGGTTACCGCTTAATTCTTGGATTGCTGGACTGTTACTCCGTCAGACAGGTTATCTCTTTCTTTCCTACAATAATATTTTCGCTATTATAAAGGGTTCTCCCTTTGTTAGTCTCGCTTTATTTGTTCTGGTGATTGTTAATTTACTGGTCGCCTATTACCAGATAGGACTTCTCTTTATCGGAGCTCGACACCTCCTCTATCATGAAAGGAGAACCCTGCTGGAGTATAGTCGCAAGGTCTTTTCGTCAGAGTTTCTTGTTTATGAAGCAAGTGACGATTTCCAAGATAACCTTTATCTTCTTTTTATGTCATGATGCTCTTTCCATTGATTCGAAAGATTTTTAAAGATTTACTACCTAAATAAAATTGTCATTCCAGACTTTATCGTTGATTATGTGGAAGACAAGTATTGGCTTCTGGGTATAGTGGTTACTATTCTGGCTCTACTTCTATTTTACATTTCAGTGCGTTTCATGTTTGCCCTATCTCAGCTTTTATTTGAGAAGAAAACAGTCAAAGAAGCTGTCAGATACAGTCTAGAGAAGACAAGAAAGCACTCCTGGTTTTTATACTTGGAACTTGCTTTGGATTGTCGTCAAAACCTACCTATTTTTCATTCTTTTATTGATTCCAATCTTGGCAAGTCAGGCACTGATGGATGGTTTGACCCATAAGGAATCTCTTGTGATGGGAATGATTAACTTTGTCTTGATTAAGAATTTCCACTATATGGCCTTGACTTACTTTTCTCATTAAGTTTGTTTCCTTCTTAACAGGAGAAGAACTAGAAATCACACCAAGGAGAAAGAAAGACCACTGGATGAGATGGGGAGTGATGGGCTGTGCTTGTATCTTTTTTTCGCTCTTGAGGGTTATGTTTATTTAGAAGCTCCAGTTTCACATAAACCTTTAATCATTTCTCACAGGGGAGTATCTAATAAGAATGGTGTGCAGAATACAGTTCAATCTTTTAGAAAAAGACAGCCCAACTAAGTCCAGATTTTTGTTGAGACGGATGTACAAGAAACAAAAGATGGCCAGTTTGTCATGATGCATGATGCCAATATCAAAGCATCTGACAGGGAGTTAATGCCAATCCACAGGATCTCACTTTGAAAGAATTAACCAAACTTGATATTTCAGAAAATGGTTATCATAGCAAGGTGTCCAGTTTTGATGACTATCTCAATAAAGCCAATGAATTGCATCAAAAAAACTCCTTATTGAGATAAAAACCAGTCGAAAAGATAGCCCAGATATGATGAAACGATTTATGGGAAAAATATGGAACGGTTCTTAAGCAGAATGGGCACCAAATGCAATCCTTGGACTACCATGTGATTGATCAGGTGCTAGCCTACGACTCACAAATTCCAGTCTTTTTCATCCTACCTTATAATAGTATTTTTTTCCAAGAACCAAGGCTACAGGTTACACCATGGAGTATTCAACTTTAGATGAAAATTTTGTCAACAAGCTTTTGGAATACGGATCAGAAATTGTACGTTTGGACCATCAATAGTTCAGAGTCCTTTGATAAATCAGTTCATTTGGGAGCTGATGGCATGATAACGGATGACTTGGAAATGATTCAAGACCAGGTTACCATTGCGCAAGAAGACCCAGAGTATACTGAATTGCTTTTCAAACAGGCCATGGAATTCTTTAATTTTTAGTAAAAAAAGAGGAACAGTTGTTCCTCCCACGATAGGCAAGCATTCTCTCGAATGCTTGTTTTTCTTATGCTTAGAATGGCAATTTTCCAGCGAAAGCACCTAATTTTTTCTTAGTCGTTTCATCGATTTGTTCAAGAGCAGAGTTGATGGCCTGAACAGTCATATCAGAAAGAGTTTCAAGATCTTCTGGATCAACGACAGCTGGATTAAAGTCAATGCTGACAACTTTTTTGTCACCTGTTAAGGTCACTTGAACAAGGTCTTGAGCAGATTTGCCAACAAATTGCATAGCAGCAAGTTCAGCTTGGCTTTGTTCCATTTGTTTTTGAAGTTTTTGTGCTTGGCGCATCATGTTTTGCATGTTCATCATGGTGATTTACAGTTTCCTTTTATCTTATTTTCTTTTTTATTTTATCAATTTTGAGGCTAAAAGTCTATTGTTAGTATAAATTCCCTAACATTAAATTACCAAAGAGATTTTCGAAGAGTACGAGTTTGGAACATGAAAACAGCAGTTGATTTCAAGAAATAAAAAAGAACAGCCGAAACTGTCCTTTTTATCATTATTTGAGACCGTATTTTTTGTTGAAACGATCCACGCGTCCATCTGCTTGAGTGAACTTTTGACGTCCAGTGTAGAATGGGTGTGAGTCTGATGAAATTTCCACACGAATCAATGGGTAAGTTTCGCCTTCGAACTCAACTGTTTCGTTAGAGCGCTTTGTTGAACCGCTAAGGAATTGGTAACCAGTAGTTGTGTCCATGAAGACAACTGGGCGATATTCTGGATGGATATCTTTTTTCATTTTGCAATATTTCCTTTCTGCCATGGTCTCTTTGCGAGCCATAGATTGTTACCATACTAGTCTATCAGATTCTGAAAAGTTTGGCAAGTATTTTATCAGTTTTTAAGCAAGTTTTTTAACTTTTGGTAGATGATTTCGTTTTCCTCTAGGCTATAGGAATTAGCACCGCTTGCTAGAGGATGGCCTCCACCATCATGTTCCTTGGCAATTTCATTGATAGGATGGATTTTACTGCGTAAGCGAACACGGTAGTGGCCATCAGCCTGTTCCACAAAAATTCCCCAGAGACTCACACTGTCAATACGTCCAGGTGCACCGACAATGGCTGCAGTTTCAGCATCAGTAACATTGAATTGTTTTAAGATTTTCTGACTCAGGATAACACGAGCTGCACCATTTTCATCCACTTCCAGATGGTCGTAGATGTAGCCTTGAAGTTTAGCAATTTTGTAGCTCATAGTATCCATTTTACGAGTGAGAGCCGCAAAGTCAAAGTTATGTTCTCTCAGATAGGCAGCTAGGCGAAGAGTCCGTGCAGTCGTAGAAGGGTAGAGGAAGCGACCTGTATCACCAACAATTCCTGCAAAGAGCAACTCAGCAGCTCGATCTGACAAGGCCAGTTGAGTTGTTTGGGCAAATAGGGTAATCATCTCGCTAGCGCTGCTTGAACTAGTATCAACCCAAGATAGGTCACCGTAGACATCATCATTTGGATGGTGGTCAATCTTAATGAGAAAATCACCTTGACTATAACGTTTATCATCGATACGAGCAGTATTCGCCGTATCACAGACGATAACAAGGGCGTCTTGGTAGACACTATCTTCAACAAGATCCATTTCAGCAATCCAAGTAAGAGTTGGTTCATCATAACCTACAGCTTTGATGGTTTTTTTCAGGGAAATGATATTCCAGCAAGGCTTTCAGGCCCACTTGACTTCCCAAGGCATCAGGGTCTGGTTTCATATGACGGTGAATGATAATCGTGTCGTATTCTTTGATTTTTTCTAAAATTTGATGGCAAATTTCCATAAATAACCTCAATTCTTTCTCATTTCATTGTAGCACAAGAATTTTTATTTTTAAAATGAAAAAGATGTGATATAATGGAGAAAGATAAATTGAGGAGGACGATATGGCATTAGCAAAAATTGTATTTGCCAGTATGACCGGTAATACCGAAGAAATTGCAGATATTGTAGCAGACAAATTACGTGACTTGGGCTTGGATGTCGATGTTGACGAATGTACAACGGTTGACGCTTCAGACTTCTTGGAAGCTGACATCGCTATCGTTGCGACCTATACTTATGGTGATGGTGAATTGCCAGATGAGATGATGGACTTCTACGAAGATTTAGCTGATCTCAATTTGAATGGCAAAATCTACGGAGTGGTCGGCTCAGGAGATACCTTCTACGATGAATTCTGTAAAGCTGTTGATGACTTTGACCGTGTTTTTGTGTCAACAGGAGCGGAAAAAGGTTCAGAATGTGTCAAAGTTGATCTCTCTGCTGAGGAAGAAGACATTGAACGCTTGGAACAATTCGCAGAAGAATTGGCTGCTAAAGTAGGATAAGTATAAAAGTGCGCTGATGTAATCAATCAGTGCATTTTTCTTATCGAGAGTTGGGATTTTACTAGCCTATTTGGTGGCTTTTTGATACAATAATTCAAATAAAGGAGGAGACTGTATGGATTTAGATATTATTCGTCAAGAAATTGATCAAATCGACGACCAAATTGTCAAACTGTTAGAAGAAAGAATGCATTTAGTTGAAGAGGTTGTCGCTTATAAGAAGGCTTCAGGGAAACCGATTTTAGATACCAAGAGAGAAGCAGTTATTTTTGAAAAGGTCAGAAATCGTGTAGAGGACAAGCGCTATCAGGAGACTATTGTCGCGACTTTTTCTGACATACTCAAACGTTCGCGTGATTATCAGGATCAAAATATCAAATGAAAAAAGAACAATTTTATCCGCTAGGGATTTTTCTAGCTGCCATGTTGGGCGGACTGGTTCGCTACCTGGTTTCTACTTGGTTACCAGCCAGTCCTGAATTTCCTTGGGGAACCCTTCTTGTTAACTATCTAGGCATTTTCTGCTTGGTTTATCTTGTCAAGGGTTATTTGGTCTATAAGGGAACCAGTAAAGGCGTTATTTTAGCTCTGGGGACTGGTTTTTGCGGAGGTTTAACAACCTTTTCTAGTCTCATGCTTGATGTTGTGAAACTGCTTGATACAGGGCGTTATCTTAGTTTAGTTCTGTATTTGCTTTTGAGCATCGGTGGAGGACTGCTTTTAGCTTACTATTTAGGGAGGAAGAAATGGTAATCGTCTATCTTGCAATTGCTTGTGGTTTCGGAGCTTTAGTGCGCTATTTCTTTTCCCGCTATAATCAAGCTTCTAAATTGCCACTCGGAACGCTAATAGCCAATCTTCTAGGTTGTTTTTTGATTGGATTATTCTACAATCATGTGGAGTCTAAGGAAGTCTATGCTATTCTAGCAACTGGATTTTGTGGAGGTTTGACAACTTTTTCGACCTTGAATGATGAACTTCAAAGACTGTTAAGTGATAAGAAGGTTTTTTATTCTTACCTGACTTTGACCTACCTAGGTGGTTTGGTTGCGATTTTTTTAGGAATTCTGCTATAAATTTCTTTACTTTTTTGTGGAAATTTGGTAAACTGTATCTTGTGTGTAATGGACGCACAAAAATACAGTTTATCCGCTGAGGAAGTTTCCTCAAGATTGACAAAGATAGGAGAATAAAATGAATCCATTAATCCAAAGCTTGACTGAAGGTCAACTTCGTACAGATATCCCATCATTCCGTCCTGGTGACACTGTTCGTGTACACGCGAAAGTTGTCGAAGGTAACCGTGAACGTATCCAGATTTTTGAAGGTGTTGTTATTGCACGTAAAGGTGCTGGCATCTCAGAAAACTACACAGTTCGTAAAATCTCTAACGGTGTAGGTGTTGAGCGTATCTTCCCAATTCACACTCCACGTGTTGAAAAAATCGAAGTTGTTCGTTACGGTAAAGTACGTCGTGCGAAATTGTACTACTTGCGTGCACTTCAAGGTAAGGCAGCTCGTATCAAAGAAATCCGTCGTTAATTCGACTAAAAAACTCTGCTTCTTCAGCAGAGTTTTTATCTAGCTCCCTTAGTTCAATGGATATAACAACTCCCTCCTAAGGAGTAGTTGCAGGTTCTGATTCCTGCAGGGGGTATCTAAATCAATAAAAAACGAGGGTAACCTCGCTTTTCTATTGTATAATCTTATTCTTCAGTTCTTCCGGTTGCTTAGTTGCACTGAACTCATCTTGTTTTGTTGTTCCATCTTCCTCAGTATGATAATAACTTGAATGTATCAACACCCTTTCTTCATTACCAATCATCCATTACTCCGCTTGGAAACCGATCTGGATTTTCATCTACAACTACATCTACTGGCATTTTCTTGTTTAATATCTATTGTCTTTGAAGGTGGCATAAAATGGGAAATTAGAAATCGAAGTGTAGTATAATAGACATAGATGAAGAACTGCAAAAATTAGAAGTATATAGAAGAGAATTAGCAACATGAAAAACATCCTCAAAACCTACCCAGTTGTCAGTACTTTAACTTTCATTTGTTTATTGTTAGGAATTCTCACTTCTATTTATGGGAATGCTATGTACGACCTATTGGCCTTTCATTCAAAACCGGTTTATTATTGGCAGTATATGAGTGGAACCTTGATGCATGGAAGTAAAGGAGCCCCCCTCTGGTTTTTATGGGTACATCTATTTTTAAATGGGCTCATGATTCTACCTTTTGGCGGACTACTGGAAAGGAAAAGAGGCTCCAAACATGTCTTGCTTGTTTTTGTTACCGCGACAGTCATCTCTTCCATCGCCTTTCACTTCTTAACACAGGGGCAAAAAATTCAGGCGACGGGGTTTTCTGCGGTTGGCTATGCTTTTATAACTGGAGGAGTCATACTTTTACCGAATATTTGGAAAGAATTTTCATGCACCGTAAAACTGTATTATCTTTTCTTAATACTTCTAGCTAGCCTGATGCTTTTACCAATAATCACCGGATGGATCTCGACCTTCTTGCACCTTTCAGGAATTGCTAGTTACCTTTTGGTTTTTATAGGAAGCAAAAACTTAAGAAGGACAACTGACTATTAAACCGGCTCTTGAGCGAGGTTTTCATCCTGTATCCTTGACTCTTCCATTATTGCGCCGTATAATATTCTATATCAATCGAAGAAATCACCTTTTGTCATTGCGCAAAGGTGATTTTTATAACGGTAAAAGGGAGACACGATGGGATATATTTCTACAATTAAAACAGCTGTTCAGTTGCCCCACTTTTTGCCCCATTTTTTAAATCCTGACATTGAAAAATACCTAAAAGTATTTCCTAAAATCAGCTATATTTCAACATTTTTGTTTATTTTCAATATGAAAAGTTCTTACAAATTCCATGAGGGGCAGTAATTAGTTATCAAAAACCGCTCAGCTGGAGCGGTTTTCGTCTATTCTTTCCTTTTACAGTACCCCATGCACGAATAGCGTGGCGACGCCAGATATCAAAAACCTCTCAGCCGAGCGGTTTTCGTCTATTCTTACCTTTTTACAGTACCCATGTACGGATGGCATGGGCAACACCAGATTCGTCATTTGTTTTAGTGATGTATTTGGCGATTTTTTTGATTTCTGGATTTCCATTTTTCCATGACAACTGGGTTACCAACGACTTCCAGCATGGCACGGTCATTTTTCTTCGTCACCAATAGCCATGATTTCATCTTTGGTCAATCCGAGTTTTTTTCAGCTAAGTGAGTAATAGCTGAACCCTTTGTCCACATTCTTTTTAAGGAGTTCGAGGTAGAAAGGAGCAGATTTGTTGATAGAGTAGCGTTTGTAAAATTCGGCTGGTATCTTTTCAATCGCAGCATCGAGGATTTCTGGTTCATCGATGAACATACACTTGACGATTTCCTTGCCAGCCATTTCTTCAGGTGTACGGTAGAAGATGGGCATGCTGACGAGGGTTGATTCGTGCACTGTGTATTTTCCGATATTGCGATTGGCAGTATAGATACCGTCCTTGGTAATAGCGTGCATGTGGACACCGAGCTTACGACTGAGGAATTCCATATCTAGATAATCCTCATAGGTCAAGGATTCGCTGATAATCTCATGGCTAGTAGCAGTTTCTTGGACAAGGGCACCGTTGAAGGTCACAACATAGTCACCCTCGTCTCTCAACTGCAAGTCGTCCAGAAGTTTGGCAACACCTGCGATAGGGCGGCCAGTTGCAATCACGACTTTGACACCAGCTTCTTTGGCATCTTGGATGGCAGAAAAGACTTCAGGAGCGATTTCCTTTTGGCTGTTGACTAGGGTTCCGTCGATATCGACGGCGATTAGTTTAATACTCATAAATTTCCTCTTCTAGTTTTTATTTGGGGTAAAATGATCGTTCTCAATCAAGTGTAAAAAAATTGCTGGGTGATGCTAGCAAAGATACTGTTTTGATCCAACATTTCTTTTGGGAAAATAGAAACGATTATCTCCGTGGCGACTGCCAGCAAGGGATTGGACGATAGGAGATAGGCTAGAGAGTTCTGCCAGTTGACCATTTTTCTGTAAAATCTCAATCTGTGTCCGTGGATTTTCAGATTCGGGACGATAGATATCATAAGGGAGGTCAAAGTTCTTATGAATGGCAGTGTAGTAGTCTGGGATCAAAGCCGATGTCCTCAACCAATTTTTCTCATGCTAGCGAGTTGGTCTTGGTCTTCTTGTGAAAAAGGTAATGGATTTAAAGACCTTGCGGTTGACAAAAGCGTTGCGACAAGTCTGCTAGTATCTTGTCAGGACTGGTCATCCAGAGCTGGAAGTAGGTATTCATCACACCATCATCTAGAGCCAGATAGTCAGACAAGGTCACATTTTTTTCAAAGAAAGGCAGGAGATGTGGAGAAGTTCGTGCAAAGAAGTCCTTGTCCTCAGGGATAGAGTTCCTTGGCGCGCTTTGAGAAGATTCTGTAGGAGAACTTCCATGGCGCGTGTTGCTGGGTGGAAATAGACCTGCATGTACATCTGGTAGCGACTGAGGACATAGTCTTCGATGGCGTGCATGCCATTGCGCTGAAAGGCAATCCCATTTTCGACAGGACGAATGACTCGGAGGATGCGAGTCAGGTCAAATTCCCCATAGGATGCTCCCGTAAAATAGGAGTCGCGCAAGAGATAGTCCATGCGGTCCGCATCAATCTGACTAGAAATGAGTTGCACGACCTGCTTGTTAGGATAGGTATGGTCGATGACACTGGCTACCTTTTCTGGAAAATCTGGCGCCACTTGTAGCAGGACTTGGTGAATCTCTGTCTCAGGACTTTGGATAATCTCCTGAGTAATGGCTTCATGGTCTGTATCAAAGAGATGTTCAAAAGTATGGGAGTAGGCACCATGCCCAAGGTCATGTAGGAGAGCAGCTGTCATGGTCAAGAGAGACTCGGCAGGATTCCATTCTTCAGGATATTTTTTTCTTCAAAAATCTCTGTGATGCGTCGTGCAATTTCATAGACTCCTAGACAGTGAGAGAAGCGACTGTGCTCCCCACCGTGGAAGGTATAACTGGAAGTTCCCAGTTGCTTAATACGGCGCAAACGTTGAAATTCTTTTGTATTAATCAAGTCATAGATGATTTGATTATTGACATGGATATAGTTGTGAACTGGGTCACGGAATACTTTTTCGTTCATATGACCATTATAGCAAAAACCTAGAGTTTTTGGTAAAATAGTAGGACAAGAGACAAGAAAGAGGACTTGATGTGAAGATTCGGATGCGAAATACGATTCAGTTTGATGAGCAGTTGGAAGTGATTGACCAGCTTTATGACGTGGAAGTGCATGAAAAAGGAGATTATAGCTACCTGCTTTTCTATAATGAGGAAAAGGAAAAAAAGTAGTGATTAAATTTCATGGTCAAGAACTGGTGATGAGCCGTTTTTTTCCAAATCCCAAGACCATTATGCGCTTTTCTAAAGGATAGTGATAGTTTAGCCTATATTCCCTACACCCAATGGGGCATGCAGGAGTTTATCATCCAAACGAGTCGTTATCAAGTTGATGGGCAAAAGATTGAACTAGATTATCAACTACAAAATCAAGAGGGACATCCCTTTGCCAGCTATCAATTGGAAATTACTTGGGGCTAGTCTCATGTCTTTTTCAAATTTAGCTAGCTATCTTCTCGGATTGAGCTCGCTAATGTGGTAGATTAGGCTAATTTTTTTGGTATAATAAAAAGTTATGGAAATCGAAAAAACCAATCGTATGAATGCGCTCTTTGAATTTTATGCAGCGCTTTTGACAGATAAGCAAATGAATTATATAGAGCTCTACTACGCTGATGATTACAGCCTTGCTGAGATTGCTGAGGAGTTTGGTGTCAGTCGTCAGGCTGTCTATGACAATATCAAGCGAACAGAAAAGATTCTGGAAGATTATGAGATGAAATTGCACATGTACTCGGACTACATTGTCCGCAGTCAGATTTTTGACCAGATTTTGGAGCGCTATCCCAAGGATGACTTTCTGCAGGAGCAGATAGAAATTTTAACAAGCATTGATAATAGAGAATAAGAGGAAGAAAAATGGCATTTGAAAGTTTAACAGAACGTTTGCAGAACGTCTTTAAAAATCTACGTAAAAAAGGAAAAATCTCTGAATCTGATGTCCAAGAGGCAACCAAAGAAATTCGCTTGGCCTTGCTTGAGGCCGACGTTGCCTTGCCTGTTGTAAAGGACTTTATCAAGAAAGTTCGTGAGCGTGCAGTCGGGCATGAGGTCATTGATACCCTTAATCCTGCGCAACAGATTATTAAAATCGTTGATGAGGAACTGACAGCTGTTTTAGGTTCTGATACAGCAGAGATTATCAAGTCACCTAAGATTCCTACAATCATCATGATGGTTGGTTTGCAGGGGGCTGGTAAAACAACCTTTGCTGGTAAACTGGCCAACAAACTCAAGAAGGAAGAAAATGCTCGTCCTTTGATGATTGCGGCGGATATCTATCGTCCTGCTGCCATTGATCAGCTGAAAACTCTGGGTCAACAAATTGATGTGCCTGTTTTTCGCTCTTGGGACAGAAGTTCCAGCTGTTGAGATTGTTCGTCAAGGTTTGGAACAAGCCCAAGCCAATCATAACGACTATGTCTTGATTGATACGGCAGGTCGTTTGCAGATTGATGAGCTTTCTGATGAATGAGCTTCGTGACGTGAAAAGCACTTGGCTCAACCAAATGAAATCTCTGCTCGTCGTTGATGCCATGATTGGTCAAGAAGCGGCCAATGTTGCGCGTGAGTTTAATGATCAGTTGGAAGTGACTGGGGTTATCCTTACTAAGATTGATGGCGATACTCGTGGTGGTGCTGCTCTATCTGTTCGTCACATTACTGGAAAACCAATCAAGTTCACTGGTACAGGTGAAAAGATTACGGACATTGAAACCTTCCACCCAGACCGTATGTCTAGCCGTATCCTTGGCATGGGGGATATGCTCACTCTGATTGAGAAAGCTTCTCAAGAATACGATGAGCAAAAAGCCCTTGAAATGGCTGAGAAGATGCGTGAAAACACCTTTGATTTCAATGATTTCATCGATCAGTTGGATCAGGTGCAAAACATGGGGCCAATGGAAGACTTGCTCAAGATGATTCCAGGTATGGCTAACAATCCAGCCCTTCAAAACATGAAGGTGGATGAGCGCCAGATTGCTCGCAAACGTGCCATTGTGTCTTCCATGACACCTGAAGAACGTGAAAATCCAGATTTGTTAAATCCAAGCCGTCGCCGTCGTATCGCTGCAGGTTCTGGAAATACATTTTGTCGAAGTCAATAAATTCATCAAAGGACTTTAACCAAGCTAAACAACTCATGCAAGGGTGTCATGTCTGGAGATATGAACAAGATGATGAAGCAGATGGGAATCAATCCAAACAACCTTCCTAAAAAAATATGCCAAATATGGGAGGAATGGATATGTCTGCCCTTGAAGGAATGATGGGACAAGGTGGTATGCCTGACTTATCAGCTCTCGGAGGAGCAGGAATGCCAGATATGAGCCAGATGTTTGGTGGCGGACTCAAAAGGTAAAATCGGTGAATTTGCCATGAAACAGTCCATGAAACGCATGGCGAATAAAATGAAAAAAGCGAAGAAGAAACGTAAGTAAGACAAAAGGAAGGTCCGCAGGGCTTTCCTTTTTAGAAAGAAGAAAAATGAGCACTTCCTGTAGTTGGAAATGCTCGTTTTTTGATGTATTTAGACTCTTATACTCAATGAAAAATCAAAGAGCAAAACTAGGAAACTAGCTGCAGGTTGCTCAAAAACACTGTTTTGAGGTTGTGGATAGAACGGCGAAGTCAGTAACCATATCTACGACAAGGCGACGTTGACGTGGTTTTGAATTTGATTTTCGAAGAGTATTAGTCTTTATTTTTCGTATGGCAAGATTA
>CAKAIO010000004.1 GCA_916439305.1 uncultured Streptococcus sp.
TCCCAAATGGTTGACCTTGACAGTCTTATAGCCGATTTTTTGGAAGATATGTGACAAGCTATCTCCGATAACTGTTGAACGAAGGTGACCGATTGAAAACGGTTTTGCGATATTAGGGCTAGACATGTCAATGACAACATTTTCTTGATTGCCAATCTCTTGGTCAGCGTAGTGCTCTTTTTCAGTGATAACGTTTTGTAGAACTTGACCAGAAATGGCAGCCTTATCAAGGAAGAAGTTTACGTAAGGACCTGTTGCTACAACCTTTTCAAAAGCTTGGCTATTGATCTTTTCAGCAATGTCAGCAGCAATCATTTGAGGAGCTTTGCGTTCAACCTTTGCCAATGAGAAGGCAGGGAAGGCGATATCTCCCATATCTGAGTTTTTAGGTGTTTCTAGTAAATTTAAAATAGCCTCTTGGTCCAGGCTATCAATGACGCTAGCCAACTCGCTAGCAATCAATTCTTTTGTATTCATTTAAGGCTCCTTTAGGGCTTTTCTACTATTTTATCATAATTTACTACATTTTTTTTGAAAGAAGAGATATTTTTTGAAATATCCAGTTTTTTTGATATAATGTTCTTACTAAAAAAATGTAAAATGTTATAAATATGCACTTGAAAGGATCTTATGAGAAAAAGAGAACGTCATCAGCTCATCAAACGAATGATTACAGAAGAAAAATTAGGAACTCAAAAGGAAATTCAAGATCGATTGGAAGCCTGTGATGTCTTTGTGACACAAACGACATTATCCCGTGATTTGCGAGAGCTTGGCTTAACCAAAGTTAAGAAAAACGATGTTGTTTACTATGTGCTAGCAAATGAGACAGAGAAGATTGATCTGGTCGAATTCCTTTCACATCACTTAGAGGGTGTTGCAAGAGCCGAATTCACCTTGGTTCTCCACACTAAACTTGGAGAAGCATCCGTTTTAGCCAATGTAGTAGATTCAAATAAAGATGGGTGGATCTTAGGTACTGTTGCCGGAGCGAATACTTTGTTGGTTATCTGTAAAGATCAACATGCAGCTAAAGTCATGGAAGAACGCTTGCTAGAGTTAATGGAAGATAGATAAGGTCTTGAGAGCTTCTCTCAGGACTGTTTTTACAAGGAGAGAGTAAATGACTACTGAAAAATTATCACCTGGTATGCAACAGTATGTGGATATCAAAAAACAATATCCAGATGCTTTTTTGCTTTTTCGTATGGGTGATTTTTATGAGTTGTTTTATGAAGATGCAGTCAATGCTGCACAGATACTAGAAATCTCACTAACCAGTCGCAATAAAAATGCTGAAAATCCGATTCCCATGGCTGGAGTTCCTTATCACTCTGCCCAACAGTATATTGACGTTCTAGTTGAACGTGGCTACAAGGTTGCCATCGCTGAACAGATGGAAGACCCTAAGCAAGCTGTTGGTGTCGTTAAGCGCGAGGTTGTTCAGGTCATTACACCAGGAACAGTGGTTGATAGTAGTAAGCCAGATAGTCACAATAACTTTTTAGTGGCTATTGATCGTGAAGGTTCCCAGTATGGACTAGCCTATATGGACCTAGTGACAGGTGATTTCTATGTAACGGGATTATCAGATTTCTCTCTAGTCTGTGGTGAAATCCGTAATCTCAAGGCCAGAGAAGTGGTGATTGGTTACGACTTGTCTGAAGCGGAAGAACAGATTCTCAGTCGTCAAATGAATCTAGTGCTTTCCTATGAACAAGAAACATATGAAGACGTCCATCTGTTGGATTCAAGATTGGCAACTGTTGAAGGAGCAGCTAGTGGGAAACTTCTTCAGTATGTCCATCGGACGCAGATGAGAGAGTTGAATCACTTAAAACCTGTTATTCGTTATGAAATCAAAGATTTCTTGCAGATGGATTTTGCGACCAAGGCTAGTCTTGATTTGGTTGAAAATGCTCGCTCAGGTAAGAAACAAGGCAGTCTGTTCTGGTTGCTAGATGAGACTAAAACTGCAATGGGTATGCGACTCTTGCGTTCTTGGATTCAACGTCCCTTAATTGATAAGGACAGAATTTCAGAACGTCAGGAGGTTGTGCAAGTCTTTCTGGATTATTTCTTTGAGCGCAGTGATTTAACGGAAAGCCTCAAGGGAGTCTACGATATCGAACGTCTGGCTAGTCGTGTTTCTTTTGGGAAGAGTAATCCTAAAGACCTTTTGCAATTAGCGACTACCTTGGGAAGTGTTCCACGAATTCGCGCCATTTTAGAAGGAATGGAGCAACCAGCTCTCGCTTATCTGATTGAACAACTGGATGCTATCCCAGAGTTGGAAAGCCTCATTAGTGCAGCCATTGCCCCAGAGGCTCCCCACGTGATTACCGAAGGTGGTATTATCCGAACGGGCTTTGATGAGACCTTGGATAAATACCGTCGTGTGCTGAGAGAAGGGACCAGCTGGATTGCTGAGATTGAGGCCAAGGAAAGAGAAAACTCTGGCATCAATACTCTCAAAATTGACTACAATAAAAAGGACGGATACTATTTCCATGTAACAAACTCGCAGCTAGGTAACGTACCAGCCCACTTTTTCCGTAAGGCTACGCTGAAAAACTCTGAACGATTTGGGACAGAGGAATTGGCGCGTATCGAGGGAGAAATGTTAGAGGCGCGTGAGAAATCAGCAAATCTAGAATACGAAATCTTTATGCGTATTCGTGAGGAGGTTGGCAAGTATATCCAACGTCTACAGGCTCTGGCTCAAGGAATCGCTACTATCGATGTCTTGCAAGGCTTGGCAGTAGTTGCAGAAACAGCACCTGATTCGACCAGAGTTTGGGAAAGAGTCGCGGATTGCTATCCAGAATGGTCGTCACGCAGTTGTTGAAAAGGTCATGGGAGCTCAGACCTATATTCCCAATAGTATCCAGATGGATGAAGATACTAGCATTCAACTAATTACAGGTCCGAACATGAGCGGGAAGTCAACCTACATGCGTCAACTAGCCATTACAGCGGTTATGGCTCAGATGGGTTCTTATGTCCCTGCAGAAAGTGCTCGACTGCCAATTTTTGATGCAATTTTTACCCGTATTGGAGCGGCAGATGATTTGGTTTCAGGTCAATCTACCTTTATGGTAGAGATGATGGAAGCTAATAATGCCATTAGTCATGCGACAAAGGATTCATTGATTCTTTTTGATGAGCTTGGTCGAGGAACCGCAACTTATGATGGTATGGCTCTAGCCCAGTCTATTATCGAGTATATCCACGAGCATATTGGTGCCAAGACTCTCTTTGCAACGCACTACCATGAATTAACCAGTTTGGAAGCTAGTCTTGAACATCTAGTAAATGTACACGTGGCTACGCTTGAGCAAAATGGTCAGGTCACTTTCCTTCATAAGATTGAACCAGGTCCAGCAGACAAATCGTACGGTATTCACGTTGCTAAGATTGCAGGATTGCCAGCAGACTTGCTAAAAAGAGCGGATGCGATTCTAACTCAACTAGAGAGCCAAGGTCAGGAAAATCCAATTTCTATCAATCAAAGGAATGTTGTCAATGAGCAAATGTCTCTCTTTGATGAAAAAGAAGAAAATCCTATCCTAGCAGAGTTGGCCCAAGTAGATGTGTACAATATGACACCGATGCAAGCCATGAATCTCTTATTAGAACTGAAACAAAAATTATAAGCCAAAAACCCACTCCGTTTTGTGAGTGGGTTTTAGGTCTTATTTTTTCTTAGCCAATAATTGGTTGATATGGGCAACCTTCTTTGATTCTCTTTTATAGAGAATCGTCCAAATGATGAGGTAGACGATGGCAAACTCTGGGATGAGTTGGAGGAGGAAGAGCCAGTTTAATGGGAACCAGCCTGCTAGGATTGCTAAAGGTACAAAACCTAGTAGCATGAGGAAGAAGTGAGTAACAGTCGCACGAAGAAGGCTCCAATCTTGAGCGAATAGACGGCTACCAAAACTAAAGAGTACTCCAATAGCTGCCCAGATAACCGTAGAGTAAAGCAAGACTAGAGAACCATGGACTTGATGCTCTCTCATGAATTGACCAACGGGCGATTCATAGCTTAGAGGTGCGTAGTAGCTTGGTGAATAGATAAAAGAAAAGATAATGGATAGGATGAGACCGATGAGGATACCAGTTGTGGCATCGTGGAATACTTGTTTTTTCATAGTTCTAATTTCTCCTTAATAGTTTTGAGGTAACGGCGAGATGAGTAGGTGAAACTTTCGTTTTTAAGATAAATTTCAATCAAGCCGTTAGAGGTTAGTTTTAGATGACTAATTGCATCAATGTTGACAATTTCCGATTGGGAAATTTGGATAAAGGAAGCAGGTAGAATTTCACTTGCTTGGTAGAGACGAATGTCAAGTGCATAGGTTTGGCTATCCGTCTCAGCCAGAACCTTACGATTTTCAATGTATACACGCTGAATCTTGCTAATCTGAATCAAGTAGACCTGGTCTTGAAATTTTCCTTTGATAGTTTCTTTTTGATCCAGGGATTGTACAAAGTCCTGAACCTTTTGAATTCTAGGGGACAAGGTCGGTGCCTCTATGATGATTTGCTCTTCGGTGTATTGCTGATCAATGTCGAGTTTGACTTTCATAATTTCTCCTTTATAAAGTTGTAATAGAGATCTCTTACTTACAAGTCTATTAAACACCATTTTTTTGACAATTACAAGAAGCTTTGTCTATGTGGTCGGTTGAAGAGCCTATCTGGTAGGTGACCGTTTTCATAGAATTTTTAGAGTAAAGAAGTCAAAAAATAAGAAGAAATATATTGACAAAAATAGAAAAAACGTGGTACAATGTTAGACGGTACTTTTTACTTTTGGTCTCTCAAGAGTGTACAGGGACGTGCTGACAAATGTTGCAAAAGTACACACAGATGATAGCTGTCACCAAGTGTATCATCACCAAAAATAAAAAAACACAGGAGAATGTAGATGCCTACAATTAACCAATTGGTTCGCAAACCGCGTAAATCAAAAGTAGAAAAATCTAAATCACCAGCTTTGAACGTTGGTTACAACAGTCATAAAAAAGTTCAAACAAACGTTTCTTCACCACAAAAACGTGGTGTAGCAACTCGTGTTGGAACTATGACACCTAAAAAACCTAACTCTGCCCTTCGTAAATTTGCTCGTGTACGTTTGAGCAACCTTATCGAAGTTACTGCTTACATCCCAGGTATCGGACACAACTTGCAAGAGCACAGCGTGGTGCTTCTTCGTGGTGGACGTGTAAAAGACCTTCCAGGGGTACGTTACCATATCGTCCGTGGTGCACTTGATACTGCAGGTGTTAACGATCGTAAACAAGGCCGTTCTAAATACGGTACTAAACGTCCAAAAGCATAAGGAAAGGGGATAAAGAGAAATGAGTCGTAAAAATAGAGCTCCAAAACGTGAAGTATTGCCAGATCCGCTTTACAATTCACAATTAGTTACTCGTCTTATCAACCGCGTTATGCTTGATGGTAAACGTGGTACAGCTGCTTCAATCGTTTACGGTGCTTTTGAGCAAATCAAAGAAGCTACTGGTAACGATGCACTTGAAGTATTTGAAACAGCTATGGAAAACATCATGCCTGTACTTGAAGTACGTGCACGTCGTGTTGGTGGATCTAACTACCAAGTCCCAGTTGAAGTTCGTCCAGAACGTCGTACAACACTTGGACTTCGTTGGTTGGTAACAATCGCTCGCCTTCGTGGTGAACACACAATGCAAGACCGTCTTGCAAAAGAAATCTTGGATGCTGCTAACAACACTGGTGCAGCAGTTAAGAAACGTGAAGACACTCACCGTATGGCTGAAGCTAACCGTGCCTTCGCACACTTCCGTTGGTAAAATCATGATGCTAGGAACGGCAAGGATGCAAAGTGAAAATAGGAAACTGACGCAGTATTCGACGAATACAAGGAAGTTTATCTTTTTCACACAGCATCCCGTTCCGGCTCAAATCGGCTAATTAACTTTAGCTCGAGTACAACTCAACTTACCATTCCGCAAGTTGAAGCCAACAATAACATGAAAACATTGAGAACGGGTGGGTCCTGCCTATCCGTTTTTATTGAAATCGTGTTATAATAGAATAGAAATAAAAAATATAGGAGAAACAAACCTCATGGCACGCGAATTTTCACTTGAAAAAACTCGTAATATCGGTATCATGGCCCACGTCGATGCTGGTAAAACAACTACAACTGAGCGTATTCTTTACTACACTGGTAAAATCCACAAAATCGGTGAAACTCACGAAGGTGCGTCTCAAATGGACTGGATGGAGCAAGAGCAAGAACGTGGTATCACTATCACATCTGCTGCGACAACAGCTCAATGGAACAACCACCGCGTAAACATCATCGACACACCAGGACACGTGGACTTCACAATCGAAGTACAACGTTCTCTTCGTGTATTGGACGGTGCGGTTACAGTTCTTGACTCACAATCAGGTGTTGAGCCTCAAACTGAAACAGTTTGGCGTCAAGCAACTGAGTACGGAGTTCCACGTATCGTATTTGCCAACAAAATGGACAAAATCGGTGCTGACTTCCTTTACTCAGTAAGCACACTTCACGATCGTCTTCAAGCAAATGCACACCCAATTCAATTGCCAATCGGTGCTGAAGATGACTTCCGCGGAATCATCGACTTGATCAAGATGAAAGCTGAAATCTATACTAACGACCTTGGTACAGATATCCTTGAAGAAGATATTCCAGCTGAATACCTTGAACAAGCTCAAGAATACCGTGAAAAATTGGTTGAAGCAGTTGCTGAAACTGACGAAGAATTGATGATGAAATACCTCGAAGGTGAAGAAATCACTAACGAGGAATTGAAAGCTGGTATCCGTAAAGCGACTATCAACGTTGAATTCTACCCAGTACTTTGTGGTTCTGCCTTCAAGAACAAGGGTGTTCAATTGATGCTTGATGCGGTTATCGACTACCTTCCAAGCCCACTTGATATCCCTGCGATCAAAGGTATCAACCCAGATACTGAAGAAGAAGAAACTCGTCCAGCATCTGATGAAGAGCCATTTGCAGCTCTTGCCTTCAAGATCATGACTGACCCATTCGTAGGTCGTTTGACATTCTTCCGTGTTTACTCAGGTGTTCTTCAATCAGGTTCTTACGTATTGAATACTTCTAAAGGTAAACGTGAACGTATCGGACGTATCCTTCAAATGCACGCTAACAGCCGTCAAGAAATCGACACTGTTTACTCAGGTGATATCGCTGCTGCCGTTGGTTTGAAAGACACTACAACTGGTGACTCATTGACAGATGAAAAAGCTAAAATCATCCTTGAGTCAATCAACGTTCCAGAACCAGTTATCCAATTGATGGTTGAACCAAAATCTAAAGCAGACCAAGACAAGATGGGTATCGCCCTTCAAAAATTGGCTGAAGAAGATCCAACATTCCGCGTTGAAACTAACGTTGAAACTGGTGAAACAGTTATCTCTGGTATGGGTGAGCTTCACCTTGACGTCCTTGTTGACCGTATGCGTCGTGAGTTCAAAGTTGAAGCGAACGTAGGGTGCTCCTCAAGTATCTTACCGTGAAACATTCCGCGCTTCTACTCAAGCACGTGGATTCTTCAAACGTCAGTCTGGTGGTAAAGGTCAATTCGGTGATGTATGGATTGAATTTACTCCAAACGAAGAAGGTAAAGGATTCGAATTCGAAAACGCAATCGTCGGTGGTGTGGTTCCTCGTGAATTTATCCCAGCGGTTGAAAAAGGTTTGGTAGAATCTATGGCTAACGGTGTTCTTGCTGGTTACCCAATGGTTGACGTTAAAGCTAAGCTTTACGATGGTTCATACCACGATGTCGACTCATCTGAAACTGCCTTCAAGATCGCTGCATCTCTTGCGCTTAAAGAAGCTGCTAAGACTGCACAACCAGCTATCCTTGAGCCAATGATGCTTGTAACAATCACTGTTCCAGAAGAAAACCTTGGTGATGTTATGGGTCACGTAACTGCTCGTCGTGGACGTGTAGATGGTATGGAAGCACACGGTAACAGCCAAATCGTTCGTGCTTACGTTCCACTTGCTGAGATGTTTGGTTACGCAACAGTTCTTCGTTCTGCATCACAAGGACGTGGTACATTCATGATGGTATTCGACCACTACGAAGATGTACCTAAGTCAGTACAAGAAGAAATCATTAAGAAAAACAAAGGTGAAGAATAATTCACCGTCACTTTAAAAGAAGTCACTTTGTGGCTTCTTTTTCTGTTTGGTAGAAATAGCTAAAATTGCCTCAAATATGGTAAAATAGAAGGAGTATATTGTGAGGAAAATGGATGTCAACCACTTTTGAAATTTTAATGAATCAGTTGGGTATCCCCGCTGAGATAAGAAATCATGAGGCCTTCTCCCAGGCTGAAATTGAACAAGTTATTGTACACAAACAAAGTAACATTTGGGAGTTTCGTTTTGTATTTGAGAATATTCTGCCCTTTGAACTCTTTTTAGCATTGAAGAAGGGATTGAAAGAAGAATTTTCAAAAACAGGAAATCAAGCGACTTTCGAAATTAAAACAAAAAATCAAGATTTTTCAAGAGAGCTTTTACAGGCCTACTATCGGGAGGCTTTTTCAGATGGGCCTTGTTCTAGCCAAGGCTTTCGGACTATGTATCAGGATTTTCAGGTTCGATTTGAAAATGATCAGTTGATTATTGAGGCCTCTGAAGCAGCAGATACAGATCATTTTAGAAAAAACCATTTGCCAAATCTTAGCAAACAACTTGAGCTCTTTGGTTTTCCTAAATTAACATGCCATTTAGAGAAAAATGAAGATTTGACAAAGGAAGAGCAGGAAGCTTTCCATTCTGAAAAATCAAATGATTGTTCAGGCTGCCAATGATGAGACCCTTCGAGCTATGGAACAGTTAGAACAGATGGCACCGCCTCCTCCAGTTGAGGATAAACCTGTCTTTGATTTCCAAGCCAAGAAGGCAGCTGCTAAGCCTAAACTCGACAAGGCAGAGGTAACTCCAATGATTGAGGTCAATACCGAAGAAAATCGACTGGTTTTTGAAGGGGTTGTCTTTGATGTGGAGCATAAAGTGACTAGAACGGGTCGTGTCTTGATTAATTTCAAGATGACGGACTATACGTCTAGTTTCTCTATGCAAAAATGGGTCAAAAATGAAGAGGAAGCTCAGAAGTTTGATATCATTAAGAAAAATTCATGGCTCCGTGTTCGTGGAAATGTCGAGGTCAATAACTTCACACGAGATTTGACCATGAATGTGCAAGATGTGCAGGAAGTTGTTCACTATGAGCGTAAGGACTTGATGCCAGAATGCGAGCGTCGTGTTGAGTTTCATGCCCATACCAATATGTCGACTATGGATGCTCTTCCTGAGGTCGAAGAAATCGTTGGAACAGCAGCCAAATGGGGTCATAAAGCAGTAGCAATCACAGACCACGGCAATGTTCAGTCTTTCCCTCACGGTTATAAGGCAGCCAAGAAAGCTGGTATTCAGCTCATTTATGGGATGGAAGCCAATATCGTAGAAGATCGTGTTCCTATCGTCTATAACGAAGTGGAGATGGATTTGTCTGAGCGACCTATGTAGTCTTTGACGTGGAAACGACAGGTCTATCAGCTATCTATAATGACTTGATTCAGGTGGCAGCTTCCAAGATGTATAAGGGCAATATCATTGCTGAGTTTGATGAATTTATCAATCCAGGGTATCCCTTGTCAGCTTTTACAACTGAACTGACTGGGATTACTGATGACCATGTAAAAAATGCTAAACCCTTGGTTCAAGTTCTGAAAGAATTCCAAGAATTCTGTAAAGATACCGTTCTTGTCGCCCATAATGCAAGCTTTGACGTTGGTTTTATGAATGCCAACTATGAGCGTCACGGTCTTCCAAAAATTACTCAACCTGTCATCGATACGCTAGAGTTCGCTAGAAATCTCTATCCAGAGTACAAACGCCATGGTTTGGGTCCCTTAACCAAACGTTTTGGTGTAGCTCTAGAACACCACCATATGGCCAACTATGATGCGGAAGCAACTGGTCGTCTGCTCTTTATCTTTATCAAAGAAGTAGCAGAAAAACACGGTGTGACGGACTTAGCACGATTAAACCTTGATTTAATCAGTCCGGATTCTTATAAAAAAGCTCGAGTCAAGCATGCGACCATCTATGTGAAAAATCAAGTGGGCTTGAAAAATATCTTTAAGCTGGTTTCCCTTTCTAATACCCAGTATTTTGAAGGAGTTCCACGGATTCCACGTACGGTACTGGATGCCCATCGAGAAGGTTTGATCTTGGGCTCAGCCTGTACGGAAGGGGAAGTTTTTGATGCAGTCGTGTCACAAGGAGTAGATGCGGCAGTCGAAGTAGCTAAATACTATGATTTTATCGAGGTTATGCCACCAGCTATCTATGCACCTCTGATTGCCAAAGAGCAGGTTAAGGACATGGAGGAGCTTCAGACCATTATCAAGAGCTTGATAGAGGTCGGAGACCGTCTTGGTAAGCCAGTTCTTGCGACAGGAAACGTCCACTATATAGAACCTGAGGATGAGATTTATCGCGAAATCATCGTGCGAAGTCTCGGTCAGGGTGCCATGATTAACCGAACTATTGGCCATGGAGAAGCTGCCCAACCAGCTCCGCTACCAAAGGCACACTTTAGAACAACTAATGAAATGTTGGATGAATTTGCCTTTCTAGGGGAAGACTTGGCTCGCAAGATTGTCATTGAAAATACCAATGCCTTGGCAGAAATCTTTGAGCCTGTTGAGGTCGTTAAAGGCGACTTGTATACACCTTTCATTGACAAGGCTGAAGAAACGGTCGCTGAATTGACCTACAAGAAAGCTTTTGAGATTTATGGAAATCCGCTGCCAGATATTGTCGATTTGCGGATTGAAAAAGAACTAACCTCTATTCTGGGGAATGGATTTGCTGTGATTTATCTAGCTTCACAGATGCTAGTGCAGCGCTCCAATGAACGAGGCTATTTGGTCGGTTCCCGTGGGTCTGTTGGATCCAGTTTCGTTGCGACCATGATTGGAATTACCGAGGTCAATCCTCTCTCTCCTCACTATGTCTGTGGTCAGTGTCAGTACAGTGAATTTATCACGGATGGTTCCTACGGTTCAGGCTTTGATATGCCAGATAAAGACTGTCCAAACTGTGGCCACAAGCTCAGCAAGAATGGACAGGATATTCCTTTCGAGACCTTCCTTGGTTTTGATGGGGATAAGGTACCTGATATCGATTTGAACTTCTCTGGTGAGGATCAACCAAGCGCCCACTTGGATGTTCGTGATATCTTTGGTGAGGAATATGCCTTCCGTGCAGGGACGGTTGGTACGGTGGCTGCCAAGACAGCCTATGGATTTGTCAAGGGTTACGAGCGTGACTATGGCAAATTTTACCGAGAAGCTGAAGTAGAGCGCCTTGCCCAAGGGGCTGCCGGTGTCAAACGGACGACTGGTCAGCACCCAGGAGGAATCGTTGTTATCCCTAACTATATGGATGTCTATGACTTTACTCCGGTACAGTATCCTGCAGATGATGTCACTGCTGAATGGCAGACCACTCACTTTAACTTCCACGATATTGATGAGAACGTCCTCAAGCTCGATGTCCTAGGACATGATGATCCGACTATGATTCGGAAATTGCAGGACTTGTCTGGGATTGACCCTAATGAAATCCCTATGGATGATGAAGGCGTGATGGCCCTCTTTTCTGGGACGGATGTGCTAGGTGTGACTCCTGAACAAATCGGGACGCCGACGGGTATGCTGGGGATTCCAGAATTTGGAACCAACTTTGTTCGAGGGATGGTTGATGAAACTCATCCGACGACCTTTGCGGAGTTGCTTCAGCTTTCTGGTTTGTCTCACGGGACAGACGTATGGTTGGGAAATGCCCAGGATTTGATTAAGACTGGAATTGCGGACCTATCAACCGTTATCGGATGTCGGGATGACATCATGGTTTACCTCATGCACGCAGGTTTAGATCCTAAGATGGCCTTTACCATCATGGAGCGAGTGCGTAAGGGATTGTGGCTTAAAATCTCAGAAGAAGAGCGCAATGGTTATATCGAAGCCATGAAGGCCAATAATGTGCCTGAGTGGTATATCGAATCTTGTGGAAAAATCAAGTACATGTTCCCTAAAGCCCATGCGGCAGCCTACGTTATGATGGCCCTTCGTGTGGCCTACTTCAAGGTTCACCACCCGATTTATTATTATTGTGCTTACTTCTCCATCCGTGCTAAGGCCTTTGATATTAAGACCATGGGTGCAGGCTTGGATGCCATTAAACGTAAGATGCAAGAAATAGCTGAAAAACGCAAGAACAATGAAGCTTCCAACGTAGAAATTGACCTCTACACAACACTTGAAATCGTCAATGAGATGTGGGAACGTGGCTTTAAGTTTGGTAAATTGGACCTATATCGCAGTGATGCGACTGAATTCATCATCGATGGAGATACTCTCATCCCACCGTTTGTCGCTATGGATGGACTAGGAGAGAACGTTGCCAAGCAACTGGTTCGTGCCCGTCAAGAGGGAGAATTTCTCTCTAAAACTGAATTGCGCAAGCGTGGAGGACTCTCATCAACCTTGGTTGAAAAGATGGATGAAATGGGAATTCTCGGCAATATGCCAGAGGATAACCAGTTGAGTTTGTTTGATGATTTGTTTTAAGAGGTAGAACGGAGGATATTTCATGAAACTAAGAATTTTTGCGGAAGACAAGCCGGCTGAGAAGGTATTTGAATATCAATTGGAACTTGCTGATCAGACAATTCTTTTGTCTACAGCACTCTTGTCAGGTGCTATTGCACTAGCAGGGCTACTCTCTGCTTTACATAAAAACTAAAAAATATAGAAAAGAGAAATAACATGGTTTTACCAAATTTTAAAGAAAATCTAGAAAAATACGCTAAGCTTTTGGTTGCAAACGGAGTGAACGTGCAACCTGGTCATACCTTGGCTCTCTCTATCGATGTGGAGCAACGTGAGTTGGCTCACTTAATTGTCAAAGAAGCCTATGCACTTGGAGCGTACGAAGTTATTGTTCAATGGGCAGATGACTTTGTAAACCGTGAAAAATTCCTTCACGCGCCGATGGAGCGTTTGGATAATGTACCAGAATACAAGATCGCTGAGATGAACTACCTTCTTGAAAACAAAGCAAGTCGTCTCGGTGTTCGTTCTTCTGATCCAGGTGCCTTGAACGGAGTGGATGCTGAAAAGCTCTCAGCTTCTGCTAAAGCTATGGGAATTGCGATGAAGCCAATGCGTATCGCAACTCAATCTAACAAGGTTAGCTGGACTGTAGCAGCCGCTGCTGGACTTGAGTGGGCTAAGAAAGTCTTTCCAAATGCTGCGAGTGACGAAGAAGCAGTGGATCTCCTTTGGGACCAAATCTTCAAGACTTGCCGTATCTACGAAGAAGATCCAGTTAAGGCTTGGGAAGAACATGCAGCTATCTTGAAGAGCAAGGCGGAAATGCTCAACAAAGAACAATTCTCAGCTCTTCACTACACTGCTCCTGGAACAGACTTGACACTTGGCTTGCCGAAGAACCACGTTTGGGAATCTGCCGGAGCTATCAATGCTCAAGGCGAAGGTTTCTTGCCAAATATGCCAACAGAAGAAGTCTTTACAGCCCCTGATTTCCGTCGCGCAGATGGTTATGTAACGTCTACAAAACCTCTTAGCTACAATGGAAATATTATCGAAGGCATCAAGGTGACCTTTGAAAATGGTCAAATCGTTGATATCACAGCTGAAAAGGGTGATCAAGTAATGAAGGACCTCGTCTTTAAGAATGCTGGTGCGCGTGCCTTGGGTGAATGTGCCTTGGTACCAGATCCAAGCCCAATTTCACAGTCAGGTATTACCTTCTTTAACACCCTTTTCGATGAAAATGCTTCTAACCACTTGGCTATTGGTGCAGCCTATGCAACGAGCGTTGTTGGTGGAGCAGAGATGAGCGAAGAAGAGCTGGAAGTTGCAGGGCTCAATCGTTCAGACGTTCACGTTGACTTTATGATTGGTTCTAACCAAATGGATATCGATGGTATTCGTGAGGATGGAACACGCGTACCACTCTTCCGCAATGGAGATTGGGCAAATTAAGGAGAAACTATGATTGGAAGTATGTTTGTCGGTCTTTTGATTGGACTATTAGCAGGTGCTATCACCAATCGTGGAGAACGGATGGGATGCTTTGGGAAAATGTTCCTGGGCTGGATTGGTGCTTTCCTGGGTCAAATGCTTTTTGGAACTTGGGGCCCTATCTTAGCTGATACGGCTATTATCCCATCAGTTTTAGGCGCCATGATTTTATTAGCCATCTTTTGGAGAAAAGACAGCTAGTTTTAACTGCTAGAACAGATAAAGAGGTTGGAAATCTTCCAACCTCTTTTTTATGAGCTGCAAAAAGACTGATATGCGACTAGCTTGGCTTTCAGTGACTGGTTCTTTTTATATTGCCTCAAGTATGGTACAATAAAAACATGAGAATTCAACAATTACACTATATTATCAAAATCGTAGAGACTGGTTCCATGAATGAGGCTGCCAAGCAACTCTTCATTACGCAACCGAGTCTATCAAATGCTGTTCGTGACCTAGAAAATGAGATGGGAATTGAGATTTTTATCCGAAACCCTAAGGGAATTACCCTTACACGTGATGGGATGGAGTTTTTATCCTATGCTCGTCAGGTTGTCGAGCAAACGCAACTTCTAGAAGAACGCTATAAGAACCCAATCGCTCATCGCGAGCTTTTTAGTGTGTCTTCACAACACTATGCTTTTGTGGTCAATGCTTTTGTTTCCTTGCTCAAGAAAAGCGATATGGAAAAGTACGAGCTTTTTTTGCGTGAGACGAGAACTTGGGAGATTATCGACGACGTCAAGAACTTCCGTAGTGAAGTAGGGGTTCTCTTTTTAAATAGCTATAACCGGGACGTTCTTTCGAAGATGTTGGACGACAACCATCTGGTTGCTCACCATCTCTTTACAGCCCAACCCCATATCTTTGTCAGCAAGACCAACCCTCTTGCTAAAGAGACAAGGTGCAGTTGGCAGACTTAGAAGACTTCCCATACTTGAGTTATGACCAAGGTACCCATAATTCCTTCTATTTCTCAGAGGAGATTTTGTCTCAGGAACACCACAAGAAATCCATCGTTGTTAGTGACCGTGCGACCTTGTTCAATCTCTTGATTGGTTTGGACGGTTATACCATCGCGACTGGTATCCTTAATAGTAACCTCAATGGAGACAATATCGTTTCGATTCCACTTGATATTGATGATCCTATTGAACTGGTTTATATCCAGCATGAGAAAACTAGCTTATCTAAGATGGGTGAACGCTTCATCGAGTACCTACTTGAAGAAGTTCGCTTTGATAAGTAATTTGAATAAATGAGAAGAGAAAAGAAGAATGACAACATTAAATACAAATGATTTTGATTTTCACTTGCCGGAGGAATTGATTGCTCAGACTCCTTTGGAAAAGCGCGATGCCTCTAAACTCTTGATGGTCAATCGCCAGACTGGAGAATTTCAAGATCGCCACTTTCACTCCATTATCGAAATGCTAGAGCCAGGTGATGCCCTGGTTATGAATGATACCCGTGTCTTGCCAGCTCGACTTCATGGTCAAAAAGAAGAAACAGGAGGCCATGTTGAACTCTTGCTTTTGAAAAATACAGCTGGAGACGAATGGGAAGTCTTGGCAAAACCTGCCAAACGTCTCAAGGTCGGCACCCGCGTTATCTTTGGGGATGGTCGACTTAGCGCAGTCGTGACCGAGGAATTAACCCATGGTGGTCGTATTGTTCGCTTTGAGTATGAGGGAATTTTCCTAGAAGTGCTTGAAAGCCTGGGAGAAATGCCTTTGCCTCCCTATATTCACGAAAAATTGGATGACCGTGAACGTTACCAGACAGTTTATGCCAAGGAGAGTGGATCAGCAGCAGCCCCAACTGCAGGACTACATTTTACCAAAGAACTACTAGAAGAGATCCAGCAAAAAGGAGTTCACCTAGTCTACTTGACCTTGCACGTTGGTCTTGGAACCTTTAGACCTGTTTCAGTAGATAATTTGGATGAGCATGAGATGCACTCAGAGTTTTATCAATTGTCTGAGGAAGCCGCTTCGACCTTGCGTCAGGTCAAGGAAAATGGTGGCCGTGTCATTGCTGTGGGGACAACCTCTATCCGTACGCTCGAAACTATCGGAAGTAAATTTGATGGTCAAATCCAAGCAGACTCTGGCTGGACCAATATCTTTATCAAGCCGGGCTATGACTGGAAGGTTGTGGATGCTTTTTCTACTAATTTCCATTTGCCGAAGTCTACCTTGGTCATGCTTGTCTCAGCTTTTGCAGGCCGTGAATTGGTCCTCGAAGCCTACCAGCATGCTATCGACAAAAATACCGTTTCTTTAGTTTTGGCGATGCCATGTTTATCTACTAAAGTGTGAGTAAATGAAGATTAGAAATAAAAGGGCTAATTCCTGATTGGATTAGCCTTTTTTTGATATCAGACAGCTGTTGAATTAAAAGCAAATAAATGATACACTGAAGACTACGAGACAGCCGTCAAATATATGCAAAATCTGACGAGCTATTTTTATCTGTATCTATTTCAAAGGAGATTTTTATGAAAAACAAAACATTGCGCTATACGAGCCTATCAGTCCTGACCTTGTTGGCTGCCTTGACTTTGGCTGCCTGTGGTGGAAAGACTGACAAGAATGCTTCGGCTTCAAACCAAAAGGAAACAACAAGCAAGATGACTACAGAGTCTGCAAGTAAAACTGAAGCAAGCCAAAAAGAGGAGCAGAAGTCAGAAACAAATAGTGCGACAGAAGCTACAACCACTCAAGCAGAGCAAAAGGAAGATAAGCAAAAATCACAAGAGGCTTACGCTAAATTTGTAGGAACTTGGGAAAACTACGCGGGAACAACTGCAACAGTCACAGCAGATGGAATTGTAACAATCCAAAGTGCAAATGGAACCTTTAAATACGAGATGGGTCAAGTAGAGGAAAAAGATGGCTACTACTCAACAGGTATTCATCTTGTCGGTGGTGGACAAGGGGCACGATTGATCTTTACCCCAGCGGGAGTCCCAAATCAAGTGACAGGTACGGACGGTAGCCAAGACGTCTTGTCTATCGGTCAATCTGTAAGTGACAAAGATAACCAATTTTACCGTAACTAAGAAGACTGTCAAAAAGTAGGGGTGGACAATAGCCCTTACTTTCTAACCAATTTTAAAAGGAGTGTAAAATGATAATGCCTTTTGTTTTTTTCTTTATCATCTTTATGTTATTCATCTTTGTTATAGCAGGGATTATTTATTGGGCCATTAGCTACGCCAATAAACACAACAAAAGAATACCAAGAATTTGCAACTGCGCATGACTATCAATTTGACCAAGCTCAAGGTAGAGACAACTATAGGGATTACTCAAGTAGAACGATATCTAGTACGCTCACTATAACTCCAGTCCAAAGTCCCTATGTAGAAAAAAATATGCCAATTTTAGCTATTATCCTTTTTGGGTGTGGTCATGGGAGAAAAGTTGCCTATGTCATCTCTGGTAACTACAAGGGGAAACAATTCCGGGCTTTCACTTATCATTTTAGAGGCAATGCAATCGAGGGGACAGGAACAGGTGGTGTCTTTAATGTTGTTATGATTGAATGCCCAGATACACCAAAAGGTCAGCTTTCAGAGCAAGTTTTCTACGAAAATGGATTTCTTTGTGAATACCAACATGGAAATTTAAATGTGGAAACCATTCATGATCGAGTGAACCAACTAGGAAATATTGCTCAAGGTTTATAATTCTTTCATTTTTTATCTCTCTTTGGGAAAAAATCTATCAATTGTGCCATAAATTTGGAGGAGTCAATGGAGAAAAAATCTCTTTTTCAGGGAAGTTTTAAGAAAATCAGTTGGTTAGAGGAGAAAGACAAGCATGCTTTTTAGGAAAGTGATTTATATAGGGGAGAGCGAAGGTCAGGCTATTTATGTCCATGTCGATGAGCCACGAAATCCTCTAGCAGCTCCTAAAAGTAAATTTTTAGATACTGAGGCATCCCGTGGAAATCGAAAACACATTGTCTGGTTGATTTGTGGCCTTTTAGCATTCAGTAGCATCATGCAGTTTTTTCCGGCAACACGCTTTTTTACGGGTGTCTATAGCTGTGGAACTCTGATTTATTTTCTGCTAATTTGGTTGCTGGAAGCCATTTTACTATTGGTGATCGTGGAGCGAGCACTCTACAAAAATGTTGCATTAGCGCAACCTACCAGCAAGGAAAACTTCAGAAGAGCCGTCAATAGCAATCTCTTTTGGAATAATTTTTCAGATAATAAGGTTACCCTTGGTAAGAAGCTATTTGCTTGGGTTTTCACAGTCTTTATGGTTGTCATGGGCTTAGCTGGTCCGATTTCTATACTCTCCATGCTCGTTTTGAAGATGATGGGAACACCAATCGGTAGTGAGCTATTCCCTTTAAGTCTGATGGGGATATTGCCAGCTGTCGCAGTTCTATTGCTGTGGCAAAATAATATGATTCGATGGCTGAAGGCAGTTGAACGGTACAGAAATAGTCGAGTTAAGAAGGAAATATAACAAAGGAAATAGAAAGAGGTATGTATGTTTTTTCTGAGACGCCGTCGTGTCTTTATCGGTGAATGTGATGGACAGGCTGTTTATTATGACCGAAAGACAGGAGAGGCTCTAGCTGCTCCCAAGAGTAGGTTGCTCAATACTGAAAAAGCTGGTGAAACGAATTCCTTTATTCCTGAATTGGTGATTATTTTACTAGCAGGTGGACCTGCAATTTCGGGCTTTTTTTCCCTCAAGTTTATTGGTGTCTATAACTGGTTTAGTCTAGCTTGTATTTTTCTATTTTGGTTGATGCAGTTTTTCTCGTTGGTTGCTTTACTTGAACGAGCACTCTATAAAAATGTTCGCAAAGCACAGCCGACGACAGAGAAAGTCTTTTACTATGCAGCATCTCATAATTTGTTGGTGAAAAACCAGTTTGATCCCAGACAACTGTCTGCTTTACCTTATAGATTTGCTCGCTATCTAATAAATATAGTGTCTATCTATTATTTTTTGTATTTCTTGACTCTTCCTCTAAAATTTGGTCAACCGATTAATGAAGGCTATGGTTTGTGGTTTGCTGGCATGTTATTCTTTATAATTTTTCTTATGTATAACCAAAACAATCCTGTTCGTTTTGTGAAGATTATGGGATTATATAGCCAAGGGAAAGTACGATTTAAAGAAGAAGCAGAGAGTTGAACCACTATCTCGAGAAATGTCCCCTAAATACCTAGAAAAACAAAAAAGCCTTGATTTCAAGGCTTTTTCCTGTTGTTTATATGCCCCTGCATGGATTTGGAGAGGACTTTCATATTGAAAATAATCAAAAATGTTTAGCTTACAGAACTGCTTATGAGGCTCTAGTGGATGAGTTAGCGTAAATGTTGCACTTATTCTTGCAATTTATCTTCAAAAAAATAAATATAATTTAACAAATAATACAAATTTTATGATAGAATATAGTTAGTTTTATATAAAAAAACTATTGTTATTTAAGTTTTCTTTGACAAAGTTTTTACGTTTGGAGGATGTTTTGGAGGCATACCATGGTACTAAAATTGAGAATAAAGAGAAAATTGTAAGTGAAAGCTTTAGTATTCGTAATACACCAAATCGTATTCCAAATGATTTAGGAAATGGAATATATTTTTTTCCTAGATAAAGGTAGTAATTATAAAAATCCGAAAGAAATGGCTGAATCATTTGTGAAAAATTATAGAGAGTGTTCAAATGATGAACATATAATTTTTAAAGTTACAGTTTCTGATGAGGCCAAGTTGATAGATTATAATGATGCAGCTAATGCAGCATTATTTGAAAAATTTAGAAACGAAAACTTAAAGATTATATTGAAACACTACGATAGTTTTGTATATAATTCCCAAATAAAGTCTTCATCTATTCCGGGTAGTTTAAAGAGAGCTAATTTAGATGGTATTGTTTTTGAGTTATTAAGAAATAAAGCGCATTATGATGGCGTAGTCAAAGATACCTATACCCCTCAAGATAAAAAGTATAATAAAAGTTCTTTTTCTAACGGTAGAGAGCTTTGTCTCTATAGCCTTGATAAAATTCTTGAGATTAAGGAAGCAACGTAACCTAAAAAGGAGAAATGTAAAATCATGTTTTTAAAATTAGACACACTGTTGAGTGAAGAAGATTATCATGTAACTGATGAGGAAGTGATTCAGGCTTTTAAAAATTTAGGATATGTATTAAAGGAGGAAGATGCTAGAAAAAATTTAGATATCTTATATGAATTTATTCATAGTAAAGAGACTGAAGATGGTTCATCAATATTTTCATTACCTAATTTTTCTGAGTCTTCTAGCTTAACCTTTAAACAAGATATTGAGACCTCGTCATTATATGAAGTTAATATCTATGATCTCTTTGAAAAATTTGCAAAATTTGAAGAGCCATATAAAAAGTTACAAGGAAATAATAAAGTTTATATAACAAATACTACAATTGAATCCACGGAAAGTAATTCAATTGTTAAGACTTTAAATGAAACGTTGGTCGCATAAATGAATACAAAAGAAAATATAAGTCAATTTCAGTTTTCTAGACCTAGATTGAAAGAAGCAATTTTTTTAGCCAATTCTGATGATAATACTGATGATATAGTGTTTTCATTTGAAACAAAAGTTCAAGAGCCGGAAAAAGATGAGGATGACAGTAAGTTATTTGCTAAAGTGATGTTTACTGTCTCAAACTTCGAAGACTTGTCACCTACATCTGATGTACCGTACTTTTTAAGAGTCTCTATGGAATCAACATTTTCATGGGATGAAATGCTAGATTTCTCAGTTGAAGATTTTTTAAAGGTTAATGCACCCTCACTTTTATTGTCATTTATTCGTCCTGTTGTTGCAGAATTAACAGGGTTATCCGAATACAAACAACAGTATTTACCGTTTATTGATTTTTCAGCAAATAAAAAACAATAATATTATTTTAATTATTATAGAAAAAAGTATCATTTTGATGATTATCAAGGCTCTATAATTTTACAGTGGTTTTATTCACTATAGAAATTATAGAGCCGATTTTCATCACCCACTACAGTTGAGAAATAGCCTTTTTTAATAAAGAGTGAGTGCTAAGCTTACATAAAAAGCCTTGATTTCAAGGCTTTTTTATGTTGATTTAGATGCCTCTGCATGAATTTGTAAGAATTTTTCATATTGAAAATAATCAAAAATGTTTAAATAGAGATGGTTTTAGGGAAGTACTTTAAGCTGTTTTCAATGATATGATATAAAAGTGGGGCAAAAGTAGGGAAAAAACGATTGACTCACATTTGCTTTGAAAACCTATAATACCTAATGATTATGCTATACTAGAGATATAGTGTTGTTATAAATAAATATCAGTGCGAGACCAAATCGGAGGATAAAATGGTTCAACAGATGAATGATAAAATTGCATTTTTAAATCGATACACGCTATCATCTAAAAAGAAAGTGGAGTTTATAACCGACAAATCAACGATTTTAAATGCACCGATTCCAGAATATTGGAAAGCAGCATTTCTAGCAGATACTTTGGAAGATAGAAAATCAGTTGTTTTAGGAAAATGGCAGAAATATCTTGCAAGGGAATTGAGCAATACTATTCTTTATCTACAAACATATCTGACTGATATTGAGTTGATGAGAATTGGAGAAGAGTATTCTATTTTATATACTGTTCTTAGTTACAAGACGAAAAAGATAGCTTTCTACGAAGGGGGAAACCCACTATCTGAATCAAATCTTGGTGAAAAATTTGATTATCCAGTTGAAGATATAGATAAAACAATTGTAGACTTTTACACAAAAGTTCATAATGGCTTTTATTACTATCCGAGTAAAACAATGGGCTTGGATAGCACTGAAAATATCGATTCCATGGCTGATTTTGAATGGGAATATGAAGACCAGCTGGAGATGGATTTGACCTCTTGCTACAACTTTTTTAGTAACGGGATGGGGACCTATATCGTTTTGGATTTGACCAAGAATATAGAAAATGGAGCTTATCTATGGTCTACCAAAGAGCTTCCTAAAGGAAAATTAAATTTTTGGGACTTCACTGATGAATGGATCATCATTGGGTTAGATTTTTAAGTTTTTGAATTAAAATTGAGGAGTTTTATAAAAATATTGAATATGATGATAAGTAAGTGGGAAAAGCAGTAGTACGCTTCATTGTAGAAGATGGTGATATATAGCTTAAGAACATCACATGAGAAAAATAAGGATCAGAAAGTCTTTTTGACTATTGAGAAAGCGGTGGTAAGATTAATGTTAGATAAAATGAAACAGTTTAAGTGGTTGATACTATTATCTTTTATCTTATTAGTAATTCCTTTGTATCTCACTTATAAGAATTCTCAACAATCCAGTACTCTAAAAACAGCTTTTGAAAAACAGGATAGAATCGAAGTTCTTCATGATTTAATGAAGTCGGAAAAGTACGCATCTCAAATACGAAAAGCGGGTTACATCATTCCATCTGATGGTGCTATTCGTCTAGATGGAGTTATTTATCCACTTGAAATCGAAGGAGATGTACATTTGAAAATCAGTCCTCCTCAGAAAGATGCAAAAGATTTTCAGTTATTTTTCATTACACAAATTAATGAAAAACAAACCTATGTAGCTTTCGTGTTAGATAAAGACCTTAATTTAGTTTATTCTAACTATTCTCAGGATAACGACAGTGGTGAAAGAGAGGGAGTCTCTATCTCGCAATCCGAGGAAGAGCGTCTGTTGAAAATTGTTCGAGGCGAGATTGACGGTTTCATGGAAAATATGTATCGGATCTTATACGCCTAAAGATATAGATGCTGATACAGATATTGCAAGTGTCAATAAAACTTTGAGTGTTCTTTTAAATGAATTAGATATTTATCCAATTATCACGACAAAAGGAGCACGTCATACCTATGGAAGCTACCTCTGGCACAAAGGATTTGACCTTGGAGTTATTGCAAAAATTCTAGGGCAAATCAGTTATAGACAAGCAAAAAAGCCTTGATTTCAAGGCTTTTTCCTGTTGTTTAGATGCCCCCTGCATGAATTTGTAAGAACTTTTCATATTGAAAATAAACAAAAATGTTGAAATATAGCTGATTTTAGGGAAATACTTTTAGGTATTTTCAATGTCAGGATTTAAAAATGGGGCAAAAGTGGGGCAAAAACAAATGACTCGCATTTTGTTTGAAAACCTATAATACCTAATGATTATGTTATACTAGATATAGTTTTGTCATAAATATAAAATCAGTGTGAGATTGATTTACCTATACTAGGTACTAATAACACGATTGCTATTTCAGCTGTTAGTATGGCTTTTATGGCGTGGGATTTTTCAAATAATCTTGAAGATGAAAGTGTAGGGCGTGCCTTCATGCATACAGTAGCTACAACTACAGCCACGGTTATGATTATGGATTCAGCAGCAAGTGTTTTAACCACTGCATACTTTGTTATAGGATCTGAGACTTTATTAGGTTTAGCAGCTTATGCGACGACAGGACCGCTTGGTTGGACTATTGGTGCTGGAATTGTAGCAGGAGGTCTTGCTACTTGGGCCTATAATAATTTTTTTAGGCATCAAAGATATAGCAAATGATTTTAGTGATAGTCTTAATGAAGAATTAAAAAATATTGGAAATGCAATTGATTCCGGTTTTAAATCAGTTTAGAAAGTTTTTGGGTGGTAAGTATGACATTAGAATATAAGGAAACAAGTATTTTCTGTCACCAATTGGTAGAATACGATGGTAAACATTTTATTTTGGATGCTAGTACCATGAAGCCCAAGCTCTATTATTGGGGGTTGCCAACGGAAGAGATCACTGTTGAGATGATGGAAGTAGATAAAAAGGTTACAATTCCAGGCACACCCATCAATAAAATAAAAGGAGGGACAGCAGCCGTTATAGTCCAGCCGTTTGTTGGAGCGGTTTATAGACTCTTACAAAATCTATTCAGTGAGTATGCTATTAGTCAACAAATTTTTCTAAAGATAGTCTTATTCATGGTTGCCATGCTTATATCTTTTGCGCTCTTTCGATTTTCTCTAGAAACGGCTCGAAAAAAGGTTAAGAATCTATTTCCTACAGCGACTAAGAGATACAGGGTGACTTTCAAGCCGATACCAGAAAGAAAGCAAATTTTTGATGCCCATCTATTAAATGTTGTCTTACTGGCCTGTTTAGCCATGTATTTATTCATCAATAATGGAACAGAAGGGATCTTTTTGGTGATAGGCGGTATTCTTACGGCTTTTCTAGTGACCTTTGAATTTGGTAAAGTTCCAGTTCTTTTAGGAGCTAAAACAGGGAATTTACGGTTTGATAGTGTACAAGAGATAAGATAGTTGTTATTGTTGTGTTAATTCAATGGAAAAACAAGGTGATAAATTAAAGAGGAGATAAAATGTTCACTCAATATCTTATTAATCAAGCTAAAAAACCTAGTGGTATTGTAGGCCAGGTGATTGCGAAAATTTGGACTTCCTATTTTAAAAAGCTTAGCCTTTGGACAATAAAACAAACTACAATTATAGATAATAGTCGAGTTTTAGAAATCGGCTATGGAGGTGGCAGCACCATCAAAAATCTCCTTGCTTTGAATAAGCATCTTGAAATTCATGGCATTGATATTTCTAAGGAATCTTATCAAGTTGCAAAACGAATTAATTCAGACGCTATACAAAATGGTGATGTTCATCTTAGGATTGGAAATGTAGACGCGCTACCTTATCAAAATAACTACTTTGATCTTGTATTTGCCATTCAAACACATATTTTTTGGGATAATTTAAAAAAAGGTTTTATGGAGATCTATCGGGTTATGTCTAGCCACTCCACTTTAATTATTGCTTGCGAAAAAGAAAAAATAAATTATCATATGCCAGAATATACTGCAACTCATGCGTTGGATAATATTTTAAAAAATGTTGGCTTTGCAAAAATTGAAGTGAGGCAGAATCAAAATTGGGTTTTATACATTGTGTATAAAGCTATCAGCGTTGATTCGGAGGCAATTCAAGATGGTATGGATGATTATAAGAATGGAAAAAATTAAATGGTAACACCACTGATATTTATAGTAACTCTCATCTTACTTTTACGTCGTTTTAAAAGCAAACGTTCACGAAAGATTATTGGCTTCTTATATGCTTCATTTGCAGTTTGGTTTGTTTATTCGATCTTTACTTATGGAAGCTACACCCTCCAGCCTGGACAAAGCGTTCAATTAAAAGTTTATCCCAATACAGATCAGGTAGAGTATAGTTCAGAATTGATTTTTAAAAAGAAGGATAATAAAAAAATCAAATTATCTGGGATGACGGTTTGGTCTGAACAATTTAGTGATGTGTTATATGAAGTGGAAGGACATAAGGTAGAAAAGATCGGTGATACTGAAAATGGTTCTATGGAGCTTCCTAATAATCAACAGGATATTCAATTGGTAGAAGATGGGATTGTAGTCACTTACCTAGGCGAGAAAGTTTATGATGTAACCAATAATAAGGCCTATACTATCACCATCACCAATGTAGACGATAAACCAGCCCAATTTGAAGCACGAGTGGTGGATCGGTAACAAAACAAAAAGCCTTGATTTACAAGGCTTTTTCCTGTTGATTTAGATGCCCCCTGCATGGATTTGGAAAGGATTTTCATATTGAAAATAATCAAAAATGTTGAAATATAGCTGATTTTAGGGAAGTACTTTTAGGTGTTTTCAAAGTCATGATTTAAAAATGGGGCAAAAGTGGGGCAAAAACAAATTAACGAAAAAAATATCGAGTTCGTGCATCAAGTAAATGATAAATTGCAAGAATAAGTGCAACATTTACTCGAACTCATCCTCTAGAGCTTCACTAGCAGTTCTGTAAGCTAAACATTTTCGTGGTCGGTGATTGATATCATATAAAGCCTTGGTTCCCAAAGCTTTTTTTATGTTATAAACTCATTAAAAGAACTCCCAGTTAGATTTGGAATATTTTTTATTCTGTGTCATATAAAAATAAATAAAATGAATGGCTATAGCTAGAGCTAAAATGGTTGTAATACTCACTACTATTATAGGATTAGAAGCAAAGATTAAAGAGAGAATCAAGGCAGCCAGATAGAGTGTCGCTTGGACACAGTAGTAACTTTTCGAATAGCGAAGATAGTGTTTGTTACAGGGCCCATTTACTAGGACAGCAACTTGGAAGAGGCCAAATCCGATATAAGAGAAGATGGTTGCAAAGAGATGATTAGCTTCAGGATTCAGAAGAAAACTCATCGAAACAGTCATCATAATAAGTCCAATGAAAATAGGATAGTGACTGTAAATTAGAAATAGTCCCTTTTGATTAGATTTTTCATCAATAGCATGGTCAAATTCACCAAAATAAAATAGGAACAGAGAAAGCATAATAATGAAATAAAGAACCGAATAAATCGAGAAATTCTCGATTGTAAAGAAGTTAGCTAGCTCCATAATCATCTCTCCAAACGTAATAATGACAAGAAGGGAGATGCGCTCGATTAAATGGGGGAGATTTACCTGGTAATGCTTATCTTTACTAAGCAAGATAATTGGCATAATAAATGTTAGCAGAATACTAGCAAAGAAGATATAGACTCTAACGTAAATAGGAAGAGGAAGAAGAGCTGCTAGATAGACTCCTAAACTTCCTAGCCCTGTTATCCATAGAAAACCTTTGATACTTTCCCGATTAACATCATCGGTTGATTTTCTAAAAAACTCAACCAAATATTGAAAAAATAAGGTAAGGGTTAATGTACCAATAGCCCAACAGAGATAATGAAAATATTGTTGCCAATCAGGTCCAATCATATTGGCTATAAAGAGTAAAAGTCCCATTTTGATAAACATGATTACCATGTTAAATAAAGAGTTCTTTCCATAGCGATTGGTATAAATGGTTTGAATCATCCATGAATCAGTGAGAACCAAGACAGCCATGAAAAAATCAAGGAAAGAATTCCAAGTCAAAATACCGTTATGAAGATGCTCAATTAAAGTAGTTACTTTTGAAATTGCAAAAACAAAAACTAGGTCATAAAAAAGTTCTGAAAATTCTACACGTTTATGTTTAATAAGAGTTGTTATATTAATACCTTTCTACTTTAGAAATACAATTCATTATAACAGAAAATGGTAATGAGAGAAAAGGATATGCTTAAATAACTTCATGTGACGCGAATTGTCAAAACCTTGGAGCACATTTACCTCATGTACCAGATTACAGGCGGAGTGTTTGGTGATTGATAATGAAGTACGTGTATTCTGAGGCAAAAGATTTCGAGACTCCATTACGTAACTCCCATCTATAAATAAAAAATGATAGTTTCATCATAGCAAATCTAAAGAAACACGCTAAAAAGCAACCCTGACGAGTTGCTTAAAATCCTATTAAAAATTAACTGTGTCAGGATCATTCTGAGTTTTGGTGCCTTGAATCTTATCCAAGACTGCCATATCTTCCTCTGATAAGTCGAAGTCGAAGATATCCAAGTTAGCTTTTATATTTTTAGGTGTCACAGACTTAGGTAGTGGCAAGAAACCTTTTTGGAGGCTCCAACGCAGAGCAACTTGTGCCACAGATTTACCGTTACGTTCAGCCACTACTTCAACATCTTCATTTCCAAAAATGCTACCTGTACCTAGTGGACTATAGGCTTCAAGAAGGATATCGCGCTCTTGGCAATAGTCAACTAAGTCTTCTTGGTCACAACCTGGAGCCAAGAGGATTTGATTGACATGTGGAACAATTTCAGCTGTTTCAAAAAGAGCTTCTAGGTGATGTTGCATAAAGTTAGACACACCGATAGCGCGCACCTTACCTTCTTTGTAAGCTTCTTCCATAGCCTTCCATGCACCCGCATTGCCAGCCTTCCAAGCATCATTCTCACGAAGCGCCTTTGGATTAGGCCAATGGATAAGCAAAAGATCCAAATAATCCACACCAAGTCTTTCGAGAGACTCATCGATAGAAGTCTTAGCCAACTCGTAATCGTGCTTATCATTCCAAAGTTTGGTAGTTAGGAAAATATCCTCAGGTGCCAAATTACTATCAGCAATCGCCTTACCTACAGAAACCTCGTTACCGTAAATTTGTGCGGTATCAATATGTGTGTAACCCGCCTTAAGTGCGAAGCTAACGCTGTTATAGGCTTCTTCGCCTTCAGCAATTTGCCAAGTTCCAAAACCAATTTTAGGAATAGCAACCCCATTTGCAAGTGTATATGTTTCCATGATTTTCACCTTTTCTTTTTTTAATAGTACTATCTTAAAAAAGATAAGACAAAAATGCAAAGATTTGCTACGGCTATTATTATGAATAGTTCCTTACTTCTTTTTCCTATGTTCGTAACAGCATTTGGAGATATTATTACTTGGGAAGAGAATGAATTTGTTGGTATTGTAAAATATAACCTTCAAGACTGCGACATTATTATAAAGAGCTTGAAATATTTCCTTCAGTATTTAGATAACTCATATGTGACTGATAACTTTGAACTGGATTTATATAGACAAGCTGTATCAAAACATGGTGCTCTGTCTTATAACCAATGTTTCGGTTTTGTCCCGCTCTTGGCATTAGGAGGCTTTAAAGATGTGGATTACATGGATAAAGTAAAAGTCCTGGAACACATTTATCTCATGTACCAACTCACAGGCGGAGTATTTGACGATTGATAAAAAAGAACCACCCTTGCGGTGGTTTTTTCGACGAAAACGAGTGTGAGATAAATAACGAGTCTTTGGATGAGACTCTCTAATTTGGTGAATATAAATTATTTGGTACAAAATTTGGTACAAAAAACAAAATGACAAGCAAAAAAGCCTTATAAATCAAGGCTTTTTCCTGTTGATTTAGATACCCCCTACATGGATTTGTAAGAACTTTTCATATTGAAAATAAACAAAAATGTTGAAATATAGCTGATTTTAGGGAAATACTTTTAGGTATTTTCAATGTCAGGATTTAAAAATGGGGCAAAAGTGGGGCAAAAACGAATGACTCGTATTTTGTTTGAAAACCTATAATACCTAATGATTATGCTATTCTAGATATATAGTTTTGTTATAAATAAATGTCAGTGCGAGATCAAATTGGAGAATAAAATGGAAAAACAAATTTCTACGCAGAATGGAATGCGAAAAAGTGATAATTAAAGAGACAAAAAAGCTGAGAATATGATTTCCCAGCTTTTTTGAATGCGATAGAAATAGCAACTAGACTATTTACGAAAGGCCTCAATAATGTAGGTGAAGCCAGTAACTAAAAATGAAAAGGCAATGACATAAACGACAAAGACACCTGTAGCCACTGGATTGAACAGAATCACTAGACCTAGTAAAAATTCAAGCAAGGCTACCCACATGATATTGCTACCAATAATAGGGAAAAATCAATCTTAGACGATTGCCTTTAAAGAAAGCAATAATGGCTTCTACAATTAACCAAATTCCTACAATGGTCGGAATGACGACCGGCAGGGTCACAAAGCCATAAGCAACGAGGTAAAGAGCTAAGAGAAGACTAACAAATCCTTGGAAAAGATAAACAGGTGAGCGAAGCTCTTTTTGGTGCAGAGAAATAGCCTAAAAATAGCTGCTATAGAAGAAACCAGTAAACCAAATGAAATCCACCAGCTGTAAGCAACAAGATTAGCTACTGGGTTTGTAAATAGGAAAAGTCCTAAAAGGACAAAAACAACTCCTGCAAGGAATAGCAGTAAACGATTAGAAAAATTTCATTTCAATACCCCCTATATAGTATAGTTTTTCTAATAAAACTATTGTACTTATTTTTTTATAGAAAATGTCAATAAAATAAATAAACAATTTGGAAGTTTCAGTCTGACTTTACAAAAAGAAAAAGGAGTTTTTCACTCCTTTTTCACAGATTGAAGACAAAGTCCTTATAAAAGTGTCTTCTAAAGATTTTAACTTCAATCTGAAGCGAGGTTATCCTCGCTTTTTCTATTTATCAAACAATTCCTTATTTTCAATTAAGAGTTCTAGTGGAGATTTATCCCTTGCTTCAATAAAACCAGGTTCATATTGGTTATGAAGTGTTCTTTTTCTGAGAAGTTGGATCAATATACAACTCATCTCCATCTTCTGTGTATAGTTGGTTGCCTCTTGTTAAGTAAAGTAAATCCTCTAAGTACTGTCCATCAGTTTCTAGAAAATGTTCGATGTATTTGACAGCCTTTAAGATCTCACTTACTTTATCAGAGTATTCATTCGATTCAAGAACACTCTTTTCTAATTCAATCTCTTTACTAGTTCCAAAAAGTTGAGTTGGAGTTGCATTAAAATATTCTGCTATCTTATCTAAATTTGCAAAGGTAGGATAGCTTTTTTGTTTTTCGTAATCAGAGATGTTTGGAAAGATTGCTCATAAAAAAATGTGGGGCAAATGATGGGGCAAATCAGTTATAGACAAGCAAAAAGCCTTATAAATCAAGGCTTTTTCCTGTTGATTTAGATGCCCCCTACAGGGCTCGAACCTGTGACCCATAGATTAAGAGTCTACTGCTCTACCAACTGAGCTAAGGAGGCAAATAAAAAGCTGTATTGGTGCCGAAACTTCACGGTTTGTATTGAACCCGCGCAATTAAGCAGGTGGGCAACTCGCTCTAACTGAAGCTGTTTCCGTGTGAGACGGCCTACATGCTGTTAGAAGACTTTTGTTTCCCTAATAATACAAAAAATAGTCGGTCAACACTTAAATGTGAAGTCGTACACCACAGCGTTTCTATGATTATATGATACCACTTTTTCAAAAAAAATCAAGGGGTAAATGTAATTATTTGGAAAGGATTTCACAAATTTCGTAATTTATCAATGGTTTCCTTGCGTTGAGCCAAGGCCCGTTCGTATTTTCCACTATCTTCTGGTGAGAAGTAGCTATGGTTGCGAATTTTTTCTGGCAAGTACTCTTGTTTGACCCAGTGACCTGGGTAGTTATGTGGATAGAGGTAGTTTTGGGCATTGCCTAATTCCTTGCTACCACTATAGTGGCCATCTCGCAGGTGACGTGGGATTGGTAGGTGACCTGAGGTTTTAAGGTCAGACAGAGCCTTGTCCATAGCTACATAGGCTGAGTTGGATTTTGGAGAAAGGGCCAAATCAATCACAACATTGGCAATGAGGATGCGGGCTTCGGGGAAACCGATCCTCTGTGCTGCATCCAGAGCAGTCACGGTATGAATCTGGGCTTCGGGATTGGCCAAACCGATATCTTCATAAGCAATCACAGTCAAACGACGAGCTAGGCTAGGAAGGTCACCGGCCTCTATCAAGCGAGCAGCATAGTGGAGACTAGCGTCCACATCTGATCCGCGAATAGACTTTGAAGGGCAGATAGAACATCATAGTGCCCGTCTCCATCCTTGTCCATAGTGATATAGCTTCTCTGGAGACTATTTTCCATGATATTCAGCGTGATATGACGGATACCGTCATTATTTTCTGGAGTGGAGAGAACTGCCAAGTCCAGTGAGTTAAAGGCAGAACGGAGGTCTCCGTTGGTAGATGTTGCGATAAAATCAAGGGCATCATCATCTAACTCGACAGGGAAATCAAAGCCTCGTTCAGGGTCAGTCAGGGCGATTTGAATGGCCTCTTTGACATCTTGGTTAGACAAGGGTTCCAACTCAAAAATCTGAACACGACTTCGGATGGCTGGAGTGACAGAAAAGAAAGGATTTTCAGTTGTCGCCCCGATCATGATGACTAGACCACTTTCTAAGAGAGGAAGGAGGAAGTCTTGTTTCGTCTTGTCAAGACGATGAATCTCGTCTAGTAGCAGTACAAGGCCACCTGAGAATTTAGCTTCCTCAGCGATTTCTTGGAGGCGTTTTTTACTATCAACTGTGGCATTGAAGGTCCGAAAGGCATACTTGGTTGTTCCAGCGATGGCTGAAGCGATACTGGTTTTTCCGATGCCTGGAGGTCCGTAGAGGATCATAGAGGATAGGCGATTGGCTTCCACCATACGGCGGATAATCTTGCCTGGTCCAACTAGATGCTCCTGACCAATGACCTGGTCGATGGTTTTGGGGCGCATACGAAGCGCGAGATTGTCTGGCATAGCAGTCCTTTCTAACATGGATTTTCTGATACTAATGTGGTAATATGGTAGTATCTATTTTAGCATATTTCCGAGTATTCGGGGCGATTAAAGAGTCGTATAGAAAGAGGACAAAATGGCAACATATGGATTTTTAGATGTTTTACAAGAAGAGTTGGACAAGAACTTTCCTTTTGATTATGAGATTAGTTGGGACAAGCGCAATCATGCGGTTGAAGTGAGTTTTCTATTAGAGGCACAAAATGCTGCAGGGGTGGAGATGTTAGATGAAGACGGAGAGGTTTCGTCAGATGATATCCTTTTTGAAGAAGCGGTGCTTTTTTACAATCCTGCCAAGTCAACAGTCAATGCAGAAGACTATCTCACAGTCATCCCTTACCTGCCTAAGAAAGGTTTTTCTCGTGAATTCTTAGCTTATTTTGCGCTATTCCTTAAAGATACTGCAGAGGTTGGACTAGATGCCCTCATGGACTTTTTGGAAGACCCAGAAGCAGAAGAATTCGTCATGGAATGGAACCAAGAAGTCTTTGAAGAAGGGAAAGTCGGTTTGGAAGAGGGAGAATTTTATCCTTATCCGAGATATTAGGAGTCTAGCATGGAAATAGAACTTACTGATTTCCAAGGTTGCAAGATTGCTCTATTTTGCGGAGATAAGCTACTGACCATCTTGCGTGATGACAAGGAAATATCCCTTGGCCCAATATGTGGGAGTTGCCGGGTGGTGGTCGTGAAGGGGACGAAAGCCCATTTGAATGCGCGGCGCGTGAAGTTTATGAGGAACTAGGCATTCACTTGACCGAAGATTGCCTGCTCTGGAGTAAGGTCTATCCCAGCATGCTCTATGAAGGCAGACAGTCAGTATTTATGGTCGGGCAACTAAGTCAAGAACAGTTTGACAGTATCACCTTTGGAGATGAAGGGCAGGGCTATAAATTGATGAACATTGAGGAATTTTTGACATCCAGTCAAGTAGTTCCGCAGTTGCAGGGTAGATTGAGGGATTATTTGGAGGAAGTGAAATGATTTTTGCGATTGCAACAACCACGTTAAACAAGGAAGTTAAACGCAAACTAAAAACTGGACAATACTCTAGGGAAGAAGCTACATTCATTTACATGGAATATTTAAAGTTAAAGAAGCAGAGAGAAAGTGGTACGAAAGTAGCTGGGATCTCTATGGCTGTTATTTGGGGATTAATGCTTGTTTTACCCTTACTGAGTGGTGAAGGTCTCGTACGGCCCCTTTCAGTACATTTTTTATTACTGCTACTGCTTGCAGGAATTGTTCTATTTGTTTATTATCTTATGTTTGGTATTTTTAAACAGCAGATTCATAGCGCAATGAAAGAACACTATACAGATGTGATTGAAGAATTTAAGAAGAATAAGGAAAATACAAAATGGAAACATGGCAAGAGTTAAAAGTTACAGTGAAGCGTGAGGGAGAGGAGTTGGTTTCCAACCTCTTGATTGAACTAGGTGCCCAAGGGGTAGCAATTGAAGATAGTATGGACTATGTTGGAAATGTGGACCGCTTCGGTGAAATTTTCCCTGAGGTTGAGCAACAAGAAGAAATCGTGGTGACAGCCTACTATCCTGAAACGGTTGATGTGGCAGTGGTTGAGGCAGACTTGCAGGCTCGCTTGGCAGAATTGACAGATTTTATGGATTTGGGCGAGGTTAAGATTGGCACGACTGCCTTGGCTGAGGAAGACTGGGCCGACAACTGGAAGAAATACTATGAACCAGCTCGCATTACTCATGACTTGACCATTGTGCCATCATGGACGGACTATGAAGCAACAGCGGGAGAAAAGATTATCAAGCTGGACCCTGGCATGGCCTTTGGAACAGGAACCCACCCGACGACTAAGATGAGTCTTTTTGCCTTGGAGCAGGTTCTTCGTGGTGGCGAAACAGTGCTAGATGTAGGGACTGGTTCAGGTGTCCTTTCCATTGCTAGCTCACTTCTAGGTGCTAAGGAAATCTTCGCCTATGACCTGGATGATGTAGCGGTTCGAGTCGCTCAGGAAATATTGAGCTCAATCCTGGCATGGAAAATATACATGTGGCGCCAGGTGATTTGCTTAATGGCGTGGAGATTGAGGCAGACGTCATCGTGGCCAACATCTTGGCGGATATCCTCATTCATCTGACGGATGATGCTTATCGCTTGGTCAAGGATGAAGGCTACCTGATCATGAGTGGCATTATCAAGGACAAGTGGAACATGGTGCGTGAGTCAGCAGAAGCAGCTGGATTTTTCCTTGAAACCCACATGATCCAAGGGGAGTGGAACGCCTGTGTCTTCAAAAAAACTAAGGATATCTCTGGTGTGATTGGAGGCTAGCATGCAACAGTATTTTGTAAAAGGTTTGGCAAGCTCACCTGTCACTATCGAGGACAAGGAAACCAGCAAGCACATGTTTCAGGTCATGCGTTTGAAAGAAGAGGACGAGGTTACCTTAGTTTTTGATGATGGTATTAAGCGCTTGGCGCGCGTGGTCAATGTAGAGGCGCGTCAATTGGAGCTGGTTGAGGAATTAGCTGACAATGTGGAACTGCCAGTCCAAGTGACCATCGCATCAGGCTTTCCTAAGGGAGACAAGCTCGAGTTTATCACCCAGAAAGTAACTGAACTTGGCGCTAACCAGATTTGGGCCTTTCCTGCAGACTGGTCAGTCGCCAAATGGGACGGCAAGAAATTGGCCAAAAAGGTTGAGAAGTTAGAAAAAATTGCCCTTGGAGCAGCAGAACAAAGCAAGCGGAATTTGGTACCGAGCATTACCCTTTTTGAAAAAAAAGCAGACTTTCTAGCTCAGTTCGACCAGTTTGACTGCATCGTGGTGGCCTATGAAGAGTCAGCCAAAGAAGGAGAATCAGCTGCCCTTATCCAAGCTGTCGCTGGTCTTGAAAAAGGAGCTAAACTGCTCTTTATCTTTGGACCAGAAGGTGGTTTATCCCCTTCAGAAATTGAAAGTTTTGAAGCTAAAGGAGCAGTTCTAGCAGGACTTGGGCCTCGCATCCTACGAGCCGAAACAGCGCCGCTTTACGCCTTGTCTGCCATAAGTGTTTTGCTTGAATTGAAAAAATAAGAGACTATGAAAAAATCACCTAGAAAAGGTGATTTTTTATGCTCTTGAAATGGCGCGTGAAAGAGTCAATAAACGTATCTACGGCGGCAATGGGAATCTTTAATTTTTTGATGATTTTGCAGAAAAAATGGATATCCAAACTGTTCCTAATCTTGTGTTCTATTAAAACAGGGCGAATCACACTATATAGAGCAGGAGAGTATTTCTAGTCTTGAAGAAAGATTATTTTCACTAAAAAAAATAACTCTGGAAATTGGAATCGTAGAGATGATAAAAGAGGTTGGATTTAATCCAACCTCATTTTTTTTATCTTAATGGAATTGCATACCACCATCGACGATAATGGTTTGACCTGTAATGTAGTTTGAATCTGGTCCAGCAAGGAAGCTAACCGCTGCAGCGACATCTTCTGGCTCAGATAGGCGTTTCAATGTAATATCTTTTGCGAATGTTTGCATACCCCATTCGTCGTCTTTTCCTGCATTTTTCCCAACTTCGTGAGCGATATCATACATCATTGGAGTCTTAACGATACCAGGTGCATACGCATTAACAGTGATGCCTGAGTCAGCTAAATCACGCGCCAATGTTTGAGTAATACCACGAACAGCGAATTTTGTACCACCATAAACAGTCAAGTTTGGATTTCCAACAACACCTGCTTGAGAAGTAGCGTTGATGATTTTTACCACCGTGACCTAGTGCTTTTAAATTGAGCTTGAGCAGCTTGTGCTCCCCAGATTACCCCACCGACGTTAATAGCAAAGGTACGATTGAACTGTTCTTCTGTAATCGTATCTAGAGGTGTAGTCGGAGCGACACCAGCGTTGTTTACCACAACGTTCAAGTCTCCGAAATGGTCTACAACTTTTTTTGGAAAGCTGCAGCAACCTCTGCTTGTTTAGACACATCTGCTACAACAGCTAAAGCATTCTCTGCTGACAACTCAGCAACTGCTTTTTTTCAGCTGTTTCAGCATTATAGTCTAATACCCCAACCTTAAAAACCATCTTGGACCAAGCGTTTTGCGATTGCAAAACCGATTCCTTGACCTGCACCTGTAACAATAGCTACTTTAGACATATGATTCCTCCTTTGGTATCCGTGATACCATTCAACGTTCATAAAAGAACAGCAAAGGGTTATAAGTGAGTTGTGATAGACTCTAAAAGAAGTCCTATCGCTTTTTAGTATACAACTTTGTGAAATTTGTGTCAAATAAAGACTGGTTTTTTAGAAAAATGAATATTTTTCAAGATCAAAATAATCGAAAAATTTCCTTTGTGAGATTTAGAGTCAGAGAAATAAAACTATCGTGTAAAAGGGGAAAGCGCACGATATTTTCCAAGCACATTTCTTGAAACCCTTTCCTTCTTCTGATAGACTAATACATAGTTTGAAAAAGGAGACTTAATATGAAAAAATTTGTTGCTGAATTAATCGGTACTTTTATGCTTGTGTTCATCGGAACAGGAGCTGTTGTTTTTGGAAATGGTGTTGAAGGTCTTGGACACCTTGGAATTGCTCTTGCCTTTGGTTTGGCAATCGTAGTTGCAGCTTTCTCAATCGGAACTGTTTCAGGTGCTCACTTGAACCCAGCTGTTTCTATCGCTATGTTTGTTAATAAACGTTTGTCATCTTCAGAACTTGTAAACTACATCCTTGGACAAGTAGTTGGTGCTTTCTTAGCCTCAGGATCTGTGTTCTTCCTCTTGGCAAATTCAGGTATGTCAACTGCAAGTCTTGGTGAAAATGCCTTGGCAAACGGTGTAACTGTCTTTGGTGGTTTCTTGTTTGAAACAATCGCAACATTCTTGTTTGTTTTGGTGATCATGACTGTAACTTCAGCAAGCAAAGGGAATGGCGCAATCGCTGGTTTGGTGATCGGTTTGTCATTGACAGCTTTGATTCTAACTGGATTGAACATCACTGGACTTTCAGTAAATCCAGCTCGTAGCTTGGCTCCTGCTGTATTGGTAGGTGGCGCAGCACTTCAACAAGTTTGGATTTTCATCCTTGCACCAATCGTTGGTGGAGTTCTTGCAGCCCTTGTTGCTAAAAACTTTCTTGGAACTGAAGAATAATTGAAACTTAAAAAGCCTTGCTCCTCATTTTGAGGAACAGGGCTTTTTCGTATGATACTCTTCGAAAATCTCTTCAAACCACGTCAGTCTTATCCACAACCTCAAAGCAGTGCTTTGAGCAACCTGCGGCTAGTTTCCTAGTTTGCTTTTTGATTTTCATTGAGTATGAGTTTAGCGGTTGTCAATTTTCTCTGGATAGAGGTCATGTTGGAAGAGGCGTTGTTCTGCCAAGCCTTCATACTTAGTTCCTGGCTTACCGTAGTTGTAGTAAGGGTCGATTGAAATGCCACCGCGAGGTGTAAATTTTCCCCAGACTTCTAAATAGCGAGGGTCTAGCAAGTTGACCAAGTCTTTCCCGATAGTGTTGATACAGTTTTCATGGAAATCTCCATGGTTTCGGTAGCTAAAGAGGTAGAGTTTGAGGGATTTTGACTCGACACAGAGCTTGTCAGGAATGTAGGAAATATAAATAGTTGCAAAGTCTGGTTGAGCAGTGATGGGACAAAGTGAGGTAAATTCAGGGCAGTTGAACTTGATGAAATAGTCATTTTCCACATGACGATTATCAAAGGATTCGAGGACTTCGGGTTGATATTCGAAAATGTAGTTGGTTTCTTTGTTGCCGAGGAGGCTGAGGTTTTTCATTTCTTCTTGTTGTGACATGATTTTTTCTTTCTAATCTTAAACACCACGTTGGTTGTCGTAGAGGAGGGTATGGAGTTGAGGAAGGACGCGGACATTGCTCCAGCTATCGTCGGCAGCGACACGTTCCCAGAGTTCTTTGAGGCGGTCCAGTTGGTCTTGGACAATATTGCCTGTAGCCTTGGGTTCAGGATTTCCTGCCGATAAGAAGAGGACATCTGGTTGGTAGCGTTCTTGAATACCTTTGGCAAAGGCTAGACCTGCATCATCAAAGACAGGGATTTTAAAGGTTACTTTGTCTGGGTCTAGTTGTGAAACGATAAAGTCCAAGGTCTCAAAGTTGACTTCCATCTTGGAGGAAGGAGGCTTAGGACTCAGAGTGACTTGGTCGATATCTTTAACCAATTTTGCCAGCGGGATCCCTGGGTCTCAACAGCCAGAGTGACCCCACGTTCCTTGAGTTTGGTGACCAGTTGAGCCATATTGGCTGCTAGGATAGCAGGATTTCCCCCAGATAGGGTGACATAGTCGTAGCTTCCTAGTTTGTCTAACTCAGCGATTACTTCATCAGCTGTCATGCGAGTTGGCTTTTCAGAACCATCCCAAGTAAAGGCGGAGTCGCACCAGTCGCAGTGGTAGTCGCAACCAGCAGTGCGGACAAACATGGTTTTCTGGCCAATAGCTCGACCTTCACCTTGAAAGGTAGGCCCAAAAATTTCTAGAACTGGTAGTTTGAGGACACGTTCCTTAGTCATCTAACCACTCCTGTCTAAACTCTGCAAAGGCAGTCGGAGTTTCATAGAGGCGAACATATTCCAAACGGAGACCGCGCTCGTCTGGCAACTCTTGGCTCATGGTTTGGAAAATCCAGTAAACCATATTTTCAGCAGTCGTATTCATGTAGGGCAGGGTTTCATTGAGATAGCGATGATCCAAGTGGGGCTCTAAGTAGTCCTTGTAGATAGCTTTGATGTCTCCGAAATCGTGGGTCATACCTCTATCATCTAAAAATCCACTGACAGCGATTTGTAGATGATAGGTGTGACCGTGTAGGGATTTGCATTTTCCTTCATAGTGAAAGAGGTGGTGGGCAGCATCGAAGGTAAATTCTTTTGAGACTAAGGTTCTGTGAGGATTATAGACAAGAGATTCCCCAGTTTCTTGTTTGATTTCTTTGGGGGCAAAAAACATCAGGCCTCTCCTTTCTGAGAGAGATAAACCTCTAAACCATGTTGGCGTAGATGGCAGGCAGGACAAGCTCCACAACCAGTACCGATAATCCCATTGTAGCAGGTCAAGGTCTTCTCACGAACGTAGTCAAAGGCACCAAGTTGGTCAGCTAATTCCCAAGTTTCAGCCTTGTCTAGCCACATGAGAGGCGTTTGGATCACAAAGTCGTAATCCATAGCAAGGTTGAGCGTGACATTGAGTGATTTGACAAAGACATCCCGACAGTCAGGATAACCTGAGAAGTCTGTTTCGCACACTCCTGTCACGATATCCGTAATTCCACGCTGCTTGGCAAGGACTGCCGCAAAGGACAGAAAGAGATGATTGCGACCGTCAACGAAAGTATTAGGAACCTCTCCTTCTTTTTGCTCAATTTCTAAATCTGAAGTCAAGGCATTTTCAGTAATTTGTCCTAGCAGAGACATATCTAGGATATGATGATGAATTCCTTGTTCCTCAGCGATTTCTTTGGCCACTTGAATTTCTAAATGGTGGCGTTGACCGTAGGCAAAGGTAACGGCTTCGACCCTTTCATAGTGTTGCTTGGCCCAGAAAAGGCAGGTTGTTGAATCTTGTCCGCCACTAAAGACGACCAAGGCTGATTGACGTTTCATAGTACTCCTTCCAAAATGGGAAATGTTCAGAGCACGCAAAAAGCTCCCCAGAGGGAGCTAAAAAATACCAAGTAGAGGTTTTTTTTAGCGATGGCATGTCCCAAACATCGTAATATTCTAGTTACAGTCTAGCATATTTTTTGAAAAATGGCAAAGGGCAAGAAAAAAGAGACCAAATGAATGCATTTGGTCTCTCCTTTGATTAGCTCAATTCAGCAACGATAGCTTTGATTTGTTCTGCTGTGTGAACACCAGCAACTTGTTTAACAACTTGTCCATCTTTCTTGAAGAGAAGAGTAGGGATAGACATGATACCAAATGCACGAGCTGTATTCGGATTTTCGTCAACGTCCATTTTAACGATCTTCAAGACATCTTCTGAAAGTTCTTCAGACAATTTGTCCAAGATTGGACCTTGCATACGACATGGACCACACCAAGTAGCCCAGAAGTCTACCAAGACCAATCCGTCTTTAGTTTCTTGTTCGAATGTTGCATCTGTAATTGCTTTTGCCATAGTATTTCTCCTTTTTAATTATATTGGCTTAAATCTTGTTTCATGAGATAGAAGAAAACATCTCCATAAGTCCCATGGTAGTCCAAATCATGTCCCTTGTAGGTTACTTTTTGGACAGGGTAGTAGTCTGCGACACCAATCAGGCAGGCATGTTGAGAACGTTCAAATTCTTCGTATGACTCGAAGGTCATGGTTCTCTCTTGCTTGCTGGCATCAAGATAAGTGATTTCAATCATAGGATTCTCCTTTGCTAAATCATATTTTCATTTTACTCCTCAGAAAAAGGAATGTCAAGAAAATTGATTGCGCACGCAAGTTTTTTTGTAAAAATTTTAGGAAAGCCAACTTGCTTTTGTTTCAAGGCTTTCTTCTACAGCTTTTTGTAGACAGGCAAGAGTTGTCTGACCCTCCTTAGTGAGGCAGATAAAACTAGCTCGCTTATCCTGGTCACAACATCTCCGACTAAGTAAAGCACAGTTTTTGGCTTCTAGGCGTGCCACCATTCGTGATACTGCGCTTGGACTCAGATGGAGTTTGTCCGGCAGGTCAATCTGTCTCAAAGATTTTTCTTGAGCCTGATTTAAAAAGTGCAAGAGATAGAATTCTTTGAGCGTTAGGCTTTGGTCACTCTGCTCAGCAATCGTTTGCTCTAAAAGAGCTTCTAGCTCTACTTGTCGGCGGTTGAAGTCAAACCATTTTTCTAAGTAAGTCATATCAATCTCCTTTCTATATGGTAGTTATAAACAGATTTACCTATCTGAGATGCTTGCGCACGCAATTAGTATACAACTTTTTAGAATAGATAGCAAGAAGGATGTTTCTTGTGTATTTCCTTGAAATTTTCTGAAAAAAGAGTAAACTGGTATGCAGAAAGTCTATTTGTGGAGTAAACGATGAAATTATATGTTCAGTTAATGATTCTCTTTGTCATTTCACTGATTGGTGAGGGAATCTCTAGCTTTCCATTTGCCTATTCCTGGAAGCATTATCGGTTTGATTATTTTATTTTTAGCCTTGCAGTTCAAGTGGTTGCGGGTACGTCATGTCAACATGGTTGGGAATTTTCTCCTAGCTAATATGACTATCCTCTTTCTACCTCCTGCAGTTGGGATTATGGAGAAATTTGATGTGATTGCTCCTTATTTATTGCCCATTGTCTTGATTGTCTTTTTTGCAGCAGTTATCAATATTATCTTGATTGCGCTTGTAGTTCAGTTTATCAAAAAGCGTTATGAAGGAGATTACGAAGAAAGAGGTGCCAAATGAGCGAATTTGTATCCAATCCACTTTTTGGGATAGCCTTGTCCATTTTGGCTTATCTTGGAGGCATGATTATCTTTAGACGGTACCCTCATCCTCTGACCACTCCCTTGCTGCTAGCAACTTTATTTATCATTGTTTTTCTAAAACTGACTGATATTTCTTATGTTGCCTATTATCAAGGTGGGGTCTACCTCAATAACTTGATTGTTCCCTCAACAGTAGCTTTAGGAATTCCTCTTTATAAGAGTTTTCACCTCATGAAACACCATGTTAGAAGTATTCTACTCAGTAGTTTCCTTGCTGTTGTTGTAAATACAGTTTTTACAGCTTTAGTTGCAAAATTTTTCGGTATGGATTTCTTCTTGGCGATTTCGCTTTTCCCAAAGTCTGTAACGACGGCCATGGCAGTTGGAATTACGGATAAGCTACAAGGAATAGCGACGATCACCTTGGTAGTTGTGGTAGCAACTGGCATTTTGACTAGCGTTATTGGACCAACACTTTTAAAATGGCTAAAAATTGACGATCCAGTAGCTGTTGGTCTTGCTCTTGGAGGAACTGGTCACGCAGTTGGGACTGGAACAGCTTTTCGCTATGGACCAGTTGCAGGTGCTATGGGTGGTCTGGCTATCGGTGTCACCGGTATTCTCTATGTATTTGTAAGTCCCATCGTAGCAGGTTTGATATTGAGTTAAAAATAAGAATGTTATATTTCTTTGTGTAAAAAGAAGCCCCTAGCTTTATTTGCTAGGGGCTTTATTCATTATTGTAAGTTTACTTTGTTCTTTAAGATGTAGTAGGTTCCGAGATAGAAGCCGACGCTAAGGATTAAGTCTTTGAAAATTTCAAAGGATAATACCCAATTGTAGTCGAAATCGATGCGAAGATTGAGGGTGATAAAGCCAAGAACAACTTGGATGGCGATGTAGGCGACGACCGCAAGAGCTGTACGGTATTCATTAAAGAGTTGGCCGATAGAGATAGACAAGTAGATACAAAGAATACTTGCGAGAGTATTAAAAATATAAGAAATCAAGGCTAACCAGAAATTATCTGTATAATTTTTTAGCATATACTCGGCAAAACTAGATAGGAAGGCGTCTGGTTGAATCATGGAAATGATAATATAAAGGCTAAAAAGGAAGACCACTGTACTTGCCAAAGACCAAACAAAGGCTCCAAGAAGTTTAGCGGAGAGGATCTGGTGTTCAGATACTGGCAGGGTGAGAGTTAGATAGCCACGACGATCATAAACACTTCCCTTAAATCGTTGAATAATCAAAATCAAGGTTGAAATACTCAAAGTAATAACCAGACCACCAAAAACCAGAGATAGAAATACTAACATGACAACGCCCTTATCTTGATAATAGGTGCTTGAGAGGCTACTGCCCTGAATACCGATGATGACAGATAAGGATAGTACAGCTGCATAGAGGGCTAAAAACCATTTGTTGACATTTTTAAATTCATAACGAACTAAATTCCAAAACATAATAATCTCCTTTATCTAGGCTTTGAATTCGTGACGGAAGAGCTGGTCAATTGATTCACCTGACTCGTAACGAATATCATCCACATTCCCTTGACGGACAACTTTTCCATCCTTGAGGAAAATAATCTCATCCAATATTGGTTCGATGTCCGAAATCAAGTGAGTTGAAATCAAGACAGTCGAAGTTGGAGAGTAGTTGTTGATGATGGTGTTCAAGATGTAGTCACGAGCTGCGGGATCGACTCCACCGATAGGTTCGTCAAGGACATACAAACGAGCGTCACGACTCATGACAAGGATCAACTGAACTTTTTCTTTGTTCCCTTTTGAGAGTTTCTTGAAACGGCTATTCTCGTCGATACCAAGGTCACGAAGAAGACCTTGAGCACGTTCCAGATTAAAATCTTTATAGAAGGTCTTGAAAAAGGTAAGAGCTTCTTTGACCTTCATCTGTTCGTTGAGATAGGTCGTATCAGGTAGATAAGAAACGATAGCCTTAGTTGCTGGGCTTGGTTCCATGCCATTGATGAGGATACGCCCTTGCTCTGGTTGGAGTAAACCGTTGATTAGTTTAATCAGGGTTGTTTTTCCGGAGCCGTTTGGGCCAAGGAGACCCACAATCTTTCCTGCTGGAATTTCAAGGGAAACATTTTGAAGAGCAGGGCTTGCTCCATAGAATTTTGAAACATTTTCAAACGTTAACAAGGTCATAGTCTAAACTCCTTCAATATAATCTCTCAAAACAGTTGGTAGTTCTTCTTTTTCATAGCCAAATTCTACCATACCTGTTACAAACTGCTGCAGTTGTTCTTCTGATAGTTGCTTCCGGGATTGGAGGATTAGGTCCAAATCCTCGGTGACAAAACGCCCTGCAGTCCGCTTGGTGTATACGAAGCCTTCTCTTTCTAGGTCTGATAGGGCACGTTGGATGGTATTAGGATTGACGCCAGCCTCGCTAGCCAGTTCTCTGACAGTTGGCAGTTGTTGGTTGGGTTCTAGTTTATGAGAAACGATTTGCAGTTTGATCTTATCCATTATCTGCAAATAAATGGGTTTGTTGTTATCAAATGTCCAGGACATCACGGTCTCCTTTCAACAATTTCTTTTTGTATCACTTAAATAATACAACTAAACAAAAACTTGTCAAGCCAAAAGGAGAATTATTTTGGGAATTGCTTAAAAAAATGGTATAATGAAAAGAAAACGACAAGGAGGGGAAGGCATGCGTTGTCCAAAATGTGGCGCTACTAAATCAAGTGTTATCGATAGCCGTCAGGCTGAAGAAGGAAATACTATCAGAAGAAGACGTGAGTGCGAAGAATGCCAACATCGTTTTACGACCTATGAACGTGTAGAAGAAAGAACGCTAGTTGTGGTCAAAAAGGATGGCACACGGGAGCAGTTCTCAAGAGATAAAATCTTTAATGGGATTATTCGTTCAGCTCAAAAACGTCCGGTGTCTAGTGATGAGATTGGCATGGTGGTCAATCGTATCGAACAAAAACTCCTCAGTCGCAATGATAATGAGATTCAAAGTGAAGATATTGGTTCTCTGGTCATGGAAGAATTGGCTGAACTGGATGAAATCACTTACGTTCGTTTCGCCAGCGTCTATCGTAGCTTTAAAGACGTGAGTGAGCTCGAAAATCTTCTCAAACAAATTACGCAATCTTCAAAGAAGAAAAAGGAAAAATAAATGAAGCCTAATGATCGTTTTTCTTTTCTAAAGAATAATCGGGTGTCGCAAGATCCCACAACTTTGGTGCAGTGCTACCTCCCGATTATCGGTCAGGATGCGCTGAGTCTTTACCTTTATACCTTAGCTTTTTGGGATGATGGACAAAAAGAACACTTGTTTGCAGCTATCCTCAATCATCTCAATTTTGGGATGGACAGGCTGTTAAAGGCTTTTAAAATCTTATCAGCCTTCAATTTGGTTACCCTCTATCAAAAGGGTGACGGCTATGAACTTGCTATTCAGCCAACGCTTTCTAGCTCAGATTTCTTGCGTCATACGGTTTATCGTACCTTATTGGAGAAAAGGATTGGCGATACAGCAGTTTCTGATTTGCGCCAAGATCAGGCAGGCGGAGAGCCTTTGACGGTTCCTTTGAGTCAGGCCTTTCCAGAGATAGAAGAATTGGCTAGTCATGATGAGACACCAGTAAAGGCTGATTTTAAAAATGATTTTGATTTGGAGCATTTTCGTCAGCTCATGGCGAGAGATAATCTCCGTTTCCAAGATGAACAGTCAGATGTCTTAGAGTTGTTTAAAATTGCTGATGAGAAAAAATGGACCTGGTTTGAGGCTTATCAATTGGCCAAATCAACAGCTGTTTCACAAGTCATTTCTGTCAAGCGTATGCATGAAAAATTAGCGCAAGAGTCTGTTGCATCGGACTTTAGTCCCCAAGAAGCGGCCATTATCCGAGAAGCTAAAAGTAAAACTGCCTTGCAGTTTTTAGCGGGAATCAAACAAACACGAAATGCAGGAATTATCCAAGCTGAACGCGATTTGTTAAAACAGATGGCTGACTTAGGCTTGCTTGATGAGGTTATCAACATTGTTATACTCTTGACCTTCAATAAGGTTGATTCTGCCAACCTCAATGAAAAATATGCCATGAAAGTGGCCAATGATTACTCTTATAACAAAGTCAGGTCTGCTGAGGAAGCTGTACTTCGAATCAGAGAGAAGAATCAAAAGGGACAAGAACCGAAAACAGCAAATACAAGTCAGGGAAAAACCAATGTCCCAAAATGGAGTAATCCAGAATATAAAAATGAAACCAGCGAAGAAACTCGCTTGGAGTTAGAACGTAAGAAAAAAGAAATGTTAGACCGATTAGGAAAAGGAGGAGACTAGATGGAAAGTGTAGGAGATGTGCTTAAAGATCATCCCAGCCGTTTTCAATACCAAGACTTGGTTCAGCAGATTGTAAAAGATCCGGATGTTGCGGCTTTTATCCAGAAGGAATCTCTCAGTCAAGAGGAATTGAATCGTAGTATCTCTAAGTTTAACCAATACATCACCGAGCGAGATAAGTTCCTTCGTGGAGATACCGACTATATCGCGCGTGGCTATAAGCCCATTCTAGTTATGAATCATGGTTACGCAGATGTATCCTATGAGGAAACTCCGGAACTGATTGCGGCTGAGAAAGAAGCGGCTATCAAGAACCGTCTCAGACTGATTAATCTTCCAGCTAGTCTTAAAAAAGCTAGTTTGGCTCAAGTTGATTTGGATGATTTGGGACGTTTGCCAGTTTTTGAAAAGCTCTTTACCTTTGTTGAGCAATATCCAGAAGTCCGTAAAGGTCTCTATCTCTATGGAGACTTTGGAGTTGGGAAGAGCTTTATGGTGGCTGCCCTTGCCCATGATTTGTCAGAAAAACGTGGGGTTTCATCAACCCTTCTTCACTATCCTAGCTTTGTCATTGATGTCAAAAATGCTATTGGAGATGGGAATGTTAAGAATTTGGTTGATGAAATCAAGCAAGCTGAAGTCTTGATTTTGGATGATATTGGCGCCGAGCAATCAACACCTTGGGTTCGTGATGAAGTCTTGCAAGTCATTCTCCAGTATCGTATGCAGGAAGATTTGCCAACCTTCTTTACCTCAAATTTCAATTTTGAAGATTTGGAAAAACATTTTGCTAAAGGCAAGAACGGAAACGATGAAACATGGGAAGCTAGACGCGTTATGGAGCGTATCCGTTATTTAGCAGAAGAAACACGACTAGAAGGAGAGAATCGCCGATGAGTGAAACAATCACCTTAATGAAATCTCATACCTCGGTTCGCAGATTTAAAGAAGAAGCGATCCCTCAAGAGGACTTGAATGAGATTTTATCAGCTGCCCAAATGGCTTCTTCTTGGAAATTTCCAATCTTATTCTGTGATTCTAGTCAGAAGTCAAGAAAAGAAAGATGCTCTTTTTGAGCTGGTTCCTCAGGAAGCGATTCGTCAGTCTGCCGCCTTCCTCCTCTTTGTAGGAGATTTAAACCGTGCAGAAAAAGGGGCTCGTCTCCATACCGATACTTTCCAACCTCAAGGGGTGGAAGGCCTCCTCATTACTTCAGTAGATGCAGCCTTGGCTGGACAGAATACCTTGCTTGCAGCAGAAAGCCTTGGCTATGGTGGAGTAATCATTGGTTTGGTGCGTTACAAATCTGTTGAAATAGCAGAATTGTTCAACCTTCCTGACTATACCTACCCAGTTTTTGGGATTGCCCTAGGTGTACCAAATCAACAACACGATGTAAAACCAAGATTGCCACTCGAGCAAGTTGTTTTTGAGGAAGAATACCAAGAACAAACGGCTGAGGCTATTGAAGCCTATGACCGTGTGCAGACTGAATACGCAGGAGCGCGTGCGACTACGACTTGGAGTCAGCGTCTTGCGGAGCAATTCGGTCAGCCTGAACCAAGCTCGACTAGAGAAAATCTTGAACAAAGAACTTATTGTAGAAAGTGAGAAAACATGGCCTTACCAACTGTTGCCATCGTAGGACGTCCCAATGTTGGGAAATCAACCCTGTTTAACCGTATTGCAGGGGAACGCATCTCAATCGTAGAAGATGTCGAAGGAGTAACACGAGACCGTATCTATGCGACTGGTGAATGGCTTAACCGTTCTTTCAGTATGATTGATACTGGAGGGATTGATGATGTTGATGCTCCATTTATGGAACAAATCAAGCACCAGGCAGAGATTGCCATGGAAGAAGCTGATGTCATCGTTTTTGTAGTTTCCGGTAAAGAAGGAATTACGGATGCTGACGAGTACGTAGCCCGTAAACTATATAAAACTCATAAACCTGTTATCCTTGCAGTTAACAAGGTTGATAATCCAGAGATGCGAAATGATATCTATGATTTCTATGCTCTTGGATTGGGAGAACCATTGCCAATTTCATCTGTGCACGGGATTGGTACAGGGGATGTATTAGATGCTATCGTCGAAAATCTACCACATGAAGTCGAAGATGAAAATCCAGATGTCATTAAATTCAGCTTGATTGGTCGCCCCAATGTCGGAAAATCTAGTTTGATTAATGCCATTTTGGGAGAAGACCGCGTGATTGCCAGTCCTGTTGCTGGTACAACTCGTGATGCCATTGATACACATTTTACAGATGCGGATGGTCAAGAGTTTACCATGATTGATACGGCTGGTATGCGTAAGTCTGGTAAAGTCTATGAAAACACAGAGAAATACTCAGTCATGCGTGCCATGCGAGCTATTGACCGTTCAGATGTAGTCTTGATGGTCCTCAATGCCGAAGAAGGCATCCGTGAGTATGATAAGCGTATCGCAGGATTTGCCCACGAAGCTGGTAAAGGGATGATTATCGTAGTCAACAAATGGGACACGCTTGAAAAAGACAATCACACCATGAAAAACTGGGAAGAAGATATTCGTGAACAGTTCCAATATCTACCTTACGCACCGATTATCTTTGTTTCGGCTTTGACCAAGCAACGTCTCCACAAACTTCCAGAGATGATTAAACAAATCAGCGAGAGTCAAAATACCCGTATCCCATCAGCAGTCTTAAATGATGTCATTATGGATGCTATTGCCATCAACCCAACACCGACAGACAAAGGGAAACGCCTCAAGATTTTCTATGCGACTCAAGTGGCAACTAAACCACCGACATTTGTGATTTTTGTCAACGAAGAAGAACTTATGCACTTCTCTTACTTGCGTTTCTTGGAAAATCAAATCCGCAAGGCCTTCGTCTTTGAAGGAACGCCAATCCATCTGATCGCAAGAAAACGAAAATAAAATGATAAAAAGAAGAAGGTAAACAGACCTTCTTTTTTGTAGATGATACCAAGAGCGTAGATCTAAATTTGTCATCAAATTAACATCATTTTCCTAGTCCTTGTCACGGTTTTGTAATGGAAAGGTACTTTCTTTGTAAGATTCAAAATGCTATAATGCTCTAAACAATTTTCCTTGCATAAGGAGGTTATTATGAAAAAAGATAGATTGTTAAAGAATCCTTTCTTGGTGCGTCTACTTGGTTTGCTGATGGCATTTTTCTTCCTATCAGCATTCACTGCACCTGAAAAACCAGACTATGGTATCTATGACCCAAATCATTATTTGACAGAGGAAGTAGTTACTCAGATTCGTGATTTGAATGAATCCAATAGTCAAAAGGCAGAAAAGCTTCAAATAGGTGTCTATATCGTAGATAGTCTGGAAGGAGAAAGCATTGAAACGGTGGCTAATGAAACTGCCAGGGCTTGGAAGATTGGCTATTCAGGAGATAATTTTGGAAGTCTCATTGTAGTAGCTGTTCAAGACCGTAAATCAAGAATTGAAACCAGTAATAACACTGCCATTAGAATAACGGACTATCAAACCAAGCAGATCTTGGCAGCCAGCCGTACAGATTTTAAAACTGGTGACTATAGTAAAGGAATTCTAGCGATTGCCAAAGCCTTGGACAATCAGTTTTATAGAGGAAGTGGAACCTTCTCGTCTGATGATGACTCCTCTGATATCAAACGTTATTCTGAAAGTATCAGTGGCAAAAAATCGAGTCGCAATAGTAACTCATCTAGTCATCGTAAGAACAGTGACCCTATGGACAATGTGTTCGGAGTCGGGATAATCATTTATTTCATTATCGTATTTATAGCCATTATTAGAGGAGGCGGCGGTGGCCGAGGAGGAGGTTCCTCTGACGGAGGATGGTGGTTTAGTGACTCATCCGACTCAGGTTCTTCTTGGTCAGATTCAGGCTCAGACTCTTCTAGTAGCTGGGATGGTGGCGGCTTCGATGGCGGTGGTTCATCCGATGATTGGTGATGCTCGTATAAAATTTAAGGAAATAAGTAGGTTTAGATATGAAAAATAAAGGAATTATTTATGTGTTGAGTATTTTACTGGCTATTATCTTGCTTGGCGGTTGCTCAGTAGTAGGCACTTATAACGGACTTGTCTCTGAACAAACCAAGGTCGAACAAGCGCAAGCCGATGTAGCGACAGCTCTTCAACGTCGTTCTGACTTGATTGGAAATTTGGTAGAGTCTGTAAAAGGCCAGATGAACCATGAGACAGAGGTTTTCACCAAGATTGCGGAAGCTCGTGCTAAAATTGGGAATGGCTCCGTGACTTCAAAAGAAAATCAAGAGGCTCAAGGAGAGTTGAGTTCTGCCATCTCACGCTTAATCTCCTTAACAGAAAATTATCCAGAACTCAAGAGCAATCAAAATGTGGAACAACTCATGACAGAACTGGCTGGAAGTGAAAATCGTATCTTTGTAGCCCGCAAGGATTACAACAAAGTGGCAACAGAATACAATCAAAAATTAAGAAGCTTCCCAACAGTTCTTTTCGCTAATATGATGAACTTTAAAGAGGCAGAAACCTTTAAAGAAAGCGAAGAAGCTAAGACAGCTCCAAAGGTTGACTTTAGTACTTCTACAACCAAAGAATAGGCTTGAAATTTCTAAAAGAAAATTGATGATTAGCAATAGTTTGGACATTTACAAAAAAAGGCTCTAAATGAGCCTTTTTTAGCTTGTATAAACACGGATTCTTTCTTGAAAAAGCTGGGCAAATATGCTACAATAAAAAGAACATTCTAAAATATTCAGAATTTAAAGTAAGGAAAAAAATGGCAAATTTATTAAAAACAATCATCGAAAATGATAAAGGGGAACTTCGCCGCTTAGAAAAGATGGCTGATAAAGTCCTCAAATACGAAGATGAAATGGCTGCTTTGACAGACGAGCAGTTGCAAGCTAAGACAGAAGAATTTAAGCAACGTTATCAAAATGGTGAAACGCTTGATCAACTCTTGTACGAAGCCTTTGCGGTTGTACGTGAGGGAGCTAAGCGTGTTCTTGGACTTTTCCCATACAAGGTTCAGGTTATGGGGGGTATCGTTCTTCACCACGGTGACGTTCCAGAAATGCGTACAGGTGAAGGGAAAACCTTGACAGCGACAATGCCGGTATACCTTAATGCTCTTTCAGGAAAAGGTGTCCACGTAGTTACCGTCAACGAATACCTTACAGAACGTGATGCGACTGAAATGGGTGAATTGTACTCATGGCTTGGTTTGTCAGTAGGGATCAACTTGGCTGCGAAATCTCCAATGGAGAAAAAAGAAGCTTATCTCTGTGATATTACTTACTCAACGAACTCAGAAATTGGTTTCGACTATCTTCGTGACAACATGGTTGTTCGTGCAGAGAATATGGTTCAACGTCCGCTCAACTATGCCTTGGTCGATGAGGTTGACTCTATCTTGATCGACGAGGCTCGTACACCATTGATCGTTTCAGGAGCTAATGCAGTTGAAACAAGCCAGCTCTACCACATGGCTGACCACTTTGTGAAGTCTTTGGATAAAGATGACTACATCATTGATATTCAGTCTAAGACAATCGGTTTGTCTGATTCAGGTATTGACAAGGCTGAAAGCTTCTTCAAACTAGAAAATCTTTATGATATCGAAAATGTGGCTTTGACTCACTTTATCGACAACGCCCTTCGTGCCAACTACATCATGATTCTTGATATTGACTATGTGGTCAGCGAAGAACAAGAAATCTTGATTGTCGACCAATTTACAGGTCGTACCATGGAAGGTCGTCGTTACTCTGATGGCTTGCACCAAGCGATTGAAGCTAAAGAAGGTGTGCCAATCCAAGATGAAACTAAGACATCAGCATCGATTACCTACCAAAACCTTTTCCGTATGTATAAAAAATTGGCAGGTATGACAGGTACTGGTAAAACAGAAGAAGAAGAATTCCGCGAAATCTACAACATTCGTGTTATTCCAATTCCTACTAACCGTCCGATCCAACGTATCGACCATTCAGACCTTCTTTACGCTAGTCTCGATGCAAAATTCAAGGCTGTAGTAGAAGATGTTAAGGCGCGTTACCAAAAAGGTCAGCCAGTCTTGGTAGGTACTGTTGCCGTTGAAACCAGTGATTTTCTTTCTAAGAAATTGGTTGAAGCAGGCGTACCTCACGAAGTATTGAATGCTAAAAACCACTACAGAGAAGCGCAAATCATCATGAATGCTGGTCAACGTGGTGCAATCACTATCGCAACCAACATGGCCGGTCGTGGTACCGATATTAAGCTTGGTGAAGGGGTTCGTGAACTTGGTGGTCTTTGTGTCATCGGTACAGAACGTCATGAGAGCCGTCGTATCGATAACCAGCTTCGTGGACGTTCAGGTCGTCAAGGTGACCCAGGTGAGTCACAGTTCTACTTGTCACTCGAAGATGATTTGATGAAACGTTTTGGTTCAGAACGTTTGAAAGGTGTCTTTGAACGTCTTAATATGTCTGACGAAGCCATTGAATCTCGTATGTTGACACGTCAGGTCGAAGCAGCGCAAAAACGTGTTGAAGGAAATAACTACGATACTCGTAAACAAGTCCTTCAATATGATGATGTTATGCGTGAACAACGTGAAATCATCTACGCACAACGTTATGATGTCATCACTGCAGAACGTGACTTGGCTCCTGAAATTCACGCCATGATTCGCCGTACGATTGGACGAATTGTCGATGGGCATGCTCGTTCTAAACAAGATGAAAAACTTGAAGCGATCTTGAACTTTGCCAAGTACAACTTGCTTCCAGAAGATTCGATTTCACTTTCAGACCTAGAAGGTTTGTCTGACCAAGCTATCAAAGATGAACTATACCAACGTGCATTGAAAGTCTACGATAGCCAAGTTGCTAAACTTCGTGATGAAGAAGCTGTGAAAGAATTCCAAAAAGTCTTGATTCTACGTGTTGTAGATAACAAGTGGACTGACCATATCGATGCCCTTGATCAGTTGAGAAATGCAGTTGGTCTTCGTGGTTATGCCCAAAACAACCCTGTCGTGGAATATCAAGCGGAAGGCTTCCGTATGTTTAATGATATGATTGGTTCGATTGAGTTTGATGTGACTCGCTTGATGATGAAAGCACAAATTCATGAACAAGAACGACCACAAACTGAGCATCATATCAGTACGACAGCAACACGAAATATTGCTGCGCAACAGAAAGATCTTCCAGCTGATTTGGATCTCAGTCAAGTAAAACGTAATGACTTATGCCCATGTGGATCTGGTAAGAAATTTAAAAACTGTCACGGTAAACGACGTTAAGAATGATTAATTTTCAGGCGGATGCCTAGTGAAAAGTGAATTTTCGCTTGGCGTCCGTTTGCTTTATAAGGAGATGGATAATGGTATTTACAGCAAAAAGCCCTAAAATTAATATTGATGAAGTTCGTAGTTTGTCTAAACTAGAAGGACAAGTACTTGCGAACAAACTCCAACGTGATCAAGAGCTTGAAGCAATTATTCGTGGGGAAGACCAACGCATCTTGTTAGTGATTGGTCCTTGTTCGTCTGACAATGAAGAAGCAGTCCTAGAGTACGCTAAGCGTTTGTCAAAACTTCAGGAAGAAGTCAAAGACCGCGTCTTTATGGTCATGCGTGTCTATACTGCTAAACCACGTACTAATGGTGATGGATATAAGGGATTGATTCACCAACCAAATGCCAAAGAAGCGCCTAGCCTCATCAATGGGATCAAGGCGGTTCGTCATCTGCACTACCGTGTTATTTCTGAAACAGGAATGACAACAGCAGATGAGATGTTGTACCCAGAGAACCTTCCCTTGGTAGATGATTTAATTTCTTACATGGCAGTTGGAGCCCGTTCAGTTGAAGATCAACAACACCGTTTTGTAGCTAGTGGAGCAGATTTTGCGACAGGTTTTAAAAATCCAACCTCTGGAAATCTCAATGTCATGTTTAACGGTATTTATGCAGCTCAAAACAAACAAAGTTTCCTTTTCCTAGGGAAAGAAGTCGAAACTACTGGAAATCCTCTATCGCATGCTATTCTCCGTGGAGCTCTTAACGAGTACGGGAAAAACATTCCTAACTACTACTACGATAATTTAATGGATACTATTGCTCAGTATGAAAAGATGGGACTTGAGAATCCATTCATTATTATTGATACCAACCATGATAACTCCGGGAAACAGTATATGGAGCAGATTCGTATCGTTCGCCAGACTTTAATTAACCGTGATTGGAATGAAAAGATTAAAATATGTTCGTGGATTCATGATTGAGTCATATCTAGAAGATGGTCGCCAAAACGAACCTGAGGTATTTGGAAAATCTATCACCGATCCATGTCTAGGATGGGAAAATACGGAAGCTCTTGTTCGCGAAATCTACCAAAGACTAGGAGAATAATATGGCATTTATCGAGAAAGGTCAAGAAATTGATATTGAAGCGATTAAGGCGGAAACACGGCTATCTGCAGAAACCTTGCAACATAAGGAAAATCGTGATCAAGAATTAGCAGATATCCTTTCAGGTAAGGATGATCGTATCCTTTTGGTCATTGGACCTTGTTCGTCTGATAATGAAGAAGCAGTCCTAGAGTATGCCCGTCGTTTAGCAGACTTGCAGAAAAAAGTGGCGGATAAGATTTTCATGGTCATGCGTGTTTACACGGCCAAACCACGTACCAATGGTGATGGATATAAGGGTTTGGTTCATCAGCCAGATACTTCTAAAGCTCCAAGCTTAATCAATGGTTTACAGGCTGTACGTCAGCTTCATTATCGGGTGATTACAGAAACAGGATTGACTACAGCGGATGAAATGCTTTATCCAGCCAATCTCGTCTTGGTTGACGACTTGGTGAGCTATCATGCAGTAGGTGCGCGTTCAGTAGAAGACCAAGAACACCGTTTTGTAGCTTCGGGAATTGATGCACCAGTGGGAATGAAGAACCCAACATCTGGAAACCTATCTGTGATGTTTAATGCCATCTATGCTGCACAAAACAAACAAACCTTTCTCTTTCATGGTCAAGAAGTTGAAACTTCAGGAAATCCCTTGGCTCACGTCATCCTTCGTGGAGCTATGAATGAATACGGGAAAAATGAACCTAACTTCTACTATGAAACCCTTCTAGATGCTATTGGGCGTTACGAGTCTATGGGGCTCGAAAATCCCTTTATCATGATTGATACTAACCATGATAATTCAGGGAAACAATATATGGAGCAAGTTCGCATTGTTCGCCAAACTCTTCTCAACCGTGCCTGGAATGAAAAGATTAAGAAGACAATTCGAGGCTTCATGATCGAGTCTTACTTAGCAGATGGGCGCCAAAACCAGCCAGAAATCTTTGGACGTTCTATTACAGACCCATGTTTGGGCTGGGAAAATACAGTAGCTTTAGTAGAAGAAATCTATTCTACCTTAACAAAATAAGTGAAAAGGATGGAGTTGGGGGAATCTCAACTCCTTTTGATGAAAATGATAGTTGGACACGGAATCGATATCGAAGAATTAGCATCAATACAAAATGCAGTTGAAAAAAGAGGAGGCTTTGCGCAGCGTGTCTTGACAGACAAGGAAATGGAGCGCTTTGCCAGTCTCAAAGGTCGCAGACAGGTCGAGTATTTGGCTGGTCGTTGGTCAGCTAAAGAGGCTTTCTCAAAGGCTATGGGAACGGGAATTGGGAAGCTAGGCTTTCAGGATTTGGAAGTCTTGAACAATGAGAAGGGAGCTCCCTACTTCAGCAAATCCCCATTTTCAGGAAATGTTTGGTTATCGATTAGCCATACAGAACAGTTTGTGACAGCTAGTGTTATTTTGGAGGAAAATCATGAAAACTAGTCCACATAGACCAACCAAGGCCCTTATTAATCTAGAAGCAATCCGCTACAATATCCAACAGATGGGAGCACACATTCCTAAAGGCACCCTCAAATGGGCGGTTGTGAAAGCCAATGCCTATGGACATGGAGCGATAGCAGTTGCAAGAGCTATCCAGGATGATGTAGATGGCTTTTGTGTGTCAAATATTGATGAAGCCATCGAACTCCGTCAGGCAGGTATCGCTAAGAAGATTCTCATTTTGGGAGTATCTGAAGTTGAATCTTTTTCATTGGCTAAGGATTTTGATATTACCTTGACAGTGGCAGGATTGGAATGGATTGAGAATCTCCTTGATTCTGAGTCAGACTTAGCTGATTTAACCGTTCACCTTAAGATTGACTCAGGCATGGGACGAATTGGTTTTAGAAGTGCCAGTGAGACCGAACAAGCCCAAACTATGCTCAAAAACCATGGTGCCTCTGTCGAGGGAATCTTTACCCACTTTGCTACTGCAGATGAAGAGTCAGATAGCTACTTTAAGCAACAGCTAGAGTGTTTTAAGGGAATCCTAGATGATTTGCAAGAAGTGCCCAAATTGGTTCATGCTAGTAACTCCGCAACTACTTTATGGCATGCGGAAACGATTTTTAATGCTGTTCGCATGGGGGATTCCATGTATGGTCTCAATCCAAGTGGACAAGTTTTGGAATTGCCTTATAAACTAAAACCAGCCTTAACCTTGGAGTCAGCCATCGTTCATGTCAAAAAAGTTCCAGCAGGAGCTTGTATGGGCTACGGAGCGACTTATCAGGCAGACAGTAAGCAAGTCATTGCCACTTTGCCAATCGGTTATGCAGATGGTTGGACACGAGACATGCAGAATTTCTCAGTTCTGGTGGATGGCCAATTGTGTCCCATTGTAGGGCGTGTATCCATGGACCAAATCACCATTCGCTTACCTAAGCTTTACCCATTGGGAACCAAGGTAACTTTAATTGGTTCAGACGGTGATAAAGAAATTACTGCAACAGACGTGGCAGTTTACCGAGGAACCATCAATTATGAGGTGGTTTGTCTCCTCAGTGATCGAATTCCAAGAGAATATTATTAAGAAACAGTAGGAAAGGAGTAGAGCATGAATTTACATCAACCCTTGCATGTCTTACCAGGAGTAGGACCTAAATCAGCAGAGAAATATGCAAAACTAGGAATTGAAAACTTGCAAGCTCTCTTGCTCTACTTCCCTTTCCGTTATGAAGATTTTAAGACTAAGCAGGTGCTAGAGCTAGAAGACGGTGAAAAAGCTGTTTTATCTGGTCAGGTAGTGACACCACCCAGTGTTCAGTATTATGGTTTTAAGCGTAATCGCCTACGCTTTAGCCTTAAGCAGGGAGAGGTTGTTTTTGCAGTTAATTTCTTCAACCAACCCTACCTAGCTGACAAGATTGAACTAGGAGCGACTTTAGCTGTCTTTGGCAAGTGGGATCGTGCCAAGGCAAGCCTCACAGGAATGAAGGTTTAGCCCAAGTCGAGGATGACCTCCAGCCTGTCTATCGCCTAGCGCAAGGCGTCAGTCAAGCAGGACTTGTTAAAATCATTAAAACCGCCTTTGATCAAGGACTGGACCTCTTGATAGAGGAAAATCTCCCCCAGTCCTTGCTCGATAAATACAAACTCATGCCTCGTAGTCAGGCTGTTCGTGCCATGCATTTTCCCAAGGATTTGGCAGAATACAAACAGGCTCTCCGTCGAATCAAATTTGAGGAACTCTTTTATTTCCAAATGCAATTACAGACCCTCAAGTCTGAAAATAAGGTTCATGGAAGTGGTCTGGTCTTGAACTGGTCTCAGGAAAAACTAACTGCAGTGAAAGAGAAATTGCCTTTTGCCTTGACCCAAGCCCAAGAAAAAAGCCTACAAGAAATCCTAATGGATATGAAGTCGGGCCATCACATGAATCGACTCTTACAAGGGGATGTAGGAAGTGGGAAGACAGTGGTTGCAGGTCTAGCGATGTACGCAGCCGTAACGGCAGGGTATCAGGCTGCCCTCATGGTTCCGACAGAGATCCTAGCAGAGCAGCATTTTGAAAGTCTAGAGAGTCTCTTTCCTGATTTGAAATTAGCTCTCCTAACAGGCTCACTGAAAGCTGCAGAAAAACGCAGGGTCTTGGAAACCATTGCTAAGGGGGAAGCCGATGTGGTTGTCGGAACCCATGCTCTTATACAAGACGGCGTGGACTATGCCCGACTCGGCTTGATTATCATCGATGAGCAACACCGCTTTGGTGTAGGGCAAAGGCGTATTTACGGGAAAAAGGTGAAAACCCAGATGTCCTCATGATGACGGCAACTCCGATACCACGGACCTTAGCTATCACTGCCTTTGGAGATATGGATGTTTCTATTATTGATCAGATGCCAGCAGGGCGTAAACCGATCGTTACTCGTTGGATCAAGCATGAGCAATTAGCACAGGTCTTGACTTGGTTGGAGGGTGAGATTCAGAAAGGCTCCCAAGTCTATGTTATCTCTCCTTTGATTGAAGAATCTGAAGCCTTGGATCTTAAAAATGCCATTGCTTTGTCAGAGGAGTTAACAACTCATTTTGCTGGGAAAGCAAAAGTTGCTCTCTTACATGGGAAGATGAAGAGTGATGAAAAAGACCAAATTATGCAGGATTTCAAAGAGAGAAAGACAGATATCCTGGTCTCTACAACAGTTATCGAAGTTGGGGTCAATGTTCCCAATGCGACAGTCATGATTATCATGGATGCGGATCGTTTCGGACTTAGTCAACTTCACCAGCTTAGAGGTCGTGTCGGTCGTGGAGACAAGCAGTCCTATGCAGTTCTAGTGGCCAATCCAAAAACTGACTCTGGGAAAGACCGCATGCGTATCATGACGGAAACGACCAATGGTTTTGTCCTTGCAGAAGAAGATTTGAAAATGCGAGGTTCTGGTGAAATTTTTGGAACTAAACAGTCAGGTCTACCAGAGTTCCATGTAGCTGATATCATCGAAGACTTCCCAATTCTTGAGGAAGCCAGAAAGGTAGCCAGCTATATCAGCTCCCTCCCAAATTGGCGAGAGGACCCAGAGTGGCACATGATTGCCTTACATCTAGAGAAGAAAGAATATTTGGATTAAGCTTTTTCTAAGATAATGTTAAGTTTGCTTTTAGGGTGAGTATCTATACTAGAGTCATCCAAAAGAAACGAGGACTCTCTCATGACTATTAAAGTAAATTACCGAAAGACATTTCAAAAGGAAACTCAACCTTCTCCTAAATACTAAGAAAAGAGCGAAATCGCTCTTTTTTATTTTTTTAAAACTACTTTCAGAGGGATTCTTGCTGGGGTCGGACATTAAATCCACTTTCCGTTTCCCTTTCTTTCTTGCATTGCTTCCCCATATGTGCTACAGTTATGATAACGGTTACAAAATAAAGGAGAATTCTATGAGAAATCCAGCATTAATAGAAGAAATGAAAACATACAGAGGGAGGGATGGAGTACCTCAGGATTTTGATGCTTTTTGGGATGGGGAGATTGACAAGGTTTCAGTCTTACCAGATTACCAACTAGAGGAACGTGACTTTCATATCCCAAATGTGAAATGCTACGAGTTAACTTTTAAAGGCACACGTGATGGCCTTGTCTATGCGCGTGTGGTCTTACCAAAATCAGAAGAGAAAGTACCAGTTATTTTCCACTTCCATGGCTATATGGGACGTTGCTGGGATTGGACAGATATGTTAGCCTTTACCGTCGCTGGTTATGGGGTTGTATCGATGGATGTTCGTGGGCAATCTGGATACTCTCAAGATGGTTTGCGCTCACCACTTGGCAATACAGTAAAGGCCAAATCATTCGAGGTGCAGTAGAAGGAAAAGAGCAACTCTTCTATAAAGATGTCTATCTAGATATTTATCAATTGGTTGAAATTGTCGCTAGCTTACCACAAGTGGATGAGAAGCAGTTGGCTAGTTATGGAGCTTCGCAAGGAGGAGCCTTGGCTTTAGTGGCTGCTGGTCTCAATCCACGTATCAAGCGAACAGTGGCTATCTATCCATTCTTGTCAGACTTTAGACGAGTGCTAGAAATTGGGAATACCAGCGAAGCCTATGATGAGCTTTTTCGTTACTTTAAGTTTCATGATCCTTTCCATGAGACAGAAGAACAAATCATGGAGACGCTTGGTTATATCGATGTGAAAAACCTTGCCCATCGCATTAAAGGTGAGGTGAGAATGATTACAGGGCTTGATGACGATGTCTGCTATCCAATCACCCAGTTCGCTATTTACAATCGTTTGAATTGTGAAAAGAGCTATCGTCTCATGCCAGAATATGCACATGAAGCTATGAATGTCCATGTTAACGACCAGGTCTACAATTGGTTGTGTGGTAGTGAGATTCCCTTTACCTATGTAGGTCATTAAAAAATGAAAAAGAGCCCTGCTAAAACAGGGCTTTCTTTGTTGAGGAGTACAGAAAGTAGTTTCAAAAAACTTGAAACATAAAAATATATCTGAAAGTAAATTCTATTATAGTTTATTAAGGCTATTATTTAGAATATTTATTATATAATAGGTGTAACATCAAGTCGAAAGGAGTAAAATGGTTGCTTACTGGAAGGAAGTAAATAAAGGCAGCCACATTTCAGATGAAAAGAATGGGGAAACCCATCAATAATACAGTTTCTTTCTTGCTCAAAGTCCTAGGGGCTAAAATTTTTAAGCAAAAAAGAAAGCGCTTTATTTTTGTGGAAAATGGAAGGAAATATATGACACAGAGAGATTTTGAACGGAAACAACGTTTTGGAATTAGAAAATTTACAGTAGGAGCTGCATCAGTAGTCATTGGGGCAGTTGTTTTTGGTGCGTCGCCAGTTTTAGCTCAAGAAGCTCCAGCAACCAGTGGTGAAACAGCTGGACAAGCTTTGCCAGAATTGCCAAAGAAGTAGAATCAGGAAATCTGGCTAACATAGATAAGGAACTTGCTGATAAGTTGGCAGCAGCGACGGACAAAGGAACAGAAGTTAACCGTGAGGAGCTACAAGCAAATCCAGGTTCTGAAAAACCAACAGAAACTGAAACTCCAGCAGCTGAAACTGATAAGACAGAAGAAACTGAGAAACAAGAAGCTATCGCTCGTGATTATTACTCAAGAGAATTGGAAAATGTCAACACTGTCGTAGAAAAAAATGACGTTACAACCAATGCTGAAAATAATCAGCGAGATGATCTTACAAGTGACTTAGAGAAACTAAAAAAACTTCAAGATGCGACAGTGCATATGGAGTTCAAACCAGATGCATCGGCACCACGTTTTTACAATCTTTTCTCTGTATCAAGTGATACCAAGGAAAATGAGTACTTCACTATGTCAGTCTTTGATAATACAGCCCTTATCGAAGGTCGTGATGCAAATGGTGCGCAATTCTATGATAAATACACCGATGCGCCATTAAAGGTTCGCCCAGGTCAGTGGAATTCAGTTACCTTTACTGTGGAAAAACCAACAACTGAAGTCCCTACTGGAAGAGTTCGTCTATATGTAAATGGTGTCTTGTCTAGAACAAGTCTAAAATCTGGGAAATTCATCAAAGATATGCCAGATGTTAACCACGTTCAAATCGGAGCAACCAAACGAGGAAGTAAGACAGTTTGGGGCTCAAATCTACAAGTTCGTAATCTAACAGTCTACGACCGTGCTTTAACACAAGATGAAGTTCGAACACGAAGTCAATTATTTGAAAGAGGAGACTTGAAGCAAGAACTTCCAGAAGGGGCTGAAATTTCTAAAAAAACAGATGTCTTTACAGCGGGTAAGAATGGGCAGTCAAATCCAGATGGTATTAATAGCTATCGTATCCCAGCTCTCCTTAAGACTGACAAGGGAACTTTGATTGCTGGTGCTGACGAACGCCGCTTACACCACTATGACTGGGGTGATATCGGTATGGTCGTTAAACGAAGTGAAGACAAGGGCCAAACATGGGGGAATCGCATCACTCTTACGAATCTACGTGACAATCCAAAAGCCAAGGATCCAAACATTGGTTCACCAGTAAACATCGATATGGTTCTAGTCCAAGATACGGAAACCAAGCGAATCTTCTCAGTTTACGATATGTTCCCAGAAGGTAAAGGAATCTTCGGAATGTCTTCTGAAAGAGAAGTTGCCTATAAGGAAATTGATGGAAAAACTTATCAAATTCTATACCGTGAAGGAGAAAATGGAGCCTATACTATTCGTGAAAATGGTGTTGTCTACACACCAGATGGTCAGGCAACGGATTACCGTGTTGTTGTAAATCCTGTCAAGCCTGCATATAGCGATAAAGGGGACCTTTATCAAGGTGAGCAACTACTAGGAAATATCTACTTTACAAGCAATAAAACTTCTCCATTTAGAGTTGCTAAAGACAGCTACCTATGGATGTCTTATAGTGATGATGATGGTAAGACTTGGTCTGCACCACAAGATATTACTCCAATGGTTAAAGCTGATTGGATGAAATTCTTAGGTGTGGGACCTGGAGTGGGAATTACCCTCCAGAATGGACCTCATAAAGGTCGGATTGTTGTCCCTGTCTATACGACAAACAGAACTAACCACCTCAATGGTTCTCAATCATCTCGTATCATCTACTCAGATGACCATGGTAAGACTTGGCATATGGGTGGCGGTGTCAATGACAAGCGTACACTTTATGATGGCACAGTAGTTGATTCAAGCAACATGAACAATTACTACGCTCAAAATACAGAAGCTTCTGTTGTTCAATTGAATAATGGTCAGTTAAAACTCTTTATGCGTGGTTTGACTGGTGATTTGCAAGTTGCGACAAGTAATGATGGTGGTATTACATGGGACAACTATGTAGCACGCTATGATGTACCGGATGTTTATGTTCAAATGGCGGCGACTCATACGGTCCAAGATGGTAAAGAGTATATCCTTTTAGCAAATGCTAATGGACCAGGTCGTAAGAATGGCTACATTCGAGTGGCTCGAGTAGAAGAAGATGGCGAGTTGACTTGGTTGCACCATCATTTGATTCAAGAAGGTGAGTACGCTTATAACTCACTTCAACAAATTGGACCAAAAGAATTTGGTCTCTTGTATGAACACCATGAAGCTGGTGGCAATCCATATACTCTATCCTTCAAGAAATTCAACTGGGATTATCTAACTAAAGAGAGACTTGCTTCTAAAGAAGTGAAAGTTACATCGGCTATGGAAAAATGGCCAGGCATTATTGCTATGGAATTTGATTCAGAAGTCTTGGTAAATCAAGCTCCAACTCTCAAACTAGCTAATGGTAAGACTGCAACCTTCATGACTCAGTATGATACTAAGACTCTCCTATTTACAATAGCTCCTGAAGATATCGGTCAAAAAGTTACAGCTATTGAAGCGGGTGCAATTGAAAGTATGCATAACTTGCCAGTATCTGTGGTAGGTACTAAACTTACGAATGGTTTTAATGGTGACGAACCGGCAATCCATGAAGTCCCAGAATTTATAGGTGGTGTCAATGGAGATGAAGCAGCTGTAACAGAACTTCCTGAGTACACTGAAGCCATTGGAACAGTAGGTGACGAAGCAGCGCCAACAGTAGAAGTCCCAGAATTCGAAGGTGGTGTCAATGGTGACGAAGCAGCTGTAACAGAACTTCCTGAGTACACTGAACCTATTGGAACAGTAGGTGACGAAGCCGCACCAACAGTAGAAGTCCCTGAGTTTAAAGGTGACGTAAATGGTGAAGCATCATCTGAATCTGAGCTTCCTGAACACTCTGTTCCTAGCGCAACAGTAGGTGATGAGGCGGCACCAACAGTAGAAGTCCCAGAATTCGAAGGTGGTGTCAATGCAGTCGAAGCTGCAGTTCTTGAGCTTCCAGAATTCACAGGCGGAGTAAACGCAGTTGAAGCGCTCAAGAATGAGCTTCCAGAATTTACAGGCGGAGTAAACGCGGTTGAAGCGCTCAAGAATGAGCTTCCAGAATTCACAGGCGGAGTAAACGCAGTTGAAGCGCTCAAGAATGAGCTTCCAGAATTCACAGGCGGAGTAAACGCGGTTGAAGCGCTCAAGAATGAGCTTCCAGAATTCACAGGCGGAGTAAATGCAGTCGAAGCAGCCAAAAACGAACTTTCGGAATATAAGGTTGAAGAAAAACCGCTTGTCACTTTAGTAGCACAACAAGACAAGACATATCAAGCTCCAGCAGCTCAACCACAACAACCAACTCTTCCTGCAACAGGAAGTGAGGTTTCAACTCCTCTAGTATCTGTGGGAATGGTTGGAATGCTTCTCGGCTTGTTTGGAATGGCTAAGAAAAAAGAAGATTAATGGCAACATTAAATCTAAAAAGTCTCTATAAAAAAGGTTTAGACTTATATTAGAAGGGTCTGTAACGTTCATTCGTTACAGGCTCTTTATTTGTAGAAAGCGAAGATTCTAGTGGAAATAAGCGGATGGAAGGCGATTCAAAGTCGGGCATTTCTCCCTGAAACTACTTTCAGGAGATTCTATTTCATAAAATTGTTTTGAAACTTCAATCTATTCTAGTACAAGTTATTGAAAGCGCTTTAAAAATGATATATAATAGGCTCATAAGAAAAAAGAAAAGGAGGAAAGTGGATGCCACAGATCAGTAAAGAAGCCTTGATTGAGCAGATTAAAGATGGAATCATCGTTTCTTGTCAGGCACTTCCTCACGAACCGCTTTATACAGAAGCGGGAGGTGTAATGCCCTTGCTAGTCAAAGCAGCTGAGCAAGGTGGAGCAGTCGGTATCCGAGCAAATAGTGTTCGGGATATTAAGGAAATCAAAGAGGTCACAAATCTTCCGATTATCGGAATTATCAAACGTGATTATCCACCACAGGAACCATTCATCACAGCTACTATGAAAGAAGTTGATGAACTAGCAGCTCTAGATATTGAGGTAATCGCTCTAGATTGTACAAAGAGAGAACGCCATGATGGCCTAGAGATTCAAGAATTTATCCGTCAAATCAAAGAAAAATATCCAAACCAACTCTTGATGGCTGACACAAGTACCTATGAAGAAGGACTAACAGCAGTTGAGGCGGGAATCGACTTTGTCGGAACAACCTTGTCAGGCTACACATCTTATAGTCCAAAAAGTGGATGGTCCAGATTTTGAACTCATCAAGAAATTATGCGATGCAGGTGTAGACGTCATCGCAGAAGGAAAAATTCATACACCAGAACAGGCTAAGCAAATCCTAGGTTACGGAGTGCGAGGCATCGTAGTTGGTGGCGCTATTACTAGACCAAAAGAGATCACGGAACGATTTGTTGCAGGTCTCAAATAAGACAATTAAAACACGAGGAGAGTGGTTGATTAGTAAAACAAAATGTAAACGTATACAAAGTTGTCAATACTCATTATCCGTTTCGGATACGCTTATCATCATTTAGGAGAATACTAATGAAATTTAGAAAACTAGCTTGTACAGTACTTGCGGGTGCTGCTGTTCTATCTCTTGCTGCTTGTGGCAAATCAGACGCTAAAAAAGACGCTGCAAGTGATGCAGGAAAAACTGAAATCACTTGGTGGGCTTTCCCAGTCTTCACTCAAGAAAAATCTGGTGACGGTGTAGGAACTTATGAAAAATCTATCATCGAAGCTTTCGAAAAAGCAAACCCAGATATCAAAGTTAAACTAGAAACAATCGACTTCAAATCTGGTCCAGAAAAAATCACGACAGCTATTGAAGCTGGAACTGCTCCAGATGTACTTTTCGATGCACCAGGTCGTATCATTAATTACGGTAAAAATGGTAAATTGGCTGAGTTGAATGACCTCTTTACAGATGAATTTGTTAAAGATGTTAACAATGAAAACATCATTCAAGCAAGTAAAGCTGGTGATAAAGCATACATGTATCCAATCAGTTCTGCACCATTCTACATGGCTATGAACAAGAAAATGTTGGAAGATGCTGGTGTAGCTAACCTTGTTAAAGAAGGTTGGACAACAGATGATTTTGAAAAAGTCTTGAAAGCACTTAAAGACAAAGGATACACTCCAGGTTCATTGTTCAGTTCTGGTCAAGGGGGAGACCAAGGAACACGTGCCTTCATCGCTAACCTATACGGCGGTTCTGTAACAGACAAAGAAGTTACTAAATACACAACTGACGATCCTAAGTTCGTCAAAGGTCTTGAAAAAGCAACTAGCTGGATTAAAGATGGTTTGTTGAACAATGGTTCACAATTTGACGGTGGAGCAGACATCCAAAACTTTGCAAACGGTCAAACATCATACACAATCCTTTGGGCACCAGCTCAAAACGGTATCCAAGCTAAATTGTTGGAAGCAAGTAAAGTTGAAGTGGTAGAAGTTCCATTCCCATCTGATTCTGGCAAACCAGCTCTTGAGTACCTTGTAAACGGATTTGCAGTATTTAACAACAAAGATGAAAAGAAAGTTGCTGCTGCTAAGAAATTCATCCAATTCATCGCTGATGATAAAGAATGGGGTCCTAAAGACGTAGTTCGTACAGGTGCCTTCCCAGTTCGTACTTCATTTGGAAAACTTTACGACGACAAACGTATGGAAACTATCAGTGGTTGGACTCAATACTACTCTCCATACTACAACACAATCGACGGATTTGCTGAAATGAGAACTCTATGGTTCCCAATGTTGCAATCAGTGTCTAACGGTGACGAACAACCTGCTGCAGCTTTGAAGACATTCACTGAAAAAGCGAATGAAACAATCAAAAAAGCAGCTAAACAATAAGCCCTAAATAAAAAGTAAAATCCCCCCTTTTCCCTGTGCACATCTGTGTACGAAAAGGGGGAGTTTTATTTAAAAAATGTAAGGAACTGACAGGTCAAAATTAAAATGAAGTTCTTACATAGGCTTTTCTTGGAAAAAATTTCATTTTGATTTTACATCAATGTCAGATAACAAATAAAAAAACAAAAACTATTTGAAAGTGAGGTGCCGACTGTGAAAGTCAATAAAATTCGCATGAGAGAAACAATTGTTTCTTATGCTTTCTTAGCACCAGTATTAATCTTCTTTACCGTCTTTGTCCTAGCTCCAATGATCATGGGATTCATCACTAGTTTCTTTAACTACTCGATGACTAGCTTTGAGTTTGTGGGATTGGACAACTACATCCGCATGTTTAAAGACCCTGTCTTTACAAAATCTTTGATTAATACCGTAATCTTAGTTATCGGATCTGTACCAGTCGTTGTACTCTTCTCACTATTTGTGGCATCACAAACTTACCAACAAAATGCAGTTGCTAGATCCTTCTATCGTTTCGTATTCTTCCTTCCTGTTGTAACAGGTAGTGTTGCCGTAACGGTTGTATGGAAATGGATTTATGATCCTCTATCAGGTATTTTGAATTTCGTGCTTAAGTCAAGCCATATCATTAGCCAAAACATTTCTTGGTTGGGTGATAAAAACTGGGCTTTGATGGCGATTATGATTATTCTTTTGACAACATCAGTTGGTCAACCAATTATCCTTTACATCGCTGCAATGGGTAATATTGATAACTCACTTGTTGAAGCGGCGCGTGTCGACGGAGCAACTGAGTTACAAGTTTTCTGGAAGATTAAATGGCCAAGCCTCCTTCCAACAACTCTTTATATCGCAATCATTACAACAATCAACTCATTCCAGTGTTTCGCTTTGATTCAGCTTTTGACTTCAGGTGGTCCAAACTACTCAACAAGTACACTTATGTACTACCTATACGAGAAAGCCTTCCAATTGACTGAGTATGGTTATGCCAATACTATTGGTGTATTCTTGGCAGTTATGATCGCAATTGTCAGCTTTGTTCAATTTAAAGTACTTGGAAACGACGTAGAATACTAATAGAAAGGAGACAGCTATGCAATCTACACAAAAGAAACCTTTAACAGCCTTCACTGTTATTTCAACCATCTTCTTGCTTTTATTGACTGTACTGTTTATCTTTCCATTCTACTGGATTTTGACAGGTGCATTCAAATCACAACCGGATACCATTATGATTCCACCACAATGGTTCCCTAAAGCTCCAACAATGGAGAACTTCCAACAATTGATGGTGCAAAACCCAGCCTTGCAATGGATGTGGAACTCAGTCTTCATTTCATTGGTAACTATGTTCTTGGTTTGTGCAACTTCATCCCTAGCAGGTTATGTATTGGCTAAGAAACGTTTCTATGGGCAACGCATTCTATTCGCTATCTTTATCGCTGCTATGGCTCTTCCAAAACAAGTTGTCCTTGTACCATTGGTACGTATCGTCAACTTCATGGGAATCCATGACACTCTTTGGGCGGTTATCTTGCCTTTGATCGGATGGCCATTTGGGGTCTTCCTCATGAAACAGTTCAGTGAAAACATTCCAACAGAATTGCTCGAATCTGCTAAGATTGATGGATGTGGTGAGATTCGTACTTTCTGGAGCGTAGCCTTCCCAATCGTGAAGCCAGGATTTGCAGCTCTTGCAATCTTTACCTTCATCAATACATGGAATGACTACTTCATGCAGTTGGTTATGTTGACATCTCGTAACAACTTGACCATCTCGCTTGGGGTTGCGACTATGCAGGCTGAGATGGCAACCAACTATGGTTTAATTATGGCAGGGGCTGCTCTTGCAGCTGTGCCAATCGTAACAGTCTTCCTTGTCTTCCAAAAATCCTTCACTCAAGGGATTACTATGGGAGCTGTCAAAGGATAATACTCTGCGAAAATTGAATATCGTACAATCTGTTTATCAATATGCAGAAGTATAGTTGATAGACTAAGAGAATACAGGATATATAAGTGTCTACAAAATGGAGAGGAGTTGCTTGCTTCACGAAGTTTTGTTAGACACTTATAAACTTACTGGCTAGACATCTTATGTCTGAAGGTAACAATCAGGTAAAGGAAATTACTATGATTTTTGATGATTTAAAAAACATTAGCTTTTACAAAGGAATTCACCCAAATCTGGACAAGGCTATCGATTATCTCTATGAGCATCGTAAGGATAGTTTTGAATTAGGTAAATACGAGATTGATGGGGATAAAGTTTTCCTAGTTGTACAAGAAAATGTTCTTAATAAAGAAGAAAATGATAGCTTTGAGCATCATAAAAAATATGCAGATTTGCATTTGTTAGTTGAAGGGCATGAGTATTCTAGTTACGGTTCTCGCATCAAAGATGAGGCTGTAGCCTTTGACGAAGCTAGCGATATCGGCTTTGTTCATTGTCATGAACAATACCCACTTTTGTTAGGATATCACAATTTTGCAGTTTCTTCCCAGGAGAACCTCATCAGCCTAACGGTTATGCAGGTATGGAAGATAAAGTTCGCAAATATTTATTTAAAATTTTAATCGATTAGTCAGTTAGGAGGAGCAAACAATGGCACATAAAAGATCTGGATTGATAAAAGCGGCATTTGATACGGATAACTTTCTGATGCGTTTTTGTGAGAAAGTGTTAGATATCGTGACGGTTAACCTACTCTTTGTTGTGTCTTGTTTGCCTATTGTGACTATTGGAGTAGCTAAAATCAGTCTTTATCAGACAATCTTTGAAGTGAAGCGCAGCCGTCGTATTCCTGTTTTCAAAATTTATATTAGAGCCTTTAAGCAAAATTTGAAATTAGGTTTTCAGTTAGGTTTGCTGGAATTAGGAATCTTTTTGATCAGTGTGGTTGACTTATCACTATTTTGGAGTCAAACTGGTGTTGCCTTTCAACTCATTAAAGCTATTTGTTTGGGAATTCTGATATTTTTAACACTAGTTATGTTGGCTAGCTATCCAATTGCTGCACGCTATCAATTAACTTGGAAAGAAGTGCTCCAAAAGGGCTTACTTTTGGTAAGTTTTAACTTTGTGTGGTTCTTCTTGATGCTTGCGATTATTTTGTTAATCATTATGCTTCTCTATCTATCAGGCTTCACTCTAGTGCTTGGTGGTTCAGCATTTCTACTCTTTGGCTTTGGCCTTCTTGCCTTTTGCCAAGCTGGATTAATGGAAAAATTGTTTGCTAAATATCAGGCAGATTGAAAACGACATGAAACTACTTTCAAACAAGAAAAGCTATGGGAGATGAATAGAAATTAAAATCTAAGTGGCTGAGATGTATTGAAAGCGCTTTTCACAAGGTGTATACTAAAATAGTAAAAAATCATCTGCTCAAAGCAGAAAAAAGAAATCTTAGGAGAAATCTATGTCAGATTTAAAAAAATATGAAGGTGTCATTCCTGCCTTCTACGCATGTTATGATGATGCGGGTGAAGTTAGCCCAGAACGTACTCGTGCCTTGGTACAATACTTTATTGATAAAGGTGTTCAAGGACTTTACGTTAATGGTTCTTCAGGTGAGTGTATCTACCAAAGTGTAGAAGACCGTAAATTGATCTTAGAAGAAGTTATGGCAGTTGCCAAAGGCAAATTGACCATCATTGCTCACGTAGCTTGTAACAATACCAAAGATAGTATTGAGCTTGCTCGCCATGCAGAAAGCTTGGGTGTTGATGCTATCGCAACAATCCCACCAATTTACTTCCGTTTGCCTGAGTACTCAGTAGCGAAATACTGGAACGATATCAGTGCTGCTGCACCAAATACAGACTATGTTATCTACAACATTCCTCAATTGGCAGGTGTTGCTTTGACTCCAAGTCTTTACACAGAAATGTTGAAAAACCCACGTGTTATTGGTGTTAAGAACTCTTCAATGGCAGTTCAAGATATTCAAACATTCGTTAGCCTTGGTGGTGAAGACCGTATCGTCTTTAACGGACCAGATGAGCAGTTCTTAGGTGGACGTCTCATGGGAGCAAAAGCTGGTATCGGTGGCACTTATGGTGCTATGCCAGAACTCTTCTTGAAACTCAACCAATTGATTGCGGATAAAGACCTAGAAACAGCACGTGAATTGCAATACGCTATCAACGCAATCATCGGTAAATTGACTGCAGCTCATGGTAATATGTACTGTGTGATTAAAGAAGTCTTGAAAATCAATGAAGGACTCAATATCGGATCAGTTCGTTCTCCACTTACACCAGTGACCGAAGAAGATCGTCCAGTTGTGGAAGCAGCTGCTCAATTGATTCGTGAAACTAAGGAGCGTTTCCTCTAATCAACAGGAGGCTTTATGACTAATTACGTTGCAATTGATATTGGTGGAACTAATATCAAATACGGTTTAATTGACCAAGATGGACAACTTGTAGAGTCTAACGAAGTAGCGACTGAGGCGCACAAGGGTGGTCCACACATCTTACAGAAAACAAAAAGATATCGTAGCTAGCTATCTAGAAAAAGGACCGGTGTCAGGTGTAGCCATTTCCTCAGCGGGAATGGTTGATCCTGATAAGGGTGAGATTTTCTACGCTGGTCCACAGATTCCAAATTATGCTGGAACCCAATTTAAAAAAAGGAAATTGAAGAAAGCTTTAACATTCCTTGTGAAATTGAAAATGATGTTAACTGTGCAGGGCTTGCTGAAGCTGTCTCTGGTTCAGGAAAGGGTGCAAGTATTACCCTTTGTTTGACAATTGGAACAGGTATCGGTGGTTGCTTAATCATTGATGGCCAAGTTTTTTTCATGGCTTTAGTAATTCTGCCTGTGAAGTTGGTTATCTGCACATGCAGGATGGAGCCTTCAGGATTTAGCGTCTACGACAGCTCTTGTTAAGTATGTAGCAGACGCACATGGAGATGAAGTGGAACAGTGGAACGGTCGCAGAATTTTCAAAGAAGCTACCGAAGGCAATAAACTCTGTATGGAGGGATTGACCGTATGGTGGATTACCTTGGTAAGGGTCTCGCAAATATTTGTTATGTTGCCAATCCAGAAGTTGTCATCCTTGGTGGTGGTATCATGGGGCAAGAAGCAATTTTGAAACCAAAAATCCGTAAGGCTTTGAAAGATTCGCTTGTTCCAAGCTTGGCAGACAAGACTCGACTTGAATTTGCTCACCATCAGAATACTGCTGGCATGCTCGGTGCATATTATCATTTTAGAACCAAACAGTCCTAAATTGGCTTTGCCAATTTAGGTTTTTTTGGCAGGAAAAAAGATAGGTAAAACTTTAATAAAACTTTGGAAGCCCTTGCATTTCTTGGAATAATATAGTATATTTATTATACTGAGAAATCTCGAAAAAGCATTTGTAAAATCAAGTCATTTTTTTATTCAGAAAAAATGTAAGCGATTTCTAAAAATAAATCTAAACAGAAGATAAGAGTGGGAGGAAGAAGAGTTTTAAAGTAGCACTGAGAAATAGAATTGTCGCCAGCAGAAACTGGGCTCTTGCAGTAGCTGACTGCTTTTTATCATTAGGAGAATTTGATGAAACAGTATTTTTTAGAAAAAAGTCGTATATTCAGTATTCGTAAACTAACGGTTGGTGTAGCCTCTGTGGCAGTTGGACTGGCTTTTTTTGCATCTGGAAATGTTGCAGCTAACGAAGTTGTGACAGAGCCAAAACTGGAAGTAGAAGGTCAGGCCAAAGAAGTAATCGATGTCGATAAAGAAAAAGCTGAAGCAGTTAAGGAAACTAAAGAAGTAGTGAATCCTGTAAAAGAAGAAGTTGCTGAACAAGCAGCTCCTGCTACAGAAAAAGTAACAGAAGAAACTAAAACTACTGAAGAGGCTGGAGATTTACTTCCAGTAGAAATTCCTGACCGTGCCTATCCTGATACACCAGTGAAGAAACTTGACACTTCAGCCATTGTATCAGAAAAAGATAGCCCTAAAGTTGAAACTAAAAGTATTTTAAAAGCTGAAGAAGCAAGTACAACTGAAGGCGAAAAAGAAAATAGAGCTATTATCAATGGTGGCCAAGACCTTAAGCATATCAATTATGAGGGGCAACCAGCTACATCGGCTACCATGATTTACACAATCTACAGTTCACCTCTAGCAGACGGTGGAACTCAGCGTTACCTCAATTCAGGTTCAGGTATCTTTGTGGCTCCAAATATCATGCTGACAGCCGCTCACAATTTCTTGAAGAAGGATGCCGAAACCAATGCTGGTAATATCTTAGGTGGTGATACTGCTAAGTTCTACTACAATGTTGGTTCTAATACTCCAAAAGAAAGATCATTGCCAACTTCAGGAAAAACTGTTTTGTTCCAAGAAAAGGATATTCATTTCTGGAATAAAGAAAAGTTTGGTGAAGGGTACAAAAATGACCTAGCCTTGGTTGTGGCTCCAGTTCCAGTACAGATTGCAAGTCCAAATAAGGCAGCAACCTTTACTCCGTTAGCAGAGCATCGGGAATACAAAGCTGGAGAACCTGTGAGCACAATTGGCTATCCTACAGATTCAACTTCTCCAGAATTGAAGGAGCCGATTGTGCCAGGTCAATTGTATAAGGCTGACGGTGTCGTTAGAGATACTGAAAAGTATGATGATAAGGGAACAGTAGGTGTTACCTATCGTTTGACTTCTGTATCAGGTCTTTCTGGTGGTGGAATTATCAACGGTGATGGTAAGGTCATTGGAATCCACCAACGTGGTACTGTTGATAATGCGAACATTGCTGAAAAAGACCGCTTCGGTGGAGGTCTAGTCTTGTCTCCAGAACAATTAGCATGGGCTAAAGGAATCATTGATAAATACGGTGTTAAAGGCTGGTATCAAGGCGATAACGGTAGCCGTTATTATTTCACTCCAGAGGGAGAAATGTTAAGAAATAAGACAGCAGTTATCGGTGAAAACAAATATTCATTCGATGAAAGTGGTGTAGCAACTCTCCTTGAAGGCGTTGACTATGGCCGTGTAGTTGTCGAACACCTAGACCAAAATGATAACCCAGTCAAAGAAAACGATACTTTTTGTAGATAAGGCAGAAGTTGGTGCTCAATTCAACTATAACTATAAAACAGAAATTGAAAAGACTGACTTCTTCAAGAAGAATAAAGACAAATATGAGATTGTATCGATTGATGGCAAAGCTGTCAATAAACAATTGAAAGACGCTTGGGAAGATGATTATAGCGTTGTGAGCAAGGCTCCTGCAGGAACTCGTGTTATCAAGGTTGTTTATAAGGTCAATAAAGGTTCCTTTGACATTCATTATCGTTTGAAAGGTACCGACCAAGAATTGGCAACAGCAACTGTGGATAATAACGAAGGTAAGGAATACGATGTTTCCTTTGTTCATAGATTCCAAGCTAAAGAAATTGCAGGATACCGTGCAGTAAATGCAAGTCAAGAAGCAACAATCCAACATAAAGGGGTGAATGAAGTTATTTTTGAATACGAAAAGATTGAAGATCCAAAACCAGCAATTCCTGTAACTCCAGTAGTTGATCCAAAAGATGAAGAAACAGAGATTGCTGCTTACGGTCCGCTTCCAAGCAAGGCTCAATTGGACTACCACAAGGAAGAATTGGCTGCCTTCATCCACTATGGTATGAATACCTACACCGACTCTGAGTGGGGAAATGGTAGAGAAAATCCTCAGTACTTCAATCCAACAAATCTTGATACAGATCAGTGGATTAAGACTTTGAAGGATGCTGGATTCAAACGAACAATCATGGTTGTAAACACCATGACGGATTTGTGATTTATCCATCTAAATATACAGACCATACGGTGGCTGCAAGTCCATGGAAAGATGGTAAGGGAGACCTTCTCGAAGAGATCTCTAAATCAGCAACTAAGTATGACATGAATATGGGTGTTTACCTATCACCATGGGATGCCAACCATCCTAAATATCATGTTGCAACTGAGAAAGAGTACAACGAATACTACCTCAACCAACTCAAGGAAATCCTTGGCAATCCTAAATACGGAAACAAAGGTAAGTTTATCGAAGTTTGGATGGACGGTGCGCGTGGTAGCGGAGCTCAAAAAGTAACGTACACCTTTGATGAGTGGTTCAAGTACATCAAGGAAGCTGAAGGAGACATCGCTATCTTCTCTGCTCAACCAACAAGTGTCCGTTGGATCGGTAATGAACGTGGTATCGCCGGAGATCCGGTTTGGCATAAGGTCAAGAAAGCTAAAATCACTGATGATGTGAAGAATGAATATCTCAACCATGGAGATCCAGAAGGAGATATGTACTCAGTTGGTGAAGCAGACGTTTCTATCCGTTCAGGTTGGTTCTACCATGACAATCAACAGCCAAAATCAATCAAAGATTTGATGGATATCTACTTCAAGTCTGTTGGTCGTGGAACGCCACTTCTCCTCAATATTCCACCTAATAAAGAAGGTAAATTCGCAGATGCAGATGTCGCTCGCTTGAAAGAATTCCGAGCAACCTTGGATCAAATGTATGCAACTGACTTCGCTAAGGGTGCAACTGTAACTGCAAGCTCTACTCGTAAGAATCACTTGTATCAAGCAAGTCATTTGACAGATGGTAAGGATGATACGAGCTGGGCACTAGCAAATGATGCTAAGACAGGTGAATTCACTGTCGATCTTGGACAAAGAGACGTTTTGACGTAGTCGAACTCAAAGAAGATATCGCTAAGGGCCAACGTATCTCTGGCTTTAAGGTTGAAGTTGAACTCAATGGTCGTTGGGTACCATACGGTGAAGGGTCAACTGTTGGTTATCGTCGTCTTATCCAAGGTCAACCAGTAGAGGCACAAAAGATTCGTGTAACCATTACTGGTGCACAAGCGACTCCAATTTTGACAAACTTCTCTGTTTATAAGACACCAAGCAGTATCGAGAAGACAGATGGTTACCCTCTAGGACTGGACTACCATTCAAATACAACTGCTGATAAAGAGAATACAACTTGGTATGATGAATCTGAAGGCGTCCGCGGAACATCTATGTGGACTAACCAAAAAGATGCTAGCGTAACCTACCGTTTCACTGGAACAAAAGCATATGTAGTGTCTACAGTTGATCCAAACCACGGTGAAATGTCCGTTTACGTGGATGGTCAAAAGGTTGCAGATGTCCAAACCAAAAATGCAGCTCGCAAGCGTAGTCAGATGGTCTATGAAACAGATGACTTGGCTCCAGGTGAACATACTATCAAGCTGGTCAATAAGACTGGCGAGCCTATTGCAACGGAAGGTATCTACACGCTCAACAATGCTGGTAAAGGTATGTTTGAGATGAAAGAAACGACCTATGAAGTTCAAAAAGGTCAACCGGTTACTGTAACCATTAAACGTGTTGGTGGTAGCAAAGGAACAGCAACAGTCCATGTCGTGACTGAACCAGGAACAGGGGTTCACGGTAAAGTTTATAAGGATACAACTGCTGACCTGACTTTCCAAGACGGTGAAACTGAGAAAACAATCACGATTCCAACTATCGACTTTACAGAGCAAGCTGATTCAATCTTTGACTTCAAAGTGAAAATGACTAGCGTTTCTGACAATGCCCTTCTTGGTTTTGCTTCAGAAGCTACTATTCGAGTGATGAAGGCAGAATTGCTCCTAAAAGACCAGACAAGCTATGACGATCAGGCAACTCAGCTTGACTATAGTCCAGGTTGGAACCATGAAACGAACTCAGCTGATAAATACCAAAATACAGAATCATGGGCGTCATTTGGACGTTTGACAGAAGAGCAGAAGAAAAATGCTAGCGTAACAGCCTACTTCTACGGAACAGGTCTTGAGATCAAAGGATATGTGGATCCAGGACATGGTATCTACAAGGTGACGTTAGACGGTAGAAGAGTCGAGTATCAAGATGGCCTAGGTAATGCTTCTGAATACAACGGTAAGAAGTACTTCAGTGGTACAGCTGCTACACGTCAAGGTGGTCAGACTCTTGTTCGTTTGACTGGACTCGAAGAAGGTTGGCATGCTGTAACCTTGCAACTAGATCCAAAACGTAATGATACTACGAGAAATATTGGTATCCAAGTTGACCAGTTCATCACTCATGGTGAAGGTAGTGCTCTTTATACCAAAGCAGAGTTAATCCAAGCCATGAAGAACTGGAAGGATGAGTTGGTTAAGTTTGACCAGACAAGCTTGAAGAATACTCCAGAGGCACGTCAAGCCTTCAAGTCAAACTTGGATAAATTATCTGAGCAACTTTCAGCAAGTGAAGCCAATGCACAAGAAGTTCTGAAGACAGCAGCAACTTTGCAAATGATCCTTGATAAGGAAGAAAATTATGGCACAGATGATACGCCAACACCAGAACAGCCAGAAGAACCAAACTATGACAAGGCTATGGCAAGTCTGACCGAAGCGATTGAAAGAAAAACAGCTGAACTCGGTGATGACAAGGAAGCTAAGAAGAAGCTAGTTGCATTAACAGAGCAAGCCTTGACAGCCATCCAAGAAGCTAAGACTCAGGATGCAGTAGATAAGGCCTTGCAAGCAGCTTTGGCATCTATCAATCAGCTTCAAGCAACTCCGAAAGAGGAGCCGGCTCCAGAAGAACCAAAACAGCCAGAAGAGCCTAACTACGACAAGGCCATGGCAAGTCTGACAGAAGCAATTGAAAGAAAGACAGCCGAGCTCGGTGATGACAAGGAAGCTAAGAAGAAGCTAGTTGCATTAACAGAGCAAGCCTTGACAGCTATCCAAGGAGCTAAGACTCAGGATGCAGTAGATAAGGCCTTGCAAGCAGCTTTGGCATCTATCAATCAGCTTCAAGCGACTCCAAAAGAGGAGCCAGCACCAGAAGAACCAACACAGCCAGAGGTACCAAGCAAACCAGTAGAGCCTAAGCTTGACTACGATAAAGCTATGGCAAGCTTGTCCGAAGCCATTAAAAGTAAAACAGCTGAGTTGGGTGATGACAAGGAAGCTAAGAAGAAACTAGTTGAACTAGCAGAACAAGCCTTAGCTGCTATTGAAGAAGCCAAAACTCAGGATGCAGTAGATAAGGCCTTGCAAGACGCTTTGACATCTATCAACAATCTTCAGGCGACACCAAAAGAGGAACCAGCTCCAGAAGAGCCTGCGAGACCAGAGGAGCCAAGTAAGCCAGAAGAGCCTGCAAGACCAGAGGAACCAAGTAAGCCAGAAGAGCCTGCAAGACCAGAGGAACCAAGTAAGCCAGAAGAGCCTGCAAGACCAGAGGAACCAAGTAAGCCAGAAGAGCCTGCAAGACCAGAGGAACCAAGTAAGCCAGAAGAGCCTGCGAGACCAGAGGAGCCAAGTAAGCCAGAAGAGCCTGCAAGACCAGAAGAACCAAGTAAGCCAGAAGAGGAAGTGAAACATTCAAATCTTCCAACTGAAGGTGTTAAAGAATTGAGTGTAACTCAACCAAGCCTTGAAGTAACGACAGATCCGATTGACTTCAACACTATTCGTCGTGAAAATTCTCTCTTAGCTAAAGGTAAGGAACAAGTCGTTTCTGAAGGAAAAGACGGACAAGTAACGACCTATGTAGAAGTTGACGGCAGCGATCGTAAGGTTGTTAAGGTTGAACGTGAGGAAGCTCAAGACCGCATCGTTGAAGTAGGTACTCAAGAAGGAACTGCTATGCCGACAGAAGGCGTTATGAATTTGGACTTTAACCTACCAAATCTAAAAGTAGAGAAAGAACCAATCGCCTTCAAGACTGTTCGCCGTGAGAATGCTGATTTAGCTAAAGGTAAGGAACAAGTTGTTTCTGAAGGAAAAGACGGACAAGTAACGACTTATGTAGAAGTCGATGGTGACAACCGTAAGGTTGTTAAGGTTGAACGTGAGGAAGCCCAAGATCGCATCGTCGAAGTTGGAACTAAGGAAGAAAGTCCATCAACTGATAGCAAATTGAAGGTCTTGAAAGATTCATCAACAAACTTGAAACTGATTGCTCGAGAAGGGGACCTCAATGGTGGTTCTGTTTTAGAGGTCGATAAGGTTGCTGATCAGGTCTTGGAAGGTCGCCGTTTCGATGCTTATCAAATTCAATTGAAGAATGAGAAAGACGAACTTGTTCAATTGAAAGGTGCGGCCCTTGTTCAAGTTGCTGTGGCATCTGATGTAGCCAATGTCTATGCCATGAATGCAAATCAAGAACTGCAGGAAGTGAAGTTTGAACAGAAAGGTTCAGCACTTGAATTTGTAGCTCCACACCTAGGTGTCTATGCGGTAGTGTACAAGGATGCAGCTCAACCAAGTGCACCAACAAATGTAGAAACTCCTGCTCCACAACCTATGGGAGAAGATAAGCCTTTAGCAGAGGCTAAGGGAACTGTAGCAGATTCTACAAGCAAACAGTTGCCGGCAACAGGAGAAGAAGTAAGTTCAGCTCTCTTGCCTGCCCTCACTCTTGTTTCAGGAATAATGCTATTCTTCTTCAAAAAGAGATGAAGGATTAGCAGAGACTAAATCAAAGAAAGTGTTTTAAACACTAAAAAAAGGGAGTCCCATAGTGGACTCCTTTTTGTGGGGAAAAATATTTTAAATAGAAAACCCTGAATGGTTTCCAATTTCAGGGCTTTCTATGTCTTGTGTTTCTACGATAACCATTCAGTCTATTATTCTCCCAATAGCTATTAAAGATTTTTTCTTTACTTTCGCGATCGATCTCTAGGAAATAAGCGTAGAGTAAATCAATGATAATCAGCATTGGAATCTGAGCAGAAATTCGTTGAATATAAGATGCTTGGTTTTGGCTTGCGACCAAAATAGTTTCTGTAAATGCTTGAGTATCCTTATTCGGTGAACTTGTAAATAGAACTGTCTTAGCTCCCATATCTTGGGCATCTAATAAACTATCGATGATGGACGGTGTTGTTCCTGAGAGGGAAAAACCAAAGACCAGACATTTTTCATCAATGATACTAGTCGTCCAGGCAAAACCGTCTGGATCTGTTAAGGCTTCACAGACGACACCCAATCTCATAAAACGTAGCTTCATCTCACGTGCGACTAGACCAGAACTCCCAGTTCCGAAAAAATACACGCGTTCTGATTGCTCAATCATCTGAGCTACACGTTCCAACTGCTCATCGTCAATCAATCCTTGAGAAATTTCTCGCACATTTGCATAACTTCTGAGAACTCGTTGAGTCAAAGGATTCATATCCTGTTGAGGAGCAGAAAGAGTGTCTTTTTGTTGTTGATATTTGAAGATGAATTCTCGATAGCCCTTAAAACCACACTTCTTGGCAAAACGAGTGAGCGCCGCCTGGGAAATATGAAGTTTTTGCGTGACTTGTTGAGAGGATAAATCATCATTTATGGTGTCTGCCTGCAGAAATAGCGGGCAATTTCTTGCTCTAAATCGGTCATTTCTTCAAAGTGAAGGTCGATAATCGTAGAGATATCTTGCTTATTCATGGAACTCCTTTTATAGCTATTTGCCAAAATTACTTTGACAAATCTAACAAATAAAATAGCGCTTACCTCCATTATATCATAGAAAATAATTTTTGGACCAAAAAGGAAAAGTCTTTTCTTTTTCCATAATTTTCTACCTAAATTATGGTACAATGAAGAGTGTGATTTTGATTAGAAATGAGATTGATGTGTATGAGAAAATTCAATAGCCACTCGATACCGATACGGCTTAATTTGTTATTTGCAATCGTCATTTTGCTCTTTTTAGCAATTATTGGCCGTTTGCTTTATATGCAAGTTCTTCATAAGGATTTTTATGAAAACAAACTCGCTTCTGCTAGCCAAACTCGAGTAACCATGGGTTCCGCTCGTGGAGAAATTTATGATGCAACAGGAAAACCTTTAGTCCAAAACACCGTTAAGCAAGTTGTTTCCTTTACACGAAGCAACAAGATGACTGCGGCTGATTTGAAGGATATTTCTAAAAAATTATTGACCTATGTCACAGTCACCTCTCCAGAGTTGACGGACCGTCAAATGGCTGATTACTACTTGGCTGATGCTGAAGTTTATAAGAAGACAGTTGAAGCTCTTCCAAAAGATAAACGATATGATTCAGATGGCAATCAACTTTCTGAATCTGAACTCTATAACAACGCTGCTGAGAGTATTACTTCCAGTCAATTAAACTACTCAGAGGATGAAAAGAAGGCAATCTATATCTTTAGTCAGCTCAATGCAGTAGAAAATTTTGCGACAGGAAATATTCAAACGGATCCTTTGAGCGATACACAGGTAGCTGTGATTGCTTCTGCATCTAAGGAATTGCCAGGTATTTCCATCTCTACTTCATGGGACCGAAAAGTCTTAGAAACTTCTCTTTCATCTATAGTTGGAAGTGTTTCGAGTGAAAAATCTGGTCTTCCAGCAGAAGAAGTGGACGCTTATTTGAAAAAAGGTTACTCACTCAATGACCGTGTTGGGACTTCCTATCTTGAAAAGCAATACGAAGAAGTCTTGCAAGGAAAACGTACCGTCAAGGAAATCCATTTGGACAAGCACGGAGACATGGAGAGTGTAGAAAATATCGAAGAAGGAAGCAAGGGTAAAAATATCAAATTGACCATTGATTTGGCCTTCCAAGATAGCGTAGACAGTCTCTTGAAGAGTTATTTCAACTCAGAACTTGCAAATGGTGGAGCCAGATATTCAGAAGGTGTCTATGCAGTAGCCCTCAATCCTAAGACAGGTGCTGTATTAGCCATGTCAGGAATGAAGCACAATGTAGAGACTGGAGAACTGACCACAGACTCACTCGGAACTGTCACCAATGTCTTCGTACCAGGATCTGTCGTTAAGGCAGCTACCATCAGTTCAGGTTGGGAAAATGGGGTCTTGTCAGGAAATCAAACCTTGACAGATCAACCAATCGTCTTCCAAGGTTCTGCGCCGATCAATTCCTGGTATACCCCTTATTATGGTTCTTTCCCGATTACAGCAGTTGAGGCCTTGGAGTATTCATCCAATACCTACATGGTCCAAACTGCCCTCGGAATCATGGGGCAAACCTATCAACCTAATATGACTGTAGGAACCAACAATCTTGAATCTGCCATGGGAAAACTCCGTTCAACCTTTGGTGAATATGGTTTGGGCGTGTCAACAGGGATCGATTTACCAGATGAGTCAACAGGCTTTATCCCTAAAGACTACGATTTAGCCAACTATCTAAATAATGCTTTTGGACAGTTCGATAACTACACACCGATGCAGTTAGCTCAGTATGTAGCGACTATTGCTAATAATGGTGTCCGCTTAGCTCCTCATATCGTGGAAGGAGTCTACGACAACAATGAACAAGGTGGTTTGGGAGAACTCATTAAGCAAACGGACAGCACAGAAATGAATAAGATTAATATTTCTGAGTCTGACATGTCTATCCTGCAACAAGGCTTTTACCAAGTATCGCACGGGACAAGTGCTCTTACGACAGGTCGTGCCTTTTCAAATGGGGCAGCAGTCTCTATCAGTGGGAAAACCGGTACAGCCGAAAGTTACGTCAATGGCGGACAAAAAGCCAACAATACCAACGCTGTTGCCTATGCGCCAACCGATAATCCGCAGATTGCGGTTGCGGTAGTTTTCCCGCATAATACGAATCTAACTAATGGTGTCGGTCCTTCGATTGCTCGCGACATTATCAATCTATACAACCAACACCACCCAATGAACTAGAAAGGAAGCCATGCTTTACCCAACACCTATAGCCAAGCTGATTGACAGTTATTCTAAACTTCCAGGTATCGGGATTAAGACAGCAACCCGACTGGCCTTTTATACCATTGGGATGTCGGATGACGACGTCAATGAATTTGCAAAAAATCTCCTTGCAGCCAAGCGAGAATTGACCTATTGCTCTATTTGTGGACGCTTGACAGATGATGATCCTTGTTCTATCTGTACCGATCCTAGCCGTGACCAGTCTACGATTCTGGTTCTAGAGGATAGCCGAGATGTCGCTGCCATGGAAAATATCCAGGAATATCACGGACTTTACCATGTTTTACACGGTTTGATTTCCCCTATGAATGGGATTAGCCCAGATGACATCAACCTCAAAAGTCTCATGACTCGCCTCATGGATAGCGAAGTTTCAGAGGTTATCGTGGCCACCAATGCAACAGCAGATGGTGAAGCGACTTCCATGTATATTTCTCGACTACTTAAACCTGCAGGGATTAAGGTTACTCGTCTAGCACGAGGTCTAGCAGTAGGAGCAGATATTGAATATGCGGACGAAGTAACGCTTCTAAGAGCCATTGAAAATCGTACAGAACTTTAGTCTGTAAGGATATGGAACAGGCAATTAACTAGTAGATACGATATATAAGAAATCAAGAGACTGGATTTATTTTTAATCCAGTCTCTTTTGTGCTATTCAAGTTTAAAAAAACAAACAAATGTGATATACTAAAAAGCGAGTATTCTAGTAGAAATAGGACAATCATATGAAACAAACAATTATTCTATTATATGGTGGACGCAGTGCAGAGCGTGAAGTGTCTGTATTGTCAGCTGAGAGTGTCATGCGTGCGGTTAACTATGACCGTTTTGCAGTCAAAACTTTCTTTATCAGCCAGTCTGGTGATTTTATCAAAACCCAAGAATTTACCCAAACTCCTGGCCAAGATGAACGTCTCATGACCAATGAAACGATTGATTGGGACAAAAAAATTGCTCCAAGTGCCATCTACGAAGAAGGCGCAGTTGTTTTTCCAGTTCTTCATGGACCGATGGGAGAAGACGGTTCCGTTCAAGGTTTCCTAGAAATCTTGAAAATGCCTTATGTCGGTTGCAACATCTTGTCTTCAAGCCTTGCTATGGACAAAATCACGACTAAACGTGTCTTAGAATCTGCTGGGATTGCCCAAGTCCCTTATGTAGCCATCGTTGAAGGGGATGACTTGGCTTCTAAGATTGCAGAAGTTGAAGAAATTAAGGTATCCAGTCTTTACCAAACCATCTAATATGGGTTCTAGTGTTGGTATTTCTAAGTCTGAAAATAAAGAGGAACTCCATCAAGCTCTCGAACTCGCCTTTAAATATGATAGTCGTGTCTTGGTAGAGCAAGGCGTCAATGCGCGTGAAATCGAAGTTGGACTTTTAGGAAACTATGATGTCAAGAGCACTTTACCTGGTGAAGTTGTCAAGGACGTAGCCTTCTATGACTATGAAGCCAAATACATCGATAACAAGATTACGATGGATATTCCAGCCAAGATTAGTGATGATGTAGTAGCAGTCATGCGTAAAAATGCAGAAGCTGCCTTCCGTGCTATTGGCGGACTTGGTCTCTCACGTTGTGATTTCTTCTATACAGATAAGGGAGAAGTTTTCCTAAATGAGCTCAACACCATGCCAGGATTTACCCAGTGGTCTATGTATCCCTTGCTCTGGGACAATATGGGGATTAGCTATCCAGAACTAATCGAGCGTTTGGTTGATCTTGCTAAGGAAAGCTTTGACAAGCGTGAAGCGCACCTATTGTAAAGACAGACATAAGGGCGGGGAAGGACTCCTTGCCCCTTTTTAAAGGAGTAAACATGAAACTTACGATTCACGAAGTTGCGCGTGTTGTCGGTGCAAAAAATGATGTGACAGGCTATGCGGACAGTCCACTAGTTAAGGCAGAGTTTGATAGTCGTTTGATTGGACCTGGTGATCTATTTGTGCCACTCAAGGGGGCGCGTGATGGTCATGACTTTATCGAGACGGCTTTTGAAAACGGCGCTGCTGTAACCTTGTCAGAGCAGGAAGTGGCAGATCATCCTTACATTTTAGTAGAGGATGTTTTGACAGCCTTTCAAACTCTTGCAGCCTATTACCTTCAAAAGACAGGTGTCGATGTATTGGCTGTTACAGGTTCGAACGGTAAGACAACGACCAAAGATATGTTGGCTCATTTGCTTTCTACAAGCTACAAAACCTACAAAACGCAAGGGAATTATAATAACGAGATTGGACTGCCTTATACAGTTCTCCATATGCCAGATGACACTGAGAAATTGGTCTTGGAAATGGGGCAGGATCATTTAGGAGATATCCATCTTTTATCTGAATTGGCTCATCCAAAAACAGCTATTGTGACTCTGGTCGGAGAGGCTCATCTGGCCTTCTTTAAGGACCGTTCAGAGATTGCCAAAGGTAAATTACAGATTGCTGATGGAATGGAGAAAGGTAGCTTGCTCTTGGCGCCAGCTGATCCCATTGTAGAGGATTATCTACCTGCTGACCAAAGTAGTTCGTTTTGGTCCGGGTGCAGAACTCGAAATTACAGACTTAATTGAGCGCAAGGATAGCTTGAGTTTTAAGGCTAATTTCTTGGAGAAATCCCTTGATTTGCCAGTAACTGGTAAGTACAATGCGACCAATGCTATGATTGCATCTTATGTTGCCCTGCAAGAAGGAGTGACTGAGGAGCAGATTGGTCAAGCCTTCCAGGATCTAGAATTGACCCGCAATCGTACCGAGTGGAAAAAAGCTGCCAATGGAGCAGACATCTTATCGGATGTCTACAATGCCAACCCAACAGCCATGAAGTTGATTTTAGAAACCTTCTCTGCTATCCCAGCAAATGAAGGTGGCAAGAAAATCGCAGTTCTGGCGGATATGAAGGAACTTGGCGACCAGTCTGTTCAACTCCATAATCAAATGATTTTGAGCCTGTCACCAGATGTCCTTGATACTGTTATTTTCTACGGTGAAGATATCGCTGACCTAGCTCAATTAGCCAGTCAAATGTTCCCAATCGGCCATGTTTATTACTTTAAGAAAACAGCTGATGAAGACCAGTTTGAAGCCATGCTCAAACAAGTCAAGGAGAGTCTTGGTGCAAATGACCAAATTCTACTTAAAGGTTCCAACTCTATGAATCTAGCCAAGCTAGTAGAAAGTCTAGAAAATGAGCACAACTGATTTCGCCAAAGCTATGCAGAGAATGTTAGCGATTACCGATACTGGGTTGACCTATACAAAGGATCCATTTGATCGTGAACGTTATGAGGATTTACGTCAGATTTTATGGAGCTTATTACAGGATCAAACAGAGCTCATTCAAGAGGAATTGACTGCAATTTTAAAACCAACAGGTAGTTATGCAACTCCCTTGATGGATGTGCGGGCTTGGATTGTTCAAGACCAGAAGATTTGTTTGGTTAGAGGACAAGGAGAGGATACTTGGGCATTACCTGGTGGCTTTGGTGAAGTAGGCTATTCGCCTAAGGAAAATATCCGAAAAGAAGTTCAGGAAGAAACAGGCTTTTCTGTAGAGGTAGGTTCTTTATTGGCAATTTTTGATACCAACCGCTTTCAACTTCAGAACAAGCAGTATGTAAAGTTCGTCTTTGACTGTCAGTTATTAGATGGCCGCTTTCAGGAAAATCAAGAAGTTGCTGAATTAGGATTTTTTGACATTTCGGCTCTCCCTCTCTTATCTGAAAAAAGAATAACCAAGGAACAAATGGATATTCTATGGCAGGTTTATCAGGGTGAGCGGGAACAATATGTCGATTAGAAGTTTTACTTTATATTAAGATTGACAGTTTTTTTTACACAAAATTATAAGAAATAAATGTAAGCTAGGCTCTATAGAGATGAGTAGGAGGCCTGCTTATATGAAAATGAGGAAAATTATATGAATGTTTGGGATGCTTTATTTACCACCCATCCGACGGAGCCACCCCAATTTGGATTTACTTGGTACGCAAGCACATTTGCCTTACTGTTTTTGACAATTTATCTTGCTTATCGCTATCGTGATAGTAAGGTTTGTCAACGATTTTTCCAGATTATACAGGCAATTCAGTTAATCGCGCTTTACAGCTGGTATTGGATTAACCAGTTTCCGCTGTCAGAAAGCTTGCCTTTTTATCATTGCCGATTAGCCATGTTTGTAGTTCTACTACTACCAGGTGTTTCAAAAACCAAACAGTATTTTGCTTTGCTTGGGACCTTCGGGACGATTGCAGCCTTTGTTTATCCAATTCCAGACGCTTACTCTTTCCCACACATCGTAATTCTGTCCTTTATTTTCGGACATCTAGCCCTTCTTGGAAATTCCTTGGTTTATCTTTTAAATAACTACGATGCTCAGTTGTTAGATTTTAAACGTATTCTGATTTTGACCTCATTACTCAATGGTTTGATTTTCATGGTCAATTTAGTGACGGGTGGAGATTACGGTTTTATGACAAAACCACCATTGGTGGGAGACCATGGTCTTGTGGTTAATTATATCATTGTCACTCTATTTTTGACTTGTGCTATTTTCCTCTTCTCTAAAGGTTTTCAAGTCATTACTCAGGAGAAGGCAGAAAGAAGATTGAAAATCTGGCAGAAATAAAAAATATTTTCCCAACCGCTTGACTTTTATCTGAGAATTTTGATACAATAATAGGCGGTATTGTTTACCCCATTTGTAAGGCCCCGGAACCTTTCAAATAACTTGCGGACCGGAACATCCGCCCTGTAAACAAAAACGACATTCATATAGGAGAAATCATGAACAAAACTACATTCATGGCTAAACCAGGCCAAGTAGAACGCAAATGGTACGTTGTTGACGCAACTGATGTACCTCTTGGACGCCTTTCAGCTGTTGTTGCTAGCGTACTTCGCGGAAAAAACAAACCAACATTCACACCACACACTGATACAGGTGACTTCGTAATCGTTATCAATGCTGAAAAAGTTAAATTGACTGGTAAAAAAGCAACTGATAAGATCTACTACACTCACTCAAACCACCCAGGTGGATTGAAATCAATCTCTGCTGGTGAACTTCGTTCTAAAAATGCAGTTCGTTTGATCGAGAAATCAGTTAAAGGTATGCTTCCACACAATACTCTTGGCCGCGCTCAAGGTATGAAATTGAAAGTATTCGTTGGAGCTGAGCACACTCACGCTGCACAACAACCAGAAGTTCTTGATATTTCAGGACTTATCTAAGGAAAGGAACAATAAAGTATGTCACAAGCACAATATGCAGGTACTGGACGTCGTAAAAACGCTGTTGCACGCGTTCGCCTTGTTCCAGGAACTGGTAAAATCACTGTTAATAAAAAAGATGTTGAAGAGTACATCCCACACGCTGACCTTCGTTTGGTCATCAACCAACCATTCGCAGTTACTTCAACTGTAGGTTCATACGACGTTTTCGTTAACGTTGTAGGTGGTGGATACGCTGGTCAATCAGGAGCTATCCGTCACGGTATCGCTCGTGCCCTTCTTCAAGTAGACCCAGACTTCCGCGATTCATTGAAACGCGCAGGACTTCTTACTCGTGACTCACGTAAAGTTGAGCGTAAGAAACCAGGTCTTAAGAAAGCTCGTAAAGCTAGCCAGTTCTCTAAACGTTAATTCGTTGCTGGACAGCAGAATACAAACGAAAACACTTTGCATATTGCAAGGTGTTTTTTTCTATGAGAACTGGCGGTGCGCAATTAGGATAGCTCTAGCGACTTTAGTCGCATAGAGATATGCTATGCACAGTTGCCCCAAGAAAACAAGCGAAGCGATGTTTGATTGGATGGCAACCACTGCACTCAAAACGTTCTTCGAAAGAATTACTATACTTACAAAGAGCACCTTTCAAGGTGTTCTTTTTTAAATTTTCTTACTAAATTGGTGCAATTGATACCGTTGTTGCGACTTTAGTCGCTTACAAATGTGGCTGCAATCTGACAAAGTCAGTTGCCTCAAAACCTTAATCAATACGATACTATTGATGTTTACGGATATTTAAGGATATTTAAGGATTTTCTCTTGGATGTCTTTTTGGGGGCAGAACTTGACTATGTATGAGAAGTTGCTACGTAATAAACTAACTATTTCTACTGTAAGACCTAGAGGGGGTACGAATAATGGAAAATAAAACGATATACACTCTTCCAATGTTTTCTTCACTTCTGTCTGAGTTACCTCAAATAACTTTTTCAGGTACAACTATTTGTATCAATTTAAAAGGATATGACTGTGATGATATCTATTCAGAAGTTGAATTGATCTTTCAAGAAGTCCACTATTTTTCAAAGACAAACGCTTTGTTTTCGGTAAACACAATTGAAGCTTATGATAAAGTTTTAGAAATATTTAATTCATCAATTATACTACAGTTAATGGAAGCCAACAGGAATCTTTTTGAAAAAATGAACAAGAATCAAGAATTAAAGCATTATTCTTTATATCTTGATGGTTATGATGGGTATAATATAGTTTGCAAGTCCATAGAAATCAAAGAGTTATAAGATTTTAAGGCAATAAACAATTAGCAAATTAGAATTATCAGATAAAGAACACTTGAAGAAATTGATTCAAGTGTTTTTACTGTTCAATAGGCACAAAGTCTCCCAACAATCATTCAAATAATGCGAGACTTATCTTTATATCAGACTCTGTGACAGGCCTGACCAAGTATGGACAAGTCATCATATCCAGTCACGGTAGACTCTAAAGCGCAAGAAAGACAAGTACAGATAAGTTTTGTCAGCCAGTTGCCTATAAGGGTGAAGTGGCTGACGATACTGGACTTGACTGTTGACTTGTAAGATATTATGATAGTCAGGGAGGTACTTTCTTAACTGAGGATAACTACCCAGGTGAGGACACAGATCCTCTCAGCCAGAACCTCTACAGCTATGTGCAGAACAACCCGGTTAACTATACAGACCCGAGTGGGCACTTCTGGAACAGTATCAAAAAAGGCTGGAACTATGTTAAAAAGACGGCTTCTAATGCTTGGAATGGTGTTAAACGAGTCGCATCTAATACCTGGAATACGGTAAAAAGAGTGGCCTCAAACACCTGGAATGGTGTGAAGAGTTTCGCCTCCAAAGCTTGGAATGTGACCAAGAGTGCCTATAACCACGCGACTAACTGGGTCAGTACCCAATACAACCGAGCGGTTAATTGGGGTAGTCGACAGTGGAATAAGGTTCAAACGGTCTACAATAGTGCCAGTGACTATGTACAAACGGTCTACCAGCAAGCGGCTGCACAGATAGAGGCTAAGCGCCAACAAGTGATTCAGTCTGCCTATGCGATAGCTACAGGCATCAAGTCTTCCCCAACCATCCGAGAAGGCAAGAATCTATATCGGAATTGGAATACGGCATTAGAAAACACATTGAAACATGTCTGTGATCCAAAAACGACTAAGGCTTCAGATAGGGCAGGAAATAAGGTCAATTCGGTTGATGATTATAGTGTTTCAGCATATGAGTTTAAACAAAATCTTAAAAAACAATATGATTTTGATGAAGAAACTTCAGATTTATTGTGGAAATTATATAAAAACATTGAAAAAACAGAAGGTGGCAATGCCGATTATGTCTATAATCGTTTAGTAGGTGGAATCATTTATAACGATGAGAATGCAAAATGGAACGGTAGTATTACTGGAGTGCCACAATATCTTAAAGATAGTGTAAAATGGAATGGGACTGCTGGACTGGGTTCGGTATATGGAGTTAAAAGATATCACACCATAGAAGAACAAATGAATCGCTTCGGATTGTTTGGAGAGGAATATAAGATAATACAAGATAGGATAAATGAACAGTATGAGAGAGCCAATACTGAGGGGGGAGACTGTTACAGATTTTGCCCATCAAAGTATTACTACTGCAACTAATTTATACAATAACAAAAATCGTCTTGCGAATTTTGAAGGACTTAGAAAAGGACATTGGGGCAATAGTCACCAATATATTAATGATCTATCTGGTTGGCTAGGAGATGTGACAATTGGCAATCCTCCAAGTATGAATATACCTGATTATAAGGCTGATCTTGATGCGGTTAATATTATATCTATCATGAAAAATCAGAGAATATCCTATGTTGCAGCTACTAATCAATACTATGATCAACTTTCTACTAATAGCTACTCACGTGAATCGGAGTTCTTGAAGAATGTGGGTGGGATGAACCATGTTAAAGAACAAATTTATAAAGAGGTAGGAATCAATCATCAGGATGATACCCAAGCAATGGAGATGTTAAAAGAGAAGAATAATGTTGCTTATCAGTTTATCCAAGATTTAAGTAAGGAAAAAGGTAGATGAAAAAAATTTTAAAAATTCTAGTCATAACTGTATTAGTTTTTCTAACTTTGTTTGGCCTATATCATGTCTATCAAAAGAATTATTATAAAGGAGTGTATGAATCTTTAAGTAATGTCTTTTTAGAAATGAACTATGCAGAGATAAATAGTGGTGTTTTACCTGGACTCGCTGATTTTAGTAAAGCTGTTGATGGAAGTCAGTCGTTTAGAGAACCAGACTGGATAATTCCCATAGGACTTGATGCAGGCTTGTCTGAAAATGAAAGCTTAAAAGTGATTGTGGGTTTTGAAGAAACTTTTATTATTGAATACCAGCAACTATTATCTGATGGGAGATATCTATTTATTAGATACAATTATAAGAATAAATCTTAACCAAACTATCGAAATTTCGGATTCTAAAAGTTCACTAGCATACTACTTAGCTGGATATAATATAAGAAATAAGGATAGTGGGGAGATAAATATGGAGTCGTATTTTAAGAGATCAGGCACTGTGGACAAACCCAATTTTTACCTAACAAATCCCAACGAAGTACTAGAGTATTTAAAACCTCATGGGATTGATGAAGCTTGGATTAAAGAAAAATCCCACTTCATGCTTTACGATGTTGTTCTGGCACGTTGGTTCAAAAATGGTAGTCAACGTTACTTAGTTGACAATCTTGGGGATGTAGAGATTGTGCCACTAAGTTTTTCTGAATAGATTAACCGATTTTTAGGCTCTCAGTATTTAGTTGCTCTGTATTGAATGAACGGCTATCTTCTGTTGTGCTAGAAACCTATAAAAACTCTCGAGGAAGGATTTCTTCGAGAGTTTTATGTTACACCTATGACTTAAAGAAACAGTTGCTTACAGCGACCAAGGAAGGAATCGTCGTCAACCCACTAGAACTTGGAAACTTACCGGGTCAGGGAGAGGTGACCTATGCCAGTCAGGTTCAGGATGTCCTGATCCCTTATACCACACGAGAGGATACCTACAACTACTACGAGGAACGCAACTATGTCAACGATGTCAATCATGAACATACAGAAGTCCTTGAAACCTATGCCCATGATGGTAAGGTTCGTGAAACCTATAGCTATGGTCAGGGTCGAGCTAGCTACCTTAACAACCAAACAGGTGACAGCTACAACTACTTGACCAACCAGTCAGGCTCTGTGACAGGCTTGACCAAGGATGGACAAGCCGTCGCATCAACTAGCTATAACCTCTATGGGGCAAGAAAGACAAGTACAGACACAACAGGCAATCCCTTTGCCTATAACGGCAAGGATCTTGACGATACTGGACTTAATTATTCAGGATAGGGCTACCTCCATGAAGGTAGCCCTATTTTTTTGACTGTGAATGAATCGAAGCGATGGGATTACACAGAGTTAGAATTTCTTTTTGCTTTGACTGAGATACATGAGTATAGATTTGTGTGACTGAGATAGAACTATGTCCAAGAATTTGTTGAATGTATCGAATATCTACATCACTATCTAGAAGCATTGTTGCGAAACTATGTCTAAACATATGGGGAGTAATAGGTGTAGTTAAGTTATGTTGTTTAACAAGGGTTTTTAGAATTAAACGTACACTTTGCTCTGACAATGGTTTGATAGAATATTTTCCAGGGAATAGGTAGTCACTGGTTTGAAAGCAGTAGTTATTTATATATGTTTCTAATAAGCTAAATGTTATTTGATCTCCTAAAAATAGGATACGTTCTTTCTTCCCCTTCCCTATAATATGAAGTGTCTTATTGGAAAGATTAATATCTTTGAGATGAATGTGACAAAGTTCAGAAATTCTGATACCCGTCGAAAGTAAAAGAGAAATAATTAGTAAATTTCTTTCAGCTTTTTGTTTTTGATATTTAGTTTTTGAATAGGCAACTTTCTGTTCTAGATGTGAAAAAAATACTTTTCAAAAATATCATAAGGAATTGTTTTTAGGTAATATTTTTTTCCGTTCTAAATTGAAAACGTAATTGATTAAAAGGGTTCTCTTCAATTATGTTCTGGTATTTTAGATAATTATAAAACACCTTCATACAAGCAATTTTTCTTCTTAGTGTATTCGTTTTTATATTAGATTGTGTCAAGTGTTCGATATAGGATTCGACATTATTATAGTTTGAGTTATAAAATTGCATAAGATCATTTTTATAAGCTCGAATCGTATGTGAACTCAAACGTTTATGAGTTTTGCAATAATCTAAGTAAGTAGAAATAAGTTTATAATCCATGAAAATCTCCTTCATCAATAATCATGCTATTATAAACTTATTTGGGAGCTTTGTATAGTGATAATAAATAGTTATCGGTAGGAGAATGCGAATATGACAAATAAAAAAATAAGAGTATTTTTAAGCAGACCTAATCCATTTACAGAGAATCAAAATTTATTTATTAAAGAATTGATTAAATTTTTAAGACGACACAATATTGAATGTGTAACATTACAAGCTGCTGAGTATACGCCTTACGAAGTCATGAATTCGTTGAGTGAGATGATACAAAGGAGTTACGGAATTATAATTGTTGCATTTGGTCAGACATTTATTTCTAGTGGAACCAGAAAAATGGGAGCTGAGGATAATCCAGACTTCTTTGCATCCAAAGAGACCCACTTAAAGAATAAGTGGGTTACAAGTGTTTATTGTCATATTGAAGGGATTTTAGCGCTAACTTATAATCTTCCAATGTTATCTATTCCTCAAGAAAATTTAACTGAAGAAGGGATTTTAAAGAAGGGAGAATATTCTATAACATCACCTAAATTCTCATTAGAAACAAAAGAAAATATATTAACGTACTTGCAATCAGAAGGGTTTCAAAAAAGTTTTCATGCATGGAAAAATCTTCTTGATGATAAGTATAACTTTATCAAAGGAGGGGAAATAAACTATTAATTACCATTTACAATTGCAGTTTTAATCCTCTGGAGATCCTCACTTAACATAACACTACCTTCATTAATTGTTTTTTTCTGTCGTTCAGTTAAACCCTCAATATCATTAATAGGTTTTGAAAGAAGGCCTGAAATCAGCATTAGATCCTCTTGATTGGAAAGAAACCAAATGTCGTCATATTCACTAGATTTACGATGTATTTTTTCTAAAGATCCTAAAATAGTTTTTGCTGTATAAACAGATGTATAGTAAAACTCCTTTAAAACTTCAACATCTTTCTCAACTAAGGCTATTTTTAACAGGTTAGCACAGTAATTCCTTGCACAATAAATATTTCTATCTTCAAAATTCATGCCTAACCTATAGTAATTAATTGCATACATTAAGTCACTCCTATTTTTTGTAATATAAAATATACGTAAGAAAATAGCTCCATAAATACCTAATAACTTATGATATGTTGTGGTGTTTATATCTATATATTTACTAATCTTCTGCTGTGCCATTTTTAAATTTGCTAGCGAAGATTCATTTTTCTTATAGGATGATAGTAAATAGCCTGCCAAAATTTCTTCATCAATAAATCCACTTTCTAAAATTTGCTGAAATATTTCTTCTGCCTCAGGATACTTTTCTGAATTCTTGAGATCCGTGGCTTGATCATAAAGTTCAGCTATTGACTTGTCTAATGCTTCTTCACTTTGAATTTCAGTTTTATCGATTAAATCGTTAATTATTACCCGGTATAAAGCAGATTCAAAGGCTGGACTATCAGTAAATGTCTCATCTGACTTTATAGCGGAATCAATATATTCAGAAAGCAGTTTTTTTACCTTGTTAACTTCATCCACTTCGTTTAACTTATCAGAATCATACCTGATTTGAGGTAAGTGTGCAATATCAAAAAAGCTAATCTTAGCTGTGTGATGATCACACATTATAATGGTTGATTTGGGTTTCATAGCATGACGTAGACCTAACTCATAGATAGCATTTTGGTTTAAAGTAGTAATATCTGCAATTACAATATCTGCTTTTAATATACCTTCGATAAATGTTTTCGTTATACTCTGTGTACTGAAAACTTCATCAGCTCTAAAGTGGTTTTTACCATAAACAGAAACTAATTCTTTTTCTAAAATTGTTGGCTTAATTAAATTATTATAGACTTGATTCAAGTCCACCTCTATATTTGTATTAGGAATTTTTTTAGTATTAAACCCCATAACTACAAAACAACTGGTCATTTCTCAACTTTCCTCCCGATAACTATTTATTATCACTAGTATACCATAGATTCATATCTCCAATATGTTTTCGATTACACTTTTCTTACTTTTTTATATTCTCAAAAACTTTTTGAACAGCTTCATAGTACTTTTTCTTCAATAACTAAATATATGGTATTCTATCCATTAGCAACAACGCACCAAAAATGGTGCGTTTATCTTTTTTATGTTATAATAGAAATAAATAAAAGGAGGAGTTACATGATTGGAGAAAATATAAAAACGTTACGTAAAACACATAAATTAACCCAGCCTGAGTTTGCAAAGATTATTGGTATCTCTCGAAATAGCCTGAGTCGTTATGAAAATGGGACAAGTCGAGTTTCGACAGAATTAATCGATCGTATCTGCAAGAAATTTAATGTTTCGTATGTCGATATCGTAGGGGAGGAAAAAATGCTTACACCAGTAGAAGATTATCAGTTAACTCTGAAAATTGAAGTGATTAAAGAACGGGGGACGAATATCTTAGCGCAACTTTATCGTTTTCAAGATGAACAAGGAATTGCATTTGACGATACTTCTAATCCTTGGGTTCTAATGAGCGATGATCTTTCTGATTTGATTAACACGAAGATTTATCTTGTTGCAACTTTTGAGGATGTGGAGCGATATAATGGCTATTTAGATGGCATTGAACGTATGCTAGAACTAGCTGGTCATCTGGTGGTGGCTTAATGAAACTAGAAGAATTTAGTCAAGATGATTTTGAACGAGCATCCAAACGGCTTGTCCGTTCTTTGACTCGTGGAAAAACAAGCTCATCTCAGCCTAAGGCTATTTTGCTCGGTGGACAGAGTGGTGCTGGGAAAACAACGATTCATCGTGTGAAACAAAGGGAATTTCAAGGCAATATCATTATCATTGATGGAGATAGTTATCGCTCTTTTCATCCGAACTACCTTGGCCTACAGGAAAAGTATGGCAAAGATAGTGTGGATTATACCAAAGTATTCGCGGGACAAATGGTTGAATATCTTGTAGATGAGTTGAGTAAAAAAGGTTATCATTTGTTAATCGAGGGTACCTTGAGAACAACAGAAGTTCCCCGAAAAACGGCCCAATTATTGGCAACTAGAGAATATCAAGTCTCACTTGCACTGATTGGGACTAAGCCAGAATTGTCTTATCTCAGTACCTTGATACGTTATGAGGAGCTTCATGCTATAGACCCTAGTCAAGCGAGAGCGACTCCCAAAGAACACCACGATGGAATTGTAGAACATTTAGTTGATAACTTACGAGAGTTAGAAAATGACAAAATTTTTAATAAAATTCAAATTTATCAAAGAGATCAATCGTGTGTTTATGATTCGCAAGTAGACGAAACCTCAGCAGCAGAAGTTCTACACGAATGCCTATTTGGAAAATGGAACAAGGTGGAAAAAGAGATGTTGAAGATGGGACAGGAACGGTTGAGAGAATTAATGGAAATGAAAAAAGGTATAATTGATGGAAATTAAAAAAATCTGTATTCAACATTATCGTTTATTAAACGATTTCTCTTTAGAGTTGAAAAATGATTTATCCTTGATTGTGGGTAAAAACAATTGTGGCAAGACTTCGGTTTTATCTGTATTAGAAAAAATATTCAATAAAAATTCCAATCGCAATTTGGTATGGGAAGATATTAATTTATATCATAGGAGGGAAATCTTTGAGAATATAAAGAGAGTCTCTGATATTCCTGATTCGGAATTATCGTCTATCTTAGGGATTAATCTTCAAATTTGGATTCAATATTCAGAATTAGATTCTTATCAAAAATATCCAAGGATTTATGATGGATTTAAATCCCGAAAATAATTTTATTATTCTTGAATTTTCGTATATAATTCCTATTCAAAAGCTTCGCGAGATAAGTAGTTTGACTTGTGGTTTTTGCAGATGATTTTTTTCAAAGTTTGAATCATTTATGAAGAAAAAAATCTGAATAAATTTTTTTCGAAATACAGATTTATTCACGTGGATATAATCCTATTACTCAAGAAATGACAGAAGAAAAGTCTGATTTACATGAAATGAAAGATGTTCATAAAATTATTAAAGTAAGAGGGATTAGTGCTAGTCGAGAAGTATCTAATAAAGAAAATAACCATTCATTATCTAAGACCTCAAATCGATTTTATAAATTAAATAATGGCGAAGAAATTAACAGTAACGCAAATAATTTACTACAATCTGCTATTTTAAAGGCAGATGAAACTTTAACCCGAGCATATAGTGGTGATGATGGCGTCGAAGGAATTTTTACTTCAGTCTTTGAACGCGTCAAAAGATTTGGTGGAAATGATAGTGAAACAGAGTTAGCAATTCATTCATCACTGTCTGAGAAAGATATTTTAAGTAATAATACGACACTGTATTATAAGCATGACGATAGTCTATTACCTGAAACATATAATGGTTTGGGGTATTTAAATTTATATGGAATTATTTTTGAAATTGAGACTTTAATGGCAGATATAAAAAACGAACCTGCTGATATTAACCTAATATATATTGAAGAACCAGAATCGCATACACATCCACAATTACAGTATATTTTTATCAAGAATATTAAAGATTTGCTAAAGGAACACAATGATGAACTAAAAGAAAGTGGAGATTTTAGTTGTATTCAAACTTTAATTACAACTCATTCCTCTCATATAGTTTCTGATTGTAACTTTGATGATCTAATTTATTTTAAACGTGATAACGGCACAGCAGTATCAAAGGCTTTTAATTCATTGAAAGAAGAATATGGTGATGAACAACTAGGATATAAATTTGTAAAGCAGTACCTTACTCTCAATAGTAGTGAATTATTTTTTGCTGATAAAGTTATTTGTGTTGAGGGTGATACAGAAAGGATTTTAATTCCTACGATGATGCAAAAGGTAGATACAGCCAATCCAATAAATCAAGCTTCTAATACAATGCCATTGCTTTCTCAAAATATTTCAATCATTGAAACAGGTGCTCATTCACAAGTGTTTAGGAAGTTATTTGATTTTTTAGGAATAAAAGTATTGATAATTACGGATATTGATCCAGCAAATAAAAATGAAAATAATCGCTTGACTTCTTGCTCAGCAGTAGATGCTACCTCTACGACAAATATTTCAATTAAAAGTTTTTTTGATATTTCTGGGGATGAAGTTTTTTCAATAGTAGCCCAAAAGAGTTTTGCAGAAAAAATAACATCAGATGATAGAATTCGTATTGCATATCAAATTCCCGAAGATGAAAATGGTTATCAGCCTGCTAGTTTTGAGGATGCTTTTATCAGTTTAAATAAACAATTCATTATTAATCAAAAAGCTGGTCTTATTAAATTTGAAGCTTTAAAAGATTTTGATGATAGTGAAATAGAAGATTTCTATAAATTTGCTAGGGATAAAGTGAACAAAAAATCTGCATTTGCATCAAGTTTATTATATTTTGAAGGTGAAGAAAATACTTGGAAAGTACCTAACTATATTTCGGAGGGATTATTATGGTTGAGAGAACAGTAGAACCGGAGGTAGGAAAGGTATTTGAAGTAATAAAACAAGGTCAAAATTTTATCCTTGAGGGTGGTGCTGGGAGTGGGAAAACTTATTCATTAATTTCCATTATTGAAAAAATATCTATGGAAGAACCAAAAAAATCGATTGTATGTATTACTTATACTAACAATGCTGTTGCAGAGATTAGATCTAGAATCATTAATGATAATTTACGGGTTTCAACTATTCACGATTTTATATGGCATGTCATTGAAAATTTCCAAAAAGAGATTAAAGAATGTCTTGTTGAGTTAATAAATGATGATGAACAAATCTTATTCGTTGCTCCAAAGGAAGTATTAGGTGAGGAACTTATTTCGCTTGATTATTTTGATGGTGTTCGTGTTGAATATACTGAATGGTATTCTATGAACATAATTGAGCAAAATAAAGTTCAAATAAGTCATGACCATGTTCTTATAGTTGCTGAAAAAATGTTTTCTAAATATAAGAAGTTGAGTGATATTTTAAAGGATACTGCAAACTATATTTTTGTTGACGAGTATCAAGATACGAGTCCCTTAGTTGTAAAAATTTTATTAGAGCATCTCAGAAAGAGTACTAGAGATAATATCGTAGGTTTTTTTGGAGATTCAATGCAGGCTATCTATGACTCAGGAGTGGGAAACATAGATTCCTATGGTCTTGAAAAAATACAAAAAAATCAAAATAGACGTAATCCACGAAAAGTTATTAATTTAGCAAATAAATTTAGAAGCGATGGATTAGTTCAGATTCCTTCTAGTGATGTAGCGGCTCCAAACATGAATAATGGTAATGTAATTGAAGGGACGGTGAAATTCATTTATGGTGATGGAATTACCCACCTTGAAGATCTTAGAAATAGCGAACTATTTAAAGAATTAGAGTTTGATATACCACAGAAAACAAAGGAATTGCGATTAACACACAAACTTAATGCAGAAATGGCTGGGTTTTCTAAACTATTTGAATTGTATAATTCTGATTTGCTTGTAAAATTAATTACAGATATGAAGAAAAAATTTAATGCAAGTGAGTTAGTTGATAAAGGAAAATCTTTTGAAGAATTAGTAGAAGAAGCTCAAATTGTTGTTAGAAAGGGTGGTCCATTAATAATTGATATTGTCAAATCTATTCCAGAACTTTTAGCCATTTACGAAGAAATTAAGACATTTTCGTTTGAAGATGTGATTAGTAAGAGTAAAGTTAATAAAGATTCTTTATTGGCCTATAAATTTAATGGTTTAAGTAGTAGATATGAGGCGGGTACAGATAGAGATAGGATTCTTAAAAGATTAGATCTAATCTTTGAACTAATAGAACTATATAAAATAGGTAAGCATAACGAATTTTTGCGTATTACTTGCTTTAAAATAACTTCGTCCGCTGATAAAATTAATCTATCTAAAATTATGAAAGAAATCTCTGATAATGATATTACAATTGGAAAAGTCATAGAACTTGCAGAGAGAACTGGATTAATTTCAAAGGACGACTTATTTACTAATTTTATAGAAAATAAGGGCTGTTATTTATGGTTACGCCTTGAGAAATTACCGTTTCAAGAATATGTAAATAGTATTGCTTATCTTAGAGAATATGTATCTGTCATAACTCAGCATAAGGTTAAAGGCAGTGAATATGAGAATGTCTTAGTTTTGTTAGATAATGGAAGATGGAATCAATATAATTTTAATTCTATATTTGGTAAAGGTTCATCTAATGAGAAGGTTCAAAACAGAACTAAGAAACTATTTTATGTTACAATCACTAGAGCAATGAAAAACTTAATTGTTTATATGCCATGTAATGACCAACAGATTCTTGAAAAAGCTAAAGATTATTTTGAACAGAGTGATATTGTTAATGTTCTGTCATTAGTTAATGAGTAAATAAACTTTAACAATTGTTGAACTGAATGTTAAAGGAGAAAGTATGATTACATTATGAAAAAAATTCTTGAATTTGATATTACAGGTGTTTTAGGTTCTGAAATTAATCAGCATATTGATTTTTTTAATATTGGAGTTGAAGAAGCTTATGTTGCAATAAAAAATAATGATGACAGTACAGCTCTGTCCATTTTAAAAATATTAAAATCACAACTAGACATAGAGTATAAGTATTTTGATTCTAAAAGGTTTTGGGATTTTGCAACATTAAACGACGCTTATAGTTATGTTGATGGCATAAAAAGAGCTAGTAGAGCATTGGTGGGAGCACCCAATTATCGAAATATGAGATCCATGATTTATGATATTCGAGATTATATAACTAGAACAAGGTTTGACGATGATAGGTATTATGGAAATGTATTCGCTTTAGATGTTGACAAATATTTAGATGAGATGACAGCTTCGGAGCGTCATTCGCGTTTTGGAGTATTCCTTCAAGGGATTAGAACATTTTACTATCGACCAGGAAAAGGGACAGCAAAACAATGTCTTACTCTATCTAAAGGTCTCCCTCCTAAGGATATAGAACCTTTTATCTTCATAGAGTATATTGAGAGATATTTGCGATAATTTTTAATGCACTCCGTATATTAAATGTACAAAACAATAACAATTCAAATGGTGTGAACTTTTTGGTAAAATCTAGCTCAATTTATGTATTTTTAGGGTAAAATTCACACCATTCAACTGAAATATATTCAAATTAGATGAAATTGTTCTTTCTGAAAGCGTTGGAAAACATTGATTTTAAGCGGATATTGAAACGTATTCAAATAGAAGTGTTTCCAACCAGGTCTTAAGGAAGCTCGTAAAGCATCACAATTTAGTAAACGTTAATTCGAAAGAATTACTATACTTACAAAGAGCACCTTTCAAGGTGTTCTTTTTTATACTTTCTTACGAAATTGGTGCAATTGACACAGTTGTTGCGACTTTAGTCGCTTACAAATGTGGCTGCAATCTGACAAGTCAGTTGCCTCAAAACGTTAATCAGTACGATTACACCAAGCTTTCGAAACGCTTCATGGTCCACACTATAAGGTGTTTTTTTGATGGATTTTAGAAAACCATACAACTTTACTTGAAAGAATGCTATAATAGCTTAGAATAAGAGATTCTCTGTTGAAATAAATTTATGGGGATTGCTATGTCACTTGCCTTAAAGGTTGGTTTGTTCTATTAGACAATTGAATTTTGAATCCCGTTTTTCCAATTGTTTTTATACATCTTGAAAATTCAAATTGGGGTAGTTGTTATCCAATCCTTATGAACGAGTTGTATCAGGGGAGAGTTTCAGTATATTATTTAAAGAATTGTCTACTCTAACTACAGAGTATAGTTTAGCAAATTATCGTCTTATGATAATATTTTGGGCTTTGAACATGCAATTTTTGTGGGGAAAAGTGTTGAGATTTCTAGTTTGTAGGTTTTCTTGCTTGTGCAGAACTAAGTTATGAGACGGATGCTCGAAATATAAAAAATTTAAAGTAAAAGATTTTACACAAAATCAGCAGAGGTGGGAAATGAGAGTCGTTTTATTGCCGATTTATTATAAGGATGAGAATAGAATAGAAACTTGTCAGATTTTTATTAGAGATAGCGAAGAATTATGTATTCTTGATGTTGATAGAGATTCGGTTTTTAAACGCTATGAAGCCGACTCTTTCTTTGAGGCGCTTATGAACTATCGTCTGGATTTGGAGAAAGAAGGCGGGATTCTACAATGCAATGGAGCTGACAGGTGTGTATTTCCATCTCCGATGCAGATGAACTTTGGAGGAGAAAAAGCCTATTTCTTAGAAATGGGAAAACAAGCTAGTTTAAACAATGTTTATGAGATTTTTGACCAAGATAAACCAAACTTAAACTGTGTCAGTGTAGCAGAACAGAAACAATTTTATGATGACTGGTTTACTAGCTTAGTAGGTGGGAACAATTAATCCCTCAGCTTTAAAGGAACGATTAGAAAAAATCTTAGTAGCCTATGTCTTAGTCCTTGTGACAGATGAAAGAATTGTAGATAGACATTATCAAAGAAGATTTGGAGAATGCTAGTTGAAAATAAGTGGACAATTATCAAAGGATAATCAAAAGTTGCCTTTTTTTGAGATTCTTTCCCAAATACCATCTAATCGTGAAGATTGGTATATTTTTGAATGTGATGCTGTAGGAAAAGCACCGAACAACCTGACTATGTCAGAATTTGAAGATCTAGTCTTAAATTCAAAATATGGCTATCAAATGAGTTGGGATGGACTTTTAAAATTTTCAAAGGGAATAGAGGATATAAATAATTTAATAGTTGTTTCCTCTACAAGTCCTGTTGAATTTGAAACGATAGAAAAAGGTACAGAAGCTTTGCAAGTAAGAGTAGAAATATACGATAGTAGTGCCTGGGAAATTGAATTTTATGGATGACCTTGTAAAGTTGACTGTTCCTATTTGGGGATGCTAGACACATAGACATAGGAGAAGACATTCTCTTACTTGATAATTCAATCACTGAATAAGTTGAAATTAAACGAAAGACTTACTTAGTCCATTATCTAAAGAAAGATGATTTTGATTAGATAGATAGTAGGGGAATTAGAGAGATTGGATGTTGTATTATAAAACAATTTGAAATCATAGGAATGACTGTGATCCGATCATAATGTACTCAGAAATAGATGCAGAAGATTTCGAAACACTTCATGGTTCACACCATGGGGTGTTTTTTTGATGATTTTTAGCAAAATCCACACTACTTCTCACACCACTAGTCTTTGTCTTATATAATTTGTTCCTAGTATCAGTTTAGTATGATATAATTAAATACGAATAATATAAAGGAGTTATAAATGAGAATAGGAAAAGGTATCAATTGGATTTTGATTCTGTTAAGTTGCTTAATTGCTATAGTACTGATAAGTTTTATGTTTTTCTTTAGTCATAAGAAGCATGATGCAGAAGCAGTAAATACTACAACAGAACAGGTCTCTACTACTAGTACGACAACGACTAGTACAACAACCACTAGTTCAACGACTACTCAAGATAGTGTTACGACTACTGAGGAAAAAATCTCGACACAAGAAGAGCAAACGAATGCTAAATCACAAAAAATAAATGAGCAAGCCATTCTAAATGGAGATTTCTCTACTCTAGTTGGAACGTGGAGAAATGGACTTGGCCAAGAGTTTACATTTGATAAAAATGGATTAGTAAACAGTGGGAACATTGAGAAAGTGAGCATGGGTAACCATGGAACTATTGAATTCAGTGTTAGATCTGGTTTTACAGGGTATGGAATGAGTGTTTACCCTGCTGGACTTATTATAGATGGGTTAGATTCTGACTTAAGTAAAAACAGACTTACTGCTGGTCAAGCTGCTCCAACTAGCTCAGAACAAGTTTTTTATAAAGTAGACTAAATGATTAACCATCTCATCAAATTTGAGGTGGTTTTCTTCTTTATTTGTAAGTCATGATCATTTTATGAAGGTTAATCAAGTATGTTTCAAAAATAGCTTCCATAGGCGTTCCAGCCTGTTTAGTAAGATGTTGGAATTTATGAGGACCTTGACGGGTATTATTTTTCTTCATAGTATGTTGTGTTATAATGTAGATACGATATGAAAAAATTAAGATATCTCTTTAAATGCTGTAAATGTCACTTTGTGTGAACATGAGTACATTTGAATTTAGAGAATGATAGGAGATGCTTTACAATGATAAGTTTAGAGCTGATGTCTGAAGAAAATAGCATAGATGTTTATTCTTTTGAAAAAGAAAATAGAGAGTATTTTGAGCGAAGTTTACCTCCTAGATCAGCTCAATATTTTGATTCAGAAAGTTTTAAAGAAATTACAAGGGAATTGTTAAGGGAACAAGAGAATCATGATGTCTACATGCATCTTATTAGAGATGCACAAGGTACTATGGTCGGAAGAATCAATTTAAGTGTCTTAGAGGATGATCGAAAAACAGCAGAACTTGGATATAGGATTGGAGAAAATGTTACTAATTTAGGTTATGCAAGTGAAGCAGTTAAACTCGTTTTAGAAAAGGCCTTTACTACTTATGGTTTACATAAGATTATCGCAGGGACGGCAACGGACAATCTGATCTCTCAGAGAGTGCTTTTAAAAAATGGTTTCACCTTTAGTAGAATCATAGAGAATGACTTTCAAATGCATAACGAGTGGATTCATACGGCAGTATTTGAGATAAGGAATCTATAGCATCATCATTACCAGTCGTTTGCCAAAACTCAACATTTCTAGTAGACATTCATCTACTTTTTTTATATAATAAAACTAAACCGAAATGGTTGAATTTTAAAAATATAGTCAACCTTCAATGAAAATATCACGCTAGGAGGTAAAACATGTACCAACCAGAAAAACTCAAAGCTCGGAGAAAAGAGTTAAAGCTAACACAGAAAGAAATTGCAGAGCAACTTGGGATTAGTTTTCAGGCTTATTCGGCTTGGGAGCGTGGAGTCAAGGAGCCTTCTAAAGAAAAAGTTAAACAGCTAGAAGAGATTTTAAAAGTACAAAAAGGCTATTTTACCCAAATCGAAATTGTCCGTCTCTATAATAGCCTTTCCAATAAAGGAAAAGAAAAGGTGATAGTCTATGCTCGCAATCTGGCTCAAGAAGAACAAGCCAAGAAGGTGACTGCTATTTCAGAAAAACTCTACGAGTATCATGTCTATGAACGCATGTCAGCTGGGATTGGTGCTTCGGTTTATGATGATCGAAACTTTGATACGGTTTATTTCAATGAAGAACTGGCTCACGATTTTGCTTCCTGGGTGTCTGGAGATTCCATGGAACCCAAATATCAAAATGGTTCAGTGGCTCTGATTCGGGAGACCGGATTTGATTACGACGGGGCAGTCTATGCAGTGGTTTGCAACAATCAAACCTATATCAAGCGGGTCTATCGAGAGGCAGAAGGTTTACGTCTGGTCTCCATCAATCCTAAATATAAGGATATTCACATTTCTTACGAAGAAGATCCGCGAATTGTGGGTATTATCGTGGGCAATTTCGTACCCATGGAGGGATAGCCTATGGGCTACTTTGATTATTCCAGAGAGCCCAAAAGTGATATTGCCTTTGTCGATATGAAGTCCTTTTATGCCAGTGTTGAGTGTGTGGAAAGAGGGCTTCATCCTCTTAAAACCTCCCTTTGTGTCATGAGTCGGGCGGATAATTCTGTTGGGCTGATTCTTGCCTCCTCGCCTATGTTTAAAAAGGTCTTTGGGAAAGCAAATGTAGGTCGTGCTCATGACCTGCCTTTTGATATCAAGACGCGCAAATTTTCCTACTATAATGCTAAGAAGCAAGGCTTACGGACAGACCCAGACTATGTGAGATTTATCGAAGACTGGGCTCGGGTGACCGTCATTGTTCCTCCTCGGATGGATAAGTATATCGCAGTCAATATGGAAATCCAAGGAATCTTTCAGAACTATGGTAGTCCAGATGATATTTATCCTTATTCAATTGATGAAGGCTTTATTGATCTAACCAGTTCGCTCAATTATTTTGTCCCAGACCAGCAGATTTCTCGTAGAGATAAGCTGGACATGCTTTCGGCTCGTATCCAGCGAGATATCTGGCGGCAGACCGGGATTTACTCGACAGTCGGTATGTCGAATGCCAATCCTCTGCTTGCAAAGTTGGCCTTGGATAATGAAGCCAAGCACACACCGACCATGCGAGCCAATTGGTCTTATCAGGATGTTGAGGATAAAGTCTGGTCCATCCTAAAGATGACCGATTTTTGGGGGATTGGGCATCGAATGGAGAAGCGCTTGAACAGCTTGGGGATTTATTCGATTAAGGAATTAGCCAATAGCAATCCTGACATCCTGAAGAAGGAACTTGGCCAAGCTGGACTCCGTTTGTGGTTTCATGCCAATGGAATTGACGAGAGTAATGTTCACAAGCCCTATAAAGCCAAATCTCACGGCTTGGGTAATTCGCAAATTTTACCGAGAGACTACGTTAAGCAACGAGATATCGAAATTATCCTTCGAGAGATGGCTGAGCAGGTGGCTATCAGGCTTCGACGTGCCAGAAGAAGACGACAGTGGTGTCTATTCATCTTGGATTTTCAAAGCAGGAACAAAAACGCTCCATCCATACCCAGATGAAGGTTGAGCCGACCAATAATACCAGTCTTTTGATCAGCTATGTATTGAAATTATTCCATAGCAAATATACTTCTGGGGCTGTCAGGAGTGTTGCCGTTAGTTATTCAGGATTTGTGGACGAATCCTTTGGTTTGATTTCCCTTTTTGATGATGTTGATAAAGTAGAAAAAGAAGAAAGGCTCCAGACTGCCATTGATTCCATTCGAGAGCAATTCGGATTTACTTCTCTCTTGAAGGCGACTGCTTTAGAGGACGCATCGAGAAGTATTGCCAGAAGCAAGCTCATAGGAGGGCACTCTGCTGGAGGATTAGATGGATTAAAATGATTGATCGCTCTTATTTGCCCTTCCAATCTGCGAGGGACTATCAGGATCCAGGCATGCAGAAGTGGATGGGTTTTTTCCTATCGGAGCATACCAGCTCACTCAGTGAAGAAAAAAATCGTGTCGATTTATCGACAGATTTGAATCCAGTCGAAAAGTTGTTGCTACTTTCACAGCTTTACGTCGGACGACTAAAAGGTTCTTTTGTGGTCAAGGAGAAAAATCATAAAAGCACGATATTGGGTGAAGTAAGAGAATTATCTCCCGAAGAAATTTCTCTTAGAACGGATGAGGGCTATAGATTAATAAGGGTAGATGATATTCTCGCCATCCAACTTTGTCAGGAGGATGTTTATGACTAGAAAAGAGCTCTATGAAAATAAATTGCAGATGGACTATTTTTCAGATGACTATATTCGTTTTGAGGAAGATTTTCAAAAATACTCTGCCATGAATGTCCCCCTGACTTTTCTGATTGACGATATTCTACGAACCATGGCTATCAACCAAAAGGACTACTTTGTCTTAAACAAGGAAAATGCCAAGGACGGAAGGGAACATCGGTTTTATTTTAGAGTGAAGATGGAAAAAGATTGTCCACACACTCGAACCTATGCCTATCTTGGGCTGGGGCGAAATCATTAGTAAAAATTCTTATCTTAGATATATTTGTTGCAATAATAACACTGCAAATAATTATAATTTCCAGCCGTTCAAGAGCTATTTCTTGAATGGTTTTTTGTTTGTGTCTCAAAAGCGATTAAACTATACCAATTTTTATTCTTGACAAGCGAAAGAAACAAGTATATACTGTTTTTGCTGATTCTGCAAAGCAAGAATTAGACTATACCAATTTTAAGGAGAAAGCACAGTTTGTCTGTGTCGTATATACTATGTGTGGAATTGTTGGTGTTGTTGGAAACACAAATGCAACTGATATTTTAATTCAAGGACTTGAAAAACTCGAATACCGTGGTTATGATTCGGCTGGAATTTTCGTTCTAGGTGGTGCTGAAAGTCATTTGGTGAAAGCTGTTGGTCGTATTGCAGAATTGTCTGCTAAAACTGCGGGTGTTGAGGGGACAACTGGTATCGGACATACTCGTTGGGCCACTCACGGAAAACCAACAGAAGATAATGCTCACCCACACCGCTCTGAGACAGAACGTTTTGTCTTGGTCCACAACGGAGTGATCGAAAATTATCTTGAAATCAAGGAAGAATACCTTGCAGGTCACCACTTCAAGGGACAAACAGATACAGAAATTGCTGTTCACTTGATTGGAAAATTTGCTGAAGAAGACGGTTTGTCAGTTCTTGAAGCCTTCAAAAAAGCCCTTCATATTATCCGTGGTTCTTATGCTTTTGCCTTGATTGACTCTGAAAATCCAGATGTCATCTATGTAGCCAAAAACAAATCACCACTTTTGATTGGTCTTGGGGAAGGTTACAACATGGTCTGCTCAGATGCTATGGCTATGATTCGTGAAACTAATCAATACATGGAAATTCATGATCAAGAGTTGGTCATTGTCAAGGCTGACAGTGTTGAAGTTCAAGACTATGATGGAAATCGTCGTGAGCGTGCTAGCTATACTGCTGAACTTGACTTGTCTGATATCGGTAAGGGAACTTACCCTTACTACATGCTCAAGGAAATTGATGAGCAACCAACGGTGATGCGTAAGTTGATCCAAGCCTATACTGATGATGCTGGTCAAGTAGTGGTAGACCCAGCTATCATCAAGGCTGTTCAAGATGCAGACCGCATCTATATCCTCGCAGCTGGAACATCTTACCACGCAGGATTTGCTTCTAAGAAGATGCTGGAAGAATTGACAGATACACCAGTTGAACTGGGTATCTCCTCTGAGTGGGGATATGGTATGCCACTTCTCAGCAAGAAACCACTCTTCATTTATCAGCCAGTCTGGTGAAACAGCTGATAGTCGTCAGGTTTTGGTTAAAGCCAATGAAATGGGAATTCCAAGCTTGACAGTGACAAACGTGCCAGGATCAACCCTTTCACGTGAAGCCAACCATACTATGTTGCTTCATGCAGGTCCTGAAATTGCCGTAGCATCAACTAAGGCTTATACAGCGCAAATCGCAGCCCTTGCCTTCCTTGCAAAAGCGGTTGGTGAAGCAAATGGCAATGAAAAAGCCAAAGCTTTTGATCTGGTTCACGAGTTGTCTATCGTGGCTCAGTCTATCGAATCAACTCTTTCAGAAAAAGAATTGATTGATAGCAAAGTTCGTGACCTCCTTGAAACAACACGCAACGCCTTTTACATCGGACGTGGTCAAGACTACTATGTGGCTATGGAAGCAAGTCTCAAACTCAAAGAGATTTCTTACATCCAATGTGAAGGTTTTGCGGCTGGGGAGCTCAAGCATGGAACGATTGCTTTGATTGAAGATGGGATACCTGTTTTGGCCCTCTTGTCAGACCCAGTCCTTGCCAACCACACTCGTGGAAATATCCAAGAAGTGGCAGCGCGTGGTGCTAAGGTCCTCACCATCGCAGAAGAAAATGTTGCCAAAGATACAGACGATATCGTTCTTACGACCGTACACCCTTACCTCTCACCAATCTCAATGGTCGTACCAACGCAATTAGTCGCTTACTTTGCAACCCTACACCGTGGATTCGATGTGGACAAACCACGGAACCTTGCTAAGTCTGTAACGGTAGAATAACAAAAAAGTCTAGTTTAACTAGACTTTTTTTATTATAAATCTTGCATAGAAATTTTATTAAGTTCGTTGACAACTTGTAGAATAGATAGTCGGCTAATGTTCATGATTCGCTTATTATCAATTTCTTTAATATCAAAATTAGTGATAATAGCGTCATAGTCACTTTGCCTAATTTCTTCGATATTTAGGGTTTCTTTATCCCAAGTTTCATACTGGATGTTATTTGCAGTATGGAATTCGTAGAGAGATATCAAGAATTCTGGATGAGCAAAGTCATACTCACTCAGAACTAAGACTTTGACTTTCTTTTTATGTTCAAACAATTGATCTGTAAGCCCCTCTGCGTGGGTAAATAGGGTGTAGATTAGGTGAGAAAGAGCAGGTATCTTCTCCTTTGTCCCATAATATTCTTATAGCGCATCATTTCAAAGACTGTTGCTTCATAAAAATTAGGGAAGAATTTTTTAATCTTTCCAAGTGTATAGTCTTTATTTTGTGAAATGATCGATTCGGAGTTGATTTCTCTTCGCTCAAGCAAGGCAGTGTTATGCAGATTCCAAATCAAGGTATCCGTATTTGAAAATTGAACACCAAATCTTCGAGTCAAGTTGTCCAGAATGTCTCGTGCAGCATGATAGGACAAATTAACTTTTTCGTCAGATTGACGAGCAGCTAGAAAGTCTTCGACTGTGAAGAAGAGGCTAGGTTCAGCAAATGGACTGAAGATTTGATAGAGATTTTCCGGATTGATATCAATGTTAAGTCCTTGGGCCAATTCTTGTAACTGATGCTGAAAATCGGGTAGTTGGTCGAAAATAGGATTTAACCAGGAAATGTTTTGTTCTGATAACTGAACGAAATATCCTCTCTTCATTCGGTGCAAATCGACTGTAGCCTGTGTTCTGATTTGGTAAAGATTTTGATATTTTGCAGGGAATTTCGCCAAATTGATGAAGAAAGAGACAAAATTATTTATATTTTCTTCCTTAACCTCCTCAAAGGGCCAGTCCAGAAAATTATAAGCTTCGTGGAAAAATTGGGAGAAGAAAAATCGAATATCTTTTTCATTTCCAATGATAGATATTGGGGTTACCTTGAGCTTAAAGCGGTAAGTTCCATCAAGTGTCTTATTGATATCTGCAATTTTCTTTCGCAAAGAAGGGAGGGAAATATCCAGAGACTGGGCAAGATGCTCATAGGTAAAGGGGCTGTCCAAAAGGAAAAATTCTTTTAAAATTTGAAAATATTCAGACGTCTGTATAAAATATTGGTAAATTCGCTCAATGCCATTATTTTTCGTATTCACCATCATTATCCCCGCAGTTGAGTGTCGAATATCAAAATCAGGAAAGATTTCACGTAATTCTTTGATATCACTTTTAATGATGCGAGCATTGTGTCCAATGGTTTTAGATAAATCATCTAGGTAAATCCAGTCAGGATTTTCAAACAAATATTCTAAAATCTTTAATTGCCTTTGCTCTTTTTGACTGAGTAATTCTCTCATTTTTAATAAACTCCCGAAGTAATGTTAGAATAATTAGAAAAGAAGATAGTCGGAAATCGTCAGAATCATAAAATAAAGTCACCCCTTAAGAGAGATTCGAAATCTATCGAAGAGGGGTGATACTTGATAAGAAGTTCTTACTAGTTTTCAATCTACTTACGATATAAACGGTCGTATTGGTAGTAGGGATCAAAGGTTACGTTAATTCCCAATTTACGGAGAACATTCTTGTCTTCATCTGTTAAGATAATCGTAGAATGAGCTTCGCTTCCCTTGAGGTTTCCGAGTTCTTTCATAGCGCGGTCTGCATCAGGATTCTGCATAGCTGTGATTGCAAGAGCGATAAGAATCTCGTTAGAATGAAGACGTGGATTGCGACTACCTAAGTGATTGATTTCAAACCTTGGATTGGTTTCACCACTTCTGGTTCAATTAATTTTGTTTCGGTATCGATGTTCGCTGACTTCTTGATAGCATTAATCAAGACAGCAGCGGTTGGGCCAAAGAGTTCGGAGTTTTTACCTGTAACAATCTCTCCTGATGGTAGTTCAAGTGCCAGAGCTGAACCACCTGTTTCCTCTGCCTTTTGGCGAGCAACAACGGCAACTGTACGATCAGCTGGTGTAACTCCCAGGTCATTCATAAGAAGTTGAATCTTCTTAACTGCAGTTTCTCCGACCTTTTCAGCCTTGAAGTCAAGGACTGTCTGGTAGTAGCGACGGATAATTTCCTGTTTAGATGCTTCAATGGCAGCGTCGTTATCAGTGATTGCAAAACCAACCATATTTACACCCATGTCAGTTGGAGATGCATAAGGAGACTCACCCAAGATACGTTCCAGCATACGCTTAAGAACAGGGAAAATTTCAATATCGCGGTTGTAGTTGACTGTGGTTTCTCCATAAGTTTGGAGATGGAATGGGTCAATCATGTTGACATCATCTAGGTCTGCTGTAGCGGCTTCATAAGCCAAGTTGACAGGATGATGAAGTGGAAGATTCCAAACTGGGAAGGTTTCAAATTTGGCATAGCCAGACTTGATACCGTTGATTTGATCGTGGTACATGTTAGACATACAAGTTGCCAACTTACCTGAACCAGGTCCAGGAGCAGTCACGACAATTAGATTGCGACTCGTTTTGATATAGTCGTTTCCCCATACCTTCAGGAGAGATGATGTGATCCATATCTGTCGGATATCCCTTGATTGGGTAGTGGAGATAAGAGTCAATCCCATTTTTAGCTAATTGATTACGGAAGGCATCAGCAGCGGGTTGACCAGCATATTGAGTAATGACAACTGAACCAACAAAGATACCGAGTTCATTGAATTTATCGATCAAACGAAGCACTTCTTGGTCATAAGAAATGCCCAAGTCTCCACGAGCTTTTGAGTGCTCGATATTGCTAGCGTTAATAGCGATAACAACCTCAACTTGCTCCTTCAATTCTTGTAAGAGTTTGATTTTATTATCTGGTTCATATCCAGGAAGTACACGGGCAGCGTGGAAATCTTCTAGCATTTTGCCACCAAACTCCAAGTAGAGTTTGCCGTCAAATTGGTTGATGCGTTCCAAGATATGGTCGCGTTGCAGATTCAAATATTGTTCAGAACTAAAGCTTGTTTTTTCATTTTTTTACCTCTGACTTCTATTATATAAAAAAAATAGAAGATAAGAAACTAGAGAGTCACAAAAGTAAGAAAAAAAGATAAAGCAAACGCTTGCATAAACGAGGAAAAAAGTCTATGATGGAGTAAAGTGAATTTAAAAGAGGTGAAAATATGCAAGAAAAATGGTGGCATAATGCAGTTGTCTATCAAGTCTACCCTAAAAGCTTCAAGGATAGTAATGGAGATGGGATTGGTGATTTACCAGGAATTACTAGCAAGTTAGACTATCTAGCTAAGCTAGGAATTACGGCAATTTGGCTTTCTCCAGTTTATGATAGCCCTATGGATGACAATGGTTATGATATTGCCAATTATCAAGACATCGCTTCTATCTTTGGAACCATGGAAGACATGGACGAGCTCATTGCTGAAGCCAAAAAACGAGATATTCGAATCATTATGGATTTGGTTGTCAATCATACATCCGATGAGCATGCTTGGTTTATTGAAGCGCGTGAAAATCCTCAAAGTCCCGAACGTGACTACTATATCTGGCGTGATGAACCCAATGATTTAACCTCTACTTTTAGTGGTTCTGCATGGGAATACGATGAAAAGTCTGGCCAATATTATCTGCACTTTTTCAGTAAGAAACAACCAGACCTTAACTGGGAAAATGAAGAGCTCCGCCAAAAAATCTATGAAATGATGAATTTCTGGATTGATAAAGGGATTGGTGGATTCCGTATGGACGTTATTGACATGATTGGGAAGATACCTGATCAGAAGATTGTCAACAATGGTCCTATGCTCCATCCCTATCTCAAGGAAATGAATCAGGCTACTTTCGGCGACAAAGAGCTTTTGACAGTAGGGGAGACATGGGGAGCAAATCCAGAAGAGGCCAAAAAATATTCGAATCCAGAAGGTCAAGAGTTGTCTATGGTCTTCCAGTTTGAACATATCTGTCTTCAGTATCAGGAAGGACAACCTAAGTGGCACTACCAAAAAGAGCTAAATGTAGGGAAATTAAAAGAGATTTTCAACAAATGGCAGACAGAATTAGGAGTTGAGGATGGCTGGAATTCCCTTTTCTGGAACAACCATGACCTACCTCGAATCGTCTCTATCTGGGGAAATGACCGAGAATACCGTGAAAAATCGGCTAAAGCGTATGCAATCTTGCTTCATCTTATGAGAGGAACACCTTATATTTACCAAGGTGAGGAGATTGGGATGACCAACTATCCATTTGAAACTCTGGACCAAGTAGAAGATATTGAATCTATCAACTATGCCAAAGAAGCGCTAGAACAAGGTGTACCACTAGAGCAAATCATGGATAGCATTCGTGTGATTGGACGCGATAATGCGCGTACCCCAATGCAGTGGGATACTACAGACTACGCTGGCTTTTCAAGCTCGAAACCATGGTTAGGAGTCAATCCAAACTATGCGAAGATTAATGTAGAAGAGGCTTTAGCAAATCCAAATTCTATCTTCTATACTTATCAAAAATTAGTTCAGATTCGCAAAGAAAACAGCTGGCTAGTTCAAGCTGACTTTGAATTATTAGAAACGGCTGAGAAAGTCTTTGCCTATATTCGCAAGGATGGGGAACGCTGTTTCCTAGTAGTAGCTAACCTCTCAAATCAAGAACAAGAATTTCACTTTAATGGGGTTCTCAAATCAATCTTGGTTGCTAACACCGAGGTTCAAGAAAATCTCAAGCAACTAACACTAGCTCCTTGGGATGCATTCTGTGTCGAATTGGCCAATTAAACCTAAAAAACTCAAGTATCCAAGATGCTTGAGTTTTTTCTAAAATAAGTGTATAAATTTCTTAAAAAAATATAATTTTGAATTTTCTAAAAAATACCCTTAAAACCCTTGCTTTTATAAAAAAATAGGGTATAATGGTGAAAAATAGTATTTTAAAGGAGAATACCGATGAAATCGAAAAAGTTGCTCGCAGTAGCAGGGATAACGATGAGTGCAGCTCTTCTTTTAGCGGCTTGTGGAAAGACAGAGAAAAAAGCAGATGCTCCTACAACATTTTCATACGTATATGCCATCGATCCATCAACATTGGACTATAGCGTTACTAGTAAAAGTTCAACATCGGACGTCATTGCTAACTTGGTCGACGGACTCTTGGAAAATGACAAATACGGAAACTTGATTCCATCTCTTGCTGAAGACTGGTCGGTTTCAAAAGACGGTTTGACCTATACCTACAAACTACGTAAAGGTGTCAAATGGTATACTTCTGAAGGTGAGGAGTACGCCGAGGTCAAGGCTCAAGACTTTGTGACTGGTTTGAAGCATGCTGCTGATGGTAAGTCAGATGGCTTAAGTCTGATCCAAGATTCTATCAAAGGTTTAGCAGAATATGTCAGTGGGGAAAGCAATGACTTTTCAACAGTTGGAGTTAAAGCAATTGACGACTACACTGTTCAATACACCTTGAACCAGCCAGAAAGCTTCTGGAATTCTAAGGTAACAACAGCGACTATGCTTCCAGTTAATGAAGAATTCCTGAATTCTCAAGGTAAAGATTATGGTGCAGCAACACCTTCAGGGATTCTCTATAATGGACCATATATTTTGAAGAACTTCACTTCAAAATCAGTAATCGAGTACGAAAAAAATCCAAATTATTGGGATAAAGACAATGTTAAGATTGACCACGTCAAACTTACTTTCTACGATGGATCTGACCAAGAATCATTGATTCGTAGTTTCTCATCAGGAGCTTATACAACAGCTCGTCTCTTCCCAACAAGTTCAAACTTTGATTCAACTAAGCAAGAATACGGGGATAAGATTGTCTATAGTCCACAAGAAGCGACCAGCTATTACTTTACTTTCAACGTGAATCGTCAGTCTTACAATAAAACAGCAAAGACAGATGAAGCACAAAAGACTTCTACAAAAGAAGCTCTTCTCAATAAAAACTTCCGCCAGGCAATCAACTTTGCTCTTGACCGTCATTCTTACTCTGCTCAGATGAATGGTGAAGAAGGAGCGGACAAGATTATCCGTACCAGTCTTGTACCTTATGACTATGTTCAGGTCGGTGAAAAGACCTTTGGTGAATTGGCTCAAGAGCAACTGGTAACATACGGAGACCAGTGGAAAGATGTAGCTTTGACAGATGGTAAAGACACTATTTACAATCCAACAAAAGCAAAAGCTGCCTTTGAAAAAGCAAAATCAGAATTGCAAGCTAAAGGTGTAACCTTCCCAATCCATTTGGATATTCCAGTTGAACAAACAGATGTCATTGCTGTTCAACAAACCAACTCCCTCAAACAATCTGTCGAAGCAGCACTTGGAACTGAAAATGTTGTCATCGATGTGCTTCAAATGACAGATAATGAGAAATGAGTATTACTTCTCAAGCCAAGGTTCCTTCTCAAAAAGACTATGACTTGAATGGAACTGGTTGGGGACCAGACTATCAAGATCCAGCTACTTATCTAAATATCTTGGATGCTAAGAAGGGTTCTGCCCTTAAACACTTGGGTATCACAAAAGGTAAAGATTCAGAAGTCATGGCTCAAGTTGGACTTGATGAGTACAAGAAACTCTTGGATGATGCAGCATCAGAAACAACCGACCTTAACAAACGCTATGAAAAATATGCCAAAGCACAGGCTTGGGTATCTGATAGCTCACTCCTCATCCCTGTAGCGTCTTCAGGAGGTTCTCCTACAGTTAGTCGTACAGTACCATTCTCGAAAGCCTACTCTCAAGTTGGTATCAAGGGAGATCCGTTTGTATTTAAAGGTTTAGAGTTGCAAAATGATATTGTAACCACTAAAGAATACGAAGAAGCTCTCAAGAAATGGCAAAAAGAGAAACTTGAAACAAATGCTAAATATCAAAAAGAGTTAGCGAACCACGTTAAATAATTTTAAACAACGGTGAAAGAAATCCTGATTTTATGCGGGGTTTCTTTCTTTTTTCATATACTGACGAGAGGGCAAATAATTAAATAACTTTACTTTTGGGGCGAAATTTGGTAGAATAGCTATATGTCATAAAACCTAACATACAAGGAGAAAATGAATCATGAAACTCAAAAAACGACTGATTGGAGCGGGGTTGACGCTTGCCGCGGCGGTCTTATTGACAGCGTGTGGGAAGTCAGCATCAGATGTTAAAACCTACTCGTCAACATTTGGTGCCGACCCGACAACCTTCAACTACCTGTTGGACTACTCTGGTGATAATACTGCTGTTGTAACCAACTTGGTAGATGGTTTGCTTGAAAATGACAATTATGGAAATCTCATTCCTGCTCTTGCAGAAGATTGGAGTGTTTCAAAGGATGGTTTGACTTACACTTATAAGCTTCGTCAGGATGCTAAATGGTTCACTGCTGATGGGGAAGAATACGCTTCAATTAAAGCGCAGGATTTCGTCACAGGTATCAAGTATGCAGCTGATAACAAGAGTCAAGCTCTTGATTTGATTCAAAACTCAATCAAGGGATTAGATGATTATGTGACAGGCGCAAATACTGACTTTTCAAATGTTGGTGTGAAAGCTGTAGATGATTACACTGTCCAATATACTTTGACACGTCCAGAACCATTCTGGAACTCTAAGACTACCAATAGTATCCTCTTTCCAGTCAATGAAGAGTTCTTGACTTCTAAAGGTAAAGAATTTGGAGAATTGAAACCAGACAGCATTCTCTACAGTGGTCCTTATTTGTTAAAAGAATTCACATCAAAATCATCACTTGAGTACATGAAGAATCCTCATTACTATGATCAAGAAAAAGTGACGATTGAAAGAGTTAAGTTGGCTTATGTTGATGGTTCTGACCAAGATATGACGATCCGTAACTTCGAAAGCGGTGCCTACTCGTCTGCTGGTGTCTACCCAAACAGTTCAAACTTTGCTAAGACAAAGGAAAAATACAAGGACAACATCGTCTATAGCTTGCAGGATGCGACTTCTTGGTACTATAATTTTAACGTTAATCGCCAAACATACAATCATACAGCTAAGACTAGCGATGAGCAAAAACAAGCTACCCAAGCTGCTATTTTAAATAAAAATTTCCGTCAAGCAATCAACTTTGCCATTGACCGTACAGCCTATTCGGCTCAGTCTAATGGAGAAGAAGCGGCTAAAAACACTCTTCGTAACACACTTGTGCCACCAACTTTCGTGCAAGTAGGTGACAAGACTTTTGGTGAGACAGTTTCATCTAAGTTGGTAAACTACGGTACACAGTGGTCAAATATGAATCTTGAAGACGCCCAAGATGGCTACTTCAATAAAGAAAAAGCACAAGCTCAGTTTGCAGAGGCTAAAAAAGAACTAGAAGCACACGGTGTGACATTCCCGATCCATTTGGACTTGCCTGTAGACCAAGTTAATAAAACCTTGCTTCCAAAGATTCATTCGCTTAAACAATCTGTCGAATCAACTCTTGGGGCAGAAAATGTAGTGATTGATGTCGTTCAAATTTCAACAGAAGACTATGCTAACGCGACATTCCAAGCGCCAACCACAGCTGATCATGACTATGACTTGAACTTGGATGGTTGGTCTGCAGACTACCAAGATCCATCGACTTATCTCAATCCTTTCAACGCTGAGGATGGATTCTATCTCAAGATTTTAGGACTCGATCCAAGCAAGGATACTGATAAGATTACAAGTATCGGATTGGACCAATATACTCAAAAATTGAAAGCGGCAGATGCAGAAAATACAAACGTAGCCAAACGTTATGAAAATTATGCAGATGCACAAGCTTGGCTGATTGATAGTTCGCTATTGCTCCCTGTAAATTCAAACGGTGGTGGAGCTTCAGTAACACGTGTGACACCATTTACACGAGCTTACTCACTTGTCGGAATCAAAGGTACTGGAAGTAACTATAAGTACATGAAATTGCAAACCGAAGTCGTAACAACTGCTCAATTTGACGAAGCTAAAGCCAAATGGGAACTAGAACGTAAAAATTCAGTCGAAAAGAATCAAAAAGAGTTCGAAAGTCACGTTAAATAATTAAAAATAGAGCTTTTTAAGAGCTCTATTTTTTTATTTCAGCTGTTTTTTAAAAACATAAAATGTAGTAAAAATTCTAATAAATATACACTCATTAAAAACATTTTCAAAATTAAACGCTTCCTTGACTAATGTAGATAGCCTTTAGAGATACTTTGTGATATAATTAAATTAAAATGTTTTGAAGAGGTGTTCCATGAAAAGTAGACGCATAAAAAAAAGTAAATCTAGTAAATTTCAGCAGAGTTTAAACATAGGTTTGTTGCTAATCTATGCTGTTCTAGCTTCTTTTTTTATTGTTTTTGATTTTTAAATATCAGATTTTAGCGGTTAGCTATTTTAATATTATCTTGGCAGTAGTTTTAGTGCTTATAGCATTATTATCCCTCTTGTTGATCGTTAAGCGCAAAGCCAAGGTGTTCACCTTGATAGTCCTATTGCTCTCGGTTTTATTTAGCTCTGTAGCTTTAGTAGCTGTAAATCGATTTGTTGGACTCGCCAATCAATTTAATGCAACTTCAAATTATTCAAGCTACTCTATGAGTGTGGCAGTGCTAGCAGACAGTGAGATTAATAACGTTTCTCAACTTTCTAGTGTAACTGCTCCAACAGGAACAGATGCTGAGAATATTCAAAAATTGATAGATGACATTAAAACAACTCAAAGCAAGGAATTGACAGTTGAGGAAGCTTCTTCTTACCTAGCGGCCTATAAGAGTTTGTTAGATGGAGAAACCAAAGCAATAGTCTTAAACGGTGTTTATGAAAATCTGATTGAGCAGGAATATCCCGACCACGCTAAGAAAATCAAGAAAATCTATACCAAGGACTTGACTAAGAAAGTGGAGGCGCCTAAGGTAGCCACAGGAAATTCTTTCAACGTCTACATCAGCGGGATTGATACCTATGGTCCTATCAGTTCTGTTTCGCGCTCAGATGTCAATATCATCATGACAGTGAATCAAGATACTAAGAAGATTCTCTTGACGACAACTCCTCGAGATGCCTATGTCCCTATTGCAGATGGTGGAAACAACCAAAACGATAAGTTGACGCATGCGGGTATCTATGGAGTAGATGCTTCTATCCATACCTTAGAAAATCTTTATGGTATCGATTTGAACTATTATGCCCGTCTCAATTTCACTTCTTTCTTGAAGTTGATTGACCTTCTTGGAGGTGTGGATGTATACAATGATCAAGAATTCACATCGCGTCATGGGCAATACCACTTCCCAGTCGGTAATGTCCATCTGGATTCTGAACAAGCTTTGGGATTTGTACGTGAACGTTATTCGCTTGCGGATGGTGATGGGGATCGCGGCCGTAACCAACAAAAAGTCATTGCGGCGATTATCCAGAAATTAACCTCGGCAGAATCTCTGAAAAAAATTATGACAGTATTATTCAGAGCTTGCAGGATTCAATTCAGACCAATATGCCACCAGAAACAATGGTAGGCCTTGTCAACACTCAGTTGGCAAGCGGAGGAAAAATATACCGTTTCCAATCAAGATTTGAAAGGGACTGGTCGCATGGGTCTCCCGTCTTATGCTATGCCAGATAGCAATCTTTACATGTTAGAAATCGACCCAACAAGCTTGGAAACTGTTAAAGCAGCCATTAAGGCTACCATGGAAGGAAAATAAGATGATTGATATTCATTCACATATTGTTTTCGATGTTGACGATGGACCTAAAAATAGAGCTGAGAGCAAGGCTCTCCTAGAGGAAGCTTACGCACAAGGTGTTCGAACCATTGTTTCCACCTCTCATCGTAGAAAAGGAATGTTTGAAACACCAGAAGACAAAATTGCAGCTAATTTTAGCGAAGTCAAACAGTTGGCTCAAGAAATTGCACCGGATTTGAAGATAGTGTACGGAGCTGAGATTTATTTTTCAAGTGATGTTTTAGAAAAACTTGAACAAAACATCATTCCAAAACTCAATGGCACTCGTTATGCTTTGATCGAGTTTAGCATGAATACACCCTACAGAGATATTCATAGCGCCTTGGCCAAAGTTCTCATGTTAGGGATTACACCAGTGGTTGCTCATATTGAGCGCTATCACACTTTGGAAAATGATGAGAAAAAAGTTAGAGAGCTCATCAATATGGGCTGCTATATGCAGATTAATAGCTCGAGTGTCTTAAAACCGCGACTTTTCGGAGACACCTACAAGTTTATGAAAAAGCGTGCTAGGTATTTCTTGGACAAGGACTTAGTACATGTAGTGGCTAGCGATATGCATAATTTAGATAATCGCCCGCCGTATATGAGAGAAGCTTATGAGCTCATTGCTAAAAAATACGGATCAGGAAAAGCTCGTGAACTTTTTGAAACAAATCCATCAAAAATAATAAATGACAAACTAATTTAGGAGAAATGATGAAAGAACAAGATAAATTTGAAATTGATGTATTTCAATTGGTAAAAGTGCTATGGAAACGAAAATTCCTCATTGTCTTAGCTGCACTAGTAGCAGGTCTAGGGGCTTTTGCTTATAGCTCATTTGTGATTAAGCCTCAGTATGCTAGTACCACCCGTATCTATGTTGTCAATCGTAACCAAGCAGATAAGCCTGGTTTGACCAACCAAGATTTGCAGGCGGGTGCTTACTTGGTAAAAGACTACCGTGAAATCATCCTCTCTCAGGATGTTCTTGAAAAAGTAGTGGCCGACCAAAAATTAACTATGGATGCAAAAACTCTTGGAAGAAAAGTTTCAGTAACAGTTCCAGCAGACACTCGTATTGTATCTATCTCGGTTCGAGATGGAAATCCTGAGGAAGCAAGTCGTATTGCCAATGCACTCAGAGAAGTAGCCGCTCAGAAAATTATTTCTGTAACACGGGTGTCAGATGTAACGACACTTGAAGAAGCAAGGCCGGCAACATCACCATCTTCTCCAAATATTCGTCGCAATACAATGATAGCCACTATAGCAGGTGTAGGATTCGTCACGATTATCGTGCTTTTAGTTGAATTGTTGGATGATCGAGTGAAGCGTCCAGAAGATATCGAAGAAGTGATGCACATCTCACTTTTAGGTGTTATTCCAAATCTTGAGAAATTAAAGTAAAGAGGGAAATATGGCAAAGTTAGAATTATCAGAACAACGATTACACTCTGTAAAAAAAGCTGAGGAGTATTATAACGCACTACGGACCAATATCCAGTTGAGTGGAGATGGTCTCAAAGTGATTGCCCTTTCTTCAGTTAGACCTGGAGAAGGGAAGTCGACTACTTCAACCAACATAGCTTGGGCATTCGCGCGTGCAGGCTATAAGACACTCCTTATCGATGCCGATATTCGTAATTCGGTAATGTCAGGTGTCTTTAAATCTCGAGAAAAAATTACAGGTTTGACAGACTACTTATCAGGAACCAAAGATTTATCTCATGGTTTGTGTGAAACAAACGTAGAAAACTTGTTTGTCATTCAATCAGGAGCTGTTTCACCAAACCCGACTGCTCTTCTTCAAAGTGACAAATTTGAAGCAATGATTGAGACTTTACGCAAATACTTTGACTATATCATTGTGGATACAGCCCCTATCGGTGTTGTCATTGATGCGGCTATTATCGTACAAAAATGTGATGCCTCTATCCTGGTAACTGAAGCTTCTGCAACAAAACGGAGAGAAGTTCAAAAAGCTAAAGACCAGTTAGAGCAAACAGGAACACCATTCTTAGGAGTTATTCTGAATAAATTTAATATTCAGCTTGAAAAATATGGTTCATATGGTTCATACGGGAACTACGGTTCCTACGGGAAGAAATAAGTAGGAAAAAAAGGGAGTAAAAAATGGAAGGAAGGGGTTTCTACAACGTAACTCTAGCGTTTTTGCAGAGTATACTGGTCAGCATATTGGCTTATATACTAATCTCTGTATCTGAAACAGAAATTGTTGCAAAAACGGTTTTTGTTCTGTATTTTCTTCATTTTGCAGCCTTCTATATCAGTGGCTACGGAAAGGATTTTTTCAAACGCAGTCAATCCGTCGAATTGATAGAGATAGTAAAATACATCATCTTTTTTGCATTGCTGATTAGTTTTTCTAGTTTTTTTCTGAAGGATCAATTTGTAATTTCTAGACGGGGTATGATTTACTTCCTATCTTTGTACGGAGTGTTTAATTATTTCCTGAGTTTTGTTATCAAAAAATATTGGGTCCATTTTAACCATAATTTAAAGGGGAGTCGTAAAATCATTTTGATCACTGCGACATCCCGAATTGAGAAGGTTATTGACCGTTTGTTAAATGCAACTGATGTCGGTGGGAAACTTGTCGCTGTGAGTGTACTAGATAAACCAGATTTTAAACACAATAAAGTAACGGTTATTCCTCGAGAGAATCTAATTAATTATGCAACTCATGAGGTTGTGGACGAAGTTTTTGTGAACCTGCCTAGTGAGGATTATGATATCGGTAGCATTATTTCGCAATTTGAAACAATGGGAATTGATGTCACTGTTAATCTAAATGCTTTTGATAAAAATTTAGGTAGAAATAAACAGATCCATGAGATGGCTGGATTGAATGTAGTAACTTTTTCTACAAACTTATATAAACCAAGCCACATAGTTGCTAAACGAATTATTGATATTTTAGGGGCAATTGTTGGGTTAATCATCTGTGGACTAGTAAGCATAGTCCTTGTTCCGATGATTCGAAAAGATGGTGGACCAGCAATCTTTTCTCAAACTCGAATAGGAAAAAATGGTCGTCATTTCACTTTTTATAAATTCCGTTCTATGCGGATAGATGCGGAAGAAATCAAGCAGCAATTGATGGACCAAAATACCATGCAGGGTGGTATGTTTAAGATGGACAATGACCCTCGCGTTACCAAAATTGGACACTTTATTCGAAAGACAAGTTTGGATGAACTGCCCCAATTTTGGAATGTGTTGATTGGTGATATGAGCCTAGTAGGAACTCGACCTCCAACAGTGGACGAATACGAAAAATACACACCTGAACAAAAACGTCGTTTGAGTTTCAAACCAGGAATTACTGGCTTGTGGCAAATTAGTGGTCGTAGTGAAATTACCAACTTTGATGATGTTGTTAAACTAGATGTGGCCTATATCGATGATTGGACAATCTGGAAAGATTTTGAAATTTTATTAAAAACAATAAAAGTAGTGCTGATGAGAGATGGAGCAAAATGATTCTATGAATAAAGTGAGAGAAATTCAATTAGGAGAGTTAACACTTTTAGAAAGTTATATCGATCTTTGTAAAAGACATAATTTGCGTTATTATGCATTGGGTGGGACTTTACTCGGTGCCATTCGTCATAAAGGATTTATCCCATGGGATGACGATATGGATTTAGGAATGCCTAGAAAAGATTATGAAAAAAATTCTTGTCAATCTGTGAGAAAGAGCTTCCTGAAAGTGTTATTTTTAAGACTTCACGATGATAATCTAGGTAATACTTCGATTATGGATACTTCAATCCAAATTCAATTTGGTAATGAATGGTGTAGTCCTTTTATTGATATCTTTCCTTTAGATGGTTATCCAGAAGATGGAATCCATTACTGGTTGCATACGAATAAAATAAAATTGTATCGTGCCTTGTCTAAAATTTCTGTCATTGATCGCATACATGAGAGAGATAGAGGCTCGTTCGAAAATGCGATTGTAAAAGTTTCAAGAGCCTTAAAATTAAATAAACTCTTAAACACTTCAAAAATTAACAAAAAATTACAAAGTATCATTAAACAATATGATTACGAGACTAGTAACATGGTCGGAAATGTCTTGGGTTCCTACCGCGAACGAGAACTCGCAAGAAAAGAAGTATTCGGGGAACCGCAATTACTAGAGTTTGAAAACTTAAAAATTAGTTGTCATGCAAATCCTGATGAATATTTGACAAAAATATACGGTGATTACATGCAGCTGCCAAAAGAAGCTGAGCGTAAGGGTCATTTTGAGTCTACGTGGGGAGATTAAATTGAATAGTTTTAATTTAATGGGGGTCAGAATTGACCCCTTAACAATGGACGAAACTGTCCAAGCTGTTGAAAAATTTGTTCTTGATCAACGTCCACTCCACTTAATGGGAGTGAATGCAGACAAAATTAATCAATGTCAAACAGATGAATCTATTAAAAAGATTGTTAACGATTCTGAAATTATTAATGCAGATGGGGCTTCAGTTGTTCTTGCTTCCCGTTTTTTGGGTTATCAAGTTCCTGAGAGAGTCGCTGGAATTGATTTGATGCAAAAGTTGCTTCATTTAGCTAATGAAAAGTCTTATTCGGTTTATTTTTTTGGTGCCAAAGAAGAAGTTTTAGTAGATATGTTGGAAATCTTTAAGAAAGATTATCCAAATTTACGAGTCCTTGGGCATCGCAATGGTTATTTTTCTGAAGAAGATGAATATGGCATTCAAGAAGACATTCGTGAGAAAAATCCTGATTTTGTTTTTGTTGGGATCACCTCTCCTAAGAAAGAATACATCATTCAAAAATTTATGGATCATGGTGTAAATTCTGTCTTTATGGGAGTTGGAGGTAGTTTTGACGTTTTATCTGGCCATATTAAACGAGCACCTCTATGGATGCAAAATGCACATCTTGAGTGGCTGTTCCGAGTGGCAAATGAACCTAAACGTCTCTTTAAACGTTATTTCGTAGGAAATGTCACGTTTATTAAGCGAGTATTAGATGAAAAACGAAAATCAAAAAAATAATATTTTGCATATTTCACGTACCATGGATATTGGTGGTGCAGAGAGAATTGTCTACCAATTGAGCTCGGATTTGAAAGATGAGTTTGATAGTGTCCATGTGGCGTCTACTGGTGGGCTTTGGGAGAGCGAATTGGCTACTCAAGGGATTCAACATCATAAAATTTTAGATATCGATAGTAAAAATCCCGTGACGGTATTAAAGCTACTTTTTAGCATTCACCAGATTATCAAACAAAAAGGGATAACAATAGTTCATACTCATCATCGGATGGCTGCTTTTTATATTCGATTATTAAAGTTTGTTTGTCCAAAATTAACACATGTTTATACAGCTCACAATGTCTTTAAAGATAAATTGCCCTTATATAGATTTGCTTTAAAAAATGCTAAAAGTGTGGCAGTGGGAGAAGCAGTAAATAAAAACCTAAAAGAAGATGTAGGTATTACTGATAGCAGGGTTATTTATAATGGAGTCGTTTTAAAAGAAACGGATGACCATGTCGATGAGATTATCAGTTATGGTGGGATTAAACTTGGTTGCATTGCCAGGTTATCTGAGCAAAAAGGCTTGACTTATCTCCTTGATGCCATGTCTTTATTGACTGTTAAGGATATTCGATTGTTTATCGTTGGTGATGGTGAACTTAGAAATGAACTTGAGAATAAGGTTAAAGAGCTAGACCTTCAAGATTCGGTAACTTTTTTAGGATATCGTAAGGATATTGTGGAATGTATCAATAGTTTTGATTTTTGTGTTTTACCTTCAGTATTTGAAGGATTTGGCTTAGTTGCCATTGAGGCATTTATGAATAGTAAAACCTTAGTTGCGACGGATATACCGGGATTAAACGAAGTTGTAACAAATAAAAATGGGATTCTAGTTCCGGCAAAAGACCCTGCTGCTCTGGCATCTGCTATTGATAAATTAGCTATGGATGCAACATTAAGACAGGAACTTGCTAGCCAAGCAAAGAAAGACTATGAAAATAAATTTAGTTATCCTTTATTCTTGGAGAACTATAGGGAACTGTATAGAGAACTAAAGGGAGAATCAAAATGAAAAAAGTCATGTTGGTTTTTGGGACGCGCCCAGAGGCAATTAAAATGTGTCCTTTAGTAAATGAGTTGAAAAAAAATGACTCGATTAAGACACTTGTCTGCGTGACTGGACAACATAAGGAGATGCTTGAGCAAGTTTTGGATGTCTTTAAAGTCGTTCCTGATTATGATCTGGGGATTATGAAGGCGAATCAAACCCTATTTTCAATTACGACCAGTATTCTAGACAAAATTCAAGCGGTGCTTGAACAAGAAAAACCAGATATTGTACTTGTTCACGGAGATACGACGACAACTTTCGCAACGGCCTTGGCAGCCTTTTACATGGGAATAAAAGTTGGACACGTGGAGGCAGGTTTAAGAACCTACAATCTTCAAAGTCCATTTCCTGAGGAGTTCAACCGTCAGACTACTTCTATTATTGCAGATTATCATTTTGCGCCAACAGAAGTGGCTAAAGACAATCTTCTAAGAGAGGGAAGAGAGAATATTTTTGTAACGGGTAATACGGTTATTGATGCCTTAAAGACAACTGTTCAGGATGATTACAATCACCCAATTTTAGAGTGGACTAAGGATAGTAAGTTGATTATGTTGACAGCTCACAGACGTGAAAATCTTGGGCAACCAATGGAAAATATGTTTAATGCTGTTAATCGTATTTTAAATGAATTTGAAGATGTAAAAGTTGTTTACCCAATTCATAAAAATCCTAAAGTTCGTGAATTGGCAAGTAAAGTCTTTGGGGATAATGAACGCATGAAAATCATTGAACCTTTAGAAGTTATTGATTTCCATAATTTCATGAACCAAAGCTACATGATTTTGACAGATTCTGGTGGAGTTCAAGAAGAAGCTCCATCCTTAGGGAAACCAGTTTTAGTCATGCGTGATACCACAGAGCGTCCGGAGGGAATTGCTGCCGGGACATTGAAATTAGTCGGTACGGAAGAAGAGAATATTTATACGAACTTCAAGCTTCTTTTGGAAAATGAGGAAGAATATAACAAGATGAGTAAAGCTAGTAATCCTTATGGAGATGGTAAAGCATGTAAACGAGTTGTTGATATCATTTTGGAAGGATTGTCATAATGGATAAGGTTTCTATTGTTGTACCTGTGTACAATGTCGAAGATTGCTTAAGCTATTGTGTAGACAGTCTAAGACAACAGACCTATAAAAATATAGAAATTATACTGGTAGACGATGGTTCTACAGATTCTTCAGGAGAAATTTGTGACCAATATGCTCGAGAAGATGACAGAATAAAAGTTCTGCATATTGAAAATGGGGGATTGTCCAATGCCCGCAATACTGGGGTAAAAGAATCTTCAACAGATTGGATTGTTTTCATTGATTCAGACGATTATTATGACCATAGAGCCATTGAATATTTAGTAAAACTTAGAGATAAGTATAGAGTTGATCTTGTAGCAACTCCAGTGATTGAAGTTAGAAACTATGAAAATAGTGATTTCCTAGGAGATTTCAGAGAGAAATATTCTGGAAAATTAGATCGTCGAAAAGCTTTAGAACAAATGTTTTATGGAAATTATGTTGGGACACATTCAGGTGGTAAACTATATAAGAAAGAAATCTTATTAAGGTTTCCATATCCTAATGGGATGTTGTATGAAGATTTATCTCTTGCTTATGAGCATATTGCTTCCTGTGAAAATATTGCTGTTAGTGCTCTAAATCTTTATAAATACTATCGCAGACCAGGAAGTATTGTAAATTCTAAGTATAGTGATCGTCTCTTAGATTTTTATAAGGCCATGGAATGGAACAGAGCCTATGTCGAACGAGACTATCCTAATGATAAGGAAATGAGAAGGGCTTTAAATGTTCGCTATGTTTTTAATGGTCTGCATATTGTACATGCTATGCTTATTTCAGATATGTATGCTGAAGTTAATAAAATTAGAAAAGAATACATTCAATATTTTAAAGATGTTATTCTGAATTCAAATGTTACAAGGAAAAATAAAGTGAAATATATATTGTTTCTCGTATCTGCAAAATTGTATAACACTATTCGAAATAAGATTGGATAATTTAAACAAACTTAGGTAAAAATATGAAAATAAAAATAAAATTATCAGAGTTATTATATTTTTCAGCTTTCTTTATTTGGTTGCTTTTTAATTTTATATCTCAAACAAACTTAGTCTATAAATACCCTGAAATTTATCGTTTTCGAATAGTTGCTATGATAGTGTCTATTGTCATACTTCTGTTTAAACTACTATTAGAGAGACACTCGAGTAAGTTTCTGATATTCTTCTTTTCAGCTTTCTGCTTGGCTATCATTATTGGAATTTCAACACATAAACTTTTTGATGCTCTCACAATAATTTCAACAATCCTATTTATTATTTCTATAAACAATGTGAATTTTAGAAAAGTTTTGATTCTCTGGACAGTTTCGATTGTTCTCTTAATGATTTCTATATATGGTCTATTAAAGTTTGGCATTATTGAAAATACGCTGAGGGTTCAATTAGGAGGGCGATTCCGTTTTAGCCAAGGATACCAATATGCTAGTTTCGGAGCTAATTTTTTATTTCATCTGACTCTAGTCTATCTATATTTGAGAAAAAGTAAAATCAGATTGTCAGAAATTCTAATGCTTGGAATACTGAATTATTATTTTTACGTGAATACTGATACGAAATCAGCTTTCCTTCTTTCAATTCTAGCATTAGTATTGGTGTACATATTCAAAAATAAAGTAGTTAGTCAAAAAATCCTGAATGCTATTGGTAAAATTACGTTGACTGCAGGGATTCTTATTCCTATCATTTTGACTTATTTTTATAACGCAAACAGTAAATTCTTTCAAATTTTAAACGTATCTTTGACAGGAAGACTAAGTTTAGGACATAAGGCATTATCTTTATATGGCGTACATATGTTTGGTCAAAGAATTGATTGGGAATTGCAACAAAGGGCTACGTCTGTTTTTGATAATTATTTATACGTTGATTCATCTTTTGTAAATATTTTGTTGCATTATGGAGTGATTCTACTAGTTGTTATTTGGTATAGTTTCTATCAACTAAATAAAAGAGGACACTTTAATACAGTTGAGATGCTTGTTTTTATTGTATTGATACTTCACTCAATGTTTGATCCACAATTTTTTGAATTAATGTACAATCCATTATTATTATTGATGGGTATTTCTTGGAGTAAGTATAGGTATAATTATCAGGATGTTTAATGTTCTTGTGTTATATGTATCCTTAGCTCTAAGTAGAGGTTAGTTAAGTTATTTATGTGTCAAAAAAAGTTTAATATATTTAACATCATCATTTTTGGGCAGATTAATTTTCGCCGTTTATAATAGTAGTTAAGTGAGGAATATGCCCCCCTATGAAGGTTCTTAAAAATTATGCATACAATCTTTCATATCAATTATTAGTAATTATTTTACCGATTATTACGACTCCATATGTCACCAGAGTATTTAGTTCTGATGATTTAGGAACTTATGGTTATTATAATTCTATTGTTACCTACTTTATCCTGTTGGCTACCTTGGGGGTAGCCAATTATGGTACAAAGGAAATTTCTGGTAATCGAAAAACAATTCGTAAAAATTTCTGGGGAATTTATACTTTACAACTTGGAGCAACCATCTTATCACTGACTCTCTATATTTTGCTTTGTCTCACTTTTTCGTTAATGCAAAACCCGGTAGCTTATATTTTAGGATTAAGTTTACTTTCTAAAGGTTTAGATATTTCTTGGCTATTCCAAGGTTTAGAGGATTTTCGAAAAATTACAGTCAGAAATATTACAGTGAAACTAGTTGGCGTCATTGCTATTTTTCTATTTATAAAATCAGCTAGCGACCTATATTTATATGTGTTCTTGCTTACCATTTTTGAATTGTTGGGACAATTAAGTATGTGGTTGCCGGCAAGAGAGTTTATTGGGAAACCGCACTTTGATTGGGAATATGCTAAGCAGCATTTGAAGCCAGTTGTCTTATTGTTTTTACCTCAGATTGCCATATCGCTCTATGTTACTTTGGATCGTACAATGCTAGGAGCTTTAGCTTCAACAAAAGATGTAGGAATCTATGATCAAGCATTGAAACTTGTCAATATTTTATTGACCCTAGTGACTTCATTGGGAAGTGTCATGTTACCACGAGTTTCAAATCTTTTATCATCAGGAAATCATAAAGCAGTTAATAAAATGCATGAGATGTCATTTCTGATTTATAATTTGGTTATTTTCCCCATTATGGCAGGTATGTTAATTATAAACGATGATTTTGTTAACTTTTTTCTGGGAAAAGATTTTCAAGATGCACGCTATGCAATAGCTATTATGATTCTAAGAATGTTCTTTATTGGTTGGACAAATATCATGGGGATTCAAATTTTGATTCCCCATAATAAAAATAGAGAGTTCATGCTTTCAACAACAATTCCTGCTATTGTTAGTGTCGGATTAAATCTTCTCTTGCTTCCAAAACTGGGCTATATAGGTGCAGCAATTGTATCTGTCTTAACAGAGTCGCTGGTTTGGGCTATACAGTTATTCTTTACTCGTTCTTATCTAAGAGAAGTTCCTATAATCGGATCAATGGCAAAAATTGTACTAGCATCTGCCATTATGTATGGCCTTTTGTTATGTTCAAAAACAGTTATACATTTTTCACCAACATCAAATGTTCTAGTATTTGCAATGTTTGGTGGAATCATTTATCTTTTTGCAATTCTATCTCTAAAAGTGGTAGATGTGAAAGAATTAAAACAAATTATTAGGAAAAACTAGAATGAGAAAAGTTCGAAATATCAACCTAGATTTACTAAAAGTGCTTGCCTGTGTTGGAGTTGTTTTACTTCATACAACAATGGGTGGATTTAAAGACACAGGTTCTTGGAATCTTTTGGCGTATTTATATTACTTAGGTACCTACTCTATACCTCTGTTTTTTATGGTCAATGGTTATCTATTGTTAGGAAAGAGGAATATAACCTATTCCTACATACTGGAGAAAGTAAAATGGATTCTAATTACAGTGTCGTCATGGAATACTATTGTTTGGTTGCTTAAACGAGATTTTGCAGTTAATCCTGTCAAAAAAATTATTGGTTCGATGGTGCAAAAAGGTTATTTCTTTCAGTTTTGGTTTTTTGGTGCACTGATACTTATTTATTTATGTCTACCTGTTTTAAGAAAGATTCTGAATTCAAAAAGAAGATACTTATACATTCTATCTTTCTTTGCCACTATTGGTTTAATTTTTGAGTTGGCAAATATTATAATTCAAACGCCGATACAGTCCTATGTTATACAAACATTTAGATTATGGACGTGGTTTTTCTATTACTTTTTAGGAGGTTTGGTAGCTCAATTTGATAAAGAGTTTATAAAAAACGGTTTTAAGAGATGGATGAAAATAGTTGCAGTACTGTTGCTGTTGATTACCCCAGTAATACTATTTTTCTTAGCTAAAACCATTTACCATAATCTTTTTGCGGAATATTTTTATGATATTCTTTTTGTAAAAATTGTAAGTTTAGGAGTTTTCTTGACGATATTGACACTCTCTTTGAAAGAAAGCAAATATAAGTGGATTGTTTCCCTTTCTAATCAAACAATGGGAGTTTTCATAGTACATACTTATATTATGAAAGTGTTAGAAAAATTGCTTGGTTTTAGTTATACAGGTGCGTATTTACTTTTTCCAATATTCACTTTATGTATAAGTATAATTGTAGTTAGTTTATTAATGAAAATTCCTTATTTCAATCGAATCGTCAAATTATAAAAAGGAGAACAAGATGTACGATTATCTAATCGTTGGTGCTGGGTTGTCTGGAGCAATCTTTGCACACGAAGCTACAAAACGTGGCAAAAAAGTAAAAGTGATTGACAAACGTGATCACATTGGTGGAAATATCTATTGTGAAGAGGTTGAAGGTATCAATGTTCACAAGTATGGTGCCCACATTTTCCATACGTCTAACAAAAAGGTTTGGGATTATGTTAATCAGTTTGCGGAGTTTAATAACTATATCAATTCACCAGTAGCTAACTACAAGGGAAGTCTTTACAATCTTCCATTTAATATGAATACCTTCTATGCTATGTGGGGAACTAAGACACCACAAGAAGTCAAGGATAAGATTGCCCAGCAAACGGCTGACATGAAAGATATTGAACCCAAGAACTTGGAAGAACAAGCTATCAAGTTAATTGGTCCTGATATCTATGAAAAATTGATCAAGGGCTATACAGAAAGCAATGGGGGCGTTCTGCAACAGACCTTCCTCCATTTATCATCAAGCGCCTTCCGGTTCGTTTGACCTTTGATAATAACTACTTTAACGACCGTTACCAAGGGATTCCAATCGGTGGCTATAACGTCATCATCGAAAACATGCTGGGCGATTTAGAAGTAGAACTTGGGGTTGATTTCTTTGCCAATCGTGAAGAGCTGGAAGCATCAGCGGAAAAAGTAATCTTTACAGGAATGATTGACCAGTACTTTGACTACAAGCATGGGGAGTTGGAGTACCGTAGCCTGCGTTTTGAACATGAAATCTTGGATAAGGAAAATTATCAAGGTAATGCTGTAGTCAACTACACAGAGCGTGAGATTCCTTATACTCGTATCATTGAGCATAAGCACTTCGAGTATGGAACCCAACCAAAGACGGTCATCACTCGCGAATACCCAGCTGACTGGAAACGAGGAGATGAGCCCTACTATCCAATCAATGATGAAAAGAACAATGCCATGTTTGCTAAGTACCAAGAAGAAGCAACCAAAAATGACAAGGTCATCTTCTGTGGACGCCTAGCAGACTATAAATACTACGACATGCACGTGGTTATTGAACGTGCTTTGGAAGTTGTAGCGAATGAGTTTGATTGAAAGAAACAGTGATTCATGAAGTATTTTCTAAAGAAGAGTTTTTAAAAGATTCTGGTGCTCGAAACGCCGGGAATAAGGCTAGAAATGATGTCGAGGAGATTGTCAAACGAGAAGGTTATCAACCTTTGTTGTTAACAGTTGATGATTGGTACCATATGGGAACCGTTAAAGCCCAACAACACAAGGCGAAAGCTCTAACTCAAGCTTTCTCTCAGTTGAAATCAGGGGATCAATTATTGATTCAATTTCCCATGCTCCACCATAGTTTTTTCACCACTCGCTTGGTAAGAAAAATCCAGCGAAGTGGGGTGAAAGTCTACTTTATTATCCATGATTTGGAAGCTTTACGATATGCTAATTTGGATACAGTACCTTTAAAACATAAGATTCGGGTTCATCTTCAAGAATCAAGTTTGTTGAAGATAGCTGATGGAGTGATTGCCCATAATCCAATCATGAAATCTGTTTTAGTGGACAAAGGGATTGCAGAAGATAAGATTGTTAGTCTTGGAATTTTCGACTATTTGATTCCAGATTTTCAAGAAAAGAGTGGCCAAACAAAAGATCACCCCATTATTGTCGCAGGTAATTTGGCTCAGGAAAAAGCGGGTTATCTTTATAAACTTCCTGCAGAACCTTCTTATAATCTCTATGGTGTCGGCTTTGATGAGAATAGAGCTCTTTTAAACGAAACCTACTTTGGTTCCTTCCTGCCTGATGAGTTACCTTCAGTTCTTGAGGGAGGCTTTGGACTTGTCTGGGACGGTGATAGTGCTGACACGTGCAGTGGTGTCTTTGGTGAGTACCTTCGCTTCAACAATTCTCACAAGGCATCCCTTTATTTGGCATCTGGATTCCCACTTGTAGTGTGGGAACAGTCTGCCTTGTCTCGTTTTGTGCTTGAGAATGGCTGTGGGATTGCAGTAGAATCGCTTCATGATTTAAAAAACACGATCGAAAATCTATCAGATGTCGATTATCAAGAATTGGTTGCAAATGCAAAAAGAATTGGAAAAAAAATACGAGATGGTTTCTACCTAACCAGTGCTCTTAAAGAATTAACAAAATAAGAAGTCTTTTTGGACTTCTTTTTTTGTTACAACTAATCGTTTTTGTATAAAAATTAGACCAGCAGAGAACGATTTTTTAGGGGAAAATTAAGTACTTCTCCTTAACGTAAAATTGAAATGAACTTGGCATGAAAATACTTGAAAAAATACAATAAATTACACCGCATTTTTTCAGCTTTTCTGACATTTTTACACTGTTTTTTTCATAGAAAAAAAATAAAAAAAGAGGGGCTTGTAATGGAATATTAAAAATAAATTTAATGAAAAAAACCTTCGATAAAAATCATAAAAAAAATTAGGCACGAATCGGATTTTTTTGTGATATAATATTCTGTGAATAGCTATGCCTTCTTGTAGCTGTTAAAAAAAATCAAAGTGTGAAACTTGGAAGATAGAGAGGACGCAATGTAATGACTAGAAATGGTTTCTTTACAGGCTTAGATATTGGAACAAGCTCAATTAAAGTGTTAGTTGCTGAGCTTGTAGATGGTGAAGTAAATGTAATCGGTGTTAGTAACGCCAAAAGTAAAGGTGTCAAGGATGGGATTATCGTTGACATCGAAGCCGCAGCAACGGCTATCAAATCTGCTATTTCTCAAGCAGAAGAAAGCAGGAATTTCAATCAAATCAGTAAACGTTGGACTTCCAGCAAACTTGTTGCAAGTGGAACCAACTCAAGGAATGATTCCTGTAACATCAGATACAAAAGAAATTACAGATCAAGATGTTGAGAATGTTGTCAAATCAGCTTTGACTAAGAGCATGACACCTGATCGTGAAGTGATTACGTTTGTGCCAGAAGAATTTGTAGTAGATGGTTTCCAAGGTATTCGTGACCCACGTGGTATGATGGGTGTTCGTTTGGAAATGCGTGGACTTCTCTATACAGGTCCAAGAACCATTCTTCACAACCTTCGTAAAACTGTAGAACGTGTTGGAGTTCAAGTTGATAACGTGATTATTTCACCACTTGCAATTGTAAACTCTGTTCTTAACGAAGGCGAACGTGAGTTTGGAGCGACTGTTATTGATATGGGTGGTGGCCAAACAAGTGTTGCTACTATCCGTAATCAAGAACTTCAATACACAAATGTTTACCAAGAAGGTGGCGATTACGTCACTAAAGACATTTCAAAAGTTCTTAAAACTTCTAAGAAGATTGCAGAAGGTTTGAAGCTTAACTACGGTGAAGCTTATCCGCAACTTGCAAGCAAAGAAACTTTCCAAGTTGAAGTGATTGGTGAAGTAGAACCTGTTGAAGTTACAGAAGAATACTTGGCTCAAATTATTTCAGCTAGATTGAAACACATCTTTGAACAAATCAAACAAGATTTGGAAAGAAGACATTTGTTGGACTTGCCAGGTGGTATTGCTCTGATTGGTGGGAATGCTATTCTACCAGGTATCGTTGAGCTTGCCCAAGAAGTACTTGGGGTTCGTGTAAAACTTTATGTTCCAACCAAGTAGGTATCCGCAATCCTGCATTTGCTCATGTGATTAGTTTGTCAGAATTTGCTGGAAGTCTTACAGAAGTGAATGTTTTGGCTCAAAGAGCTATCAGAGGAGATCAAGTTCTACGTCAACAACCAATTGATTTCAGAACTTCAAGTCAGGAAAAACCTGCAGCTTCTCAACGTTCAGTGTTTGGTACAACTTCAACTGAATCAGCAGAACCAACTTATACTGCTGAATCAGCAACTCCAAATCAATCAGAAGAAAAACCAAAATTGACTGACCGATTCCGTAGCTTAATCGGAAGCATGTTTGATGAATAGGATAGAGGAATAAAATATGACATTTTCATTTGATACAGCAGCAGCACAAGGTGCAGTAATTAAAGTAATTGGTGTCGGTGGTGGCGGTGGAAACGCCATTAACCGCATGGTTGACGAAGGCGTTTCAGGTGTTGAGTTCATCGCAGCCAACACAGATGTACAAGCCTTGAGCAGTACAAAAGCTGAAACAGTTATCCAACTTGGTCCAAAATTAACTCGCGGACTTGGTGCTGGAGGACAGCCTGAAGTTGGTCGTAAGGCTGCTGAAGAAAGCGAAGAAGCAATTACTGAAGCTATCAGTGGTGCAGATATGGTCTTCATCACTGCTGGTATGGGTGGTGGTTCTGGTACAGGTGCTGCACCAGTTATTGCTCGTATCGCTAAAGGTTTAGGTGCTTTGACTGTCGGTGTTGTGACACGTCCATTCGGTTTCGAAGGAAGCAAACGTGGTCAATTCGCAGTCCAAGGGATCAACGAACTTCGTGAACATGTTGATACTCTCTTGATTATCTCAAACAACAACTTATTAGAAATTGTTGACAAGAAAACGCCACTTCTTGAAGCTTTGTCTGAAGCAGATAACGTTCTTCGTCAAGGTGTTCAAGGGATTACAGATTTGATTACAAATCCTGGTTTGATCAACTTGGACTTCGCAGACGTGAAGACAGTAATGGCAAACAAAGGAAATGCCCTTATGGGTATCGGTATCGGTAGCGGAGAAGAGCGTGTTATCGAAGCAGCTCGTAAAGCTATCTACTCACCACTTCTTGAAACAACTATCGATGGAGCAGAAGATGTTATCGTTAACGTAACTGGTGGTTTGGATATGACTTTGATTGAAGCAGAAGAAGCTTCTGAAATCGTCAATCAAGCTGCTGGACATGGCGTAAATATCTGGCTCGGTACTTCTATTGATGAATCAATGAAAGATGAAATCCGTGTAACTGTTGTTGCAACTGGAGTTCGTCAAGATGCAGTCGAAAAAGTTGTAGCGCCACAACCAAGACAAGCGTCATTCCGTGAACCAGTAAAATCTGGACATACACACACTTATGACCGTCATTTTGATTTGGCAGAAACAGCTGAACTTCCAACTCCTTCACAACGTCACACTGAAGCGCCTAAAGCATCAGCTTTTGGTGACTGGGACTTGAGACGTGATTCAATTGTTCGTCAAGGTGAATCAGTCGTATCTCCAGTTGAGCGTTTTGAAGCACCAGCTTCTGACGAAGATGAGTTGGAAACACCACCATTCTTTAAAAACCGTTAATAGAGATGGATTTAAAAGAAAATACAAATCAGGTATTTCAACAGGTTACAAAAGCAATTCAAGAAACCGGCCGTGAAGACGGCTCGGTTTCTGTAATTGCCGTAACAAAATATGTTGATATTGCAACTGCAGCAAATTTGATTGACCAAGGAGTCAAACACATCGGTGAAAACCGTGTCGACAAATTTCTTGAAAAGTATCATGCTTTAAGTGATAAAGATGTTACTTGGCACTTGATTGGTAGCTTGCAAAGAAGAAAAGTCAAGGATATCATTCCTTATGTTGATTATTTTCACGCTTTAGATTCTTTGAAATTAGCCCAAGAGATTCAAAAACGTGCCGATAGAACAGTTAAATGTTTTTTGCAGGTCAATATTTCTGGAGAGGAAAGCAAGCATGGTTTTTCAAAAGAAGAACTATTGACAGTCTTGCCAGACTTGTCTAGCTTGGATCAAATCGAGTATGTTGGTCTCATGACCATGGCTCCCTTTGAGGCCCAAACAGAAGAGTTGCAAAAAATCTTTAAAGAAACGCAAGAGTTGCAACAATACATTCGTGAACAACAATTCCCCAATATGCCAATGACAGAACTAAGTATGGGAATGAGTCGTGACTACAAAGAAGCGATTCAATGTGGCTCGACTTTTGTTCGAATTGGTACAGCATTTTTTAAATAGGAAATAATCATGTCATTAAAAGATAAATTTGATAAATTTATAGATTACTTTACAGAAGATGGAGATGAAGTTGCTTCAGAAGTTGTAGCTGCACAACCTGAACGTTCACTAGTTTCGGTGCCTCAAAAAAGAGAATTGCCACAGCAAGCTGCTGCTCAAGAATCTTCTTCAGTTGAAACAAAAGAGAAAAACATTACAAAACTTCATGCACGTCAGCAACAACTAGCGATGGAAAGTCATCGTTCTACTGAAAAAGTAACCATCGATGTTCGTTACCCACGCCGTTACGAAGATGCAACAGATATTGTTGATTTGTTGGCTGGAAATGAGAGTATCTTGATTGACTTCCAATATATGACAGAAGTTCAAGCTCGTCGTTGTTTGGATTACTTGGATGGAGCACGTCATGTCCTTGCTGGTGAGTTAAGAAAAGTAGCGAACACAATGTATCTTTTGACACCTGTTGGTGTTGTGGTAAACATTGAAGATATTCGTTTACCTGAAGAAGCTCAAAGCGAAGAGTACGACTTTGACATGAAGAGAAATAGAGTACGTTAATGTTTCTAATAATTCGTTTTATCCAAAATGCTACAGATATCTATTCACTGATACTTGTAGCTTTTGCTCTATTATCATGGTTTCCAAATGCCTATAACACACAGTTGGGGAAATTTTTAGAGACTTTGTGTAAACCAATTCTTGAGCCTCTAAAACGTCTACCTCTTCAAATCGCAGGTTTGGATTTCTCTGTTTGGATTGCCCTAATTCTCTTGCGGATGATTAGTCGCTATCTCATCAATTTACTGGTCGTATTATGAGCAAGGAACTTTACCAACATTTCGCAACGGAGGATATTCCATTCATCGATAAGGGGTTGGAATGGTTGAGTCAAGTCGAGGAGCACTATGCACCGATTTTATCTCCTTTTATAAATCCTCACCAAGTATTTATCTTGGAAACTTTGGGAAATAATAGAGGGATAAAAGTCTTCTCTAGTACGAGTTATATCTCTTCGGAGTACGCTAGGGTTATTTTAGCGCCCGATTACTTCACGCCAAGTTTGGAAGATTTTGAAATGACCTTGCTTGAGATCGTGTATCCTAGCAAGTTTCAGCAACTGACCCATTCAAAGATATTGGGTACAGTTCTCAATCGACTAGGTATTGACCGTAAGTTATTCGGAGACATTCTGGTGACAGAAGAGAAAGCCCAAATTATTGTCGATCGAAGATTTACCACTCTTTTCCAAGATGGAATTCAAAAGATTTCCAAGTTGCCTGTAAGTTTAGTAGAACGTCCTTTTTCAGATATGATAGAATCCAAAGATGACTATCAAGAAAAAGAAGTCTTGGTTTCAAGTCTTCGACTGGATGCCTTCTTATCTAGCATATTGAAATTATCTCGTTCCCAAACTTCGGCTCTGGTTGAAAAAAAGTTGGTTCAAGTCAACTATCATATAGTTGAAAAATCGGACTATCCGGTAAAATTTGGTGATTTAATCAGCGTCAGACGCTTTGGTCGAATTATCTTACTCAAAGAAAATGGTCAAACCAAAAAGGATAAGAAAAAATTAACAGTCCAGCTACTATTAAGCAAGTGAGAAAAATATGTCAATTACACCACAAGAAATTAGTGATAAAGCTTTCTCAAGATCATTCAGAGGCTACAATCAGGAAGAAGTTGATTTATTTCTAGATAAGATTTATTTTGAATTAGAGGAATTAATCCGAAACAAAGAGGAAACTGAACTCTACATCAAAAAACTAGAAGAACGTCTTTCCGACTATACGAATGATATTCCTAAGAGAACAGTAACAAACGAGCAAGAACCAGAAGCAATTAATGATTCTATTTTTTATTAAATAAGTGAGGAAAAATATGCCAATTACATCGTTAGAAATTAAGGATAAAACCTTTGGTGTTCAGTTTAGAGGTTTTAACCGTGAAGAAGTTGATGAATTTTTAGATATTGTTGTTCGTGACTATGAAGCACTTGTACGAAGCAATCATGAAAAAGAACAACACATTAAAAACTTAGAAGAACGTTTGTCGTATTTTGATGAGATTAAGGATTCATTGAGTCAATCAGTTTTGATTGCCCAAGACACAGCTGAACGTGTGAAACAAGCTGCGAATGACCGTTCTAATAACATCATTAAGCAGGCTGAGCAAGATGCCCAACGCTTACTTGATGAAGCTAAGTATAAAGCCAATGAAATTTTGCGTCAAGCTACAGATAATGCTAAAAAAGTTGCTGTAGAAACTGAAGAGTTGAAGAATAAGAGCCGCGTCTTCCACCAACGTTTGAAATCAACAATCGAAAGTCAGTTGGCTATTGTTGATTCATCAGATTGGGAAGAAATTTTGCGTCCGACTGCAACTTATCTTCAAACTAGCGACGAAGCATTTAAGGAAGTCGTCCAAGAAGTTCTAGGTGAAGATGTATCCTCATATCATGATGAAGAACCAATTGACATGACTCGTCAATTTTCTCCAGAAGAAGTTGCAGAACTACAAGCGCGTATTGAAGCAGCTAACAAAGAATTGTTAGAGGCTGAACAAGCTGCTGAAGAGTCAACTGAAGTTGAAGTTCAGCCAGTTGCTGAAACTCCTGTTGAACCAGTACATGAGGAAGGGCCTCAAGATGATGCTGACACTCAACAAGAGTCAGTTCTAATTTTATAAGAATCTCATTAGAGAACAAGAATTTATCAATCACATTTCTAGCGAGTAGGAGATGGTGGAAGTCCTACAATCCCTGTTGGTAAATTTATCCTCTCTTAGTATCAAATCTGAAAATAGTAAGATTTGACGTTGCCCACGTTACGGGAAAAGAGGGAAAGAGACTAGGTCTTTTTCCGAACAAAGGTGGTACCACGATTTTCGTCCTTTTTGCGAGTCGTGGTTTTTATATTGTCAATATACATTAAAGGAGTACTAATGAAACTTAAAGAAACCCTCAATCTTGGGAAAACAGAATTTCCAATGCGTGCCGGTCTTCCGACCAAAGAGCCAGTTTGGCAAAAGGAATGGGATGAAGCTAAACTTTATCAACGTCGTCAAGAGTTAAATGAAGGAAAACCACATTTCACGCTTCATGATGGCCCTCCGTATGCCAACGGGAACATCCACGTAGGACATGCCATGAACAAGATTTCTAAAGATATCATTGTTCGTTCTAAGTCTATGTCAGGATTTTACGCACCATATATTCCAGGTTGGGATACTCATGGTTTGCCAATCGAGCAAGTTTTATCAAAACAAGGTGTTAAACGCAAAGAGATGAACTTGGTTGAGTACTTGAAACTTTGCCGTGAATACGCTCTATCTCAAGTAGATAAACAACGCGAAGACTTTAAACGTTTGGGTGTTTCTGGTGACTGGGAAAATCCATATGTAACCTGACGCCTGACTATGAAGCAGCGCAAATCCGTGTCTTCGGTGAAATGGCTAATAAAGGCTATATTTACCGTGGAGCGAAGCCTGTTTACTGGTCATGGTCATCAGAGTCAGCCCTTGCTGAGGCGGAAATTGAATACCATGACTTGGTTTCAACATCTCTTTACTATGCCAATAAGGTCAAAGATGGCAAGGGTGTCCTAGATACAGATACTTACATCGTCGTTTGGACAACAACTCCATTCACCATCACGGCTTCTCGTGGTTTGACTGTTGGTGCGGATATTGATTACGTCTTGGTGCAACCAGCTGGCGAATCTCGTAAGTTTGTGGTTGCTTCAGAATTGTTGAACAGCTTGTCTGAGAAATTCGGTTGGTCTGATGTTCAAGTTTTGGCAACTTACCGTGGTTCAGAATTGAACCAAATTGTGACAGAGCACCCTTGGGATACAGCAGTAGATGAACTCGTTATCCTTGGTGACCACGTTACAACTGATTCTGGTACTGGTATCGTCCATACAGCTCCTGGTTTTGGTGAGGATGACTACAATGTCGGTGTTGCCAATGGGCTTGAAGTTGCTGTGACTGTTAACGAACGCGGGATCATGATGGCCAATGCTGGTGCAGAGTTCGAAGGTCAATTCTACGACAAGGTTGTGCCAACAGTTATTGAAAAACTTGGTGATTTACTTCTTGCTCAAGAAGAAATCTCTCACTCCTACCCATTTGACTGGCGTACGAAAAAAACCAATCATCTGGCGTGCAGTACCTCAATGGTTTGCTTCTGTATCTAAATTCCGCCAAGAAATCTTGGACGAAATTGAAAAAGTTAAGTTCCACTCAGAATGGGGTAAGGTCCGTCTTTACAACATGATCCGTGACCGTGGTGACTGGGTTATCTCTCGTCAACGTGCTTGGGGAGTTCCTCTTCCAATCTTCTACGCAGAAGATGGCACACCAATCATGACAGCTGAAACTATCGAGCATGTAGCTCAACTCTTTGAAGAACATGGTTCCATCATCTGGTGGGAACGTGATGCCAAAGACCTCTTGCCAGAAGGATTTACCCATCCAGGTTCACCAAATGGTGAGTTCAAGAAAGAAACAGACATCATGGACGTATGGTTTGACTCAGGTTCATCATGGAATGGAGTTGTGGTAAACCGTCCTGAGCTTAAATATCCAGCCGACCTCTATCTAGAAGGTTCAGACCAATACCGTGGTTGGTTCAACTCATCACTTATCACTTCTGTGGCTAACCACGGTGTAGCGCCATACAAACAAATCTTGTCGCAAGGTTTTGCTTTGGATGGTAAAGGTGAGAAGATGTCTAAATCTCTTGGAAATACCATTGCTCCAAGCGATGTTGAAAAACAATTCGGTGCGGAAATCTTGCGTCTCTGGGTAACCAGTGTAGACTCAAGTAACGATGTACGTATCTCTATGGATATCTTGAGTCAAGTTTCTGAAACTTACCGTAAGATCCGTAACACACTTCGTTTCTTGATTGCTAACACATCTGATTTTAACCCAGCTGAGGATGCAGTAACTTACGAAGAACTTCGTTCTGTTGATAAGTACATGACTATTCGCTTTAATCAACTTGTTAAGACTATTCGTGACGCTTATACAAACTTTGAATTCTTGACAATCTATAAAGCCCTAGTGAACTTTATCAACGTTGATTTGTCTGCTTTCTACCTTGACTTTGCCAAAGATGTTGTCTACATCGAAGGTCCAAAATCTCTTGAACGCCGTCAGATGCAAACCGTCTTTTATGATATTCTTGTGAAAATCACGAAACTCTTGACACCAATTCTTCCACACACTGCTGAAGAAATCTGGTCATATCTCGAGTTTGAAACAGAAGACTTTGTTCAATTGTCAGAATTGCCAGAAGCACAAACATTTGCCAACCAAGAGGAAATCTTGGATGCCTGGTCAGCCTTCATGAACTTCCGTGGTCAAGCTCAAAAGGCTTTGGAAGAAGCACGTAATGAAAAAGTGATCGGTAAATCTCTTGAAGCTCATTTGACAGTTTATCCTAATGAAGTAGTGAAGACTCTTCTTGGAGCAGTAGATAGTAATGTTGCTCAACTCTTGATCGTCTCTAAATTGACCATCGCTGAAGGTCCAGCTCCAGAAGGTGCAGTTAACTTTGAAGATGTAGCCTTCACGGTTAAGCGTGCGGCTGGTGAAGTTTGTGATCGTTGCCGTCGTATCGATCCAAGTACAGCAGCGCGTAGCTATAATGCAACCATCTGTGATCACTGTGCAAGCATCGTTGAAGAAACTTTGCGGATGCAGTAGCAGAAGGATTTGAAGCTAAATAGTCTAACAAAAATACAGGAGAAATTCCTGTATTTTTTTAAAAAATAAAAACTTTAATAAAAATATGGTATAATATAGCTTATTAAATTAAAAAGGAGATATTTATGAAGACAAAAACACTAGCACAAGTAGATGGCTTTATTGGTATTATTGCAGGAGCTATTTTAGCTTTCTTACCAGTTTTTATTGTTTTTCTTGCAGCCATTTCTGAAGATGAAGATTTTGCAGGAGTAGTATTGGGAATTATTTTCATTGTTTTCTCTTTAGTGAAAATTGCAACCCTCATTCTTGGAATTCTCTCACTTGTCTATTATAAAGATGACAATCGTATCTCATTGGCGCCATCGATTCTATTTATCGTTGGATCTGTAGTTGCCTTGATTCCTTTCCTTGGCTGGATTGGTGGAATTGTCCTTGTCATCGGCGGGGCTTTGTACCTAGCAAGCTTGAAACAATTTAGAATTGAAGAATAAGATACATTCTTAGAGAAGAGTCGATGCGCTCTTCTCTTTTTCGTTGATTTTAACTAGCTTTTTTGTGAAAAATTGTGTAAAATAGAATAGATAAACGAGGGCAACCTCGAAAAATAAAAGGAGAATCCAACTAATGGTAAAATTGGTTTTCGCTCGCCACGGTGAGTCTGAATGGAACAAAGCTAACCTTTTCACAGGATGGGCTGACGTAGATCTTTCTGAAAAAGGTACTCAACAAGCTATCGATGCTGGTAAATTGATTAAAGAAGCTGGTATTGAATTTGACCAAGCTTACACTTCAGTATTGAAACGTGCTATCAAAACAACTAACCTTGCACTTGAAGCATCTGACCAACTTTGGGTTCCAGTTGAAAAATCATGGCGCTTGAACGAACGTCACTACGGTGGTTTGACTGGTAAAAACAAAGCTGAAGCTGCTGAACAATTTGGTGATGAGCAAGTTCACATCTGGCGCCGTTCATACGATGTATTGCCGCCAAACATGGATCGCGATGATGAGCATTCAGCTCACACAGACCGTCGTTACGCTTCACTTGATGACTCAGTAATTCCAGATGCTGAAAACTTGAAAGTGACTTTGGAACGTGCTCTTCCATTCTGGGAAGATAAAATCGCTCCTGCGCTTAAAGATGGTAAGAACGTATTCGTAGGTGCACACGGTAACTCAATCCGCGCCCTTGTAAAACACATCAAACAATTGTCAGACGACGAAATCATGGATGTGGAAATCCCTAACTTCCCACCATTGGTATTCGAATTTGACGAAAAATTGAACGTAGTTTCTGAATACTACCTTGGTAAATAATGTAAAATAGAGTCTAGGATTACTCCTAGGCTTTTTTTATTTTAAAAATAGGAAAATGCAGAGTGCAATTTAACTTGTCAAAGACAGGGATTCTTGTTATAATAGATAAGATGGAGGCGCTATGGCACTTAAAAAAGCAAGTTTAGCCTGTGCGGTTTGTGGTTCAAGAAACTACTCAATTAAAATTAGTGGGAATCCAAAACCGACTCGCTTAGAAGTAAATAAATTTTGTAAACATTGTGGTAAATACACAACACATCGAGAAACGAGATAGGAGATAAGAATGGGTTTTATTAAGGATATCTTTACACTTCTTAAAGATACAACTTGGCCAACTCGAAAACAAAGTTGGGTAGATTTCAAATCTATCATGGAATACACTGCCTTCTTTGTTGTCATCATTTATATTTTTGACCAGTTAATCGTTAGCGGATTGATCCGATTCATTAACATTTTTTTAAATAGTATAAATAGGCTGAAAGAAGTTTACCATTAAGAAAGGAAAAAAGATGGATAGTTTTGATAAAGGATGGTTTGTCCTACAAACATATTCTGGTTATGAAAATAAAGTAAAAGAAAATCTCTTGCAACGTGCACAAACATACAATATGTTGGATAACATTTTGCGCGTTGAAATCCCAACTCAAACTGTACAAGTTGAAAAAAATGGGAAGAAAAAAGAAGTTGAAGAAAATCGCTTCCCAGGGTATGTCCTTGTAGAAATGGTTATGACGGATGAAGCTTGGTTTGTAGTTCGTAATACACCAAACGTTACAGGATTTGTCGGCTCACACGGGAATAGATCTAAACCAACTCCACTTTTGGAACAAGAAATCAGAGATATCTTGGTATCAATGGGACAAACGGTTCAAGAATTCGATATCAATGTTGAAGTTGGTCAAACAGTCCGAATCATTGATGGTGCCTTTACTGATTACACAGGAAAAATTACTGAGATTGATAATAACAAAGTGAAAATGATTATTTCAATGTTTGGTAATGATACAGTAGCAGAAGTAAACTTGAATCAAATTGCTGAATTGTAATATCAGTTACCGATCTACTTGTGAATCTAGAATCCTGTCAACTAATTTTTAAAAACTAGTTGACAAGGCAAAAAAAGTAGGTATAATAGAAAGAGTTGACAAGCTCAGGTCCGTTGGTCAAGGGGTTAAGACACCGCCTTTTCACGGCGGTAACACGGGTTCGAATCCCGTACGGACTATGGGTGTATCGCGGTTGATGGAAATAGGATTTAAAAAAAGTTAAAAAAACCTGTTGACAGAGAAAAGTGACTGTGATATACTAATATAGTTGTCGTAAGCGCGACAAAGACCTTTGAAAACTGAACAAGACGAACCAATGTGCAGGGCACTACAACTGATGTTGTAGTACTGAACAATGAAAAAACAATAAATCTGTCAGTGACAGAAATGAGTGAGAACTCAAACTTTTAATGAGAGTTTGATCCTGGCTCAGGACGAACGCTGGCGGCGTGCCTAATACATGCAAGTAGAACGCTGAAGGAAGGAGCTTGCTCTTTCCGGATGAGTTGCGAACGGGTGAGTAACGCGTAGGTAACCCTGCCCTGGTAGCGGGGGATAACTATTGGAAACGATAGCTAATACCGCATAACAGTAGATATCGCATGATAGCTGCTTGAAAGGTGCAAATGCACCACTACCAGATGGACCTGCGTTGTATTAGCTAGTTGGTGAGGTAACGGCTCACCAAGGCAACGATACATAGCCGACCTGAGAGGGTGATCGGCCACACTGGGACTGAGACACGGCCCAGACTCCTACGGGAGGCAGCAGTAGGGAATCTTCGGCAATGGACGGAAGTCTGACCGAGCAACGCCGCGTGAGTGAAGAAGGTTTTCGGATCGTAAAGCTCTGTTGTAAGAGAAGAACGAGTGTGAGAGTGGAAAGTTCACACTGTGACGGTATCTTACCAGAAAGGGACGGCTAACTACGTGCCAGCAGCCGCGGTAATACGTAGGTCCCGAGCGTTGTCCGGATTTATTGGGCGTAAAGCGAGCGCAGGCGGTTAGATAAGTCTGAAGTTAAAGGCTGTGGCTTAACCATAGTACGCTTTGGAAACTGTTTAACTTGAGTGCAAGAGGGGGAGAGTGGAATTCCATGTGTAGCGGTGAAATGCGTAGATATATGGAGGAACACCGGTGGCGAAAGCGGCTCTCTGGCTTGTAACTGACGCTGAGGCTCGAAAGCGTGGGGAGCAAACAGGATTAGATACCCTGGTAGTCCACGCCGTAAACGATGAGTGCTAGGTGTTAGACCCTTTCCGGGGTTTAGTGCCGTAGCTAACGCATTAAGCACTCCGCCTGGGGAGTACGACCGCAAGGTTGAAACTCAAAGGAATTGACGGGGGCCCGCACAAGCGGTGGAGCATGTGGTTTAATTCGAAGCAACGCGAAGAACCTTACCAGGTCTTGACATCCCTCTGACCGCTCTAGAGATAGAGTTTTCCTTCGGGACAGAGGTGACAGGTGGTGCATGGTTGTCGTCAGCTCGTGTCGTGAGATGTTGGGTTAAGTCCCGCAACGAGCGCAACCCCTATTGTTAGTTGCCATCATTCAGTTGGGCACTCTAGCGAGACTGCCGGTAATAAACCGGAGGAAGGTGGGGATGACGTCAAATCATCATGCCCCTTATGACCTGGGCTACACACGTGCTACAATGGTTGGTACAACGAGTCGCAAGCCGGTGACGGCAAGCTAATCTCTTAAAGCCAATCTCAGTTCGGATTGTAGGCTGCAACTCGCCTACATGAAGTCGGAATCGCTAGTAATCGCGGATCAGCACGCCGCGGTGAATACGTTCCCGGGCCTTGTACACACCGCCCGTCACACCACGAGAGTTTGTAACACCCGAAGTCGGTGAGGTAACCATTTGGAGCCAGCCGCCTAAGGTGGGATAGATGATTGGGGTGAAGTCGTAACAAGGTAGCCGTATCGGAAGGTGCGGCTGGATCACCTCCTTTCTAAGGATAAGGAATGCACATTGGTCTTGTTTAGTCTTGAGAGGTCTTGTGGGGCCTTAGCTCAGCTGGGAGAGCGCCTGCTTTGCACGCAGGAGGTCAGCGGTTCGATCCCGCTAGGCTCCATTGGTGAGAGATCACCAAGTCATGCACATTGAAAATTGAATATCTATATCAAATAGTAACAAGAAAATAAACCGAAAACGCTGTAGTATTAATAAGAGTTTATGACTGAAAGGTCAAAAAAGTAAGGTTAAGTTAATAAGGGCGCACGGTGGATGCCTTGGCACTAGGAGCCGAAGAAGGACGTGACAAACGACGATATGCCTTGGGTAGCTGTAAGTAAGCGATGATCCAGGGATTTCCGAATGGGGGAACCCAACAGGTACTACCTGTTACCCATATCTGTTAAGGATATGAGGAGGAAGACGCAGTGAACTGAAACATCTAAGTAGCTGCAGGAAGAGAAAGCAAAAGCGATTGCCTTAGTAGCGGCGAGCGAAACGGCAGGAGGGCAAACCGAAGAGTTTACTCTTCGGGGTTGTAGGACTGCAATGTGGACTCAAAGATTATAGAAGAATGACATGGGAAGGTCAGCCAAAGAGAGTGAGAGCCTCGTATTTAAAATAGTCTTTGTACCTAGCAGTATCCTGAGTACGGCGAGACACGTGAAATCTCGTCGGAATCTGGGAGGACCATCTCCCAACCCTAAATACTCCCTAGTGACCGATAGTGAACCAGTACCGTGAGGGAAAGGTGAAAAGCACCCCGGGAGGGAGTGAAATAGAACCTGAAACCGTGTGCCTACAACAAGTTCGAGCCCGTTAATGGGTGAGAGCGTGCCTTTTGTAGAATGAACCGGCGAGTTACGATATGATGCGAGGTTAAGTTGAAGAGACGGAGCCGTAGGGAAACCGAGTCTGAATAGGGCGCTTTAGTATTATGTCGTAGACCCGAAACCATGTGACCTACCCATGAGCAGGTTGAAGGTGCGGTAAGACGCACTGGAGGACCGAACCAGGGCACGTTGAAAAGTGCTTGGATGACTTGTGGGTAGCGGAGAAATTCCAAACGAACTTGGAGATAGCTGGTTCTCTCCGAAATAGCTTTAGGGCTAGCGTCGACATTAGAGATTCTTGGAGGTAGAGCACTGTTTGGGTGAGGGGTCCATCCCGGATTACCAATCTCAGATAAACTCCGAATGCCAATGAATTATGGTCGGCAGTCAGACTGCGAGTGCTAAGATCCGTAGTCGAAAGGGAAACAGCCCAGACCACCAGCTAAGGTCCCAAAATAATTGTTAAGTGGAAAAGGATGTGGGGTTGCACAGACAACTAGGATGTTAGCTTAGAAGCAGCTATTCATTCAAAGAGTGCGTAATAGCTCACTAGTCGAGTGACCCTGCGCCGAAAATGTACCGGGGCTAAAACAATTTACCGAAGCTGTGGATACCTTTATAGGTATGGTAGGAGAGCGTTCTATGTGTGGAGAAGGTGTACCGTGAGGAGCGCTGGAACGCATAGAAGTGAGAATGCCGGTATGAGTAGCGAAAGACAGGTGAGAATCCTGTCCACCGTAAGACTAAGGTTTCCAGGGGAAGGCTCGTCCGCCCTGGGTTAGTCGGGACCTAAGGAGAGACCGAAAGGTGTATCCGATGGACAACAGGTTGATATTCCTGTACTAGAGTATGTAGTGATGGAGGGACGCAGTAGGCTAACTAAAAGCAGACGATTGGAAGTGTCTGTCTAAGCAGTGAGGTGTGAATTGAGTTAAATGCTTAATTCTATAACATTGAGCTGTGATGGGGAGCGAAGTTTAGTAGCGAAGTTAGTGACGTCACACTGCCAAGAAAAGCTTCTAGCGTTTAAACATACTCTACCCGTACCGCAAACCGACACAGGTAGTCGAGGCGAGTAGCCCTCAGGTGAGCGAGAGAACTCTCGTTAAGGAACTCGGCAAAATGACCCCGTAACTTCGGGAGAAGGGGTGCTGACTTTATGTCAGCCGCAGTGAATAGGCCCAAGCAACTGTTTATCAAAAAAACACAGCTCTCTGCTAAATCGTAAGATGATGTATAGGGGGTGACGCCTGCCCGGTGCTGGAAGGTTAAGAGGAGTGCTTAGGAGTAATCCGAAGGTATGAATTGAAGCCCCAGTAAACGGCGGCCGTAACTATAACGGTCCTAAGGTAGCGAAATTCCTTGTCGGGTAAGTTCCGACCCGCACGAAAGGCGTAATGATTTGGGCACTGTCTCAACGAGAGACTCGGTGAAATTTTTAGTACCTGTGAAGATGCAGGTTACCCGCGACAGGACGGAAAGACCCCATGGAGCTTTTACTGCAGTTTGATATTGAGTGTCTGTACCACATGTACAGGATAGGTAGGAGTCTATGAGATCGGGACGCCAGTTTCGAAGGAGACGATGTTGGGATACTACCCTTGTGTTATGGCCACTCTAACCCGGATAGGTGATCCCTATCGGAGACAGTGTCTGACGGGCAGTTTGACTGGGGCGGTCGCCTCCTAAAAAGGTAACGGAGGCGCCCAAAGGTTCCCTCAGAATGGTTGGAAATCATTCGCAGAGTGTAAAGGTATAAGGGAGCTTGACTGCGAGAGCTACAACTCGAGCAGGGACGAAAGTCGGGCTTAGTGATCCGGTGGTTCCGTATGGAAGGGCCATCGCTCAACGGATAAAAGCTACCCTGGGGATAACAGGCTTATCTCCCCCAAGAGTTCACATCGACGGGGAGGTTTGGCACCTCGATGTCGGCTCGTCGCATCCTGGGGCTGTAGTCGGTCCCAAGGGTTGGGCTGTTCGCCCATTAAAGCGGCACGCGAGCTGGGTTCAGAACGTCGTGAGACAGTTCGGTCCCTATCCGTCGCGGGCGTAGGAAATTTGAGAGGATCTGCTCCTAGTACGAGAGGACCAGAGTGGACTTACCGCTGGTGTACCAGTTGTCTTGCCAAAGGCATCGCTGGGTAGCTATGTAGGGAAGGGATAAACGCTGAAAGCATCTAAGTGTGAAACCCACCTCAAGATGAGATTTCCCATGATTTTATATCAGTAAGAGCCCTGAGAGATGATCAGGTAGATAGGTTAGAAGTGGAAGTGTGGCGACACATGTAGCGGACTAATACTAATAGCTCGAGGACTTATCCAAAGTAACTGAGAATACGAAGCGTGATTAGTTTTTAAGTGAAATTTGAAAGATATTCAATTTTGAGTAGGTATTACTCAGAGTTAAGTGACGATAGCCTAGGAGATACACCTGTACCCATGCCGAACACAGAAGTTAAGCCCTAGAACGCCGGAAGTAGTTGGGGGTTGCCCCCTGTGAGATATGGAAGTCGCTTAGCTCGAGGGAGTTTAGCTCAGCTGGGAGAGCATCTGCCTTACAAGCAGAGGGTCAGCGGTTCGATCCCGTTAACTCCCATAGGTCCCGTAGTGTAGCGGTTATCACGTCGCCCTGTCACGGCGAAGATCGCGGGTTCGATTCCCGTCGGGACCGTAATAACGAAAGTTATTAAGACTCGTTAGCTCAGTTGGTAGAGCAATTGACTTTTAATCAATGGGTCACTGGTTCGAGCCCAGTACGGGTCATATTTGCGGGTTTGGCGGAATTGGCAGACGCACCAGATTTAGGATCTGGCGCTTAACGGCGTGGGGGTTCAAGTCCCTTAACCCGCATAATAGAAATCAGCCGGCTTAGCTCAGTTGGTAGAGCATCTGATTTGTAATCAGAGGGTCGCGTGTTCAAGTCATGTAGCCGGCATTTTTTTAATATAAACCAGAGTCGATGCGAACGTAGTTCAGTGGTAGAACACCACCTTGCCAAGGTGGGGGTCGCGGGTTCGAATCCCGTCGTTCGCTTAGAGAGGCCGGGGTGGCGGAACTGGCAGACGCACAGGACTTAAATCCTGCGATTGGTAACGATCGTACCGGTTCGATTCCGGTCCTCGGCATATATTGAAGAGCACCCTTAGCTCAACTGGATAGAGTACCTGACTACGAATCAGGCGGTTAGAGGTTCGACTCCTCTAGGGTGCATTAAACAATTAATTCGGGAAGTAGCTCAGCTTGGTAGAGTACTTGGTTTGGGACCAAGGTGTCGCAGGTTCGAATCCTGTCTTCCCGATTGATGGCGGTGTAGCTCAGCTGGCTAGAGCGTCCGGTTCATACCCGGGAGGTCGGGGGTTCGATCCCCTTCGCCGCTATAATGATCTTGTTGGACCTTTAGCTCAGCTGGTTAGAGCTCTCGGCTCATAACCGAGTGGTCGTAGGTTCAAGTCCTACAAGGTCCATTGAAATGATGGAGGATTACCCAAGTCCGGCTGAAGGGAACGGTCTTGAAAACCGTCAGGCGTGTAAAAGCGTGCGTGGGTTCGAATCCCACATCCTCCTTTATTTATTATTAACGCGGGATGGAGCAGCTCGGTAGCTCGTCGGGCTCATAACCCGAAGGTCGTAGGTTCAAATCCTGCTCCCGCAATATTGGCTCGGTAGCTCAGTTGGTAGAGCAATGGATTGAAGCTCCATGTGTCGGCGGTTCGATTCCGTCTCGCGCCATTTTTTAATATGATGCTATGCGGGTGTAGTTTAGTGGTAAAACTACAGCCTTCCAAGCTGTTGTCGCGAGTTCGATTCTCGTCACCCGCTTTGAACTTTGTTCAAGTACCAAGTTTTTAACTTGGGCGCGTAGCTCAGGTGGTTAGAGCGCACGCCTGATAAGCGTGAGGTCGGTGGTTCGAGTCCACTCGTGCCCATTAATAGGAGAATTACTCAAGAGGCTGAAGAGGACGGTTTGCTAAATCGTTAGGTCGGGTAACCGGCGCAAGGGTTCGAATCCCTTATTCTCCGTTATTAAAGAGCTTTATAGCTCTTTTTTTATTGCCTTAGTCTTATATTATTCTTTTTTTATAACTCTTAAACATTTGATATAATGTAAGTGACATTACTAGAATAATTAGATAACGATAAAGGAGTTTGTTATGAAAGAAAAGGGTATTTTTAGGAGTCTTACTAGTTCTATTCATGAGTTTTTTTATGTTTGGCTGTAGTAATCATAGTTCCGCAAATTCTAATCAGGGACTTAGTTTATCAACAACTGTTAGTCATTTAAATACTAATGAACAAACTTCCGTAGAATCTAAGAAAAATTTTAAAGAATTCTACAAGCCAGTTTTTGATAATTACCAAAAAATTCTTTCTACACCGAAGGATATTAATGCAATCGCTAAACTCTATAAGACTTTACAAGGCGGTGAACGCCCGATCAATAGTTGGTCAGTTGAAAATGCGGTTTATCAAGCTGATAAGATGAGTTTTGCCTATGCGGATATTAATAAAGATGGTGTAGAGGAATTGTTAATAGGCGTTGAGCAATCTAATGGTGATTATTTTATTTCCGGTCTTTATTATCTTGTAAATGAGAAACCGATACTTTTAGCAGAGGGCTTTGTAGCCAGTCATGGTGGGGCTAGAAATTCTATGAATATCTATAAGGATGGAGATATCTTAGAATTAAGCTGGTCATCTGGTACAGGTGAAGGTAGGGGAGTACTTTATCATCTGAATTCTAGCCAGCAAGCAGCAAGTAAAGTCCAGGAACAGGATATTCGAGTTCCTGGGAATAAAAGTTTGCACTCTGACTTTGGTAAGACAGAAGCAGAATTAATGAACTTCAAGCAACTAGATTGGAAGAAATTTGAAAGCTCTACTAGCAGCAAGACTATTTCGAGTGAAGAACAAAAAGCTCCTTGGAATGCTAGCAAGTCTGCTAAATTAGAAGCCTTCATAAAAGGGTGGGGAGAAAGACTAGGACAGCCCAATTACCAAAAGGGGATCGCAGGAGGAGATGTGGGGGCTGACCACCTCTATACACTTAGGGATGATGGACCAAGTGAGAAAATGAATGCTGAGTATACGGATACAGGTCTAGGAAATGCCCAGTACCGTATTGTAGAACGTTATAGTAATTGGGATAAATACCCGGATGTGCATAGTTACTTCTTTGCGATAACTAAAACAGGAGAAGCGATTGTTTTTCATTCACCAACGACAAATGGTGGAATCATGTACTTAAAACCGACAGAAAATACAGAGATCCAAGCAGAGTTTAAACGTTTGGTGGAAGAAGAATAATCAATCATAATAGAGAGTTTGGCCTTAGTCAAGCCCTTTTTCTTATATATGATTTCAAATCAAAATCGTTGACAGATGTAATATCTAGTATTACAATGTTATAATAATGATTACACTCTTATAAAAAGTGAGATAAGGATCTTAGCTTTTAAGGAGATGGTGAGGAAGAATATGATTGAATATAAACATGTAGCCTTGCGCTACACGGATAAGGACATTTTAAAAGATGTCAATCTCCGCATTGAAAATGGAGAATTCATGGTGCTAGTGGGTCCTTCAGGATCTGGAAAGACCACCATGATCAAGATGATTAACCGTCTCTTGGAACCAACTGATGGTAATATATACATGGATGGAAAACGGATCAAGGACTATGATGAACGAGAGTTACGTCTTTCTATTGGTTATGTTTTGCAGGCCATTGCTCTCTTTCCAAATCTAACGGTTGCTGAGAATATTGCTTTAATTCCAGAGATGAAAGGGTGGACTAAAAGCCAAATAGCCTCTAAAACAGAAGAACTATTGGACAAGGTGGGTCTGCCTGCTGCAGAGTATGCAAAGCGCATGCCTAGTGAGTTATCGGGTGGGGAGCAACAACGGATTGGGATTGTGAGGGCTATCATTGGGGAACCAAGAATCTTGCTGATGGATGAGCCCTTCTCTGCTCTCGATGCCATTTCTCGCAAGCAGTTGCAGGCTCTGACTAAAAAATTGCACAAAGAATTCGGTATGACGACTATCTTCGTAACACATGATACAGACGAAGCCTTGAAATTAGGAGATAGAATTGCTGTTTTACAGGATGGAGAAATACGCCAGGTTGCAGAACCTAAAACAATTTTACAAGCACCTGCGACAGACTTTGTAGCAAACTTGTTTGGAGGTGGCCTTCATGTCTAATTTCATTTCAACCTTTCAGGAGAGATTTAGTGAATGGGTAACTGCTCTGGGGCAACACTTACAATTATCTCTTTTGACCTTATTGGTCGCTATTTTTCTGACTATCCCACTTGCGGTTTATCTAAATGGTCACAAAAAAGCAGCGACCTGGGTGCTACAAGTTGCAGGTATCTTCCAGACCATTCCTTCAATGGCCTTGTTGGGGCTCTTTATTCCTTTCATGGGGATTGGAACCTTACCAGCCCTCACAGCTCTTGTCATTTACGCTATTTTCCCGATTTTAGAAAATACAATCACAGCCCTGAATGGCATTGATCCAAGTCTTGAGGAGGCAGGGATTGCTTTTGGGATGACCAAGTGGGAGCGACTCAAGATGTTTGAAATTCCACTTGCCATGCCTGTCATTGTATCGGGGGTTCGAACAGCGACCGTTATGATCATTGGTACAGCGACTCTAGCAGCTCTTGTGGGAGCTGGTGGATTGGGCTCCTTTATCCTTTTGGGAATTGATCGTCGGAATGCTAGTCTCATTTAATCGGAGCAATCTCATCAGCCATCTTGGCCATTCTCTTTAATGTCATTCTCAAATACTTGGAAAAGGCAAAGTTGCGTATGATTGTTTCGACCTTTGCTATCATGGTCCTTGGTTTGGGAGTTAGTTATGTTCCAAGTATCATTCCACATAATGAGAAAGACAATCTCGTCATTGCTGGGAAGTTAGGACCTGAACCTGAGATTCTCATGAATATGTATAAACTACTTATCGAGGAAAATACGGATATGACGGTGACGGTTAAACCCAATTTTGGGAAGACAGACTTTCTTTACCAAGCGTTGAAAAAAGGGGACATTGATATCTATCCAGAATTTTCTGGAACAGTGACAGAGAGTCTCCTCCAATCATCTCCACAAATTGGGCATGACCCAGAAAAGGTCTACGAGGTGGCTCGTGATGGTATTGCAAAACAGGATCAACTAGCCTTTCTTAAACCCATGGCTTATCAAAATACTTATGCTATAGCAGTTCCTAAAAAAATTGCGCAAGAATATGGGCTTAAGACGATTTCAGACTTGAAAAAAGTAGAAGGACAGCTCAAGGCGGGATTCACTCTGGAGTTTAATGATCGTGAGGATGGAAACAAGGGCTTGCAGTCTGTTTATGGATTGAATCTCAATGTGGCAACCATGGAGCCAGCTCTTCGCTACCAAGCCATCCAGTCAGGGGACATTCAAATTACTGATGCTTACTCAACAGATGCTGAAATTGCTCGCTATGATTTAGTGGTTTTGGAGGATGATAAACAACTCTTCCCTCCATACCAAGGTGCTCCACTCATGAAAGCTAAATTACTCGAAAAACATCCTGAGTTGGAAGCAGTCCTTAATAAACTAGCTGGTAAAATCACCGAGAGCCAGATGAGTCAGATGAACTATCAAGTCGGAGTAGAAGGCAAGTCTGCTGAAGAAGTAGCACGGGACTTTCTCCTTCAAGAAGGAATTCTTCAAAAATAAACGTAGAAAAGACTTTATACTAACAAAAACCCCATCTTGTTTAAGACAAGATAGGGTTTTTCTATTAGATTAAAAGTAGTATAAGTGTTAATAAGATAGCAAATGTAATTCTGATGATATGGTGTGACTTTTTAAAACTGCCTTTCTGTTTGTCATTCCAATAGGCTCCGTAACAGATGAGGATAACTCCGATTATCCAAAGTAATAGAGAAATGATGGGTATAAAAATCTCAAACATAATAGGCATATAGAAATGAAGAAAAAGAGAAAGCATCGTGAGAATACTACCCATGAACATACATTTGATCCCTCTGTTAAAGTTTTTTTGAGCAATAGCTAAACCTGCCACTATCAGGTGATAGAGGGAGAAGGGCAGAGTTAGTATAAGAATGATGAGTGCAAGAAAGATAAAGGTCTACATAGGATTCTTCCTTTCATTTAGTATTTGAATCTATAGTTTTTTAGAGTTCATTTCCATGACGTCTAAGTAAAATCTCACTACTTGGTCTTCCTTATAAGATTTCCCTTTTTTGAGCCACCAGGTTAGTGTTTCGATAAAGTTAGTTACAACAAAGTGCTTGAGGTAGGAAGCAGGAATATTAGGATAGGCAACTTGTAAGTCCTCTGCTACCATGGGGTAAACATGATGTTCTAGCTCTTTCTGTAATTGACGGAGGAAGTAGTCATTTTTTGAGAAAAGGAGGCTGGTGACGTGGTCCTGGTTTTTCTTAAAATGTGAAAAGATATGGGACAAATAAGCTTCTGTAGATATATTTTTCTCGCGTTCAAAAAGATGATGAAAGAGATAGCGGCAGAGCTCGTCTAGGAGTATTTCTTTACTTTCATAATGGCTATAAAAGGTGGAACGACCGACATCTGCTAGGTCTATTATCTCCTGAACGGTAATCGTTTCAAAGCTTTTTTGATTTAGTAATTGTAAAAAAGCAGTATAGATAGCTTTTCGTGTCTTGGTAATGCGACGATCTTGACTAGTCATATGGACATTTTGAACAAACTGTTCAGTATCTTACAAAGTAAACAGTTTGCTCCTATCCTTTCTGTAATGAATGTTAGATAATGATAATGAACAAGATGTTCATGAATCTATTATATCAGAGGAAATAGGATTATGAAGACAAAACATGCAGTTTGGTTAGCTTTTTTCTTGAATTTAAGTTATGCCATTGTTGAGTTTATCGCAGGTGGAGTATTTGGCTCTAGTGCGGTTCTTGCGGACTCTGTCCATGATCTTGGAGATGCAATCGCAATTGGGGTATCAGCTTTTCTTGAAACTATCTCCAATCGTGAAGAGGACAGCCACTATACCTTGGGTTACAAACGGTTTAGCCTTCTAGGTGCCTTGGTAACGGCTGTGATTCTCATGACAGGCTCTGTTCTGGTTATCTTAGAAAATATAACGAAACTCTTTCATCCACAACCGGTCAATGATGAGGGAATCCTCTGGCTAGGAATCATAGCGGTTAGTATCAATGTGTTGGCAAGTCTAGTAGTTCGTAAGGGAAAAACAAAGAATGAGTCTATTTTGAGCCTGCATTTTCTGGAAGATACTCTGGGTTGGGTGGCTGTTATCCTGATGGCCATTGTTCTGCGATTTACCGACTGGTATATTCTGGATCCGCTCTTATCTCTGGTCATTTCGATCTTTATTCTCTCAAAAGCTATTCCACGTTTTTGGTCTACACTTAAGATTTTCTTAGATGCTGTACCAGAAGGAGTAGATATCAAGCAAGTAAAGAGCGACTTGGAGCAATTGGATCATGTCGCTAGTATCAATCAGCTTAACCTTTGGACTATGGATGGCTTGGAAAAAAATGCCATCGTCCATGTTTGTCTAAAAGAAATTGAACAGATGGAAGTTTGTAAAGAATCCATTCGAACTTTACTCAAAAATTATGGTTTTCAAAATATCACCATTGAAGTTGATGCAGACTTAGAAACTCATCAAGCCCATAAGCGGAATATGGAGGATATAGAGGCAGTCCAAAGATATGAACATGAACATCATTATTAATGAGATGTAGTATAAGTGAGCGAAAGCTTCATAAATAGTGTATACTTGAAATAAGTTAGATACAGAGAGGTAAATGTTTATGAGATCAGCAGTCTATAAAAAGCAGGTCAGGTAGGTATTGAGGAAATCAAGTGTCCAAGTATTCAAGAGACGGATGATGTTATTATCCGTGTGGTTCGTGCTTGCGTATGTGGTTCAGACCTATGGAGTTACCGAAATCCAGATATTAAAGCGGGTCACAAAAATAGTGGACACGAAGCAATTGGAATCGTTGAAGAAGTTGGTGAGGCTGTCACTACTGTAAAACCAGGTGACTTTGTCATCGCGCCTTTCACTCATGGTTGTGGAGAGTGTGATGCCTGTCGTGCTGGTTATGATGGGACTTGTGACCGCCATATTGGCACCAACTGGTCAGGTGGTGTCCAGGCTGAGTATATCCGTTTCCATTTTGCCAATTGGGCACTTGTAAAAATTCCAGGTCAACCTTCAGATTATAGCGAAGGCATGCTCAAGTCACTTTTAACACTTGCTGATGTCATGCCGACCGGTTACCATGCAGCGCGTGTGGCTAATGTGCAAAAAGGTGACAAGGTGGTCGTTATCGGGGATGGTGCTGTGGGTCAATGTGCGGTTATCGCAGCCAAAATGCGTGGTGCATCGCAAATCGTCCTCATGAGTCGCCACCAAGACCGTCAACAGATGGCCTTGGAGTCAGGAGCGACAGCTGTTGTGGCCGAACGTGGTGAAGAGGGCATTGCAAAGGTGCGTGAAATCCTCGGAGGAGGAGCAGATGCATCACTTGAGTGTGTTGGTACTGAGGCGGCTGTTGAGCAGGCTCTGGGTGTCCTTCATAATGGCGGTCGTATGGGAATTGTTGGTGTGCCTCACTATAATAACCGTGCACTTGGTTCGACCTTTGCTCAGAATATTTCTGTTGCGGGTGGAGCAGCTTCTGCAACAACATACAATAAGCAATTCTTGCTCAAAGCTGTTCTTGATGGAGATATCAATCCAGGCCGTGTCTTTACTTCAAGCTATAAACTGAAAGATATCGACCAAGCTTATAAGGCTATGGATGAACGCAAGACTATCAAGTCTATGATTGTGATGGATTAATACTCTTCGAAAATCTCTTCAAACCACGTCAACTCTATCTGCAACCTCAAAACAGTGTTTTGAGCTGACTTCGTCAGTCTTATCCACAACCTCAAAGCAGTGCTTTGAGCAACCTGCGGCTAGCTTCCTAGTTTGCTCTTTGATTTTCATTGAGTATAAAAAGAAAAACCTAATAGGATTTGAGAATCTCTATTAGGTTTTTTTATGTTCAAGTGTTGTGCTTAATGCAAGGTGCTTTCTCTTAACGTCAGTTTGGTTCCAAGCATAGTGAGACTTGGAATTTTACGCCCATGAAGAACTTCTCTGTTCAAAATATCCATTCCTGTGCGTCCCATTTCTTCGGTGTAGACTGAGATACTGGAAAGGGGTGGGAACACTTGCTTGGTTAGAATAGTATCATTAAAGGAAATAATGCTGACGCGCTCTGGGATGCTGATGCTGGCTTCTTGAAGGGCGCGAAGAGCACCGATTGCCAAACTATCACTGGCTGCAAAAAAGGCTTGTGGAAGTTTATCTCCTAATTTTTCGATAGCCTCTTTCATCAAGTCATATCCAGATTGGGCAGTAAATAGTCCTTGGAAAATGAATTTATCGTTATAAATTCCTTTTTCTTGTGTATAGGATTTAAAGTAACCTAAGCGTTTGTCTGCGATGACTTCTTCTTGGTCAGTAGTAGTTTCAAGACCGGATAAGATACCAATCTTCTTAATCCCGTGGTCTGTAAAGTAATCGACTACCTGTCTAACAGCATTATTAAAATCTGTAATGACACAGGTGTGTCCCAAGGCTATTGTATCACTATCTAGAAAAACTAGAGGTTTTTGATATTCTTCAAATGATGCAATCTGTGCTTGGCTAAATTTTCCAATACAAAGAATTCCAATGACTTCTTCGCTAAGCGTAAAAGGTTGATCATTGAAATAGCGTAAGATTTCGTAATCTAATTCTTGTGCCCTATTTTCGATTCCTAGTCGAATCTGGTAGTAGTAGAGGTCTTCCAACTCACCTTGTTCGCTGACCCACTGGATAATGGCAATCTTTTGTTTCAGTTTGTGACTTTCGCCTGTTTTGAGATGTTTGGTATAACCTAGTTCTTCGGCGACAGTTAAAATACGATGTCGGGTTTCTTCTGTGACAGATAGACTCTGATCGCGATTGAGGACACGGGATACAGTTGCGATTGAGACAGAGGCTAACTGAGCAATATCTTTGAGTGTAGCCATAATTCCCCTCCTTTTTAGGTTATTATATCATATTTTTCTATCTTTTTACTCATAGTTTAGTAAAATATCGGTAAAAATATTGACCAAAGCAAAACCCTTGGGTACAATAGAAGAAAACGATTACAAGGTAAACTTTTTTACCTAACAAATTGTCAAAGGAGAATTCATATGACACAACATCTTACTGCTGATGCACTTCGCAAGGATTTTCTTGCTGTTTTTGGTCAAGAAGCAGACCAAACCTTCTTCTCACCAGGCCGTATCAACTTGATTGGGGAGCATACTGACTATAACGGTGGGCATGTTTTCCCTGCAGCTATTTCACTAGGAACTTATGGGGCTGCACGCAAGCGTGATGACCAAGTATTGCGTTTTTACTCAGCTAACTTTGAGGACAAGGGAATTATCGAAGTTCCTCTAGCTGACCTTAAGTTTGAAAAGGAGCACAACTGGACCAACTATCCAAAAGGTGTCCTTCATTTCTTGCAAGAAGCTGGGCATGTGATTGATAAAGGTTTTGATTTCTATGTTTTTGGGAATATCCCAAATGGTGCGGGCTTGTCTTCTTCTGCATCCTTGGAGCTTTTGACAGGTGTCGTGGCAGAATACCTCTTTGACCTAAAATTGGACCGTCTAGACTTAGTTAAAATCGGAAAATTGACAGAAAATAACTTTATCGGTGTTAACTCTGGTATCATGGACCAGTTTGCCATCGGTATGGGGGCTGACCAACGTGCTATTTACCTGGACACTAACACTCTAGAATACGACTTGGTACCACTTGATTTGAAAGACAATGTCGTTGTTATCATGAATACCAATAAGCGCCGTGAACTAGCAGATTCTAAGTACAATGAACGCCGTGCTGAATGTGAAAAAGCAGTGGAAGAACTCCAAGTTGCCTTGGACATTCAAACCTTGGGTGAATTGGATGAATGGGCTTTTGATGAATATAGCTACCTGATCAAAGACGAAAATCGTTTGAAACGTGCGCGTCATGCAGTTCTTGAGAATCAACGTACGCTTAAAGCACAAGCGGCTCTTCAAGCAGGAGATTTGGACAAGTTTGGTCGTTTGATGAATGCATCTCATGTTTCACTTGAGCACGATTACGAAGTAACTGGCTTGGAATTAGATACCCTTGTTCATACAGCTTGGGCTCAAGAGGGTGTTCTCGGTGCTCGTATGACAGGAGCAGGTTTTGGTGGTTGTGCGATCGCCTTGGTTCAAAAGGATGCTGTTGAGTCCTTTAAAGAAGCTGTAGGCAAGCACTATGAAGAAATCGTTGGCTACGCTCCAAGCTTCTATATCGCTGAAGTGGCAGGTGGAACTCGCATCCTTGAATAGTCAGAAGGAGGTTATTTAGTGACCTTAGTAGAAACATTTGTGACCAAAGTCATTGCAGAAAGTAGCTTGAAGAGTTGGATCGGATCTATCTGACCAATCGTGTTTTAGCACTGGTGGGAGATGGAGTTCTTGAAGTTGAGACTGACCAAAATGATTTGATTGAACTAAAAGATCAGCTTGTCGAGGAAGCCGTTCGATTGGGAACGATTGAAGATAGTCAGGCTGCGCGTGAGATTCTCGGTGCTGACCTCATGGACTTGGTAACCCCTTGTCCAAGTCAGGTTAATCGTGATTTTTGGGATACCTATGCCCAGTCACCAGAGCAGGCAATTGCAGATTTCTACCAACTCAGTCAGAAGAATGACTACATCAAACTGAAGGCTATCGCAAAGAATATTGCTTATCGTGTACCATCTGACTACGGTGAACTAGAGATTACCATCAATCTCTCTAAGCCTGAAAAGGATCCAAAGGAGATTGCGGCAGCTAAGTTGGTTAAGTCGAGTAACTATCCTCAATGTCAGCTCTGTATGGAAAATGAAGGATACCATGGTCGTGTCAATCATCCAGCTAGAAGCAATCACCGAATTATTCGTTTTGATATTTCTGGGCAGGAGTGGGGCTTCCAGTATTCGCCTTACGCTTACTTTAATGAGCACTGTATTTTCCTAGATAGCAAGCATCGTCCTATGGCCATTGGTCGCCAAAGTTTCGAACGTTTGTTAGCGATTGTGGAGCAGTTTCCGGGCTACTTTGCTGGTTCAAATGCTGATTTGCCAATCGTGGGTGGCTCCATCCTGACCCATGATCATTACCAAGGTGGTCGCCATGTATTCCCAATGGAAGTAGCGCCATTACAGAAGAGTTTTACCTTTGCAGGTTTTGAAACTGTCAAAGCAGGGATTGTTCAGTGGCCTATGTCTGTGATTCGACTAACTTCAGATTCTAAAGAGGATTTGACAGAACTAGCGGATAAAATCTTACTGGCTTGGCGTCAGTATTCTGACCCAAGCGTACAGGTTTTGGCAGAAAGTAATGGAACACCGCATCATACGATCACACCGATTGCGCGTAAAAGAGATGGGCAGTTTGAGTTGGATTTGGTCTTGCGGGATAATCAAACATCTCCAGAGCATCCAGATGGTATCTATCATCCCCACAAGGATGTCCAACATATCAAGAAGGAAATATCGGCTTGATAGAGGTCATGGGCTTGGCAATCTTGCCACCACGCTTGAAGGAAGAAGTGGAGCAGGTAGCAGCTTACCTAGCAGGGGAAGATGTTCTAGTTGCAGATTATCACCAAGAATGGGCAGATGAGTTGAAAGAATCCCATCCTGGATTGACTGACAAAGTCCAAGCACTTGAAATCGTTCAAGAGTCTGTTGGAAAAATATTTGCTCGAGTTTTAGAAGATGCAGGTGTTTACAAGCAAACTGAAGAAGGACAAGCTGCCTTTATGCGCTTTGTGGAGCAGGTTGGTATTTTGCCCGAATAAGTGCTTCTCTCTTGCGTAGAGTCTTGAAAAGTAGTATCATAGTGTCGTTTGAAATATCAGGAGGAACGTATGAAAGATTTTCACTTTGACGCTATATCTGCCTTTGAAAACTACGAAATTGAAAAAATGAGAGATGGCCACGTTGTGGTGACGACAAAAGTAGTGGACTCCTCACTCAACTACTATGGAAATGCCCATGGAGGTTATCTATTTACCCTTTGTGACCAAATTAGTGGTCTTGTGGTGATTTCGCTAGGATTAGACGGGGTGACACTCCAGTCTTCCATCAATTATCTGAAAGCTGGAAATCTAGGAGATGTTCTCACTATCAAAGGAGAATGTGTCCATCAAGGACGGACCACTTGTGTCGTCGATGTTGACATTATCAACCAAGATGGTCGAAATGTCTGCAAGGCAACCTTTACCATGTTTGTCACAGGACAACGGTCTGAAGATAGACAGGTGAGGATATAAAAGAAAGAATGAGTAGGAAAACTATCCTACTCATTTTAATTTGTTAAAGAAGTTCCAGAGAAATATATAAGAGCAGTGAAATACTAAGCTAATGGTTACTTATATGTGGTATAATAATAAGTATGAATATTGAACAAACGAAAAAAGTTATTCTACAACCATTCACTAAATGGACAGGCGGTAAACGACAATTATTACCTATCATAAAAGAACTCATGCCTGAAACGTATAATGATTATTATGAACCTTTTATCGGAGGAGGGGCATTATTTTTTGATTTAGCTCCTGAAAGGGCTGTTATTAATGATTATAATGCCGAGTTAATCAACTGTTATCAACAAATTAAGGATAATCCTCAGGAGTTAATTGACTTATTGAAGTATCATCAAGAAAATAATTCAAAAGATTATTACTTACAATTACGCTCAGCTGATCGTGATGATAGAATAAACAATATGTCCGATGTCCAAAGAGCTGCTCGAATTCTATATATGCTAAGAGTCGATTTTAATGGCTTATATCGAGTGAATTCTAAAAATCAATTCAATGTACCATACGGTAGCTATAAAAATCCTAAAATTGTTGATGAAGAGTTGATATCTGCTATTTCAAATTATCTAAATAAAAATCAAATAGAGATTAGAACAGGCGATTTTGAGGACGCACTCTTAGATGTTAAAGAAGGTGATTTTATCTATTTCGATCCTCCTTATATTCCATTATCTGAGACAAGCGCTTTTACATCTTATACTCATGAAGGTTTTTCTTATGAGGACCAAGTTAGATTAAGAGATACATTTAGGAGACTAAGTGATGCAGGCGCTTATGTAATGTTATCAAATTCATCGAGTCATTTAGTAGAGGAATTATATCGAGATTTTAATATCCATTATGTAGAGGCCACACGAACAAATGGAGCTAAATCTTCCAGTCGAGGAAAAATATCTGAAATTATAGTCACAAATTATGAAAATTAACGAATATAAGTATGGGGGTGTTTTAATGACAAAACCATACTATAATAAAGACAAAATGATTCTTGTTCATGCAGATACGTTTAAATTATTATCAAAAATGAAACCAGAGAGTATGGATATGATCTTTGCTGACCCGCCATATTTTTTAAGTAATGGTGGGATATCAAATTCGGGGGGACAAGTTGTTTCCGTTGATAAAGGAGATTGGGACAAGATTTCTTCATTTGAGGAAAAGCATGAGTTCAACCGCAAATGGATTCGTTTAGCAAAAGAAGTTTTGAAGCCTAATGGGACTATATGGATTTCAGGGAGTTTGCATAATATTTATTCAGTTGGAATGGCATTAGAGCAAGAAGGTTTTAAAATTCTAAATAATATTACTTGGCAGAAAACAAACCCTGCACCCAATTTATCCTGTCGTTATTTTACTCATTCTACTGAAACTATTTTATGGGCAAGAAAAAATGATAAAAAAGCTCGTCATTATTACAATTACGATTTGATGAAAGAGCTAAATGATGGTAAGCAAATGAAAGATGTTTGGACAGGAGCCTTGACGAAAAAAGCTGAGAAATGGGCCGGCAAGCATCCAACACAAAAACCAGAATATTTATTGGAACGTATAATTTTGGCTTCTACTAAAGAAGGGGACTATATTTTAGACCCGTTTGTAGGAAGTGGAACAACTGGAGTAGTTGCTAAACGCTTAGGTAGAAGGTTTATAGGTATCGATGCTGAAAAAGAATATTTAAAAATTGCAAAGAAGAGGTTGGAGGCATAGAGAAGTGTTAGAGTTAGGTGAGTACGCAACTTATAAAGAATTTGGTCTTGATCTTATTAAGTGTTTAGAGCATTCTGGTTTTTCCGAGTCAATTAAAGAGGGAGAGAAAGCTAAATCTAGAACCCTCACAACACCTCAAGATATAACGTTGATATTTATGGATATAAGGCAACGAATGCGGGGACAATAAAACGATTAAAAAGAAACTCTTACGATTGTTTAGTGAGATTTAACGAAGAAGATGTAAGTTTTATAACAATCTGTAAGGAAATAATAGAAAAATGTCATATTGGAAAATTTCCTGTTGAACTCATAAAGAATATTGTATATATTGTCTTGAGGTCAATTTCGCAAAGGCCATTAACAACAATAGAATCTACAATTTCAGATTATTTATTAATTGAAAACCAATTAATAAAAATTAATAGTCCTTTATATAATGACAGATGTTTATCATCAGAAGAAATTCATAATGGTATTAAAAAGCTAAGAAGTGTATTGGATTCATTGGATGATGTTGGAAAATTTTCATTTCAAGAAATTATAAATATAATAAGTTATATTGCAATTATTGAGGAATTTAATTACCCTAAAATTGAGGGAGATACCAAATATAGAGGACGCTCAGATTGTTTTGGTAGGTATATTGAAGTTCTATTTGGTGATATGGATGAACTAAGTAGACATATTTCTGAGGAATCTTTTTCTGTAGGTGCGAATTTTACTCATGATCAAAGATACCAAAATTATTATTTAACTGAATATATAGAAATGGATAGGCTTGAGCTGAGCAATCAAGGTAAATATTTTTAAGAAAGGAATCTTAATGAATCTATTAAATTATTATAATTTATCGTCAGAGGAACGATTGGAAGAATTTCTTTCAACGCTTTCAATTACCAATAGAACTCCAGAGTACTATGTGAATTGGAAGAAAGTTGACCGTGAGACAAAGAAGTATGAACTAGAGTTGAATACTTTAAACTACTTAATTGGTAAAGATGATATTTATATAGAAGCTCTTGACCTGTTCACTAAACAACCTAATTTGTTAAAAGCAATTCCTAGCCTAATTGCAAGTCGTGATAGAGTTTTAGATATTCTTACAATAGACAATGATGATAATATGTCTTTTGAGCAATTGAATTTCAAAACGATAGATGCTAGCAGAATTGATGATTACATGAAATTTATTGAGCAATCTGGTTTACTAATGTTTTTACAACACCATGCGAATCGTTCATTAGTTGATTATGTTTATGGAGTAGAGACTGGACTGGATAGCAATGCACGAAAAAACAGAAGTGGTACCACTATGGAAGGTATTTTAGAACGACATATCTCAAAGATTGCTCAAGAACAAAATTTAGAGTGGAAAGCTCAAGCAACAGCTCAATTTATCAAGGAAAAGTGGGGGGTTACAGTACCAGTAGATAAATCTGAAAGACGATTTGACGTTGCAGTTTATTCTAAAGAAAATCATAAGGTTTGGTTGATTGAAACAAATTATTATGGTGGAGGAGGAAGTAAGTTAAAAGCAGTAGCCGGAGAATTTACTGAACTTAGTCAATTTGTTGTTAAATCAGATGATGATGTAGAATTTGTCTGGGTTACGGATGGTCAAGGATGGAAAACTGCACACTTACCATTAGCAGAAGCATTTAGTCATATTACTAATGTGTTTAACTTAGAAATGTTGAGAGAAGGATTTATCTGAATTGTTTCAACAATAGACTTGTTGAACTTTAAAATTAGGTAAGTGACAAAAGAAATAAGAAAAAGAGGCAAACGCCTCTTTTTTTATTACTTTCCCACTCTAATGCTTTATTATTCTATTCACTAAATCTTAAAAAATAGCCATCTGGGTCTAAAACTGCAAATTCATGAGGATAGATATATTGTTCACCAACTCGAAATTCTCTTTTAGTCAAAGGACGATAGATGGGATAGTTGGCTTCCAGCAGTTTTTGGTGGAGCTGAGGGACATCCTTGATACCAAAGGAAATATTGACACCACGCCCGAAAGGATAAGTCAGTTGGGATAATTCTTCTGCGTTGCCTTCTTCTAGCATAAGTTGGCAGTCTTCAAGCGAAAGGAAGAGAAATTTTTCCTCTGGTCGCCCGTATTCGATTGTAAAACCCAGCAAATCGCAGTAGAAGGAACGAGACTGTTCTATATTTGAGACCATAAACTCGGGAATAACTGCATTGTAGTCCATAAAGAAAATCCTTATAATTCAATCTCCAAGACAATCGGTGTATGGTCTTGGCGAGCGCCTGAATCTATCATATCTGACTTGGTAACTTTGTCTGCCACACGGTTACTTGTGAGCCAGTAGTCGATTCTCCAGCCTGTGTTATTGATTTTTGAAGTCTTGCTGCGTTGGGCCCACCAAGTGTAGCGTTCTGGAACATCTCCGTGAACATGGCGGAAAGTGTCGGTAAATCCTTTGGCTAAAAGGTTTGTAAATCCTTCACGTTCTTCGTCTGTAAATCCTGGTGAACGACGGTTGCTGGCTGGGTTGGCCAGGTCAATTTCCTTGTGGGCAACGTTGTAGTCACCTGTAGCAAGGACTGGTTTTTTCTTGTCTAACTCAGCCAAGTATTCCGCATATTTGACGTCCCAGACTTGACGTTCTTCCAAACGTTTGAGTCCATCCCCAGCGTTTGGTGTGTAGACTTGAGTCACGAAAAATTTATCAAATTCCAAAGTAATGATGCGGCCTTCCAAGTCCATAGTAGAAGGGGCGCCAATCTCTGGGAAGCTGATAGTTGGAGTGAGGTCTTTCTTATAGAGGAACATGGTTCCAGCATAGCCTTTACGGGCAGGTTCTTGAGAGGAACGCCAAGTATTTTCATATCCAGGGAAGAGTTCTTCTAACACCTCGAGGTGTTTTTTAGTAGGACCTTTAGCTGAAAGCTTGGTTTCTTGGATAGCGATGATATCAGCGTCTTCGGCTACCAAAGTTTGGAGGACGTCTTGTGATAATTTCGCACGCGCAGAGTCACTCGTCAACGCTGCATTGAGGGAATCAATATTCCATGAGATTAGTTTCATAGTGTGTACCTTTTCATTCAGATTATAGACAATATTATACCAGAAAAAGATGTATTTCCCCAGCGTATAGTTTGAAAAATCAAGGTCATTCCTATATAATAAAGAATGATTTATGTAAAAGATTGAAAATAAATGAAATGTTACTCCTATGAATATCTTTATCGCAGTGTACGATAAAAGAAAAGTATTTGTTGCAAGTTATGAATAAAGAAAACCTGGGGTTCATGCCTCAGGTTTCCATTTGTTATTAGAAAGGAATACTATGTCCATCATCCAAAAACTCTGGTGGTTTTTTAAATTAGAAAAACGCCGTTACCTAGTTGGAATTGTAGCTCTGGTTTTAGTTTCTGTACTAAACCTCATCCCACCTATGGTTATGGGGCGCGTGATTGATGCCATTACTTCAGGACGATTAACACAGGACGAGCTCCTACTTCATCTCTTTTATCTCCTGCTGGCAGCTTTCGGGATGTACTATCTGCGTTACGTTTGGCGCATGTATATCCTAGGAACCTCCTACCGACTTGGACAAATCATGCGTTCAAGACTATTTGAGCACTTTACAAAAATGTCGCCTACTTTTTATCAGAATTATCGAACTGGGGATTTGATGGCTCACGCAACCAATGATATCAATGCTCTGACTCGTTTAGCAGGTGGGGGTGTCATGATGGCAGTGGATGCCTCTATCACAGCCTTGGTGACTCTCTTGACTATGCTCTTTAGCATTTCTTGGCAGATGACCTTGGTTGCCATTCTTCCCTTGCCATTTATGGCCTATGCGACTAGTCGTCTAGGGAGAAAGACCCACAAAGCTTTGGTGAATCGCAAGCAGCCTTTTCTGAACTCAACAATAAGGTTCAGGAATCTGTATCAGGAATTAAGGTAACCAAATCCTTTGGCTATCAGTCTGATGAATTGGCATCTTTCCAGGAAGTCAATGATTTGACCTTCCAAAAGAATCTGCAAACCATGAAATACGATAGTCTCTTTGACCCGATGGTTCTGCTTTTTGTTGGTTCTTCTTATGCCTTAACTCTTTTGGTCGGTGCCTTTATGGTACAAGCGGGGCAGGTAACCGTCGGAAATCTGGTCACTTTTATCTCTTACTTGGATATGATGGTCTGGCCCTTGATGGCGATTGGTTTCCTCTTTAACATTACTCAGAGAGGAAAAGTTTCTTATCAACGGATTGAGAGTCTATTGTCTCAAGAATCACCTGTCAAAGACCCAGAATCTCCACTTGACGGGATTGAAAATGGGCGCTTAGACTATGCCATTGATCGTTTTGCCTTTGAAGACGAAGAGACGCTGAGAGATATCCATTTTAGTCTCGAAAGAGGACAAACCTTGGGCTTGGTTGGGCAAACTGGTTCAGGAAAAACAGCTCTGATTAAGTTGCTCCTACGTGAGTATGATGTTGACCAAGGAGCCATTTATCTAAATGGCCATGACATTCGTGACTATCGACTAGCTGACTTACGTAGTTTGATGGGTTACGTCCCACAGGACCAATTTCTCTTTGCAAGCTCTATCTTAGACAATATTCGATTTGGGAATCCCGACCTACCTTTCTCAGCAGTAGAAGAAGCGACAAAGTTGGCTCAAGTCTATCAAGACATTCAAGCCATGCCTGAGGGATTTGATACAGTTATCGGGGAAAAAGGTGTCAGTCTATCCGGTGGACAAAAGCAACGTCTGGCTATGAGTCGGGCTATGATTCTAAATCCTGATATCTTGATTTTAGATGATTCCTTGTCAGCTGTGGATGCTAAGACAGAGTTCGCGATCATCGATAATCTCAAGGAAACTCGCAAAGATAAAACGACTATCATCACTGCCCATCGTCTCAGTGCAGTTGTTCATGCAGATTTGATTTTGGTTATGCAGGATGGTCGCATCATTGAACGAGGTAGGCATGAAGACTTACTAGCCTTGGATGGTTGGTATGCCCAAACCTACCAGTCTCAACAGTTAGAAATGAAAGGAGAAGAAGATGCGGAATAAATAAGAACAATGGTCTGTATTGAAGCGTTTGTTGTCTTATCTCAAGCCCTATAGTCTCCTCACCTTTTTAGCCCTTGCTTTCTCCTTGCGACGACTGTTGTTAAGAGTATTATCCCCCTGGTAGCTTCTCACTTTATCGACCAGTATCTAAACAATCTCAATCAGCTTGCTGTTACAGTGTTACTAGTTTACTATGGGCTTTACATTCTTCAAACTATTGTCCAATATGTGGGGAACATCCTCTTTGCGCGAGTGTCCTACAGCATCGTTAGAGATATCCGACGTGATGCCTTTGCCAATATGGAGAAGCTAGGCATGTCTTACTTTGATAAAACGCCTGCAGGTTCCATCGTTTCTCGTTTGACAAATGACACCGAGACTATCAGTGATATGTTTTCGGGGATCTTATCTAGCTTTATCTCGGCAGTCTTTATATTCGTGACGACCCTTTATACCATGTTAGTTCTGGACTATCGTCTGACTGCTTTAGTCTTGCTCTTTCTGCCTTTGATTTTCCTTTTGGTCAATCTCTACCGTAAAAAATCGGTCAAGGTCATCGAAAAAACGAGAAGTCTCTTATCAGATATCAACAGTAAGCTGGCAGAAAACATCGAAGGCATTCGTATTATTCAAGCCTTTAACCAAGAAAAGCGCCTGCAAGAAGAGTTTGATGAGATAAATCAGAAACATCTGGTCTACGCTAACCGTTCGGTTGCTCTAGATTCCCTCTTCTTACGGCCGGCCATGAGCTTACTGAAGCTATTGGGGTATGCAGTTTTGATGGCTTACTTTGGTTATCGTGGCCTTTATATGGGGATAACAGCAGGGACCATGTATGCTTTTATCCAGTATATCAATCGTCTCTTTGATCCACTCATCGAGGTAACACAAAACTTTTCTACCCTTCAAACATCCATGGTGTCAGCAGGTCGTGTCTTTGCACTTATCGATGAGACCAACTATGAACCAGTCCAAGAAAATGGACAAGCGGAGATTAGAGAAGGAAATATCCGTTTTGAACATGTGTCCTTCTCTTATGACGGAAAACACCAGATTCTTGATGATATCTCCTTTACCGTCAATAAAGGTGAAACCATCGCCTTTGTCGGGCATACTGGCTCTGGGAAATCTTCTATCATTAATGTTCTCATGCGCTTTTATGAGTTCCAGTCAGGTCGGGTTCTCCTAGATGGTGTGGATATTCGAGAGTATAGTCAAGAGGAGTTGAGAAAAAACATCGGTTTGGTTCTACAGGACCCCTTCCTCTATCATGGGACCATTAAGTCCAATATCGCCATGTACCAAGATATCAGCGATGACCAAGTCAAGGCTGCAGCAGAATTTGTCGATGCAGATTCCTTCATTCAGGATCTTCCCTTAGGCTATGATTCTCCTGTGTCTGAGCGTGGTTCGAGTTTTTCAACTGGTCAACGTCAGCTTCTTGCCTTTGCTAGAACTGTTGCCAGTCAACCTAAAATCCTGATTTTGGATGAAGCGACAGCCAATATCGACTCTGAAACAGAAGCTCTGGTCCAAAATTCCCTAGCTAAGATGAGACAAGGTCGGACAACCATTGCCATCGCCCATCGCCTTTCTACCATTCAAGATGCTAATTGTATCTATGTTCTTGATAAGGGACGTATCATCGAAAGTGGGACTCACGAGGACCTCCTAGCATTGGGTGGAACCTATCACAAGATGTATAGCTTGCAGGCAGGGGCTCTTTCCTAAGGAAGAATTCCTTTAAAACATAGATTTCTTGCACTGCCTCTTTCATTTTGTGGTATAATGTAGAATGTTAATAAAGATTATATATAAAAAACAGAGGAGAATGTGCATGCTGAAATGGGATGAACTACCTCAAGAAATGCAATTGAGCGAGGTAAAACCATACTACCAGCTTGTGTCTAGAAGAAAAGGCTCACTGATTTTCAAGCGTTGTCTAGATTTGTTTCTAGCCGTAGTCTTGTTAATCTTGACCTCCCCCTTATTCATGATTCTAAGCATCTGGATCAAGCTAGATAGCAAGGGTCCAGTTATTTACAAGCAAGTGCGGGTAACCCAGTACAACCGTCATTTCAAGATTTGGAAATTCCGGACCATGGTGACGGATGCTGATAAAAAAGGTAGTCTAGTAACTTCTGCAAATGACAGTCGTATCACTAAAGTTGGAAATTTCATTCGACGTGTTCGTTTGGATGAATTGCCGCAATTGGTTAATGTCCTCAAAGGGGAGATGTCCTTTGTAGGAACACGCCCAGAAGTACCACGCTACACAGAGCAGTATAGCCCTGAGATGATGGCGACCTTATTATTACCTGCGGGGATTACTTCCCTTGCCAGCATAAACTATAAGGATGAGGATGCCATCATCAGTCAAATGACTGCAAAAGGTATGACAGTTGACCAGGCTTATGTGGAAAGAGTCCTTCCAGAGAAAATGCACTTTAACCTAGCCTACCTACGTGATTTTAATTTCTTCGGAGATATCAAGATCATGTTCCAGACTGTAGTTGAAGTTTTAAAATAAAGTAGTCACAAGAGTGAATACAGTAAAAGGAGTAAATCAATGACAAAGTATAATATTCCATTTTCACCACCCGATATTACCGAAGCTGAAATTGCTGAAGTAGCCGATACCCTCCGTTCTGGTTGGATCACAACAGGTCCAAAGACAAAAGAACTAGAGCGTCGTCTGTCTGTCTATACTCAAACGCCTAAGACAGTCTGCCTCAACTCTGCAACAGCAGCTCTTGAATTGATCTTGCGCGTACTTGAAGTAGGACCTGGTGACGAAGTCATCGTTCCAGCTATGACCTATACAGCTTCATGTAGTGTCATCACTCACGTAGGTGCGACACCAGTTATGGTTGATATCCAAGATGATACCTTTGAAATGGACTATGACAAGCTTGAGCAAGCTATTACTGAGAAGACTAAAGTCATCATCCCAGTTGAACTTGCAGGGATTATCTGTGACTATGACCGTTTGTTCCAAGTTGTAGAAAAAAAACGTGACCTCTTTACAGCTGCTAGCAAGTGGCAAAAGGCCTTTAACCGTATTGTGATTGTTTCTGATAGTGCCCATGCTTTAGGTTCAACCTACAAGGGACAACCAGCCGGTTCAATCGCTGACTTTACATCATTTTCTTTCCACGCAGTCAAGAACTTTACAACTGCTGAAGGAGGAAGCGCTACTTGGAAAGTTAATCCAGCTATTGATGATGAAGAAATGTACAAGGAATTCCAAATCCTTTCCCTTCATGGTCAAACAAAAGATGCTCTTGCCAAGATGCAACTGGGTTCATGGGAATACGATATCGTAACACCAGCCTACAAGTGCAACATGACAGATATCATGGCTTCACTTGGTCTAGTTCAGCTAGATCGTTATCCTGGCTTACTACAACGTCGTAAAGAAATCGTAACTCGCTATGACCATGGATTTGCGGGAACTCGTATTCACCCATTGGCTCATGAGACAGATACCGTTGAATCTTGTCGTCACCTTTACATCACCCATGTAGAAGGAGCAAGTCTCGAAGAGCGCAACCAAATCATCCAAGAATTGGCCAAGGCAGGAATCGCAAGTAACGTTCACTACAAACCGCTTCCGCTTTTGACAGCCTATAAGAATCTTGGGTTTGATATGGCAGATTATCCGCGAGCTTATGCCTTCTTTGAAAATGAAATTACATTACCGCTTCACACGAAATTAACGGACGAAGAAGTAGATTATATCATTGAGACTTTTGTCAGAGTTTCTGAAGAAATTCTAGGTGCTTCACAAAAATAATTAAAAAAATTAGTAAAAAATGAATGAAAACGATTGACAAAGAAAAAACAATAACATATAATTAACTCAACAAATCAGAAAAGTAGTTATTTTTGATCTTCAGGGAGCCTGTGGTTACTGTGAACAGGTGGTTGGAAGTAGTGAAATTGGGCTGATTTGAAAAAATGAATTTGAAACAATGAAAATTCGGTAGGCACACCTTACAGTGCAACTTGTTGTTAGACAAGGCAGAGATGTAAAGGGGATATTCTCTTTACAATTGAGGTGGTACCGCGTTACGAACGCCCTCACATGGAAATATATTCCGTGTGTGGGCTTTTTCTATCCGTCATTTTGTTTATCTTTTATTAGGGCGTTAAGTCGCTTTGATGAACTTGAGTTCTATCTACAGCTTCTTGCCTACTACTAAAAGCAAACAAAAAGCCGGATTCATACAGAAGGAGGAAGAATTTATGACAACTAAAGGATATTTCGGACAATTTGGTGGTAGTTTTGTACCAGAACCAATTCAGGTTTTACTAGATGAATTGGAAGTGACTTTTGAAAAATACAAGGATGATCCAGAGTTTTTAGCTGAGTTTCGCCATTACTTGAAGGATTATTCAGGTCGCGAAACACCGCTCTATTTTGCAGAAAGTTTGACAGAGCACCTAGGTGGAGCTAAGATTTATCTCAAGCGTGAAGACCTTAACCACCTTGGATCTCACAAACTTAATAATGTTTTGGGTCAAATCCTTCTAGCAAAACGCATGGGTAAAAAGCGTGTCATTGCTGAGACAGGAGCTGGCCAGCACGGTGTTGCGACAGCTGCAGCTGCAGCTAAGTTTGGTATGGCATGTGATGTCTACATGGGGGCAGAAGATGTGGAGCGTCAACGTCTCAATGTCTTTCGCATGGAGATGATGGGAGCAACTGTTCACGCAGTTGAAACTGGTACTCGTACCCTCAAAGATGCGGTTGATGCAGCCTTTGGAGCATGGATGAATGACCTTGAAGCCTTCTACGTTTTAGGTTCTGCTGTTGGACCACACCCTTATCCAACGATTGTTCATGAATTCCAAAAAGTGATTAGTGAAGAATCTCGTCGTCAAATCTTGGAAAAAGAAGGACGTCTGCCAGACTACGTTATTGCCTGTGTGGGCGGTGGTTCTAATGCCATCGGTGCTTTTTCACAGTATGTAGCTGATGAAGAAGTCAAATTGGTTGGGGTAGAAGCTGCTGGTCACGGTTTAGATACCGACAAACACGCAGCAACTATGACTAAGGGTAGTGTTGGTATCGTTGATGGAATGAAGACCTATGCAGTCTTTAAGGAAGATGGAGAGCTCGCGCCAGTTTACTCTATCTCAGCAGGTTTGGACTATCCAGGGGTTGGTCCAGAACATGCCTTCTTTAAAGACTCTGGTCGAGTAGAATATGTAGCAGCGACCGACGAAGAAGCTGTCCAAGCCTTGCTTTTATTAAGCAAAACAGAAGGAATCATTCCTGCAATTGAAAGCTCACATGCTATCGCTGAAGCAGCCAAACGCGCACCAAAACTAAGTAAAGATGAGATTATCATCATCAATGTCTCTGGTCGTGGAGACAAGGACGTAGCTGCTATTGCAGACTACCTTGAAGCTAAAAAATAAAAGATGGAAAAATTATAGTTGTTTCTCTCTCAGAGAGCTTGTGGTTGCTGAAAACAAGCAGAGAAAGCTGTAAGGTTGGGTCCATCTCAAACGAGAGAAGAATTCATAATTCTCAAGGGAGTGCCCTTTATCGCACAGCCTGTTACAAGAAGGTTCTGAGACAGGATTGAGAGATAGGAGAAATCCTATAATTGAGGTGGCACCGCGAATTTCGTCCTCACGCAAGTTATTTGCGTGGGGATTTTTTGTAGAAGAAACACGGGATTTAAGAAGAACTGAAAGGGAAATTACAATGGAACGAATCATTCATGGAGATGTTTTATCACCAATCTTGGCTTATATGCGTTTGAACGGACAACACAAGGTCATACTTGAAAGTATCCCAAGAGAAAAAGAAAATGCTCGATTTTCTATCTTAGCCTATAACCCAGTTTTTGAGATTAAGTTTGAGAATGGAGTCCTTTATCAAAATGGCCAGGTGATTGATCGTGATCCTTTGGACTTTCTTTATGAGGTGACTCATGAGAGTCAGCACCATTCAGACCTACCCTTTGGTGGTGGAGCTATTGGCTTTGTTGGCTACGATATGATTTCTCTCTATGAAGAGATTGGCCAGCTCCCTGAGGATACGATTGGGACGCCAGATATGCATTTCTTCGTCTATGAGAGTTATATAGTTTTTGACCATAAGAAAGAAAAAATTCATATCATAGAGGATGCTCTCTACAGTGAACGTAGTAATGAAGAACTAGAAGTGGCTTTAGAGCAGGTTTTAGAAGAGTTGAAAATCCCTGCTCCAAATGAATTTGAAGATTTGGACGTTTCTCCACTTCAGTTTAGACCACATATTGCACCTCAGAAATTTGAAGAAATGGTAGAAACAGCTCGCGACTTGATTCGCAACGGAGATATGTTCCAATGTGTGCTTAGCCAGCGCTTCTCCGCAGAGGTAACTGGAAATCCTTTTGACTTCTACAGAAATCTCCGAGTGACCAATCCATCAAATTACCTCTACTTTTACGACTTTGGAGATTATCAAATCATCGGTGCCAGTCCTGAGAGCTTGGTTTCCGTCAAAAATGGCATCGTGACAACCAATCCAATTGCAGGTACGCGTCCTAGAGGTACCAATGATGAGGAAGATGCAGCACTTGCAAGTGATCTACTTTCTGATGAAAAGGAAACGGCAGAACACCGAATGTTGGTGGACTTGGGACGAAATGATATCGGTAGAATTGCTGAAACAGCCAGTGTCCAAGTAACCAAGTATATGGAAGTGGAACTTTTCCGTTATGTCATGCATTTGACTAGCGTGGTTAAAGGACATTTATTACCAGAATTAACTGCCATGGATGCCTTGAAGGCGACTCTTCCGGCAGGAACAGTATCGGGAGCACCAAAGATTCGGGCCATGAAACGCATCTATGAACTAGAAACAGAGAAACGAGGCGTATATGCAGGAGCTATCGGTTACCTATCAGCAACTGGAGATATGGATTTCGCCATTGCAATTCGAACCATGATTCTTAAAAATAAAAGAGCATACGTACAGGCTGGTGCAGGAATTGTTTATGATTCCATCGCTCAGAATGAATACCAAGAAACGATTAATAAAGCTAAATCTATGACTAGAATGGGAGAACTAAGACCATGATCTTATTGATTGACAATTATGATTCATTTACCTATAACCTGGCTCAATATATCGGGAATTTCGCAGAAGTTCAGGTTTTGAGAAATGATGATCCAAACCTTTATGAACATGCTGAAAAGGCAGATGGATTAGTTTTATCTCCTGGCCCAGGTTGGCCAGCTGATGCTGGGAAAATGGAAGAAATGATTCGTGATTTTGCAGGTAAGAAACCTATTCTGGGGATTTGTTTGGGACACCAAGCCATCGCAGAAGTCTTTGGTGGTAAGTTGGGATTGGCTCCTAAAGTTATGCACGGGAAACAAAGTCAAATCCGGTTTGAGACTCCATCAGTTCTCTATCAAGGGATTGAGGACAATCGTCCAGTCATGCGTTACCACAGTATTTTAATTGAAGAGATGCCAGAAGAGTTTGAAGTGACAGCTCGCTCGACAGATGACCAAGCTATTATGGGTATTCAACACAAAACCTTGCCGATTTATGGCTTGCAGTATCATCCAGAAAGTATTGGAACGCCAGATGGCCTATCTTCTATTCAGAATTTTATCGAGAAAGTTGTAAAGTGAGGAACACAAAATGAAAGAAATTATTGAAAAATTAGCCAACTTTGAAGATTTATCAAGTGTTGAAATGACAGATGTTATCGAACGCATCGTGACAGGGCGAGTGACAGAAGCACAAATCGCTTCACTACTTTTAGCTCTTAAAATGAAGGGAGAAACACCTGAAGAAAGAACAGCCCTCGCTCAAGTTATGAGAGGACATGCTCAACACATTCCAACAAACATTCAAGATGCTATGGATAACTGTGGTACAGGTGGAGATAAGTCATTTAGCTTTAACATCTCAACAACTGCAGCCTTTGTCTTAGCAGGTGGAGGAATCCATATGGCTAAACATGGTAATCGTTCAATTTCCTCTAAATCTGGGTCAGCAGATGTCTTGCAAGCTTTGGGAATCAATATTGACCTTAAACCATCACAATTGGGTAAGGTATTTGACCAAACAGGAATCGTCTTTCTCTTTGCCAAAAACATGCACCCAGCTATGAAATATATCATGCCTGCACGCTTGGAGTTGGGAATTCCAACCATCATGAATTTGACAGGTCCACTGATTCACCCAATGGTCTTGGAAACACAGCTTCTAGGAATCAGTCGTCCAGAACTTTTAGAAAGTACAGCTCAGGTCTTGAAAAACATGGGCCGCAAACGTGCTATCGTAGTAGCTGGTCCAGAAGGATTGGATGAAGCTGGTTTGAATGGTACTACCAGTATTGCCCTTCTTGAAAATGGTGAAATCACTTTGTCAACCTTTACCCCAGAAGATTTGGGAATGGAACGCATTGCTATTGAGGACATTCGTGGGGGAAATGCGCATGAGAATGCAGCCATCCTTGTCAGTGTTCTTAATAACGAACCAAGTCCATTCTTGGAAACAACAGTCTTAAATGCAGGTCTAGGATTCTACGCCAATGGTAAAGCAGACAGTATCAAGGAAGGAGTTGAAATGGCACGCCAAGTGATTGCTAGTGGTAAGGCCCTTGAAAAACTCAGACTATTACAGGAGTATCAAAGATGAGTCAGGAATTTTTGTCACGGATCTTAGAGCAGAAGGCGCGTGAAGTTGAAAAGATGGAACGAGAGGAACTTCAGCCCTTGCGAGAAAGCTATCGTTTGGCTGAATATTTGAAAAACCATCAGGATCGCTTGCAAATCATTGCAGAGGTCAAGAAGGCGAGTCCAAGTATGGGTGATATCAATCTGGATGTGGATATCGTTCAACAGGCCCAGACTTACGAGGCTAACGGCGCTGTTATGATTTCTGTTCTGACAGATGAAGTTTTTTTCAAAGGTCATTTGGATTATCTTCGTGAGATTTCCAGTCAGGTAGAGATTCCGACTTTAAACAAGGATTTTATTATTGATGAAAAGCAAATCATCCGTGCTCGCAATGCAGGTGCGACAGTTATCTTGCTCATCGTAGCGGCTTTATCAGAAGAACGCCTCAAGGAACTGTATGACTATGCGACAGAGCTAGGTCTAGAAGTTTTGGTGGAAACTCATAATCTAGCAGAGCTAGAAGTGGCTCACCGCCTTGGCGCTCAAATTATTGGTGTGAATAATCGTAATTTGACTACCTTTGAAGTTGACTTGCAGACTAGCGTAGACTTGGCCCAATACTTTAAGGACGATTGCTTCTACATTTCTGAATCTGCTATTTTTACAGAAGCAGATGCGAAACGAGTTGCACCCTACTTTAACGGAATTTTAGTAGGAACAGCCCTCATGCAGGCAGAAGATGTAGCCCAGAGAATCAAGGAGTTGCAGATTGACAAAGGTTAAGATTTGTGGACTATCGACCAAAGAAGCGGTAGAAACAGCTGTGTCAGCTGGAGCAGACTACATCGGTTTTGTCTTTGCACCTAGCAAAAGACAGGTGACCTTGGAACAAGCAGCAGAGCTGGCTAAGCTCATTCCTGCTAATGTTAAAAAGGTTGGTGTATTTGTTTCACCAAGTCGGGCAGAACTGCTAGAAGCGATTGACAAAGTTGGCTTGGACATGGTACAAATTCATGATCAGGTGACAGATGATTTATTTGAGAATTTACCTTGTGCCAGCATTCAGGCTGTTCAGGTGGATGGAGATGGTCATGTACCAAGTTCACAGGCAGATTATCTACTCTTTGATGCCCCTGTGGCAGGAAGTGGCCAGATCTTTGACTGGGGTCGACTGGATACGACAGAACTAGCCCAGCCTTTCTTCATCGCAGGCGGGCTAAACGAAGATAATGTAGAAGAAGCAATTCAACACTTTACTCCCTATGCAGTAGATGTATCAAGTGGGGTAGAGACAAACGGACAAAAAGATCATGAAAAGATTAGAAGATTTATAGAGAGGGTAAAGCATGGCATATCAAGAACCAAATAAAGATGGATTTTACGGAAAATTCGGTGGACGCTTTGTCCCAGAAACATTGATGACAGCAGTTTTGGAGTTGGAGAAGGCCTACCGTGAAAGTCAGGCAGACCCAAGTTTCCAAGAGGAGTTAAACCAACTTTTGCGCCAATATGTAGGTCGTGAAACACCTCTTTACTACGCAAAAAACTTGACCCAGCATATCGGCGGAGCCAAGATTTACCTCAAACGTGAAGACCTCAACCATACAGGTGCCCACAAGATTAACAATGCCTTAGGACAAGTTTTACTGGCTAAACGCATGGGCAAGAAGAAAATTATCGCTGAGACAGGTGCTGGTCAACACGGTGTGGCAACTGCAACAGCTGCAGCACTCTTCAACATGGAATGTACTATCTACATGGGTGAGGAAGATGTCAAACGCCAAGCCCTCAATGTTTTCCGCATGGAGCTTTTAGGAGCTAAGGTAGAGGCAGTGACAGATGGTTCGCGCGTGCTCAAGGATGCAGTCAATGCAGCCCTTCGTTCTTGGGTGGCAAATATCGATGATACCCACTATATCCTTGGTTCTGCCTTGGGGCCCCATCCTTTCCCAGAAATTGTTCGTGATTTCCAAAGTGTTATTGGACGAGAAGCCAAGCAACAGTACCGTGATTTGACAGGTGAAAATCTGCCAGATGCTCTAGTAGCCTGTGTTGGTGGTGGCTCTAATGCCATCGGGCTCTTCCATCCATTTGTGGAAGATGAGTCAGTGGCTATGTATGGAGCTGAAGCAGCAGGACTAGGTGTGGATACAGAGCATCACGCAGCTACCTTGACCAAGGGTCGTCCAGGTGTTCTTCACGGTTCGCTTATGGATGTGCTCCAAGATGCTCATGGTCAAATCTTAGAAGCTTTCTCAATTTCAGCAGGTTTGGACTATCCAGGTATCGGTCCAGAGCATTCCCATTACCACGATATCAAGCGTGCGACTTATGTGCCAGTGACAGATGAGGAAGCCTTGGAAGGATTTCAACTTTTGTCTCGTGTGGAAGGAATTATCCCAGCTTTGGAATCTAGCCATGCCATCGCCTTTGCGGTGAAATTGGCCAAAGAACTTGGCCCAGACAAGTCTATGATTGTCTGCCTATCAGGTCGTGGGGACAAGGATGTGGTTCAAGTTAAAGACCGCTTGGAAGCAGACGCAGCAAAGAAGGGAGAAGCTCATGTCTAAGGCACTAACAGAAAAATTGAACGCTATAAAAGCGACTGGAAAGGAATTTTCGTTCCCTATATCATGGCTGGAGACCATGAAAAAGGTTTGGATGGTCTTGCTGAAACAATTCACTTTTTAGAAGATTTGGGTGTGTCTGCCATTGAGATAGGAGTTCCCTTTTCAGACCCTGTTGCAGACGGTCCAGTTATCGAAGAAGCAGGCTTGCGCAGTCTAGCTTGCGGAACCTCTACCCAGGCTTTGGTTGAAACTTTGAAGACTATTGAAACAGAAGTTCCAGTTGTTATCATGACCTATTTTAACCCCCTCTTTCAGTACGGTGTGGAGAAATTGGTTAAAGACCTTTCTGATACAGCGGTTAAAGGTTTGATTATTCCAGACCTACCTCATGAACATGCTAATTTTGTAGAGCCCTTCTTGGCAGGTACAGACATTGCTCTGATTCCACTTGTCAGCTTGACGACAGGAATTGAGCGTCAAAAGGAACTCATTGAGGGAGCTGAAGGTTTTGTCTATGCCGTTGCTATCAATGGGATCACAGGGAAATCAGGAAACTACCGAGATGATTTGGACAAGCACTTGGCTCAACTTCATCAAGTAGCAGATATTCCAGTCTTGACAGGATTTGGTGTATCTACACAGGATGATGTAGAACGCTTTAATGCAGTATCAGACGGCGTCATCGTCGGATCCAAGATTGTTAAGGCTCTACATGAAGGACAAGTAGCAGAAATCGCTGACTTTATCCGAGAAGCAGTAGCTTACCAAAAATAATCATACAAGCAGCCAGCAAGAGGAAAGGCACAAAAGGTAGTCTTTTCTTTTTCTTTAGTAGGAGAAAGGCTAGAATGCCGGTAGTGGAAGCGAATTGAATTAAAATCAGCATTTCAGTAAGACTAAAAACAAGAGCACAGGAGGCCAGAAAGAGAAAATCCCCTGCACCTATGCGGATATCGATGAAGTGAGCAATGATTCCAAGAATCAATAAGAAAGCCATGGCCAGATTCCAACTACAGAAAAACATGAGGAATAAGTGAAAAATCAGCCAGACGAGCAAGGGATATTCCTGATGACGAAAGTCGTAGATGCCCAAAGTCAAGCCGGCAGTTATCAAGATGACTTGCCCCAAAGTTAAAAATCCCACAGACTCAGCTAGAAAGAGCAGTCCCAAAGATAACTCAAAGAAGGCATACCAGACAGGATAGCTTGACTTGCAATAGCGACAGCGAAAGCGATTGAATACCTGTGAGAGAAATGGAATCAAATCCAGTGGTCTCAAACGAGTCTGACAAGAATCGCAGTGACTAGCAGGAAAGATAATAGACTGCTCAGGAAAGCGGTCAATGACTAAGCCTAGAAAGGAAGCAAGAATAGCTCCAACAAGAAAAAAGTAAAGGTGAATCATACTTATTAATTCGGAAAAAATAAGAGAAAGAGTATAATAGTTGGATAAAGGAGAAATTTTAGGAGCAAATATGAAAATTCATTTTGAAAAAGGACTTCAGATAGAAAATGCCCAACTCATTTGTCACTGGTCTAATGCTTTGGGAGAAAGTTTTCAGAAGCAATGGATGGGACCAATGATTCCTTTTCCCTTGACAATTCAAGTCTTGCAAGATTTGGAAGGAATTTTTTCAATATTTGATGGACAAGAGTTTGTGGGGCTTATCCAGAAAATCAGGCTAGAAGACAGGAATCTTCATATCGGGAGATTTTTTATCAATCCTCAGAAACAGGGGCAGGGATTAGGTAGCCAGGCTTTAAGGAAATTTGTTAGTTTGGCCTTTGAAAATGAAGACATAGATACTATTTCTCTAAATGTCTACGAGGCAAATCAAACAGCTTACAATCTTTACCAAAAAGAAGGATTTGAAATCGTTCAAATGGTTGAAGCACCTGTACGAAAATATATAATGAGAAAATCGAGGTAAGGACTAGTTGATATCTAAAACTGCACCCGTACAATTTTTGGTTTTCAAACTTGTTGCAGAGAAATTTTCTTGATAAAATAGATACATGACTAGATATAAAGCAATCATTTCCTATGATGGTTACGCCTTTGCTGGTTTTCAGCGGCAACCACACGCGCGTAGTGTCCAAGAGGAAATTGAAAAAACTTTAACCAAATTAAATAAAGGGCAGGCCATTACCATCCATGGTGCAGGGCGAACGGATAGTGGTGTTCATGCTCTAGGGCAGGTCATCCACTTTGATCTCCCCTATCAGATGGATGAGGAAAAACTTCGCTTTGCTCTTGATACCCAAAGTCCTGAAGACATCGATGTGATTTCGATTGAGATCGTGGCTGATGATTTTCATTGCCGTTATGCCAAGCATAGCAAGACCTATGAGTTTATCGTGGATAGGGGGCGTCCTAAAAATCCTATGAGACGTCATTATGCCACCCACTATCCCTATCCACTAGATGTGGAACGCATGCAAAAGGCTGTGAAGAAATTAGAAGGAACCTATGATTTCACCGGTTTTACCGCTGCCGGAACTAGTGTGGAGGACAAGGTAAGAACGATCACGGAAGCCAGTCTTAGGGTTGACGAGACCGGTCAATTTTTGACCTTTACCTTCTCAGGTAATGGTTTCCTCTATAAGCAGATTCGAAATATGGTCGGGACCTTGCTGAAAATTGGAAATAACAGAATGCCGATAGAGCAGATTGACCTGATTTTGGAGAAAAAAGACAGACAGTTGGCAGGTCCAACTGCAGCACCCAATGGTTTATATTTGAAGGAGATTCGTTATGAAGAATAATCGTATTTTAGCACTTTCAGGAAATGATATTTTTAGTGGTGGTGGACTAGCTGCTGACCTTGCGACCTATACTTTAAATGGTTTGCATGGTTTTGTAGCTATGACTTGTTTAACTGCTTTGACAGAAAATGGTTTTGAGGTCTTCCCGACAGATGAGACTATTTTCCAACAACAGTTGGATAGTCTAAAGAGCGTAGACTTTGGAGGAATTAAGATTGGTCTCTTACCGACTGTTGGTGTTGCTGAAAAAGCCCTTAACTTTATCAAGGAACGTACAGGAGTTCCAGTGGTATTGGATCCAGTTCTCGTTTGTAAGGAAACGCATGATGTTGCTGTTAGCGAGCTTTGTCAAGAGTTGATTCGCTTTTTCCCTTATGTGACTGTCATTACACCCAATCTTCCTGAGGCAGAATTGCTAGCAGGCCAAAAGATTGAAACCTTGGACGATATGAAGGATGCAGCGCAGAAATTACATGACTTGGGTGCGCCAGCAGTGATTATTAAGGGTGGAAATCGTCTCAGTCTGGATAAGGCTGTGGATGTCTTTTATGATGGAGAGAATTTTACTATTCTTGAAATCCAGTCATTCAAGGACAAAATGCTGGTGCAGGATGTACTTTTGCATCGAGCATTGCCAGCCAGTTAGTCAAGGGAGAGGAGCTCTTACCAGCAATTGAAAGTTCCAAAGCCTTTGTTTACCGTGCCATTGCACAAGCAGATCAGTATGGAGTAAGACAATATGAAGCAAACAAAAACAAGTAAAATCGCCCTAGTATCCATCCTAGTAGCTCTATCCGTAGTTTTGGGCTATTTCGTAAAAATCCCAACGCCAACAGGATTTCTAACACTTTTGGATGCAGGAATATTCTTTACGGCCTTTTACTTTGGGAGTCGCGAAGGAGCTGTTGTCGGAGGATTAGCGGGATTTCTAATTGACCTGATTTCAGGTTACCCCCAGTGGATGTTCTTCAGCTTGATTTTCCATGGTTCGCAGGGATATTTGGCAGGTGTTAAAGGGAAATGGCAGTGGCTAGGATTAGTCTTGGCAACCATCATCATGGTGGCAGGTTACGCTTTTGCATCGGCTTGGATGAATGGTTGGGGAGCAGCCATACCAGAAATCGTCCCAAATCTTGTGCAAAATATCGTTGGTATGACAGTAGGCTTTCTTCTTTGTCATAGTGTGAAGAAAGCTAGATAATAGTAAAAAGAGCAATCCTCCAAGGGAACTATTGAAAAAATTCTGATTTTTTGCTAAAATGAAAGCTATGAAAACACTCTACGATGTGCAACAATTTCTTAAACAGTTCGGTATTCTTGTCTATATGGGGAAACGTCTTTATGACATTGAATTAATGAAGATTGAACTATCTCGAATCTATGATGCTGGTTTGATGGATAAGCTGGATTATCTAGAAGCGGAGGCTGTTCTTCGCAGAGAGCACAAACTAGAATTAGACTATTTAGAAAAAAATGGAGATTAGATATTATGGTAACTTGGGTATTATGGGGACTTGTAGTGGCGATGTTGGCATGGATGGGATACAACTATCTTCGTATTCGCCGTGCAGCAAAAATTGTAGACAATGCAGAGTTTGAATCTTTGATTCGTACAGGTCAGCTAATTGACTTGCGTGAGCCAGCTGACTTCCACAGAAAACATATCCTCGGAGCTCGTAATATTCCTTCAAATCAATTGAAGACAAGTCTTGCGGCTCTTCGTAAGGATAAGCCTGTCCTTCTATATGAAAACCAACGTGCGCAACGTGTAACCAATGCAGCACTTTCTTGAAAAAACAAGGTTTCTCAGAAATTTATATCCTTTCTTACGGATTGGATTCTTGGACAGGCAAGGTTAAGACTAGCTAACATTCTGTAATAAGTTATGAAATTGTAGCTAAACCTATCTTTTTATGATATAATTAATTTGTATTAAATTTAAGGAGTTTTATAATATGGAAACACAAGAAAAGAAAAAAGCCTCACTTGTTTTAGGTATTCTATCTATCGTCCTTGGTTTGTTATCACCAATCGTAGGGCTTATTTTGGGTATCATTGGTCTTGTCTTGGCTAATTCACATCAAAATCAATCTGGACTAGTGTATAAAACAGAAAAAATTCTCAATATCGTAGGGATTGTCATTTCTGTGCTTAACTGGATTGCAGCCCTCTTCCTAATTTTTGGTTAATCAAAAAACAAAAAGCTTTATTTTAAAGCTTTTTTGTTTTATCCACTTTTCTCTAAGTAGTTTTTTATGATTTTCAATTCCTCTTGGTTCAAGGACCGGTATTGCCCCTCTGCTAGCTCTAAATCTAATGTAAAATTCCCGAACTGAACTCGTTTTAGGGCAGTGACCTTGACACCGACTGAGAGGAACATTTTTTTAACCTGATGAAATTTCCCTTCAGAGATGGTGATGGTGGCTCTGCTGAGGCTAGGGCTTGCTACTTGAATTTCAAGTTGAGCTGGTTTACAGACAGTTCCATCAAGAAAGATAATCCCATCTTGAACTGTTGGATGTGGTCGGATGAGAGCGGTCCATTGACTTCAACTTGGTAAGTTTTATCCACATGATATTGAGGATGGAGGAGTTGAAAACCAAGAGGCCCATTATCTGTCAAGAGGAGAAGACCTGTTGTGTCTCGATCTAGTCGACCAATTGCATAGAGCTGATTCGACTGGAGCTGTTGAGGTAGCAAGTCCATGACTGTTGGCAGTTCCTTGTCCTTACTTGCTGTCACGACACCATTTGGTTTGTGAAGCATGAGATAGGTTTGCTCATATCCTTGGATTTTTCTACCCTGAAAAATCAACTCTTGTAATCCCGTATCAACATTCTGTGCAAGGGAAGTAGCAGGGACTCCATCTACTAAGATTTCTTTTTTTAGGAGAGCCTGTTTCATGGCTTTTCGACTGATTTTTTCCTGGGCTAACAAATTATCTAAACGCATACCAGCCTATCTTATCACAAGTCGGGATTTTTGAAAAGAAAAGATAAGTCATGAATTTTCTTTTGAAAACATTTACACTTACTTGAGTTAAGTCATTTGCTTAAAATTGTGGTATAATCGTTCAGTTAGAAAATAAATTTGAAATAAATAGAGGAAATCATGACAAAATTAAGAGAAGATATCCGTAATATCGCGATTATCGCCCACGTCGACCACGGTAAAACAACCCTCGTTGACGAATTATTAAAACAATCTGAAACTCTTGATGCGCGTACAGAATTAGCTGAACGTGCAATGGACTCAAACGATATTGAAAAAGAGCGTGGAATTACAATCCTTGCGAAGAATACAGCAGTTGCCTATAACGGAACTCGTATCAATATCATGGACACACCAGGACACGCGGACTTCGGTGGAGAAGTTGAACGTATCATGAAAATGGTTGACGGTGTAGTCTTGGTAGTGGATTCTTACGAAGGTACTATGCCTCAAACTCGTTTCGTATTGAAAAAAGCATTGGAACAAGACCTTGTCCCAATCGTTGTTATCAATAAAATTGACAAACCATCAGCTCGTCCAGCAGAAGTAGTGGATGAAGTTTTGGAACTCTTCATCGAGCTTGGTGCGGATGATGACCAGCTTGACTTCCCAGTAGTCTATGCTTCAGCAATCAACGGAACATCTTCATTGTCAGATGATCCAGCCGACCAAGAAAAGACTATGGCGCCAATCTTTGATACCATTATTGACCACATTCCAGCTCCAATCGATAACTCAGATGAGCCCCTTCAATTCCAAGTGTCACTCTTGGACTACAATGATTTCGTTGGTCGTATCGGTATCGGACGTGTCTTCCGTGGTACTGTCAAGGTTGGGGATCAAGTTACCCTTTCTAAACTTGATGGTACAACCAAGAACTTCCGTGTTACAAAACTCTTTGGTTTCTTTGGTTTGGAACGTCGTGAAATCCAAGAAGCTAAGGCTGGTGACTTGATTGCCGTATCAGGTATGGAAGACATCTTCGTTGGGGAAACAATCACTCCAACAGATGCAGTTGAAGCTCTTCCAGTTCTTCACATCGATGAGCCAACCCTTCAAATGACCTTCTTGGTTAACAACTCACCATTTGCTGGTCGTGAAGGTAAATGGGTGACTTCTCGTAAGGTTGAAGAACGTTTGCAAGCAGAATTGCAAACAGACGTATCTCTTCGTGTAGAACCAACAGACTCACCAGATAAATGGACAGTTTCAGGACGTGGGGAATTGCACTTGTCAATCCTCATCGAGACTATGCGTCGTGAAGGTTATGAGCTTCAAGTATCTCGTCCAGAAGTTATCGTCAAAGAAATCGATGGTGTGAAGTGTGAGCCATTTGAGCGCGTGCAAATCGACACACCAGAAGAATACCAAGGATCTGTTATCCAAAGCCTTTCTGAACGTAAGGGTGAAATGTTGGATATGATTTCAACTGGTAATGGTCAAACTCGTTTGGTCTTCCTAGTTCCTGCGCGTGGTTTGATTGGATACTCAACTGAGTTCTTGTCAATGACTCGTGGTTACGGGATTATGAACCATACCTTCGATCAATACTTGCCATTGATTCCAGGGGAAATTGGTGGACGTCACCGTGGTGCCCTCGTTTCAATCGATGCTGGTAAGGCTACAACCTACTCTATCATGTCTATCGAAGAACGTGGTACTATCTTTGTCAACCCAGGTACCGAGGTTTACGAAGGCATGATCATCGGTGAAAACTCTCGTGAAAATGACTTGACTGTTAATATCACCAAAGCAAAACAAATGACTAACGTTCGTTCCGCTACTAAGGACCAAACAGCGGTTATCAAAACTCCTCGTATCTTGACACTTGAAGAATCACTTGAGTTCTTGAACGATGATGAATACATGGAAGTAACGCCTGAATCTATTCGTTTGCGTAAACAAATCCTTAACAAGGCAGAGCGTGAGAAAGCAAACAAAAAGAAAAAATCAGCTGAATAAGAGCTAGAAAGAGATAAAGATGGTCTATTTAATCATAGGGATACTCTTATTACTACTCTATGTATTTGCGACACCTCAAAGTATCAAGGGGACGGTCAATGTTGTAATATTAGTCTTTGGACTTGTTGCCCTCGTAATCTTGTTGCTCTTGTCTGCCCTACAGATTTTCCAACTTCCAGCAGAAATCTTTATTACATTGGGAATGCTGGCTCTTACTTACTTTAGTTTGAGAGACATCAGTCTCATGTCGATTCGAAAGAAGCGCGAAAATTAAATCTATTCATAACAAAAAAACTTCTATCAGCAACTGAGTTGCCGATAGAAGTTTTTATTTGTTACTGTTTTTGTCAGAATAACGGTTGTAGAAATCTACTTTTATCTGGATAAAATGCTCTAATTCACGAAAGAGTTGTAGAAGCGTAGCCCGTGTCTCAAACTCTTCTCTAGTTTTAGGGAGAGAGCGATTGCGAAACACCTCTAGGTAGCTCTCAATATCATTCAATAAGTCGTAGGCTGGATTTGTTTGACTCAATTGGCTAGCTGTTTTTGAAAAGAGCTGAGCGACAATCAAACTCTCACTAGCGGCTAGTTGGTATGTGTTAATCTGTTGAGCCATATTTCTTAAGATACGCGTTTGTCTTTGTCGCATCTCAAAGTAGTGGATATGATAATCTGTCTGGTGAAAGAGATGGTCAGAATGATCGAGGTAAACTAACTTAAGAGCATCCTCAAGTAGTTGATCAAGTTCATTTACAAGTTGAGCCTGATTACGGCCATCTCCTCTTTTCAGATAGTAAGAAAGTCGTAGAAGAACATCTCTGAGTTTTTCTTCAACAAGAGTATGATAATGTTGAATTTCTTTTTCACGTGAAGGCATGTAGAGATTGACCAGAAGCGCAAAGCCAGTACCGATTAGGAAGAGTAAGAGCTCATTCAGTAAAAGTGCTGGTGCTGTTGATTGTTGGATTAAGAGATGGCTAACCAGAACGCTACTAGGAGTGATTCCAATTTCCCAACCCAGTTTATAGGCAAGGGGAACATAGAATGCTAAGTAGAGTCCAAAGCTCCAGATATGATAACCAGTTAGTTGAAAGGCAATAACACCGATCATTAACGCCAGCAAGGTTGAAAAAAGTCGATTGCGGGCTAGTTTGATCGTGCTTCTTCGAGTATCAGAAAGACTCAAGATAGCAATGATACCAGCTGATACAGCTGATGACAAATCAAAAAAGTAGGCTAGTAAACAAGCAAAACAGGTTGCCAGGACTAGTTTTAAAGTACGTTGAGTGATAGACATAGAATACTTTCCTTGAGATAAATACTTTAAAATTTTAGTAGTAGGTGAGGTAGAAAGGCCTATTCCAAGAGAGTTATTGAGAAAATAATTTGTTCTCATGTAGTGGTTTGATTATAGTATAAATATGTTTTGAAATCAAGTGAATCTAATAATAGTTTAGGAAGAATGAATATTTACCAAACTGGTTCAGATATCGTTTTATGGTATAATGTTAGGAAAGGAGTTTTATATGCAAGAATTTTTTAGAAGTTATTTTAATAAGCTAGATTTAACAACGGTATTTGAGAATCTCTTGACCAAAGTGATTTCTCTTTTAATTTTATTTGTGCTATTTTACATAGCTAAAAAGCTCCTCCATGCGACTGTAAAGAAGATAGTGAAACCATCGCTTAAATTTTCAAATCGGGACGCGGGAAGACAGAAAACAATCTCTCGTTTGCTTGAAAATGTCTTTAATTACACTCTTTATTTCTTTTTAGTCTACTGCATTTTGTCTATCCTAGGACTTCCTGTATCAAGTTTACTAGCTGGTGCTGGGATTGCTGGGGTTGCAATTGGTATGGGGGCGCAGGGCTTCTTATCAGATGTTATCAATGGTTTCTTTATTCTCTTTGAACGCCAGTTGGATGTAGGAGATGAAGTTGTTTTGACAAATGGTCCCATTACTGTATCGGGAAAAGTAGTTAGTGTCGGCATTCGAACAACTCAATTAAGAGGTGAAGACCAGGCTCTCCACTTTGTTCCCAACCGTAATATTACTGTGGTTAGCAATTTTTCAAGAGAAGAAGAGAACTGAAATTTTACCTCTTTTATGGTACAATAGAAAGAGTTTTGTAAAGGAGAAACAATGTTTTTAGATAAGCAATTAGGAAATGGTTGTGTCTGGATTAATCTGGATGTAGAAAGAATAAAAAATCTTGAAGATTTGTCTGAAATCTATGGACTGGACAAGGAAACCATCGAATATGCGCTGGATAAAAACGAACGTGCCCACATGGATTATAACCGTGAAAATGGGACCGTTACCTTTATCTACAATGTTCTGGATTTAGAAAAGGACAAGGAGTACTATGAAGCGATTCCTATGACCTTTATCGTCGAAAGACAACGAATGATTACCATCAGTAACCATAAGAATGCTTATGTCATTGATCAGATGTTAGCTTATCTGGATAGCCATGAGTTGCTTTCTATTTACAAATTTCTTTTTGCTAGTCTAGAAATCATTAGTAACGCCTATTATCCAATCATTGAAAAGATGGATAAGAGTAAAGATGAAGTCAACAGCTTGCTTCGTCAGAGAACAACCAAGAAAAATCTCTTTGCTCTTTCCGACTTGGAGACTGGTATGGTTTACTTAACAGCAGCGGCAAAACAAAATCGACTCCTCTTAGAACATATCCAGGGCCATGCTCTTTATCGGAGATTTAATGAAGTCGAACGAGAGCAGTTTGATGATGCAATGATTGAAGCCCATCAGTTGGTGTCTATGACAGACTTGATTTCTCAAGTCTTGCAACAACTCTCATCTTCTTACAACAACATCCTAAACAATAACCTGAATGATAGTTTGACAGTTTTGACTATTATCTCCGTCTTACTAGCAGTACTTGCGGTTATTACAGGTTTCTTCGGAATGAATGTTCCTCTACCATTTACAGAAGAGCCAAATGCTTGGATTTATATCTTAATGGCTAGCTTGATTTATGGGCAGCCTTATCTCAATGGCTGAAGAAAATTACTAGAAAATAAAAGAGAAGGAGCCAGAATGGCGATTGAAAATTACATGCCAGATTTTGCTGTAGAAGCAGTTTATGATTTGACAGTCCAAAGCCTGCAAAAACAAGGGATCAAAGCTGTTTTGGTGGATTTGGACAACACTCTGATTGCTTGGAATAACCCTGATGGGACTCCAGAGATGAAACGATGGTTGCATGACCTTCGTGACGCAGGGATTCGCATTATTGTAGTCTCAAATAATTCTAAAAAACGTGTCCAACGAGCAGTTGAAAAATTTGGGATTGACTATGTTTATTGGGCTTTGAAGCCCTTTACTTTCGGGATTGACCGCGCCATGAAGGAATTCCACTATGAGAAAAACGAAGTGGTCATGGTTGGGGATCAACTCATGACGGATATTCGAGCTGCTCACCGAGCAGGGATTCGTTCGATTTTGGTCAAGCCCTTGGTGCAGCACGACTCTATCAAAACGAAGATTAACCGCGCTCGTGAGCGCCGTGTCATGAAACAAATCACTGAAAAGTACGGTCCTATCACATATAAAAAAGGAATCTAACTATGGAAGAAATTCTCTGTATTGGCTGTGGAGCAACCATTCAGACGACAGATAAGACTGGTCTTGGTTTTACACCTCAGTCAGCACTCGAAAAAGGTTTGGAAACTGGTGAAGTTTATTGCCAACGTTGTTTCCGTCTTCGTCATTACAATGAAATCACAGATGTCCAGTTGACGGATGATGATTTCCTAAAACTCTTGCACGAGGTAGGAGACAGTGATGCCTTGGTGGTCAATGTGATTGATATCTTTGACTTTAATGGTTCTGTTATCCCAGGATTGCCTCGCTTTGTATCAGGCAACGATGTTCTCTTGGTTGGAAATAAAAAAGACATCCTTCCTAAGTCTGTTAAGGCTGGTAAGATTAGTCAATGGCTCATGGAACGTGCCCATGAAGAAGGTCTACGTCCTGTTGACGTCGTTCTGACTTCAGCCCAAAACAAGTATGCTATCAAGGAAGTCATTGATAAAATTGAGCACTATCGTAAGGGTCGTGACGTCTATGTAGTTGGGGTTACCAATGTTGGGAAATCAACTCTTATCAACGCAATTATCCAGGAAATTACGGGTGACCAGAACGTCATCACAACCTCACGTTTCCCAGGGACAACCTTAGATAAGATTGAAATCCCACTTGATGATGGTTCTTATATCTATGATACACCGGGAATTATTCATCGTCATCAGATGGCCCACTACTTGACGGCTAAATCTCAAGTATGTCAGTCCTAAAAAGGAAATCAAACCTAAAACCTACCAGCTCAATCCTGAGCAAACCCTCTTTTTAGGAGGTTTGGGACGATTTGATTTCATTGCAGGAGAAAAGCAAGGTTTCACAGCTTTCTTTGATAATGAACTCAAACTTCATCGTACCAAGCTTGAAGGCGCTAGTGCCTTTTACGACAAGCACCTCGGAACCCTCCTTACACCACCAAATAGCAAAGAAAAAGAAGACTTTCCAAAACTGGTCCAACATGTCTTTACTATCAAGGATAAGACAGACCTCGTTATCTCAGGACTAGGCTGGATCCGTGTAACAGGAACTGCCAAAGTCGCCGTCTGGGCACCAGAAGGCGTCGCAGTCGTCACACGAAAAGCAATTATTTAAACACAGAAAGGAAAGGGTTGTCTTTATAAAGGCGAGCACTGCGAGCCCCTAGAAGATACTTTTTGCCGTGGTGTTAGTTGGTACAAGTGATTGTACCAACTGCGGAAAATTTGAGACCTTAGGCTCAAATTTTAGTCATGAAAGTCCAGAGGACTTTGCTGACGTCCGTCACCACTTTAGAAAAGTATAAAAAGAAACTCTTTTAAATGAATTATGTCATTAACATCAAAACAACGTGCCTTCCTCAACAGCCAGGCACACACCCTCAAACCCATCATCCAAATTGGGAAAAATGGACTCAACGACCAAATCAAAACCAGCGTTCGTCAGGCACTTGACGCCCGCGAATTGATCAAGGTTACTCTCTTACAAAACACAGATGAAACATCCACGAAGTAGCTGAAATCTTGGAAGAAGAAATCGGTGTGGATACAGTACAAAAAATTGGACGTATCTTGATTTTGTATAAGCAATCAAGCAAGAAAGAAAATCGTAAGATTTCTAAAAAAGTTAAAGAAATTTAAAAATATACTCCAAAAAACTGTTTTTACAGAAGACTAAAGGAGATTAGCCTATGGCAATCGAACTATTAACTCCCTTTACAAAAGTGGAGTTAGAGCCAGAAATCAAGGATAAAAAACGCAAGCAAGTTGGAATCTTAGGGGGAAATTTTAACCCTGTTCACAATGCTCATCTTATCGTGGCAGACCAAGTGCGCCAGCAGTTAGGATTGGATCAAGTTCTGCTCATGCCTGAGTATCAACCGCCTCACGTAGACAAAAAGGAAACCATTTCTGAACACCACCGCCTCAAGATGCTTGAATTGGCAATTGACGGAATCGAAGGTTTAGCTATTGAGACCATTGAGCTAGAGCGCAAGGGTATTTCCTACACCTACGACACCATGAAGATTTTGACAGAGAAGAATCCAGATACAGATTATTACTTTATCATCGGTGCCGATATGGTAGACTATTTACCCAAATGGTATAGAATTGACGAATTGGTCGACCTCGTTCAGTTTGTAGGAGTTCAACGACCACGCTACAAGGCTGGGACTTCTTATCCAGTCATTTGGGTGGATGTGCCTCTCATGGATATTTCATCCAGTATGGTACGTGATTTCATCGCCCAAGGTCGCACACCTAACTTTCTCTTGCCAAAACCAGTGCTAGACTATATTGAGAAAGAAGGGCTCTACTGATGGCATACCAAGACTATATCAACTGTTCGCGTGAAGAATTGTTGGAAAAAATGGCAGAGCTCCTACCTGAAAAACGTCTAACCCATTGTCTGGGTGTAGAGCGTGCAGCCATAGAATTGGCTCAGCGCTTTGGTGTGGATGTTGAGAAAGCTGGTTTGGCAGGTCTCCTTCATGACTATGCTAAAAAGCTATCAGATCAAGAGTTTCTAGACTTGATAGATCGTTATCAACTAGACTCTAATCTTAAAAACTGGGGCAATAATGTCTGGCATGGCATGGTCGGTATCTACAAGATTCAGGAAGATTTGGATTTGAAAAATCCTGAAATTTTGCGAGCTATTGAAATCCATACAGTTGGAGCTGGTCAGATGACGGACCTTGATAAGGTTATCTACGTCGCAGACTACATCGAGCATAATCGTGCCTTTCCAGGGGTAGACCAGGCGCGTGAGATTGCAAGTTTGTCACTCAATAAGGCAGTAGCCTATGAAACAGCTCGCACTGTGGAACATTTGGCTCGCCAGGGATTGCCTATCTATCCCCAAACCCTTGAAACCTATAACGCCTATGTGCACTATTTGAAAGAGGACTAAATGAACGAAAAAGAATTATTAGAACTAGTCGTGAAAGCGGCTGATGAAAAACGTGCGGAGGATATCCTCGCACTCGATGTACAAGAATTGACCAGTGTGACAGATTACTTTGTCATCACGAGCTCCATGAATAGCCGTCAGTTGGATGCTATCGCTGAAAATATCCGTGAAAAAGTAGCTCAAGCTGGCTTTAAAGGTAGTCACGTTGAAGGCGATGCAACTGGAGGCTGGGTTTTACTTGACCTTGGTGGAGTCGTTGTGCATATCTTCTCAGAAGAAATGCGTGCCCACTATAACCTTGAAATTATGGCATGAGGCTAATTCTGTAGATCTCTCAGAAACTTTATAGTCTTTTCCTTTATCTTTTATTACGGCGTTAACTCATTTTGCCTAACTCTAGTTATGCCTGCAATTCGTTGCCTAGTACTAAAAGCAAACGAAAAGACTATAGCGTTACAATTGAACTCAGTTGCAGTCAACTGGGTTTTATTAGCTTATTTTAGAAAAATTGATTGAAAGGTAAGAGCGTCGTGTTTTGTTCATCTCGAAACTGAACACGAGCTAAAAACTGTGAGAAAGAGAATAACTTCCTTTGTATCTGACGATACGGCAGAAAGACACCTATTTTCTCTTTGTTTTAAACGCTCTTTGTATCTTAATAATGGCAACATACGAGACTTTTGCGGCTGTTTATGATGCAGTCATGGATGATAGTTTATACGACAAATGGACGGATTTTTCCCTCCAGCATTTGCCCAAGACTAAGGAGAGAAAGAAACTCTTGGAGCTGGCTTGTGGAACAGGTATCCAGTCTGTCCGCTTTTCTCAGGCTGGTTTTGATGTGACTGGACTGGACTTGAGCGCGGACATGTTGAAGATTGCTGAGAAGAGAGCTACTTCAGCCAAGCAAAAGATTGATTTTATGGAAGGGAACATGCTGGATTTGTCCAAGGCAGGTAAATATGATTTTGTCACGTGTTACTCGGACTCAATCTGCTACATGCAGGATGAGGTGGAAGTTGGGGACGTCTTTAAAGAAGTTTATAATGCTCTCAATGAGGACGGGGTCTTCATCTTTGATGTGCATTCGACCTACCAGACAGATGAGGTCTTTTCCCTGGCTATTCCTATCATGAAAAATGCCGAAGACTTTGCCATGCTCTGGGATACCTACGAGGATGCAGCACCACATTCTATCGTGCATGAGTTGACCTTTTTTTATCAAGGAAGCGGATGGTTCCTTTAGTCGTCACGATGAAGTGCATGAGGAGCGTACATACGAAGTCTTGACCTATGATATTTTTGCTAGAACAAGCTGAGTTTTAAGTCCTTCAAACTCTTTGCGGACTTTGAAGACAAGGAGCCTACAGAAACTAGCACCCGTTGGTTTTTTTCGTCGCTCGGAAGTAGGAGTTTACCATGACCATTACAGGTATTATCGCAGAGTTCAATCCTTTTTCATAATGGCCACAAATACCTGCTAGAACAGGCAGATGGGGTGAAAATTGTGGCCATGTCTGGAAATTTCGTGCAGAGAGGCGAGCCGGCTATCGTTGACAAGTGGACAAGGGTTCAAATGGCACTAGAGAATGGAGCAGACTTGGTAGTAGAATTGCCCTTTTTAGTCAGTGTACAAGCAGCGGATTTCTTCGGACAAGGAGCAGTAGATATCTTGGCGCAGTTAGGAATTGACAGCCTAGCTTTTGGGACAGAGGAAGTTCTAGATTACCAGAAAATTGCTAACTTATACGCAGAGTGTGGTCAAGAAATGGAGAATTTTGTGGACAATCTACCTGATTCACTCTCTTATCCCCAGAAAACCCAAGCTATGTGGAAGGAATTTGCGGGTCTTGATTTTTCGGGTAATACGCCCAATCATGTCTTAGCTCTTGCCTATGCTAAGGCAGTTGCTGGACGAAACATCAAACTTTATCCAATCAAGCGTCAGGGGGCGGGATACCATTCGGTGGACAAGGATGTGGACTTTGCCTCGGCCACAGCTCTCCGTCAGCACCAAAGTGATAAAGATTTCTTAGAACGCTTTATGCCTCGTGTAGAGCTGTTTGAAAATGCTAGTAAGGTGAGTTGGGAAGATTATTTTCCACTTTTACGCTATCAAATCTTGTCAAATCCTGACCTAACTAACATTTATCAGGTCAATCAAGAAATGGCGGTGCGAATCAAGGATGCTATAAAGACAGCTCAGTCTGTGGAAGAATTGGTTGAGTTAGTGGCTACCAAACGCTACACCAAGGCGCGTGTCAGACGCCTCTTGACCTATATCCTGATACAGGCCAGAGAAAGTGACTTGCCAGAAGGTATTCACGTCCTTGGTTTTACCGAAAAAGGTAGACAACATCTTAAAGCTCTCAAGGAGCAGGTCAATCTCGTCAGCCGTATCGGTAAAGAACCCTGGGATGCCATAACACAAAAGGCAGACCAAATCTATCAACTGGGATACCCGAGTATAGCAGAACAAAATTTTGGCAGAGTGCCAATCAGAATCGAAACAAACGAAGTCTACTGAAAGGTAGGCTTTTTTTAGTTTTTTTTCGAATAACTAGATAGAAAAGAAAAAATCTTGTACAAGTTCCTGACAATTTCTTTCTTTTCATGTATAATAATGGAAAAGAGGTAAAACGAGGTATGGTTATGGAAGCAGTTCTTTACTCAACATTCCGAAATCATTTAAAAGACTACATGAAGAAGGTAAACGATGAGTTTGAGCCTTTGACGGTGGTCAACAAAAATCCTGACGAGGACATTGTAGTCCTTTCAAAGAGCGAGTGGGATAGTATTCAGGAAACCTTAAGAATTGCTCAGAATAAGGAGCTTTCTGACAAGGTCTTGCGAGGAATGTCCCAAGTTCGTGCGGGACACACTCAGGTGCATGTGATTGAGGAGTAATGGATGCTGCTCAAGTTTACAGAAGATGCCTGGGCAGATTATTGCTATTGGCAAAACCAAGATAAGAAAACATTAAAAAGAATCAACAAACTAATTAAGGATATTCAACGTGATCCATTTACAGGAATTGGTAAACCAGAACCACTCAAGTATGACTATCAAGGAGCTTGGTCACGTCGTATTGATGCAGAGAATCGCATCATCTATATGATGGATGGTGATAGCGTCGCTTTCTTGTCCTTTAAGGATCATTACTAAGTCTACTGAAAGGTAGGCTTTTTATTTTAGAAATAATCTTTTGTAGAGGTTCGTTTTTAAAATTGATAAAGTTTCGAGGATAAAAACTAGTTTTTAGTATAATAACCGCATTATTTGCTCTTGAATCCGCTTTATAACTCTTATTTTATGGTATAATGAAGAGAATTGTAAATCATAAAAACAGGGGAAGCAAATGTCTAATTTTAAAGAAAAACTACCATTATTTCAATCGAACGATGTTCAGATTTCAAATGTGGTCAATGCAGTTTGGTCGATTGCCAATACCTTACGTGGGGCTTATCGTGCAGATAAGTATCGAGATGTCATCATTCCGATGTTTGTCTTGACTCGCTTAGAAGCTGCTTTATTGCCAACCAAAGATGAAGTAGTAGCCCTGTATAAATCAAATCCCAATACACCAGAGAAGGTTCTTGAGAACAAATCTGGCTACAAATACTATAATACCAGTCCTTTCACGCTTGAAAACCTCCAAAATGATCCCAATGCAATCGAGGAGAATTTTATTGCCTATCTAGATGGCTATTCTTGTCGTGTGAAGGACATTATCGAAAACCTTAAGTTTAAAGAACAGGTCCACACGCTGGCAAAGTCTGGGCGTCTTTTTACGGTCATCAAAAAGTTCTCTCAGATTGACCTATCGCCAAGTTCTGTGGACTCTATGGTGATGGGCTATATGTTTGAGGATATCATCCGCCGCTTTTCTGAAAATGAGGAAGCTGGTTCTCACTATACACCTCGTGAAGTCATTGCTCTGATGGTCAATCTGCTCTTGGTCGAAGCCGATGAAGAATTATTCGTCGATAAAAAAGAGTTGAAAATCCTAGATATGGCTGCTGGTACAGGTGGTATGCTAGCGACAGCCAAAAGTTATATCCGCAAGCTCGATACAGGAGTGACTGTCCGTCTTTTTGGTCAGGAAGTTTTACCTGAGACTTTCGGGATTGGTCGAGCTGATATGTTGATTCGTCAGGAAGATTCGGATTATTTTGTGAAGGCGGACACCCTAAAAGATCCCGATCCATTCCCGGATACGAAGATGAGTTTTGTCATTGCCAATCCTCCCTTTGGTCAATCTTGGGGCGGGAAAGATGCAGATGATGGCGTAGAAGACGCAGTTAAAAGAGACCATAAACTTTTTGTAACTACAGAAGGTCAACAAGGACGTTTTGTAGCGACTCCGGGAACTGGCGATGCCCAACTTCTGTTCCATCTTCATGGTTTAGCTAAACTAGAGGAAAACGGACGCGCAGCTATTATTTCAAACGGTTCTCCTCTCTTTTCTGGTGGTACTTCATCTGGAGAAAGTCAGATCCGCCGTTACATCCTTGAGAATGATTTGCTAGAAGCTATTATTGCCCTTCCAGGACAGTTTTTTTACAATACAGGGATTGGGATTTATATCTGGATTTACAATAAAAACAAATCTCCTGAACGTCAAAACAAGGTTCAGTTCATCGATGCGACGGAAGAGTTTGTTCCTTTGCGTAAATCTCTGGGACAAAAACGCCGTGAGTTGTCTCAAGATAATATCCGCCAGATCCTCAAATGGTATGATGATTTTAAAGAAAATGATCATGTGAAGATCTTTGATAAGAATGAGTTTCTATATCGAGAATATACAGTCATGCAACCTCTGCAACGTCGTGGCTGGATTACCGAGAAAACCATTGAGAAGGTCAAAAGCGTTCCTTTCCTAGCTAAACTATTTGACGAATACCAGTATCAAGAATTACTAGAGATGGAACCACGCTCAGCCAAAGATGAGAAGAAATTACAAGACTTTGAAGCTGGGAAGGCCAAGCAAGAAGCCATCCTAAATGCTCTTCGTGGGGGAATCACGGAGGATAGTTATTCTAACTTTGAAAGCTTTGTCCAAGTCATTAAGGATTTGTTGGGAGACATCAAGGTAACGCCTGCCAATATCAATGCTTTAGCCCTAGCTATGAGTGAGATGGACAAGACGGCAGAAGTCATCCGCACTAAGAAGAAAGACAAGCCAAATGAGATTGCTGGAGGGATTGTCTATGATAAGACAACCAAGGACAGTGAAATCGTCAAACTGACAGAGGATGTTGAAGACTACTTTGCGCGTGAGGTTTATCCCCATGTACCTGACGCCCACTACTGGTTTGATGAGGAAAAGGGCTATGGAGCCGAGATTCCTTTTACCCGCTATTTCTATCAATACCAAGCACCAGAAAGTGCAGAGAAGCTCTTAGCAGAGTTCTATGACTTGGAAGCAGAACTACAGACTCTCTTGGAGGAACTAAAACATGACTAGGATGAAAGAGAGTGGCATCGACTGGATCGGACAGATACCAGAGGAGTGGAAAGTAAGGCCGATAAAGCATATAGTAGAGACACCTGTTACTGATGGACCGCATGAAACACCAGTATTATATGAAACAGGAATCCCATTTTTATCTGCAGAAGCTGTAAAAGATGGCGTTTTAGATTTTAATTTTAAGCGTGGATATATTTCATTAAAAGATCATGATCGTTTTAAGAAAAAAATTTCACCTAAAAAAGATGACATTTTTATCGTAAAATCTGGAGCAACAACGGGAAATGTTGGTATAGTCAATACGGATGAGATTTTTGCTATTTGGTCTCCGTTAGCTTTAATTAGATGTAATAAAACATTAGCTATTCAAAAATACATTTATTTTTATTTGTTATCCACTCTGTTTAAATCCCAAGTAGAATTTAATTGGTCTTTTGGAACTCAACAAAATATAGGAATGGGAGTTATAGAAAGAATAAAAGTTATCTTACCTCCTGTATCGGAGCAGCAAAAAATTGTAGAGGTTCTAGACAAGAAAACCGCCCAGTTAGATAAAGTTAAAGCACTACTGGAGGAGCAAATTCAAAAACTAAAAGACTACCGCGCAAGCTTGATTTATGAGACTGTCACAAAAGGGCTGGATAAAACAGTTCCTATGAAAGATTCAGGAATCGACTGGATTGGACAGGTGCCTCAAGGGTGGGGAGTGAAGCCACTTAAGTATTTAATTAAATTTAAAAATGGTTATGCTTTTGATAGTAAACAATTAACTATGGAGCAAACAGGTGTCAAGGTTATTAGAATTGGAGATTTTAAGTCATCCGGTATAGATTTTAATGCAGCATTAAATGTTTTTACTAGTTTTAATAGTAAGTTAGACTTTTACAGAATTAGAAAAAGTCAAATTTTAATAGCCATGAGTGGCGCAACTGTAGGTAAGATATCATTTGTTAATCAAGAACCTAATGTATATAGTGTTATAAATCAACGCGTAGGTATTATAGAATCTGAGATAAACAAATGGATATATTATTGTTTATCTACTGATTCCTTCATGAGCTATATTCAATTGAATTCAAATGGTTCTGCCCAACCTAATATATCTTCTGGTGAAATATCTGATTTTAAAGTTGCCATTCCTGATGATGTAGTAATTCAAAAATGTGTAAAATATCTAGATAACCAACTTGAAAGTATCAATAAACTAATTCAAATCAAGAATGAGCAAATTGATAATATTAACAAACAACGACAAACTCTTATTTATGATTATGTGACAGGAAAAAGGAGAGTGTAATAATAGTGTCTATTGAAGTAATAAAGAAAATACTTGAAAATGTATCTACAGGTAAGTTTTGGTCATTAAAAATTATCAAGATTAATACATCTAAGAAAAAGGGATTGGAATACATTGCAAGAGAGATAGAGTTAGAACAAAAAGGTAGATTGACCGAGCATATTAATAGTCTTGCCAGTAAATATTTAGAGGATGAGGATAAAGGTTTAGTACAATATAGGGAATGTAAACCTTACGATGGAACAGCGGATGCTCAAGTTATTTATAAATTGGAAAGCTCAAGTGAACTAATTGAAAAAAACTACGGATTATTTTTAACAGCTTTGGCTAAGCCTGATGTTGAAATTAATCCATTGAAGTTAAAAGCAAAAGCCTCTGTTATTGAGGGAATTATAAAGATTGAAAACGAGGAAGTTGCTGTAAAATTTATTTCAATGCAAAGTCCAGTGACTACATTGAAGAATAGATTTTATCCGTCAAATGGTAAATTTACAGAAATATCCGATAAAGTTTTGACATTAAGAAATTCTATAGATGTGATAATTTATAGAGAAAATGTGTATATGCTAAATTTAGCAGGGGAAAAACTTTTTGATATGGAAAGAGCTTATCAAAAAATATGTAAGTCTAAAGTTGCTTTAATTCAAGAAAAAAATATCATTGAAGGGTTTGATACATTTAAAAAATGTGCTACAACTGGTCATAACCCGAGAAAATTTGTATCATTTAATGACACTTATCTAAATAAATTAGAAGATGAAAAGAATAGAGAGAAGATTGCTCAAAAATTCAACATCAAATTAACCGATAATAGAAATTTGTTTGAAGCAAGTGAAGAAGGTGTACCAGATAAAATTGTAAAATTGCTTTGCCAAAAAGGTATGGTTGACCCATTTGACGATAGTCCGATGGAAGTTTCGGGAACAAGAAAATGGATATAGCAAAAGGAATAATTTAGAATGTCAAAATTGTTTTTCTTTAGTTTGTACTTTACATCATTTACTCCATTGTGGTTATCTGTTTTGTTTATTGATATAAAAAGTTGTATAGAAAACTCCCAGTCAACAGTAGTAGAATTTTATAGTATTATTGTCATTCTAATTATATGGCTGATTAGTATTCTGATTATTATAAAGGTCTTATTTTCAAAATATGAAGAAGGTACGACTAGATTCATTTTAAATTCGGTAAAAGAAGAGAAGTCTATTGCTTCTGAATATCTCTTGTCTTATATTCTTCCATTATTCGCTTTTGATTTTACAAAATGGGATAGTGTAATTCTATTTTTAATATTCTTTGTAACACTAGCTTTCTTATGTATAAGACACAATTATTTTAGTGTAAATATAGTTTTAGAAATCCTAAAGTATCAGGTTTATACTTGTAAAATTGAAAATGATGATCAAATAAGTGTTACAACCTCTATTATCAGCAGAAAAAATTTGATGGCTAAAAAGGGTGAGGAAATCCGATTAAAGGCATTAAATAATGAATATAAGTTAGATGTTTAATAATCAAGCTTAGTTTATTTTATATGACTTAAAGATTCGTGCATAAAAAATTTAGTAAATATTAGAAAGTGAGAAACTATGGCAAATTTGGGCTTGAAGGAGCGCTATGATTTCCAGCAGTGGATTATCAAAGACTTAAAAGAAAAAAATGGCTATATCCAGCGGGATGCTGCTCAGTACGACCCTCGATTAGCCATGGATGTGGAGCTCCTCTGGGATTTTCTGATGGAAACTCAGGAGGAGACCATGGATTACCTCCTCAAAAAACTGAGTAAGGAGACAATCATCAATCTCATCAATACAGAAATCGTCAAGGGTGGTTTTTTGTTCGCCTTAAAAGAGGGTGTCTTTATTGAAAACAAGCAACTGCGTCTTCTCTATCGTAAACCTGCGACTAGTTTTAATGAAAAAGCCCTTCAGCAATACCAAGCCAATCGTTTGTCTGTGATTGAAGAAGTGGTTTATGAAGAAGATGATCGCATCGACCTTGTAATCTTTATCAATGGATTGGCTCTTTTTGCCATTGAACTCAAGTTCAATCCAAACGGTCAATCGGTCCAGGATGCTATCAAGCAACTCAAGGGTCGCAATCCCAAGAATCGACTCTTTCGTTTTGAGCAGGGAGTTTTGGCTTCCTTTGCTGTAGATACCTTGGAAGTCTACATGACCACCCAGTTAAAAGGCCAAGAAACCTACTTCCTACCCTTTAATATGGGGAAAGGAGAAGGGATTGAAACAGGAAGTGGGAACCCCCATAATCCAGATGGAGTGGACACAGAGTATTTATGGCTAGACGTCCTAGCCATGGACAGTATTCTCCAGCTGGTTGAGAGTTTCATCTTTTATGAAGTCGATAAGAGCAACTCTAAAAAGAAAACGCTTATCTTCCCAAGATATCATCAACGTAGAGCCGTTAGTCGCCTTCTGGAAGATATGAAGACCAATCATACGGATAACAATTATTTGATTCAACACTCAGCTGGTTCAGGAAAAACAAATACAATTGCTTGGCTTGCCCACAGCTTAGTGTCCCTTCATGATGACCAAAATAGAAATATCGTCGATACAGTCTTGATTGTTACAGACCGTATTGTAGTAGACCGTCAGTTACAAGATGCTGTTAGACAGATCAACCATAAGAATGGTGTTGTGAAAGTGATGGGTGATCGTGAGACATCAAGTGATTTAGCGGATGCTATTGCAGGGAATACAAAAATTATTGCAACGACAATCCATAAATTCGCACAGATCAATCAGTCGGATTGGATGTCTGTAGGCAATACCGCCAATAAGAAGTTTGCTATTTTGATTGATGAAGCGCATAGTTCGACGACAGGCTCTTATATGAGTTCAGTTAGTCAGGTCTTGACTGAAACGGATACAGAAAATGGAACTATCGATGAGGTTCAGGAAGTAACCGTTGCGGATGCGATTGAGCAGGAGATTGCGCGTACAGGTAAGCAAGATAACGTTTCAATCATTGCCTTTACAGCAACTCCTAAGGCGACTACCCTACAGTTGTTTGGCTCGACACAGCCAGATGGCTCGAAAGCTCCATTTGACGTCTATAGTATGAAGCAAGCAATCAATGAAGGCTTTATCTTGGATGTCCTCAACAACTACACGACCTATAAGACCTATTGCAAGCTAAATAAAGCTGTAGAAGAAGATCCTGAACTAAAAACTACTATTGCCAAACGTAAGATTGCTAAGTTTATTGAATTATCTGATGAAAACATCAATCAAAAAGTGGAGATCATCATGGATCATTTTATCAGTCATGATATTATGGCTGAGTTAGGTGGACATGGGAAGGCAATGATTGTGACATCTGGACGTGAAGCCGCGGTTAAATACCAGCTAGCCTTTCAGAAGTATTTCGAAGACCATAGTATTACGAGCATTGGGACCTTGATTGCTTTCTCAGGTAAGGTAAATTATCGTGGTAAGGAGTACTCTGAATCACAGATGAATCGCTGTAAAGAAGATGCTTTAAAAGATCAGTTTAATACAGATGACTATCAGGTCCTGATTGTGGCCAATAAATACCAAACAGGGTTTGATCAACCTAAGTTGGTAGCCATGTATGTAGATAAGAAATTACGGAGTGTTGCGGCTGTTCAGACATTGTCTCGTCTAAATCGAATTTCAGAGGTTACAACAAGAAGACCTTTATTCTTGATTTTAAAAATACTTATGAAGACATTCAATCTGCTTTTGCCCCTTATTATCGCACAACGATTCTATCAGAAACGATTTCACCTCGAGATGTTTTAGACCTCGATAAAAAATTGGACGAGTATGGCATTTTAGATACGGAGATTGTCCATGAGTTCAACCAATATTTGTATCAAGAGAAACGTTCTAGTCGAGATAAACAAAAAATGGTAGCCCTTCTAAACCAAGGTTATGAGAGAGTCAGACGCTACACTGATAAAGAACAGTTATCCATTCGAAAGGTGATTCGAGGTTTCTTACGGATGTACACCTTCCTGATTCAAGCTACAGCTTATCAAAATGAGGTCTTACACGAGAGATACAATTATCTTCAACGCTTAGTGAAGATGATTGATGTTCGGATTGGTAGTGATGACTTTACAATCGCCGATAAGATAGTCGTTGATTATATGAAACATAAAAAGACAGGTTCATTTGTGGGAATTTCCGAATTGGATCAAAAGTATGAGGTGAACTTACCCAAGCCAAGTTTAACATCAGTGACGGAAGATCAGGAAAAACGCTTGTCAGAAATTCTGGATGAAATAAATGAGCAGTTAGATTTGGATATTGAACCAGAAGTTGGAATAAGTGGTGCAGTCTCTATTCGTGAGTTACTAAAGAAAAATTCAAGACTCAAACAATCAGCACATGTTAACTCTCGAGAAGATTTTAAATTTGCTTTTGAAGAAGAGATTGATAATGCTCTGATAGACGGATATGAACAGAGCAAAGAACTATTTGGAGCCCTATTAAATAACGACTCTTTCAAGAAGAGATTAGCAAATATATTTATTGACGATGTGTTTAAAAGTTTGAAAGGTTCTGAGGAATTGTAGTTCTAAAATTCAAGAGAATATATTCAATTAAGGTTTGTTAAAAATATTTTTTTGTGGTAAAATGTATAAGAATGTATGTCATTCAGATAAACAAATAAATTGAGGTAAAAACATGGAAATTATGACAATTGTTATAGTTGTTTTTGCCGTCATCATTGGTTTAGTCATTGGATATGTCAGCATCTCAGTCAAGATGAAATCATCACAAGAGGCTGCAGAGTTGATGCTTTTAAATGCTGAACAAGAAGCAACTAATTTACGAGGACAAGCTGAGCGCGAAGCGGATTTATTACTAAATGAAGCCAAGAGCGAAAGCAAATCCCTTAAAAAAGAAGCACTATTGGAGGCTAAAGAGGAAGCCAGAAAATACCGCGAAGAAGTGGACGCTGAATTTAAGTCGGAGCGTCAAGAACTCAAGCAAATCGAAAGTCGTTTGACGGAGAGAGCTACGAGCCTTGACCGTAAAGACGATAATTTGACGAACAAAGAAAAAACACTTGAACAAAAAGAACAAAGTATTTCTGATAGAGCAAAAAACCTTGATGCACGTGAAGAGCAACTAGAGGAAATTGAAAAGCAAAAGCAAGCAGAACTAGAGCGTGTCGGAAGTCTGACTCAGTCAGAGGCAAAAGATATCATCTTAGCTCAAACAGAAGAAGACTTGACCAAGGAAATTGCTAGCCGCATTCGTGAGGCGGAGCAAGAAGTCAAGGAACGTTCAGATAAGCTTGCTAAGGATATCCTGTCCCAAGCGATGCAGAGAATTGCTGGTGAGTATGTAGCTGAGTCTACCAACTCTACAGTTCATCTGCCTGATGATACCATGAAAGGTCGTATCATTGGTCGTGAAGGTCGTAACATCCGTACCTTTGAAAGTTTGACAGGGGTTGATGTCATCATTGATGATACGCCAGAAGTGGTAACCTTGTCAGGTTTTGATCCTATCCGCCGTGAGATTGCCCGTATGACGATGGAAACCTTGCTTAAGGATGGACGAATTCACCCAGCTCGTATCGAAGAGTTGGTTGAGAAAAACCGTCAAGAAATTGATAACAGAATTCGTGAATATGGTGAAGCTGCAGCCTACGAAATTGGGGCGCCGAACCTTCACCCTGACTTGATGAAGATCATGGGTCGCTTACAGTTCCGTACTTCATACGGACAAAATGTCTTGCGTCACTCAATCGAAGTAGCTAAGTTAGCTGGTATCATGGCTAGCGAACTTGGTGAAAATGCAGCTCTTGCCCGCCGTGCAGGATTCCTTCACGATATTGGTAAAGCCATTGACCGAGAAGTAGAAGGTAGCCACGTTGAGATTGGTACTGAATTAGCTCGCAAGTACAAAGAGCATCCAGTTGTGATTAACACGATTGCTAGTCACCATGGTGATGTAGAGCTGAAAGTGTAATCGCAGTTCTCGTTGCTGCGGCGGACGCCTTAAGCGCAGCCCGTCCAGGAGCTCGTAGCGAATCACTTGAAAGCTACATCAAACGTCTCCATGATTTAGAAGAAATCGCTAATAGCTTTGAAGGAGTTCAAAATAGCTTTGCCCTTCAAGCAGGTCGTGAAATCCGAATCATGGTAAATCCAGGTCAAATCAAGGACGATAAGGTCACAATCTTAGCTCACAAAGTTCGTGAGAAAATCGAAAGCAACCTCGATTACCCAGGAAATATCAAGGTAACCGTGATTCGTGAACTTCGTGCAGTTGATTATGCAAAATAAATAAGAAAGAGCAGTTGAAAAATTACTGCTTTTTTGTTACACTAGATAGAAAGATTGTAGTAAGCAGAAATGCCTTTACAAAGAGAATTCTGAATGAATTTCCAAGGCATTTCACAAACTATCCAAAGGAGACATCATGGCAGACCGTGGCTTACTAATCGTTTTTTCAGGTCCTTCAGGAGTTGGAAAAGGAACGGTTAGACGAGAAATTTTTGAGAGTTCTGAAAATCAATTCCAATATTCTGTATCTATGACAACACGGGCTCAACGTCCAGGTGAAGTAGACGGAGTTGACTATTTCTTCCGTACGCGTGAAGAATTTGAAGAATTGATCCGTCAAGGACAGATGTTAGAGTATGCAGAGTATGTAGGCAACTACTACGGAACTCCTCTGACCTATGTCAATGAAACCCTTGATAAAGGGATTGATGTTTTCCTTGAAATTGAAGTGCAGGGAGCTCTTCAGGTCAAGAAAAAAGTTCCAGATGCAGTCTTTATCTTTTTGACACCACCAGATTTGGAAGAATTGCAAGATCGTCTCGTAGGCCGTGGTACCGATAGTGCAGAAGTGATTGCCCAACGTATCGAAAAAGCCAAAGAAGAAATTGCTTTGATGCGTGAGTATGACTATGCTATTGTCAATGATCATGTTCCTCTTGCCGCAGAACGTGTCAAACGTGTGATTGAAGCAGAACATTTCCGCGTCGATCGTGTCATCGGTCACTACCAGGATATGCTACCAAAGTCTCCAACTATTCGATAAACTATAGAAAACAGGTACAAACAAATGATGCTTAAACCCTCTATTGATACCTTGCTTGACAAGGTACCATCAAAATATTCACTCGTCATCTTGGAAGCAAAACGTGCTCACGAATTAGAAGCTGGAGCAACTCCAACACAAGAATTCAAATCTGAAAAATCTACACTTCGTGCCTTGGAAGAAATTGAATCAGGGAATGTAACCATCCACCCAGATCCAGAAGGAAAACGCGAAGCTGTTCGTCGTCGTATCGAAGAAGAAAGACGATTGAGAGAAGAAGAAGAAAAGAAAATCAAAGAGCAAATCGCGAAAGAAAAAGAAGAAGGTGAAAAAATTTAAGGTTGGGGGGACTCAATCTTATTTTTTCTATTGCAAGAATACTCAATCAATTAAAAGAATTTAAGTAGAGAAGGAGGTGAGGATATGGCTATTGCAAAAATCATTGTGGATGTTCCCTTGATGCAGACGGACCAACCATACAGTTATAAGGTCCCTGAGGAATTTGAAGGGATGCTGGAAGTTGGTATGCGGGTTCATGTGCCTTTTGGGAAGGCCAATCGCTTGATTCAGGGAATTGTTCTTGGAATGGAACAAGAATCGGAAATGGCAGATGAGGACTTGAAAGAAATTGCTGAGGTGCTGGACTTTTCTCCTGTCTTAACGGAGGAACAACTCTGGCTAGCTGAAGAACTACGTAAGTCAGTTTTTTCATACAAGATTTCTATTCTAAAAGCTATGCTTCCAGGATTTTTGAATTCTAGCTATGATAAAATCCTCTATCCTCTGGAAGGCTTGAGTCAGAAAGACAGAGACCGTTTGTTTGGATCGCAAGAGTCCTTAGCATTTTCATCTCTAGACTTAGAAAAGCAGGCCGAGATGATGCGATTGACTCGCAAAGGACTTTTGAAGTTAGAGTATCAGGCTATAGACCAGAAGAAGGTCAAAACACAGTCTTGGATTCAAGTGAATCTTGACAAATTAGAAAAGCTAGAAATCTCAAACCGTGCCAAGAAGAAATTGGAACTGCGAGATTATTTAGTAGAACATCCAGAAAGTACTCCTTTGGCTACTTTGTTAGAACATTACTCACGGGAACAAGTTAACTTCTTTGTGGAACAGGGTGCTTTGACGATTCTTCAAAAAGAAGTTCAACGCTCAGCTGCTTACTTTGAAGGAATCGAGTCAAATCAAGCCTTAGAGTTAAATCCAGAGCAAAAACAAGCATGTGAGGCGGTTGTTGGAGCGATTGGAAAGAAACATCCTCCATTTCTTCTACAAGGAATCACTGGAAGTGGGAAAACCGAGGTTTACCTGCAGATTATCCAAGGTGCCTTGGATATGGGGAAAACAGCGATTGTTCTAGTTCCAGAGATCTCTCTGACACCTCAAATGACCGAGCGCTTTATTGCTCGGTTTGGTGAGCAAGTCGCCATTCTCCACTCTGGCTTGTCAAATGGTGAAAAGTACGATGAATGGCGCAAGGTGGAGCGTGGAGATGCTCAGGTAGTTGTTGGGGCCAGGTCTGCTATTTTTGCACCTTTGAAAAATCTAGGTGTTATCATTATTGATGAAGAGCATGAGGCTAGTTATAAGCAAGATAGCAATCCTCGTTACCATGCTAGAGATGTGGCTCTTTTACGTGTCCAGTACAATCAAGCTGCCCTAGTCCTTGGTTCTGCAACACCAAGTCTAGAAAGCCGTGCGCGTGCTGGTAAGGGTGTTTATCAACATCTACGTCTGACTCAACGGGCCAATCCTTTAGCAAGTATTCCTGAGGTTCAACTGATTGATTTCCGTGATTACATCGGGCAGAATGAAACATCAAACTTTACACCACCTCTCATTGAGGCAATTCAAGCTCGACTAGATAAAAAAGAGCAGGTTGTTCTCATGCTCAATCGTCGTGGTTATTCTAGCTTTGTCATGTGCCGGGAATGCGGGACCGTGGATACCTGTCCAAACTGCGATATTTCCTTGACGCTGCATATGGATACTAAGACTATGAACTGTCATTATTGTGGTTTTACGAAGGAAATTCCACATGTCTGTCCAAACTGTCAGAGTCGTAGCATTCGCTATTATGGAACGGGGACACAGAAGGCTTATGATGAGCTAGCGGAACTCTTTCCAGAGGCACGCATTCTACGCATGGATGTGGATACAACTCGTAAAAAGGGCAGTCACCAAGCTTTACTTGAACAATTTGGCAATGGTGAAGCGGACATATTGCTAGGAACCCAGATGATTGCCAAGGGCTTGGATTTTCCAAATGTGACCTTGGTTGGTGTTCTCAATGCGGACACAGCCTTGAATCTGCCTGATTTCCGTTCTTCTGAGAGAACCTTCCAACTCTTGACCCAGGTAGCAGGCCGTGCCGGTCGTGCTGAAAAGGCAGGTCAGGTCTTGATTCAGTCTTATAATCCTCAGCATTATGCCATTCGATTCGCCAAGGATCAGGATTACGAAGGTTTTTATGCCTATGAAATGGGCATCAGACGTCAGTTGGGTTATCCGCCTTATTATTTCACTATTGGAATCACCTTATCTCATAAAAAAGAAGAAGAGGTTCTTAGACGTGCTTATCAAGTCATGGAGATTTTGCGGTCAGGTTTATCGGATGCTTGTATCATCCTTGGTCCGACGCCAAAACCTATCGCTCGTACTCATAACCTCTATCATTACCAAATTTTGATTAAATACCGTTTAGAAGATGAGTTGGCTTCGACCCTTAATCAGGTCTTAGCCTTAACTCAAGAACGTGAAAATAGCGAACTTCGTCTCAGTATTGACCACGAACCGCAACAATTTTTATAGAAGGAGAAAAGATGACAAAACTAATCTTTATGGGAACTCCCAATTTTTCAGCAACTGTTTTAAAGGGGCTTTTGTCAGATGACCGCTACGAGATTGTAGCGGTTGTAACTCAGCCAGATCGTGCTGTCGGCCGTAAAAAAGTTATCCAGGAAACTCCAGTGAAACAAGCTGCCAAAGAGGCAGGCCTACCTATCTACCAACCAGAAAAATTATCGGGTAGTTCAGAAATGGAAGCTATCATGAATTTGGGTGCTGACGGGATTGTGACTGCAGCTTTTGGACAATTTCTCCCAAGTAAACTCCTTGATAGCATGGATTTTGCAGTCAACGTTCACGCCTCCCTCCTTCCCAAACACCGTGGTGGAGCTCCTATCCATTATGCCTTGATTCAAGGTGATGAAGAAGCAGGAGTAACCATTATGGAAATGGTCAAGGAAATGGATGCAGGGGACATGATTTCTCGTCGCAGTATTCCCATTACCGATGAGGACAATGTCGGAACCTTATTTGAAAAATTGGCCATTGTTGGGCGTGATTTGCTTTTGGATACTCTACCTGCTTATATAGCTGGTGAGATTCAGCCTCAACCGCAAGATCCAAGCCAAGTGACTTTCTCACCAAATATTAAACCAGAGGAAGAAAAGTTGGACTGGAACAAGACCAACCGTCAACTTTTCAACCAAATCCGTGGGATGAATCCATGGCCAGTTGCTCATACCTTCCTCAAGGGAGAACGCTTCAAAATCTATGAAGCTTTGCCTGTAGAAGGTCAGGGGAATCCGGGTGAGATACTCTCCATTGGTAAGAAAGAATTGATTGTCGCAACAGCAGAAGGAGCTCTATCTCTCAAACAGGTTCAACCAGCAGGAAACCTAAAATGGATATTGCTTCCTTCCTCAACGGAGTGGGACGAAGTTTGGCAGTAGGAGAACGCTTTGGTGACTAAAGTAGAAACGGCTAGAAACTTAGCCTTAAAGGTGCTAGAGGATGTCTTTGTCAATCAAGCCTACTCCAATATCGCCTTAAATAAACACCTCAAGGGAAGTCAACTGTCAGCAGCAGACAAGGGCTTAGTGACAGAGCTTGTTTATGGAACCGTAGCCCGTAAACTAACTTTAGAATGGTATTTGTCTCACTTTATTGAGGATAGAGACAAGCTAGACAGCTGGCTCTATGTTTTGCTTCTCATGAGCGTCTACCAACTCCAATACTTGGATAAGCTTCCTGATCATGCAGTGGTCAATGAAGCGGTAGAAATTGCAAAACTTCGTAAAAAGGGTAGCGAAAAACTGGTCAATGCAGTCCTTCGTCGTATCTTGCGTGATGGCTTGCCAGATATTGCCAGTATCAAGCGTAAGAACAAGCGTGATTCTATCGCCTACTCTTTGCCAGTGTGGTTAGTTTCTAAGCTCAAGGAAGAGTATGGAGAAGAGCGAGCGCAAGCGATTTTTGAGAGTCTTTTGCAACGCAATAAAGCCAGTATTCGGGTGACAGATTTGAGCCGAAAAGAGGAAATCAAAAAAATGCTTGATGCAAGTGATTCTGCTTTATCAGCTTCTGGTCTGGTCAAGGAGCAGGGGCATTTTGCGGGTCATGACTTATTTGCTGAAGGGGCTATTACTATCCAGGATGAGTCTAGTCAACTGGTTGCTCCAACACTAGAGCTACAAGGAGAGGAGCAGGTTTTGGATGCCTGTGCAGCCCCAGGTGGGAAACAGCCCATATGGCATCTTGTCTAACGACAGGTCAGGTAACAGCTCTGGATCTCTACGACCACAAACTCAATTTGATTCAAGAAAATGCCCAGCGTTTAGGCGTAGCAGACCGCATACAAACACAAAAATTGGATGCCCGAAAGGTTCACGAGTTTTTTGGCAAGGATCAATTTGATAAGATTCTTGTTGATGCCCCTTGCTCAGGGATTGGTCTATTGCGTCGGAAACCAGATATCAAATACAACAAAGACACTGCTGATTTCGCGTCATTACAGGAAATTCAGTTGGAAATATTAGGTAGTGTTTGTCAAACGCTACGTAAAGGTGGTATAATAACTTATAGTACCTGCACTATTGTCTCTGAGGAGAACTTTCAGGTGGTTCAAGCATTTTTAGAAAGTCATCCAGAGTTCGAGCAGGTTAAACTAGAACACGAATGCAAGGATATCCTAAAAGATGGCTGTATCCTCATTACTCCAGAATTGTACGGAAGTGATGGATTCTTTATCAGCCAATTTCGTAAGATATCCAATTAGGAAGGAACTGACACAATGGAGATTTCATTATTAACAGATGTGGGTCAGAAACGTACAAATAATCAAGACTATGTCAATCTTTTTGTCAACCGTGCCGGTCGTACGATGATTATCTTGGCTGACGGGATGGGAGGACACCGAGCAGGTAATATTGCCAGTGAGATGGCAGTTACGGACTTAGGTGTTGCCTGGGTAGATACTCAGATCGATACCGTGAATGAAGTTCGTGAATGGTTTGCAGAACACCTAGAAATTGAAATCAAAAGATTTATCAATTGGGGCGTGATGAAGCATATAAAGGAATGGGTACAACTCTAGAAGCCCTTGCAATCATTGATAACCAAGCCATCTATGCTCATATTGGGGATTCTCGTATCGGCTTAGTTCGTGGAGAAGAGTACCACCAATTAACGAGTGATCATTCATTAGTCAATGAGTTACTCAAGGCAGGTCAATTAACACCTGAAGAAGCTGAAGCGCATCCACAAAAAAATATCATTACCCAGTCTATTGGACAAAAAGATGAGATTCAACCTGATTTAGGGATTGTAAGCTTGGAACCTGGTGACTATATCGTTATGAACAGTGATGGTCTCACGAATATGATTTCAGGAAGTGAAATCTATGACATCGTGACAAGTGATATTTCACTTGAAGACAAGGCGGCAACCTTAGTACGTTTTGCAAACAATGCCGGAGGGCTTGATAACATTACTGTTGCCTTGATTGCGATTGAGGAGGAATCAAAATGATCCAGATCGGCAAGATATTTGCCGGACGATATCGGATTATCAAACAAATTGGCCGTGGCGGGATGGCAGATGTCTACCTGGCCAAAGATTTGATTCTGGATGGGGAAGAGGTAGCGGTGAAGGTCCTAAGGACCAACTACCAAACGGATCCAATCGCTGTTGCACGTTTTCAGCGTGAAGCACGTGCGATGGCGGACCTAGATCATCCTCATATCGTTCGAATTACGGATATCGGTGAAGAAGACGGTCAACAATATCTAGCTATGGAATATGTAGCTGGGCTTGACCTCAAACGTTATATCAAAGAACACTACCCTCTATCAAACGAGGAAGCTGTTCGTATCATGGGTCAAATTCTCTTGGCTATGCGTTTGGCGCATGCAAAGGGGATTATTCACCGTGATTTAAAACCTCAAAATATACTCTTGACTCCTGATGGAACTGCAAAAGTTACTGACTTTGGGATTGCAGTGGCCTTTGCAGAAACCAGTTTGACACAGACCAACTCCATGTTGGGTTCTGTTCACTATCTATCACCTGAGCAGGCGCGTGGTTCTAAGGCGACCATACAGAGTGATATTTATGCAATGGGAATTATTTCTTTGAAATGTTGACGGGTCATATTCCATATGATGGAGATAGTGCTGTTACGATTGCACTTCAGCATTTCCAAAAACCACTTCCTTCGGTCATTGCAGAAAACCCATCTGTGCCACAATCCTTGGAAAACGTGGTTATAAAAGCGACAGCTAAAAAGTTAACAGACCGTTACCAAACGGTTTCAGAGATGTATGTTGACTTATTGAGCAGTCTTTCTTATAACCGTCGCAATGAACCAAAGCTGGTATTTGAAGATACAAGTAAAGTTGACACAAAAACCTTACCGAAAATTTCACAATCTACTTTAACAGCGATTCCTAAGGTGCAACCAAAGGAAGAAAGTCCTCAGAGCCAAAAGCCGGTCCAAAAGGCAACTAGTAAAGAAACTGTTGCAAAACCAGTCAAGAAACGCCGTTTCAAAGCAAGGTATTTGGTGCTTCTAGCTAGCTTTATACTTGTTTTGGCTTCTCTCTTTTGGATAGTATCCAAAACACCAGCTACTGTTGAGATTCCAAAAGTTGAAGGTCAAACTGTAGCTGAAGCTAAGGAAAACCTTAAAAAAGCGAATTTTGAGATTGGTGAGGAGAAGACCGAAGCTAGTGATACTGTCGAAGAAGGTCGAGTGATTCGAACAGATCCAGATGCTGGCTCGGCACGAAAAGAAGGAACAAAAGTTAATCTTATTATCTCTTCAGGTCAGCAATCATTTAAGATTGGAAATTATATTGGACGAAAATCTACGGACGTCGTTGCAGAGTTGAAAGGGAAAAAAGTTCCTGAAAATCTCATTAAGATTGTAGAAGAAGAATCAAGTGAAACAGAGGCAGGACTTGTTATGAGACAGAGTCTGCCAGAAGGAACCACTTATGATCTTAGTAAGGCGACAGAGATTACCTTGACAGTAGCCAAGAAGGTAACTAGCGTTCCTATGCCAAGTTATATTGGATCAAGCCTTGAATTTACCAAGAATAACTTGATTCAGATAGTCGGTGTTAAAGAAGCGAATATTGAAGTGGTAGAGGTTTCTACAGCACCAGAAGGGACTGTTGAGGATACTGTGGTTAGTCAAAGTCCAAAACCAGGTGAAGGTGTAGATTTGAATACAACTCGTATCAAGATTTCTATCTATAAACCGAAAACAACAACAACGACAACAAATCCATCACAAGGGAACCCTTATCGTGGAGAAACATCTCCACAGATTAGAGAACCACAGACTAATCAAACTACCACAACTTCAGATATCCATCAAGGTGAGAACTAATCAATCTTTGTCACAGTTTTTGTGACAAAGATTTTTTTTCCTTAAAATTTATGATAAAATAAAAGGAGTTTAAAAAGGAGGGGAACATGGACGAATCAAAAAAACTGAATGCAGTCATTGATGTCATTATGTTAGCAGGTACAATTCTGCTTCGCAATGGTTCTGAAATCTATCGTGTCGAAGACACCATGATTCGAATTGCACATTCACAAGGCATCATGGATTGTAATGTTTGGCCATGCCTGCAGCTATTTTTTTCTCCATTGAAAATACAAATATCTCTCGAATGAAACGAGTAACCTCCTCTGCTTATAATATTGAGAAGGTGTGTGATGTCAACCAGATTTCACGGCAACTTGTATCAGGGCAGCTTGATTTGGAGACAGCCTTTATTCAACTCAAGCAATTAAATGCTAAGGCATCTCCCTACACCAATGTTCAGCTAACTGCTGCAGCGACCCTGAGTGCTCCCTTCTTCTCGATCATGTTCGGGGGTAATGCCTACGATGCCATTGGTGCAGGAGTAGCGACCATATTTGCTTTCACCTTTTCTCTTTACGTAGAAAAATTTATCCGTATTCCCTTTATGACAGCTTTTGCAGGTGCTCTTATTTTTGGTTTGATTGCACAATTTTGGGCGCGCTATTCTGGCTTTCCTTCTACAGCTGATTTGGTCATTGCAGGTGCGGTCATGCCTTTTGTACCGGGAATTGCTCTGACCAATGCTGTTAGAGATATTATGACCAATCACATTAACTCTGGTATGAGCAAGATGTTTGAATCCTTGCTGGTTACCCTTGCCTTGGGGGCAGGCACCTCTGTCGCCCTCCTACTCATGAACTAATATGACTCTAACAACATTTTTATTGCAGGCTCTAGCTAGTCTGCTAGCTATTATCACTTTTTTAATCGTTTTAAACGTCCAACGTTCTATGCTCATTCCTGGTGGAGTTTTGGGAATGTCAATCTGGCTGCTCTATCTAATACTCAAGGAGCCAACTAATGTTATTTTGGCGACCTTTATTGCCGCTGTAATTGGTTCTTGTATCAGCCAGATTATGAGTATTATCTACAAAACACCAGCAGTTGTGTTTGCGTTGGCCATCTTGGCTCCGCTGGTACCAGGGTATCTATCTTATCGAACGACTTCATTTTTTGTGACAGGCGACTATAGAAACGCCATTGCCAGTGCAATGTTGGTGATGATGTTGGCCCTTGTTATTTCAATAGGAATGGCAAGTGGGACAGTTGTACTGAAGTTGTATCATTATCTCAAAGAATCGAGCTAACTAAGACTCGATTTTTTATGGCTCTTCAGTTCAGTTTGTTAGAGAATCCTAAAATGAGATAAACTTTAAAAAATGAACTTGATTTGGTGAATCAAGTCTTTTTTCGCTCATTTGACCTCAATTGTGATAAAATAGAGGTGAACGAATTTTTACAATGAATGATAAAAATAGAGGTAAATATGACAATCGGTATTGATAAGATTGGTTTTGCGACCAGTCAATACGTTTTGAAATTACAAGATTTAGCAGAAGCTCGAGGGACTGATCCTGAAAAATTGAGTAAAGGACTCCTTTTAAAAGAATTGAGTATCGCTCCTTTAACAGAGGATATTGTTACCTTGGCTGCCAGTGCAGGAAATTCTATCCTGACTGAAGAAGAGAAGCAAGAGATTGATATGGTTATCGTAGCGACAGAATCTGGAGTCGATCAAAGTAAGGCGGCTGCGGTTTTTGTACACGGTCTACTTGGAATTCAACCTTTTGCTCGTAGTTTTGAAATCAAAGAAGCTTGCTATGGTGCAACTGCGGCTCTTCACTATGCTAAGTTACACGTAGAAAATTCTCCTAAATCAAAAGTTTTGGTACTAGCTAGTGATATTGCAAAATATGGTGTCGAAACTCCTGGGGAACCAACTCAAGGAGCAGGCTGTGTTGCCATGTTGATTAGTCAAAATCCACGTGTTATGGTCTTCAACAACGATAACGTTGCGCAGACTCGTGATATCATGGACTTTTGGCGTCCAAATTATTCAACGACACCATTTGTAAATGGAGTCTACTCAACACAGCAGTATTTGGATAGCTTAAAAACGACTTGGGAAGAATACCAAAAGCGTTATGATTGCGACTTGAATGATTTTGAAGCTATTTGTTTCCATTTGCCATATCCAAAGCTAGCTCTTAAAGGATTGAAAAAAATTCCTGATAAATCTCTACCTCAAGAGAAAAAGGATTTACTTCAAAAACACTTTGATGAGTCCATTATTTATAGCCAAAAAGTTGGGAATATCTATACAGGTTCACTCTTTTTAGGCCTCTTGTCTCTTCTTGAAAATTCTGATAGTCTCAAAGCAGGGGACAAGCTAGCTCTCTATAGCTATGGTAGTGGTGCTGTATCTGAGTTCTTCAGTGTGGAATTGGTTGAAGGCTATGAACAGCAATTGCAGAAAAATCGCTTAGAATTGCTAGACCAGCGTCAAGTATTGAGCGTAGCTGATTATGAACGAATCTTCTTTGAGGAAGCAAACTTGGATGAGTCAGGTTCTGCAACCATGTCAGGATATGAGGGACAAGACTATGCTCTGGTTGAGATTGTAGAACACCAACGTCGCTACAGCAAGGTTGAAAAATAATGAAAAAAAATTGGAATGGATTTGCTAAAAAATCAATTCAAGAGCGCCTAGAGCTTGTTAAGTCTCAGGCGCTTACTTCTATGGAAGTCCAAGAAAGTCTCGAGCAAAATGAAAATCTTAGTATAGCAGTTGCGGACCAACTGAGTGAAAATGTAGTGGGGACCTTCTCACTTCCATACTCGGTGGTGCCAGAAGTACTGGTAAACGGTCAAGAGTACACCGTTCCTTATGTGACCGAAGAACCATCTGTCGTTGCTGCGGCTAGTTTTGCTAGTAAGATTATTAAACGTGCGGGTGGTTTTACTGCTCAGGTTCATCAACGCCAAATGATTGGTCAGGTAGCTCTTTATCAGATTCCAGATAGGGATAAAGCATGTCAGGCTATTTTGAGTCAGAAAGCAGAGCTACTCGAACAAGCAAACCAAGCCTATCCATCTATTGTCAAACGTGGTGGTGGAGCCAGAGAGCTAACAGTTGAGAAAATTTCTGGTGACGCTGACTTTTTTTAGTGGTTTATCTCCATGTGGATACTCAGGAGGCCATGGGAGCTAATATGCTCAATACCATGCTTGAAGCTTTAAAACCCTAGCTTAGAGGCTCTAAGTCAAGGGCAAAGTTTAATGGGCATTTTTATCCAACTACGCAACAGATTCTCTAGTAACTGCAACTTGTCGGATTGCCTTTCGTTATTTGAGTCGCCAGAAGGATGAAGCGCGTGAACTAGCTGAAAAAAATGGTTTTTAGCCAGCCAGTTTGCTCAAGCAGATCCTTATCGAGCAGCTACTCACAATAAGGGAATATTTAATGGAATCGATGCTCTCTTGATTGCTACTGGAAATGATTGGCGTGCCATCGAAGCGGGAGCACATGCCTATGCCAGTCATGATGGTGCTTATCGAGGTCTCAGTCGTTGGACGATGGATTTGGAAACAGAAGAGCTAATAGGAGAGCTTACTATGCCGATGCCAGTTGCTACCAAGGGTGGATCAATTGGTCTTAATCCTCGTGTAGTTCTCAGCCATGAGTTGCTAGGTCATCCATCAGCTAAGGAATTGGCTCAAATTATCGTGTCAATTGGTCTTGCACAAAACTTTGCAGCTCTTAAAGCTCTTGTCAGCACAGGAATTCAGCATGGACACATGAAACTTCAAGCGAAGTCACTAGCCCTCCTTGCAGGAGCCACAGAAGCTGAAGTGCCTAAGTTGGTAGAAAACTTGATCGCTGAAAAAACCTTTAATTTAGAAAAAGCCCAAACACTTTTGAAAAAATTAAGATTATAAGAAAAACTCAGACTGATTCAGTCCGAGTTTTTTGTTTAAATACTTCTACCAGGCAAGAGACTAACCGGCAAGAAATAACCAGTAGTAGCAACCTCTTTGCCTTCAATTTTTTGTAAGAGCAAATCAACTGTTAAGCGCGCAATCTCTTCCAAAGGTTGTTTAATGGTAGTGAGGTGAGGATAGAAATTCTCGATAAAATAAGTCCCATCGTAGCCAATAACCTTAAGTTGTTCTGGAACAGAAATACCAAGTTCCTGAGCGATCTTCATCACCAAGATGGCTGTCAAATCATCCGATGCGAAAATAGCATCTGGTTTTTGTTTGGTTAGGATATTTTTGATTTCCATTTCCTTGCGGAGGGGTGAAAAGTCACTGGAAATATTAATAATGGGAGCTTTAGGGAAGATAGAAGCAAAGCCTGCATGACGAAGTCCAGTTGGTGAGTTGGAGTTGTCATTACCTGTAATCATAACAACAGACTTAGCTCCAGTTTTCTCTAAAGTTTGAGCTGCAAGGACTCCACCAGCATAGTTATCAGAGGAAACAACAGGAATGTCCGGTGATAGGTTACGGTCAAAAGAAATGATTGGTGCTGTGACGCGATTGTAGTCTTCAATTCCCAAGTTATGACTACCAGAGATGATTCCATCCACTTGGTTGGCTTCTAGCATTTCAAGATACTCACGTTCTTTTTCCGAATCGTGCTCACTGTTGCAGATGATCGTCTTGTAGCCTTTTTTGAAGAGTTCGTGTTCCAATTTGTCAATCAATTCAGCATAGAAAACATGACTGATTTTTGGGAAAATCAAACCGATTAACTTGGCTGATTTCCCTTGGAGGCTACGAGCAAGGTTGTTAGGTTTATAGCCCAACTCTCGCATGGCCTCATTGACCTTTTGAATGGTTTTTTCTGAAAGATACCCCTTTTTGTTGATGACACGTGAAACAGTAGTAGGGCTGACGCCAGCTAATTTTGCGACATCAGTTAGTTTTGCGACCATATTCTAATTCGTAGTATGTTCCAGTTGGGTTTCCAGATTTAATGAGAATTCCATTTTGATCTGCATGCGGGAATACACGACCAGAAAATACTTTTTCTCCTTTATTAATGAAAATTTCAAAGACTGAATTATCGATGAAGATATTTACGGTAGTAGCTTGATTATCAATTGGACATGAGCGAGTAGTTCCAAATTCTTGAGCGTATTGCTCACCTGCTTGACTGCGGTCGACGGTTACTTGACCATTGACAAGGTCAAAATTGATAGAGAGTCCCTTGCCATCCTTATCAGCAAGAAGGATGATTTCACTTTGGCTATTAGCCTCTAAGTTTAGTTCAAGTTCGTAGGTGTTCTTAGTTTCAGAACGATTTGAAAATTCCTCTTTTGAAGCACGGAGGTCCTTGATGGCTGCTACAGGATACTGATAGAGTTTGCCATCTTTAATGGTTAATTCTTTGACCAATGAGAAAGTTCCTTGGTGATTAAAGCGATCAGATGGATAAGAAACATCTGGTAAACCAAGCCAACTTACTGCTAAGGCACGTCCATCAGGAGCGTTGAAGGCCTGAGTAGCATATGCTTCGAAACCATAGTCTAGATTGTGTAGTTCAGACACATCTACCATACGTGCATTTTCAGGATCGAAGGAAGCACCAATTTTATACATATTTGGATAGATATTGTCATAGTCAAAAACTTTTTTTATCCAAACCTTGTGGACAGTAGAGAAGGACAGGTTGTTCTCCGACAAAGACAAGATTTGGGCACTCCATCATATAGGCAGTACGGTCATTGTTGAAGTCCAAATCACCAACTTCTTTCCAGTTTGTATAATCATTATCGACAGCTTTGTAGAGACGGACAAATCCTTTTTTCTCCAAATCTTGACCACCAACGATAGCATAGTATTGTCCTTTAAAGTTAAAAATCTGTGGATCGCGAAAGTGGTCGGTAGCGTCAGAAGGTTTATCAATCAAGACCTTATCAATCTTTTCAATCTTACCGTCCTTATCCATTAAGGCACCAATCTGATAAGGGTGACGCACCCAGTTTTCATCACGGACATTTCCTGTATAGAATAGGAACAATTGATCACCAAACTGCATAGCAGATCCAGAGTAAGCACCGTGGCTATCAAGTGAAGTATCAGGTAAGATTTTTACACCTGTTTCAGTAAAGTGAACCAAGTCGTCGCTTTCAAGCTGAACCCAAGATTTCAAACCGTGAGCTGCACCAAAGGGGAAGTTTTGGTAAAAGACAACCCACTTGCCATCAAAGTAAGAGAAACCGTTTGGGTCGTTAAGGAGTCCTTCCTTTGGTTCAATGTGATAGCTGACATGCCATGGGGATTGTGCCATCTTTTCTTGGATTTCTTTTCTTTCTTCTTGTGTCCAATCTTCATAACGTCTGTAACGACGTTCAGTAGTCCATTCCATTTATATTCCCTCCATAAATTCTACTATCTTTATAGTAAACGTTTCCTTTTAAAAAAGCAAGTCTTTTATCATAAAATTAAGAAAAAAATGTCAAACGATTGACAGAAACGGATTGAAGGATTTTATGAAAATAAATGAAAAAATGAAAGAATTTGCAAAAAAATATTTAAAAACCTCACAATAATAGGTAAAATATTGCTTTTTTTATTTAAAAAACATCAAAAACAATCAAAAAGTTCAAAATGCTAAAATTTTTTCTGCAAAACGCTTGACATATTTTAAAAACATGATAGAATTATATGCGTAGGGCGGATAAAATCGCTTTCAAACATTTTACAAATTTTTTATAAGGAGATTTTTGCAAATGACGAATACAGAAATTGCAAAAAAAGTCATCGAAGCCTTAGGTGGACGTGAGAACGTTAATAGTGTAGCTCACTGTGCGACTCGTCTTCGCGTTATGGTTAAAGATGAAGCGAAAATTAACAAAGATGCTATCGAGAGCTTGGAAAGTTCAAGGTGCTTTCTTTAACTCAGGTCAATACCAAATCATCTTTGGTACTGGTACAGTAAACAAGATGTACGATGAAGTCGTAGCCCTTGGTTTGCCAACTTCAACAAAAGCTGAAATGAAAGCAGAAGCTGCAAAACAAGGAAATTGGTTCCAACGTGCTATCCGTACATTCGGTGACGTCTTCGTTCCAATCATTCCAGTTATCGTAGCAACTGGTCTCTTCATGGGTGTTCGTGGTCTCTTGACTGCTCTCGGAATGACACTTCCACAAGATGTGACAACTTACACTCAAATCTTAACTGACACAGCCTTTATCATCTTGCCAGGATTGGTTGTTTGGTCAACCTTCCGTGTATTCGGTGGTAACCCAGCCGTTGGTATCGTCCTTGGTATGATGCTCGTATCTGGCTCACTTCCAAATGCCTGGGCTGTTGCTTCTGGTGGTGAAGTAACTGCAATGCAGTTCTTCGGATTTATCCCAGTTGTAGGTTTGCAAGGTTCAGTTCTTCCAGCCTTCATCATCGGGGTTGTCGGAGCTAAATTTGAAAAAGCTGTTCGTAAGGTTGTTCCAGACGTTCTTGACCTCTTGGTAACACCATTCGTAACACTTTTGGTCATGTCAATTCTTGGTTTGTTTATTATCGGACCAGTCTTCCACGTTGTTGAAAACTACATCCTTCTTGGAACAAAAGCACTCCTTAACTTGCCGTTCGGTCTTGGTGGTTTCTTAATCGGTGGAGTTCACCAATTGATCGTCGTATCAGGTGTTCACCACATCTTCAACTTGCTTGAAGTTCAATTACTTGCTGCTGACCATGCTAACCCATTCAACGCTATCATCACAGCTGCCATGACTGCTCAAGGTGCTGCGACAGTAGCCGTTGGTGTGAAAACTAAAAATCCTAAACTTAAAACACTTGCTTTCCCAGCTGCTCTTTCTGCCTTTCTAGGTATTACTGAGCCTGCTATCTTCGGGGTTAACTTGCGTTTCCGTAAGCCTTTCTTCCTTTCATTGATTGCTGGTGCAGTCGGTGGTGGACTTGCTTCAATCCTAGGACTTGCTGGTACTGGTAATGGTATCACAATCATCCCAGGTACAATGCTTTACATTGGTAATGGACAACTTCTACAATACCTTCTGATGGTTGCTGTATCATTTGCACTTGGTTTTGCTCTTACTTACATGTTTGGTTACGAGGATGAAGTAGAAGAAGTTTCAGGAGCAATTTCTGAAGCTGAAACTGACCGTTTAACAGAAGAAGCAGTAACTGGTAATCTTGTTTCACTTAGCGAAGGTGTCATCCAAACTCCAATCGTTGGTGATGTTGTTGCTCTTTCAAATGTGAATGACCCAGTATTCTCAAGCGGAGCTATGGGACAAGGTATTGCTGTGAAACCTAGTCAAGATGTTGTTTATGCACCAGCTGATGCTGAAGTAACAATCGTCTTCCCAACTGGCCATGCTTATGGATTGAGAACAGCTAACGGTGCTGAAATCTTGATCCACGTTGGTATCGACACTGTTTCAATGAATGGTGAAGGCTTCAACCATAAAGTTGCCCAAGGTGACAAGGTTAAAGCTGGAGATGTTCTTGGAACATTTGACTCAGCTAAGATTGCCGCTGCAGGACTTGATAATACAACTATGGTTATCGTAACAAACACTGCAGACTTTGCTTCAGTAAATCCAGTTGCTTCTGGATCAGTTGCTAAGGGTGACGCAATCATCGAAGTTAAAGCTTAATAAATCAAAAAAACGAACAAATGTCATGTTTGTTCGTTTTTGTTTAAATGGTAAAATTTACAGAGAAAAAACTAAAAAATAGAGCCGTTTTCAATCTTAAAATATGCTATAATAGAGAAAATAAATACAAGAGGTTTATCATGACAAAACTATACGGAAGCTTGGAAGCAGGCGGTACAAAATTTGTCTGTGCTGTCGGAGATGAAAACTATAACGTTGTAGAAAAGGTACAATTTCCTACAACAACACCTATTGAAACAATCGATAAAACCATTGAGTTCTTCTCAAATTCGACAATCTTGCAGGACTTGCCATTGGTTCATTTGGTCCAATCGATATCGATAAAAACTCAAAAACTTACGGATTTATCACAACAACTCCAAAACCTAACTGGGCAAATGTCGACTTGCTTGGTGCTCTTCGTCGCGCTTTAAACGTGCCTATGTATTTCACGACAGACGTAAACAGTTCTGCATACGGTGAAGTGGTTGCTCGTAATAATGCCGGCGGTCGTATCGAAAACTTGGTTTATTACACAATCGGTACAGGTATCGGTGCAGGTGTTATCCAACGTGGCGAGTTCATTGGCGGTGTTGGTCACCCTGAGATGGGTCATTATTATGTGGCTAGACACCCAATGGATATTGAAAAAGAATTTAAAGGTGTTTGTCCTTTCCATAATGGATGTTTGGAAGGTTATGCAGCTGGTCCAAGTTTGGAAGCTCGTACAGGTGTTCGTGGGGAAAACATTGAACTCAACAACTCTGTCTGGGATGTTCAAGCCTACTATATTGCTCAAGCTGCAGTGAATGCGACTGTAACTTTCCGTCCAGATGTCATCGTCTTTGGTGGTGGGGTTATGGCTCAACAACATATGCTTGACCGTGTGCGTGAGAAATTCACATCCTTGCTCAATGGTTACCTACCAGTTCCGGATGTGCGTGACTATATCGTGACTCCAGCTGTTGCTGGTAATGGTTCAGCTACACTGGGGAACTTCGTTCTTGCTAAGAGCGTTGCAAAATAAGAATAAAAAATTAGAGGCTGGGACAAAAAGTCCTAGCCTCTTTTTGATGTTGGATTGTCGAGCAAGACGCAGTGGTTGAGTGGGCTCTACTACGCTGATTTCATCAGCTTTTACAGCCCTACTCAACTGTGCGGAGGTGGGACGACGAAATCTAATTCTAACGAATTACCGATTTCTGTCCCACTCTCTTTTTCTATTTTTGTTTCCTGATGGAAGATATTTTGCCAAGTTTCGTGGCGGCGCCAGATACTGGTATGAATGGTATCACCGACTTGGTAGCGGATGAGTTTAGTCTTTTGACTGATAGAAGTTAAATGAAGCTCCTTGATAGCAGAGGTTAATTCTTTTTCAGCCTTATAGGCATCCTTGTCCAGTTCTTGTCCGTCCTGGCGGATATAAATGAAGTCTTCTGCCAGTAACTCTTCCAGTTGATTTCCTTGGTCGATTAGTTGCTCTCTCATGAGCAATTTTTTATAGACATTATCTAGGATTTCATCCTCAGGGATTGGTGCTGGTTCGATATGAATATCTGTATCAAAGACACCAAAGCGTTCTGATAACATGGATTCAACCTGGTCCGCAATTTCGTGACTTTCAAAAACAGACAGATCTGGGTTCATTTCCAGTGTGATGTCCAGATAAATATTGCTTCCGTAGGTACGACCCCGTTGTGATTTGACCTTGCTAATCTTAGGAATTTCCATGATAGCCTTTTGGTAATCTTCTAGCAAGTGTTCATCAAAACCATCAGAAAGGCTGAAGGATGACTCGATAAAGATATCATAAGCAGTTTTAAGAATAAAGAAGGTAATGATAATCGCGACCAACTTATCCACGATTGGATAGTTGAAGCTACTTGCCAGGATAGCAATAGAAGTTCCAAGAGATGTCACTGCATCTGACAGATTATCCTTAGCAGCTGCCTTGAGGGCCTTTGATTTAGCTTGCTTACTCAGATGGGTATTGTAGAGATAAACGGCGAACATGATAATGGCAGAGATGACTCCCAGAGTCGCGCCAAGTGGGTCAATGACCGTTTGCTCTCGGCTGAGTATTTTTGGATGGTGTCCCGTAGAACATCAAAGCCAACGTAAAACATGATGATGGAAGTGATGAGACTTGCCAAATCCTCTATTTTCCAGTGGCCGAAGCGATGATCTCTATCTGCCGGTTGGCGAGCCAAACGAATCCCGATGAGAAGGGCTACATTTCCAACGATATCTGAAACGTTGTTAAAACCATCTGCCACCAAACTGGATGAATGGAGGAGGTGTCCGGTCGCTAGCTTAGCTGCAGACAAGAATAGATAGGTCAAGATGCTGATAATGGCACCACGCTCAGCTAATTTTAAGTTTGAAACCGATTGATTCATCTAACTCCCCTTCTAGCATTTTAGTATTCTTTCATTATACTGGTTTTCCAAGGAAAATTCAAATGTGGGAAGTAAGTTAAATACACCTCAAAACTTGAAAACTTTTGAAATTCTGATATAATAGAACTACTCAAGGGAGTAGCTGGCGGTTAACCGCGATAGTGTCGTCATTACGAATTATTTCCGGCACTATATTAAACAGCGAGACTTGTTTTTTTAAAAAACAGGTCTCTTTTTTTGTAAAAAGAGGCCAAAAAGGAGGAGACTGTTTTGTCAAAAGAACAAAATAAAGACTTGTTTTACACACAGACCTCAGAAGAAGTCCTAAAGAACTTGGACTCATCTATCGAAGGTTTGTCAACTGCTCAAGCTCAAGAACGACTATCGACTTATGGTCGTAATGAGTTGGAAGAGGGCGAGAAACGTGGCCTACTAGCTAAATTCCTTGATCAATTTAAGGATTTGATGATTATCATCTTGCTTGCGGCAGCGGCACTTTCTGTGATTACAGAAGGAATGGACGGTCTAACGGATGCCATTATCATCTTGGCCGTTGTTGTCTTGAATGCTGCCTTTGGGGTTTACCAAGAAGGGCAAGCAGAAGCAGCCATTGAAGCTCTGAAATATGTCTAGCCCGATGGCTCGTGTTCGTCGTGATGGTCATGTTATTGAAATTGACTCGAAAGAATTGGTACCTGGAGATATCGTCTTGCTTGAAGCTGGAGATGTCGTGCCTGCAGATATGCGCTTGTTTGAGGCAGCTTCTCTTAAAATTGAAGAAGCAGCTCTTACAGGGGAGTCTGTCCCAGTTGAAAAAGATGTGACAGGACTTGTTGAAGCAGATGCTGGTATCGGAGATCGTGTTAACATGGGTTACCAGAACTCAAACGTAACATACGGTCGTGGGATTGGTGTCGTAACCAATACTGGTATGTATACAGAAGTTGGTAAGATTGCGGATATGTTAGCCAACGCAGACGAAACAGAAACACCGTTGAAGCAAAGCTTGGAACAATTATCTAAGGCCTTGACTTACTTGATTGTTGTGATTGCAGTGATTACTTTCTTGGTTGGTGTATTCGTTCGTGGTGAACATCCATTAGAAGGCTTGATGGTGGCGGTTGCCCTTGCGGTTGCGGCGATTCCAGAAGGTCTCCCTGCCATTGTAACCATCGTTCTATCTTTGGGAACTACAACCCTTGCCAAACGGAATTCAATCGTCCGTAAATTGCCAGCGGTTGAAACGCTTGGTTCAACAGAAATCATCGCATCTGATAAAACAGGTACTTTGACCATGAACCAAATGACGGTTGAAAAAGTTTATACCAACGGTCAATTGCAAAGCTCGGCATCTGAAATTGCTGCTAACAACAATACGCTACGTATCATGAACTTTGCCAATGACACCAAGGTGGATCCATCTGGTAAGTTGATTGGGGATCCTACGGAGACAGCTCTTGTACAGTTTGGTTTGGACCACAACTTTGATGTTCGTGAAGTCTTGAAGGATGAGCCACGTGTGGCTGAATTGCCATTTGACTCAGACCGTAAACTCATGTCTACCATTCATAAGGAAGCAGACGGTTCTTACTTTATCGCTGTCAAGGGTGCGCCTGACCAATTGCTCAAGCGCGTGACTCGTATTGAAGTCAATGGGGAAGTTCGCCCCATCACAGAAGAAGATAAACAAGCTATCCTTGCCACCAACAAAGACTTGGCTAAACAAGCCCTTCGTGTCTTGATGATGGCTTACAAGACAAGTAACGAAATCCCAACCTTGGAATCTGAAATTGTTGAATCTGACCTCATTTTCTCTGGTTTGGTCGGCATGATTGACCCTGAGCGTCCAGAAGCTGCAGAAGCTGTTCGTGTCGCTAAGGAAGCGGGTATCCGTCCGATTATGATCACAGGTGACCACCAAGATACAGCGGAAGCTATTGCCAAACGTCTTGGAATCATTGATCCAAATGATACAGAAGACCATGTCTTCACTGGTGCTGAGTTGAATGACCTCACTGATGAAGAATTCCAAAAAGTCTTTAAGCAATACTCTGTATATGCCCGTGTATCACCTGAGCACAAGGTTCGTATCGTGAAAGCATGGCAAAGAAGGTAAAGTTGTTGCCATGACAGGTGACGGGGTTAATGACGCGCCATCACTTAAGACAGCTGATATCGGTATCGGTATGGGGATTACAGGTACAGAGGTTTCTAAGGGAGCTTCTGATATGGTCCTTGCCGATGATAACTTTGCAACTATTATCGTAGCGGTTGAAGAAGGACGTAAGGTCTTCTCAAATATCCAAAAATCCATCCAATACCTCTTGTCTGCTAATATGGCTGAGGTCTTCACGATTTTCTTTGCAACCCTCTTTGGTTGGGACGTTCTTCAACCAGTGCATCTTCTCTGGATTAACCTGGTAACAGATACACTACCAGCTATCGCCCTTGGGGTGGAACCTGCTGAACCAGGTGTCATGACTCACAAACCTCGTGGCCGTAAGTCTAACTTCTTTGATGGCGGTGTCTTCGGAGCAATCATTTATCAAGGGATCTTCCAAACTATGCTGGTTCTGGGTGTTTATGGTTGGGCTATCCTCTTCCCAGAGCATCAAGTTCAAAGTGAAATCCACGCAGATGCCCTTACCATGGCTTTTGCAACTCTTGGTTTGATCCAATTGCTCCATGCCTTTAACGTCAAGTCTGTTTACCAATCTATCTTTACGGTTGGACTCTTCAAGAACAAGACCTTTAACTGGTCTATCCCAGTAGCCTTTGTACTCTTTGTGGTGACAATTTTGGTTCCTGGATTTAATAATCTCTTCCACGTGTCACATTTGAGTTTGACTCAATGGATGGTGGTTGCTGTAGGAGCGCTTATGATTGTAGTCCTTGTTGAGATTGTCAAAGCAGTTCAACGAGCACTTGGAAAAGATAAAAATGCTATTTAAACATTGAAAAGTCATCTTTGGATGGCTTTTTTGCTTTTATATATGGTAAACAGAGATAGATTTTATGCTATAATCAAGTTGAGAAAAAGATGGAGGAATAGTAGTTGGAAAAGAAAATTGTCAAAGATATCTTGTTTTTGTCGCAGGTATCCCAGCCTGCTAGTCAGGAAGATTTACCCCTAGCAAAGGATTTGCAGGATACCCTATTGGCTAACCGAGAAAGCTGTGTTGGACTAGCGGCCAATATGATTGGGGTACAAAAACGTGTCATTATTTTTAATATCGGAATGATTCCCATGGTTATGTTTAATCCAGTTCTCCAATCTTTTGAAGGATCATACGAGACAGAGGAAGGTTGTTTGTCTTTGACAGGTGTCAGACCGACAACTAGGTATGAGAAGATTACAGTAAGCTACAGAGATATCCATTGGCAAGAGCAAACCATTACCCTGACGGGTTTTCCAGCGCAGATTTGTCAGCATGAATTGGATCATCTGGAAGGTCGTATTATTTAGGCTCAAATCCTTGGTAGTCCTAAAAAAATATGCTACACTAACACTATGAAAATTCTAATCCCAACCGCAAAAGAAATGAACACCGAAATCCCTAGTTTAGAGGCTAAACCATTGCGTCCTGAAAATCAGGCAGTGCTGAATGAATTGGCAAGATATTCTGCCCAAGAGCTGGAGAGTTTTTACAAAATATCTGCCGAAAAAGCGCAAGAGGAGTATGACCATATCCAGACCTTGAAAAATGAAACTGCGACAAACTATCCAGCCTTGCACCTCTTTGATGGACTCATGTATCGCAACATCAAACGGAACGATCTCACCAAGGAGGAGCAAACCTTTCTGGAGAAACACCTCATGATAACGTCAGCTCTCTATGGTGTGATTCCAGCCTTTGAACCGATTGCGCCTCACAGACTGGACTTTTTGATGAAACTCAAAGTCGCTGGAAAAAGCTTGAAAAGTCATTGGCAGGTGGCCTATGAGGAGTCAATGAAAGACCAGGAGTTAATCTTTTCTCTCTTGTCTTCGGAGTTTGAAACTGTCTTCCCTAAAGAAATCCGTGAGAAAATGGTGACCTTTAAGTTCATGGAAGAAAGAGATGGTAAACTAAAAATTCACTCAACTATTTCTAAAAAATCCCGAGGAGCCTTTTTGACAGCCTTGATGGAAGGTCAGGTAACTTCGGTTGAAGAGATTGAAAAGCTCAGCTTTGCGGGTTTCAATTATCGAGAAGACTTGTCTAGTGATAAGGAATTGGCTTTTGTGAAATAGATTGAAAATAGAGAGAGTGGGACAGAATCGGTAATTCGTTAGAATTCGATTTCGTCGTCCCACCTCCGCACAGTTGAGTAGGGCTGTAAAAGCTGATGAAATCAGCGTAGTGGAGCCCACTCAACCACTGCGTCTTGCTCGACAATCCATAGACAAATGAGAGGCTAGGACTTTTGTCCCAGCCCTTTTTTTGTGATTTGGTGCTCCTATTTTTAGTTTAGAATGGTAGGAATTTTCTCACAATTTTGGTATAATAGGACTATTAGAAAATTTCGAGGAGACAAACATGTCAGTTAAGATTGCTTTACTTGGATTTGGTACAGTTGCCAGTGGCGTGCCATTCTTGCTAAAGGAAAATAGAGAAAAAATTGTTCAAGCAGCCCAGTCAGAAATTGAAGTAGCTAAAGTTTTGGTCAAAGACGATCAAGAGAAAGCCCGCTTGCTTGAAGCAGGAAATGATTTTAATTTTGTAACAAATATCGATGAAATTTTGTCAGACAAAGACATCACGATTGTTGTTGAGTTGATGGGGCGTATCGAACCTGCTAAAACCTTTATCACTCGTGCTTTAGAAGCAGGGAAACACGTTGTGACAGCTAACAAGGATCTTTTGGCAGTCCATGGTGCAGAATTGCTTGAGGTAGCCAAAGCTCACAATGTTGCCCTATACTACGAAGCAGCAGTTGCTGGAGGAATCCCAATTCTTCGTACTTTGGTTAACTCATTAGCATCAGACAAAATCACACGTGTTCTGGGTGTTGTCAATGGAACATCTAACTTTATGATGACCAAAATGGTAACAGAAGGCTGGTCTTATGAAGATGCTTTGGCAGAAGCTCAACGACTTGGCTTTGCTGAAAGCGACCCTACCAATGATGTTGACGGGATTGATGCGGCCTACAAGATGGTCATCCTCAGCCAGTTTGCATTTGGAATGAATGTTAAGTTTGAAGATGTAGGCCACCAAGGAATTCGCAACATTACTCCAGAAGATGTAGCAGTAGCTCAAGAACTTGGTTATGTTGTGAAACTAGTTGGTTCTATCGAAGAAACAGCTTCTGGAATTGCTGCTGAGGTTACGCCAACCTTCCTTCCTAAGCACATCCACTTGCAAGTGTTAACGGTGTTATGAATGCTGTCTTTGTTGAGTCTATCGGTATTGGCGAGTCTATGTACTATGGACCGGGTGCAGGTCAAAAACCAACTGCAACAAGTGTTGTGGCTGATATTGCCCGCATCGTTCGTCGTTTGAATGATGGAACAATTGGAAAAGCCTTTAATGAATACAGCCGTCCAGTAGTCTTGGCTAAGCCAGAAGACGTCAAAGCCAACTACTATTTCTCAATCTTGGCTCCAGACTCAAAAGGTCAAGTCTTGAAATTGGCTGAGCTCTTTAACGCAGAAGATATTTCCTTCAAGCAAATCCTTCAAGATGGTAAGCAAGAAGGCAAGGCTCGTGTTGTCATCATCACTCATAAAATCAACAAGGCGCAACTTGAAAATATTACAGCAGCTTTGAAGGGTGTAGCCGAGTTTGAACTTCTCAACACCTTCAAGGTTTTAGGAGACTAAGATGAAGATTATTGTACCTGCTACAAGTGCCAATGTGGGTCCTGGCTTTGACTCGGTTGGTGTAGCTGTAACTAAGTATCTAGAAATTCAGGTTTGTGAGGAACGTGAAGAATGGATGATTGAGCACCAATTAGGCAAATGGATTCCACGTGACGAACGTAATCTTTTGCTGAAGATTGCTCTACAAATTGTTCCAGACCTCCAACCTAGACGTCTAAAGATGGTCAGTGATATTCCTCTTGCGCGTGGACTAGGTTCATCGAGCTCGGTCATCGTTGCTGGAATTGAACTGGCAAATCAACTCGGAAACTTGAAGCTAAGCAAACATGAAAAATTACAATTGGCGACTAAGATTGAAGGGCATCCTGATAATGTTGCACCAGCTATCTATGGAAACCTCGTCATTGCAAGCTCAGTCGAAGGTCAGGTTTCAGCTGTTGTGTCGCCTTTTCCAGAGTGTGCCTTTCTAGCTTATATTCCAAACTATGAATTGCGAACTCGAGATAGTCGTGGTGTCTTGCCAAAGAAACTCTCCTACAAGGAAGCTGTTGCGGCAAGTTCTATCGCCAATGTGGCTATTGCAGCCCTACTGACTGGAGATATGGTCAAAGCAGGTCAGGCGATTGAGAGTGACCTTTTCCATGAGCGTTACCGTCAAGAACTGGTAAGAGAATTTGCGACGATCAAGAAAGTTGCCAAGAGAAATGGTGCTTATGCGACCTACCTCTCTGGTGCTGGCCCAACTGTTATGGTCTTGGCTGATCCTGATAAGATGCCTAAGATTAAGGCTGAGCTTGAAAAGCAACCTTTCAAAGGCAAGCTTCATGAGTTGCAAGTAGATACACAAGGCGTTCGCGTCGAAGAAAAATAAACAGAACAATGGGATGGGGAAACTCTCTATTAGAGGGCTTCCTGTCCTTTTTTTGAAAATGAAACATGGGAACTGATACTCAATGAAAATCAAAGGGAAAACTAGGAAGCGAGCCGCAGGTTGCTCAAAGCACTGCTTTGAGGTTGTAGATAAGACTGACGATGTCAGTTACATATATCTACGGCAAGTCGAAGTTGACGTGGTTTGAAGAGATTTTCGAAGAGTATGAAATGTTTCCCGTGTTTATCGACCGATAGACGGTCAAGGAGGATTTGAAATGGCAGAAATATATCTAGCAGGCGGTTGTTTTTGGGGCTTGGAAGAATACTTTTCACGTATTTTTGGAGTGCTGCAAACCAGTGTTGGTTATGCCAATGGTCAAGTTGAAACTACCAATTATCAATTAATCAAAGAAACAGATCACGCAGAGACAGTGCAAGTCGTCTACGATGAAAAGGTGGTATCGCTTCGTGAGATCTTGCTCTATTATTTCCGAGTCATTGATCCACTATCTGTCAACCAACAAGGGAATGACCGTGGTCGTCAATACCGCACAGGGATTTATTACCTAGAAGAAGCTGATCTACCAACGATCAATACAGTAGTTCGCGAACAAGAACTCCTCTTAGGTCGTAAAATTGCAGTGGAAGTGGAGAAACTACGTCACTACATCTTGGCTGAAGACTATCACCAAGACTACCTCAAGAAAAATCCTGGAGGCTATTGCCACATTGATGTGAGGGATGCTGAGAAACCACTGATAGATGCCGCTAACTACGAAAAAGCCTAGTCAGGCAGTTTTAAGAGAAAATTTGTCAGAAGAGTCCTATAGAGTAACGCAAGAGGCAGCAACGGAAGCTCCTTTTTAGCAATGCTTATGATCAAACTTTTTGAGGAAGGAATTTATGTCGATATCACGACTGGTGAGCCTCTCTTCTTTGCCAAGGATAAGTTTGCCTCAGGCTGTGGTTGGCCAAGCTTTAGCCGTCCTATTTCCAAGGAACTCATTCATTACTACCAGGACTTGAGTCATGGTATGGAACGTATCGAAGTCCGTTCACGTTCAGGGAATGCTCACTTGGGACATGTCTTTACAGACGGACCTCAGGAACTAGGTGGTTTACGCTATTGTATCAATTCTGCCTCTTTACGATTCATTGCTAAGGATGAGATGGAAGAGGCTGGTTATGGCTACCTACTTCCATATTTGAATAAGTAGAAAGAGAGAGTGGGACAGAAATCGGTAATTCGTTAGAATTCGATTTCGTCGTCCCACCTCCGCACAGTTGAGTAGGGCTGTAAAAGCTGATGAAATCAGCGTAGTAGAGCCCACTCAACCACTGCGTCTTTCTCGACAATCCAAAAACAATTGAGAGGCTAGGACGTTTGTCCCACTCTCTTCATTTTGGAAATAGAAGGGACACATGAAACAATTACTTTCTTACTTTAAACCCTACCTCAAGGAATCATTTCTAGCGCCCTTGTTTAAGCTGCTAGAAGCCGTTTTTGAACTCTTGGTTCCCATGGTGATAGCTGGGATTGTCGACCAATCTATCCCTCAAAAAGATCAGGGTCACCTCTGGATGCAAATGGGTTTCCTCTTTGTTTTTGCGGTTATCGGCGTTTTGGTAGCCTTAGTTGCCCAGTTTTACTCAGCCAAGGCAGCAGTAGGATTTACTAAGGAGTTGACCAATGACCTCTATCGTCATATTCTTTCCTTGCCCAAGGATAGTAGAGACCGTTTAACGACCTCGAGTTTGGTGACGCGTTTGACTTCAGATACCTATCAGATTCAGACAGGGATCAATCAATTCTTACGCCTATTTTTAAGGGCTCCTATTATTGTTTTTGGTGCCATTTTTATGGCTTATCGTCTCTCGCCTGAATTGACCTTCTGGTTTTTGGTCATGGTTGCCATTTTGTCCTTTGTCATTGTCGTGTTATCACGCTTGGTCAATCCTCTCTATAGTATTTTGAGAAAGAAAACAGACCAGCTGGTTCAGGAAACACGCCAACAGATACAAGGTATGCGTGTGATTCGTGCCTTTGGCCAAGAAAAACGAGAAATCGAGAACTTCCAAGTACTCAATCAAGTCTATACAGCTATCCAAATGAAAACAGGATACTGGTCCAGTCTCTTGACCCCCTTAACCTATTTGATCGTAAATGGAACTTTGCTGGTGATTATCTGGAATGGTTATATTTCTATCCAGGGAGGCTGGCTTAGTCAAGGTGCCTTGATTGCCTTAATCAACTATCTCCTACAAATCTTGGTCGAATTGATCAAGCTAGCCATGCTCATTAATTCACTCAACCAGTCCTATATTTCTGCCAAGCGGATTGAAGAAGTCTTTGCAGAAAAGCCTGAAGATATACTGGCAGAAATTGCTCAAAAAGAAACTTCCTCGAACCAGTCCTTACGAGTTGAACACTTGAGTTTTACCTACCCAGATGCTGCTCAACCATCCTTGCAAAATCTTTCTTTTGCTATGCAACAAGGACAAATTCTAGGAATCATCGGTGGGACTGGTTCAGGTAAGTCGACCTTGGTTCAGATCTTGCTTGGCCTTTATACAGCAGATAAGGGAAGTATTTCCCTTTATCGAGATGGACGTAGTCCTCGCAATCTTTCTGAATGGCGGTCCTGGATGGCTTATGTTTCTCAAAAGGTTGAACTCTTTAAGGGAACCATTCGTTCCAACTTGACTTTGGGGATGGAAGAAACAGTCTCTGATCAAGAACTCTGGCAGGCTTTAGAAATTGCCCAAGCCAAGGATTTTGTCAGTGACAAGGAAGGTCAGCTGGACGCAGAGGTTCAAGCAGGTGGTCGTAATTTTTCAGGTGGGCAAAAGCAACGTTTATCGATTGCCCGGGCAGTTTTGCGCCAAGCGCCTTTTCTCATCCTGGATGATGCGACTTCTGCCCTTGATACCATTACCGAGTCTAATCTTTTAAAGGCAATTCAGGAAAACTTGCCCAACACCAGTTTAATCTTGATTTCTCAACGAACTTCTACCTTGAAGAGTGCAGACCAGATTCTTCTTTTAGAGAAGGGTCAACAATTAGCACTGGGTAATCATGAAGATTTGATGAAGACTAGTCAAGTCTATCGTGAGATTAATGCTTCCCAACATGGAAAGGAGGACTAGAATGAAAGGCAAACAAGCAAGTCAAACCCTTAAACGATTAGCAAAGATTTAGCTGGCCATCCCGTCCTTCTTTTCCTGGCTTTCTTGGGTACCATTGCTCAGGTAGCCCTATCAATCTATCTACCAATCTTGATAGGACAGGTGATTGACCAAGTCCTAGTCGATGGTTCATCCCAGCTATTTTGGCAGATTTTCCTCCAGATGATTTTGGTGGTCATTGGAAATACGCTGGTACAATGGGCCAATCCTCTCCTCTATAATCGACTAATTTTCTCCTATACCAGAGATTTGCGCGAAAAAATCATTGAAAAGCTCCATCGTCTTCCGATTGCCCTTGTAGATAGGCAAGGTAGTGGGGAAATGGTCAGCCGTGTAACGACAGATATCGAGCAGTTGGCAGCGGGTCTGAATATGATTTTTAACCAATTTTTCATAGGAGTTTTGATGATTTTGGTCAGCATCCTTGCTATGCTCCAAATTCATCTATTGATGACTCTCTTGGTTCTGCTCTTAACACCTCTATCTATGGTCATTTCACGATTTATCGCTAAGAAATCCTACCATCTCTTTCAAAAACAGACAGAGTCTAGGGGGATTCAAACCCAGTTGATTGAAGAATCGCTCACCCAACAGAACATTATCCAGTCCTTCAATGCTCAGGAAGAATTTATCGAGAGACTTCATGAGGCAAATGACAACTACGCAGGTTATTCTCAGTCGGCTATCTTTTATTCATCGACAGTCAATCCTTCCACCCGTTTTGTCAATTCCCTTATTTATGCCCTACTAGCTGGTGTTGGAGCCTTGCGCATCATGTCGGGTTCAACTTTGACGGTTGGGCGTTTAGTGACCTTTTTGAACTATGTGCAGCAGTACACCAAGCCTTTTAACGATATTTCATCAGTCTTAGCTGAGTTGCAAAGCGCCTTAGCTTGTGCAGAACGTGTTTATGCTGTTCTAAAAAGTCCAGAGGTTACAGAAACTGGTCTTAAAGAATTGAACAGCGACCAAGTCAAGGGAGCTATTTCCTTTAGACATGTTTCTTTTGGTTACAATCCTGAAAAGATCTTGATTAAGGATCTGTCTATTGATATTCCAGCTGGTAGTAAGGTTGCTATCGTTGGACCAACGGGTGCTGGGAAGTCTACCCTTATCAATCTCCTCATGCGATTTATCCTATTAACTCCGGAGATATTTTGCTAGACGGTCGCTCCATTTATGATTATACCCGAGCATCTCTTCGACAGCAGTTTGGAATGGTGCTCCAAGAAACTTGGCTCAAGCAAGGGACCATTCATGACAATATTGCCTTTGGCAATCCTGATGCTAGCAGAGAGCAGGTCATTGCAGCAGCCAAGGCAGCAAATGCGGATTTCTTTATCCAACAATTGCCACAGGGTTATGATACCAAGCTTGAAAATGCAGGGGAATCCTTGTCTGTTGGTCAAGCTCAGCTCTTGACCATTGCCCGCGTTTTTCTAGCCATTCCTAAGATTCTGATCTTAGACGAGGCGACTTCATCCATCGATACCCGGACAGAGGTGCTGGTTCAGGACGCTTTTGCCAAACTCATGAAGGGGCGCACAAGCTTCATTATTGCCCACCGTTTATCGACCATTCAAGATGCTGATTTGATTCTTGTCTTGGTCGATGGAAATATTGTCGAGCACGGTAATCATGAGGAACTCATGGCGAGAAAAGGCAAATACTATCAAATGCAGCAAGCAGCAGCTTTTAGCCCAGAATAAATGGGAAAGCCATTATAATGCCTATGAACAAACAAGAAAAGTTGCCTTCGGGTGACTTTTTTGTTACAATAGCTAGAAAATTATCCAGTATGAATACTTATATAGAAAAGGAGCCTAGGGATGAAAGTCTTTCAGCATGTAAATATCGTGACTTGTGACCAAGATTTCCATGTCTATCTAGATGGGATTTTGGCTGTCAAAGAATCCCAAATCGTCTATGTCGGTCAGGAAAATCAAGAGATTCTTAAACAAGCAGATCAAATCATAGACTATCAGGGTGCCTGGATTATGCCTGGCTTGGTTAACTGCCATACTCACTCTGCCATGACAGGCTTGAGAGGCATACGTGATGATAGCAATCTTCACGAATGGCTAGAGGACTATATCTGGCCAGCAGAAGCAGAATTCACACCAGAGATGACTACAAAGGCCGTCAAAGAGGCGCTAACAGAGATGCTCCAGTCTGGAACAACAACCTTCAATGATATGTACAATCCGAATGGAGTGGAGATAGAGAAGATCTATGAGGCAGTCAAGGCATCCAAGATGCGTTGTTATTTTTCTCCAACCCTCTTTTCTTCAGATGTGGAGACGACGGCTGAAACTATAGCCAGAACTCGAGCTGTTATCGAGACAATCAAAGGCTACCAAGACCCAAATTTCAAGGTTATGGTGGCCCCTCATTCGCCCTACAGTTGTAGTCGATATTTGCTGGAGGCAAGTCTTGAGCTAGCAAAAGAAGAAAACATTCCTCTTCATATCCACGTGGCAGAAACTCAGGAAGAGTCAGGCATTATCCTGAAACGTTATGGCAAACGCCCATTAGCCTTTCTAGATGAGCTTGGCTATTTAGACCATCAAGCTGTCTTTGCCCATGGTGTGGAGTTAAATGAAGGAGAAATTGAGCGCCTGGCAGATTCGCAAGTCGCTATCGCTCACAATCCTATCAGCAACCTCAAATTAGCCTCAGGGATTGCACCAGTCGTCCAACTTCAAAAAAAGCAGGAGTAGCAGTTGGTATTGCGACGGATTCAGTTGCTTCTAACAATAACCTGGATATGTTTGAGGAAGGGCGGACTGCAGCACTCTTACAGAAGATGAAGAGTGGTGATGCCAGCCAATTTCAATCGAAACCGCCCTCAAGGCCCTGACAATCGAGGGTGCTAAGGTGTTAGGAATGGAAGATGAGATTGGTAGTCTAGAAGTCGGCAAGCAAGCTGATTTTCTCGTCATCCGACCCCAAGACAAAATCCATCTCCAACCCCAAGAAAACATGCTATCTCACCTCGTTTATGCCGTCAAATCCAGTGATGTTGATGACGTCTATATTGGTGGTGAGCAAGTCGTAAAAGACGGACAAGTGTTGACGGTTAACTTGTAAAAAGTAGTATAAATTTACGAAATCTCATAGAAAATTTCTTGTGAGGTTTTTAGAATTTTGCTAGAAATCAGGCGAGTAGATGTCTTGCAGAAATATATTGATACTAAATTAGAGAAACACCTATTAGATAAAAAAAAAAAATTGTGGTATAATAATAAGATGCAAAAAAAGGAGTATGTATGGACATTTCAGAAATTCGTCAAAAAATTGACGCAAATCGTGAAAAATTAGCTTCTTTCAGGGGGTCTCTTTGACCTCGAAGGTTTAGAGGAAGAGATTGCCATTTTGGAAAACAAAATGACAGAACCTGATTTTTGGAACGATAATATTGCGGCCCAAAAAACGTCGCAAGAATTAAACGAACTCAAAAATACCTATAATACCTTCCACAAGATGGATGAGTTGCAGGATGAAGTTGAGATTTTACTGGACTTTTTGGCAGAGGATGAATCCGTTAAGGATGAGTTGGTTGAAAAACTCTCTGAGTTAGATCAGATGATGACTAGCTACGAAATGACCCTTCTCTTGTCAGAGCCCTACGATCACAACAATGCCATCCTTGAAATTCATCCTGGTTCAGGGGGGGACAGAGGCTCAAGACTGGGGCGATATGCTCCTTCGTATGTATACTCGCTATGGAAATGCCAAAGGCTTCAAGGTTGAGGTCTTAGACTACCAAGCAGGTGATGAAGCAGGAATCAAGTCAGTAACCTTGTCTTTTGAAGGACCAAATGCTTATGGTCTTCTCAAGTCAGAGATGGGAGTTCACCGTTTGGTCCGTATCTCACCATTTGACTCTGCTAAACGTCGCCACACCTCATTTACTTCTGTAGAAGTTATGCCAGAGTTGGATGATACCATCGAAGTTGACATCCGTGAGGATGATATCAAGATGGATACCTTCCGTTCAGGTGGAGCAGGTGGACAAAACGTCAACAAGGTTTCAACAGGTGTCCGCTTGACTCACATTCCGACAGGGATCGTCGTAGCATCAACCGTTGACCGTACTCAGTACGGAAACCGTGACCGTGCTATGAAGATGCTTCAGGCAAACTCTACCAGATGGAGCAGGAAAAGAAAGCTGCTGAGGTAGACTCGCTCAAGGGTGAGAAAAAGGAAATTACATGGGGAAGCCAAATCCGCTCCTATGTATTTACGCCTTATACAATGGTAAAAGACCATCGTACCAACTTTGAAGTAGCGCAAGTAGATAAGGTAATGGATGGAGACCTAGATGGTTTCATCGATGCTTATCTGAAATGGCGTATCAGTTAAAAGAAAGGAAGTCACATGTCAATCATTGAAATGAGAGATGTTGTCAAAAAATATGACAACGGGACAACAGCCCTACGTGGCATCACTGTAAATATCGATGCAGGAGAATTTGCCTACATCGTAGGACCTTCAGGTGCTGGTAAATCAACTTTTATCCGTGCCTTGTATCGTGAGGTCAAAATCGACAAAGGAAGCTTGCAAGTTGCAGGTTATAACCTCGTTAAGATTAAAAAGAAAGATATTCCGTTCTTGCGTAGAAACGTTGGAGTAGTCTTTCAGGATTACAAACTTTTGCCAAAGAAAACCGTTTATGAGAACATTGCTTACGCCATGGAGGTTGTTGGTGAAAGTCGTCGTAACATCAAAAAACGTGTTATGGAAGTCTTGGACCTTGTCGGTTTGAAGCACAAGGTTCGTTCATTCCCGAATGAACTTTCAGGTGGTGAGCAACAACGTATCGCCATCGCGCGTGCTATCGTAAACAATCCTAAGGTTTTGATTGCCGACGAACCAACAGGTAACTTGGACCCAGATAACTCATGGGAAATCATGAACCTCTTGGAACGTATCAATCTTCAAGGGACAACTGTTTTGATGGCGACCCACAACAGCCAAATCGTAAATACCTTGCGCCACCGCGTTATTGCCATCGAAAATGGTCGCGTGGTACGTGATGAAGCGAAAGGAGAGTACGGATACGATGATTAGTAGATTTTTCCGCCATCTGTTTGAAGCTTTAAAGAGTTTAAAGCGTAATGGATGGATGACCATTGCTGCTATCAGTTCAGTAATGATTACCTTGACCTTGGTTGCTATCTTTGCGTCAGTTATTTCAATACTGCGAAATTAGCAACTGATATCGAAAACAACGTCCGCGTCATGGTTTATGTTCGTAAAGACGTTGAAGACAATAGTGAAACCATTGTAAAAGAAGGCCAAACAGTCACGAACAATGACTACCACAAGGTCTACAATGCCCTAAAAGCCTTGCCAGCTGTAAAAAATGTAACCTTCTCAAGTAAAGAAGAACAGTACCAAAAGCTGACTGAAACTATGGGTGATGAGTGGAAGGTGTTTGAAGGAGATGCAAACCCTCTTCATGATGCCTACATCGTAGATACCAATTCACCAAGTGATGTAAAACCTGTAGCTGAAGAAGCTAAAAAGATTGAAGGTGTCTCTGAAGTTCAAGACGGTGGTGCCAATACCGAACGTCTCTTCAAGTTGGCTTCCTTCATCCGTGTATGGGGATTGGTCATCGCAGGACTCTTGATCTTCATCGCAGTCTTCTTGATTTCAAATACCATCCGTATTACCATCATTTCACGTAGCCGTGAAATCCAAATCATGCGTTTGGTTGGTGCCAAGAACGGTTATATCCGTGGCCCATTCTTGCTAGAAGGTGCCTTTATCGGATTGTTTGGAGCAGCTCTTCCATCAGCATTGGTTTACTTTATCTATAACCGAGTGTTCCAATCTGTCAACCCATCCTTGGTTGGTCAAAACCTATCTTTGATTACACCGAATACCTTTATTCCATTGATGATTGGTCTCTTGTTCCTCATCGGAATCTGTATCGGTTCACTAGGTTCAGGAATCTCAATGCGTCGATTCTTGAAAATCTAAGTCACATAACTGGATAAAACACATAAAAAAGTGGGATGTCATCAAGACTTCACAGATCTTGATGCCCCGCTTTTTCTTTTGGTCTTGGTGCTCAGTCGCTTGCCAATTTTGGCTAAAGAGTGTATGATAGGAAAGTACCTTTTTACTAATATGAAAAATGAACAATGAATGAGGAAAAGATGAAACAATTTTTGGAAAAAGTGAGCATACTCTCCCTATCGTTAGTATTGATCACATCGTTTTCTATTTCGAGTGCCCTACCTGCTATGTTTGACTATTATCAGGGCTATTCGACTGGTCAGGTCGAACTCTTGGTCAGCCTCCCATCCTTTGGGATTATGGCCATGCTTTTATTGAATGGAGTTTTAGAGCGTGTTTTTCCTGAACGTCTCCAGTTGACCTTGGGACTCTTGATTTTATCCATCAGTGGAACTGCACCTTTCTGGTATCAGGGTTATTACTTTGTCTTTGCGACACGCTTGCTATTTGGGCTTGGAGTAGGAATGCTCAATGCCAAGGCCATCTCAATTATCAGTGAACGTTACCACGGGAAAACCCGTATTCAAATGCTTGGTTTTCGTGGATCGGCTGAAGTCGTAGGAGCATCTATCTTGACTCTGGCAGTCGGTCAGCTCTTGGCCTTTGGCTGGACAGCAACCTTCCTAGCCTATGCAGCTGGTCTAGTAGTTCTCGTACTCTTCCTTCTCTTTGTCCCTTATGGAAACCCAGAAGTTCATGAGTCCAAGCATCAGACAGAAGAAGCAGCGAAACTGACTCGTTCCATGCTCCAATTGATTTCTTTCTTGCTATTGGTGCTGCAGTGATTGTATGTACCAATACTGCTATCACCTTCCGCATCCCTAGTCTTATGATTGAGGCAGGGTTTGGAGATGCTCAGTTGTCCAGTTTGGTACTTAGTGCCATGCAGTTGATTGGGATTCTAGCGGGAATCAGCTTTTCTTTCCTGATTTTGACCTTCAAGGAAAGACTTCTATTGGTCGCTGGTGTCACTTTTGGTATCGGGCAAATCATCATTGCTCTTTCCCCATCACTCTGGGTGGTGGTTGCAGGTTCTATCCTGGGAGGATTTGCCTACAGTATCGCTCTGACGACAGTCTTTCAGTTGATATCTGAGCGAATTCCTGCAAAACTCCTCAACAAAGCAACTTCCTATGCTGTTTTGGGATGTTCTTTTGGAGCATCATTAACACCCTTCGTTCTGTCAGGGATTGGCTTGGTGACTACAGATGGTCGAATGACCTTCATCATTCTAGGAGCATGGATGATTGCTACATCAGTGCTTGTTTACCTCTTATTGAAAAAAGAAGCCTAACAAAGAAAAACTCAAGGATGAATCCTTGAGTTTTTTGTCTATTAGCCAAACATCTGCCAAAAGTAATCGATGATATAGGTCAAACCATAGGTGTAAACGACCAGGGTAAAGGGTTTGGTCAGGATGATAATGGTCATATACCGCTTGAAGCTCATCTTGGTCAAAGCAGCCAACATGCAGAGAAAATCTGCTGGACTAACTGGCCAAATCATCATAAAGATAAAGAAACGGTCAAAGCGATTGCCCTCATCCAGCCAACCGATATACTTGTCATAGGTGCGCTTGCTGACCATGGACTGAACAAAGGGTGCTCCGTAGAGACGAACCAAGTAAAAGATAATGGCACAACCAATGACAATACCGATATAGTTGTAAATGGTCCCGATGATATGCCCGTAGATAAAGACACCTGCAACAGAGGTAAGAGCACCTGGAATGATAGGAACAACCGTCTGCAAAATCTGTAAAAAGATAAAGAGTGGTGGCCCCCAGATACCCGCCTGTTGGATAAAGGCAGATAGGGTTTCCTTGGAGTGCAAGATACCCGCCTGATAGGCCCAGATACAGAATATTACAGTAGCAACTCCACCGACGATGGAGGAAATATGAATCGCTTGCTGTAGAAGGGGAGAAACAGCTTTCATTTCTTTCTCGTGTGACATGTAAACTCCTCTTGTGTAGTATGATTCTACTATACCATATTTTAGGGAGAAAGACTAGATGGGATACTTCGTGTGACTTTGCCTCAAGTATGGTAAAATGGGAATAAGAAAATGATAGCTTAGAATGAGGAAAATCATGTTAGGATTGAAGTTTAATGGCACTTGGCGCAACTACCAAAAACAGGTCTTGGACAATTTCCAAGAATACCAAGCAGATGGTCATGTCCACTTGGTGGCAGCACCAGGTTCAGGAAAAACAACCATAGGAATCGAGTTGATTGCCCGCTTTGATAAGCCTGCTCTCGTTTTGGTACCGACGGTGACCATTCGAGAACAATGGGTGGATAGGATTCGCCATGCCTTTTTAGAGGATGAGAACCAGATTACAAGTCTCGTGTCTCAAAATCTCAAGGACATGAAGCAAATCACCATCGCTACCTACCAAGCTTTTCACAGTGCTATGCAACAGGTACAATCTCAAGAAGATAACGGCGAGGTTGAGGACTTTGTAGGCTTTGATCTGCTTGCCAGACTCAAGGAAAGGGGTGTCGAAACCCTCTGTCTGGACGAATGCCATCACTTGAGAAATGAATGGTGGAAAAGTCTAGAAGACTTCCGTAAAAACTACCAGCAACTGCAAGTCATCTCTCTCACTGCGACACCGCCTTATGACAGTGAACCAGAACTCTGGGATCGCTATCTCCAGATGTGTGGCGAGATTGACCAAGAAATCACGGTGCCAGAACTGGTCAAGGAAGACACTCTTTGCCCTCATCAGGACTTTGTCTATATCTGTTTTCCGACTAAGGAAGAGGACAAACGCTTGGAAGAGTTTGAAGACACCAAGTGGCAGTATGTCAGCCAACTAGTCGTTGATCCTGACTTCCAAGAGTTGATCCGGAGTTCCAAAGTTCTCAAAGGGGAAATTTCTGCGGATATGCTCCTTGAGGATCCAAAGTATCTCTCAGCACTCCTCATTTATCTACAGGCTCAAAAACTGGAAATCCCCAAGCATCTAAGAGATTTACTAGGAGCTGAAGGCTTGCCTGCCCTTAATTACTATTGGTTAGAAGTTCTCTTGCAAGGCCTTCTCTATCAGACTCCTGACTGGTATGAGGATCCGCAGGAGACAAAGAAAAAGATAGAAGCAGAACTGAAATCGAGAGGACTGATTGAAAAACGTCAGGTTTTCTTGGTCAAATCCAAGGCCAATGACCAAATCCTCAACCAATCTCTAGGAAAACTAGCTGGGATTGCATCTATCTTTGAAACCGAGTATGCTAGTCTAGGTCAGGACTTGAGACAGTTAGTCTTGGCGGACTATATCCGTAAGGATTTTGCCAGTTATCTGGGAGATGACCAAGCACCAATCACGCAATTAGGTGTCCTCCCTTATTTGAAACTATTCGCAGAAGTGCACAAAAGCAAGGCTTGTCTGTCCCTATAGCAGTTCTTTCTGGTAGTGTCGTGATCATACCTGCTAGTGTCAAGGCAGAACTTCAATCACTCATCCCAAACACTAGCTTAAGCTTCTCTGCCATCGGAAAACTCGATCAAGGTGCCTATCTCCAGGTATGCTTTCCATCCAGCTTTAAGGGGATGGTCGCAGCAGTGACCGAGCTCTTCCAACGTGGTTCTATCCAGGTCTTGGTCGGAACCAAGTCTCTCTTGGGAGAAGGATGGGATGCGCCTTGCGTCAACTCTCTCATCCTCGGAAGTTTTGTCGGAAGCTTTATGCTTAGTAATCAAATGCGGGGGCGTGCCATCCGTATCTGGCCAGGACATCCAGATAAGACTAGTAATATCTGGCACCTAGTAGCCATCAAACCGTACAAAAATCCAGCCTTTTCTAAGGAGGATCAAGAGGAACTAGACCTCAATCCATATCAGGACCTACAAACCCTTGCCCGTCGTATGGACCATTTTCTTGGCTTGTCCTATAAGGAAGATACCATTGAAACAGGTCTGGATCGCTTAAACTTTCCTGAGTTCCCATTTAAGAAAAAGAAACTCGAAGACTATAACGAGAAGATCATGGAACTATCCAAGGATCGCGCCTCCCTTCGTAAAAAATGGCAGGAATCTCTCATTGTTGCTGATAAGATTGAGATTGTCAATGAAGTGGCGACCGATAGTAAACGAATCCCTCTACTTGCCCTAGCGGATGCTGAAAAGTGGCTTCGCTATGCTCTGATGGTATTTGCCATTAGTCTCCTGGCTTATGTCGTTCGACTAACCTTCTTTGCCTTGCCATGGTTGACAGCTCTTTGTGTCCTCTTCCTAGCTATCACAGCCTTTCGCTACTACAGCTACAAGAGTCCTTATAAACGCTTGCGCCAGATCGGTGAAGCTATTCGCAAAGCCATGGTGACTGCCGGGCATTTGTCTGATGACCAGTCGCGCGTGCAGGTCGATGAGGACAAGGATAGCTTTAACGTCTTTGCCTATCTAAAAGGTGGCAGTATGCGAGACAAGGAACTTTTTTCCAAGGCCTTAGGAGAATTCTTTGCCCCAGTGGACAATCAACGCTACCTCTTAGTCGCTCAAAAAGCACCAGCAGGTCAGTCCAAGTATTTCGTAGTCCCTAGCCTCTTTGAAAAACGCAAGGAAGATGCCCAGCTCTTCCAAAATGCCGTCGCACCACACATAGGCAACTACCAACTCGTCTACACCCGCAACGAAGCAGGTCGAAAAATCCTACTCGAAGCCAGACTCAAATCCCTAGCCAACAAAAACGACCGCATCATCACCAAGAAAAAGGTCAAAAGTGCTTTGAAATAGAAGGAAGTGAGCGTTTTCTTCTAGAAATATGATATAATAATAGCAAGAATATGGTCCCTGAAGGAGAAATATAGATGCAGGTAAAACCAGAACTGGAAATAGAAAAACAACTGATAAACCAGCTGGTAACTGGTGAAAGCCAATGGACTTATAGAGAAGACCTAAAAACAGAAGAACAACTATGGGTCAATTTCTTTGAGAAGCTAGCCCAAAACAATGTTGCTCTGCTAGCAGACCATCCCTTGACTGATCAGGAAAAACGCCAGATTCAGAACCAACTCAACTTTGTCAGCTACTATGATGCTGCCAAGTGGTTGGTCGGCGAAAATGGCATTGCCAAAGTCGAGGTACAGAGAGAAGATGCTAGTCTAGGCACCATCCGTTTGTCAGTCATCTGGCGTGACAATATCGCAGCAGGAAAGTCTAGCTACGAAGTTGTCAATCAAGTCCAGAGAGAAAAAGTAAATCCTCTGGACCAAGACCGTAGATTGGATGTTACTCTTCTCATCAACGGCTTGCCTATGATTCAAATCGAGCTCAAGAGTACCCAAGCAGCATTTATCGATGCCTTTCACCAGATTAAAAAATATGACCGTGAAGGGAAATTCCGTGGTATCTACTCTAGCTTGCAGATGTTTGTCGTGACCAACAAAGTAGATACTCGCTATATCGCTGCAGCTCGTGAAAATAAACTCAACAAGCAATTTCTAACCAAGTGGGTGGATAAGGACAATCATCCTGTGACAAACCTGACTAGCTTTGCCCACGAAGTCCTTTCTATCCCTCGTGCCCATCAGATGGTCATGCAGTATTCTGTCATTGATGATAGCAAGAAATCTCTCATCCTCTTGCGCCCCTACCAGATCCATGCTATCGAAGCAGTGCAGGAAGCCTCTCGCCAGCAAGCATCAGGCTATGTTTGGCATACAACAGGTTCAGGGAAGACCTTGACTTCTTATAAGGTGGCGAGGAACCTCCTTCAGATTCCTTCCATCCAAAGACGATTTTTGTCGTTGACCGTAGGGACTTGGACCAACAGACCACATCATCCTTCCTCTCATATGCGACCAATGATGTCATTGATATCGATGAGACTGACAATACACATGATCTGGTCAAGCGACTAGGTAGTAATGATAAGCGTGTCGTGGTGACTACCATCCAGAAAATCACCACCATGATGCGCAAGTTTGACCAAGGTCTTTACCAACGAGATGCGGACAAAATCAAGGGACTCCGAGTGGCCTTTGTCGTAGATGAATGCCACCGTGCCGTGACGCCACAAACACAAAAAGACATTAAAGCCTTTTTCCCTCAGTCTCTCTGGTATGGTTTTACAGGCACCCCCATCTTTAAGGAAAATAAACGCCAGCAGGTCGGTGACCTAGCTCAAACCACGCAGCAACAGTATGGAGACCGTCTCCATGAGTATACAGTCAAGGAAGCCATCCATGACGGAGCTGTCTTAGGCTTTAAGGTGGATTATCGCAATACCCTCATCACAGACCAGTCTGAAAACGAAATACCTGATACCGTCTATGAAAATGAGGAGCACATGCTGGAAGTCTTGGATGCCATTATCAATAAATCCCGCCAACAACTAGGCTTCCAAAAAGGAGTCGGCAATACCTACAATGCCATTCTGACGGTCAAGTCTATCCCTCAAGCCCAAGCCTACTATGACCTTCTCAAAAGAGTCAAGGCTGGTCAGACACGGGTCAAGGTATCTGAGAGAGTCAAGATGGTTCTTCCAGACTTTCCAAAGGCGACCATCACCTATTCTGTCACTGAAAATGAAGAAGACTCAAGAGCCAACCAAGACCACATGAAACAGGTCTTAGAGGACTATAACCAAGAGTTTGATACTCACTTTACCATGGCGGATCTCCGTGGCTTTAATACCGATGTCAATAATCGCCTTGCCCGTAAGCAAGACAAGTATCTCTATCGCAATGAGCAGTTGGACTTGGTTATCGTGGTCAATCGTCTCTTAACAGGATTTGATGCACCTTGCCTATCGACTCTCTTTATCGATCGTAAACCAATGCAACCGCAGGACTTGATACAGGCCTTTAGTCGTACCAACCGTATCTTTGATTCTAGTAAGACCTATGGGCATATCATCACTTTCCAAAAGCCTATAGCCTTTAAAGAAGCAGTGGATAATGCCCTCAAACTCTACTCAAATGGTGGAGAAAATGATGTCCTAGCACCTAGCTGGGAAGAAGAAAAGAGAAACTTTCTGCGAAGTTGTAGTGATTTCCGAAATCTAATCACCGATGACCCCGAAGAAGGACTCCAAATCGAGCAAATCTCTACACCTGAATTGAGAAAACTAGCCAAGGCTTATCAATCCTTTGATAAATACTTGGCTTCTATCCGAGTTTATAAAGAGTATAACGAGGAAGAAATCTATGCAGAGACTGGACTAACCGCAGAAGAATTGGAAAACTATCTAGGCTTCTATCAAAATATCCTTGCCGAACTTAAAAGTCGTTCAGAAGATGGTGATGAGGATGGGGAGCCACTGGATATCCACTACGAACTGGAGTCTATCCAAGTCGATGAGATTAACTATGCCTATATACTGACCCTGATCCAAAGCCTGATTGAGCAAGAGCAAAGTCAGGAAAAGAGTCTCAGTGCACAGAACAGAGAAGCAGTGGATACCTATATCCAAAGTCTAGAGAAGACCAATCCAAATCTTGCACAGATCATCTCAGAACTTTGGCAAGAAGTACAGGCAAATCCAGACCGTTACAGAGGTCAATCCATTGCCAATATCCTTGATCAGATGATTGAAGCAGTCATCCAGCAACATATCCAAGACTTTAGCAAGACCTGGTATGTCGGTGAGGATGAGCTCCGCTACTATGTCAATCACTACCGTAAGGGAGCGAAAAAACAACTAGGAGAAAGTCAACTGACTAAGAGTCAGCGATACAAGGATTATAAAATTGAGGTGTCAGATGCCCTCAACCCGCTCCTTTATAAAAAACAAATCAAAGAAGCCTATACCCAACTGATCGAAGAAGTGATTGAGCCGTTGAGGGTGGGGAGGTAGGAATCGGAAATTTTGATTTATTAAACTATTAAAAAGAAATAGTAAATTGTATAATTGCAATCCCTCTTTAGATATATTATTATCTAGAGGGGGTTTTAGATTGATTTATGTTATAATTTTAGTAGTTAATCTTCTAACAGTGTGAAGATTTTTAACTTATTTTTTTATTTTTCAAATCATTGTAAAAAGGTATAAGATTTATGAAAGATTGTAATAGTGAAGAAAAAGACTAAAAAAAGGAATCAGAGGGAGTAACTATAGAAATAGACTCAAAGCCTTCAAGTTTAGAAGAAGTTAGAGTTAACTTGCAAAAAAATCAATATAGATATTTCTGATAAGATGAGATCAATTGCTGGGGCATCTTTAAAAATATTATCTCAAATAGAGATACCAAAAATAGATTTTGGTCCAATACTATCAGTGATTAATAAGATAAATGAGTCCTATTCCTATACATTTAAATCTATAATAGATACTTTTTCTTCACTTGATTTTGAAAAATATAAAAAAGACTTAGAGGAGCTTAATAAAGAAAAAAATAGCGCAATTCTTGCACTATGATATTTATCCTCCGTTATTATTCATTGATGAAATGGGACCATATGAAATAGAAAACCAAAAAGAAGCTAATATTGTACTTTTGGAATATCTATCATTATGGGAAGAAAAATATGGTAGAACAGTTTATGATTTTGTTCCTAAATCACTTAAAACTTTTAAAGAAATAGAACAATTACAAAATCTTGAGCAGCTAAAAATGTATAAAACAATGGTTATGTTTTGTTGTGAAAGAATTGAAAATGTACTAGCTAAACTCCAACTACAAGAACAAGAGAAAAAGCAATCTGAAATTAAAGTTTCTCAAAAATCGTTTAGAAATTTTATGGATTCTTTGAATCATGATGAATACCTGAAAGAGTTAATTTCCCATATTGCATATATTTCTGAATATCATGATGAAGGTTTTAGGGAGATAAACCTCTTCAAGAGATTTGAGAACTTAGACGAAGAATATGATGAAGAAACACTCCCATTAAATAGAAATCTCTTTATGCATGGTTTGGTTGATGAAAAAAATGTGAATGATTTAATGGTTCAGAAGGCTATTTTAGCTTACTCGTTTTTTGAGCAACTATATGTATTAAAAACTAGAAATAGTAAAAAAGCTAGGATAAAAAATTTGAGAAGAAAAGGGATTTCTAGAATGCCAAAAAGAAAAAGGAGCTTTAATGCTGACAAATCAAGAAATTGAAGGTATTGTAAGAGAATAAAGCTAATATTGTTATGAAAATAGAGAATTAGAGTGAGAAGGTTTGTTTGGCTTAAAACTATCAAATTGTTAAAAAGTATAGGAAAAATAAAATATATGAAAAAACAAAGTAATACTCCACATATTAGGTTTCAGAATTATGAAGATGAATGGGATGTAGAAAAATTAAAAAATATTTTCGGAACCATTAGAAATGCTTTTGTAGGAACAGCCAGCCCTTATTATGTTGAGAAAGGAAATTTTTATCTAGAATCTAATAATGTCAAAAATGGCAAAATTAACTATGATTCTCAGATTTTTATAAATGATGAATTTTATGAAAAACAAAAAGATAAGTGGTTGAAAACGAATGATATTGTAATGGTACAATCTGGGCATGTTGGTCATACAGCTGTCATTCCTGAAGAATTAAATAATACTGCCGCGCATGCGTTGATAGTTTTTACAGATTACAAGGAAGAAGTAGAACCGCATTTCTTAAATTATCAATTTCAATCTAACGGTAAGAGAAAAGAGCTTGATTTAATTTCAACTGGTAATACTATTAAGCATATTTTAGCTTCAGAGATGAAAAATTTTAAGATGGATTTTCCTACAGTTGACGAACAATCCGCCATTGGCTCCCTTTTCCGCACCCTCGACGACCTTCTGGCTAGCTACAAGGATAATCTTGCCAACTATCAATCTATCAAGGTGGCCATGCTTTCCAAGATGTTTCCCAAAGTTGGACAGACCGTTCCTGAGATTCGTTTGGATGGATTTGAAGGTGAGTGGAAAAAGGCTAAATTAAAAGATGTCGCTCATCGTGTACAGGGTAATGATGGAAGAATGGATTTGCCGACTTTAACAATTTCTGCATCTGGCGGTTGGATGAATCAAATTGATAGATTTTCTGCTAATATTGCTGGAAAAGAACAAAAGAACTATACCCTGTTAAAAAAAGGGGAACTGTCATATAACCACGGTAATTCAAAATTAGCAAAATATGGAGTTGTTTTTGAGCTAAAGGAATATGAAGAAGCGCTTGTTCCAAAGGTTTATCATAGTTTTAGAGTTAATCAACTTGCAGATGCAAAATTTATTGAAATAATGTTTTCAACAAAAATCCCAGATCGAGAATTAGGAAAACTTGTTTCATCAGGGGCGAGAATGGATGGATTGTTAAATATTAGTTTTGATGATTTTATGAATATTGCTATTATTATCCCAACTTTTGCTGAACAACAAGCCATCGGTGCTTATTTCTCTAACCTCGATAACCTCATCAACTCTTACCAAGAAAAAATTTCTCAGCTAGAAACTTTGAAAAAGAAACTCTTGCAGGATATGTTTATATAAAAGGAGTGCAGTAAAATGTCAAAAGTAAAATCAGAAACGCTAAAGAAAGAAGAAAAACCTGTAGTAGCAATTTGCTATGATTTTGATAAAACCCTGTCTCCTGATGATATGCAAGCCCAAGGATTTATACAGAAGCTCGGGTATGAAATCAGTGAATTTTGGAAGAAATCTAATGGTTTTGCCAAGGCTAATAATATGGACAAGAACCTTGCCTATATGTTTACGATGAAAACAGAATCTGCAGGAAAGGTTTTATTTACAAAGACAGAGTTAGCCAAGTTTGGTTCAGAGGTAGAATTATTCCCAGGAGTCAAAGACTGGTTTGAGCGTATTCGAAAATATGGTGAAGAAAACGGAGTTATTGTTGAGCATTATATCATTTCATCTGGTTTGAAAGAAATGATAGAGGGAACATCAATAGCTAAAAATGGTGCTTTTAAGAAAATTTATGCGACTTCTTTTTATTGTGATGAAAAAGGGGTTGCGGTATGGCCAGCTCAAGTTGTTAATTATACAAATAAGACTCAATTTCTTTTCAGAATTACCAAAGGTATTTTAGATGTCAATGACGATGCAGTGAATGATTTTTTTGCTGAAAGTGATTTACGAGTTCCCTTTAGAAACATGGTTTATTTAGGGGATAGTGATACAGATATTCCATGTATGAAGCTAGTCAAAACAAGAGGTGGCTACTCTATCGGTGTATTCAATCCAAAAACGAATGATAGAACTAAAGTCCACAAAATGACTCAGGATAATCGTATTGATTATTTTGTTCCAGCTGACTACTCAGAAAATACAGAACTTGATAAACTAATCAAGACGATTATTAAAAAGACAGCTTATAATGAATTGTTAGAAAACAAGAAAAATGCTGATAAACTTGAAGCAAGCTCAAGAAAGCGAAAAAGAAATCCAAAACTAAGGTAATTGTTTACTAAATAAAAGAACATCGAACAAAATTTATCGATGCTAGTATATATACATAAAGGAGTTGCCATGGTATCTGTAACACAACGTATCAAAGGAATTAACCAACCTCGAGGTGGCTATCTGCCTATCAAGTTATTTTCAGTAGAGCAGTTCGAAGATCACAGAGTTCTGAATCCTGTAGAGTCTGTATCTCCTAGTTTAGTGGGGATTTGTGTGGACTACTTGACTCGATTTATGAAAGGGGCAGAAGCCAGTGATGCTTTCAGAATATCTCTCTTGGGAGCTCAGATGGTGGGCATGGGAGACCTAGCTGAAGCACTGCTCGATTTGGTGACAGGATTGGACGATTTATCGATAGAAAGTGCGTGTCGTCTAGCGTCCTTTGATGTCGTCTTTCGTGCAGGGAAGCAGTATTATAAGCCTTTTGAGGAAATTATAGTAGATGCAGAAACGATAGAGAATATTTGTATCATGGTGGAGCGAAGCCTTTGTTTCTTTGATCTCTATGGTCCTTTGGTGAAAGATGGCTTTAACTTTCTTGGAGGTTATACAGATACGATTGACAAGGGTGATGGAGATTTTCTTACCAAGGATACATTATGGGATTTTAAGGTGACTAAAACAGCTCCTAATAAAGACCATACACTACAAGTCCTTGTATACTATATCATGGGCTTACATTCCTTTGACCCTGACTTCCTTTCTATCGAAAATCTTGGATTTTATAACCCTCGAAAAATATTGTTTATCAACTTCCAGTCTCTGATATTCCTTTGGACTTGATTCAAACGGTAGAAAGAGAAGTGATTGGCTATTCCTAAGCAACCACTCTTTGAAGAATATTTGTAAAACTTAGAAAGAAACACTATGGAAACAACACAAACGTCCCAGTCGCTCTACCAAGCCCTGTGGAACTCAGCGGATGTTCTCCGCTCTAAGATGGATGCCAACGACTACAAGTCCTATCTTTTGGGCATGGTCTTTTATAAGTATTTGTCGGACAAGATGCTCTTTTTCGTGGCGGAGACTATGGAAGAGGGGACAGATAGCCTTGAGGATGCCCTTGAGGTCTATCGCAATTACTACGAGGATGCGGATACCCATGAGGATCTGGTCTCTGTCATGAACGACGAGCTCAACTATATCATCAAGCCAGACTTGACCTTTACGGCTCTAGTGGCGCGTGTCAATGAAGGGACTTTCCAGCTAGAAGATCTAGCTCAAGGTTTTCGTGATATCGAGCAGAGTGACGACCTCTATGAAAATCTCTTTGAAGATATCGACCTCTACTCTAAAAAGCTGGGGGCTACTCCGCAAAAGCAAAACCAAACAGTAGCAGCGGTCATGAAAGAGTTGGCTGTGCTAGATGTAGCTGGTCATGCGGGCGATATGCTGGGGGATGCCTATGAGTATCTGATCGGTCAGTTTGCGACTGACTCGGGTAAGAAAGCTGGTGAGTTCTATACGCCTCAGCCTGTTGCCAAGCTCATGACTCAGATTGCCTTTTTAGGTCGTGAAGACCAGGAAGGCTTTACCATCTATGATGCGACTATGGGTTCTGGCTCTCTCTTGCTCAATGCCAAAAAATATTCTCATAAACCGCAGACAGTCGTCTACTTTGGTCAGGAGCTCAATACTTCGACCTATAACCTAGCTCGGATGAACATGATTCTACACGGTGTTCCAGTTGAGAATCAATTTCTCCACAATGCCGATACTTTAGATGAAGACTGGCCAACTCAAGAGCCAACCAATTTTGACGGTGTTCTCATGAACCCTCCATACTCTGCTAAGTGGTCTGCAAGCTCTGGCTTTATGGCTGATCCTCGTTTCTCTCCTTTTGGGAAACTGGCGCCCCAGTCCAAGGCTGACTTTGCCTTCCTCCTACATGGATATTACCACCTCAAGCAGGATAATGGGGTCATGGCTATCGTCCTTCCTCACGGTGTTCTCTTCCGTGGCAATGCGGAAGGAACCATTCGTAAGGCCTTGTTAGAAGAAGGGGCTATTGATACAGTTATCGGTCTACCGGCCAATATCTTCTTTAACACCAGCATTCCGACTACGGTTATCATTCTCAAAAAGAACCGTACCAACCGTGATGTCTACTTTATCGATGCTTCTAAGGAGTTTGATAAGGGGAAAAACCAGAATATCATGACGGATGCTCATATCGAGAAGATTCTGGAAGCCTACAAGTCTCGTGAGGAGATTGATAAGTTTGCCCATCTGGCAAGCTATGAAGAAATTGTCGAAAATGACTACAACCTCAATATCCCTCGCTATGTAGATACCTTTGAGGAAGAAGAAGTAGAACCACTGACAGACATCGTCAGCAAGATTAACCAGACAAATCAAGCAATCGAAAGCCAAACAGCTTCCCTGCTTGAAATGCTCGGTCAACTCCACGGAACTACACCAGAAGCCGATGCTGAGCTCAAAGAGTTTTTGAAAAACTTTAAAGGGTGATGGGGTTAATTGATTCACTTATAATTCGCTCGTTTTTAAAAATATAACTTTGTTTCCGTATTTCCTGGGAACTAGTAGAAAGTTAGGAGAAATATGGAAAACAACAACCAACGTGCCCTTTGTCAGCAACTCTGGGCGGAAAATAAGTACCTTGTTTTGAGCCATTCCAGCAATATTTACAAGGACATTCGCCAGTATCTCAAGCAAGAAGTGGTAGAAGTGAGTCAGGTTCAAGAGATGATTGACCGTGCCTGCCAGATTCCAGAGCACAGGGGTCAGGTTTGCAATGCCTTTCAGCATATTTGGGGCTATTTTAAGAAGAAAGCAACGGAGACTGAACGCAAGGATTATATGTTTTTACTGGAGCGTTATCACTCTGGTCAAGCCACCAAAGAAGAATTAATTGCTAAGACGAGAGATTTGCTTGAGCATTACCCGAATGCTTATCTGCAAGATTCTACCTTGCTGAAAGGAGACTCCCATGAGACTTTGGCATGAGGCTTTGATTTCACAACTTCCCCGTCCTCAGCTCTTGGGGCAACATCGAGAGTGCTGCGCCCTTCGTGGCAATGGCTGGGGCAGAAAGCATGCGACGGTGGACTATGTCTTTACCCACTCGCCCTATCGTCTCTATGCCTACCATGACTTGATCATGGGGGAGATGGCGCGTCGTGGCTACAATGTCAGTCCAGAGTGGCTGGACAAGAACTACCGTGGCAAGACATGCCCTCCTTATCAAGACTTAGCAGAGGAAAAGCTGAAAAGTCCTATCTATAGTGAACATGACCATGCCTACTATGAGGAGTGTCTGGCTAATCTCCGTGACAAGGGGATCAACCTATAGTCTTTTCTAATACCAAGCCATAGGTAGCTTTCAATTCAATATTTTTTTGCGAAGAACATAGCAACCTTAAAAGGCTATCAATCTATATTTACCAAAGGATTTGGGGAATCTTCTCCAAATCTTTTTTTGTCTTTTAAATCGAGATATAGTTTCAAACTATATCAAAGCCTAATTTTTTACAATTATACAGACAGTTTCTTTTCTGTTAAGATAGTTTCAACAACAATTTTTGGAGGACAAAACATGTCAACTACAATTATCGGTTTCCCTCGTTTGGGTGAATTCCGCGAATTAAAATTTACAACTGAAAAATACTTTAGAAAAGAAATCTCAGAAGAAGAACTCTTGGCTGCGGCTAAAGAATTGCGTGCAAAACACTGGAACATCGTCAAAGAAAAAGGCATCACTGAAATCCCTTCAAATGACTTTTCTCACTATGACAACTTCCTAGATGCTGCCTTCCTTTTCAACGTAGTTCCTGCATCTGTTCAAAACTTGGAATTGTCTGATCTTGAACGTTACTTTGCTTTGGGACGTGGTTACCAAGGAGAAAAAGGGGATGTCCGTGCCCTTCCGATGAAGAAATGGTTTAACACTAACTACCACTACATCGTCCCTAAATTTGAAAAAGACACTCAAGTAAAATTGGCTGGTCACAAGATTTTCGATGAGTTCCAAGAAGCTAAAGAACTTGGTCTTAACACTCGTCCTGTCCTTGTAGGTCCATTCACTTTCCTTCAATTATCAGACTATGAAGAAGGCGTGAAAGCAGAAGATTTCGTAGATAGCTTAGTAGCTGCTTACCAAGATGTTTTTGCGAAATTGGCTGAACTTGGTGCAACTCGTATCCAACTCGACGAAGCAGCTCTTGTCAAAGACTTGACAGAAGAAGAAAAAGCTCTCTTCTTGAACCTTTACAACAAATTGTTGGCTGACAAGAAAGGTCTTGAAGTCTTGCTTCAAACATACTTCGGAGACGTTCGTGACGTCTATGCTGACCTTGTGAAATTGCCAGTAGATGCGATCGGTCTTGACTTCGTTGAAGGTAAGAAAACACTTGAACTCGTTAAAGGTGGCTTCCCAGCTGACAAGACTCTTTATGCAGGGATTGTCAATGGTAAGAACATCTGGCGCAACAACTACGAAAAGAGCTTGGCTGTTCTTGAGCAAATTCCAGCTGAAAACATCGTTTTGACAAGCTCATGCTCACTTCTTCATGTGCCATTTACAACAGCTAACGAAGAATTTGAACCAGCTATCTTGAACCACTTTGCATTTGCAGTTGAAAAATTGGATGAGATCCGTGACTTGGATGCTATCCGCAACGGTCAAGGTGCAGAAGCTCTTGCAGCAAACAAAGAACTCTTTGCGACTGAACGTGTTGGTGAAAATGCGGAACTTCGTGCGCGTATCGCTGGATTGACAGACGCTGATTACACTCGCTTGCCAGCCTTTGCAGAACGTGAAGCTATCCAAGAAGATGCCTTCAAACTTCCAGCTCTTCCAACAACAACCATCGGTTCATTCCCTCAAACTAAGGAAGTTCGTGCTAAACGTTTGGCCTTCCGTAAGGGTGAATTGTCACAAGAAGAATACGATGCCTTCCTTGCTGAAACCATCGACGAATGGATCAAATGGCAAGAAGAAGTTGGATTTGACGTGCTTGTACACGGTGAATTCGAGCGTAATGACATGGTTGAGTACTTCGGTCAAAACTTGTCGGGTTACCTCTTCTCTAAGAATGGTTGGGTACAATCATACGGTATGCGTGGGGTTAAACCACCAATCATCTGGGGTGATGTTACTCGTCTCAACCCAATCACTGTGAAATGGTCTAGCTACGCACAAAGCCGTACTGACAAACCTGTTAAAGGTATGTTGACTGGACCTGTTACTATCCTTAACTGGTCATTCCCACGTGAAGACATCTCTATCAAGGATTCTACTCTTCAAATCGCTCTTGCTATCAAGGATGAAGTACTTGACCTTGAAGCTGCAGGAGTGAAAATCATCCAAATCGACGAGGCTGCTCTTCGTGAGAAATTGCCACTCCGTCGTAGCGACTGGTACGAAGACTACCTTGACTGGGCTATTCCAGCCTTCCGCTTGGTACACTCAACAGTAGCACCAGATACACAAATCCACACTCACATGTGTTACTCAGAATTTACAGATATCATCCCAGCTATCGATAACATGGATGCGGACGTTATCTCATTTGAAGCTAGCCGTTCAAATCTTGAAATCTTGGACGAACTCAAAGCTCAAAACTTCCAGACAGAAGTGGGTCCTGGAGTTTACGATATCCACTCTCCTCGTGTGCCTAACGAAGGCGAAATCGACCACACCATCGAAGCCATCCTTGCTAAGTACCAAGTAAGAAAGTATGGATCAACCCTGACTGTGGTTTGAAAACACGTGGTATCCCAGAAACGAAAGAAAGCTTGATCCGCCTTGTAGACGCTGCGAAAGCTGCGCGTGAGAAATTGTAAGAAAAGACAATTCTCCCTACACGGTTGATCAGTAAGAAATCAACTAGAAAAGGTTCATACATATGTCACGTCAAACACCGTCCCTCTCATTTGAAGTTTTCCCTCCAAACCCAGAAGTAGGCAATGACAAAATTATCGCAGCCCTGAAAGACATGCAGGGCTTGGCACCACACTTCATCAGTGTGACTGCTAGTAATAATAAATTTAATATCAAAGAGACGACGGTTCGTTTGGCTGACTATATCCAAAATGACTTGGAGATCCCAACCATTGCTCACTTGCCAGCTATCTATTTGACTAAGGATAAGGTGGCTGAGACCATTGCGGATTTGGATAAAGTTGGGGTTCAGAAAATCTTGGCTCTTCGTGGGGATATCATTCCAGGTGTTGAGCCACAGAAGGATTTCCGTTACGCCACAGACTTGATTGAGTTTATCACTGAACAGGCGCCACACTTTGATATTATTGGAGCTTGTTATCCAGAAGGGCACCCGGATTCGCCAAACCAAATCTCAGATATTCAAAATCTCAAGAGAAAAGTGGATGCAGGCTGTTCAAGTCTTGTCACTCAGCTATTCTTTGACAATGAGCGTTTCTACGATTTCCAAGACAAGTGTACCTTGGCAGGGATTGATGTTCCCATTCATGCAGGGATCATGCCAATCCTCAATCGTAACCAAGCGCTTCGTCTCTTGAAGACTTGTGAGAATATCCATCTCCCTCGTAAGTTTAAGGCTATCTTGGACAAGTATGAGAATGACCCTGAGTCACTCAGAGCAGCAGGACTTGCCTATGCAGTAGACCAAATCGTGGACTTGGTAACGCAAGACGTAGCAGGCGTGCATCTCTACACTATGAACAATGCAGACACAGCTCAGTACATCTACCAAGCTACCCATGCCTTGTTCAATCATCAACCTTAAAATAATCAAAAGCAAACCATTCTTCTTTTTCATAGCAGAATGGTTCCTTTTTTTATAGAAAAGACCGTACTTTTTTTAAGAAAAAAATATGATAAAATAGACTCTGTACGTACTTGATACAAAGATGAGGGTATTTAAGTTATTAAGGTTGCAAAAACTCAACTCTAAATGTTCAAAATTTCATGAGTAATTGAACACGCCTACAACTCTGTGGAAAAGATAAATCTACCCTAGGAGCATTCGCTCCGTCGTTCGATTTCCTATTTTTCCTTTGAGTTGCTTAACGAGCTTAGTATCTTGATTTTTTTGTAGGCAAGGCGTATAATTTTATCAATCCAAAGGGGATTAAAATGACAAAACATGTGTTTCAAACGACTTTTGCGGGTCGTGAGTTGATTGTAGAGACTGGTCAGGTTGCTAAGCAAGCAAATGGCTCTGTTGTAGTACGTTACGGTGAGTCAACTGTCTTGACTGCTGCTGTTATGTCTAAGAAGATGGCAACTGGGGATTTCTTCCCACTTCAAGTCAACTACGAAGAAAAAATGTATGCAGCTGGGAAGTTTCCTGGTGGCTTTATGAAACGTGAAGGACGTCCTTCAACAGATGCAACTTTGACAGCGCGTTTGATTGACCGTCCAATCCGTCCAATGTTTGCGGAAGGTTTCCGTAATGAAGTGCAAGTCATCAATACGGTCCTTTCGTACGATGAAAATGCATCTGCTCCAATGGCAGCTATGTTTGGTTCATCATTGGCATTGTCTATCTCAGATATTCCGTTTGATGGCCCAATCGCTGGGGTACAAGTAGGTTATGTCGATGGGGAAATCATCATCAACCCGACTCAAGAACAAGCAGAGCAATCGCTTCTTGAATTGACAGTAGCAGGTACTAAACACGCCATCAACATGGTAGAGTCTGGTGCCAAAGAATTGTCAGAAGAAATCATGTTGGAAGCTCTTCTTAAAGGACACGAAGCTGTTAAAGAATTGATTGCCTTCCAAGAAGAAATCGTTGCGGCAGTTGGTAAAGAAAAAGCAGAAGTAGAATTGCTTCATGTAGATGCTGACTTGCAAGCTGAAATCATCGCAGCCTACAACAGCGACCTTCAAAAAGCGGTTCAAGTAGAAGAAAAATTGGCTCGTGAAGCTGCAACTCAAGCAGTTAAAGACCAAGTCACAGCAGTTTACGAAGAAAAATATGCAGACCACGAAGAATTTGACCGTATCATGCGTGATGTGGCTGAAATCTTGGAACAAATGGAACACGCAGAAGTGCGCCGTTTGATCACAGAAGACAAGGTTCGTCCTGATGGTCGTAAGGTCGATGAAATCCGTCCTTTGGATGCGGTTGTTGACTTCGTTCCCCGTGTGCACGGTTCAGGTCTCTTTACTCGCGGACAAACTCAGGCTCTTTCTATCTTGACTTTGGCGCCAATGGGTGAAACGCAAATCATCGATGGTTTGGATCCAGAGTACAAGAAACGCTTTATGCACCACTATAACTTCCCACAATACTCTGTTGGGGAAACAGGACGTTACGGTGCTCCAGGTCGCCGTGAAATTGGTCACGGTGCTCTTGGTGAGCGTGCCCTTGCTCAAGTATTGCCAAGCTTGGAAGAATTCCCATACGCTATCCGTCTAGTAGCAGAAGTCTTGGAATCAAACGGTTCTTCATCTCAAGCCTCTATCTGTGCTGGAACGCTTGCTCTTATGGCTGGTGGTGTGCCAATTAAGGCGCCAGTAGCAGGGATTGCTATGGGACTTATCTCAGATGGTAACAACTATACAGTATTGACAGATATCCAAGGTTTGGAAGACCACTTTGGAGATATGGACTTTAAGGTTGCAGGGACTCGTGACGGGATTACAGCCCTTCAGATGGATATCAAGATCCAAGGGATCACCGCAGAAATCTTGACGGAAGCTCTTGCTCAAGCCAAGAAAGCTCGTTTTGAAATCCTTGATGTGATCGAAGCTACTATTCCAGAAGTGCGTCCAGAATTGGCTCCAACTGCTCCGAAAATTGATACCATCAAGATTGATGTGGATAAGATCAAGATTGTCATCGGTAAGGGTGGAGAAACCATCGATAAGATCATCGCTGAAACAGGTGTTAAGATTGACATCGACGAAGAAGGAAATGTATCTATCTACTCTAGCGACCAAGCTGCCATTAACCGTGCTAAAGAAATTATTGCTGGTTTGGTTCGTGAAGCCAAAGTGGACGAAGTCTACCATGCCAAAGTTGTTCGTATCGAGAAATTTGGTGCCTTTGTCAACCTCTTTGACAAGACAGATGCCCTCGTACACATCTCTGAAATGGCTTGGACTCGTACTAACAATGTAGAAGATTTAGTTCAAATTGGTGATTTTGTAGATGTGAAGGTTATTAAGATTGATGAAAAAGGTCGTGTAGATGCTTCTATGAAGGCACTCTTGCCACGTCCGCCAAAACCTGAACGTTCAGAAGAAAAAGGGGATAAAGGTCATCGTCATGGCGATCGTCCTCGTCACCACCACAAGGACCACAAACCTAAGAAAGAAACTACAGAAACACCAAAAGACTCAGAATAAGAAAGGAGAAATGTATGGGATGGTGGCGTGAAACCATTGATATCGTAAAAGAAAATGATCCAGCGGCCCGCACTACCTTGGAAGTCTTGCTGACTTATCCTGGTGTGAAGGCCTTGGCTGCTCACCGTCTCTCTCATTTTCTCTGGAAACACGGCTTTAAGCTTTTAGCTCGTATGCACAGCCAGTTTTGGCGTTTTTGGACGCAGATAGAGATTCACCCTGGAGCTCAGATCGAATCAGGTGTCTTTATTGACCATGGAGCAGGACTTGTGATTGGGGAGACAGCTATCGTTGAAAAAGGTGTTCTTCTCTACCATGGGGTTACTCTTGGTGGGACAGGTAAGGATAGTGGCAAACGCCATCCGACTGTTCGTAAAGGAGCGCTCATTTCTGCTCATGCCCAAGTCATCGGACCTGTAGAAATCGGTGAAAATGCCAAAGTCGGTGCCGCTGCGGTCGTTGTGGCAGATGTTCCTAGTGATGTGACGGTTGTCGGCATTCCTGCTAAGATTGTTCGTGTTCACGGGCAAAAGGATGAACCAACCATTCACGAAGTCGAAGAAAAACGTGAATATTACGTCAATAAACTTGAGCATGCTAGAGAAGCCAGTCACAGGTCGTCTGGTTTGTAATGAGAAGTGACTCTTTAATTAGGAAGTTAGGCCGATGCTATTAGAAGAATTTGAAAATGTACCTGCTGTTATCGAGCCAACTGATCGAAGCCTCCTTAGTGGTGGAGAAATCTGTGATACGATTATTTTATCTTTTAATGGAGAAATCGTTGAACGAGTAAAGCAGTTTGAAGATGTTTACGAAGGTGGCTATCTAACCAATCTAAATGGTAGATTTCCATGGTATATCTATGAAAAAGATGGGAGTAAGGTAGCAGTTGCTATAGCTACGATTGGAGCCCCGATGGTTGTTGGACTCTTAGAAGAACTCAAAGCAAGAGGATTTAAGAACTTTATTGTTTTGGGTTCTTGCGGAGTTCTAGATAAGTCTATTCAGGCAGATAAGATTATCCTACCAAGTTCAGCTCTACGTGATGAAGGTACAAGTTACCATTACGCTCCTGCAAGTGATGAAATAGCTTATGATGAAACTCTACTCTTAACCATAGAAGAAGCTTTAAACAAATCTGATATTGAGCACATTCGAACAAAGGCTTGGACCACAGATGCTTTCTATCGTGAAACAGCTGATAAGGTCAAACGTAGACTTGCAGCAGGTGCGACTGTTGTAGATATGGAAGCCTCAGCAATCATGGCTTGGGCACAATTTCGACAAGCAAAAGTTTATCAATTTTTTTATACAGCTGATTATGTTGACCATCATAATCATGAGTGGGATGCAAGATACGAAGAAAGAAAAGCAGATGCTATGACTTTCTTTGAGATAGCATTAGTAATTGCTAGAGAGTTGGATTGAAACAACTCTTTACGATAAACAAGACACAGAAAGGAGTCAGTGAGTGATTAAAATCTATGACACCATGTCTCGTGATTTGCGAGATTTTGTCCCTATCGAGGACGGTAAGGTCAAGATGTATGTCTGTGGGCCAACTGTATACAACTACATCCACGTGGGGAATGCCCGCTCGACAGTAGCCTTTGACACTATTCGTCGCTATTTTGAATACCGTGGCTATGAAGTTGCCTACATTTCCAATTTCACGGATGTGGATGACAAGATTATCAACCGTGCCAAGGAAGAAGGTATCACACCTCAGGAAGTAGCAGACAAGTATATCGCTGCCTTTCGGGAAGATGTGACGGCTTTGGGTGTGAAACCCGCGACTCGTCATCCACGTGTCGTAGAGTTTATGGCTGATATCATCCGCTTTGTAGAGGACTTGATTGAAAAGGGCTATGCCTATGAGAGTCAAGGGGACGTCTATTTCCGTGTAGAAAAATCCCATAACTATGCTAAGTTAGCCAATAAAACCTTGGAAGACTTGGAACTAGGTGCTTCAGGTCGAACAGATGAAGAGACGGCTCGTAAGGAAAATCCTGTAGACTTTGCTCTTTGGAAAGCTGCAAAACCAGGCGAGGTTTCTTGGGACAGTCCTTGGGGACCTGGTCGTCCAGGCTGGCACATCGAATGTTCGGTTATGTCAACGGAGATTTTGGGTGATACTATCGATATTCACGGTGGTGGAGCTGACCTTGAGTTTCCACACCACACCAACGAAATTGCCCAGTCAGAAGCTAAGACAGGTAAGACCTTTGCTAACTACTGGATGCACAATGGTTTTGTCAATATCGACAATGTCAAGATGTCCAAGTCCTTGGGGAATTTCATCACCGTGCATGATGCCCTCAAGACCATTGATGGCCAAGTGCTTCGTTTCTTCTTTGCGACTCAGCATTACCGCAAACCTATCAACTTTACGGAAAGGCTGTGCGTGATGCCGAGACCAATCTCAAGTATCTGAAGAACACTTATGAGCAACCATTTACTGGAACTGTAGATGCAGAGGAGTTGCAAGCTTTTAAAGATAAGTTCGTAGCTGCAATGGATGAGGATTTCAATACGGCTAATGGAATCACAGTTGTCTTTGAAATGGCCAAGTGGATCAACTCAGGAAACTATGATGCAGCGGTTAAGGAAGCTCTTACGGCTATGTTAGAGGTCTTTGGTATTGTCTTTGTTGAGGAAGTTTTGGATGAAGAGATTGAAGCCTTGATTCAAAAACGCCAAGAAGCGCGTGCCAATCGTGATTTTGCGACAGCTGACCAAATCCGTGACCAATTGGCTGCTCAAGGGATTAAGCTACTGGATACCAAGGATGGAGTGAGGTGGACACGTGATTGATGTCAATCTCATTAACGGGATTGCGCTAGCCTTTGAAGGAGATGCGGTGTATTCTATGTATATTCGCCGTCACCTCATCCTAAAAGGCATGACCAAGCCCAATAAACTCCATCAAGAGGCCACTAAATATGTATCAGCCAAGGCTCAGGCGCGCTTGATTTCTCTCATGCTGGAGGAGCAAGTCCTAACGGAAAAGGAAGAAGAAATCTATAAACGGGGTCGCAATACCAATAGTCATACCAAGGCAAAGAACGCAGATGTTGTTACCTACCGTATGTCTACAGGTTTTGAAGCGGTCATGGGTTATCTTCATATGACTGAAAATGTGGAGCGCCTAGAAACCTTGATTTCTTGGTGTATCCAAAAAGTGGAGGGCTAGGAAATGATTGCAAAAGAATTACTAGACTGGTTTCCACAAGCTCAAATCGTAGACCAGCCAATTGATAAGGAAGGTTTTCTTACGCTACCAGTTTCCTCGCAACAGTGGATTTTACTGGAGGAAGTTGGACTAAGTGAACGTGAGAAACAGTTGGTCGCCCTCTTAACTCAGCAGGAACAGACGATCTCGCTCAATCCTTGGTATAGTTATTTGATTGAGGGCAAGGGACAAGCACCGCAAAGTTTTAAAAAGCTACAAGTTATCTATTGTCACCTTTCCTATTACCAACAGGAAAACTTGACTTCTTGGTTGGATATGATGAAAACCCTCTTTCCTAATTGCGAGACAGTGCTTCAGGTAGGAGCTCAGGATTACCTTTTTGTTCTCCAACAGGACAAATACACTTCTGTTCGGTCTATCTTGATGGATACCTTGGAAGCCGTAGAATATGATTTTGGGGTTCGTCTGTCTATTATGCTTGGGCAGGTCTGGTCGCAAACAGGAAATCAGAGTTTGACAGATCTCATCAAAGCAGAACGTGACTTGTTCAAAAATTGGTGGCGACAAGGACACCAAGGATTCCATACGTTTTCTCAGCTCTACCTTTGGAGTATGGATGAAAAAATGGTGGATCTTGGTTTGATAAAAGATTATCTACACCAGATGATTTTGGATCAGGATCAAATTCAGGAAATCATTCTCTCCTTATGGGAAAATAGTGCAGTCCTAACTAAAACAGCACAGCAACTGTATTTGCACCGCAATTCTCTCCAATACAAGATTGATAAATGGGAAGAATTGACAGGGCTTCAGTTGAAAGAATTGACAGATTTGACCTTGTGTTATCAATTGATTTTACCAGATATTATTTAAAGTTTTGTGCAAGTTGCACAGAACTTTTTTATTTTTTTGGTCATCTTGCCATAGAAATATAAAGCGTTTTCATTTATAATAAAACTATCAAAAATTAAAGGAGTTCACCTCATGGTAGAATTAAATCTTAAAAACATTTACAAAAAATATCCAAACAGCGAACACTATTCAGTTGAAGACTTCAACTTGGACATCAAAGACAAAGAATTTATCGTTTTCGTAGGACCTTCAGGATGTGGTAAATCAACTACTCTCCGTATGATTGCAGGTCTTGAAGATATCACAGAAGGTACTGCATCTATCGACGGCGTGGTTGTCAATGACGTAGCTCCAAAAGACCGTGACATCGCCATGGTATTCCAAAACTACGCTCTTTACCCACACATGACTGTATACGATAACATGGCTTTCGGTTTGAAATTGCGTAAATACAGCAAAGACGACATCGACAAACGTGTACAAGAAGCAGCAGAAATTCTTGGTTTGAAAGAATTCTTGGATCGTAAACCAGCTGACCTTTCAGGTGGTCAACGTCAACGTGTTGCCATGGGTCGTGCTATTGTCCGTGATGCTAAGGTATTCTTGATGGACGAACCTTTGTCAAACTTGGATGCAAAACTTCGTGTATCTATGCGTGCTGAAATCGCTAAAATCCACCGTCGTATCGGAGCTACAACTATCTACGTAACTCACGACCAAACAGAAGCGATGACACTTGCAGACCGTATCGTTATCATGTCAGCTACTAAAAACCCTGCTGGTACTGGTACTATCGGACGTGTTGAACAAATCGGTACTCCTCAAGAAGTTTACAAAAACCCAGTTAACAAATTCGTAGCAGGATTCATCGGAAGCCCAGCTATGAACTTCATCAACGTAAAATTGATTGGTGACCACATCGTTGGTGACGCCTTTAACTTGAAAGTTCCAGAAGGTGCTTTGAAAGTTCTTCGCGATAAGGTTACGAAGGTAAAGAATTGATCTTCGGTATCCGTCCAGAAGACGTGAACGCAGAACCTGCTTTCCTTGAAACATTCCCAGAATCAGTTGTGAAAGCAACTATCTCTGTATCAGAATTGCTTGGTTCAGAATCTCACCTATACTGCCAAGTTGGTAAAGATGAATTCGTTGCTAAGGTTGACGCACGTGACTACTTGCAAGCTGGTGCAACAGTTGAACTTGGATTTGACTTGAATAAAGCTCACTTCTTTGACGTAGAAACTGAAAAGACAGTTTACTAAGATAGATTTGAATAAAACAACACTACTAGAGTTTTTCTAGTAGTGTTTTTTATAAAGTTTAGAAACTCAGATAGAAGGAGACTTTACTAGTTTTCTTATTGACTAAAAAGTGTTAAAATGGTAGGAAGAACTGGAGAGTATGCATGCCAAAAGAAGTAATTTATTCTGGCGATGAAGTCGTCGCTTTAACGCAAAAATATTTATCGAAAGAAGATGTGGCTTTTGTCCATAAGGCCTTGGTTTATGCTGTAGAGTGCCATAGTGGCCAGTATCGTAAATCAGGCGAACCTTACATTATCCACCCTATTCAGGTAGCGGGAATCTTAGCTAAACTCAAGCTAGATGCCGTCACAGTTGCCTGTGGTTTTTTGCATGACGTGGTAGAAGACACAGATGCTACTTTGGATGACTTAGAGCGCGAGTTTGGCCATGATGTTCGAGTGATTGTAGACGGTGTTACCAAGCTTGGTAAGGTCGAATACAAGTCTATAGAAGAGCAGTTGGCTGAGAATCACCGCAAGATGCTTATGGCCATGTCAGAGGATATCCGCGTTATCTTGGTTAAGCTCTCTGACCGCCTGCACAATATGCGTACCCTCACGCATCTTCGTAAGGACAAGCAAGAACGTATTTCCCGAGAAACCATGGAAATCTACGCACCACTTGCTCACCGTCTGGGGATTTCAAGTGTTAGTGGGAACTAGAGGATCTTTCCTTCCGTTACCTCAATCCGACAGAGTTTTACAAGATAACTCACATGATGAAGGAGAAACGTCAAGAACGTGAAGCCTTGGTCGATGAAGTTGTGACGAAGCTTGAGGAGTATTCATCTGAGCGTAATCTTACAGGAAAAATCTACGGCCGTCCTAAGCATATCTACTCTATTTACCGTAAGATGCAGGACAAGAAAAAACGCTTTGAGGAGATCTATGACCTGATTGCCATTCGCTGTATCCTAGATACTCAGAGTGATGTCTATGCCATGTTGGGTTACGTTCATGAGCTATGGAAACCAATGCCAGGCCGTTTCAAGGATTATATTGCCAATCGTAAGGCCAATGGGTACCAGTCTATCCATACGACTGTTTATGGACCAAAAGGACCGATCGAGTTCCAGATCCGTACCAAGGAAATGCACGAGGTTGCTGAGTACGGGGTTGCGGCTCACTGGGCCTACAAAAAAGGAATGAAAGGCCAAGTTAATAGTAAAGAATCTGCCATTGGGATGAACTGGATCAAGGAGATGATGGAACTTCAAGACCAGGCGGATGATGCCAAAGAATTTGTAGATACGGTCAAAGAAAACTATCTGGCAGAAGAGATTTACGTCTTTACTCCAGATGGGGCGGTTCGTTCTCTTCCAAAGGATTCTGGACCGATTGACTTTGCCTATGAGATTCATACCAAGATTGGGGAAAGCGACTGGTGCCAAGGTCAATGGCCGTATGGTACCGTTGACTACCAAGCTTAAAACGGGTGACCAGGTTGAAATCATCACCAATCCAAATTCATTTGGACCAAGCCGTGACTGGCTCAATATGGTTAAGACCAGCAAGGCCCGTAACAAAATTCGTCAGTTCTTTAAAAACCAGGATAAAGAATTATCCATCAATAAAGGCCGTGAAATGCTGATTAGTCAGCTCCAAGAAAACGGCTATGTGGCCAATAAATTTATGGATAAGCGCCACATGGATGAAGTCCTTCAAAAAACCAGCTACAAGACAGAAGAAGCTCTCTTTGCAGCCATTGGTTTTGGAGAAATCGGAGCCATCACTGTCTTTAACCGTTTGACGGAAAAAGAACGTCGTGAAGAAGAGCGTGCCAAGGCTAAGGCAGAAGCAGAAGAACTGGTCAAGGGTGGCGAAGTCAAAGTAGAGAACAAGGACACGCTTAAGGTGAAGCATGAGGGTGGAGTTGTCATCCAAGGTGCTTCTGGGCTCTTGGTCCGGATTGCCAAATGTTGTAACCCTGTTCCCGGAGATGATATCGTTGGTTATATTACCAAGGGTCGCGGAGTTGCCATCCACCGTGTGGACTGTATGAACCTTCGTTCGCAGGAAAATTACGAGCAACGTCTGCTAGATGTTGAATGGGAAGACCAATTCTCAACCAAGGAATATATGGCTCATATCGATATCTATGGACTCAACCGTTCTGGTCTTTTGAATGATATCTTGCAGGTCCTATCAAACACAACTAAGAATATCTCGTCGGTTAATGCTCAACCAACCAAGGACATGAAATTTGCCAATATCCATGTATCCTTTGGAATTTCTAACCTTTCAATGTTGACAACTGTGGTTGATAAGATTAAGAGTGTACCAGAAGTCTACTCAGTCAAACGGACCAATGGTTAAGTATGCTCGATACAGTCAGAAAGGATTTCTATGAAAAATCATCGTTCAGCGAGTCAAGCAAGCTCAGGTTTCTATTGAGGGGCAGATTCATGGTCAAATCAAACAAGGACTCTTGATCTTAGTGGGTGTTGGACCTGAGGATCAGCAAGAGGATTTGGAGTATGCAGTCAGAAAACTGGTCAATATGCGGATCTTTTCAGATGACGAAGGCAAGATGAACCTATCTGTCAAGGATATCCAAGGAGAAATCCTCTCCATCTCTCAATTCACTCTGTTTGCCGATACCAAAAAAGGCAATCGTCCAGCCTTTACAGGCGCCGCTAAACCAGATATGGCTGAGGCCTTCTATCAAGATTTTAACCAGGGACTAGCCAAAGAGGTTCCTGTTGAAACAGGTGTTTTCGGAGCAGATATGCAGGTAGAACTGGTCAATGATGGGCCGGTAACCATCATCCTTGATACAAAAAATAGATAAGAAAAACCAAGCTTGTTAGCTTGGTTTTTGTTTATCTATAAAATCCCTAAAAGACAAAGCTTATAGGGATAAGGGGGGGTCAGTTCATTTTTTCAACATAGAGTTGTTTGGCGATTTCTAGACTTACCAAGAGTTCTTCATTGTTGTGAATCAAAGTAAAGGTATTAGAGAAATCATCAAACTGTTGAACTTGGAGTTTGTCTCCGATATTGATGTCATGTTTTTCCAGATATTTTAGGAGATCAAAACTGTCGTGAACCCGAGTCAGGAGATAGGTTCCAGCTTCTTTGGTTTCTGATAGTGGTAGGTTGTTGATTTCAACCAACAGCTCTCCTTTAGCAGGAATGGTACCACCGTGAGGGCAAGTTTTTGGGAAACCTAGCATACTTTCTAATCTCTCTACAAAAAAAGTCTGAAACGGTATGTTCTAATACTTCAGCTTCCTCATGAATTTGGTCACTGGTATAGTCTAGATGGTGGACCAGAAAAACCTCAATCAAACGATGTTTACGATAAAGTTCTGATACAAGTGTTAGCCCAATATCGGTTAGCAAGTACCCTTTTTTCTTATCTTTTAAGATGAGATTTTCAGACTGCATGCGCTTAATCATTTCAGTTACAGCTGGAGGAGATACCTGCATTCGAGCAGCAATTTCCTTATTGGTAATCTTAGGAACATCCATGCCAATCTCATAAATACATTTTAAGTAGTCTTCTTTATTTGGTGTCATTCGCATTTCCTTGTTTATTATCTCCATCTAGTATACCAAAAAAAGCTAGATTTCTCTAGCTTCTTGCTACAAGAGCTTGACTTAGTTGAGTTTTTTTGCAGCTGCAATAGCGGCTTCAAAGTCTGGCTCGCTGTTGATATTATCCACGTATTCGACGTAGCGGATGGTATTATCGGTATCGAGAACAAAAACTGCGCGTGCAAGCAGATGCCACTCATTGATTAAGAGGGCATAATCGCGTCCAAAGGAGTGGTCGAAGTAGTCTGAAAGCATGATGGCATTCTCAATTCCCTTCAGCACCACACCAGCGTTTTTTTGAGCGAAATGGAAGGTCCATAGATACTGTTAGGACAACAGTGTTGTCTAAGCTAGCCAATTCTTGGTTAAAGCGACGAGTCTGAAGCGAGCAGATGCCTGTATCGATAGAAGGGATGATACTCAAGATCTTTTTCTTGCCTTCAAAGTCAGCCAGTGTTTTTTTAGAGAGGTCAGTCGTTGTGAGAGAGAAATCAAGTGCTTTATCTCCTACTTGTAGTTGTTTTCCTGTAAACGTAACAGGGTTTCCGAGGAATGTAGTCATAAGCTACTCCAATCTTTTTTCTTTCATTTTACATTAAATGTTCAGACTCTTCCAATAATTTGACCGAAATTTAAATAGACAAAAAACGCCAATTCATGGTGACTGACGTTTTTTAATGGATTATTTTGACAAACCTTCAGAAATCTTGTCAAGGTTGTATTTCATCATGTTGTAGTAGCTGTCACCTTCTTTACCTTCTTCAGCAATTGAGTCAGTAAAGATTTGTGCGTAAATTGGAATATTTGTGTCTTGTGAAACAGTCTTCATTGGACGATCATCGACACTGGATTCAACAAATAGTGATGGAACTTTCATTTGGCGAAGTTTTTCAACCAAAGTCTTGATTTGGTCAGGTGTTCCTTCTTCTTCAGTATTGATTTCCCAGATGTAAGCACTTGGGACACCGTAAGCTTTAGAGAAGTATTTGAAGCATCCTTCGCTGGTTACGATGAGTTTCTTGTCCGCATCAATAGCGTTAAATTTCTCTTTGGCTTCCTTGTCAAGCTTGTCTAGTTTTTCAGTGTATTCTTTGAGATTCTTTTCGTAGAATTCCTTGTTGCTAGGGTCTTTGGCGATGAGTTGCTTAGCAATATTTTGAGCATAGATGATCCCATTTTCAAGATTGAGCCAAGCGTGTGGGTCTTCTTTCCCTTTTTCATTTTCCCCTTCTAGGTAGATGACATCAACGCCTTCACTAACTGCAAAGTAGTCTTTGTTTTCAGTTTTCTTAGCATTCTCAACTAATTTTGTAAACCAGGCATTTCCACCTGTTTCAAGGTTGATACCATTGTAGAAAATTAAGTCGGCTTGCGAAGTTTTCTTGACGTCTTCTGGTAGTGGCTCGTACTCGTGTGGATCTTGTCCTACAGGCACGATACTATGAAGATCAATCTTGTCTCCTGCGATATTTTTAGTAATATCAGCGATGATAGAGTTAGTTGCTACAACCTTTAGTTTTTGGTTTGTAGATGCTGTGTCTTTTTTTCCGCTAGCACAGGCAGCTAATCCAATGATAGCAAGAAAAAGAACAAGCAATGTACCTAATTTTTTCATTATATTCCTCCAGAGGGGCTCCCTCATTATTGTTTGATTTTTTTATTTTTCAGCTTCAGATAACGTTGTTTTGGTGCGATAAAGAAACTGATGAGAAAGAAACTTGCAGATGTCAGCACGATACTTGAACCTGCAGCCAGGTTAAAGCTATAACCGATAAAAAGTCCCAAGACAGAAGCTAGAGCTCCCAAGCCTGATGAAAGAAAAATCATGGTCTTTAGACTATTGGCGTAAAGATAAGCTGTCGCGGCTGGAGTAATCAGCATGGCTACGATAAGGATGGTTCCGACACTTTGCATAGCAGTCACTGACACCAAAGTCAAGAGTATCATGAGTAGATAGTGGTAGAAATTAACTGGCATGCCCATAGCTTTGGCTAGGAGTTCATCAAAGGATGTAATCAAGAGTTGCTTGAAGAAAATCCCGATAATCAATAGAATGAGAGCTCCCATACCGATGGTAATATACATGTCTATGTCTTGCACAGCTAAGATATTCCCAAAGAGAATATGGAAGAGGTCAGTCGAGCTTTTAGCCACACTAATCAAGATAATGCCCAGAGCCAATAAAGATGAAAAGGTAATCCCAATGGCAGTGTCACTCTTGATAATAGAGTTCCCCTTGATGTAGGTGATGATGACAGAGGCAAGCAGTCCAAAGATGATAGCACCAATAAAGAAGTCAATTCCTAAAATAAAAGAAAGAGCTACACCAGGTAAGACAGCGTGCGAGATAGCATCTCCCATAAGGGACATACCACGGAGAATGATAAAGCATCCGACCGCTCCAGCAACAATACCAATCACAACAGCTGTAATCAAGGCATTTTGGAGAAAGTGGAAGTTCTGCAATCCATCTATAAATTCTGCAATCATAGGTCACCTCCATTGAAAAAGAGTCGGTCACCATAAAGCTTGTTTTGAGATTGGCTTGGGTGAAGGTCTCCTTTGTTGGACCAAAGGCAATTAGCTCCTTGTTGAGAAGGAGTACCTGGTCAAAATAATGGGCAACCTTGCCGAGGTCATGGTGAACGATAAGGACAGTCTTGCCAGCTTTTTTAAGTTCTCTCAGCGTGTTCATGATGATCTCTTCACTGACAGAGTCAATCCCCACAAAGGGCTCGTCTAAGAGAATATAATCAGCATCTTGAACTAGACAACGGGCAATCAAGACACGCTGGAATTGGCCACCAGAGAGTTGACTAATCTGACGATCTGCGTAGTCAGAAAGTCCAACAATTTCTAGTGCTTCAGCCACCTTTTGCCAGTGGTTTGCTTTTAAAGTGTGAAAGAGTGGAATGGATGGATAGAGTCCCAGAGAGACACATTCTTTTACCTTGATAGGGAAGTTGTAGTCGATATGAATTTTTTGCTCGACATAGGCAACTCGATGTAAGGATTTTTTAACTTCCTTGTCATCGAGAAATGCCTGACCTTGATGTGGGATAATTCCCAGCATACCTTTTAATAATGTTGATTTCCCAGCGCCGTTTGGACCGATGATTCCGGTAATCGTTGGTCCTTGGAGCACTAGTGAAATATCCTTTAGTGCCAACGTTTCTTTGTAGGAGACACTGAGGTTTTCGATACGTATCATACAGTTGTATTCCTCCTGGATTTTTAATATACCTTAATTTTATTTTTAAGTCAAGTTAATTTTGGTAAAAATTTAAAATATTAATGATGAAATCAAATAGGAGGAGGCGGCATTTTTTAATTGCATTCCCCAGGGATTTTTTTGCTAAGCTAAGAATAAGTGAAATTAGGAAAGCGAGAACAAGATGACACGTTATCAAGATGATTTTTATGATGCCATAAATGGTGAGTGGGAAAAGACTGCTGTTATTCCAGCAGATAAATCGAGAACAGGTGGTTTTATCGACCTTGACGAAGAAATTGAAGAGTTGATGCTAACGACGACAGACAAGTGGTTGGCAGGAGAAGATGTGCCAGAAGATGCTATCTTGGCAAATTTTGTCAAGTACCATAGTATGGTCAGAGATTTCGATAAGCGAGAAGCAGATGGAATTGAACCAGTCCTTCCTTTGCTTAAGGAATACCAAGATTTGGAAAGTTTTGCGGACTTCGCAAGTAAACTAGCAGCATTTGAATTAGCTGGTAAACCAAACTTCCTTCCATTTGGAGTATCACCAGACTTTATGGATGCTAGAACCAATGTTCTCTGGGCTAGTGCTCCAGGAACTATCTTGCCTGATACAACCTACTATGCGGAAGACCATCCTCAGCGTGAGGAATTATTGAACCTTTGGAAAGAAAGTACTTCTAATCTCATCAAAGCCTATAACTTCTCAGATGAAGAAATCGAAGATTTGCTAGAGAAACGATTGGAATTGGACCGCCGCATCGCAGCTGTCGTACTTTCAAACGAAGAGAGTTCAGAATATGCCAAACTTTACCATCCGTATTCTTATGAAGATTTCAAAAAGTTTGCCCCCTGTCCTACCTCTCGATGACTTCTTCCAGGCTGTGATTGGGCAAACTCCAGATAAGGTTATCGTAGATGAAGAACGTTTCTGGCAAGCAGCAGAGCAATTCTATAGTGAGGAAGCTTGGCCTTTGCTCAAGGCAAGCTTGATCTTGAGTGTGGTTAATCTTTCAACGAGCTATTTGACAGATGAGATTCGTATCTTGTCGGGTGCCTACGGACGAGCTCTTTCAGGAGTTCCAGAGGCTCAAGACAAGCGCAAGGCTGCTTACCACTTAGCTCAAGGACCATTCAAACAAGCCCTCGGCCTTTGGTATGCCCACGAAAAATTCTCTCCAGAAGCCAAGGCGGACGTAGAGAAAAAAGTGGCGACCATGATTGACGTTTATAAGGAACGTTTGGCTAAAAATGACTGGCTGACTCCTGAAACTCGAGAAAAAGCCATCGTCAAACTCAATGTCATCAAGCCTTATATCGGTTATCCAGAAGAACTGCCAGCTCGCTATAAGGACAAGATTGTGGATGAATCTGCTAGCCTCTTTGAGAATGCCCTAGCATTTGCGCGTGTGGAAATCAAGCACAGTTGGAGCAAGTGGAATCAGCCGGTTGACTACAAGGAGTGGGGAATGCCAGCTCACATGGTTAATGCCTACTACAATCCACAAAAGAACTTGATTGTCTTCCCAGCTGCTATCTTACAGGCACCATTCTATGACTTGCATCAGTCATCTTCTGCCAACTATGGTGGTATTGGTGCAGTTATCGCCCATGAAATTTCTCACGCCTTTGATACTAATGGAGCTTCCTTTGATGAAAATGGAAGTCTCAAGGATTGGTGGACTGAGAGCGATTATGCAGCCTTTAAAGAAAAAACACAGAAGGTTATCGACCAGTTTGATGGTCAAGAATCTTACGGTGCAAAAATCAATGGTAAATTAACTGTATCCGAAAACGTTGCCGACCTTGGAGGAATCGCTGCAGCGCTAGAAGCTGCTAAGAGAGAGCCAGATTTCTCAGCTGAAGAGTTCTTCCATAACTTTGCTCGTATCTGGCGTATGAAAGGTCGCCCAGAGTTGATGAAACTCATGGCTAGCGTCGACGTACACGCGCCAGCTAAACTTCGTGTTAACGTCCAAGTGCCAAACTTTGATGACTTCTTTACAACCTATGATGTCAAAGAAGGCGACGGAATGTGGCGTGCACCAGAAGACCGTGTGATTATTTGGTAATCAAAAAACCAAGGATGATTGTCCTTGGTTTTTATGTTTTAGAAAAATGGATTAAAGGTTTTTTCGTGAGCGATGGTCGTAGCAGGACCATGTCCAGGATAGACATCGTAGTTAGGAAGGGTAAAGAGCTGGGTTTGGATACTATGGAGAAGCTGTTCCATGCTACCTGTAGGTAGATCTATTCGGCCAATAGTTTCTCGGAAAAGGGCATCACCTGTTATGACTAGTTGGGCATCCGGAAAGACAAAGGATACTCCACCGATAGAGTGGCCTGGCGTTGGTAAGACTGTGAAGCGGAATTCTTCAATCTGGTATTCTTCATGAAAGACATAAGTGTGTTCAGCTGGTCTACACACGACATCCGCCATATCATCGTGACGAGGAAGCCCAGAAAGATTATCAACAGGAGTATAGAGCCAGCTAGCTTCACTTTCTGCCACATAGACTGGAGGATTTCCATAAGTATCTCTGACCAAGTCAAGACTCATAATATGGTCGTAGTGAGTGTGGGTCAGAAGAATGGCACAGACCGGTTTATTGATGGTTTCAATAGTCTTGCGAATGGCCTCCCAATGGCTACCAGGATCAACTACAATCAGGTGTTGCTCCCCTTCGAGATAATAAGTATTTTCATAGGCGACAGGATTCACAGTTTTATGGATTTTCATAGGATTTCCTCTTTCAAAGATTTACAGTCTCTAGTATAACACAGAAGCACAAAATAAGGAATCAACAAAAGAGTCCCTCCATAAAGGAAGGGACTTTTAACTTTTTAAAAATGATTTTTCCAGGCTTGGAAGCGTGCATCCAGTAGGAGTTGTGTCAGATTTTTTAAGATTTCAACTTGCTCGGGCTCTAGTGTCTGGGCTTGAGAAACAAGTTGTCGAACATGTTCGATAGCATTTCTAGAAGATAAATCGTTGATAGAAGTGATTCCAGATTCTAGGATGGTTCCGAAAAAGAGATCAAAGTAGAGCTCTAGTTCTTCATCGGGCACACTGTCCACCCATTCTTTAAGAGCGTCTTTGATTTGCAGACTTTCGCTACTAATTTCCTCTAGTTGGACAAAGTGCTGTCCCTCAGTTAGCCAGCTGAAAGTATTGTGTTGAGCGATTCCACCGAGAGCCGTAGATTTGACGACGGTAGGAGTATCAGGAACTTCTAACATCATGCCGATGACAGAACCTTGTGGGACATAACGGTGAAATTTAGGGATAACATCTTGATAACCAGTCGTTTCTGTCAGATGAGCCTGCAAACCAGGAGCATCGTAGGTATAAACTGCTGATATCTTTTCCTGCAATTCAGGCTGGATTTGACTAGCAGCAAAGACGGCTAGATTCCCACCTTTAGAATGTCCAGCAAGCATGACGTTTTGTTTTGGATGTTGGGTAAAGAAATCTTCCAAGTATTCAAGAGCATCCTTTTGGGCAGGTATTTCCTTCATATAGGTCATATGGAAATCTTCCTTCCAACCAATAATACTGTCGTCTGTGCCACGAAAGACAATGAGATAAGTATCTAGGTTCAGACGATAGGTCATAGCAGCGAACTGTTTCTGTTGCTCAGTGTCAATCTCGTTAATAAAGTTTGATAGTTTGCAATTTCTAAAACGTTTGTGTTGGGCAAGCTGGTCTAAAAGTTGCAGACGTTCTTTATTGGTCAACATGGTACTTTCTCGAGGGACACGTGTTGCGACATCGCTTAAACGATTGACTGGCTGGTCCAATAGGTTATCAAAAGGAAGATAGGTCAGCTCTGTCAAAGCAAGTACATCCAGTTCATTTAAGGGAAGATCATAAAAAGAATCGTATTGAACATCAGTTAGATAGTCAAAAATATTGGCCATGAGAATTCCTTTCTTAACTTTTATCATATCAGATTTGCATCAATTTCGCTAGTAGTCAGAAGAATTTTGCTATAATATAAAAAAGGAGGAGCAGATGCATAAGATTTTACTAGTAGAAGATGATCCAGTAATCCGTCAGCAAGTTGGGAAAATGCTCTCCGAATGGGGATTTGAAGTAGTCATGGTAGAAGACTTTATGGAAGTTCTAACGCTATTTGTTCAGTCTGAGCCTCATCTGGTCCTGATGGATATTGGATTGCCTCTCTTTAATGGTTATCATTGGTGTCAGGAAATTCGCAAGATTTCCAAAGTTCCTATTATGTTTCTGTCTTCAAGAGATCAGGCTATGGACATCGTGATGGCTATTAATATGGGAGCAGATGATTTTGTGACCAAACCTTTTGACCAGCAGGTCCTTTTAGCTAAGGTACAAGGATTATTGCGCCGCTCTTATGAATTTGGAAGGGATGAGAGTCTTTTAGAATATGCTGGAGTTATTCTCAATACCAAGTCTATGGATGTGCATGTCAATGGCAAAGCTATCAGTTTAACAAAGAATGAATTTCAGATTTTGCGAGTTTTATTTGAGCATGCTGGAAATATCGTAGCGCGTGATGATTTGATGCGGGAACTCTGGAACAGTGACTTTTTTATCGATGACAATACCTTATCTGTTAATGTCGCTCGCTTGCGCAAGAAACTGGAGGAAGAAGGTTTGATTGGTTTTATCGAAACTAAGAAAGGGATAGGGTATGGATTGAAACATGCTTGATATTAAAAGTTTTTTTCTAGCTTATATCCGTTCGCGTAGCCGTTTTTTTGCTTTTATTCTATCGCTTACAGGTTTGCTTTTTCTCTTTGAAATCTTGTTTGATAAGCAAGGGCCCTACTTTAACTATTTCTTCTTTCTATCTACATTTTTGACATTTTTGTTTTTGGTATTTGATTTCTTGATAGAATTGCAACGTTATCGTAAGGAATTGCTCTATGGCGAAAGAAAAGCTAAGTCACCAATGGAAGTCCTTCTAACTGAAAAATTAGAGAAAAGCGAATCTGAACTCTATCAAAAGAAATCAGATGCTGAAAACCGCTATAATGATTTGGTGGACTACTATACACTCTGGGTTCATCAGATAAAAACACCAATCGCAGCCAGTAAACTCCTTGTAAGTGAGGTGGCGGATCGCCAACTGAAACAACAGTTGGAGCAGGAAATTTTTAAGATTGATTCCTATACCAATCTCGTACTCCAATATCTACGCTTAGAAAGCTTCCATGATGATTTGGTGTTGAAGAAAGAAAATATAGAAGATCTGGTCAAGGAAGTCATTCGCAAATATGCTATTTTCTTTATCCAGAAAGATCTAAGTATTAATCTGCATGACTTGGACAGAAAGATTGTGACGGATAAGAAATGGCTGTTGGTAGTCATTGAACAAATCCTGTCAAATAGCCTCAAGTACACAAATGAAGGTGGGGTTGAAATCTACATGGAAGGTTCAGACCTTTGCATCAAGGATACTGGGATTGGTATCAAAAACAGTGATCGGTTACGAGTCTTTGAACGTGGATTTTCAGGATATAATGGTCGAATGACCCAACAGTCATCTGGACTTGGGCTCTATCTAACCCAGAAAATCAGCCAAGAATTAGGACATCAGATTCAAATAGAATCCGAACTTGGGCAAGGAACAACTGTGAGGATTAAGTTCTCTGAAGTGAATTTACTGATTGAATGAAAAGAATTGTGAAGAGCTTGGAAGAAACCTTTCAAGCTCTTCTTTAGACCTTGATATGGTGAGAAAAAAGGCTCCAATCAGATAATACTCTTCGAAAATCAAATTCAAACCACGTCAGCTTCGCCTTGCCGTACTCAAGTACAGCCTGCGGCTAGCTTCCTAGTTTGCTCTTTGATTTTCATTGAGTATAAAATAGTTTAATCTTACAAAAATGTAAGATTAAAGGCCTCTTTTGTAAGGTTATGTTATGGAACCAACTCTTTTTTTAGAGTACACTTATATCAGAAAGAAAAAGGAGAGGAACCATGAAAACAATTTTACAAAAGAAACAAACAAGTAAGCCAAGTCCGAAGGATATCGAGCGAGTTCAAATCGGCATCGAAATGATGCAAGCTCAGTTTCAATTAATGGGATATTAAAAAGGAGAAGTTAAAATGACACTATTAGATGTAAAACACGTTCAAAAGATTTATAAAACTCGCTTTCAAGGCAACCAAGTAGAAGCCCTGAAAGATATTCACTTTACCGTTGAAAAAGGCGACTACGTCGCTATCATGGGTGAGTCTGGATCTGGTAAATCTACTCTACTGAATATTCTTGCTATGCTTGACAAGCCAACGCGTGGGCAGGTCTTCCTAAACGGAACTGACACAGCTACCATTAAAAATTCTGAAGCATCAAGCTTTCGTCGTGAAAAGTTAGGCTTTGTCTTCCAAGACTTCAATTTGTTAGATACGCTTTCTGTTAAAGACAATATCTTACTCCCTTTGGTATTGTCTAGAAAGCCTATTACAGAAATGATGAAAAAATTGGTCGTGACGGCCGAAAATCTTGGCATCAATCAATTGCAGGAGAAGTACCCTTATGAAATCTCTGGAGGGCAAAAACAAAGGGTTGCAGTTGCACGGGCTATCATCACAGAACCAGAAATTCTCCTTGCCGATGAGCCAACAGGTGCCCTAGACTCTAAATCGTCTGCATCCCTCCTTGATATCTTTGATCAGATCAACGAGCAAGGGCAAACCATTCTCATGGTGACTCACTCAACAGCTGCGGCCAGCCGTGCAAAACGTGTTCTTTTCATCAAGGACGGTATTCTCTATAATCAAATCTATCGTGGTGAAAAGACGGATCGTCAGATGTTCCAAGAAATTTCTGACACCTTGACTGTTATGGCAAGTGAGGTGAACTAGTATGTTTCGATTAACCAATAAGTTGGCCATATCCAACTTAATCAAAAACCGCAAACTCTATTATCCGTTTGCTTTATCTGTCATTTTGGCAGTCACTATCAGCTATCTCTTTTACTCTCTAGCCTTTAATCCTAAAATTGTGGATTTACGTGGTGCATCTGCTATACAATTTACTCTACAACTAGGGCTTGTCGTTGTGACACTTGCATCTGCCATTATCGTTCTTTATGCCAACAGTTTTGTCATGAAAAATCGCTCCAAAGAACTGGGTGTATATGGCATGTTGGGCTTAGAAAAGCGCCATTTGATTGCTATGACCTTTAAGGAACTCTTGATATTTGGGCTAGTAACAGTCACTGCCGGAATTGGAATTGGTGCCCTCTTTGATAATCTGATTTTCGCTTTGCTACTTAAACTTGCAAAGATGAAGGTAGAGTTAGTTGCAACTTTCCAATGGTCCGTAGTGCTTTCAATCCTTCTGGTATTCGGTTTTATCTTTTTAGTCATCGTTTTCCTGAACGCTGTACGCATTATCCGTATGGATGCTCTCCAGCTTTCTAGAGAAAAAGCGAAGGGTGAGAAGAAGGGGCGTTTCCTAGTTCTTCAGACACTTGTAGGGCTAATTGCACTAGGTGGTGGGTACTACTTAGCACTAAGCGTAACAGATGCTTTCAAAGCTGTCGCTACTTTCTTTATTGCGGTTATGTTAGTTATTGTAGGGACCTATCTCTTATTCAATGCTGGTATTACCGTTTTCTTACAGTTGCTCAAGAAAAACAAGAGATATTACTACCAACCAAATAACCTCATCTCTGTTTCTAACCTCATCTTCCGTATGAAGAAAAATGCTGTCGGATTAGCAACCATTGCCATCCTTTCAACCATGGTTTTGGTTACTATGTCTGCAGCTACTAGTATCTACAACGGATCTGAGAATATGAAAAAACTCATGTATCCTCACGATTTTGATGTTAAGGGACAACATGTAGAAGTTGAGGATTTAGACAAGCTTTTGACTCAATACGCTAGTGAAAAGAACCTAACCATCAGCAATAAGGACGTCCTCAATTATGCAAGTTTCGGTCTTTCGAGTCAAGAGGGGACCAAATTAACCATCTTTGAAAAAGGGCAAAACAATGTCATGCCTAAGACAGTCTTCCTGGTTTTTGATCAAAAAGATTATGAAAAAATGACTGGACAAAAGCTGAACCTTACTGGTAACGAAGTAGGACTTTGGGCTCGAAATGACCAACTTAAAGGTCAAAAAGCATTTAGTCTGAACAATCAGGACTATACGATCAAGGAAGCAATCCAGCAGGATTTTATTGCCAATCATGTTTCCAATCCCTATGTACTATTGGTATCGGATTATAACTATCTTGTAGTAGCTGATATTCAAAGTTTTTTGGAACAGTACCAGAATTCAGCTGTATACACACAGCTCTACGGTGGTATGGATGTAACAGCTAGTCTAGAGGAACAGTTAAAGCTATCTGATGATTTTGAGGAGTTTGTAAATAATTTTAGTCATAATCTCAAAAATGAAGACGGTATGGTTTTTGGTGGAGGCACTGCAAGTGACGCAATTGCCCAAATGAATGCTCTCTTTGGAGGAGTTCTCTTTATTGGTATTTTCCTCTCTATCATCTTTATGATTGGAACAGTACTCGTTATCTACTATAAACAAATCTCAGAAGGTTATGAGGATCGTGAACGCTTTGTCATCCTACAAAAAGTGGGCTTGGATCAAAAACAAATCAAACAAACCATTAACAAGCAGGTCTTGACTGTTTTCTTCCTCCCTGTAATCTTTGCTTTCCTACACTTGGCTTTTGCCTATCATATGTTAAGTTTGATTCTTAAGGTTATTGGGGTAGTAGATACAGCTATGATGTTAAGTGTAACACTTTCTATTTGTGGTATCTTTGCCCTCATCTACGTACTTATCTTTATGATTACTTCAAGAAGCTATCGTAGAATTGTTCAAATGTAAAAACAGAAACATCAAAAAAGAGAGTGGGACAGAAATCCTAGCCTCTCAATTGTCTTTGGATTGTCGAGTAAGACGCAGTGGTTGAGTGGGCTCTACTACGCTGATTTCATCAGCTTTTACAGCCCTACTCAACTGTGCGGAGGTGGGACGACGAAATCGAATTCTAACGAATTAACGATTTCTGTCCCACTCTCTTTTTAGCTAGCTAGAATTTTGTACCAGGTTTTATCTCTTATTTCTCAACACGTGATTTGTTGGCGATATCAGCTAGGATTGCTGCTACAAACTCATCATGTTTAAACATTAAAACGGTATCTACTTTCAGAGGAGATATCGTTTTTCTTCTTCGGATAAGGATACAAAAATTTATTCCTTTCTCTATCTTTTAAATGAATTGATTTCTTCAGAGAAAGATTGTAAATTTTTTGATATAATATCAAGGATGGACTGATGGATATTTAAATGATAATGTTCAAAAGAATCACAGGTAAGAATTAAAAACATGTCAGTTTGGACAGAACTCTCTCTACCATCATCCATGCAGAAACAAGATTATATGAAATAAAAGGAGTAACCAATGTCCGGAAACTATTCAACACGTGAATTCCGCGAGAAACTATATGATGACCTTCATGTTCGATTAAGAGATACACTGATTTTGATGTGTTCGATTTTTATTGCCTCTATAGGTCTAAATATGAATTCAACAGCTGTCGTTATTGGAGCCATGCTGATTTCCCCTCTTATGACACCGATTGTTGGACTGGGATTCGGTTTAGCTATTTTTGATACGCGTTTAATCAAGCAATCTCTAGAGGTTTTATTGACTCAAGTGTTGGTCAGTTTGCTTGTCTCGACTCTGTATTTCTGGATTTCTCCCTTGTCTTATGCAAGTAGCGAGTTGATCGCACGAACCTCTCCAACCATTTGGGATGTTCTCATTGCTATTGCTGGTGGGATTGCTGGTGTGATCGGTTCAAGGAAAAAAGAAGCAAACAATATCGTGCCAGGAGTAGCCATTGCTACAGCTTTGATGCCGCCTATCTGTACTGCTGGCTATGGTTTAGCTAATGGAAATGTACGATTTTTATTTGGGGCTCTTTATCTTTTCTTGATCAACTGTGTCTTTATCATGCTAGCCAACATTGTTGGAACAAGAATTTTGATGAGAAAATCTCCTTTAACTTCATTTAAAGAGCTGAGCATTAAAATGAGAATTGGCTTGATTTCTTTGATTGTATTGTTGATTCTTCCAGCTAGCTATTCGGCAGTTACTCTGACAATAGAACAAGCGCGCAAAGAAGGGATCAAACAGTTTGTAGGAAAAGAGTTCGCCAATTATACGGTTATTAATCAAGTCTACAAGTCAAGTAACAATGAATTGGTCTTGACGGTTGTTGGAGATCCGATTTCAGAAGAAGAATTAGAAACACTCCACCAAAAACAAGCCTCTTACGGTATTGAATCTGTTCAATTGAAAGTCAAGCAATTCCATAATTCGGAAAAATTAGATAGTGAGACGATCAAGGAATTTTACGAAAACATTGACAAGTATATCGAACAAAAACTCTCTGAAAAAAATTTACAAAACGATCGCGCAAAAGAAAATGAAGCAGACAATGAAGCAGACAAGGATTGAGGATATTGACTTGTCTAATTCATGAGAGCAAATCTTGGGAAGAGATCTTATATTCAAAAGTTGGTGGATAGAAAGGATTGTTGATGAGGATACTATTTGTGGTGGTTTGATCAATCACTACTAACTCAGGTGAAACAAAATATAAAAAGCAACAACTGAAATAGTTGTTGCTTTTTCTTGCTGAAAAATGTTTCTCAGACTGTAATCGGTTTATTTCTCAACACGAGATTTGTTGGCGATATCAGCTAGGATAGTTACTACAAACTCATCTACTGGCACAGTGTTCGTTTCTTTTTGTCCATAGCGACGAACGTTGACAGTTCCGTCTTCCATTTCCTTGTCACCAACGATCAGTTGGTAAGGAATCTTGCTAGTTTGTGAAGCACGGATCTTGAATTGCATTTTCTCATTACGTTCATCCACATCAGCACGGACACCACGATCACGAAGTTTCTTAGCTACTTCCCAAGCGTAGTCAACGTGTTTCTCGTTAGATACTGGGATGAGGGTTACTTGGTGTGGCGCAAGCCATGTTGGGAAGGCACCCTTGTAGTTTTCAATCAAGATCGCTGTGAAGCGTTCCATAGTTGAGATAACCCCACGGTGAATCATAACTGGACGATGTTCTTCACCATCAGCTCCGATGTATTTAAGGTCGAAGCGTTCTGGAAGCAAGAAGTCAAGCTGAATCGTAGAAAGTGTTTCTTCTTTACCGAGAGCTGTCTTGACTTGGATATCCAATTTTGGTCCGTAGAAGGCAGCTTCACCTTCAGCTTCAAAGTAGTCAAGTCCCATGTCATCCATAGCTGATTTCAACATACGTTGAGCATTTTCCCACATTTCATCGTTATCGAAGTACTTGTGAGTATCTTTAGGGTCGCGGTATGACAAACGGAAACGATAGTCAGTCAAGTTGAAATCTTCGTAAACATCGATAATCAATTGAAGCGTACGTTGGAACTCATCTTTGATTTGTTCAGGTGTTACGAAAGTATGGCCATCATTTAATGACATTTCACGTACACGTTGAAGCCCTGTGAGAGCACCAGATTTTTCATAGCGGTGCATCATCCCGATTTCAGCAATACGGATTGGCAATTCACGGTAAGAGTGAACGTGGTGTTTAAAGACTTCGATATGGTGAGGACAGTTCATTGGACGAAGAACGAATTCTTCCCCATCACCCATATCCATAGTTGGGAACATATCTTCACGGTAGTGATCCCAGTGACCAGAAGTCTTGTAAAGTTCTACTGAGGCAATTGGTGGAGTGTAGACGTGTTGGTAACCAGCAGCGATTTCCTTGTCGACGATGTAGCGCTCCAATTCACGACGGATAGTCGCCCCATTTGGCAACCAGAATGGAAGCCCTTGACCAACCTCTTGAGAAATCATAAAGAGATCCAATTCTTTACCAAGTTTACGGTGGTCACGTTCTTTGGCCTCTTCACGCATTTGAAGGTAGTTTTTCAAGTCTTTCTTGTCGAACCAAGCTGTACCATAGATACGTTGCATCATAGCATTGTCGCTATTTCCACGCCAGTAAGCACCAGCTACATGGAGAAGGTGGAAGATTTGGATACGGCCTGTTGATGGGACGTGTGGGCCACGGCAAAGGTCTACATACTCACCTTGACGGTAGATGGTCAAGCCACCCTCGTCTTCTGAGTGCTCTTCAATTAATTCAAGCTTGTAAGGGTCGTTTTTGAAGATTTCACGGGCCTCGTCTTTGGTCACTTCCTCGCGAATAGATGGGAAGTTTTCTTTAACGATTTTTTGCATTTCTTCTTCGATACGAGGAAGATCTTCATTAGAGATTTGACCAGCTTGGTTGTCTGTATCGTAGTAGAAACCATCTTCGATAGCTGGACCGACACCCAAGTGAATGTCTGGGAAGAGGCGACGAGCTGCTTGAGCGAACAAGTGGGCTGCTGAGTGACGTAAGATATCCAATGCATCTTCGTGATCTGGTGTCACGATTTCGATGCTTCCGTCTTCAGTGATCGCACGAGTTGTATCGATGAGTTTACCGTTGAATTTACCAGCCAAAGCTTTTTTAGCTAGGGAATTGCTGATGGATTGAGCAATTTCAAAAGTTGTAACGCCAGATTCGAATTCACGAACAGCGCCATCTGGGAAAGTAATTTTGATCATGGTTTTCTCCTTATAATCTTTTAAATATCTTAGTTATAGTGAAACTCTTTTTGATTTCTTCATCAAAAAAACAAAAAAGCGATATCCTAAAAAGGACGTCGCAACGTGGTTCCACCTTCATTTATGTTCCTCAAAAAAGAGGGACACCTCTGATTGGCTCTAACGTGGCCACCGTTTTATGTTTGCATAAAAGTCAGTAGAGTAGTATCAGTTTAGGCTTCCTATGCGTTCTCAGCAACCACGCACTCTCTGGTAGAAAGGGGCTAAGTGACTTGTCTCTATGCATTATTATAGCATGATTGTGAGATTTTTTTCAAGGATTTTTGTGAAAGTTTTTTTCCTTTTCAGTTTTTTTGCACTAGATTCTTAATAGCTACACCGACAGCCATACCCGCGAGGGCAAATATTTCATAGGCTAGGAAGTAGAGAAGGATAAATTCTCCGAAAGTAATGATGGTAAAGCAAAAGAGCAAGCCAACTCCAATTAACCACCAAACTGAGAACTTGAAACGATAAGAGTAGAATAGTGATACTATGAAAGTCACCAGTGGAGAGAATATAATAACGTTGCCGATGGTGAGCTCCTTCAAGATATAGTTTTTTTAGTAATAGTCCATAATAACAGCTCATAAAGTGGCCAATAAAAGAAAAATATGACCAGATAGTAGGGGAGATATTGCGAGAATTTACGCATGGAAATCACCTCTCTTTTTAAGATGTCAACTTAGATATCCTTCCTATAACTATTATAGCACTTTTGCGGTAAGAATAGTAAATCAGTTGACAAAGAACTTAGTTCTTGGTAGAATAAGAAATGTCGTAAAGACAAATAACTTCTTCTTGGTTACAGGCATGCCAACCTGTCACTCGGATGAAGCCAAATAAAAAGGAGAAACATCATGGCAATCTCAAAAGAGAAAAAAAATGAAATCATTGCACAATATGCACGTCACGAAGGTGATACAGGTTCAGTAGAGGTTCAAGTTGCTGTCCTTACTTGGGAAATCAACCACCTTAACGAACACATCAAACAACACAAAAAAGACCACGCTACTTACCGTGGATTGATGAAGAAAATCGGTCGCCGTCGTAACTTGCTTGCATACTTGCGTAAAAACGACGTTAACCGTTACCGTGAGTTAATCAACTCTCTTGGACTTCGTCGTTAATTCAAGATACAAAGGCCGTCAAAAGCACAAAGCAAAAATAGGAAAATTGACGAAGAAACTTCAGTTTCTAGGAGATTTTATCTTTTTTGCCAAGTGCTTAGGCCGTGTTCAATTGAGCACATCTTGAAAATAAGGCTACTCTAGTTGAGTAGCTTTTTATTTTTGTCACCTTACCTCGATATACTCAAGTATAATCTTCGGTTACGGTTCCTAGCACTGTAAGGTAAAATAAACCAGAATGATCTCCCTCCGGGGAGATTTTTTGTTTCACTAACATTTTTGAACAATCTTCGGCTTGCCGCCTAGTCTATAAACGTTTTATCCAGCAAGAATCATGATGCTAAGGGCGCCAAAAATCCGTATGAAAATAGGGAAACGACACAGTGTTCGATGAACACAAGGAGTTTCATCTTTTTCACTAGGATTTTAGCCCGAGCTCAAATCAGCTCTCTGACTTCAGAGGGCTTTTTGTTTTTGTCAAGTGCTTAGGCCGTGTTCAATTAACAAGATACAAAGGCCGTCAAAAGCACAAAGCAAAAATAGGAAAAGTGACGCAGAAACTTCAGTTTCTAGGAGATTTTATCTTTTTTGTCAAGTGCTTAGGCCGTGTTCAATTGAGCACATCTTGAAAATAAGGCTACTCTAGTTGAGTAGCTTTTTATTTTTGTCACTTTACCTCGATATACTTAAGTATTATCTTCGATTATGGTTCCTAGCACTGTAAGCTAAAATAAATCAGAATGATCTCCTTTTGAGTAGTTTTTTGACTAAAAAAATTATCATAAAATGTTTAAAAGAAGAGAAGTAAATCTGTGAGTAACTGTAACTAGTAAGTTGCAGTTTTTTCTTTATCCAAAAACTACATTAAAATGGTAACCCCTCTATAAAACATGGTATAATAGGCCTATATAGCTAAATGAAGTAAACCTAACACTAAAAGGATAGAACAGTCATGTCAACAGTAAAAAGTGATATAAATCTTGCGCAAACATATGCGAGTCAGCTGAAAAATGCTTGTCAATCGTTAACAGCAATTGCTGCGGCTAGTCAAGATGACCTAACGACTCTTCAAGGGAATAACAAGGCCCATCAATGTCTGACAAAGGATCAAAATCTAGCTAGTCAGATTACAGCCGCTGTCACCCTGACTTCCGAACGACTGCACTCTGTAGTGAGTGATTTTGAGGCGCTAGATGAAGCGAGTGCCAATGGTTTTAGGAGTCATACATGAGCAAGTTAGATGAGTTGAAGAAAAGAGAGCGAGACCTCTTGTACCAGCTAGAAGACAATGGAAAAGAGAACTATCGCACCAAAGAACTGATAGAAACCTTTGAAGGATATGATAGAGCTAGTCACCGTTATCAAAGTGATTTGTGGGAGGCGGCCTATCAGAGCCGATATGCAGGACAGTTGGAAGAAACGCTCCTGCAAAGAAACCAACTTAAAAACCAAATCCTTGAGGACTCACCTACCACATGGACGATTTGAAAAAAGAAAAGTTCCGGTTAGAGGGAGACTTGGATGAGGTCTACTATGAAAGACGAAAAGAACTAGAAAGAGAGGAGGAGAAACGTCATGGGCATTGATATGTACTTGGAACAATCACAACTACAAAGTTCGAGTGTAGCGACCATGTGCCGATCTCAGGTGGAGGCTTATCAAGATTTGCAATCAGCCATCCAAAAGTTTTCAGAAGATACAGAGAGTCTAAAGGGCGATGCTTATAATTCGGCTAGAAGTTTTTTTGCAAGTGTCTTATTGCCCTTGAGCAAAGGGGGACAACTCTACGCAGAAACCTTCTCTCAAGCTATCAAGAAATTACCAGAAGACTACCAAACGATGGTCGACAGCAAGAGTTGGCGCGAGGATGATCTGCTTGATAAGATCCGCCAGGAAGAACAAATGATTGCCTATTTATATGAAGTCAATCAATCCTTCTCCACCTTGAGCCTAGATAGCGAAAAAAAGAGGAATAATACGGAACTCATACGAGGTCACCAGGCTAATAAACGTATCTATGAAACGATTTTGAAAGACCTGCGAGCCTTTGATAGCTATTCAGGAGGACTGTTCGATGAACTAGACAGTATCGATGTGCAACTGAGTCGCGGACTGGCCCAGATTGAAAGTAGTTGGGATGCAAAGACAGGGGTCTTTAAAGTCCCATCTGACCTGACTTGGGCCAACTACCTATCTGCCTATTCTGATACAAAGGACATGAAGCTAAGTCGTCAAGAGAAAGCCTTTGTCCAGTCCATGATGGCAGAATACGGCTTTGACGCAGAGACAGCCCAACAACTTTTGACCATCAAGCAGGGGATAGATAAGAAGTTCCCAACCTCAAGTCAAGAGTTCCGTGACTATATCTTTTTGCGAGTCGTCGGTGCAGCCTACTATAATGACTTTAAGTGGAACGAAACGGCAGGTGGATTGAGGGATTATTTTTATAAAGAATTTGTGAGTGATCCGCATAAAGGTCAAAAATTGAGAACTTTGAAACCAATTCTTGAAATTTATCAAGAACTGGGGTTGAAAAAAGAAAAGGCCAAAGAACTGTATTATAATCTTAGACTGCAGCATGAGATGGCAGGTGGTGAATATGACAGTGTCGATGACATTAAGACTGCTGATGCAAAAAAAGGCTCTAATTATTATGCTTCTTATAAAAAATCATTTGAAGAAGTTTATGGAAGTGGGATTGATTTTGATACGTTTTGGGATACCAAACTGAAGGCCTACTCTAACAATGGAGCAGGTCACGCAGACTTTACCCACCAGTCCATTACTATGGCCACTCATCTTAATCCTAATCAAGTTCAGTTAGCCGATATCTATGGCGGTAGAGAGCATGTCAAAGACCTTTCAGGCTGGGAGGGAGATACGACATTTAATGCAAATGATATGAAGCCAAGTATTGGCGAGGATGACTACAAGGCAGACCTAGACTCGGTCAACCTTATCGGCCGGATGCAGAAGGGGCAATCCTATGACCAAGCCATAACTTCTTATTACTCTGACCTTCAAAGGATTCGACTCTGAGAGAAAGAGAATTCTTGAACAATAAGGATTGGAAACACGTCAAAGGTATGATTTATGCAGGAGTAGTGCCTCCGAATATACTGAAGAAAGGCGAGGCATCTATTAAAGAGTATATTGAGGAAAAATACCCCGAAGTATCGACATTTTTAAATCGTTTGGAATCAGTGGCAGATTAGGAGGGAAAGTTAATGAAGAAACTACTAGGTATAACAGCGTTAATGTCGTTTATCATATTCATCTGTTTTTATTTCTTTATCAAACAACCTAAAAACATTTTTGATGAAATCTACCAGGAGACAGAGAAAACCTATCGTACAAATAATATTTTAAGGCATATAGATGGCTTTAAAATCAGGGCCGGTTGGCCAAGTGATGACCCAAATATAACCTATACTCCTTTTGGAAAGTATGAAACTCTACCCAAAGGCTATCGTGATATAACCATTAACCTTAATTTTGGAGAAGGTATAAAGGGGGTGTTGATTCTTTTTGAAAGAAAGACAAATTCGAATATTACCCTATGGTATTCAGCACACTATAATATAAAAAAGAAAATCCTCAAAAAAGAGCTTGCGATTTTTGAAGAGCCAAGGAAACCAGGTCAATTTATTGATGATGAAGAAAAAGTAAGAGAATATTTAAGAAAAAATAATATTTCCAAAGAAGATTTAGACAAAGACTATGATGAAATCATCAACCAGAAAGTTTTAAAGGACTGGTGCTCGATTTATGACAGCAAGTACTCGCCAAGTAATTATGGCGAAGTGAAGGTTGAAACCCAGTGGGAGAATTGGTAGCAGGTCATGCAGACTTTACCCACCAGTCCATTACCATGGCTACTCATCTGAATCCTAATCAAGTTCAGTTAGCCGATATCTATGGTGGTAGTAGAGAGCATGTCAAGGACCTTTCAGGCTGGGAGGGGGACACGACTAAAAATGCTACGGATAAGAAACCAAGTATTGGCGAGGATGATTACAAGGCAGACCTCGATTCGGTCAACCTTATCAGCCGAATGCAAGAGGGGCAATCCTATGACCAAGCTATATCTTCTTACTATGCTGACCTTCAAAAAGACTCCTCTCAGAGAGAAAGAGAATTCCTAAAATAAGGATTGGGATACAGTCAGAGATACTATTTATGATAGTTTGCGACCAACGGATATTAAGTTAGATGGAGAGGATGCTCTTAAAGCATATATTGAAAGAAAATATCCAGGAGTGTTCAAGTTTTTAAACCGCTTGGAAGCTGTGGCGGACTAGGAGGAAGTCTATGAAGAAAATACTAGGTGTTTTAACAATAATTGTATTACTTGTATCAGTTTGTTTTTACTTTTTTCCTAAACAACCTAAAAATATTTTTGATGAAATTTACCAAGAAACGGAGAAAACCTATCGGTCAAATAATATTTTAAGGCATATAGATGGGTTTAAAATCAGACCGGATTGGCCAAGTGATGACCCAAATATTTTGTATACTCCGTTTGGATTATACAACAAAGAGAAAACACCGTCAGATTATTCTGAGATAGAAATTGGTTTTAATTTTCGAAACTCACAGAAGGTTTTGTTCATTTACTCTGAAAGAAGACTATCTTCTAATGTTAGTGTAAAAATATGGGGAAGTTACAATTATAAATTAGGTATTTTGAGTAAAGAAGTTACTATAATAAAAAAAGATAATAATTCCAAAGTATATATTGACGAGCAATCAGAGGTAAAGTCATACCTAGAACAGTACGGTATCACTGCCAAGGATTTGGATTCTTACTATGACGAAATCGTCAATCAGAAATTCTTAAAAGACTGGTGTACCATTTATGACAGCAAGTTCTCACCAAGTAATTATGGCGATGTCAAGATTGAAACCCAGTGGGCGAATTGGTGATAATATGAAGAAAATCCTCGGTCTAGTAGCGTTATTTGCACTAATTGTACTATCCTGTTTCTACTTTTTTATCAATCACCCAAAAAATATTTTTGATGAGATTTATCAGGAGACGGAGAAGACTTATCGGTCAAATAATATTTTAAGAAACATAGATGGTTTTGAGATCGATGATGTCTGGCCAAGTGATGGAGAATATTTTAAATATAGCCCTTTGGGGAAATATAAGACTCTTCCGGAAGACTATCTTGAACTGAGAGTTGGATTTAATTTTGAGAAAGCGTATAGTAAAATGTTTGTTTCAGTTGAGAGAAAAATAGCTGATGGTACGAAGTTATGGATGGTCAACAAATATAATCCAAACACTAAAACAATCACAAAGTTAATTCAGATTGTATTATCAGGAAAAGAGGATAGTTATATTGAAGATGAGGCCCAAGTGAAATCCTACCTAGAGAAGTACGGTATCACTGCCAAGGATTTGGATTCTTACTACGACGAAATCGTCAATCAGAAAGTTTTGAAGGACTGGTGTTCGATTTATGACAGTAAGTACTCGCCAAGTAACTATGGCGAGGTTAAGGTTGAAACCCAGTGGGAGAATTGGTGATAGGTCACGCAGACTTTACCCACCAGTCCATTACTATGGCCACTCACCTTAATCCTAATCAAGTTCAGTTAGCCGATCTCTATGGCGGTAGAGAGCGTGTCAAGGACCTTTCTGGCTGGGAGGGAGACACGACTAAAAATGCTACGGATAAAAAACCAAGCATTGGTGAGGATGATTACAAGGCAGACCTCGATTCGGTCAATCTTATTGGTCGCATGCAAAAGGGACAATCCTATGATCAAGCTATCTCTTCTTACTATGCTGACCTTCAAAAGGATTCGACTCTGAGAGAAAGAGAATTCTTGAAAAATAAGGATTGGAAGCAAGTAAGAAGCACTATCTATGCCAGCATCCTTCCATTAGAGATTATGGAAAAAGGGGAAGATGCCATTAAAGCATATATCGAAAGTAATTATCAAGGTGTATCCAAATTTTTAAATCGTTTGGAAGTCGTGGCGGATTAGGAGGATGATGATGAAAAAAATATTAGGTTTAGTAGCTTTTTTTGTACTAATTGTATTATCCTGTTTCTACTTTTTTACTAGACAACCTAAAAACATTTTTGATGAGATATATCAAGAAACAGAGAAGACTTATCTTGGTAATAATATTTTTAACCAGTTGAAAGACGTCGAAGTACATAAATATCAAGAGTATGATGATGATTCTAAATTTTATTCTTATGTACTTTATCAAAAACAGAAAACTCCACATGACTATAAAAATATTGATTTAATATTTCATTTTACAAAAGATACAAATACAGTCTTCGTTTCTTTTGAGAAGGAATTAAGTAATGGGCTAAGAATTTTCATTTTTGGTAGGTATCTTACAAAAGAAAAATTATTTCAAAAAAATGTACAGTTACTCATAAACCAAGATGGAACTGATAAATCTATCGAAGACGAAGCTCAGGTGAAATCCTACCTAGAGCAGTACGGTATTACAGCTAAGGACTTAGATTCTTACTACGATGAAATCGTCAATCAGAAAGTCTTAAAAGACTGGTGTTCTATTTTTGACAGCAAGTACTCGCCAAGTAATTATGGCGATGTCAAGATTGAAACCCAGTGGGAGAATTGGTGATATAAAGAATTCTATCTAATTTTATACATAGATGGCTCCTCTGACTTCAGGGGGCTTTTTTTGTGTGTATTTTTCTAGTCTTGTTCCTGATTTAGAAATGTGGTATACTAATTATGAAAATTGTCTAAATTTTTAATTTTTGTTAAAGGAGGGTTTCATGCTTTCCAAATTTTCTGGAAGCCATCAAAACCTGAGATATTGTTTTTTACTATCTATCCTGTTAGGAGCTTTGGGGATTTCTCTGTTTCTGGCAGTTTCTATGGGGTCTGTTCAAATTAGTTTGAGTGATACCTATCGGATAATTTTGAGTCAGTTAGGGGCTCCTTTTGAGATAGGAGACATTTCAAAGTCTACGTTTGCTATTGTTTGGAATATGAGATTGCCACGGGTTTTTCTCGCTTTAATTGTTGGTGCAGGCCTATCTATGTGTGGTAGCGTCATGCAGTCAACAGTCAATAATCCAATCGCAGAGCCCTATGTGTTAGGAATTTCTGCTGGGGCAACCTTTGGTGCGACTTTGAGTATCATTCTTGGGTTTAAAGTCATGATTGGTCTCGGCTCTTTCCTTGGAGCGCTTGTGGCAACAGTTGCAGTCTTAGTCATTGCTTCCATGCAAGGAAGAATGACAACTTCTAGCCTCATTTTATCAGGGACTGTGGTCAATGCACTCTTTTTGGCTTTTTCAAATTTTATTATCTCAATTGGTGCTAATGCTGACAGTGTCATGACCATCAAGTTTTGGACCATGGGTTCTCTAGCAGGGATCTCCTGGGCTCACTTAACCCTGCCAGCAGTAGTCGTGGGAATAGCCTTTTTATTTTTCTCTACCCAATACCGTGTTTTTAATGCCATGATGATGGGTGATGAGGTAGCCTTGACTTTGGGGATTCCTCTACGTTTTTACTGGTATCTCTATGTGGCTATTGTGGCTGTGCTGACAGCTATCTTGGTATCAACCTGTGGGATTATCGGCTTTGTTGGTTTGATTACCCCACATTTGGCGAGAAGTTTGGTGGGTACAAACTACAGAAGGCTTTTTCCGATAGCAACCTTGCTTGGCGCCCTCTTTGTTATCTGGGCAGATGTTCTTGCTCGTGTTTTAATCCAAAATGCTGAGCTTCCGATTGGGATATTCACAGCCCTAGTAGGTGCACCTTTCTTTATCTACATGGTTGCAAGTAGACGAAGGGAGGTGAGAGTCTGATATGGACTTAATGTGTCAGGATATTCACTTTGGAATCGGAGAAAAAAAGATTCTCAAAGGAGTCTCACTCAAACTTGAGGGTAAGCAATTTCATACGATTTTGGGACCCAATGGCAGTGGGAAAACTAGCCTACTGAAACTTCTCTATCGTCAGGAAAAGCCTGATCAAGGCTTGATTTCCCTTGATGGGAAACCCTTGGAACAAATGAGCGTTAAGGAAACGGCAAAACAGATGGCAGTCATCACCCAGTTCAATCAACTCCAATTTGATTGTACGGTTGAAGAAATCGTTATGCTGGGCAGAACACCCCATCTCTCTTTCTTACAAAAGGAAAAAGAAAAAGACTTTGCCTTGGTTGAGGATGCTCTAGTCAAGGTAGATATGCTCGAAAAGAGAAGTCGTCTCTACTCTTCTCTATCAGGAGGAGAGAAACAACGGGTTTTATTGGCACGCGCCTTGGCTCAAGAGCCAACCCTTTTGCTCTTAGATGAACCGACCAATCATTTGGATATCAAGTACCAGCTAGACTTGTTAACCATTGTCAAACATCTCCATATCAATGTGTTAGCCGTCTTGCATGATATTCAGCTAGCTTGTCGCTATTCAGACTATCTCTATCTGATGAAAGAAGGAGAGATAGTATACCAAGGAACTCCAAAAGAGACCATCACACCTGAGTCTTTGCAGGCTGTCTATGGTGTCCAAAGTAAGGTTACTTGGACAGAAGATCAGCAAGCCATGATTCACTATTTATAAACATTAAAAAGGAAAAGAAAAACATGAAAAAATCACTTAGTATTTTGCTCCTAACAGTAGCTACCTTATCTTTGGCAGCTTGTGGTAACGCATCTAAAGAAACAGCAACGGCACCAGCTACAACAGAAGCTAGTCAAAAAGCCAATACAGAAACCAGCTATCCCGTAACCATCAAAACGTATGATGCTAAAGGAAATGAAGTCGAACAAGTCTTTGAAAAGGCACCTGAAAAGGTCATCACCAACAACCTTTCAACAACTGAAATCCTACTTGAACTCGGTTTGAAGGATAAAATTGCCGGCATGCTCAATCCTGATAATGCTGTAACTGGTAAATACAAGGATGACATTGAAGCTATCCCTCACATTGGCGATAAAAAATCTGTCTCACAAGAAACTGTTCTTTCTTATGAACCAGATGCCTTGATGGGACGCAATATGATGTTCTCTGAAAAGTCAATGGGAACTATTAGTGCCTGGAATGAAAATAAAATCCCAGTTTATACGCAGAAAGCTTCACTTTCAACTATCCAACAAGATTTAGGAAATATCGTAGAAGACGTGAAGAATCTTGGTACCATTTTCAATGTCCAAGACAAGGCGAATCAATACGCAGAACAATTGCAAGCTAAAATCGATGCGGTTAAAAAAGCCAACCCAGAAACACAGGGTGAAAAGAAAAAGGCTTTGATTATGGTTGCTTACAATGACGAAACCTTTGGTGCTTACAAGTCAGCTCTTCAAGAAAGCTTGCTTAACCAACTTGGTTATACCAATGTTGCAACAGGAACATCTGGTTTGAGCTTGGAAAACTTAGTATCAATGGATCCAGAGTTGATTATCTATGTAACCAGCGATCGAAATCAAAAGTTGGATGAAAAAGCAGTGGATTTGATGAAGGCAAATACTGTTTTGGAAAATGTACCAGCAATCAAGAATCAAAAAATCATGACCATCTCTTACGATGAGTTGATGGACTACGGTCCTGCAGTGATTGATTCCCTTGAAAAGATCAATGACTTTATCAAGAAATAAGGAGTTTAACTGGGAAGGGATTCGAGTTAGGGTCAGTCTTCCTTCAAACTATGATCCTCAACAAGCCTACCCAATGATTCTTTTAAATGATGGACAATTGGACTATTTGTCAGATCTATCCCAATCTGTAATTTTGGTGGGTTTGATTCCAGAAAATCGTCTGGATGACTTTACACCATGGCAGTCTGATGCATTGAAAGAAGGGGCACTAGATTTTGGTGGGAAGGTAGACCAATACCATCAGAAACTCTTTCAAGGAATTCTAACAACTCTGCAAAAGGACTACTTGATTGATGAAAGTAGAATTGCTTATGGTGGCTATTCACTGGGTGGTCTTGCTGCTGTCTATAGTCTCTATAGTAGTTGTCTTCCTGCGACCTGTATCTTTTCTATCTGTGGTTCCTTCTGGTATCCTGAATTTACAGAATTTTGTAGGGAACATGACTTGATACAGAATCAAAGCCTGATTTATCTGCAAAATGGTCAGACAGAAGGTGCCAATCATTCCAATCGTCTGTCTAAGGCTCCTATTTATGCCAGAGATCTACATGATCTGATTTCAGAGAAAGTCCCTTCGACTTATTGCACATTTGATGCTTATGGGCATCATGAAGCTCTTAAGGAACGTTATCATCATTTTTGTGATTGGCTGAGAGACGAATGGAAGCTCAATTAATCCTATAACACTCCTTGTTCATCATAACTAGGAGTGTTTCTTATGTATGCTTGGTTGATAAAATGTTCATGGTATTATCCTTGACGGAAATCCATCCCCTGTAATAGACTAAATTATGGTATAATGAGTAGATAGATAGAATCGAGGAAATTATGTCATTTACACAATTTAAATTTAAAAAATATATAGAAAAAGCCTTGGAGGAGTTGAAATTTACGACTCCTACCGAGGTGCAGGAAAAGTTGATTCCTATTGTCCTGGCAGGTCGTGACTTGGTTGGTGAATCAAAAACAGGTTCAGGTAAGACCCATACTTTCTTGTTACCGATTTTCCAACAGTTGGATGAAGAGAGCGATAGCGTGCAGGCAGTTATCACAGCTCCAAGTCGTGAGTTGGCAACACAGATTTATCAAGCAGCTCGTCAGATTGCAGCTCATTCAGATGTTGAGATTCGTGTTGCCAACTATGTTGGTGGTACAGATAAGGCCCGTCAGATTGACAAACTGGCAAGTAATCAACCACATATCGTTATAGGAACTCCAGGTCGTATTTATGACTTGGTCAAGTCTGGTGATTTGGCTATCCATAAGGCTAAGACCTTTGTAGTCGATGAAGCTGACATGACCTTGGATATGGGATTCTTGGAAACAGTTGATAAGATTGCAGGAAGTCTTCCGAAAGACTTGCAGTTTATGGTCTTTCAGCAACTATTCCACAAAAACTGCAACCATTCTTGAAAAAGTATTTGTCAAATCCTGTCATGGAGAAAATCAAGACCAAAACTGTTATCTCTGATACCATTGACAACTGGTTGATTTCGACCAAGGGTCGTGATAAGAATGCTCAGATTTATGAGTTGACTCAAGTCATGCAGCCGTATCTCGCCATGATTTTTGTCAATACAAAAACTCGTGCGGATGAATTGCACACATACTTAACAGCTCAAGGATTAAAGGTGGCAAAGATCCATGGGGATATTGCACCTCGTGAACGCAAACGTATCATGAATCAGGTGAAGAACCTTGATTTTGAGTATATTGTTGCGACTGACCTGGCTGCGCGTGGGATTGACATCGAAGGTGTCAGCCACGTTATCAACGATGCTATTCCACAAGACTTGTCCTTCTTTGTTCACCGTGTTGGACGAACTGGACGTAATGGTCTACCAGGTACAGCCATCACCCTTTATCAGCCAAGTGATGACTCTGATATTCGTGAGTTAGAGAAATTAGGAATTAAGTTTGTACCTAAGGTTGTTAAAGATGGAGAGTTCCAAGACACTTATGACCGTGACCGTCGTGCCAATCGTGAGAAGAAGCAGGAAAAACTGGATATCGAAATGATTGGGCTGGTCAAAAAGAAAAAGAAAAAAGTCAAACCAGGCTATAAGAAGAAAATCCAGTGGGCGGTCGATGAAAAACGCCGTAAAACCAAGCGTGCTGAAAGTCGTGCCCGTGGACGTGCAGAACGTAAAGCTAAGCGTCAAACGTTTTAGAATTGAGACAGTAGAACCAAGTGGTTTTACTGTTTTTTTGACTCTTAAAGCCTAAGATAGTGTAAGCAAAAAACGTTAATTAATTTGGACAGCAAACAAGAAATCGTCATAAAGACTGATGCTATAGGATTTTTAATCAATACTTTGATTCCAGAAAATATTTGAAAACATTCTTAATTTATGTTATTCTAAAAAAACAGATTTTAAAAAAATATTAAATCTGTTAAAGAAAAGAGGTCATTATGGCAAAAGGAATGTTTAAGCAAGAACGTTTTTCGTTTCGTAGAATGAAAGTTGGATTGGCATCTGTGGCTATCCTCTTTGCTTTTGCACAACTTGGACAAGTTTCTGCTGATGAAACTAGTAAAGTTTCGTCAAGTGAAATTACTAAGGTAACTGAGGCACCAAAAGTAGTTGAAGAAGTCAAATCGCCTATTGAAGTTGCAACTGAAGAAATTGCAGCAGAAAGTGAAAAAGCTGTTGTAAAAGAATCAGAAGCAAAACCAGGCGATTTAATTGATGTTTCTACCAAACTATCACCTATTGATGTCAAAGAAAGTCAAGAAGGCAATCAAAAAGTCTATGTAGAAACAGCGACTGCAGAAGTTTCAAAAACAGAAGTGATTGCATCTAAAGATGAGACAATTCCGGCACCAGCAACGACGACTACTGAAGGTACAGTAACTGGCAAGGATGAAAAAGGAAATACATTTACTCAGTACGAACGAGTAGACAAGACAACAACTGTGGAAATAACTAAAACACCACCAACTGTAAAAAAAGCAGGAGCAGCTGATATTGTTTTCGTGGTTGACCGTTCAGGATCTATGGGAGGAACCATTAATACTGTTCGTAGAAATGTCAATGAGTTTGCAAGAAATCTTGCCAAAGATGGAGTAGCGGCACGTTTTGGATTAGCTACATATAGTGATGAAGTATACGGACGTCGATTAGGAAACTGACGAAGATACAATTCTAACGAAATTTGGTGAAACTTATTTTACAACAGATCCAGTTGAACTTGAAAAAGCTTTAGAAAAAATTAAGATTGCACATGGGGGAGATTCTCCTGAAACAGCAACTCCTGCTCTCACAAAGATTGTTTCTACTTACGACTGGTCTAAGTCACCAAAAAATAAAAAGTTTGTGGTGTTATTAACAGATGCTAGGATGAAAGAAGATCCGTCAATTCCATCTATCGCTGAGACATTAACAACTCTGAAGAAAGCTGGTATTGATAGAATCGTAGCGACAACCTTGTATAATCAACGAAACTATAAAGATTTTGTGTCTGAGGGACGTTTAATGGATATTGATCGTAACTTGGCTGACTCTTTAACTAAGGATGCAGCTTCATGGATTGTGGAAACAGTCAGTGAGGGACGTCAGTACAAGGTAACAAAAGACAGCTACCAATTCTACTTGGAACGTCGTACAACTGTGCCAGTTTTGGAGCAGAAAGAAACTCCTAAATCAGAACCTACTGCTTACAAACCAGAACCAGCTAAACTTCCTGAAACTGGAAGCAATGATACAAGAAATCAAAGTCTCATGGGACTTGGTCTATTGTTCGCTGGACTTGGATTAGCCCTAGGAAACAGAAAATCAAAGGAACAGTAGTATAAAGTAATAAAAAAACACTTGATGTGGGCTATATGCTTTCCGCTCAAGTGTTTTTTTCTTATAATATGAGAGCTGTTAGAATTAGACTAAAGTAGGTGTGGTTCAAATATTCTGATGGGATTTTTATGTTTCTTTACAATGATTTCCAGAAAAATTTCCTATAAATTTTAGCAATCGTTAAAACGATAACGTAAACGATACCCAAGATGGTTAAAACAAATTTTCCAGGACTCACTTCTGATCCGATAATAAAGATATGAAAGAGAGGAGCGAGGCCAATGCACACGGATATCAGATAAGTAACAAGGTTTAATTCACCAAATCCCGCAAAAAAATCCCTCATTTAAATTCTCCTACAATATACTTTTAATATCAGTATACTATAAATAAAAGAAAAGAACAAAAGATAAATCAATAAAAATAAAAGACCTGAATTAGAGCTTTATAGGATTTTATCAGGTGTTTTTGATTCATAAATTAAGAATTTTGATGCTAACAAAAAAATAAAAACGCTGAATTCCTTTTTGGTATAAAATATGTGCTTTCTATGATTAGGCAATTTTCTGAATCGAAACATTACGAAATAGAAAGAGAGATTTCAAATCCATGCATCCATTCGGATTTTACTACGATGTCGATTTTTAAAGCATCTGCTAATTGTTTGACAAGATAGAGACCCATGCCTGTTGATTTTTTCCTTGTCTCTCCTGAATCACCTGTAAATCCTTTTTCAAAGATATGAGGGAGGTCGCAAGCTTTAACTCCACACCCATTATCCCTAATAATCAGGGTTTTGCGCCCCTTGTCACTTGACATAGAAATCTTGAGTTCTGGTTTGTCAGAGCTATATTTAAGGGCGTTGGCTAGTATTTGAGACAGGATAAATCCAAAACTGCGTTGATCAGTGTAGCAGATTCCTTGTATGTTCTCTAACTTAATCGTAAAATTCTTTTCTTTGAGCAAGGGATCAAAGTTCTCCAAAAGATCTTGGATACACTCTTCTAGGTCAAGGTCTTCAAATAGAAAATCATTTTTTTCTCACTTTTTCACCCTGTAGTAGAATAAGATCTGTGATACATTTCCTTGGATTTGATTTTTTTCACATAGTCCAATTTAAAAGCAGTATCCTCAGGTAGTTGGTCACTTTGATTGTCTAAAAGGAGGGAAAGAAGCGATAAAGGAAGTTTAATCTCATGCGCCCATTTTTCAACATAGTCCTCGTACTCGACTAGTAATGAGCTGAGTTTTCCTATTTCAGCCTGCTTTTGATAAAGTGTATCTGCTATTTTTTCAATGCTTTCTTTCTCTGAGGCACTTGATAGATTCAATAATTCAAGCTCAGTATCGATCTTAGGATTGGCTATGAAGGATTTATAAGCAGCGGCTTTTTTTCTTTCTTTTCTTATAAGTAAGAAATGATAGGATGAAAAAAAGCAGGACGGTGGCTAAAAATATAGAGAAGGATGAGAGCTTGAAACATTCTCACATCTGAAAGCCAAAAGCAGGACAGCTGTAAATAGATCAAATGCTAAGAGAACAAAGTAACCAAGGCAGATAACTAGCTAGATATTTTAGATTATGTTTCATCTGGACTTACCTCTTCTAGCTTGTAACCAATACCTCTGACGGACTTGACTTGAAGAGCAATGCCAGCCTGTTTCATCATCTTTTTCAGCCTTGCAATGTTTACTTGTAGGGCATTTTCATCGATGAACTCAGTTGTATTCCACAGTTTCATACTTAGTTCTTCTTTTGTGACGACTGAATCAGTTGCCACTAATAAGGTTTCTAACAATTTCCCTTGGTTTTTTTAGGGAGTAAAATCGAATGTCCGTTGATATAAAGAGTATAGGTATTTCTATCCAGCAGGAAATTATCTTTTTCAAGCAAATTTTGTCTACCTTCATAGCGTTTCAAGATGTTTTCTATACGAGCCAAGAATCTTTCTTTCTTGAAAGGTTTTGTTAAGTACTCGTCAGCCCCCTAAATTTTAGGGCGTAAATCTCATCTTTTAGTTGTTCACGGGAGGTGAGAACCAATATGGGCACAGAGCGTTTGGACTTGAGATTCTTACAAATGTGGAAAACCTGTTTCTCCCTAGCAAAATTCAAATCTAGTATGATTAAATCCGTATCGTATTGCAATACTTGTTGGCTTTGTATCTTTGAAGTCAGTCAACTTATCAACTTGATAACCCGCATTCTCTAACAAAGATGACAATTTCATCTCGAATCAAGGTTTCATCTTCAATAACCAGAATATGCTTCATACCGGTTCCTCCTTTTCCTATTTTTATTCTACTTTATTCACCTCTTTTTGGGTTCCATCAATGACAACAAGTACTTTGTTGCTATTTTTTTCTTTACAATTCTTATATAGATGACTTCAAAATCCAGCTAACAGCAGTATTATCACCATGGCTGTGATAAATTTCTGCCCCATGGCCATTCTTGCACTGGCTGGTAATATTCCTGTGAGGAGGGAGCTCACTCCGAAGCTACTACTGATAAGTGCAAGGGCTATTGGTAGACCAAAATACCAGTTGATTTGCTTTTTCTGACGATTTACAAAGAGTTTCGTAGTTTGGCTCCAAGATGGATCAAGGTTTGGTATCGTCTGTAGGATTGTCTTTGTCCCATCAAAAAAACTGAACGCCAATGATTGTATTTGCCACAACAAGGAAGATGATAGCCAGATAGATGGTGATATAGCTGGCAGAGATAATGTAAAATAATTGTCTTCCCATATTTTGTATATAGCTTTCATAGCCAAGAGAGGTTTGATTTAGCTTTTCATTGGTATCTGAGATAGCCCTCATCAGGCCTTTTTCCTTGACTAGCTCAGGAGCTAAGATACCGCTGACATAGTTCGAGTATCGACCGTCTGTATAGTTCATAAAGACTTCATCTGGGACTATGAGGGCAACAGAGAGGGTGATTTCACGATCCGTTACAATCGGTAAAGACTGAACCTCTCCAATCAATTTTACATCATTTCCCATGACTTTGATTTGAGGCTTTGTCTTTAGGACAGAGTTGACGAGACTTTCATCTGGCAGAAAATCTTTCCCCATATACAAATATGCTTCCTTACTAGTTAATTCTAGAGGAGGGAGATTGGCAACCTTTCTAAGTTCATTGTATTCGGAAACTGGTATGAGGTGGGAAGTAGTAGACTGTTTAAATCTTTGGAGCAAAATTTCCTTGTTCTTGCTGTCTTTTTGCTTTTTCAACTCCTTGATAATCTCTTCGAAGGACACGGACTCGTGTTCTTTCGGTTTCGCTCCACTTTGATTTGTAGAATCATTTGAAAACTGTGATGCCAGTCCAGCAGCTTCAAGCTCTTTTTTTAACTGTATTTCATATCAAGATTTTTCATCTGTTTCCTGCTTGCTATCTCTAAATGTATAATCCAAAACGTGGGTTTGATTGCCTGAACTGCCACTTGCAATGGCAACACCTGCTCCAAAGAGGCACAAGGCAGAGAAGATTAAGAGGGAGCAGATAGCCAGTATAGTTGAGCGCTGGATAACTAATTCCTGAATCTGTCTAAAATTATAGGTGTGGAGTTTTCGATTGCTTCCAAGCTTGACCAAAAAGTCTATAAACAAACGCATACCAAAGAAGAGTAGTATAGTTCCTAGAGTTCCCAAGAGAACAGTGATGCCCATTGTTATGGCATTTTCCCAAGCTCGTCCACTCATCCCCAAGTAATAGGCTGTTCCTAGAAGCAAAATTCCGAGGACAGAAGCAAGAAGGTACACACCCTTGGGGAGTAGTTTCTTCATGCCTGAAGGAGAATAGGATAGCAGATCTCCGATTTCCTTATTAGCTGTTTTTGCACTTAAAAGAATAAAGACAGCTAATTTTACGGCTAGGAAACCGATGATTGTATAGAATAGAGCTGTAGTAGATAGAGAAAATTGATGTTCAATAATCCCTAGCCCAACAATTTTAGCGGTTATTAGGCTAATCAGTTCTGAAATCAAGATTGAAATTGGAAGACCTATTCCAAGAGCAAGGATACTGTTTCTCAAATCCTCGAGTAGGAGCAGCAAGAACAGTTTGCTTCTTCGCATCCCTAGCGTTAGATAGACACCAAATTCATGTTGTCTCCTTTCCATCTGCATACTGCTTGCGAAGTAGACTAGAAAAAAGAGAATAAAGAGGGTTGCTACATAAAGAATGGGAATCATGCTAAAGAGTTTATTTACAGCGTCACTCTCTATTTGTTTGAGAAAGAACATCACATCTTGATGGGACAAAAGAAAGGATGATGTAAAAGGAGATAATAGAAAGAACCATGGAACTGAAATACAAGCCATTATTCTTTCGATCCCTCTTGCTATTTCTTGAGACTAGTTTAGAAAACATTGCCATCACCTCCAGCCAGTGCAGACATGACCTTTAGTATTCTGTGGTAAAAATCTTCTTGACTTTCTCTTGGATAATCGCGTCGGATTTCATGGAATAGTTTTCCGTCTTGGATAAACAAGATGCGGTTGCAAAAAGCTGGCAGCGACTGAATCGTGGGTCACCATGAGAATGGTGGTTTCTTCCACTTGATTCATTTCGGATAATTTTTTTGCATCAAAATGCTCGCATTTTTTTGAATCCAAAAGCTCCTGTGGGCTCATCTGCAAATACAATCTTAGGGATCTAAAAATCAAGGCACGCGCAGCAGCTACCCTTGCCGTTGACCACCTGATAATTGAGATGGGAACTTATCCAGAAGTTCAGAAATATCTAGATATTGGGAAAGTAATTCTAACCGAACCTTGCTTTCGTTGGCATCGACCTTGTGCAAAGACAAGGGGAGTAAAATATTTTCTTTGGCTGTCAGATTGTCCAAAAGCTCAAAATTTTGAAAGAGGTAACCAATTTCCTTGCCACGATAATCAGCTAACTGACTACCTTTTAACTGACCTAAATCTTTTTCTTGCATTTGAATGGAGCCGTCAGTTGGTTTGATGATAGTAGCGAGACAGTTAAGAAGGGTTGTTTTCCCAGAACCACTGCTCCCCATAATCCCTAAGAACTCACCTTTGACAACTTGAAAAGATATACCGTTCAAGGCTTTGGTGATATTCGGCTCTTTTCCATAATGCTTTTTTAATGATTCTACTCGTAAAATTGTTTCCATGTGAAACACCTCCATCTTTTGTTACTTTCATTATAGTATGAATCAGAGGAGAATAACACTTACGGATGATGTAAGAAATCTTTATCATTAGGTTATTGGAGCTATACTTACTATATTATAGCATGGTTTCAAGGATTTAAAAAGAGGAGTTGAGAGTCGAGAAATTTTCCTAATATTGAAATTATAAAAAATAATACCACTGTAGTCCATGCTTCAGCAGTATTATTTATTATTTTATAGGAAACTTTACTCCCACTCAACAGTTGCAGGTGGTTTACTTGTGATATCGTAGACGATACGGTTAACATGGTCAACTTCGTTTACGATACGAACTGAGATTTTCTGGAGAACTTCCCAAGGAATCTTGGCGAAGTCAGCTGTCATACCATCGATAGAAGTAATAGCACGGATAGCGATTGTATAGTCGTAAGTACGGCCATCTCCCATAACACCTACTGAACGAACACCAGTGTTAACAGTGAAGTATTGCCAGATGTCGCGGTCAAGGCCAGCTTTAGCAATTTCTTCACGAAGGATAGCGTCTGATTCGCGAACGGTTTCAAGTTTTTCTTCAGTGATCTCACCCATGACACGGATCGCAAGTCCTGGTCCTGGGAATGGTTGGCGCCATACGATGTGGTCTGGCATGCCAAGTTCTGTACCGAGGGCACGAACCTCATCCTTGTAAAGAGTATTGAGTGGTTCGATCAGTTCAAACTGCATGTCTTCTGGGAGTCCACCAACGTTGTGGTGAGACTTGATGGTTTGAGCAGTATCCGTACCAGATTCAATCACGTCAGTATAGAGTGTCCCTTGAGCAAGGAATTTCACATCTGTTAGTTTGCTTGCCTCATCGTCAAAGACATAGACAAATTCGTTACCGATAATCTTCCGTTTTTGTTCAGGGTCAGAAACACCAGCCAATTTATCAAGGAAACGTTTGGCAGCGTCTGCCTTAACGATATTGAGACCAAACTTACCACCAAGCATATCCATAACTTGGTCAGCTTCACCTTTACGGAGAAGACCGTGGTCTACAAAGATACAGATTAATTGATCGCCGATTGCTTTTTTTGGAGAAGAACCCCAACAACAGAAGAGTCAACACCACCAGAAAGTCCGAGGAGAACACGTTTGTCTCCAACTTTTTTCACGGATTTGTTTGATTTGCATCTCGATGAAGTTATCCATAGTCCAGTCACCTTTGGCACCACAGATATTTAAAGCAAAGTTACGCAAAATATCATAACCGTGAACTGAGTGGCGAACTTCTGGGTGGAATTGGATACCGTAAATTTTCTTATCAGGGTTTTCAATAGATGCATAAGGACAGTCTGCAGAAGTTCCAGTACGAACAAAGTCAGCAGGAATTTCCGTTACAGCATCACCGTGGCTCATCAAGACAAGTTGCTCATCTGGAGTACCCGCAAAAAGAGCTGATTCTGTGTGAGTCAATGTTGATTGACCGTATTCACGGTTACCAGCGTCACCTGCAGGAACAACTTTTCCTCCAAGCTTGTGAGTCAATAGCTGCATACCATAGCAGATTCCCAAAATCGGAATTCCAAGTTCAAAAATCTCTGGATCAATATCAAACGATCCTTCTTCGTAAACAGAGTTTGGACCACCTGAAAGTACAATCCCGATAGGATTGATAGCACGGACTTCGTCAGCCGAAATCTTGTGACTTTTTAGTTCTGAAAAGACACCAATCTCACGGATACGACGTGAGATGAGTTGGTTGTACTGGCTACCATAGTCCAGTACGATGATCTTTTCGACATCTTGCAAATCAGTTGAAATGTTGCTCATCTTTTCCCTTTCTTGAAAGAAATATCTTCTTGAATATTCTATCATAAAAGGGTTAGAATTACCAACCAAACAAGTGCGGTTTGACTTTTCCCCATGAGTTACGGTACAATGGAAAAAATAAAGAAAAGAAGTGATCAAGCATGTTGCCAGCTTATATGAAAATCCACGACCAAATCAAGAAAGACATTGATGAGGGAAGTTGGAAAATTGGGGAAAGACTTCCAAGTGAGCGAGATTTAGCAGAAGAATTTGCCGTTAGCCGCATGACCTTACGTCAAGCAATCTCTCTTTTGGTTGAAGAAGGGGTTTTGGAACGACGTATAGGTAGTGGGACCTTTGTTTCAAGCACACGTGTTCAGGAAAGAATGCGTGGAACAACTAGTTTTACGGAGATTGTTAAAGCTCAAGGGAAAACTCCGTCTAGTCACTTGATTTCTTATCGTCGAACCATTCCAAATGAGCAAGAAGTGGCTAAACTAGGTTTACTGCCAACTGACAATATCATTCGTATGGAGCGTGTTCGTTATGCAGATAAGGTTCCTGTTGTCTATGAAGTGGCGTCGATTCCTGAGAAATTTATCAAAAATTTCAAAAAAGAAGAAGTAACCAAGCACTTCTTTCAAACCTTGCAAGAGCATGGTTATCGAATTGGTAAATCTCACCAGACCATATACGCACGTTTAGCAAAAGAAAAGATAGCTCATTACCTAGAAGTTGAAAAAGGACATGCTATTTTAGGTTTGACTCAGGTTTCTTACTTTGATGACGGAACGGCTTTTGAGTATGTAAAGAGCCAATACGTCGGAGAACGGTTTGAATTTTATCTAGAAAATAATTAGTTTATAACATCACTCTTAGAGTAGAAACTCATCTATTTTAAGAGTTTTTATTTGGTTAAGATTAGAAAACATTTTCCTAGTAAGAAAAATAGCAATCATACGAGTATTTTTCAAAGATTCGTGTTATAATAGTTAGGTTATATGGTCCCGATAAGGTGGTGGGATTGATTGTAAATACTCTTCCTACCAGTTCTTTGTAACTCTATAACGAATATTTTTTTAAGGGGGGACATTTTTTATGTCAGAACGTAAACTTTTCACGTCTGAATCTGTATCTGAGGGGCATCCAGATAAGATTGCAGACCAAATTTCAGATGCTATCTTGGATGCTATTTTAGAGCAAGATCCAGAAGCACACGTTGCTGCTGAAACAGCTGTTTATACTGGTTCAGTTCATGTTTTTGGTGAGATTTCAACGACGGCTTATGTGGATATCAATCGTGTGGTTCGTGATACCATTGCAGAGATTGGATATACAAATACTGAGTATGGATTCTCAGCTGAAACAGTAGGAGTTCATCCATCTTTGGTTGAACAATCTCCAGATATCGCTCAAGGTGTTAATGAAGCCTTGGAAGTTCGTGGAAATGCTGATAAAGATCCACTTGACTTGATTGGAGCTGGAGACCAAGGTCTCATGTTTGGTTTTGCGGTGGATGAAACTGAAGAACTCATGCCACTTCCAATCTCACTCAGTCACAAGTTGGTTCGTCGTTTGGCTGAACTTCGTAAGTCTGGTGAAATCAGCTATCTTCGTCCAGATGCTAAATCTCAAGTCACTGTTGAATATGATGAAAATGACCAACCAGTGCGCGTGGACACTGTTGTTATTTCAACTCAACACGATCCAGAAGTCAGCAATGAACAAATCCATGAGGATGTAATCAACAAGGTCATCAAAGAAGTGATTCCAGCTTCTTACCTGGATGATGAGACTAAATTCTCATCAATCCAACTGGTCGTTTCGTTATCGGAGGACCTCAAGGAGACTCAGGTTTGACGGGTCGTAAGATCATCGTGGACACCTATGGTGGTTACTCACGTCACGGTGGTGGTGCCTTCTCTGGTAAGGATGCCACTAAGGTTGACCGTTCAGCTTCTTATGCAGCTCGCTACATTGCTAAAAACATTGTTGCTGCAGGTCTTGCTAAGAAAGCAGAAGTGCAATTGGCCTACGCAATCGGTGTAGCTCAACCTGTATCTGTCCGTATCGATACTTTCGGTACAGGAACAGTAGCTGAAAGTAAACTTGAAAAAGCAGCGCGTCAAATCTTTGACCTTCGCCCTGCAGGAATTATCCAAATGCTAGATCTCAAACGTCCGATTTACCGTAAAACAGCGGCTTATGGACATATGGGACGTACAGATATTGATCTTCCATGGGAACGCTTGGACAAGGTAGAAGCCTTGAAAGAAGCCGTTAAATAAACTAAAAAAGATTGGTTTAAGGACCAATCTTTTTTATGTTTAAAATTAGTTATCCAGGATTTTTACAAAAGCCCAGTTTCCAATAGATTTTGTTCCGTATTCTAACATCATCGAATCTAGTAATTCATACTTGTTTTTTTCATAGAAGCAAACATTTTTTTCAGTACTAGTAATCAAGCCCAAGCGTTTGCAGCCTTTGGATTTAAGATAAGGTTCAACACCTTCTTGTAGAAAAGCACTCCCGATTCCTTGGTTTTGACTAGAAGCATTGACTCCCAACATCATCAAATACCAGTCAAAATTTCCTGATCTTTTCAAATGCTGTTCGGAACGTTCCACCAAATCAAGATATTTCAAGAGATTGCGCGGAGTAATAAAACGGAAAAGCTTGACCATACCATTCAGCAAATAAGATAGAATGGAAAAATCCTTTTGTTGCAGGAGGGCAACGGCCATGATTTCCCCGTCTTGTTCAGCGACTAGACAGGTCTCTCCTTTGATATAGAGTCTGGTCAGAAGGCTATCCAATAATTCTAAGAATGCTGGGTAATATTCTGGTTTCTTTAAATCATCTTTGATAAGAGTCATGAAAGGGTAGTCCATAAAGGCACCAGCCAACACTTCCCGATTTTTTGATATTCATCTAGCCTGGCTTCTCTGTATACTATTTCTTTCATATCAAACTCCTTCATTAAAATCTCTCTATCTATTATAACGAAATTTCTCATATTTTTCGATTAAAATGTGAAATTTTCACAAAAAGTTTAGACATGGTAGTTATTTTAGAAATGTATAGAAAAAAAGCATTAAAAAACCCCGCAGTTTTAACTGTAGGGTAGATTAATTCTATTTTGTAGGGATTGAAATCTCAATCAATTTATCAGAATAGAGGGTTTTAATATTTGTCTTATCAATAGCCTGTTGATTAATTTTACGACTGAGGAAAAATTCTTTGATTATTTCCATTTCTTTTTCACGGATTGCCCGATGTTTATTGGAAATGAGGATTTCGTAATGAAGTGGAGCCTGAGTAAAAATAACATCTGTATTTCCCGCAGAATAAACCTCTACAAGCGTTGCGTCGGTGCTTTCTAGCTGACTTTTAACAAGTTGCGAGTGTGAATTTGTAGTATTGATAAGCTTCATAGGGTTTCCTCCTGTATTTCTATGTCTATTATAGCACTTTTTGGGAAATTTGGTAAAGATAGTTTAAATTTGATGTTGTTTTTTCCAAGCTTCAATCGCCCATCTGTGACTTCCACGTTTTAAGTTAGCAATAGCTTCATCGATTGGGAACCAAGCTAGATGATTGAAGTCCTCGAGAGGTTTTTGGATTTCTTGGTAAGAAGTGGCTTCGTAGAGATAGGCTGGATTGTAGTAGTAGGTATCACGATGACTAGAATAAAAATATTCATCAGCTTGCCCGTAGTAGGTGCCGATTTCAGCAGAAAATCCTAATTCTTCAATCAACTCTCGTTTGAGAGCTTCGAGATGGTTTTCGCCTTCTTCGATTTCACCTCCTGGTAAGAACCATGCACTATTTGGAGCTTGTACGAGGATAATCTTTTCATGGTTTGCATCAGGTATGACTGCATAAACGCCATATCTATTTTTGTAGGTTACTCCCTCTTTTTTTTCTCCAAATGTTGGATTTGCCATAAAGTTCTCCTTCGTGAGTGCGCTTTCTTTCTATAATAGTAAAGAATGCTCTCACTGTCAAGCAAGAACATTCTTTTGTATGTGAGGAATTAGTCGTTTGACTCGACTGTTTCCGTTTTATTTTTGGACTTAATCACGATTTTTCCTTTACTTGTCATGACTGCCTTGAGGTCTTTTTCACTTGGATTTTCAAGGTAGTAGTCTGTAATGGCATCTTCGATATAGTCTTGGATGGTACGACGGAGTGGACGAGCTCCCATTTTTGGATCGTAACCAAGGTCTACAAGTTTTTCTTTAACCTTATCTGTTACATCTAAATGGATGTTATTACTTGAGAGGCGTTTATTCACATCATCTAACATGAGGTCAACGATTTGAAGGAGATTTTCCTTGCTGAGAGCTTTGAATTCGATAATACCATCAAAGCGGTTCATGAATTCTGGACTAAAGAAGTTGCCTAATTCTCCAAGGACAGAGTTGGTACGACCTTCTCTAGCAGCACCAAAACCAACACTAGCTTCAGCCTTGCCTGTACCTGCATTTGAGGTCATGATAATGATGGCGTCCTTAAAGCTAACAGTTCGGCCTTGACCGTCCGTTAAGCGGCCATCATCCAATACTTGAAGGAACATATGCATAACATCTGGATGGGCTTTTTCAACCTCGTCTAGTAAAATAAGTGAGTAGGGGTTGCGACGCACTTTTTCGGTCAATTGTCCTGCTTCATCATAACCTACGTATCCTGGAGGGGCACCGACGAGTTTGGCAACGCTATGTTTTTCCATGTATTCGCTCATATCGAAAGCGAATCATGCTATCAGCAGAACCAAAAAGCTCAATAGCTAGTTGTTTAGAAAGTTCTGTCTTACCGACACCAGTAGGACCAACAAAGAGGAAGCTACCGATTGGACGGTTTGGAGTACCTAGTCCAACACGGTTACGACGGATAGCCTTAGCAATCTTATCAACTGCATCATCTTGGCCAATAACATGAGCCTTGAGGTCGTCTGCTAGGTTGATGAGTTGAGACTGTTCTTTTTCTTTCAAATCACCAACTGGAATATTGGTCTTTTGTTCAATAATGTGTTCAATCGTCTTTTTCGCTGATGATCGGGAGTATCCTGATCCGTTACTTTTTGTCTTTTGCATTTCTTTATATTTAGCAATCTGGTCACGGAAGTAGGCTGCTTTCTCAAAAATCTTCATCTCGAGTTGCTTGGGCCTTGAGATTTTTCTGCTTCGATTAAGCGTTGGTCGATAACCTTTGGATCCACAAAATTCAAAGGTTAAGTTCATTTTAGAACCAGCCTCATCTAGGAGGTCAATAGCCTTATCCGGCAAGAAACGATCTTGGATGTAGCGGTTAGAAAGAGTAGCAGCAGCTTCGATAGCAGCATCTGTATAATGAACGTGGTGGTAATCTTCGTATTTCTTTTTGGATACCTTTGAGGATAATAATAGTCTCTTCCACAGTTGGTTCATCCACCTTTAACAGGTTGCATACGGCGCTCAAGGGCGGCGTCTTTTTTTCAATGATGCGGTATTCATTGAGGGTAGTAGCACCAACTAGTTGAAGTTCTCCACGAGAAAGGGCAGGTTTCAGGATATTGCCTGCATCCATATTGCCATCTCCGGCAGAACCAGCACCGACAATCTCGTGAATTTCATCGATAAAGAGGATGACATCTTTACGCTCACGAATTTCTTCCATGAGTTTTCTGCATGCGCTCTTCAAATTGTCCACGAATTCCTGTACCTTGGACAAGGCTAACAACGTCTAAAGCGGATGACTTCTTTCCCTTGAAGTTTATGAGGGAACATCACCATCTACAATTTTTTTGAGCGAGGCCTTCGACAACTGCTGTCTTACCAACACCAGGCTCTCCGATAAGGACGGGATTGTTTTTTTGGTTCTACGGTTGAGAATTTCAATGACACGGATGATTTCTTCGTCGCGACCGATAACAGGATCGACATTTCCACGGCGGGCAATCTCGGTTATGTTGATACCGTACTCATCCAAGAGTCCTTTTTCTTGACTAGGAGGAGGTGTTTGAGCTGGCCCGCGATTTTGGGAACCAAAACCACCATTGCCACCATATCCACCACCTGACTGGGTTGGAGGAACATTATTATTTGAAGAAGGTCTAAAGTTATTCAGATCATTAAAGAAGTCTCCAAATGGATCAAAATCACGATTATTTAAATCTGTAATGCCTTTGAATAAGCTGTTGTTCGGATCTGTTTTGATAATTTTGTAGCAATTTTGGCAAAGATCGATTTGCTTTTGTTGCCCATTAAGATTGGTGTAAAGATGGATCGTTGAGTCATTGATTTTACAATTTTGACAGAGCATATCACTACCTCGTTTCTTTCTTGGCTTTGACTAAAACAGAAAGGTCAAAAATAGTCAAAGTTCTTTAGTCTCATTATATCATGATTGAAGGGGAAAGCAAGTAAAAAGATTGAGTCTTAGAAGTCATGATAAAAGAGTTTTGTAAATGAAATATAGGGATAAAAAGAAAAATCCTATTTGTCATGCAAAAAGGATTTTCATTGGTCAAAGCAGGAGACTTCTCCGGCATTTATTCAACAATTAGTATAAAAGTTCGTAGATTTCCATCGCAATGAGGTCGATGCTATCAAATGTATATGTTTCACGAGCTTCAACGTCACGAAGTGTAAAGAGTGGTCCGTTTTCTTCGTCGTGGTTAAAAGCAACCTCTGCGACAACAACTCCTTCGCGCTCAAAGTTACGTTTCAAGTTACCACCATCTTTAGTCATTGCTTCTAAGCGATTGATGATTCTAACCAAATGTGATTCCATTTTGATTCTCCTCCATTTCTTATCTTTACTATTTTACCATAAACAGACTCGACTTGACTAGAAAAAAACTAAGATTTCTCGCTATTTCTCTCGTCTTTGAAAATTTATTGAAAATATTAGGAGAAAATGTTGAATTTTTATGCAATATATGTTATCCTTATACAAGTTTTAAGTTTAAATATTAAAAACAGAAAGTAGAGTATCCATGAATTTTTTTTTTTTACCCGAAATATCTACCATATTTTAACTATGGTGCCGTTGTAACAATTATCATATCTATCTTGGTGGTCTTCTTGGGGACCATTCTAGGAGTGCTGTTGGCCTTTGCACAACGTTCAAAAAGATTAAACCACTTGCCTGGTTTGCTAATCTATATATCTGGGTCTTCCGTGGGACTCCGATGATGGTGCAGATTATGATTGCATTTGCCTTGATGCATATTAGTGCTCCGACTATTCAAATTGGGATCTTAGATGTTGATCTGACTCGTTTGATTCCAGGGATTTTGATTATCTCTATGAATAGTGGTGCCTATGTATCAGAAACAGTTCGTGCTGGGATTAATGCAGTACCAAAGGGACAATTAGAAGCAGCTTATTCACTAGGTATTCGCCCAAAAAATGCCATGCGCTATGTCATTTTACCCCAGGCTATCAAAAATATCTTACCTTCTCTAGGAAATGAGTTTATCACTATTATCAAGGATAGCTCGCTCTTGTCAGCTATCGGGGTTATGGAGTTGTGGAATGGAGCTACTACAGTATCAACAACCACATACCTACCTTTAACACCGCTCTTATTTGCAGCCTTTTACTACTTGATTATGACCTCTATCTTGACACTGGCCTTGAAAGCTTTTGAAAATCGTATGGGACAAGGAGATAAGAAATAATGACTGAAACACTTATAAAAATTGAAAATCTTCATAAAAACTTTGGAAAAAATGAAGTTTTAAAAGGAATTGATCTTGAAATCAAAAAAGGACAAGTAGTGGTGATTATCGGACCTTCTGGTAGCGGTAAGTCAACCCTCCTTCGTTCGATGAATCTCCTCGAAGAAGCTACTAAAGGAAAGGTTATATTTGAAGGTATTGACATTACCGATAAGAAAAATGACCTCTTTGCCATGCGTGAAAAGATGGGAATGGTTTTCCAACAATTCAATCTCTTCCCAAATATGACGGTAATGGAAAATATCACGCTTTCTCCTATTAAGACTAAAGGGGAAAGTAAGGCAGTTGCTGAGGAGAGAGCCCATGAGCTCTTGGAAAAGGTTGGTTTACCAGATAAGGCAGATGCTTATCCACAAAGTCTGTCTGGTGGGCAACAGCAACGTATCGCTATCGCTCGTGGTCTTGCTATGGAGCCAGATGTTTTACTATTTGATGAACCGACTTCTGCCCTAGACCCTGAAATGGTAGGAGAAGTACTAGCAGTTATGCAAGAACTTGCTCAGTCAGGAATGACCATGGTTATCGTAACGCATGAAATGGGCTTTGCTCGTGAAGTGGCGGATCGTGTCATCTTTATGGCTGATGGTGTCGTTGTCGAAGACGGAACTCCAGAGCAAGTCTTTGAACAAACCCAAGAACAAAGAACCAAGGATTTCTTGAGTAAGGTTTTGTAAGAATATCGTAATTTAGAAAAGCTCGATAAGGGCTTTTTCTTATAGTTTCAGACTATAAGGTCTCTTAGGTAAGAAGTGTTAGAGGGACAAGTATATTTTTGATATAATAGAAGATATTTGTTAGAAAAGAGAAAATACATGACACAGATGATTGATGGAAAGGCTTTAGCAGCCAAGTTACAAGGACAGTTGGCTGAAAAAACAGCCACATTAAAGGAAGAGACAGGTTTGGTTCCAGGATTGGTCGTTATTTTAGTCGGAGAAAATCCAGCAAGCCAAGTTTACGTACGCAACAAGGAGCGTTCTGCTATCGCTGCAGGCTTCCAAAGTGAAGTCGTGCGAGTTCCGGAGACCATTACTCAAGAGAAATTGTTAGAATTAATCGCTAAATACAATCAAGATCCAGCATGTCATGGGATTTTGGTTCAGCTTCCATTACCAAAACACATCGATGAAGAAGCTGTTTTACTAGCTATTGATCCAGAAAAGGATGTGGATGGTTTCCATCCACTCAACATGGGACGCCTCTGGTCTGGTCACCCAGTTATGATTCCTTCAACACCTGCAGGAATTATGGAAATGTTTCATGAATATGGGATTGACTTAGAAGGTAAAAATGCGGTCGTAATTGGTCGTTCAAATATTGTTGGGAAACCCATGGCTCAGTTACTGTTGGCTAAGAATGCAACTGTAACCTTGACCCACTCTCGTACCCACAATCTAGCCCAAGTAGCTTCTAAAGCCGATATTTTGGTCGTAGCCATCGGTCGCGCCAAGTTCGTGACTGCTGACTTTGTCAAACCAGGTGCAGTTGTCATTGATGTAGGGATGAACCGAGATGAAAATGGCAAGCTCTGTGGAGATGTTGACTACGATGCTGTTGCACCAATTGCTAGTCATATCACCCCTGTACCTGGTGGAGTTGGTCCAATGACCATTACCATGCTGATGGAACAGACTTATCAGGCTGCTTTAAGAACGCTGGATAAAAATTAAGTTTATGATGAAAAATGGTTGAGATAGTGATATCTCGACTTTTCATTTGCTGTAAAGATACTTATTTCAATTGATGTTTTTCTTTATTTTTTTGTAGTATAATAAAAATAGGAAGAAGCATGAAGGAGTAGCTTATGAGAGAGATTGATCAGGCTCTACTGAAAAAAGTAATCATCGAGCGTCCTCGTTCTAGTCATAAGGGAGACTACGGTCGTCTTCTCTTGATTGGGGGAACGTATCCCTATGGGGGAGCGATTATTATGGCTGCCTTAGGGGCGGTTAGAAGCGGTGCAGGCTTGGTGACAGTAGCAACGGATAAAGAGAATATTTCAGCTCTACATAGCCATCTGCCGGAGGCTATGGCTTTTGACCTTGGTGATAAGCAACTACTTGAGCAACAGTTACAGAAAGCAAGTGTTGTCTTGGTCGGACCTGGACTAGTGGATGATGAGCGTGGAGAAGAGCTTCTCCAAACAGTCTTTCATCATTCAAATCAAGATCAGACCCTCATACTGGATGGTGGCGCCCTATCCATTGTTGCTAAGACGGGAATGAAATTTCCTAAGGCTCAGCTTGTTTTAACTCCACACCAAAGAGAATGGCAAGTCTTGTCAGGATTAGATTTGGATTCCCAAGGAACTGAGGAAACAGGAGAGACTTTGAAGAGATTTCCTTCAGGAACGATTCTAGTTCAAAAAGGTCCTGCGACTCGAATCTGGCAAGCAGCTCAAGCTGGTTGTTATCAACTGGGTGTTGGTGGTCCTTATCAGGCGACTGGGGGAATGGGTGATACTCTGGCTGGTATGATTGCTGGTTTTGCAGGGCAATTTCCTCGAGCAAGTCTCTATGAAAGAGTGACAGTAGCGACCTATCTACATTCAGCAATTGCTGAAGAATTGGCTGAGGACAACTTTGTAGTTCTGCCAACCACGATTAGTCAACATATTCCTACATTCATGAAAAAAATACAAAAAGACACCTGAAAATATCAGGTGTCTTTTGATGATTAGAAGAGACCTTTGACCTTATCTACAAGACCGTCAAGTTCTTCTGAGCCTGAAACCAAAGCTTGCGCTTGGCTTAGGTACTCACCGAGTTGATCCTTGTTTTCTTCAACAAATGTTTTTGCTGCAGAAAAATCTTTGTTCTCAATGAGTTCTTTTACTTGGTTAAACAAATCTAATGGGTTCATGAGTTCCCTCCTTTTCTACAATTCTATTCAATTATTTTTTTCAAATCTTGCAAGAAACTTGACTCTTCAAATAAAGTTCAGGGATGTCAAATGGTGCAAATTTTGATATAATTTTTAGTGATGAATTTTAGAAATAATCGGTATGTGGTTGTAGATTTAGAAGCAACAAGTACCGGAAGTAAGGCAAAAATCATCCAAGTGGGAATTGTAGTCATTGAAGATGGTGAGATTGTTGAACAGTATGCGACTGATGTCAACCCTCATGAACACTTGGATTCTCATATCAAAGAATTAACGGGTTTGACTGATAAACGTTTGGCAAAGGCTCCAGAGTTTTCTCAGGTGGCTGAAAAGATTTTTGAACTGGTCAAAGACGGTGTTTTTGTTGCGCACAATGTTCAGTTTGATGCTAATTTATTGGCAGAATTCCTCTTTTTTGAGGGTTATGAATTGCGCACGCCTCGTATCGATACAGTGGAGTTGGCTCAGATATTTTACCCTCAGCTTGAGAAGTATAATCTCGGCATTCTTTGCCAAGAGTTGGGGATTCCTCTAGAGCAAGCCCATTCAGCCCTATCTGATGCCCAAGCAACAGCAGAACTCTTTCTTTGTATGAGACAAAAGATGTTTGGACTGCCAAAAGGGTTGTTGGAGCGCTTATTGAGTTTATCAGATAGCTTACTCTATGAATCTTACCTAGTCATCGAGGAAGTTTATCAGAAACAGTCTCTCCTCGTTGAGCATGATTTGGTAGAAGTGCAAGGCTTATTCTTAAGAAAAGAGAAGCCATTCCCTTCTCCACGCAAACTTTCAAAAGATTTCCAAACTAATATTGCCTTGCTAGGTTTGGAGGAGAGAAGTCAACAAGAAGAATTTGCCCAAAAGGTTCAAGAGTTTTTACAAGGGGAAGCCATTTCCTTTATTCAGGCTCAAACAGGAATCGGGAAAACCTATGGTTACCTGCTGCCGGCCTTATCACTTGAGAATGAAGGGGGAATCCTACTCAGTGTTCCGACTAAAATCCTTCAAAATCAGGTGATGCAAGAGGAGGCTAAAAAACTAGAAGAGATTTTCCATATCTCTATTCATAGTCTTAAAGGTCCTCAGAATTACTTGAAGCTAGATGCCTTTCATGCAGCGCTAGAGGAAGAAGAGTCCAATCGTTTGTATACTCGTTTCAAGATGCAACTTCTAGTTTGGTTGACAGAGACAGATACAGGAGATTTAGACGAGATTGGTCAGCTATATCGCTACCAGCAGTTTTTACCGAACTTGGTTCATGATGGCAACCTTCACAAAGACTCTCTCTTTTGGCTAGAGGATTTTTGGAAACGAGGTCAGAAAAAGGCTCGTTCTTGCAAGTTGCTTGTGACCAATCATGCTTACCTCGTTACTCGACTTGAAGATGATCCTAGTCTCTTAGAAGGGCGTCTCTTGATTTTAGATGAAGCCCAGAAAGTCTTGTTGACATTGGAAAATCTTTCTCGTAAAACTTATTTGCTAACGGATTTGCTAGATCAACTAGACCAAGCTCTATCGAGGGAAGAAGGTATGCTTCAAAGACGCTTGCTAGAGAGTATTCGTTTTGAAGTTTCTTACCTACTCGATCAGTTTCTATCTGGTAAACGTAGGATGTGTCCAGCTAGTAGCATTGACAAGCTCCGCCAAGATTTTTCTGAGTTGAATTTACCAGAATTTAAAGACTATCAGAGATTTTTTACATCTGAGGGAGAATTTTGGTTATCGACTTCAGATGTGTCTAGTAAGAAGGTTGAAATCACTTCTAGTCGCAATCATCGTTTGCTCTTTTCTCAGATTTTCCCAGAATCCTGTCAGCTATTAGGAATCTCTGCAACTCTTGAAATTAGTAGTAGGGTTTCTTTACCAGAATTGTTAGGTTTTCCTCGAGCTGCCTTTACTGCATGGACGAACAGTTTCAGGAAAATCAGGAAATCTTGTTGGTGAAGGATTTTCCGTTGGTGACAGAAATTTCATCTGAGGAATATGCACAAGCAATTGTAGAAGTTCTAGAAGAATTATTCCAGCTTGAAGAACCCATTCTAGTCTTATTTACTGCAAAAGATTTATTGTTGCAAGTTTCAGATGCTTTGAGGGTTCCCCATCTGGCCCAGTATAAGCACGGTGAACCTGCCCTGTTAAAAAAACGTTTTGAAAGAGGCGAGCGTGAGCTCTTGCTTGGGGCGGGAAGTTTTTGGGAAGGTGTTGATTTTTCAAGACATCCTCGAGTGATTGAAGTGGTGACTCGATTACCTTTCCAAAATCCAGAAGATCCCTTTACTAAAAAGATGAATCAAGAACTTCGTTTGGAAGGGAAAAATCCTTTTTACGATTATCAGCTTCCTATGGCTATTATTCGTCTTAAGCAAGCGATTGGACGAACCATGCGTCGAGTGGGGCAACGCTCTGCAGTTCTGATTCTAGATAGCCGCATGGCAAGTAAACGCTATGGTAAGCAAATCAGCAAGTCTTTGGCTCGAAGCAATCGTGTTAGAGTCATTAGCCGAGAGCAAGTGTTCTCAAAAGTTCAAGAATTTTTAAATAAACAATGAAATGAATACCTGAAAGAATGAAGGAGGCCTTTTATGAAACGTTCTCTCGACTCTAGGGTCGATTATAGTTTAATATTACCAGTATTTTGTTTGTTGGTGATTGGAGTTGTAGCTATTTATATAGCAGTTAGTCATGACTACCCAAACAATGTTTGGCCCATACTTGGACAACAACTGGCTTGGATATCTCTAGGGATTGTTTTTTTAGCTTCATAGTCATGTTTTTTTAACACAAAATTTCTCTGGCAGTCCACGCCTTATTTATATGGACTCGGTCTAGCCTTTGATGGTCTTGCCTTTTAGTCTTCTACAACCCGAGTTTAGTAGCTGCAACTGGTGCAAAAAAACTGGGTGTCAATCGGTGGTTATACACTCTTTCAACCCTTCCGAATTCATGAAGATATCCTATATTTTGATGCTGGCATACGTTATCGTAACCTTTACCAAGAAACATAAAGATAAAAGAACGAACCGTTGGCTTAGATTTTTCTATTAATTTTGTGGATGATTATATTCACGATGCCTGTTATGGTTTTTATTAGCCTTGCAAAGTGACCTTGGAACAGCTATGGTTTTTTTGTTGCAATCTTTGCAGGACTTGTCTTATTGTCTGGTGTTTCTTGGAAGATTATTATTCCAATTTTTTTGTAGCAGTTGTGTCGGCAATTGCAGGCTTCCTAGCAATCTTTATCACAAAAGATGGGCGTGCCTTTATGCATCAGATTGGGATGCCAACTTATCAGATAAATCGTATCCTAGCTTGGCTCAATCCGTTTGATTATGCCCAAACGACTACCTATCAACAGGCGCAGGGTCAAATTGCGATTGGTAGCGGTGGAATTTTTGGTCAAGGCTTTAATGTGTCCAATCTTCTCATTCCAGTCCGCGAGAGTGATATGATTTTCACAGTAATTGCGGAAGATTTTGGATTTATTGGTTCAGTTGTTGTGGTTGCACTCTATCTACTGCTCATCTATCGCATGTTAAAGATTACCCTAAAATCCAATAATCAATTTTATACCTATATCTCAACTGGATTTATCATGATGCTCTTGTTCCATATCTTTGAAAATATTGGTGCGGTTACTGGTCTTCTCCCTCTGACAGGGATTCCTTTGCCCTTTATTTCTCAAGGGGGATCAGCTATTATCAGTAATCTAATTGGTGTCGGTTTGCTGTTATCGATGAGCTACCAAACCCATTTGGCTGATGAAAAGAGTGGTCGAACAAGATTCAAACGTAAAAAAGTTGTGTTGAAAAAAGTGAAATAAGGAGGTCGCTATGTCTAAAGTTGCAGTTATCCTAGCAAACGGCTTCGAAGAAATCGAAGCCTTGACGGTCGTAGATGTCATGCGCCGCGCAAATATCACCTGCCATATGGTAGGATTTGAAGATAAAGTGACAGGTTCACATGCTATTCAAGTTCAAGCTGATCGCGTGTTTGATGGTAATTTATCAGAGTATGACATGATTGTCCTTCCAGGCGGTATGCCTGGTGCTGTCCACTTGAGGGACAATGAACAATTAATCACTGAACTTCAAAAATTTGAGAAAATCGGTAAAAAAGTAGCAGCTATCTGTGCTGCTCCAATTGCTTTGAATCGAGCTGGTCTCCTAGAAGGAAGAAACTTCACCTGCTATGATGGAGTCCAAGAACAAATTGCTGACGGTCACTACCACAAAGAAACAGTCGTAGTGGATGGAAATATCATTACGAGCCGTGGGCCAGCAACAGCTTTAGCCTTTGCTTACCACTTGGTTGAAACATTGGGCGGAGATGCTGAGTCTCTAAGAAATAGCATGCTCTACACAGACCTATTTGAAAAATAATGAACAAACTGAGGAGAATCTTTCTTGATGGAGAAGATTCTTCTCTTTTTTTAATGGCAAAAACCAAGGTAAACATCGCTTTTTTTTATAAAAAATGGTATAATGAAGGGTATGAAATATCACGATTACATCTGGGATTTAGGTGGAACCCTGCTTGATAATTATGAAACTTCTACAGCAGCTTTTGTAGAAACATTAGCAGAGTTCGGGATTGAGCAGGAACACGATAGTGTTTACGAAGCTTTGAAGGTTTCGACTGCCTTTGCTATCGAAAAGTATGCTCCAGGTATTGAAAACTTTCTTGAAAAATATAAGGAAAATGAAGCCCGTGAACTTGAGCATCCAGTTTTGTTTGATGGGATTCCTACTCTTTTAGAGAATGTTTCGGACCAAGGTGGCCGTAACTTCTTGGTTTCTCATCGAAACGATCAAGTATTGGAGATTTTAGCGAAAACTGAGATAGCTCTTTACTTTACAGAAGTAGTGACGGCTAGTTCAGGTTTTAAACGCAAGCCTGATCCTGAATCGATGATTTATTTACGTGATAAGTATCATATAACGTCAGGTCTAGTCATTGGTGACCGTGCCATTGATGTAGAAGCAGGACATGCTGCAGGCTTAGATGCCTATCTCTTTGAGGATGTTGTGTCCTTAAAACAAGCAATAGACATGTAAGAAAAAGGGGAAAAATGACAGAAGATATTAAAAACCAACAGGCACAAGATTATGATGCCAGTCAAATTCAAGTTTTGGAAGGTCTGGAAGCTGTTCGTATGCGTCCAGGGATGTATATTGGTTCAACTGCCAAAGAGGGTCTTCACCACCTAGTCTGGGAAATCGTAGATAACTCTATCGACGAAGCCTTGGCTGGATTCGCTAGTCATATCGAAGTTTTTATTGAGCCAGATGATTCGATTACAGTTATTGACGATGGGCGTGGTATCCCTGTTGATATCCAAGAAAAAACAGGACGTCCTGCTGTTGAAACAGTCTTTACTGTTCTTCACGCCGGAGGTAAATTCGGCGGTGGCGGATACAAGGTATCTGGTGGACTCCATGGTGTAGGGTCATCAGTTGTAAATGCTCTTTCTACTCAGTTGGATGTTCGCGTTCATAAAAATGGAAAGATTCACTACCAAGAATACCGTCGTGGACATGTTGTTGCAGACCTTGAGGTGATCGGGGATACGGATAAAACAGGAACAATCGTTCACTTTACTCCAGACCCAGAAATTTTTACTGAGACAACGACATTTGATTTTGATAAATTAAATAAACGTATTCAAGAGTTAGCCTTTTTGAACCGCGGGCTTCAAATTTCTATTACTGACAAACGTGAAGGACTTGAACAAACCAAGCATTATCACTACGAAGGCGGGATTGCGAGCTACGTTGAGTATATCAACGAAAACAAGGATGTTATCTTTGATACGCCAATCTATACAGATGGTGAAATGGATGATATCACAGTTGAAGTCGCGATGCAGTACACAACTGGTTACCATGAAAATGTCATGAGTTTCGCTAACAATATTCATACCCATGAAGGTGGAACACATGAGCAAGGTTTCCGTACAGCCTTAACTCGTGTTATCAATGACTATGCTCGTAAAAACAAACTTCTAAAAGATAACGAAGATAACCTAACAGGTGAGGATGTCCGTGAAGGATTGACAGCCGTTATCTCTGTGAAGCATCCAAACCCTCAGTTTGAAGGACAAACTAAGACCAAACTTGGAAATAGTGAAGTTGTGAAGATTACCAATCGCCTCTTCAGCGATGCATTTTCTGACTTCCTTTTAGAAAATCCACAAATTGCTAAGCGCATCGTTGAAAAAGGGATTTTGGCTGCCAAAGCACGTGTTGCTGCAAAGCGTGCGCGTGAAGTTACACGTAAGAAATCTGGTTTAGAAATTTCAAATCTTCCAGGAAAATTAGCGGACTGTTCATCAAACAATCCAGCTGAAACTGAACTTTTCATCGTCGAAGGAGACTCTGCAGGAGGTTCTGCAAAATCAGGACGTAATCGTGAGTTCCAAGCCATCTTACCAATTCGTGGTAAAATCCTTAACGTTGAAAAGGCAACTATGGATAAAATCCTTGCTAATGAGGAGATTCGCAGTCTTTTCACAGCTATGGGAACAGGATTTGGCGCTGAGTTCGATGTTAGCAAAGCTCGCTATCAAAAACTGGTTATCATGACAGATGCCGATGTCGATGGAGCCCATATTCGTACTCTCTTGTTAACTCTGATTTATCGTTATATGAAACCCGTTCTAGAGGCTGGTTATGTTTATATCGCTCAACCACCAATTTACGGTGTCAAAGTTGGTAGTGAGATTAAAGAATATATTCAACCTGGCGCAGACCAAGAAATCCGCCTACAAGAAGCCCTAGCTCGCTACAGCGAAGGTCGTTCTAAACCAACCATTCAACGTTATAAAGGTCTTGGAGAGATGGATGACCACCAACTTTGGGAAACTACGATGAATCCTGAACATCGCCTCATGGCTCGTGTATCAGTAGATGATGCTGCAGAAGCAGATAAGATTTTTGATATGCTCATGGGTGATCGAGTAGAACCACGTCGAGAATTTATCGAAGAAAACGCTGTTTACAGTACTCTTGACGTATAAAAAAATTGGGAAATAGTTCCCAAGGTTTGAAAAATATGATATAATCATTACAATTGTGTCATGTATAAAAGGAGTTTGATATGTCAAATAATCAGTTGATTATTACTTTGATTGGAATTGCAGTCCTGCTTCTTATTGCTTTTGCAGTAACAATTTTGCTACGTAAACGAAATGAGAGTAGACTTGCAGCTTTAGAAGAAAAAAAAGAAGAACTATATAACCTTCCTGTTAATGATGAGGTAGAGGTTGTAAAAAACATGCATCTGATTGGTCAAAGTCAGGTTGCTTTTAGAGAATGGAACCAAAAATGGGTAGATTTGTCTCTTAACTCTTTTGCAGATATTGAGAATAACCTCTTTGAAGCTGAAGGATACAATAACTCATTCCGTTTCTTGAAAGCTAAGCACCAGATTGATCAAATTGAAAGTCAAATCCAACTTGTTGAAGAAGATATTGCAGCAATTCGTAATGCCTTGTCTGAGTTGGAAAAACAAGAGTCAAAAAATAGTGGACGTGTTCTGCATGCCCTAGATTTATTTGAGAAACTACAAAACACTGTAGCTGAAGATCCTGAAAAATATGGTCAAGCTCTTCCAGAAATTGAAAAACAATTGGAGAACATCCAATCTGAGTTTTCTCAATTTGTAACCTTGAATTCTTCGGGAGATCCGGTTGAAGCAGCAGGGATTTTAGATAATGCTGAAAATCATATTTTAGCTTTGACACATATCGTTGAAAGAATTCCAGCGATTGTCACTAAGCTTACTACTGAATTGCCAGAACAACTTGAAGATTTAGAAGCTGGTTACCGCAAGCTTTTAGATGAAAACTACCATTTTGTAGAAACTGATATCGAATCTCGTCTCCAACTTCTCTATGAAGCCTTGAAGAATAATCATGAAAATATCCGTACATTGGAGTTGGATAATGCAGAGTATGAAAACACTCAAATCCAAGAAGAAATCAATGCATTTTATGATATTTTCACTCGTGAAATTGCAGCCCATAAAGCTTTTGAGAAATTGGTAACCACCCTTCCTACCTATCTTAAACACTTGAAAGAAAACAATCAGGTACTAGTTAAAGATATCGAACGTCTTGGGAAAAACCTATTTGATTTCAGAAAGCGATGTGAATCGAGTTCGTCGTCTTCAAGCTGATATCTCAGCCTTGAATGCTACTATTGAAGAAATGACTCATGCAGAGTCAGAAGTTTCAGAAGCATATTCTGTCTTACAAGAACGTCTGGAAAATCTCCAATCTACATTAAAAGATATTGAAGATAACCAAATCGGTGTTAGTGAACGTCTCGTTAAAATTGAAAAAGATGACATCAATGCTCGTCAAAAAGCAAATGTATATGTCAACCGTCTGCATACGATTAAACGCTACATGGAGAAGAGAAATCTTCCAGGAATTCCACAAAAATTCTTGAAGCTCTTCTTTGATGCAAGTCACAGTACAGAAGACTTGATGGCTGAGTTGGAACAAGCGCAAGTGAATATCGAATCTGTGAATCGTATCCTTGAGATTGCGACAAATGATATGAATATGTTGGAAGAAGAAACATACAGTATCGTTCAAAATGCAACATTGACAGAACAATTGCTTCAATATTCGAACCGTTACAGATCATTTGATGATCGTATTCAACAAGCTTTCCAAGAAGCTTTGAATATCTTTGAAACAACATTTGATTACCAAGCATCTTTCGAAAAAATCTCTCAAGCATTAGAAGTTGCTGAGCCTGGTGTTACCAATCGCTTCGTTACTTCTTATGAAAAAACAAGAGAAAGTATTCGTTTCTAATTTATAAAAGAATCCTAGATTTTTCTAGGGTTCTTTTACTTTTCTTTACCTATTTTAAATCTTTTTGTGCCATGTTTTCATTGAAATTATAGCTCATATTTGATATGATAAGACTATGACAAAAAAGAGATTACCCCAGAATAAAGTAAAGAAGAAAAACAATAAAAAACTTGGCATACTTGTCTTGCTTTTGTTTTTCACAATGCTAGCACTCGGTAGTGTGATTACCTATAAAGTGTTGAACAAGCAAGCCTTTGAACAGAAGATTGAGAGTCTCAAGAAGGAAAAAGATGAAGCCTACTCCCAAGGAAGTCAAAAAGAACATTTCCGTAAAGAGAAATCAGAAATCATCACCTATTATCCACTAGTCGGGGACAACCTTATCTCCCCTGTCAAAGATATCATCGTAAAAGACATCACTGACAAAGTAGAAGGTAAAGAACAGTTGATTTTTTATTACTCAGAAAAAGGGGATTCCACTTTAACTGGGGTTGAAAATCGTTTGATTAAAAAACAGGCCTATGACTTAGCAAATTCTAATGTCGTTGAATTAGAAAATACTACTTTAGACCAGCTGTATCTGAAAGAGGATGGCTCTATCTTTACCTTGGATCAACTCTTTACAGACCCATCCACAGCTAAAGAAAAAATCCTTGAGGGTGTTAAGTCAGCTCTCCAAGATAAAAAAATTGAGCAATCAATTGTTGACCAAGTTTCAGCTGATTTTTCAGCTGCAGAATTGTCAAGCTGGAAGTTTGCTTACAAAGATAGTCAATTAGTTCTATATCCAGTCAAAGCAATGCCTAATATAGAAGAAATAGCAATGCCTATTTCAGATTTCTTTGATTTTATTCAGACATCCTATCTAACAGAAAAAGATGCTGAACTTTATAAAAAAGTTCAAGCAGAAAAACATAAAAAAGTGGTAGCTCTTACCTTTGATGATGGTCCTGATGGTAATACAACACCACAAGCCTTGGATATCTTAGCTAAGTACAAAATCAAAGCTACCTTCTTTGTCCAAGGGAAAAATATTGCAGGTAATGAAGCTATCCTTAAACGTATGCAGGCTGAGGGGCATGAAGTCGGAAATCATAGTTGGAACCATCCAGTTTTAACACAACTCTCATTAGAAGATGCTAAGAAACAAATTACGGATACAGAATCAGCAATCACTAGTGTTCTCGGAAAGAGTTCAAAATTGATGCGCCCACCATATGGTGCCATCTCAGATGATATCCGTAATAGTCTCGATTTGAGCTTTATTATGTGGGATGTCGATAGCTTAGACTGGAAGAGTAAAAACGAAGCAGCCATTCTAACAGAAATTCAACGTCAGACGACTGATGGTTCTATTATCCTTATGCACGATATCCATCAAACATCTGTTAACTCATTGCCAAAAGTTATTGAATATTTGCAGGGACAAGGGTATAGCTTTGTTACAGTCTCTGAGTTACTAGGGAATCATGTAAAACCACATGAGATATACTATTCTCGAAACCAATAGTTGAAATTAAATTCAAATATTAGAAAAAAATTAAAAAAGATTATTTTTATCTTGACAAGTAGGGAAAAACTTGATATCATATACAAGATGAGAAAAGCAGAAGTGAGAACTTCTCGCCTTGCGACTAACGTTGTCTGGCCCCTACAGATCAAGTTTCAGAAATGAACTATAATCATGTAGAGCGGATTTGCGTTAGCAAGTCCGCTCTTGTTTTTCTCTAAAATAAAAAAAGAGGTGAAAACCATAGCAAAGCAAGACTTATTCATCAATGATGAAATTCGTGTACGTGAAGTTCGCTTAATCGGTCTTGAGGGCGAACAATTGGGTATCAAACCACTTGGTGAAGCGCAAGCACTTGCGGACGACGCTAATGTGGACTTGGTTCTCATTCAACCTCAAGCTAAACCTCCTGTTGCGAAAATTATGGACTACGGTAAGTTCAAATTTGAGTACCAGAAGAAACAAAAAGAACAACGCAAAAAACAAAGCGTTGTGACCGTGAAAGAAGTTCGATTGAGCCCAGTTATTGATAAGGGTGATTTCGATACGAAACTTCGCAGTGCTCGCAAGTTCCTTGAAAAAGGGAACAAAGTGAAGGTTTCCATTCGCTTTAAGGGTCGTATGATTACCCATAAAGAGATTGGAGCAAAAGTTTTAGCCGATTTCGCTGAAGCAACTCAAGATATTGCTATCATCGAACAACGTGCTAAAATGGATGGTCGTCAAATGTTCATGCAGTTGGCCCCAGCAACTGACAAGAAATAATCTGTCAGAAAGTTAAAAAAAGGAGAAAATATCATGCCAAAACAAAAAACACACCGCGCATCAGCTAAACGTTTCAAACGTACAGGTTCTGGTGGACTTAAACGTTTCCGTGCTTACACTTCTCACCGTTTCCACGGAAAAACTAAGAAACAACGTCGTCATCTTCGTAAAGCATCTATGGTGCATTCAGGAGATTTCAAACGTATCAAAGCAATGCTTACTCGCTTGAAATAATCGCGTATTTGTAAGTTAACAATTCTAGGAAATATTGGAGGAAATATAAATGGCACGTGTTAAAGGTGGCGTTGTATCACGCAAACGTCGTAAACGTATTTTAAAATTAGCAAAAGGTTACTATGGAGCTAAACACATCTTGTTCCGTACTGCAAAAGAACAAGTAATGAACTCTTACTACTATGCATACCGTGACCGTCGTCAAAAGAAACGTGACTTCCGCAAATTGTGGATCACACGTATCAATGCGGCAGCTCGTATGAACGGACTTTCATACTCACAATTGATGCATGGTTTGAAATTGGCTGAGATCGAAGTTAACCGTAAAATGCTTGCTGACTTGGCTGTTAACGATGCAGCAGCTTTCACAGCTCTTGCAGATGCAGCTAAAGCAAAACTTGGTAAATAATTATTCATAAGACTGGTGCAAATTTGTCCCAGTCTTTTTTAAACAAAGGAGAAAAATATGGCTTCAAAAATGTTACATACTTGCTTGCGAGTAGAAAATCTTGAAAAATCAATTGCTTTTTACCAAGATGCTTTTGGATTTAAGGAATTACGTCGCAAGGATTTTCCAGACTATGCTTTTACGATTGTTTATCTAGGTCTTGACGATGATGATTATGAATTGGAGTTGACTTACAACTATGATCATGGGCCTTATGTTGTGGGTGACGGCTTTGCTCACATCGCTCTAAGTACACCTGACCTTGAAGCTCTTCACAAAGAACATAGCGAAAAAGGTTATGAAGTAACGGAACCTAAGGGACTTCCAGGTACTCAACCAAACTATTACTTTATCAAAGATCCAGATGGATACAAGGTAGAAGTGATTCGTGAAAAATAATAAAAACTCCTTATTTGTCAAATTGAGTTAGACCATTTCACCTGACTCAGAAAAACTTGATACGGAGTAGTATAGGTCATTTATGTTAGTTTCTTTCAGACAAATGTGAGTGTTTTTCTGAGACTAACATAGATGGCTTTTTTCTATCTAGTTTGATTTGATAATTTGGGATATAATAAAAATAATTAAACAAATTAGTGGGAGAAAAAGATGTCAGACCAAAATCCAAATGTAGAGCTAAACAAAGAAGAAGATAAACTAATTGTAGAAAATAATTCGGTGGAAGATATGCAGAATGGTCCAAAAGCTGTCAAGAAACCTTCGGCTCTTCTATCTTTCTCATTTTATTTGGCGCTTACCTATATTCTTCTATTTATATCTATTGCTTTAGTTGCTGGTCCATGGGGAATTGTATTCTTGATTTTTCTAGGTCCTAATTTAATTGCTTACGCTATAGCAACTGTCTTAACACAGATAGGAATCAAGAAAGTAAATAGAAATTTCTTGTATGCGAGTGCAGGATTTTATTTGCTTTCAGGACTCTTTGCATTCGACCCGGATTGGCAGATTTTTAGGATTTTTCCTTTTCTCTCCCTAGTTCTAGTTTTAATCGGGATATTTTTAACGAAAGATACAAGTAATTAAATTAAAAAAGCTAGGCGCAACTCTTCTTCGAACTTATTTCATATCATAAAACCATAGCCTTTAAGGCTGTGGTTTTTTAGTTTGATAAGTATAAAAGTATCTGTTTTTCTATTTTTTAAATGGTATAATAGAGAAAGAATAAGGGAGGTGAGAAAGAATGATTGCCCAATTAGATACAAAAACTGTATATAGCTTTATGGAGAGCATGGTTTCAATTAAGAGATATGTCTGCCAAGGGAAGGAATATGGCTATTCATCACTTGGAATCATGGATGAAGACAATCTCTACGGGGCCTATTACTTTATCAAAGAATGCCAGAAACAGGAGATTCAGCCTTTATTAGGTCTTGAGATGACTGTTCATCATCAAGATGAATGGATCAATCTACGTTTTCTAGCCCTGTCAAATCGAGGTTATCAAAACCTGATGAAGCTGTCGTCTTTAAAGATGACAGGTAAAAAAGAATGGACTGATTTTTCTTCTTACCTAGAGGATATTTGTGTTATTGTTCCCTATTATCCTGAGATTGCTGGCTTGGATTTAGGACACGATTACTATATCGGGGTTTATCCAGATACACCTCAATCCAATTTTTCTCAACCAATTCTCCCTCTTTATCGTGTTAACTCTTTTGAAGCTGAGGATTTAGAGACTCTTCAAATGCTAAAGGCGATCAAGGAAAATGTGACCTTACGAGAGATTGATGTCCAATCTCAACAGGGTTTATTTTTACCAGCTGATCGTCTAGAACAGGCTTTTCTTGAAAAATTCCCAATCGCTCTGGAAAATCTTGCAAAATTGACCAAGGATACTTCCTACGAGATTGATAGTAGTCTCAAACTTCCACGTTTTAATCCAGAGAGACCTGCTGTTGAAGAACTCCGGGAACGAGCTATTCAGGGTCTGAAGCAGAAAGGGTTATGGAATCAAGATTATCAGGCTCGTTTAGAAGAAGAACTATCTGTGATTCATGATATGGGATTCGATGACTATTTCTTGGTTGTCTGGGACCTCTTACGTTTTGGTCGGTCTCAGGGTTATTATATGGGTATGGGACGTGGATCTGCGGTTGGAAGTCTAGTGGCCTATGCCTTAGATATCACTGGTATTGACCCTGTGGCTAAGAATCTCATCTTTGAGCGTTTCTTGAATCGTGAACGTTACACCATGCCAGATATTGATATTGATATTCCTGATATCTATCGACCTGAGTTTATTCGTTATGTTCGAGATCGTTATGGTAGTATCCATGCTGCTCAGATTGTCACTTACTCGACCTTTGGTGCCAAGCAAGCTATCCGTGATATTTTTAAACGGTACGGTGTCCCTGAATATGAGTTGACGGCCATTACCAAAAAGATAGGAACCAAAGATACCTTAACATCGGCCTATGAAGGCAATCTAGGTTTTAGACAACTGATTCAAAGTAAAATGGAGTACCAAAAGGCTTTTGAAATTGCCAAAAAGATAGAAGGCTATCCTCGACAAACGTCCATCCACGCTGCTGGAGTTGTAATCAGTGATAAAAACCTAACAGATTATATCCCTCTTAAGTATGGTGAGGACATGCTGATTACCCAGTATGATGCGCATGGAGTTGAAGGAAATGGCTTGCTCAAGATGGACTTCTTGGGTCTTCGAAACCTAACCTTCGCTCAAAAAATGCAGGAGCTCTTATATGAAACTCAAGGAATTCAGCTAAGAATTGAGGATATAGACCTTGAGGATAAAGAAACTTTAGCCCTCTTTGCAGCTGGCAAAACTAAGGGAATCTTTCAGTTTGAACAACCTGGTGCCATTCGCTTATTGAAGCGCGTGAAACCAGAAAGCTTTGAAGAAGTAGTGGCAACGACTTCCCTCAACAGACCGGGGGCGAGTGACTATATCGATAACTTTGTGGCTCGAAAACATGGTAAAGAAAGGGTAACAGTTCTGGACCCAGTTTTGGAAGATATTCTGGCTCCAACTTATGGTATTATGCTTTACCAAGAACAGGTGATGCAAGTAGCTCAGCGATATGCTGGTTTTAGCCTTGGGAAGGCCGATATTTTACGTCGTGCCATGGGGAAAAAGAACGCAGCTGAGATGCACCGAATGGAAGAAAGTTTCATCCAAGGTGCACTCGAAAAAGGGCATGGACAAGAACAGGCAAAAGAAGTCTTTGCTGTAATGGAGAAATTTGCCGGTTATGGTTTTAACCGTTCGCATGCATATGCTTATGCTGCCTTAGCTTTTCAGCTTGCCTACTTTAAGACACATTTTCCAGCCATTTTTTATCAGGTCATGCTCAATTATGCGAGTGGAGATTATATTCTCGATGCGCTTGAAATGGGCTTTGTACTGACTCCGCTTTCGATTAATACGGTTCCATATCAGGATAAATTAACGGATAAGACGGTTTATTTGGGACTTAAGAGTATTAAGGGAATGCCTCGTGATTTTGCTTATTGGATTATCGAGAATCGTCCTTTTAGTAGTGTAGAAGATTTTGTCACACGACTCCCCAAAAATTATCAGAAGCTTAGCCTCCTAACTCCATTAGTAGAAGTTGGACTTTTTGATGGTTTTGATAAAAATCGTCAAAAAATATTAACCAATCTACCAACTCTCTTTATCTTTGTAGAAGAATTAGGTAGCCTCTTTGCAGATTCTAGCTATAGTTGGACAGATACGGAGGACTTTTCAAATATTGAAAAATTCCAAAAAGAGCAGGATTGGTTAGGTGTTGGAATTAGCCTACACCCATTGCTGGTTTTAGCGAAGAACCCTTTGTATCCAATCGTGAGTTTATCTGAGCTTTTCGAGGGACAGACAGCTACAGTGCTCGTTGAGATTCAGTCTATCCTAGTGATTCGAACTAAAAAAGGTGAAAACATGGCCTTTTTGAAAGTTACTGATAGTAAAACAAGTCTTGAGATCACTGTTTTTTCTGAACAGTACCGCCAATTTAAAAATCTCTTGCACGAAGGAAGTTTCTATTACCTAAATGGGAAAGTTCAGGCTAGGGACGGACGTCTTCAATTAGTTTTAAATAATTTAAAAGAGGCAGTGAGTGAGCGTTTTTGGATTCAAGTTTCCAATCATGACCACGATGCTGAAATTTATCATATTTTAGAGCAATACAAGGGACAAATTCCTGTTGTCATCCGTTATGAAAATGAACAAAAAAATGTTCTTTTGCCTGGTTATTTAGTTGCAAAAGACGCTGGCTTACAAGAATCTTTAAGTCAAATGACAATGAAAACGATTTATCGTTAAAAATCAATGAAAATAAAAGAATTTTAACTTTAAATATGGTATAATCAGTTAGAATGTTAAAAGAAAAAGGAGCAAAACCAAATGAAACGTATTGCTGTTTTGACTAGTGGTGGGGACGCCCCTGGTATGAATGCTGCCATCCGTGCAGTTGTTCGTCAAGCAATCTCAGAAGGAATGGAAGTTTTTGGTATCTATGATGGATACGCTGGTATGGTTGCTGGTGAAATTTATCCACTTGATGCTGCTTCAGTAGGAGACATCATTTCACGTGGTGGTACTTTCCTTCACTCTGCTCGTTACCCTGAGTTTGCAAAACTCGAAGGTCAACTTAAAGGGATTGAGCAATTGAAAAAACACGGTATCGAAGGTGTCGTAGTTATCGGTGGTGACGGTTCTTATCATGGAGCTATGCGCTTGACTGAGCATGGATTCCCTGCTATCGGACTTCCAGGAACAATTGATAACGATATCGTAGGTACAGACTTTACAATCGGATTTGACACTGCAGTAACAACTGCTATGGATGCGATCGATAAGATTCGTGATACATCGTCAAGTCACCGTCGTACTTTCGTTGTTGAAGTAATGGGACGTAATGCAGGTGATATCGCTCTTTGGGCAGGTATCGCAACTGGTGCTGACGAAATCATCATCCCTGAAGAAGGTTTCAAATTTGAAGATATCGTAGCAAGTATCAAAGCTGGTTATGAGCACGGTAAAAAACACAACATTATCGTTTTGGCAGAAGGTGTTATGTCAGCAGCTGAATTTGGTCAAAAACTAAAAGAAGCTGGAGATACAAGTGACCTTCGTGTAACAGAACTTGGTCACATCCAACGTGGTGGTTCACCAACTGCTCGTGACCGTGTATTGGCGTCACGTATGGGAGCACACGCTGTTAAACTTCTTAAACAAGGAATCGGTGGTGTCGCTGTTGGTATTCGCAATGAGAAAATGGTTGAAAATCCAATTCTTGGAACTGCAGAAGAAGGAGCTTTGTTTAGCCTAACAGCTGATGGTAAGATCGTTGTTAATAACCCTCACAAAGCTGACCTTGAACTATCTGACTTGAATAAGAGCTTGTCATAATCAACTTTAACTAATCTGGTAAAATGACCATAAAAGGTCGAATTATATAAAGGAGTCACAAAATCATGAACAAACGTGTAAAAATCGTTGCAACTTTGGGTCCTGCGGTAGAAATCCGTGGTGGAAAAAAATTCGGTGAAGATGGATACTGGGGTGAAAAACTTGACGTTGAAGCTTCAGCTAAAAACATTGCTCAATTGATTGAAGCAGGAGCTAACACTTTCCGTTTCAACTTCTCACACGGTGACCACCAAGAACAAGGTGAACGTATGGCAACTGTTAAACTTGCAGAAAAACTTGCAGGTAAAAAAGTTGGTTTCCTTCTTGATACTAAAGGACCAGAAATTCGTACTGAATTGTTCGAAGGTGAAGCTAAAGAGTATTCATACAAAACTGGTGAAAAAATCCGTGTTGCAACTAAACAAGGAATCAAATCAACTCGTGAAGTGATTGCTTTGAACGTTGCTGGTGCTCTTGACATCTATGATGACGTTGAAGTTGGTCGTCAAGTATTGGTTGACGATGGTAAACTTGGTCTTCGCGTTGTAGAAAAAGATGATGCAACTCGTGAATTTGTCGTTGAAGTTGAAAACGACGGTGTGATCGCTAAACAAAAAGGTGTGAACATCCCTAACACTAAAATTCCTTTCCCAGCTCTTGCTGAACGTGATAACGACGATATTCGTTTCGGTTTGGAACAAGGTATCAACTTCATCGCGATCTCATTCGTACGTACTGCAAAAGACGTAAACGAAGTTCGTGCAATCTGTGAAGAAACTGGTAACGGTCACGTTCAATTGTTCGCTAAGATCGAAAACCAACAAGGTATCGATAACTTGGACGAAATCATTGAAGCTGCTGATGGTATCATGATTGCTCGTGGTGACATGGGTATCGAAGTACCATTCGAAATGGTTCCAGTTTATCAAAAAATGATCATCACTAAAGTGAACGCTGCTGGTAAAGTTGTTATCACTGCAACAAACATGCTTGAAACAATGACTGAAAAACCACGTGCAACTCGTTCAGAAGTATCAGACGTATTTAACGCTGTTATCGATGGAACTGACGCTACTATGCTTTCAGGTGAGTCTGCAAACGGTAAATACCCACTTGAGTCAGTAACAACAATGGCTACAATTGACAAGAACGCACAAACTCTTCTTAACGAATACGGACGTTTGAACTCAGATACTTTCGAACGTAACTCTAAGACAGAAGTTATGGCTTCAGCTGTTAAAGACGCTACTAACTCAATGAATATCAAATTGGTTGTAACTCTTACTAAGACTGGTCACACAGCACGTTTGATCTCTAAATACCGTCCAAATGCTGATATCTTGGCATTGACATTTGACGAATTGACAGAACGTGGATTGATGTTGAACTGGGGTGTTATCCCAATGTTGACAGAAGCTCCATCATCAACTGATGACATGTTTGAAATTGCTGAACGTAAAGCAGTTGAAGCAGGTCTTGTACAATCTGGTGACGATATTGTTATCGTTGCAGGTGTGCCACTTGGTGAAGCAGTTCGTACAAACACAATGCGTATCCGCACTGTACGTTAATCAAAAAAATAAAAACCTATCACATCAGGCTTTCGAGCTTGGGTGATAGGCTTTTTTTGTTGTGGAATATAAAAGAATTTTTCAAAATAAAAAACTTTCTGGAAAACCAGAAAGCATGAGAGGCATCTCCATGTGAGAAACCGGTTCACACAATTTCTCAAGGTCCGCTCCTGCGTTAATGACCTCCTTTGCGCAATTGTAGCTCTCGCTACATATCGACTCATCGCAGATTTTATTTTACTATAGGGGCAATACTTTGTCAAGAAAAAACAGTTCCTAAAAAAGGAACTGATAAATGATGCTAATTGCCGGGATCGAACCGGCGACCTCATCCTTACCATGGATGCGCTCTGCCTACTGAGCTAAATCAGCTTACCTAGAAAGTATACTATAGATTTAGGCTTTTGTCAATATGTTGAAGAGTATCTTAACTCATTGAAAAAAGCCCAAGTAATCAACTTAGGCTTGTGAAGATTAGACTATTGTAATTGCTCTCTCTTTTTATCGGGATTCCAAACAAAACTTGCTACAAAGGTAAAGAGAATTGTTAGAATTCCAATAATAATTGCTAGAATCAAGGCAGGGATACGGATGAACCACCACAGTGGGTTAGGTTTTTTATTGTTGTGCCACTGTTTTGTTTCTTCATCTAAACGTTGAAATTCAGATTGGATACGGTCTGCAACCATCTCAATTCCTTCATCATTCATCTTTTTAATATCAGAGATATCAATCGGATTTCCGAAGTTCATATCAATACGTTCACGGCTGATGAGTCCTTTTAATGTCATAGGACCAGTATAGGTAACAGGCATGATGCGAACCTTGGCCATCTTTGCAATGAGGGCTACACCACCCTTAACATCATTGGAATGACGGCTACCACTAGGAAACATGATCAGTGAGCGATTGCTCTTTTTAAGAACATTAATTGGATATTTGATAGCAGAAGAACCTGGGTTATCACGGTCAATAGGGAAAGCACCACACATGCGAATCCACCAACCAAAGATGCGATTTGAAAAGAGTTCTTTTTTGGCCATAAAGACAAATTGCTTTGGTTTTGTTGCAAAGGCCATATAGACTGGATCCCACCAGGTACGGTGTGGCGCAACAAGGATATAGTTTTCATCTAAACTTGGAATTTTTTCAGTATTGTGAAAGTGAGCATTTCCATTGATCGACCATAAAATCAACATAACCAGCCCACGCAGATAAGTGTAAAACATGATGTCTCCTTCAGTTTTCTTTCTTTTATTATACCTTATCATACTAGGACAGGCAAATGTTTTTTGTATAGTTGGAAAAGCTTTTTATTTGAAATTAGAATTATTCAAAAAAAAATGATATGATAGAATTTATGGATAAAAATAAAATGTTGGGATTAAACCAATCAGAAGTAAAAGAACGTCAGAAACAGGGACAGGTCAATGATTTCAAAGCTTCAGCTAGTACGAGTACATGGCAGATTGTGAAGAGAAATGTCTTTACTTTATTCAATGCTTTAAACTTTGCCATTGCCTTAGCGCTCGCTTTTGTTCAAGCATGGAGCAACTTGGTCTTCTTTGCGGTTATTTGTTTTAATGCTTTTTCAGGAATTGTAACTGAATTACGTGCCAAGCATATGGTTGATAAACTCAACCTCTTGAATAAAGAAAAGATTACGACTATTCGTGATGGACAAGAGATTGCTTTGGACCCTGAAGAGCTTGTTTTGGATGATGTGATTCGCTTGTCTGCTGGGGATCAGATTCCAAGTGATGCGATTGTGTTAGAAGGCTTTGCTGAAGTCAATGAGGCCATGTTAACAGGTGAGAGTGACTTGGTACAAAAAGAAGTAGAAGACTTGATGCTGTCAGGAAGCTTTCTTGCAAGTGGGTCTGTCTTAGCACAGGTTCATCATGTTGGAGCAGACAACTATGCTGCTAAACTCATGCTTGAAGCTAAGACCGTTAAACCAATCAATTCCCGTATCATGAAATCACTTGATCAACTTGCAGGCTTTACTGGGAAAATCATCATTCCATTTGGAATTGCCCTCTTGCTTGAAGCTTTGATCTTAAAAGGTCTGCCACTCAAGTCTTCTGTAGTCAATTCATCCACAGCTCTTTTGGGGATGTTGCCTAAAGGTATAGCCCTTTTGACCATCACCTCTCTCTTAACTGCTGTTATCAAGCTTGGATTGAAAAAGGTTTTGGTGCAGGAGATGTATTCTGTTGAGACCTTGGCACGTGTGGATATGCTCTGCTTGGATAAGACAGGGACAATCACCCAAGGGAAGATGCAGGTTGAGACGGTCCTTCCTCTTACGCAAGCTTACGACAAAGATGCCATTGCCAAAATACTAACCAGCTATATGGCACACAGTGAGGATAAAAATCCAACTGCCCAAGCTATTCGAAAGCGTTTTGCGGGAGAGGTAGCTTATCCGATGATTTCTAGTCTTCCATTTTCAAGTGATCGAAAATGGGGAGCAATGGAGTTGGAAGGTCTAGGAACTGTTTTCCTAGGCGCACCGGAGATGTTGTTGGATGCTGAAGTTCCTGAAGCTAGAGGAGCTCTTGAACGAGGATCTCGTGTCTTGGTGTTAGCGCTCAGTCAAGAAAAACTTGACCATCACAAGCCACAAAAGCCATCTGATATTCAGGCTTTGGCTTTACTTGAGATTCTAGATCCGATTCGAGAAGGTGCTGCTGAGACGCTAGACTATCTTCGTTCTCAGGAAGTAGGGCTGAAAATTATCTCTGGTGATAATCCAGTCACTGTTTCAAGTATTGCTCAAAAAGCCGGTTTTGCAGACTATCAGAGCTATGTAGATTGTTCGAAAATTAATGATGAAGAATTGATAGCCATGGCTGAAGAAACAGCGATTTTTGGACGTGTCTCTCCTCATCAAAAGAAACTAATCATCCAAACTCTGAAAAAAGCAGGACATACTACAGCAATGACAGGGGATGGTGTCAATGATATTCTAGCTCTCCGTGAGGCAGACTGTTCCATTGTTATGGCTGAAGGAGACCCAGCAACTCGTCAGATTGCAAATCTGGTCCTCTTGAATTCAGATTTCAATGATGTTCCTGAGATTCTCTTCGAAGGTCGTCGTGTGGTCAACAATATTGCCCACATTGCTCCGATTTTCTTGATTAAGACAATCTATTCCTTTTTGCTAGCAGTTATCTGTATTGCCAGTGCTTTGTTGGGACGTACTGAATGGATTTTGATTTTCCCATTCATTCCGATTCAGATAACTATGATTGACCAGTTTGTAGAAGGATTCCCACCGTTTGTATTAACTTTTGAACGAAATATCAAACCTGTGGAACAAAACTTCCTCAGAAAATCCATGCTTCGAGCTTTACCAAGTGCCTTGATGGTAGTTTTTAGTGTTCTCTTTGTTAAAATTTTTGGAACCAGTCAAGGCTGGACCGACATTGAAATTTCGACACTTTTGTATTATCTATTGGCATCGATTGGTTTCATGTCTGTCGTTAGAGCTTGCTTGCCATTTAGCTTGTGGCGTGTGCTATTGATTATTTGGTCAGTTGGAGGTTTCCTTGGAACAGCTCTATTCCCAAGAATCCAAAAATTGCTTGAAATTTCAACACTTACAGGTCAAACATTGCCTATCTATGGCATTATGATGCTCGTCTTTATTGTGATTTTCATACTGACAAGTCGTTATCAAGTTAAAAGATAAAGAAAGACTGCAATCCATGATTGCGGTCTTTTTTAGGTGCAGGATTGCCAGATAAAATATGGTATAATAAAGGGAAATAGAGTTTTTGAAAGTGAGAGAAGATGATTTCAAAGAGATTAGAAACAGTAGCTTCTTTTGTTCCCCAAGGAGCTGCTTTTGCTGGACGTCGGTAGCGACCATGCTTATTTACCTATTGAATTAGTTGAAAAAGGTCATATTGAAGTTGCCATCGCGGGTGAAGTTGTAGAGGGGCCCTATCAATCTGCAGTTAGAAATGTTGAAAGTCATGGCTTAACTGAGAAAATTCAGGTTCGTTTAGCCAATGGTTTAGCAGCTTTCGAAGAAAGTGACCAGGTCTCTGTTATCACTATTGCAGGAATGGGTGGTCGTTTGATTGCTACGATATTAGAAGAGGGTTTGGACAAACTAGCCAATGTTGAGCGTTTGATTCTTCAACCTAATAATCGTGAAGATGAGTTGCGCTCTTGGTTACAAGAGCATGGATTTCAGATTGTAGCTGAAAGTATTTAGAGGAAGCTGGAAAATTTTACGAGATTCTAGTAGTGGAAGCTGGGAAAATGAATTTATCAGCTAGCGATATCCGTTTTGGTCCTTTTCTATCTAAAGAACTTAGCCCCGTATTTGTCCAAAAGTGGCAAAGAGAAGCAAGTAAGCTTGAATTTGCGCTTAGTCAAATCCCAGAAAAAAATCATGAAGAACGTCAAGTTTTAGTAGATAAAATTCAAGCCATCAAGGAGGTGCTCCATGAAAGCAAGTGAAGTGATTAAGCGTTATGAAACCTATTGTCCTCAAGAATTTTCTATGGAAGGCGATAATCGTGGACTGCAGATTGGAACTTTAGACAAGGACATCCAAAAAGTCATGGTTGCCCTTGATATACGTGAAGATACAGTGGAAGAAGCTATTGAAAAGGGTGTAGATTTGATTATCGTCAAGCACGCGCCCATTTTCCGTCCAATCAAGGACCTGGTAGCCAGTCGCCCCCAAAATCAGATTTATATCGACCTCATCAAGCACGACATTGCAGTTTACGTCAGCCATACCAATATTGATATCGTTGAGAATGGATTAAATGACTGGTTCTGCCAACTATTGGATATTAAGGATACAACTTATCTGCAGGAAACAGGTCCTGAACGTGGTATCGGGCGTATTGGCAATATTAAACCTCAAACGTTTGAAGAATTTGCTAGTCATGTTAAGGAAGTATTTGGTCTAGATAGTCTTCGTATGGTGTATTATAAAGAGACTGATTTGAAAAAAACAATCTCAAGAGTAGCTATTTGTGGTGGCAGTGGGCAGTCTTTCTACTCTGATGCTTTAGCAAAAGGAGCTCATGTCTACATTACTGGTGACATCTATTACCACACTGCCCAAGATATATTGTCAGACGGCTTGTTGGCTCTGGATCCAGGCCACTATATTGAAGTTCTCTTTGTTGAAAAAATTGCAGCGTTCCTGAACGAATGGAAGGAAGAGAATGCTTGGTCTCTAGAGGTTATCGCAAGTCAAGCGTCCACCAATCCATTCCATCATATCTAGTTAGAAGGTAAAGACAATGAAAAAAGTTGCTATTGTAGGGGCAGGAATTGTAGGAGCAACGGCTGCCTACTATCTTTCTAAGGAAGTTGATATCGAAGTAACTGTTTTTGATTTTGGACATGGGCAAGCTACCAAGGCGGCAGCAGGAATTATTAGTCCCTGGTTTTCTAAACGACGCAATAAGGCTTGGTATAAGATGGCGCGCTTGGGAGCTGATTTTTATGTAGATTTATTAGCTGACCTAGAAAAATCGGGTCAAAAAGTTGATTTTTACCAAGGTTCTGGTGTCTTTCTTCTTAAAAACGATGACTCTAAGCTAGAGGAGCTCTATCAACTGGCTTTGCAACGTAGAGATGAATCTCCCTTGATTGGCGAATTAGCCATTTTAGATCAAGCGACTGCAAGTAACCTATTTCCTGGTCTAGAGGGATTTGAACGTTTACTCTATGCTTCTGGTGGAGCTCGAGTAGATGGGCAACTCCTAGTATGTCGTTTACTGGATGCCAGTCAGGTTAAGGTCGTAAAGAAAGAGGTTAGTCTAACCCCTCTATTATCAGGCTATCAGATAGATAATCAAATGTTTGACCAAGTCATCTTATCCACAGGAGCTTGGCTTGGCTACATCTTAGAGCCCTTAGGATATGAGGTAGACGTTCGTCCTCAAAAGGGGCAACTCCGAGATTACCAAGTGCCACAAGACATGGGAGCTTACCCTGTAGTTATGCCGGAAGGTGAGTGGGATTTGATACCATTTCCCGGCGGTAAATTATCTCTAGGAGCTACCCATGAAAATGATATGGGATTTGACCTAGCAGTTGATGAGAATTTGCTCCAACAAATGGCTGAAGCAGCAAGTTCGTTTTATCCGAGCTTAAAAGATGCAATGATAAGTGGTGAACGTGTGGGGATTCGTGCTTATACGAGTGATTTTTCGCCGTTTTTCGGACAAGTGCCCAACTTGTCAGGAGTATTTGTTGCGAGTGGATTAGGATCGTCAGGATTGACAACTGGACCCATTATAGGCTATCACCTAGCCCAAATGCTTCAAGGGGAAAGTGGAGTCTTGGATCCAGCGGATTATCCGACTGAAAGATATATTAAAGAGAAATAATCGTAAACTTTTTACCTAGTTTTTACGATAGGATTAGGATAGCAAATGACTTTCCTTATCAAAAATGGTAAAATGAAAAAAATAATTCAAGAATAGAGGAAAAATGATGCAAGAAAAGATTTTGGTAACAGGTGGAGCAGGTTTTATCGGAACTCACACTGTCATCGAACTGGTCCAAGCTGGACATCAGGTTGTCGTGGTGGATAACTTGGTCAACAGTAGTCGTAAAAGTTTAGAAGTAGTGGAAAGAATTACAGGAGTTGAGATTCCTTTTTATGAAGCTGATATCCGAGATACGGATACACTTCGTGACATTTTCAAACAGGAAGAGCCAACAGGCGTGATTCATTTTGCTGGTTTGAAGGCAGTTGGTGAGTCAACTCGTATCCCTCTTGCCTACTATGATAACAATATTGCCGGTACAGTTAGCCTTTGAAGGCAATGGAAGAAAATAACTGTAAGAACATTATCTTCAGTTCATCAGCAACAGTTTATGGAGATCCACATACTGTTCCAATCCTAGAAGATTTCCCACTTTCAGCTACCAACCCTTATGGCCGTACCAAGCTTATGCTGGAAGAAATCTTGACAGATATCCATAAAGCAGATTCAGAATGGAACGTTGTCTTACTTCGTTACTTCAACCCAATTGGGGCGCATGAGAGTGGTGATCTAGGAGAAAATCCAAACGGCATTCCAAATAACCTTCTACCGTATGTAACACAAGTCGCAGTTGGTAAGTTAGAACAAGTTCAAGTCTTCGGAGATGACTACGATACAGAAGATGGAACAGGTGTTCGTGACTATATCCACGTCGTTGACCTAGCAAAAGGACACGTTGCCGCCCTTAAGAAGCTTCAAAAAGGATCTGGACTCAATGTCTATAACCTTGGTACTGGAAAAGGCTACTCTGTTCTTGAAATTATTCAAAATATGGAGAAAGCTGTTGGGCGCCCAATTCCATACCGTATCGTTGAACGTCGCCCAGGTGATATCGCAGCTTGCTACTCAGACCCAGCAAAAGCTAAGGAAGAGCTCGGATGGGAAGCAGGACTTGGTATTACAGAAATGTGTGAAGATGCATGGCGTTGGCAAAGCAAACATCCAAATGGATTTGAAGACTAATCGTTTGATTAAACAAAAAAAGAGGAAGTAATTCCTCTTTTTTTATAACTTTTATATGTGGTTGAAATAAAAAAATTTGATTAGTGCTTAAGTGATAGAAAAAAATGTCTTAAAAAGAACAGTTTATTTATTATTGAAATGCTGGAACAAATAAAAAGTAAAAATTGTATAAAAAAATAGCTAGCAAAAATACTATAATTTTCTAGAAAAAAATATGCTAAACTAGATAAAAGTGGAAAAACCCCGTTTATTTTCTGCTAAAAAAACTAGGACTAATCTTTAATCAGGGCACGTGTAGGACAGTTTTTTACAGCTTCTAACACATCTTTACTTAGGGGAGTTTCCCTCTCTAGCTGATCAGGATTATCATAAAAACGGACGATACCATTATCATGGTAATCAAATAATTCAGAATAAGTCTGGCATAGCCCGCAGGCTATACAGCGTTCAGGTATAAGTGTGATTTTCATATTTATATTGTAATAAGAAAGTAAAAAAAACTCAAGGAGTAAGGTATGGAAAAGGAACCGTGGCAAGAAGATATTTATGAAAACCAAGAAGAGGAATCAAGAACAGAACGCCGTCATCGAAACAAAAAAGGTTCAGGTGTAGTGGCCAATCGTATTTTAACGGTTCTAGCTATTCTCTTCTTTGTCATTGTTGTTGGGATGGTAGTTGTATTGGTCTACTTGTCATCAGGCGGAAGTGATCGCACTTCAGCTTTGAAAGATTTTTATGATTCTTCAGCTCCAAAAGTAGAAGAAGTTACAACAGTGGCTACTACTACTCAGTCAACAGAGTCAACAGAAGCAGAGACAACTCAACAAGAACATACAGAGGCACATACTGATTCTGAAGGAACTATTACAGTCATGGCAGGAGAAGGGGAAGCAGCTATTGCAGCTCGAGCTGGGATTTCTATTGCTCAACTTGAATCTCTAAACCCTGGTCATATGTCTTCAGGAACTTGGTTTGCAAATCCTGGTGATGTACTTAAGACAAGATAGGAGTGACAATGAAAACAATTCAGATTGCTATTGATGGGCCAGCTTCCAGCGGTAAGAGTACAGTAGCTAAGATTATTGCTAAGGACTTTGGCTATACTTATCTGGATACAGGCGCTATGTATCGTGCGGCGACTTACATCGCATTGAAAAACCAAATTAGCCCAGATGAGCCATCTCAACTTCTTGAATTATTGGAACAATACCCGATTAGTTTTGGCCGCGCTGAAACAGGAGAGCAGCTTGTTTGTTGGAGATGTAGATGTAACAAATCCAATCCGAGAAAATGAAGTAACCAATGCTGTTTCTGCTTTTGCAGCGATTCCAGCTGTTCGTGAAAAATTGGTAGCCTTTCAGCAAGAAATTGCTCAACAAGGTGGCATTGTTATGGATGGCCGCGATATTGGTACGGTAGTGTTACCTAAGGCTGAATTAAAGATATTTCTTGTAGCTTCTGTGGATGAGCGAGCAGAGCGTCGGTACAAGGAAAATCTTTCAAAAGGAATTGAAACTGATTTAGAAACTTTAAAGGAAGAGATTGCAGCGCGTGATTATAAAGATAGTCATCGAGAAACTTCTCCCTTGAAGCAAGCAGAAAATGCTATCTACTTAGATACAACAGGACTAAGTATTTTAGAAGTTGTCGAAAAAATCAAATCAGAGGCAGTTAAACAATTTTAATCAGAGAAGATAACCGATTGACCATGATAGTGGTGAGTCGGTTTTTTGGTAATTTGTCAAATTTTGAATTTTAAGGTATAATAGTTTCTGTTAACGAAAATTTGACATTCAAACCATCATGAAAATAGAAGGAGATAAAATGAACAATCTACCAAATTGTCCAAAATGTAATTCAGAATATGTCTATGAAGACGGAGCATTGCTAGTCTGCCCAGAGTGTGCTTATGAATGGAATCCTGCTGAGCAAGCAGAGGTTGAAGAAGGTCTTGTTGCTGTCGATGCTAATGGAAATAAATTGGCTGACGGTGATACAGTAACCTTGATCAAAGACCTTAAGGTAAAAGGTGCTCCTAAAGATCTTAAGCAAGGAACACGTGTTAAAAATATCCGTATTGTTGAGGGGGACCATAACATCGATTGTAAGATTGATGGTTTTGGTGCTATGAAGCTTAAATCAGAATTTGTGAAGAAGATTTAATCATGATTAAAAATGAAAAAGTAATATTTTATAGCCGTATCTTTTTATTTATAGCAGCCTTTACTGGTGTATACTTGGAGATTACCAAACGCGGTGGTTTAGGGATGTTGCTCTACTATACGGTCCTTTCCAACCTTTTGGTTGTACTCTTTACAGCTTATCTTTTGTTAAAGATGCGTAGTAGCGGTGATAGTTGGCAGAGTGCTGGGATTTTACGTCTCAAAGGTGGTGTCACCATGAGTATTATGATTACTTGTGTCATCTACCATTTTATGTTGGCACCGATTGCAACAGATTTTTACCGTCTAGAAAATTTCCTTTGTCATTATATCGTGCCCCTCTGGTTTTTAGCAGATACAATTATTTTTGATAAGAATCGTCAATATAAGTGGTTTGATCCCATGCTTTGGACCAGCCTTCCTTTGCTTTATATGATTTTTGCCCTTTTAAACGGTTTTGTTCTAAAGATGGATGTTCCTAACGCTAAGGATAGTCCCTTCCCTTATTTCTTTTTAAATGCCAATAAACATGGTTGGGGATTTGTCTTTAAATGGGCAGCTATTATCTTTGTAGCTTATATGATTTCAGGATATCTATTTTATCTTGTGAAAAGTATTAAAAAATCTAAGAAATAAAAGTACCCAATCTGGGTGCTTTTTTTGTGATAGAGATAATTGTACCCGGACAAATCGATTTATTTTATCTTGTTATGAAGTCTTTTATACCTTACAATAAAACTGTAGCTACCAATACAACTATTGAGGATGAAAAGAATGACTGAAAATCGTTATGAATTAAATAAGAATTTGGCACAGATGCTTAAAGGTGGCGTCATCATGGATGTTCAAAACCCTGAACAGGCAAGAATTGCTGAGGCTGCAGGTGCGGCAGCAGTTATGGCTTTGGAACGAATCCCAGCTGATATTCGTGCAGCGGGTGGTGTCTCTCGCATGAGTGATCCAAAGATGATTAAGGAAATCCAAGAAGCAGTCAGCATTCCAGTTATGGCTAAGGTTCGAATTGGGCATTTTGTTGAAGCACAGATTTTAGAAGCTATCGAGATTGACTATATCGATGAGAGCGAAGTTCTATCTCCAGCTGACGATCGTTTCCATGTGGACAAGAAAGAATTTCAAGTTCCTTTTGTTTGTGGTGCTAAAGACCTAGGAGAAGCCTTGCGCCGTATCGCTGAAGGAGCTTCTATGATCCGTACAAAAGGGGAACCAGGAACAGGAGACATCGTTCAGGCGGTTCGTCATATGCGTATGATGAATCAAGAAATTCGTCGCATTCAAAACCTCCGTGAGGACGAGTTATATGTTGCTGCCAAGGACTTGCAAGTACCTGTAGAATTAGTTCAATATGTCCACGAAAATGGAAAATTACCAGTTGTTAACTTTGCGGCTGGAGGGGTTGCAACACCAGCGGACGCTGCTCTTATGATGCAGCTAGGTGCAGAAGGTGTGTTTGTTGGCTCAGGGATTTTCAAGTCAGGTGATCCTGTTAAACGTGCAGCAGCAATTGTCAAAGCTGTTACCAATTATCAGAATCCTCAAATTCTGGCTCAAATCTCGGAAGACTTGGGAGAAGCTATGGTTGGTATCAATGAGAATGAAATCCAAATTCTCATGGCTGAGCGAGGAAAATAGATGAAAATCGGAATCTTGGCCTTGCAAGGTGCCTTTGTAGAACACGAGAAAATGCTTGCTCAACTAGGAGTTGAAAGTATTGAACTGCGAAACCTAGAAGATTTTCAGCAACACAAGAGTGAGCTGTCGGGGTTAATCTTGCCAGGAGGTGAGTCAACGGCCATGGGGAAACTGTTGCGAGATCAGCAGATGCTAATTCCTCTAAGAGAGGCTATTCTCAATGGTTTACCAGTCTTTGGAACTTGTGCGGGTTTAATTTTGCTAGCAAAACAAATCACTTCTCAAGAGGAAAGCCATCTAGCGACAATGGATATAGTAGTAGAGCGCAATGCCTATGGACGTCAGCTAGGAAGCTTTTATACAGAAGCTGACTGCAAGGGCGTTGGTAAAGTTCCAATGACCTTTATCCGTGGACCGATTATCAGTAGTGTTGGTGACGGTGTTGATGTTCTAGCGATTGTGAACAATCAAATCGTAGCGGCACAAGAAAAGAATATGCTGGTAACCTCCTTTCATCCTGAATTGACAAAAGATCTTCGTTTGCATCAGTACTTTATGAATATGTGTAAATAAAAAAAGAGGTTGGGATTTTTCCCACCTTCTTTTTTACATGTAATAAACAATAGCAATGTATTGGAGAGCAGAAGCTGCTAAGATAAACAAATGCCAAATCATGTGAAAGTATGGTTTTTTCTTGGCGTAAAAACCAGCTCCAACAGTGTAACAGAGTCCGCCCGATACCATGAGGCTCCAAAAAATTGGAGTTGTTTGACTGATGATTGCTGGTAAGATAGCTAATACAAGCCATCCCATGATGAGGTAAAGGATGAGACTAAATTTTTCATTGACCTTCTTGGCAAAGATTTTATAAAGAATACCGAAAATAGTTGTCCCCCACTGAATGGCGATAATCAGATAACCAAACCAATTATTCATCAGGGTTAAAACCACCGGGGTATAAGAACCTGCAATGGCAACATAAATCATAGAATGGTCAATAATTCGTAACACATATTTATGAGTTGAACCATAAGCCATAGAATGATAAATAGTCGATGAAAGGAACATGAGAAAGAGGCTGATGACGAAGATGGAAACACCGATAGACGATAAGAAACCATGCGTTTCATAACTATAGGTTGATGAAATAGGAAGTAGGATGAGCATGATAAATGCTCCTACAGCATGGGTGACACTGTTGGCAATTTCTTCTCCAAAACTAAGTCGTTTACTAAGTTTGAAACTAGTATTCATTTGTTTCCTCCTCTTCGATTTCTGTATAGACTAGTGTAAGTGTTTGATGATAGAGTTTGACCGTTTGGCAGCTTGCCTGGATAATGGGATTAGCTGGATCAATATCTTCATTCATATAGTCCACAAAAGCATTGTAAAGTTCTTCTGAATTAGTGTCTGTGTGTAGGGTATTAAGGGTTTGAGCAATTTCTTGGATAGAAAAAAACAGACTTGAGAGTGGTAATAGCAATCAATCGTGCGATTTGTTTGCGTTGATATTTTTTTCTTTTCAGGGTTTACTGATATATCCGTGTTTGACATAGTTGTTCACCATGGATGCTGTCAAACCTTTCTCCTTGTCAGGAGAAGCTGGAGGACAGATTTGATTGACATAGAGCAGAACCTGGTCCAGATAGAGATTGATACTTGGAATTTCTTCCCATTTTGGATAGGAAAAAGTGGTATTCATTTTCAACTCCTTTTTATCTAGTTTTAATAACTAGATTATAAAATATTAGAAATAATAAGTCAAGTTTCAAGTGCTTGTAGAAAGAAATAATTTATGCTATGATGAGAGAAATAGTATGAAAAGAGGATAAATGATGGAGATTCGCTTAGCCTTTCCAAACGAAGTTGATGCAATTATGCAAGTGATTGAGGGAGCCAAGAAATGTTTGGCAGAAGCTGGTAGCACTCAGTGGCAAAACGGCTACCCAGATGCAGATACCATTATTGAAGATATCATCTCTGGTCAAGCTTATGTAGCCCTAGACGAAGGGGACCTCTTAGCCTATGCAGCAGTGACTAAAAGCCCAGAAAAAGATTATGAAGCAATTTATGATGGCAACTGGGAGGGAAATGAACCAGAATACTTAGTATTTCACCGTATTGCTGTTGCTAGAGATGCGCAAGGTCAAGGTGTTGCTCAGACCTTTTTAGAAGGCTTGGTTGAAGGCTTCGATTACCTAGATTTTCGTTCAGATACGCATGATAAAAACATAGCCATGCAGCATATCTTTGAAAAACTTGGCTTCAAACAGGTTGGTAAAGTTCCAGTAGACGGGGAACGCTTGGCCTATCAAAAATTAAAATCAAATGCCTAAGAAGTATGCAAAGATGCTATACAAGTCACCGATTGGCTCCCTATCTCTGCTAGCAGATGACCACTATTTGTTTGGGATATGGATTGAAGAAGAGAGCGATTTTGAGAAGGGATTATCTGAAAATGATGTGACTGTTGTTGAAAGTCATCCCATTTTAAATCAAATTACTTCCTATTTAGAGACTTATTTTAAGGGGCAAAATCAAGACTTATCTGAATTACCTTTAGCTCCTGTCGGTAGTGACTTTGAAAAAAGAGTCTGGAACTACTTGCGAGGAATTCCTTTTGGTCAGACAGTTACTTATGGGCAAATAGCTAAGGACTTGCAGGTGGCTTCTGCTCAAGCAGTCGGAGGAGCAGTAGGTCGCAATCCCTGGTCTATCCTTGTACCCTGTCACCGTGTGCTAGGTGCTGGAGGACGTCTGACAGGCTATGCTTGGGGACTCGAAAAGAAGGCTTGGCTCTTGAGGCATGAAGGTGCAAGTTATCAAGAAAATAAAAAATAGAAAGAGAAGAAAATGTTAGAATTTATCGAATATCCAAAATGTACAACTTGTAAAAAAGCTAAGAAAGAATTAGATCAACTCGGACTAGAATATAAAGACGTTCATATCGTTGAAGAGACTCCGAGTGAAAAGGTCATTTTAAACTGGCTCGAAACTTCGGGATTTGAATTGAAGCAATTTTTCAATACTAGTGGTATCAAATACCGTGAACTGGGTTTGAAAGATAAAGTTGGAACAATGTCAAACAAAGAAGCAGCCAAACTCTTGGCCAGTGATGGTATGCTGTTAAAACGTCCAATACTAGTTGAAAATGGTCTTGTAAAACAAATTGGCTATCGTAAATCATACAATAACTGGATTTGAATTAGTTTTTTTCTATCTCCTTGATAGATAAAATATATAACCTCCCACTTTTAAAGTATGATAAACTAGAAGGTAGATGAAATCTGATATGCTCGTAGCAAATATTTTTAATTAGAGCATAAGTATGATAGAATGAATCATTATCTTGAGAGGATGTTTCTATGAATGTTACAACGATTTTAGCATCTGATTGGTATCAAAATTTGATGCAATATATTCCAGATGGCAAACTTTTTAGTTGGCGTTCTGTCTTTGATGGGATTCCAAGAATTGTACAGCAATTACCTACAACATTGATGTTAACGGTATTTGGTGCCTTTTTTGGTATCATGCTAGCCCTAATCTTTGCTATCGTTAAAATCAACCGAGTTAGATTTATTTACCCATTACAAGCCTTTTTTGTAAGTTTCTTAAAAGGAACTCCAATTTTAGTTCAACTAATGTTGACTTATTATGGGATTCCATTAGCTTTGAAAGCCTTGAATCAACAATGGGGAACTTCTCTGAACATTAATGCTATTCCAGCAGCAACATTTGCGATTGTGGCTTTTGCTTTTAACGAGGCAGCCTATGCCAGCGAAACTCTTCGTGCGGCAATTCTTTCTGTAAATCCAGGTGAAATTGAAGCTGCTCGTAGTCTTGGTATGACACGTGCGCAAGTTTATCGTCGTGTGATTATTCCCAATGCAGCAGTAGTTGCAACACCAACCTTGATTAACTCCTTGATTGGCTTGACCAAGGGGACTTCCCTAGCCTTCAGTGCAGGTGTTGTAGAAGTCTTTGCCCAAGCTCAGATTTTGGGTGGTGCAGACTATCGTTACTTTGAACGTTTCATCTCAGTAGCTCTCGTCTATTGGGTGGTAAATATCGTTATTGAAAATCTTGGCCGTTTCATTGAAAGAAAAATGGCTATTACAGCACCAGATAATGTTGAGACAGATGTGAAAGGAGAGCTTCGCTAATGATTAAAATTTCAAATTTAAGCAAATCCTTTTCAGGTCAAACCGTTTTGGACCATCTGAACTTAGATATTCAAAAAGGAGAAGTTGTTGCCTTAATTGGTTCTTCAGGAGCTGGGAAATCAACTTTTCTTCGTAGCCTAAACTATCTAGAAACTCCTGATAGTGGTTCTATTCAGATTGATGATTTCAAAGTTGATTTTTCTCAAATTACGCAAGAAGAAATTCTAACTCTTCGTCGCAAACTATCCATGGTTTTCCAACAGTTTAATTTATTTGAGCGTAGAACAGCGCTAGAAAATGTTAAAGAAGGCTTGGTTGTCGTTAAAAAACTATCGGACGAAGAAGCGACTAGGATTGCCAAGGAAGAGTTGGCTAAGGTTGGGCTTTCTGATCGTGAACAGCATTATCCGCGTCACTTGTCTGGGGGACAAAAACAACGGGTTGCAATAGCGCGTGCTCTAGCCATGAAACCAGACGTCTTACTCTTGGATGAACCGACTTCAGCACTGGATCCAGAATTGGTTGGTGAGGTAGAAAGATCGATTGCCAATGCTGCAAAATCAGGTCAAACCATGGTTTTGGTTAGTCACGATATGTCATTTGTTGCTCAGGTTGCGGATAAGGTTTTATTCTTGGATAAAGGAAAGATTATTGAATCTGGAACACCGGATGAGATTATCAACCATCCTAAAGAAGAACGAACAAAAGAGTTCTTTGCTAGTTACAAACGGACCTATATCTGATATAATAGAAGATAAGAAAAACTCAGTTGGCTAAGCTAACTGGGTTTGCTCTTTAAAAATAATAGAAATGAGAGAGAGCATGCTAGTTCAGCTATTTGCTTTGTATTTAGAGAGTTTGGTTTTGACGATTTTACTAGTCTTGGTTGTCTTAGGGATTTGGATTGGTTTAAGAGCTCTATCAGGTGTGGATAAAACTGCTAAGGAGCGTCAGGCTCACCTCTATGATATGATTATGATTGGAGTTCTAACAATTCCAGTATTATCTTTTGCAACCATGAGCATCTGTTGGTTCTCAAGGCTTAATAGTTGTCAAATAGGATTTTATCCGTTAGAATAAGAATAGTTACAACAAGAAAGAAGGAAATAGAATGTACGATACGATTATTATCGGTGCAGGTCCTGCTGGGATGACTGCAGCCTTGTATGCAGCTCGCAGCAATCTCAAAGTAGCTTTGATTGAAGGTGGTCTTCCTGGTGGTCAGATGAACAATACTTCTGACATTGAAAACTATCCAGGTTATGCTAACATTAGTGGACCTGAGTTAGCAGAAAAGATGTTTGAACCTCTTGAAAATCTAGGTGTTGAACATCTCTATGGCTTTGTAAAAAATATTGAGGACCATGGTGATGTTAAGAAAGTAATCACAGACGATGAAGAATTTGAAACTCGCACAGTTATCGTAGCGACTGGTTCAAAACATCGCCTCTTAGGAGTTCCAGGAGAAGAAGAACTCAATAGCCGTGGTGTTTCTTACTGTGCAGTTTGTGATGGAGCCTTTTTCCGTGACCAAGATTTGTTGGTTGTAGGTGGAGGAGATTCGGCTGTTGAAGAAGCAATCTTCTTAACACAGTTCGCCAAATCTGTAACCATCGTTCACCGTCGTGATGAACTTCGTGCCCAAAAAGTCTTGCAAGACCGCGCCTTTGCCAATGATAAAATCAACTTCATTTGGGATTCTGTTGTCAAAGAAATCAAGGGTGAAAACCGTGTGGAGTCAATTGTCATTGAAAATGTTAAAACAAATCAAGTGACTGAACATGCCTTTGGAGGTGTCTTCATCTATGTTGGTTTAGATCCAGTTAGCGATTTTACAAAAGATTTACAAATCCAAGATGAGTCAGGTTGGATTGTGACAGATGACCACATGAAGACAAGTGTTGCAGGTGTCTTTGCAGTTGGAGATGTTCGTCAGAAAGACCTTCGCCAAGTTACAACAGCAGTTGGAGATGGTGCGATTGCAGGTCAAGAAGCCTATAAATATATTACTGAACATAGTTAAAAAGGCGGTGGGACAGAAATCGATAGACAAAGTCTCGATTTCGTAGTCCCAGCCCCGCGAGGATGATTAGGAGCTTTTTGGAGTCTAAAAAGACGAACAAAAAGTTCAATCAGCTACCGCGTCAAAGTTTGATTGCTAATAAAAAGTGAGGTCGGGATCTTTTGTCCCAACCTCACTTTTTTATAATCGATTGCGGAAGACTTCGTACATAAGAATAGCAGCAGCAACGCTTGCATTGAGACTCTGTACATGTCCATTCATTGGAATAGTGATCATCTCGTCCACTTGCTTTGATGTTACTTGAGATACCTTTTCCTTCATTTCCGATAATGAGGGCGACCTTTCCACTGGTGTTCCATTTATGGCAAGGAGTTCCATTCATATCAGTTCCAAAGGTCCAAAATCCTTCTTCTTTTAGTTTGTCCAAGGTTTGGCTGAGATTGGTAACACGAGCGATAGGCACATGCTCGATGGCACCCGTTGCTGTTTTTGCAACTACGGGTGTCACACCAACAGCTCGATGCTTGGGAATAATGACTCCTGAAACATTGGTTGCATCGGCTGTTCTTAGGATAGAACCTAAGTTATGAGGGTCAGTTAGTCCATCGAGGATCAATACTAGTGGGTTTTCTTCTTGACGAGTCTGAGAAAGAATCTGCTCAAGTTCAGTATAGGCAAATTCAGAAACACGTAGGACAAAACCTTGGTGGACAGCTCCTTCAGTCATTTCGGAAAGAGATTTTTTTGAAGTCCAAGAAATGGATACTTTCTTTTCAGTTGCCAGTTCCTTGACTTTTTCTACATTCTTACCTCTTAAATCATCTTGGAGATAGAGTTTGTTTCCAGTATTTGCTAACAGTGCTTCGGTAACGGCGTGAACGCCATAGACAATATCATTTGTTTTCATGGCTCTATTATAACATAAAACCCCGTCTTTCAACGGGATTTTCTTTATTCCAGAATGAGTAAACCTTCTTTGACTGCGAAAGGATCCTTTTCATTGATACGATCATAAAACATAACACCATTTAAGTGGTCGATTTCATGTTGTACAACGATGGAGTTGTAGCCTTTTAGCTTGATGCGATGCTTTTTCGCCATCTTTGTCAAAGTAGTCGACAGTTACTCGAGCATGGCGGATAACATAACCTGGGAACAGCTACGATCGACTGATAGGCAACCTTCTCCCTCTCCTAGAGCAGCGTCTTGGACTGAGTGTGAGACAATCTTAGGATTGTACATAACAGCTTTGTAAGTCATAGGCTTCTTGAGGTGTTTCACCTTCCTCGGTGATATTAGGAACTAAAACAGCAATGATGCGTTTTGAGATATCTAATTGTGGTGCAGCAAGTCCGACTCCTCCACGTAGACCCTAACTTTTCAGCCATAACTGGGTCTTGTGAATGTTTCAAAAATTGCATCATTTTCTCACCAAGGATGATATCTTGATCACTCAATGGGAAAGTGACTTCCTCGGCAACTGCACGTAGGGTTGGATTGCCCTCGCGGATAATATCTTTCATGTCGATTAAATGTGAAGCTTTTGTAATACGTTCTATAGCAGACATCTTCTCTCCTTCCTTCCATTACAATTCCATGATAACACAAAATAGTTGAGAAAGAAAGTCACAGAAGTTGCTAATAAAGGGAAATAGCTATTTGTCTGTGGTATAATAAAGTAAGGAGACTTGCATCAAAAAGCAAGGAGAAAGAGATATGGAAAAACGTAGTAGAAGAAAAAAGCAATCAGGATTACCAGTTGTCAGAGAGTCTATCCAATTTTTCAAAAACTATCGACAGTGGAGTAATAAAACCTTTGTTGTTGTGTTGTTGATTGTTGTTGCGATTTCGATGGCTTTGACTTTATTAGCTCAAGGAATAAAGGGAGTTCCATTGTGGAAGAGGAATGCAACTGCAGTGAGTCAGAATTCAGACTCTAAAGGTAAGAATTCCGTAACGGAAGAAGAAACGAGTGTGCGCATCATGGCAAATGGTGACCTCCTCTATCATATTCCGATTTATCGAACTGCCCTAAAAGAAGATGGGACTTATGATTTTCATGAAAATTTTGAGTATGTAAAACCTTGGCTCAAGCAAGCAGATCTAGTCATCGGTGACTTTGAAGGCACTGTAAACAAAGACCACTACTTGGGAGGTTATCCTTTGTTTAATGCACCTGGAGAAGTTATGGATGCTATAAAGGATGCTGGTTATCAGGTTTTAGACTTGGCTCACAATCATATCTTAGATTCTCAGATTGAGGGTGTTTTTTCGACTGCAGATGCTATCGAAAAAGCTGGAATGACACCAATTGGTGTTTATACCCATGAACCACGAGATAAGGCGCCTATCGTTATCAAGGAAGTTAAGGGGATTAAAGTTGCTCTCTTAGCTTATTCTTATGGATTTAACGGTATTGAAGAATACATTTCTAAAGAAGACTATGACAATCATCTTTCTGACCTGAATGAAGAAAAAATGAAGGCCGAAATTGAAAGAGCTGAAAAAGAAGCAGATATAACGGTTGTTATGCCTCAGATGGGAATTGAGTATCAATTGGAACCAACTGAAGAGCAAAAGCAACTCTACCATAAAATGATTGACTGGGGAGCTGATATTATCTTCGGTGGACATCCTCACGTTGTTGAACCTGCTGAGACAGTTGAAAAAGACGGGGATAAGAAACTCATTATCTACTCTATGGGGAATTTCCTATCGAATCAGCGTATTGAAACCATGCAGGATGAGGAAAATGCAAAATGGACAGAACGTGGTGTTCTAATGGACGTGACCATTAAGAAAAAATCTGGTAAGACTACAATTGAGACAGCACAAGCTCATCCTAGCTGGGTTAATAGGACACCCAAAGGAACGTATTCTCCAGAAGGCTATCCACTTTATCTATATCAGACCTATATCTTAGATGATTTTATCGAGGGTGGGAAATATCGTAGCCAGTTAGATGAGGCAACCAAGGAACGTATTGATACAGCCTACAAAGAAATGAATGAGCATGTAGGTTTGAAATGGTAGTGACTAAGAAGAGGAGTAAGATGGATATTAAAGTCATTGCGACGGATATGGATGGAACTTTGTTGGATCCAAAAGGACAACTGGATCTACCACGGCTTGAAAAAATCTTGGATAAGCTGGATCAACGTGGCATTCGCTTTGTTATTGCAACTGGGAATGAAATTCATCGTATGCGTCAATTACTGGAGCATCTTGTAGAAAGAGTCGTTCTCGTAGTTGCTAATGGTGCTCGTATATTTGAAAATGATGAATTACTACAAGCACAAACTTGGGATGATGCCATGGTTGATAAAGCTTTGGGACATTTTAAAGGCAGAGAATGCCAGGATCAGTTTGTCGTAACTGCGATGAATGGTGGTTTTGTAAAGAAAGGTACAGTTTTCACAGAACTAGATAAATTCATGACTCCAGAGATGATTGAAAAGCTCTATCAGCGAATGAACTTTGTTGATGAATTTGACACTAGTCTCTTCGGTGGTGTTCTAAAGATGAGTATGGTTGTTGGTGAAGAGCGATCCGATGCAGTTTTACAGGAAATTAATGACTTGTTTGATGGGCATGTGCGAGCTGTTTCCAGCGGTTATGGCTGTATTGATATCTTACAGGACGGGATCCATAAGGCTTGGGGCCTAGAAGAATTGCTCAAACGTTGGAACTTAAAACCAGAACAAATCATGGCTTTTGGTGATAGTGAAAATGACATTGAAATGTTAGAGTTAGCAGGAATTTCATACGCCATGGAAAATGCTGAGGAGTCTGTTAAGGAAGTTGCGACAAAAGTGGCGCCAGCCAACAATCAGGCAGGTGTTTACCAAGTTTTAGAAAACTGGCTAGAAAGAGGAGAATAACTTGGCAGTACAACTATTAGAAAACTGGCTCTTAAAAGAGCAAGAGAAAATTCAAACCAAGTATCGTGAACTTAATCGTATCTCGGTAATTGAACCCTCTATCATCTTTATTGGTGATTCAATTATTGAGTATTATCCTTTGCAAGAATTACTAGGAACGTCAAAGACGATTGTGAATCGAGGCATTCGAGGCTATCAGACCGGACTTTTATTGAAGAATCTTGATGCCCACCTCTATGGTGATGCAGTGGATCAAATTGTACTTTTGATTGGGACCAATGACATTGGGAAAGATGTTCCAATGAGTCAAGCACTAGGGAACCTTGAAAGTGTGATTCAAAGTATTTCTCGTGACTATCCGCTGTCACAGATTAAGCTAGTTTCCATTCTGCCAGTTCATCAAGGGGAAGAATACAAACAGACAGTTTATATTCGTACAAATGAGAAAATCGAGGCCTGGAACCAAGCATATCAAGAGCTAGCTTCTGCCTACATGCAGGTAGAATATGTGTCTGTTTTTGAAGAGCTACTCGATCAGGAAGGGCAACTCAAATCAGACTATACAACAGATGGGCTTCACCTTAGCGTTTCTGGCTATCAGGCTCTATCTGAAACCTTGAAAACTAGACTTTTCTAGACATCTACTTGCATTTTTGCATTTTTACCATAGATAGGGTATAATAGTTCTATTGTCTTTTGGGGTCGTTACGGATTCGACAGGCATTATGAGGCATATTTTGCGACTCGTGTGGCGACGTAAACGCTCAGTTAAATATAACTGCAAAAAATAACACTTCTTACGCTCTAGCTGCCTAAAAACCAGCAGGCGTGACCCGATTCGGATTGCTCGTGTCTGATGACAGGGTCTTATTATTAGCGAGATACGATCAAACTTTGTCTAGCAGTTTGATAAGAGATTAATAGACTCGCAGTTCCTAGGCTTGAGTTATGTGTCGAGGAGCTGTTAAAACAATACATAACCTATGGTTGTAGACAAATATGTTAGCAGGTGTTTGGACGTGGGTTCGACTCCCACCGGCTCCATTAATAATTTACATTGTTTTGTAAATCTTTCTAAAACGTTGTTTTTGCAACGTTTTTTTATTTTATTCTTCGGTATTCCTTTTTACAAAAGGGATACAACAAAGGATACAACATTTTTGTCGTATCCTAAATATCAAACCAAGTCCTGAATTTTCTTAAGTTTTTATCATATTTTGTGTTGTAATTAAGGTGCCTTAAGAAAAATAATGAAAAAACTAAATGTTTTTCATATAGTTTTCATTTTTTGTGTTATAATTAAGGTGCCTTAAGAAAAATATTAAGGTGCCTTAAGAAAAAAATATTAAGGTGCCTTTAAGAAAAATAATGAAAAAAACTAAATGTTTTTTTCATATAGTTTTTCATTGTTTTAATAGTTTAAAGTCAATCTTATTTTTTTCTCTAATAGAAAATAATGAAAAAGTAGGTATAGAAAGAGGTAAGTATCTATGTCTTCTCATAAAAAAAGTGTCACTCTCTGAGATTAATCAATCTATCGATTTTGACACGAAATCAAATTGACAAAAGATAAGGATGGAAATTGGCTTATTTCTCAAGAAGACTATCGTACTCTTGCAACTGAGTTGATTGATAATACTGAAGGTTACGATAAAATTGTTCGAGGAAACTCAGGTAAATCTACAGATAAGTCTAAAGACGCCGACAAATCTAAAGACGCCGACAAATCTAAAGATGCAGACAAGTCTAAAGAGAAATCTTCAGACAAATCTAAAGAGAAAAAGTAACGTCTAAAAATTTAAGATTTCAAAAGATAACAAGTAGTTTAAGATGAGCTACTTGTTTTTTTATTTTTAGAAATGTTGGAAAAAAATTGTAGAATTTTATCTAAATAAATATCTTCATTATTTTCCAAAATATCCCGATGAAATCTTAGATTTCCACAGTTTTTTAAAAATTTTGTGATATAATTAAGGTGCCTTAAGAAAATTAATGAAAAAATTGGCGGTTTTTACATTTATTTTCAGTATCTTGTAATTTTAGATTATCTTTCAGTAATGATAAGCGACGAAAGGTTAGGTTTAGAAAGAGGTAGTGAGAAATGTCATCTCATAAAAAAGTTTCACTTTCTGAGATTAATCAGTCTATCGAGACTCCAAATAATAATCATTTCTGGCAAAATTTAAAGGCTTTTTTAGGTCCGGGTGCCCTTGTAGCTGTTGGTTATATGGATCCAGGAAACTGGATTACCAGTGTTGTCGGTGGGGCTTCCTATAAGTATAGTCTCTTGTTTGTCATCTTGATTTCATCTCTCATTGCCATGCAGCTTCAGCAGATGGCAGGAAAGCTTGGGATAGTTACCCAGATGGACCTAGCTCAGGCAACGGCACACCATTCACCAAAATGGCTTCGTTATAGTCTATGGGTGATTTTGGAATTGGCCTTGATGGCGACAGACTTGGCAGAAGTACTCGGTTCTGCGATTGCTCTTAATCTTCTCTTTAAGATTCCGATTATGATAGCAATCTTGATGACAGTTCTAGATGTCTTTCTCTTGTTGCTTCTGATGAAATTTGGCTTTAAGAAAATAGAAGCGATCGTTACGACACTCATTTTAACCATTCTAGCAATCTTTACTTACCTAGTAGCCTTGTCACATCCAAGTTTCCAAGGAATCGCTGAAGGTTATTTACCCAATTCGACCTTATTTGAGAGTCCTTTGCCAGGACATGAAAGTCAATTAACATTAGCCCTTGGGATTGTAGGTGCGACGGTTATGCCCCATAACCTCTATTTGCATTCTTCCTTATCTCAAACTCGGAAAATCAATCACAAGGCCAAGGATGATGTTCGAAAAGCGGTGCGCTTTATGACCTGGGATTCAAATCTTCAACTGTCCTTGGCCTTTATCGTTAACTCCCTTCTATTAATCCTCGGGGCGGCTCTCTTTTTCGGCCATGCATCCGAGATTTCTGCCTTCTCTCAAATGTATAACGCCCTGCAGGATTCTACCATTGCAGGAGCTATAGCTAGCTCGACCTTATCAACCTTGTTTGCCTTGGCCCTATTAGCCAGTGGTCAGAATTCGACTATCACAGGTACCTTGACTGGACAAATCGTTATGGAAGGTTTCTTGCATATGAGATTGCCTCAGTGGTTCATTCGTTTGGCAACTCGTCTCTTTGCCTTGTTGCTGTCATGATTGTAGCGGTTGTGTTTGGTCATCAGGAAAAAACCTTGGATCAGTTATTGGTCTATTCGCAGGTCTTTCTTTCAATCGCTCTTCCGTTTTCAATCTTCCCTTTGATTTATCTGACTTCTAAGAAATCACTGATGGGCGAATTTACCAATGCTAAATGGAATACCATACTTGGTTATATTGTTTCCATTATCTTAACAATTCTCAATGTGAAATTGTTATTTGATATTTTCTAAGAAATTCACCCGAGTTATAAAACAAGCATATAAGAAAAAAGATACCCAAGATTTCTTGGGTATCTTTTTTGAAAATAAACGGAAGACATGGGATTCGAACCCACGCACGCTTTAACACGCCTACCGCGTTTCCAACACGGCCTCTTAAGCCTCTTGAGTAATCTTCCAATACTTACTAACCTAGTCTACCATAAAGCCTTCTTTCTTGCAAATTTATTTAAAGTTGAGGAGTCAGTGATAGAAATTGAAAGAAAGTGACAAAAAATGCTTGACTTTGATTTTTTTTATGATAGAATGAATAATGTAATCGTTAACAGGAGGTAAACTAATGCTAAAAAGTGAACGAAAACAGTTGATTTTAGAAGAATTGAGTAAGCATAAAATCGTCTCTCTAGAGAAATTGGTAGGCTTGTTAGATACCTCAGAATCAACAGTTAGACGTGATTTAGATGAATTGGAGTCTGAAAATAAACTTCGTCGAGTGCATGGAGGAGCAGAGTTGCCTCACTCCTTGCAAGAAGAAGAAACCATTCAAGAAAAATCTGTCAAAAACCTTCAAGAGAAAAAGTTGATTGCTCAAAGAGCATCTTCCCTCATCAAAGAAAAAGATGTTATCTTTGTGGATGCAGGAAGTACGACAGCCTTTCTCATTAAAGAATTGGAGCGAAAAGACATTACAGTGGTAACCAATTCCATTCACCATGCGGTTCAATTAGTTGATAAGCAAATCCCAACAGTCATTATCGGTGGTGGAGTCAAGATGACAACTGATGCCAGTATCGGAGGAGTAGCTCTCAACCAGATTAACCAACTGCACTTTGATCGTGCCTTTATCGGAATGAACGGTGTGGATGAAGGTTATTATACAACTCCGGATATGGAGGAGGGCGCCGTCAAGCGTGCTATCTTAGAAAATGCTAAACAAACCTATGTCTTGGTAGATTCATCCAAGCTTGGTCAGTCTTGTTTTGCTAAGGTAGCTCCTATAAAACGTGCTATTGTCATTACATGCAAGGGTCACGAGCTCTTGTCAGCTATCAAAGAGAAAACGGAGGTAATAGAAGTATGATTTATACAGTCACACTCAATCCATCTATAGACTACATTGTCCGTTTGGACAAAGTGGAAGTTGGTAGTGTTAATCGTATGGATAGTGATGATAAGTTTGCTGGTGGTAAAGGTATCAATGTTAGCCGTGTCTTGAAGCGTTTGGATATTCCAAATACAGCGACAGGTTTCATCGGAGGCTTTACTGGAAAATTTATCACAGATACTTTAGCTGAAGAACAAATTGAAACGCAATTTGTCCAAGTGGCAGAAGATACGCGTATCAATGTCAAGATCAAAGCAGACCAAGAAACTGAAATCAATGGGACAGGTCCTAATGTTGAGTTCGAACAACTTGAAGAGTTAAAAGCCATTCTTTCAAATCTCACAGCAGAAGATACAGTTGTATTTGCAGGTTCGAGTGCTAAAAACTTGGGTAATGTCATCTATAAGGATTTGATTGCCTTGACCCGTCAGACAGGCGCACAAGTAGTCTGTGACTTTGAAGGTCAAACCTTGATTGATAGTTTGGATTATCAACCACTTTTGGTCAAACCAAATAATCATGAACTGGGAGCTATCTTTGGAGTCAAGCTTGAAAGCCTTGATGAAATAGAGAAATACGCTCGAGAATTGCTAGCTAAAGGTGCTCAAAACGTGATTATCTCTATGGCTGGTGATGGAGCCCTTCTGGTAACATCAGATGGAGCATACTTTGCTAATCCGATTAAGGGAATCGTTAAAAACTCAGTGGGTGCTGGTGACTCGATGGTTGCTGGATTTACGGGTGAGTTTGTCAAATCAAAAAGACGCAGTAGAAGCCTTCAAAGTGGGGAGTGGCATGTGGAACAGCGACCACCTTCTCAGATGATTTGGCAACTGCAGCATTTATTAAAGAAACTTATGAAAAAGTTGAGGTAGAAAATAAGATGAAAATTCAAGATTTATTGAGAAAAGATGTCATGTTGCTTGATTTGCAAGCAACTGAAAAAAACAGCAGCTATCGAAGAAATGATTCATAGCTTGGTTGAGCATGGCTACGTGACAGATTTTGAAACCTTTAAAGAAGGAATCTTAGCGCGTGAAGCTTTGACTTCTACAGGCTTGGGCGACGGTATCGCTATGCCACACAGCAAAAATGCTGCTGTTAAGGAAGCAACAGTTCTCTTTGCTAAGTCAAACAAGGGTGTTGACTACGAAAGTTTAGACGGGCAACCAACTGACCTCTTCTTTATGATTGCTGCTCCAGAAGGTGCCAATGATACTCACTTGGCTGCCTTGGCAGAATTGTCTCAATACTTGATGAAAGACGGATTTGCTGATAAACTTCGTCAAGTAACATCAGCTGATCAAGTCATTGAACTCTTTGACCAAGCTTCAGAAAAAGCTCAAGAACCAGTTCAAGCTCCTGTAAATGAATCTGGTGACTTTATCGTAGCAGTTACAGCTTGTACAACAGGAATTGCCCACACATACATGGCCCAAGAAGCTCTTCAAAAAGTGGCTGCGGAAATGGGTGTTGGTATCAAGGTTGAAACCAACGGTGCAAGTGGTGTTGGCAACAAATTGACAGCAGAAGATATCCGCAATGCCAAAGCTGTTATCATTGCTGCAGATAAAGCAGTTGAGATGGATCGTTTCGATGGTAAACCATTGGTAAACCGTCCGGTTGCAGATGGTATTCGTAAGACAGAAGAATTGATCAACTTGGCTCTTTCAGGGAATACTGAAGTCTATCGTGCTGCTAATGGAGCGCAAGCTTCAACAGCATCTAATGAAAAACAAAGTCTAGGTGGTGCCTTCTACAAACACTTGATGAGTGGTGTATCACAAATGTTGCCATTCGTTATTGGTGGTGGTATCATGATTGCCCTCGCCTTCTTGATTGATGGTGCTTTGGGGGTTCCAAATGAGAGCCTTGGAAATCTTGGTTCTTACCATGAACTCGCTTCTATGTTCATGAAAATCGGAGGTTCTGCCTTTGGTTTGATGTTGCCAGTATTTGCAGGATATGTTGCTTACTCAATCGCTGAAAAACCAGGTTTGGTAGCCGGTTTCGTAGCTGGTGCTATCGCTAAAGAAGGTTATGCCTTTGGTAAAATCCCTTACGCTCAGGGTGGTGAAGCAACTTCAGCTCTTGCAGGAGTATCATCAGGTTTTCTTGGAGCCCTCGTAGGTGGATTTATCGCAGGTGCCTTGGTGCTCTTGGTTAAGAAATACGTGAAGGTTCCTCGCTCACTTGAAGGCGCTAAATCAATCCTTCTCTTACCACTTTTTGGAACAATCTTGACAGGCTTTGTCATGTTAGCTGTTAATATCCCAATGGCCGCAATCAACACTGGTATGAACAACTTCCTTGGTGGTCTTGAAGGTGGATCAGCTGTCCTTCTTGGAGTCGTTCTTGGAGGAATGATGGCTGTCGACATGGGTGGACCTGTCAATAAAGCAGCCTACGTCTTTGGTACTGGTACTCTTGCAGCAACAGTGGCAACAGGTGGTTCAGTAGCCATGGCAGCAGTTATGGCTGGAGGAATGGTTCCACCACTTGCAATCTTTGTGGCAACACTTCTCTTCAAGAATAAATTTACCAAAGAAGAACGTAACTCTGGTTTGACGAACATCGTTATGGGCTTGTCATTCATCACTGAAGGTGCGATTCCATTTGGTGCAGCAGACCCAGCTCGTGCTATCCCAAGCTTCATCCTTGGTTCAGCGGTAGCAGGTGGACTCGTTGGTCTTGCAAATATCAAACTCATGGCTCCTCACGGAGGAATCTTCGTTATCGCCCTTACTTCAAATGCTCTTCTTTACCTTGTCTTTGTCTTGGTAGGAGCAATTGTCAGTGGTGTAGTTTACGGTTACCTTCGTAAACCATTAGAAAAATAATCACAAACAGATTCAAATGACTGTGCGCGAAAGTGGGCAGTCATTTTTTTAACCTCTCGAAAAGTTTCTGAAATATGATATAATAGAAGCATGGCAAACAAGAATACAACTAAAACAAGACGAAGACCGTCTAAAGCAGAATTGGAAAGAAAACAAGCGATTCAACGAATGCTGATTTCTTTAGCTTTGGCTATCTGTTTAATTTTTGCAGCCCTCAAATGGGGAGCTGTCGGAATTACTGTTTATAACCTGATTCGCTTACTCGTCGGGAGTTTAGCATACTTAGCTATTTTCTCTCTCTTAATCTATCTATTCTTCTTTAAATGGATTCATAAACAAGAAGGCTTGCTAGCAGGTTTCTTCTTTATTTTTGCAGGCTTGCTCCTCATCTTTCAAGCTTATCTTGTCTGGAAGCTTAGCATGGCAAATGCTGTTTTTCAAGGAACGATTGGACAAATCTTTAAGGATTTAACTAGCTTTCAAGTGACCAGCTTTGCAGGCGGAGGTGTGATTGGGAGTGGTCTCTACATTCCGATAGCCTTTTTGTTTTCAAACATTGGCACCTATTTCATAGGGGCAATCTTAATCCTAATCGGAGCTCTTTTAATGAGTCCATGGTCTATCTATGATATCGCTGATTTCTTTCAGCTCGATTTGCTATCTGGATGGAGCGCCGTGAACAGAAAAAACAAGAGCGCTTTATCAAGCGTGAAGAGGAAAAGGCACGAAGAGAAGCAGAAGAGCAAGCAAGACTTGAAAAAGAAAGAGAAGAGCAGGCTTTGCTTGACATGCGGCCTGTAGATATGGAAACTGGAGAAATCTTATCAGACGAACCACTGCAAGAATTTCCTCCACTTCCAGAGGAGGAATGGGTAGAACCTGAGATTATTCTCCCGCAAGCTGATTTTGATTACCCTGAAGAAGGGGACTATCCAGAGGAAGAAGTTTCCTCTGAAGAAGATGATAATGACGAAGAGGTAGAAGTAGATTTTTCTGCTAAAAAGGCGTTGGAGTATAAGCTTCCAAGCTTGCAACTCTTTGCACCTGATAAACCAAAAGATCAGTCAACAGAAAAGAAAATCGTTCGAGAAAATATTAAAATTTTGGAAGAGACCTTCGCAAGTTTTGGTATTAAAGTGACTGTAGAAAGAGCAGAAATCGGTCCGTCGGTGACCAAGTATGAGGTTAAACCTGCAGTTGGTGTCCGTGTTAATCGTATTTCAAACCTAGCAGACGACTTGGCTTTGGCTTTGGCTGCTAAAGATGTCCGTATCGAAGCACCGATTCCAGGGAAATCCTTGGTAGGTATCGAAGTTCCTAACTCGGAAATTGCAACTGTATCCTTCCGTGAGCTTTGGGAACAATCTCAAACAAAACCTGAAAATCTTTTAGAAATTCCTCTTGGGAAGGCCGTTAACGGAACAGCTCGTAGTTTTGATTTGGCAAAAATGCCTCACTTGCTAGTGGCCGGTTCTACAGGTTCTGGTAAATCCGTTGCAGTTAATGGAATTATTGCGAGTATTTTGATGAAGGCTCGCCCTGATCAGGTTAAGTTTATGATGGTGGACCCTAAGATGGTTGAGCTTTCAGTATACAACGATATCCCTCATCTCTTGATTCCAGTTGTGACCAACCCTCGTAAGGCCAGCAAGGCCCTTCAAAAAGTCGTTGATGAGATGGAAAACCGCTATGAACTTTTCGCCAAAGTCGGAGTTCGAAATATTGCTGGTTTCAATGCTAAGGTTGAGGAATTTAACGCTCAATCAGAGTATAAACAAGTACCTCTACCTTTAATCGTCGTGATTGTGGATGAGTTGGCTGACCTCATGATGGTTGCTAGCAAGGAAGTAGAAGATGCCATTATCCGACTTGGACAAAAGGCGCGTGCAGCTGGTATTCACATGATTCTTGCAACCCAGCGTCCTTCAGTGGATGTTATCTCCGGTTTGATTAAGGCAAATGTGCCGTCACGTGTAGCCTTCGCTGTTTCTTCAGGAACAGATTCACGTACGATTTTGGATGAAAATGGTGCGGAGAAGTTGCTTGGTCGAGGGGATATGCTCTTTAAGCCAATTGATGAAAACCATCCTGTTCGTCTCCAAGGTTCCTTTATCTCAGATGATGATGTGGAACGCATCGTAAACTTCATTAAGGCTCAAGCTGATGCGGATTATGATGAAAGCTTTGACCCAGGAGAAGTATCTGAGTCAGAAGGTGATTTTGGTTCTAGCGATGATGCTGGAGATCCTCTCTTTGAAGAAGCAAAAGCTCTTGTCATCGAGACACAAAAAGCAAGTGCATCCATGATTCAGCGCCGTCTATCGGTTGGATTTAACCGAGCCACTCGATTGATGGAAGAATTAGAGATGGCTGGAGTTATTGGTCCTGCTGAAGGGACTAAACCTCGTAAAGTCTTACAACAATAAATTGTTTGAAAATAGAATAAAAATTCAAGAAATTACCTTTCGAAAATGGGGATAATCTACTCTAATTTTTCGAAGGTGATTTCTTTTTTATGCCTATGATTATAGGTGTTCTTGTATTAAAAAGACTTTCAGTCTGGCTCGGAATTTAGATTTTACTTTTACTAATTTTAACTAATATAGTATTGATTTTTAAACCGGTTTTTTTGATATATTAAAATGGTATAAGAAATATTTATATGTTTAAAAAATAAGCGAAAATAATGAAGGGGGTTATTTTTTTAAGATGAAATGCAAACGCTTACTTTTTAAGCAGGAAGGAAAAATATAATGGATAAAAGGTTATTTGAAAAACGTTGTAAATATAGTATTCGGAAATTTTCATTAGGTGTTGCTTCTGTTGTCATTGGTGCAACATTCTTTGGAACAAGCACTGTTTTGGCAGATACAGCACAAACTGGTTCTACTGCAAATATGCCAGCTGATTTAGCAGCAGCTCTGGCAAATGCAAAAAATGATAATGGACATGATTTTGAAGCGCCAAAACCTGGGGAAGATCAAGGTTCTCCTGAAGTTACTGAGGGACCAAAAACTGAGGAAGAAATACTTGCGAAAGAAAAAGAAGCGGTAGCACCATCTGCAACTGAAACAACCGAAAATGAACTTCCAAAAGATTTGCGTGAAAAACTCGATAAGGCTGAAGATAGTGGACATTCTGCTTCAAAAGATGATTTAGCAAAAGAAGATAAAAGTTTAGTTCCAGAAGATGTTGCTAAAACAAAAAACGGTGAATTGAACTACGGTGCGACTGTTGAAATTAAGAGCGAAGCTGGTATTGGTAGTGGGGTTGTTATCGGAGAAAATCTTGTCTTATCAGTATCTCATAACTTTATCAAGGATGTTCCGGATGGCAATAATCGTAAGGTAGCAGACAACATCGAAAGTGATAAAGATGTGTATACGGTTTCTTATGAAGGTGCACCAGACGTTAAGTTTAGTAAAAATGATGTAAAACACTGGGACCGTGAAGGCTTCCTAAAAGGTTATAAAAATGACTTAGCCATTGTCAAACTTCGCAGTCCACTTGCAAATGCTCCAGTTGAAGTTGCGGATAAACCATCAACTATCAAGACAGGAGATAAGGTACATGTATTTGGCTATCCAAAAGGAGAGCTTGATCCAATCCTTAATACCACTGTCGAAGATATTAATGACCATGGAGAGGGCGTTCGTGGAATTAGCTACCAAGGAAGTGAACCTGGTGCCAGTGGTGGCGGAATCTTTGATGAAAATGGAAAATTAATTGGGATTCATCAAAACGGTGTATCTGGTAAACGTAGTGGTGGTATTCTTTTCTCACCTGCTCAATTAGAGTGGATTCAAACTATATCAAAGGTATTGAAACAACTAAACCAGCGGGTCTAGATGCACTTGATAAACAAGTTGAAGATAAAGAAGAAAAACCAAAAGAGGACAAACCTCAGGAAGAAAAACCAGTTGAAAACAAACCAGCTGAGAATAAACCAGCTGAAGCAGCAACGGGAGAAACTAGCGGTGCTACTGCCGAAGTGAAAAAAGAGTGGGACTCAGTAAGCCGTGTGAAAGGGAATGTTGAAGTCGTTGAAGAAGGCGGAGTACGCTACAACAAATTAACTTCAACAACAGCTAACGACAATGGAGCAAACGAAGCTTTATTTGAAAAAGCTGGATTACAGGCGGATGCGGAAGGAAATGTAAGCGTTGACTTGACGTTCAAGGCAAACACTCCTCCAGCTGAAACACGCTTTGGGGTATATCTAAAATATAAAGATAATGACAACAACATCTTTGTTGGGTATGACAAGGGCGGTTGGTTCTGGCAATACAAAGGACCAAATGTAAACACTTGGTATAGTAAGACTCGTGTAGAAGCACCAAATGTAGGTGAAGAAAACCACCTATCTATCGTTTACAAAAAAGACGGTCAATTAAATGCTACAAATAATGGACAAAATTTATTTAGCACAGAAGTTGTTCCAGAAGCTGTCAAGAACGCTTTAGCTGATGTGAATAAAGTTTACCTCAAAGCTGGTACTTACGGTACAGAATTATCTTCTGTATCGATCAAAGCGGATAACCAAGAAAACATTAAACCAGAAGAAGAAACTCCAGCTGTGGATGATGGGTTACGTCGCAATGACCAAGATGTTCACTATGAAACTTTACAATCAGAACAATTAAAAGCGATTATTGACACAGCGTTTCCACGTGTTAAAGAATATGAATTAGATGGAAAAACGTTAACAGGTCAAGTTCAAAAATTAGATAAAATGTCAATCAACGGTGTATTAGTCACTCCAGAAGTTCAATACCGTAAGATTGATGACACTACTGCAGAATATGTAATGAAAGTAAGAAACGATGATGAATTCATCAACGCTGAAATCACTGTAAAATTACAATTAGTCGGCAACGAAATGCACTTCGATGTGACAAAAGTAGTGAACAAAAACAATGTCGAAATGGGTAAACCAGTCGACAATGTTCGCAAATTAATCCAAACCATTGAATTCCCAGGAAACACACTTGTTTCTGTTGGTTCTAACAAACAAGGTGCAAAATTCGACGGAGCTCAAATGTCTACAAACACACATAACCGTGGAGACTATCATTTAGACTTGAAAAAAGGCAAGATGAATGAATATACTTACGGCTTCATGTATGGATTTGTTTCTTCTAATGAATTAGCAGCATCTGTTTGGAGTAACTCTCAATTTACTTATAGAGGAAATGACTTTGCACGTTTAACAACAGCGTTAGAACGTGTTGAAGGCGTAAACTACTTAGGTATTCAAAGCTCACCTTACTGGTACCAACGTGCTTATAAGAACTTAGTATTCCCAGAATACACATTAGAATTACCAAGTTCTAAAGTAGTCATCACAAAAGACTTAAACAAAGATAATGTGGTGGACTGGCAAGATGGTGCGATTGCATATCGTAATATCATGAACAATCCTAAAGGGGCAGAATCTGTTCCAGATTTAGTAGCGTATCGTATTGCGATGAACTTCGCATCTCAAGCGCAAAACCCATTCTTAATGACATTAGATGGTATTAAGAAGATTAACTTACACACAGATGGTTTAGGCCAATCAATCCTACTTAAAGGGTATGGTAGTGAAGGTCACGACTCAGGTCACTTAAACTATGCGGATATCGGTAAGAGAATCGGTGGCGTTGAAGACTTCAAGAAATTATTAGCAAAATCAAAAGAATATGGAGCTAAAAATCGGTATTCACGTTAATGCTTCTGAAACATATCCTGAATCTAAATACTTCAGTGAAGCTATTTTACGTAGAAACTCTGACGGAACATATATGTACGGTTGGAACTGGTTAGACCAAGGTATCAACATCGATGCAGAATATGACTTAGCTCATGGACGTTTGGATCGTTGGAAAGAGTTAAGAGAAACTAGGTGCTGACTTAGACTTCATTTATGTGGACGTTTGGGGTAACGGACAATCAGGAGATAACACTGCTTGGCCAACTCACGTACTTGCTAAAGAATTAAACTCTCAAGGATGGCGTATGGCTATCGAGTGGGGCTTCGGTGCAGAATATGACTCAACATTCCAACACTGGGCAGCTGACTTAACTTACGGTGGATATTCACTGAAGGGTATTAACTCAAATATCACTCGATTCATTCGTAACCACCAAAAAGACTCATGGGTGGGTGACTATCCAAGCTACGGTGGTGCCGCTAACTATCCATTACTTGGTGGATATAACATGAAAGACTTCGAAGGATGGCAAGGTCGAAGCGACTACGAAGGATATATTCGTAACCTCTTCGAAAACAACATCATGACGAAGTTCTTCCAACACTACAAAGTTTCTAAATGGGTGAACGGTGACCCAGTTGCGATGAGCGACAACGGTCAAAACTACAAGTGGACTCCAGAGATGGAAGTACATTTAACAAATGACAATGGGGACGAAGTGAAAATCGTTCGTCAATCAAACGACCCTAATAGCCCAGATTACCGTAAACGTGTCACAACATTAAACGGTCGTGTCATCGAAAATGGTAGAAGCTACTTAGTACCATGGAACTGGGATGAAAATGGTAAAGCTTTAACAGGCGACAAAGAAAAGATGTACTTCTACACAACTGAAGGTGGAACAACTGAATGGACTCTTCCAGAAGATTGGACTGGAGATAAAGTATACCTTTACCGTTTAACAGACCAAGGTAAGAAAGATGTTGTAGAATTAACAGTCGGCGCAGACCGTAAGATTCAAATTACGGGAGATGCGAACCAACCATATGTACTTTACAAAGCTCCTCAAGGCAAAAAGACAATGGTATGGAGTGAAGGTCTACACATCTATGACCAAGGTTTCAACAGCGGAACATTAGATCATTGGGAAAAAACGGGTGACAGCGAACACGCTGAAATCGTGAAATCTCAAGGGGCTAACGAAATGTTACGTATTCAAGGAAACACTGAACGTGTGACATTGAAACAACGCTTAACAGACTTGAAACCAAATACAAGATATGCTGTTTATGTAGGTGTAGATAACCGAAGTGATGCACGTGCAGATATCACAATCCGTGTAGGCGACAAAGTGATTTCTAACTACACTAACAAATCAATCGCGAAGAACTATGTACAAGCACATGCGCATAACACACTTTCAAAGAACGCAACTGTGGATAATACAAGTTACTTCCAAAACATGTATGTATACTTCACAACAGGCGAAGATGTTTCTAATGTGACATTAGAACTTGGACGTGATGCGGATGCAGCAGCAACTTACTTCGATGAAATTCGTGTATTTGAAATCAATCTGTAATGTACAACGAAAAACACGATACAGGAAATGGTAAATTCAAACAAGACTTCGAAGAAGTGCCTCAAGGTATCTTCCCATTCGTAGTCGGCGATGTTGAAGGTGTACAAGATAACCGTACTCACTTATCTGAGAAACACGAACCATATACTCAGCGTGGATGGAATGGTAAGAAAGTCAACGATGTCATCGAAGGCAATTGGTCATTGAAGACGAACGGTTTATCAGGTTATGACAAACTCGTTTACCAAACAATTCCACAAAACTTCCGCTTCGAAGAAGGTAAGACTTATAAAGTAACCTTCGAGTATGAAGCAGGTTCAAATGGAGCATACTCATTCGTTATCGGTAATGGCGAAAATTCTCGTCGTAGTAAATTAACGAAATACGACTTAGAAAACACTTGGGAAAATTCATCAACTCCTAAGAAAGTAAGCTTCTATGTTACTGGTGAAAAAGGTGGAAACACTTGGATTGGTATTTACTCAAATGCGCGTGGTGCCGATACTAAAGGAGCTACAGATAACAACGAAATCAACTTCAAAGGTTATAAAGACTTTATGTTAGATAACCTTGAAATTGAAGAAATTAAGTTAACTGGTAAGATGATCATCGATGAAGCATACGAAAAGAATACTCCAATCGTAAATGGCAACTACAAACAAGATTCATTAAATGCATATAAAGACGCTGTAGCAGCTTTATTAGAAGCAGACGATGATATTAGTGTGGATGACGCTAAAGCTCTTGTAGAACGCGTTAACGAGGCTAAAGAAACTTGCGGTGAAACGTAGCGCTCCAGATTGGGACGATATTCATGATCTTGATGCTCCTTATGAAGAAGCAGATAATGTATGGTATGCATTTGATGGAAATACAAATACTTTATGGCATACACCTTATGGAGTGAATAGCTTAGGAAAACCATTAACAGTAGAGTTTAATAATCCGATGGAATCAACTCGCTTTGAATATGTTCCTCGCCCTTCAGGTCCAAACGGACGTGTGATGAGCGGTAGCCTTACAGTGATTGATGAAAAAGGACAAGAACATAACTTTAGCTTTACTGGATGGGAAAATAATGCGAAAACAAAAGTGATTAACTTCGATGCTCCAATCAAAGTGAAGAAAGCAATCTTTACTGGTAACGAAACATACGGTGATCCTGGACATATTTCAGCAGCGGAATTACGCTTCGTCCTTCCAATTGAAGATGATAAACCATTAGATGAAGCTGCATACAATGCTGAAGTAGAACGTGTTCGTAAGATTGATCGTCAAGACGCGAAAGAATATTTGGCGGCTGTTGAAGCTTACAAGAATGGCCTTGCAGAACATATCTTATTAACTCCAAACGGACTTAATAAATTGGTAGAAGGCTTGAAAGAAATTAAAGAAACTGAAGAGCCAACTCCAGATCCGAAAACCAACTCCCAGATCCAGAGCCAACTCCCAGATCCGAAAACCAACTCCAGATCCAGAGCCAACTCCAGATCCAGAGCCAACTCCAGATCCAGAACCAACCCCAGATCCAAAACCAACTCCAGATCCAGAGCCAACTCCAGATCCAGAGCCAACCCCAGATCCAGAGCCAACCCCAGATCCAGAGCCAACTCCGAGATCCAGAACCAACTCCAGATCCGAAACCAACTCCAGATCCAGAGCCAACTCCAGATCCAGAACCAACTCCAGATCCGAAACCAACTCCAGATCCAGAACCAACTCCAGATCCAGAACCAACTCCAGATCCAGAGCCAACTCCAGATCCAGAACCAAGTCCAGATCCAGAGCCAACTCCAGATCCAGAACCTGAAGTTCTTTCAAGTAAGGGAGATCAGCAACCACCAGTAGTTGAAATTCCTGAATTTACAGGTGGAGTTAATGCTGCAGAAGCAGCTGTTCATGAAATCCCAGAGTTCAAGGATGGCGTCAATTGGGTTGAAGCGGACAAGAATGAGCTTCCAGAGTTCAAGGGCGGCGTTAATTGGGTCGAAGCTGCTAAGAATGAGGTTCCAGAGTTCAAGGGTGGCGTTAATTGGGTTGAAGCTGCTAAGAATGATGTTCCTGAGTATAAAGAAACATTAGGTGCAGGAGACAATCAGACAAGTCCAGTTGCAGAAAAACTTGATCAGAAACCAGCTCTTACACCAACACCTGCTATGCAAGCAGCACAAAAAGAAGCAGATCAGTCCAAACTTCCTGAAACAGGTGAAGGAACAACTGAACACCTCTTCCTAGCTGGTCTTACATTAGCAATGTCTGCTCTATTTCTTCAAAAAAGAAAAGAAGATTAAAATATAATAGAGTTTTATACTATGAAAACTCAAACTCCTAACTTATTGTAATGGAGAAAACCAAACACCTAGAGAGGACCTCTTGGTCCTCCCTTTTTAAAAGGGAAATGATAACGCTTACCCAATTTAAGCGTTGGAAAGGAAATATAGAAAATGGGAAAACATTTTTTTGAGAGACGGTGTCATTACAGTATACGTAAGTTTGCAGTTGGCGCTGCTTCTGTCATGATTGGTGCAAGCATTTTTGGTGCTGGTATGGTTCAAGCAGCAGAAACAGAAGGGCCTGCAGAGACAGAAGGCACGGTGACACAGGTTCAGCCCATGGATAAGTTACCAGCGGATATAGCAGCGGCTATTGAAAAAGCTGAATCAGCAAAACCAACTGATCCTACTGAAACGAATCCGACTGATGCGGAAGCTCAGCCTGAAAATACTGGAGAAGTATCTCCAAAACCAGCTGAAACTCCAGTTCCTAAGGAAGAAGCAACACCAAAACCAGCTGAGACTCCAAAAGAAGAAGCAGCACCAGTAGCTAAACCAGCAGAAAAGCCAGTTACTAAAGATTTGGTTGAAACTCCAGATGTCAATCATTTGGAAAGGCTACTGCGACAGCATCAAACCATGAAGCGAACACACCATTTACTGCTGAGAAGGCGATTGATGGAAATCCAGATACTCGTTGGGCAACTGACCGTGATGTTGTGAAACCAACAATCGAATTTAAGCTTGAAAAGACAACCTTAATCAAGCATGTGGAAATTGATTGGGACCGTCGTGTTCGTGGCGAGCAAAATGATCCAAACATCAAATCTTGGAATCTCTATTATGCAGGTCAAGACGAAGTCAATGGATCAGGTCATGGAGAATGGAAGTTGGCTCATCAACGAACAGGAACTCCGGTTCTAGATGAAAAAGTTGACTTAAAAGAAGCCGTTCAAGCTAAGTATCTTAAACTTGAAATTACAGATTATCAAGCCGGTACTATGCAATGGAAAAATGTGGGTATTCAAGAAATTCGTGCCTACTCAAATATTCCAGACACCAGCAAACCAACAGATATTCGTCAAGTTACAGAAATAGCGGTTGCTGAAGACGGAAAATCACTTGTATTGCCTAAATTACCTGGTCAAGTTAGCTTGATTGGAAGCAATAAGCAAGGTGTTATCGACCTAAATAATAAAATCTACACACCGCTGACAGAACAACATGTCAAAGTGATGGTCCAACAAACCAATGATAACCATACCTTCACAAAAGAATTTGAAGTTGTCATTAAAGGCTTGCACGCTGATGAAGGCGTTGGAACCAAACCTGCAGTTGCCCCAGCAGTTCAACAATGGTACGGCACTGAAGGTAAAACTTCTATTACTTCAGAAACTATCATTTCCGTTGGGAATTCTGGATTTGATAAGGAAGCTAAGTTCTACCAAACTGACCTTGAAAATCGTGGTTTGGAAGTCGCAACTGGTGGTCAAGAAGCACAAAAACGTATTGAGTTTAAAAAGGTTGAAGACAAGGGTTATGGCAAAGAAGGCTATGGTATCACCATTAAAGATGGAGTTATCACTGTAGAAGCTGCGACCAATGCAGGAGCATTTTATGCTACACGTACCCTTCTTCAGTTGGGAGAAAATGACTTGCAAAACGGAGAAATCCGTGACTTCCCAAGCTTTAGCCATCGTGGATTTATGCTAGACACAGGTCGTAAGTTTATTCCTTATGATACGCTTGTAGATATTATGCTCAATATGGCCTACTACAAGATGAACGATCTTCAATTGCACTTGAATGACAACTATATCTTCTTAAAAGATCATTTAGCAGGGAAAAATCTTACTCCTCAAGAGGAACTGGATTATGTTCTTAAAAATGCTAAGACAGGCTTCCGTGTAGAGACTGATGTTGTCGGTGAAAATGGTGAAAAATTAACATCAAAAGAACATTACACCAAGGAAGAAATGCAACAGATCATTAGCCTTGCGAAAGACTTGCATATCAACCTTGTTCCTGAAATTGACACACCAGGTCACGCACTTTCATTTGTTAAAGTCCGTCCAGACTTGATGTATAAGGGCCAACTAAGTGCCAGAAAGCACAATGTAGAGCGTGTAGCAATGCTAGACTTGGATAACAAGTACGAAGAAACACTTGCTTTTGTCAAATCAGTCTATGATAAATTGCTCGATGGTGAAGACGCACCTCTTCGTGGTGTTTCAACAGTTCATATCGGTACAGATGAGTACTATGGAAGTCCTGAAAGTTATCGACGCTATGTCAATGATATGATCCAGTACATCAAAGGTAAGGGCTTAACACCACGTATTTGGGGTTCGCTCTCTGCCAAACAAGGAACTACGCCAGTTGATTGGAAAGATGTAGAAGTGGATATCTGGAGTATCCACTGGCAACGTCCACAGGCAGCAATTGCTCAGGGTGCCAAGATTATCAATATCACAGATATTCCAACCTACAGTGTCCCAAGTGGAAGCAATAGTCAAGGTGGTTATGGGGATTATGCAAACTATGAAACTCAATACAACCGCTGGACACCAAATGACTTCTCAACAGGTGGAGGACCACGCCTAGAAGCCTCTAATCCAAATATCATCGGTGGTGGTCATGCGGTTTGGAATGACAACATTGACCTTCATGAAACAGGGCTTACCTCTTTTGATATCTTTAAACGCTTCTTCAAGAGCATGCAATCAACTGCAGAACGCACTTGGGGTTCAGATCGTGCAGCTAAGACCTATGCAGACCGTATCCAACCAACAAGTGTTTATGCACCACGTTCAAATCCAGAAAAAACAATAGAAGATAGTGACCTATTCACCATTAAACCAGAGACTATCAAGAAATATCTTGCTAAGAATGTGAAGAAAACAGAAGCAGGATTGAATTTTGAAAAAGATTCTAGCATCGAAGGCTTAGTAGGTGATGTTGGTCCTAGTCATGTTTTGAAATTGGATGTAACTGTTACAGGTGATGGAGAGCAAGTCTTCTCTACAAGTGGGGACAACCAACTTTACCTTGCGGACAAGGATGGCTACTTAGCTTATAAATTTGAACAATTCCATATTCAATTTGACAAGAAGCTAGAGAAGAATAAACGTTATCAAATCTCTGTTGTTACGAAACCACAAAAAACAGAAGTTTATGTAGACGGTGAAAAAGTTGAGCGTATTGCAAATCCAGCTCACCCTCGCTTGGCTCACAATAGCTTGGTACTTCCACTTGAAACAATCGGTGGCTTCCAAGGAATCTTGCATAGTGCAGAGTTGTCAAATGAAGCATTTGTAAACCCACGTTTGATCCCAACAGATCACTTCACAGTTTCTGCAAGCAGTCAAGAAACTCCAGGAACAGAGACTGAAGGCCCAGTTGAAAAAGCTTTCGACAATGATCCAAATACCTTCTGGCATTCTAAATGGACTGGACATCAGGCTCCATATACCGTTGCTATGAATTTGAATGCTCCTGAAAAAGTCAATGGTTTGACTTATCTTCCACGTCCTGGTGGTGGTAATGGAGTCGTGACATCTTATGAAATCTATGCTCAAAAAGATGGTCAAATGGTTAAGGTTGCTTCAGGAACTTGGGAAAATAATACTAAAGAAAAAACGGTTAATTTTGCAGCAGTTGAAACCAATAAGGTAGAATTTAAAGTTCTGTCAGGTGTCGCAGGATTTGGTAGTGCTGCAGAAATTCAACTGCTCAAGCCACTTTCTGATAGTGAATCAGAAGAGCCAGTTGCTCCAGAAAAACCGGTAACTCCTGAGAAACCGGTGACTCCAGAAAAACCAAAAGTTGAAGAAGTAAGTGATGGTACAACTGAACTTGCGGATAGCTTTGTAGCTACAAAACCAGCCAGTGATGATGCGATCGCTGCTGCAGCACAAAGTCAAGACTATCTCAAGAAAGAATACAAGGTATTCCCAACACCACAAAAAGTTACTTACGGTGAAGGTGTCACTAAACTTCAAAAACAAGTTAATCTTGTTATGGGAGACCATCTAGATATTTACACTCGCAACCGCTTGAAGAGTGTTCTACAAGATCATCAAATCTCATACACAAGCAGTCAAGCAGCAGTAGCAGGTGCTACAAATATCTATCTTGGTGTTCATGGTCAACATTCACAGGCAGAAAAAGAAATATCTGGTATTTCTCAAGGACTCTTTGATAAGATTGATGCTTATGCTTTGTCAATTAAGAACAATACAATCTCTATCGTCGGTAAAGATACAGATGCTGTCTTCTATGGATTGACGACTCTTAAACACATGCTTAATGAAAGTGAAGCTCCAGTTTTACGTAATGTAACTGTTGAAGACTACGCTGAAATTAAGAATCGTGGTTTTATCGAAGGTTACTATGGAAATCCATGGAGCAATGCTGATCGTGCTGAATTGATGCGCTATGGTGGTGACTTGAAGTTGACTCAATACTTCTTTGCTCCAAAAGACGATCCATACCACAACAAGAAATGGCGTGAACTTTATCCAGAAGAAAAATTAGCTGAAATCCGTGAATTGGCGCGTGTCGGAAACCAAAACAAGACTCGTTATGTTTGGACCATCCACCCATTCATGAACAACCGTATCCGTTTTGGCAACGATGCTGACTACCAAAAAGACCTTGAAACCATTAAGGCTAAATTCACTCAATTGATGGATGTCGGCGTTCGTGAGTTCGGTATTTTGGCAGATGATGCTCCAAGTCCAGTTGGTGGCTACAATAGCTACAACCGCTTGATGAAGGACATGACAGATTGGTTGACTGAAAAACAAGCAACTTATGTTGGCCTTCGTAAGGAAATGATCTTCGTTCCTGGTCAGTATTGGGGTAATGGTCGTGAAGATGAGTTGAAATCTCTAAATGAAAATCTTCCAACTTCAACTTCTATGACCCTTACTGGTGGTAAGATTTGGGGTGAAGTATCTGAAAGCTTCCTTTCAAACCTTAAGAATAATCTGACTGCAGGAGGTAAGACATACCGCCCAGTTTCTCTATGGATTAACTGGCCTGTTACAGATAACTCTAAACAACACTTGATTTTGGGTGGCGGTGAGAAATTCCTTCATCCAAATGTGGACCCAAGTCTCCTTTCAGGTATCATGTTGAACCCAATGCAACAATCTGAGCCTTCTAAGATTGCCCTCTTTTCAGCAGCTCAGTACGCATGGAAACAATGGAAATCTGAAGAAGAAGCTAAGAAAGTAAATGACATCGCCTTCAACTTTGTTGAAACAGGTAAATTTACTGACAGTGAAACATCTGTTGCTTTCCGTGAACTTGGTAAACATATGATCAACCAAACATGGATGGTCGTGTTGTGAAATTGGAAGAGTCTGTTGAACTCGCACCAAAATTGGCGGCCTTCATGTCTAAGTTGAAAGCTGGTCAAGATGTTAGCGCAGAGCGTGCTGACTTGCGTGCAGAATTTGCTAAACTAAAAGCTGCAGCACAACTTTATAAAGCATCTGGTGACGAAAAGATGCGTGCTCAAATACACTATTGGTTGGATAATGCTATTGACCAAATGGATGCTTTGAGTGCTTTCCTAGATGGATCAGAAGCTATTGAAAACAATGATTCTGCTAGACTTTGGGATAGCTATTACAAGGGCTTGAAACTTTATGAACAATCACAAACTTATACTTTCCTTTATGTAGACCATGATGAAAGAGCTGAGTTGGGTGTACAACATATCCGTCCATTCTTGCTTGGCCTTCGTGAAGTATTGGCAACTGAAGTTCAAAAAGCCCTACACCCAGACCTAGTAATCAGCACCTTTATCACAAACCGTACAGGTGTAGAAGGTGGACTTGCTGAAGTCACTGATGGAGATTTAGGAACACATGCCCTTATCAAATCACCAAACAGCATCCAAACTGGTGACTATATTGGTTTGAAATTTAATAAAGCTGTTCCAATTCAAAACTTGACATTTGCAATGGGAACTCAAGCAAATCCACGCGATACCTTTAACAATGCTAAGGTTGAGTACCTCAATGAAAATGATGAGTGGGTAACACTTTCAGAACCAAGCTACACTGGTAATGAGCCTCTTCTTAAATTTGAAAATCTCAATATCAATGCAAAAGCTGTTCGAATGATTGCAACTTCTGATCGTGAGAACACTTGGTTTGCTATCCGAGAAATCGCTGTGAACCGTCCTGTAGAAGTAAGTCGTCCTAAACAGGCAGCTACAGTGACCATCAGTCCAAATCTTATGTACAAGTACAATACGACAGTTGCCCAGATTACAGATGGTCGTGACAATACTGAAGCCATGCTTGCAAATGCTGATCGAACAGATACAACTCCAGTCGGTGGTTGGGTTCAACTAGACTTGGGTGGAGTCAAACCTGTAACTAAGGTTCGCCTCGTTCAAGGATCAGGTGATAAATTGGCAGAAGGAATTCTTGAGTATTCTACAGATGGTACTTCATGGCAAGAATTGGATCGTTTGACTGGTGAACAAACCAAAGAAATTGAAACTCCAATTTCAGCTCGCTACATCCGTGTTCGTAACACCAAGAATATCAATCTATGGTGGCGTATCGCTGACTTCTCAGTTGAAACACGTGCTGGCAATAGCGAGATGACAGATACTAATGTTGAAAGTTTGAAATCAACTCCAGTATATGACAGTCTCGGTCGTTATGACATGCAAATTCCAAGTGGAACTAAGCTTCCAGCTCATAGCTACTTGGGTATGAAGCTAGACCGTCTACACCAGGCTGAAAGCATTCAGGCTATTGGTATTGGAAATCCAGCCCTTGACTTGGAATTCTCTCCAAATGCACAAGAATGGTATCCAGCTAGCCAAGTAACTGATAAGTCCTTGGTGCGTTATGCTCGTTTGGTTAATAAGACTGATCAAGAACAAGCAGTGACAGCAACATCTCTACTCGTTAAGACAAAAGAAGTGGAGCCAACTAAACTTGATTCTACTTCTATGGGAATTGATGCCTACTATGGTGCAAATGATGTTCGCAAGATCAAGAATTTGGATCAGTTGTTTGATGGTGTTTACAATAACTTTGTAGAGTTCTCTGACTATGCACGTAAAGATGGTCACATAACATTGAAACTTGGTAGTGAACGTGAAATCAAGAAGATTAGAGCCTATATCCAAGATGGTACGAAGAACTATCTTCGTGATGGTAAGATTCAGGTTAGCCAAGACGGCAAGACATGGACAGATGTTGTGACAGTAGGTGATGGTGTCGCTAATGAAATGCGCGATGATTCATTGACAGATGGATGGACACATGATTCTAAGATGCCTGGAAATCGCTACATCGAAGGTGAACTTGCAAGCCCAGTTAAAGCTAACTATCTCCGTGTTCTCTTCACTGCTAATTACGATGCTCGTTTTGTTGGATTTACTGAGTTAGTTATCAATGATGGCGAATTTGTGAAACCTATCAATGACCCAACTGTTCAAGGAAACGGTGGAGAAAGTCGAGGTAACCTATACACAAATCTTGTAGATGGCAAAGTCTTGACAAGCTATAAGGCTGAGAAAGACCAAGGTGAGTTGGTTTACCACTTGTCAGAACCAACAGACGCTAACCACATCCGACTTGTTTCTAGTCTGCCTCAAGGAGTAGCAGCGCGTCTACTTGCTCGCACTCTGAAAACAGACAGAGACGGTGCTTGGACAGATTTGGGAGCAATTACTTCAAGCTTCCAAACATTTGCAGTCAGAGATAAGTCTCCGTTACTTGATGTCAAACTCATTTGGGAAGGTGGCAAACCAGAGTTCTATGAAATGACGACTTACTACCAAGAACTTTCAGAAGAACCTGAGCAACCAACTCCAGATCCAGAGCCAACCCCAGATCCAGAACCAACTCCAGATCCGAAACCAACTCCGGATCCAGAGCCAACTCCAGATCCAAAACCAACTCCAGATCCAGAGCCAACTCCAGATCCAGAGCCAATTCCAGATCCAGAGCCAACTCCAGATCCAGAGCCAACTCCAGATCCAAAACCAACTCCAGATCCAGAGCCAACTCCAAATCCAGAGCCAACTCCAGATCCAAAACCAACTCCGGATCCAGAACCAACTCCAGATCCGAAACCAACTCCGGAACCTGAAGTCCTTTCAAGTAAGGGAGATCAGCAACCACCAGTAGTTGAAATTCCTGAATTTACAGGTGGCGTTAATGCAGCAGAAGCAGCTGTTCATGACATTCCAGAATTCAAGGGTGGCGTTAATTGGGTTGAAGTTGCTAAGAATGAGGTTCCAGAGTTCAAGGGTGGAGCTAATTGGGTTGAAGCGGACAAGAATGAGCTCCCAGAATTCAAGGGTGGCGTCAATTGGGTTGAAGCGGACAAGAATGAGCTTCCAGAATTCAAGGGTGGCGTTAATTGGGTTGAAGCAGCTAAGAATGAGGTTCCAGAATATAAAGAGCCTGTTGCAAACTCAGTTACACCAATCGCGGATCACAAGCAACCTTCAAGTTCAACAAACCAAAAACAAGAACCAGAAGGACCAAATGCACCAGCGACTGATGCTAAAGGTCAACTTCCAGCAACTGGTGAGCAAGATTCAGTAGGCTTAGCCTTCCTAGCTAGTCTTGGATTGGTTCTCTCTGCAACCTTTATCAAAAAAGGGAAAGAAGACTAAGTACGAATCTTCATTCGATGCAGAATATCTTGTTTTAAAAAAGAAAAACCAGGGACATTAGTTCCTGGTTTTTTTGTGATAAAAATGAAATGAAAAACTAGCAAATAAAAACACCAACGAAGTAACCGTTGGCGTTGAGCAATGTTTAGGATGCTCCGTTATTAGCGCTAACTCCTGCTTCAGTAGTTGGAGTATTTGATGAAGAATCAGATTGCTCATTTTTCTGAGAATTGTCATCTGATTTTGTATCTTCCTTCTTGCTAGGTGTTTGAACTTCTTCTTTTTGAGTTGTTTCTTGATTATTAGACTGACTTTGTGCAGGTGCATTGGATTCAGCGGGAGCTTCCTTTTGAACTTCCTTGATAATGGTTGTTTGTGGAGTCGTATCTTTATGATCCTTGTTTTTATCTAAAGCATTCATGATAGTGATACTAGCTGTAATCAAACCAAGGATACTGGCTAAAGTTGCAATTGTTTTTTGAAAGACGGTAAAGCCTTTTTTGATATGTTCAGTTTTAGGTTTTGATTTTCTGCGATAGTTAGACATAATTTCTCTCCTTTACCATGATTCATTATACCCAAAATCTTTAAAAAAAACTTAAATGAACCTGAACGGCATTTCTTGTCGCCTGAACTGTTTCGTGTTACAATAGAAGCAGTGATTTTAGAAAGTGTGAGAAACAATGATTTACTTTGATAATTCGGCTACGACCAAGCCTTATCCTGAAGTACTTGAAACTTACATGCAGGTGTCTGCAAAAATTATTGGTAACCCATCTAGCCTTCATCGTTTGGGGGATCAGTCTACCAGAATTTTAGAAGCTTCTCGTCAGCAGATTGCAGATTTAATTGGTAAGAAAAGCGAAGAAGTATTCTTTACCTCTGGTGGTACCGAAGGAGATAACTGGGTTATCAAAGGTGTCGCTTTTGAAAAAGCTCAGTTTGGTAAACACATCATCGTGTCAGAAATTGAGCATCCAGCGGTTAAGGAATCAGCTCTTTGGCTGAAGACTCAAGGATTTGAGGTGGATTTTGCACCAGTTGATGAAAAAGGATTTGTAGATGTTGCTGCTTTAGAAAATCTACTTCGTCCTGATACAACGCTAGTCTCTGTTATGGCAGTCAACAATGAAATTGGGTCAATCCAACCTATTGAAGCTATCTCAGAACTATTAGCAGATAAACCAACGATTTCCTTCCATGTTGATGCGGTTCAAGCTTTAGCTAAGATTCCGACAGAATCCTATCTAACTGACCGAGTGGATTTGCGACCTTCTCTAGTCATAAATTCCACGGAGTTCGTGGTGTAGGATTTGTCTATATCAAGTCTGGCAAGAAAATCACCCCCCTATTAACTGGCGGTGGCCAAGAGCGTGACTATCGTTCAACTACTGAGAATGTAGCAGGTATTGCAGCGACAGCCAAGGCCCTACGTTTGGCTATGGAAAATTTGGATTTGTTTACGAGCAAAACGAGTCAGATGAAGGCAGTCATCCGTCAAGCTCTACTCGAATATCCAGATATTTTTGTTTTCTCAGGTGAGGATGACTTTGCTCCTCATATTCTGACCTTTGGGATTAAGGGTGTCCGTGGTGAAGTCATTGTTCATGCATTTGAAGACTATGATATTTTCATTTCCACAACCTCTGCTTGCTCGTCCAAGGCAGGAAAACCTGCTGGTACCTTGATTGCTATGGGGTTTGAAAAAGATAAGGCCCAGTCAGCAGTCCGCCTCAGCCTAGACCTAGAAAATGACATGAGTCAAGTGGAGCAATTTTTGACTAAACTAAAATTAATTTACAATCAAACTAGAAAAGTAAGATAGGAGTATTCATGCAGTATTCAGAAATTATGATTCGCTACGGGGAACTGTCAACCAAAGGTAAAAACCGTATGCGTTTCATCAATAAACTACGTAATAATATCTCAGATGTTTTATCTATCTATCCTCAAGTCAAGGTAACTGCTGATCGCGACCGTGCCCATGCTTATCTTAATGGAGCCGACTATGCAACAGTAGCTGAGTCTCTCAAACAGGTTTTCGGGATTCAAAACTTTTCTCCAGTATATAAGGTTGAAAAGTCTGTCGAGGTTCTTAAATCTGCTGTCCAAGAGATTATGCAGGACATCTATAAGGAAGGCATGACCTTTAAGATCTCTAGCAAACGTAGTGATCACAACTTTGAACTGGATAGTCGTGAACTCAACCAAGTTCTTGGTGGTGCTGTTTTTGATGCCATTCCAAATGTACAAGCTCAGATGAAAAATCCTGACATTAACCTTCAAGTGGAAATTCGTGAGGAATCAGCTTATCTTTCTTATGAGACCATTCGAGGAGCAGGTGGCTTGCCAGTTGGAACTTCTGGTAAAGGAATGCTCATGTTGTCAGGTGGGATTGACTCACCTGTTGCTGGATATCTAGCTCTAAAACGTGGAGTAGATATCGAGGCTGTTCACTTTGCGAGCCCACCGTACACCAGTCCAGGCGCCCTCAAGAAAGCGCAGGATTTGACCCGTAAATTGACTAAGTTCGGTGGAAATATCCAGTTTATCGAAGTGCCTTTCACTGAAATCCAAGAAGAGATTAAAGCTAAGGCCCCAGAAGCTTACCTCATGACTCTGACTCGCCGCTTTATGATGCGGATTACCGATCGTATCCGTGAAGTGCGAAATGGTTTGGTCATCATCAATGGTGAAAGTCTTGGTCAGGTAGCTAGCCAAACCCTCGAAAGCATGCAGGCTATCAATGCTGTGACCAATACACCAATTATCCGTCCAGTTGTGACCATGGATAAGTTGGAAATCATAGATATTGCTCAGGAAATTGATACCTTTGAAATTTCTATCCAACCTTTTGAAGACTGCTGTACGATTTTTGCGCCTGATCGTCCCAAAACAAATCCTAAAATTAAGAATGCTGAACAGTATGAAACACGTATGGATGTTGAAGGATTGGTTGAGCGAGCAGTGGCAGGAATTATGATTACTGAAATTACCCCTCAAGCTGAGAAAGATGCGGTTGATGAGTTAATTGATGACCTCCTTTAATCAGAAAAACCAGAGGAAAAAATAAAATAAGTAAAAAAAGTTAGTTTATTGTCCTAAATTTGGACGGAAACTGACTTTTTTTCTATTTTTATGATATAATTAGGTAAAATTTTGAATATAGAGAGTTTTCTGACAATGAATCAATCCTACTTTTACCTGAAAATGCGAGAGCATAAACTCAAGGTTCCATACACAGGCAAGGAGCGCCGTGTACGTGTTCTCCTCCCGAAAAACTACGAGAAAGACACGGATCGAACTTATCCGGTTGTCTATTTCCATGATGGTCAAAATGTCTTTTACAGTAAAGAATCCTATGTCGGTCATTCATGGAAGATCATTCCTACCATTAAACGTAATCCAGATATCAGCCGTATGATTGTAGTAGCTATTGACAATGATGGCCTAGGCCGTATGAACGAGTATGCGGCATGGAAATTCCAAGAGTCTAATATTCCCGGTCAACAGTTTGGTGGTAAGGGAGTCGAGTACGCTGAGTTTGTCATGGAAGTGGTCAAACCCTTTATCGATGAAACTATCGTACAAAGTCTGATCGCAAGCACACTGCTATGGTTGGATCTTCTCTAGGTGGCAATATTACACAGTTTATTGGCTTGGAGTATCAAGACCAGATTGGCTGCTTGGGAGTGTTCTCATCAGCCAACTGGCTTCACCAAGAGGCCTTTGATCGCTATATGGAGCGAAAAAAACTATTACCTAATCAACGAGTCTTTATCTATGTCGGGACGGAAGAAGCAGATGACACGGATAAGACCCTTATGGCTGGTAATATTAAGCAGGCCTATATTGACTCTTCTCTTCGCTATTATCATGATTTGATAGCAGGAGGAGTTGAGTTGGAAAATCTCTCACTCAAGGTTCAAGCCGGGGCTATCCACCATGAAATTCCATGGGCAGAAAATCTTCCAGCTTGCTTACGCTTTTTTGCAGAAAATTGGTAAATAGTATAAAGGAGACAGGATATGCATATTGAACATCTTAGCCACTGGAGTGGTCATCTTAACCGTGAAATGTATGTCAATCGATACGGACATGGAGGCATCCCAGTTGTTGTCTTTGCTTCTTCAGGTGGTAGCCACAATGAATACTATGATTTTGGCATGATTAATGCTTGTGCATCCTTTATTGAAGAAGGTCGCGTGCAGTTCTTTACACTTTCAAGTGTAGATAGTGAGAGCTGGCTTGCGACTTGGAAAAATAGTCATGATCAAGCTGAGATGCACCGTGCCTATGAACGATATGTGATTGAAGAAGCTATTCCTTTTATCAAGCACAAGACAGGCTGGTTTGACGGTATGATGACAACAGGTTGCTCTATGGAGCTTATCATGCACTTAACTTTTTCCTGCAGCATCCAGATGTCTTTACCAAGGTTATCGCCCTCAGTGGTGTCTATGATGCTCGTTTCTTTGTTGGAGATTACTACAACGATGATGCTATCTATCAAAATTCACCAGTAGACTATATCTGGAATCAAAATGATGGTTGGTTTATCGATCGTTACCGTCAGGCTGAGATTATTGTTTGTACTGGTCTAGGTGCTTGGGAACAGGATGGCCTGCCTTCTTACTACAAGTTAAAAGAAGCTTTTGACCAAAAACAAATTCCTGCCTGGTTTGCAGAATGGGGGCACGATGTTGCCCATGACTGGGAATGGTGGCGCAAACAAATGCCTTATTTCCTCGGTCATATGAGTCTATAAAAGGAGTTGCTTATGAATTATCTTGTAATTTCACCCTATTACCCACAAAATTTTCAGCAATTTAGTATTGAGCTAGCCAATAAAGGAATCACAGTTCTAGGGATTGGGCAAGAACCCTACGAACAACTAGATGAACCATTACGCAATAGCTTGACGGAGTACTTCCGAGTTGATAATCTTGAAAATATCGATGAGGTTAAACGAGCAGTTGCCTTTCTTTTCTATAAGCATGGTCCAATTGACCGCATTGAATCACACAATGAATACTGGCTAGAGTTGGATGCTGCCCTTCGTGAACAGTTCAATGTTTTTGGTGCCAAACCAGAAGATCTCAAGAAGACCAAGTTCAAGTCTGAGATGAAAAAACTCTTCCAAAAAGCTGGGGTACCAGTCGTTCCAGGTGCTGTCATTGAAACAGAAGCAGATGTTGACAAAGCTGTGAAAGAAATCGGTCTTCCCATGATTGCCAAACCTGATAATGGAGTTGGGGCAGCCGCAACTTTCAAACTAGAAACAGAAGATGATGTAAACCACTTTAAGGCTGAATGGGACCATTCAACAGTTTATTTCTTTGAAAAATTTGTTACCTCTAGTGAAATCTGTACCTTCGATGGTTTGGTAGATAGAGATGGGAATATTGTCTTTTCAACTACCTTTGACTATGCCCATACACCCCTTGATCTCATGATTTACAAGATGGACAATTCATACTATGTTCTTAAAGATATGGATCCGAAACTTCGCAAGTATGGTGAGGCTATTGTCAAGGAATTTGGTATGAAAGAACGTTTCTTCCATATCGAGTTCTTCCGTGAGGGTGATGATTATATTGCCATTGAGTACAATAACCGTCCAGCGGGTGGCTTCACTATTGATGTCTATAACTATGCTCATTCTTTAGATTTGTACAAGGGCTATGCAGCTATCGTTGCAGGTGAAGCATTCCCAGAGTCTCCGTTTGAAACCCAGTATTGCTTAGCAACATCTCGTCGCGCCAATGCTAACTATGTTTATTCAGAAGAAGACTTGCTCGCTAAATATGGTCAACAGTTCAAAGTAAAGAAATCATGCCGGCAGCCTTTGCTGAATTGCAAGGAGACTATCTCTATATGCTTACGACACCAAGTCGTGAGGAAATGGAGCAGATGATTAAGGATTTTGGTCAGCGTCAAGAATAATCGAAATTAGGACTTAACAAAGGATGTTTGTTAGGTCTTTTTTGTAGACTTGAAATAAAAGCGTTTTCCCCTTGGATTCTTTTAGAAAATCTGTTGCTAAAAGGTTTAAAAATTGATAGAATAGGGATTGTCTAAAAAATATTAAGGAGAATCTATCAATGGATTTCACATGGGCAGTCAAATATGCCACTGAATTTTTGGGAACAGCTATCTTGATTATCTTGGGTAATGGTGCAGTTGCCAACGTTGAACTTAAAGGTACGAAAGGCCACCAAAGTGGCTGGCTCGTTATCGCTGTTGGTTACGGTATGGGGGTTATGATCCCAGCTTTGATGTTTGGTAACGTTTCTGGTAACCATATCAACCCAGCCTTCACTCTCGGACTTGCAGTTAGCGGTCTCTTCCCTTGGTCACAAGTAGCCCAATACATCATCGCGCAAGTGTTGGGAGCAATCTTCGGACAAGCCTTGGTTGTTGCGACTCACCGTCCTTACTACTTGAAGACAGAAAATCCAAATAACATCTTGGGAACTTTCTCAACAATTTCAAGTATCGACCACGGAACAAAAGAATCACGTTATGCAGCAACTGTGAACGGATTTATCAATGAGTTTATTGGATCATTTGTTCTTTTCTTTGCAGCACTTGGTTTAACAAAGAACTTCTTTGGTGCTGAGTTAGTTACAAAAGCTCAAGCATTGATTAATGAACAAGTGGCACAAGCGACTGCTCAAGGTCAAACAATTCCTCAAGAACAAGTGGCTACATATCTTGAACAAGCAAAAACTCAAGTGGCTCCATTCTTGTCACCGGGTCTTGGTATCGCGCACTTGGCTCTTGGTTTCCTAGTAATGGCCTTGGTTACATCACTTGGTGGACCTACAGGACCAGGTTTGAACCCAGCTCGTGACTTTGGACCACGTCTTCTTCACGCAGTACTTCCTAAATCAATCCTTGGTGAACACAAGGGTGATTCAAAATGGTGGTATGCTTGGGTACCAGTAGTTGCACCGATTGCTGCTGCTATTGCCGCTGTAGCACTTTTCAAATTACTTTACCTATAATATTTAAAAACTGGGTTTTCCCAGTTTTTTCTTTTTAGTACAGTTGTGTCTTTTAGAATTAAAGAGTGAAATCGTCAGACTTTTTTCATTTTAAATCAAAAGATGTAAATATGGCAAAAATATGGTAAAATAGAGTATTAAGTAAACGTTAAAAAGGAATATTATGCGTAAAGAAATTGCACCTGAATTATACAATTACAATAAATTCCCTGGTCCAGAATTTCATCTATCTGGAGATAAAGTCGAGGCTGAAGGATTTCACCTTCAACTTGGTTGAAAATAGTAAGGAAGCCTTTGATGCAACAGCTTTTACTCAACGCTTTTCGGAAGTTCTAAACAAGTATGATTATATTGTAGGGGACTGGAGTAATGAACAGTTGCGCTTGCGAGGATTCTACAAAAATGAACGAGCTGAAGAATCCTTGGAGAAAATCAGTCGTTTACAAGATTACCTACTCGAGTATTGTAGCTATGGTTGTGCCTACTTTGTCTTAGAAAATGAGACTCCTAAACGAGCACCATTTGACCAAAAAATGCGCAAGAAAGAAGAAGAGAAAGACAACCGTAAAGGGAAAAAGTCTTCTCAAAATAAGAAAAGAAATCATACGGACAAGAGAAATAGACGTCGTCGTAAAGAACAGAAACCTCAGAATGAAGAAAAGGGACAACGTCATTTCGTCATCCGTAAGAAAGACTAGAAAATAAGGAGAAAAGATGAAACCGTCGATTTATAGTTTAACTCGTCAAGGAATGCAAGAATGGGTCTTAGAGCAAGGAGAAAAGAAATTCCGAGCGGATCAAATCTGGGAATGGCTTTACCGTAAACGTGTTCAGACATTTGAAGAAATGACTAACTTGTCTAAGGATTTGATTGCCAAACTCAATGATCAATTTGTAGTCAATCCTTTGAAACAACGCATCGTTCAAGAGTCAGCTGACGGGACAGTTAAATATCTCTTTGAATTGCCAGATGGGATGCTGATTGAGACAGTTCTAATGCGTCAACATTATGGTTTGTCAGTCTGTGTAACAACTCAAGTAGGATGCAATATCGGTTGTACCTTCTGTGCATCAGGTTTGATCAAGAAGCAACGTGACCTCAATAACGGGGAAATCGTTGCCCAGATTATGTTGGTTCAAAAATATTTTGACGAACGTGGACAAGATGAACGTGTTAGCCATATCGTTGTTATGGGGATTGGAGAACCATTTGACAACTACAATAACGTTTTGAACTTTATCCGTACCATCAATGACGATAAGGGGATGGCTATCGGTGCTCGCCATATTACTGTATCAACTTCAGGTTTGGCTCACAAAATCCGTGAGTTTGCTAATGAAGGTGTACAGGTTAACCTTGCTGTCTCACTTCATGCGCCAAACAACGAACTTCGTTCAAGCATCATGAAGATTAACCGTGCTTTCCCAATTGAAAAACTCTTTGCAGCTATTGAGTATTACATCGAGACAACTAACCGCCGAGTGACTTTTGAGTACATCATGCTCAATGAAGTCAATGATGGAGTCGAACAAGCGCTTGAGTTGGCAGAATTGCTTAAGAATATCAAGAAATTGTCATATGTTAACTTGATTCCTTACAACCCAGTTAGTGAACATGACCAGTATAGCCGTAGTCCCAAAGAGCGTGTCATGGCCTTCTATGGTACGCTCAAGAAGAAAGGAATCAACTGTGTTGTTCGTCAGGAACATGGTACTGATATCGATGCAGCATGTGGACAATTGCGTTCAAATACCATGAAACGTGATCGCCAAAAAGCAGTAGCTGAAGTAAATCCATAAGATGAATCGAAAAACATTACTAGGCTTTGGAGTGTTTCTATACAGTCTTTGTATCGTCTGTTTTTGCTTTACTCCTCAGCCTCAACTTCCTACAGGAGTGGAAACTCCAGGTATTCAAACTTTTGGACGCCTGGTTTTTCTTTTGACGCCTTTTAACTCTTTTTGGAAACTGGGTGAAGTAACCAGCTTTTTACAGCTCTTTTGGATTTTTTTGCAAAATGCCTTAAATATCCTCTTGCTTTTCCCATTAATTTTCCAGCTTCTCTATCTTATACCTGCTCTAAGAAAAACGAAGAAAGTAATTTTGTTTAGCTTTTTATTGAGCTTAAGCATCGAGTGCACACAGCTAGTTTTAGACTTTTTCTTTGATTTTAACCGGGTATTTGAGATTGATGATTTATGGACCAATACTTTAGGTGGCTACCTGGCTTGGGTCCTTTATAAACTACTACATAGAAACAAGATAAGGAATTAGAATGAGTATCTTAGAAGTAAAAAATTTAAGTCACGGTTTTGGTGATCGTGCGATTTTTGAAGACGTATCCTTCCGTCTTTTAAAAGGTGAACATATCGGTCTGGTCGGTGCTAATGGTGAAGGGAAATCAACCTTTATGAGCATCGTAACTGGTAAAATGTTACCTGATGAAGGTAAGGTGGAATGGTCTAAGTATGTGACAGCTGGCTACCTAGATCAGCATGCGGTGCTCAAAGAAGGCCAAACTGTTCGTGACGTTCTTCGTACAGCTTTTGACGAATTATTCAAAGCCGAAGCTCGTATCAATGATCTCTACATGGAAATGGCAGAAGAGGGCGCTGATATTGATGCATTGATGGAAGAAGTTGGAGAACTTCAAGACCGTTTGGAAAGTCGTGATTTCTATACCTTGGATGCCAAGATTGACGAAGTCGCGCGTGCTCTTGGTGTCATGGATTATGGTATGGATACAGATGTAACAGCCTTATCTGGTGGACAAAGAACCAAGGTTCTCTTAGCCAAACTCCTTCTTGAAAAGCCAGATATCTTGCTTTTGGACGAGCCAACCAACTATCTCGATGCCGAACATATTGACTGGCTCAAGCGTTATCTGCAGAACTATGAGAATGCCTTTGTTCTCATTTCGCACGATATTCCATTCCTCAATGATGTGATCAATATCGTCTACCATGTGGAAAATCAACAGTTGACACGCTACTCTGGAGATTACTACCAGTTCCAAGAAGTCTATGCCATGAAGAAATCACAGTTGGAAGCAGCCTATGAGCGTCAACAGAAAGAAATTGCGGATCTCAAGGATTTCGTGGCCCGTAATAAAGCTCGTGTTGCAACTCGAAATATGGCCATGTCTCGCCAGAAGAAATTGGATAAGATGGACATTATCGAACTTCAAAGTGAGAAACCAAAGCCGTCCTTTGATTTCAAAACAGCTCGTACACCTGGTCGCTTTATTTTCCAAGCCAAGGACTTGCAGATTGGATATGACCGTCCTCTTACTAAACCCTTAAACCTCACCTTTGAGCGCAATCAAAAGGTTGCCATTATCGGTGCCAATGGTATCGGGAAAACAACCCTTTTGAAATCTCTTTTGGGAATTATTCCACCAATTGCTGGGGAGGTTGAACGTGGGGACTACCTAGAACTCGGCTACTTTGAACAGGAAGTGGAAGGTGGCAATCGCCAAACACCTCTAGAAGCGGTCTGGAATGCCTTTCCTGCACTTAACCAAGCTGAAGTTCGTGCAGCCCTTGCCCGTTGTGGTTTGACGACTAAACATATCGAAAGTCAAATTCAAGTTCTTTCAGGTGGAGAGCAAGCCAAGGTTCGTTTCTGTCTCTTGATGAACCGTGAGAACAATGTCCTTGTTCTTGACGAGCCTACCAACCACTTGGATGTGGATGCCAAGGACGAACTCAAACGTGCTCTGAAGAATACAAGGGTTCTATCCTCATGGTTTGCCATGAACCAGACTTCTATGAAGGATGGATGGATCAAATCTGGGATTTCAATGAGTTAACATAAATAGTCATAAAAAAGCCAAGTCTATTTGACTTGGCTTTTTTACGAGGATTGCAACTAGTAGAAGTCATACTGCTATCTCCTAGTTTTTGTATCAAAAATAACTAATTGGTTTGATTTCCCACGATTTCATCCTCTTCAAAGTGTCCCACACCATCTTCAACAACAAATGGGCAAGTAACTTTCTTTTTTATTTCATTTTCATCATAGGAACAAGTGATGTTATAGATTCCATCGGAAAATGAATTTTTTGGTAAAGATAAGATTCTTTCCTTAAAGGCGTCCACAGGACTACCATTTTCTGCCTTTATATTCGAAAGGTCACAATCAAAATCGAGAGTAAGACCTTTGTTTTTCATGAGATCTTTTGTTGTAATATTATAAAATCCAGCTGCGTCAGAATCTCCTTTTTCTCGATTGCTGACAGCCTGCGCCATAATTGCCACATAGTAGTTTTCGATAGGATATTTTCCAAATTTAAAACTAGAAGTTATTGGTGTCGCAAAGAGTTTATCTATTTTTTCAGCAGTAGCATTTTTGATACTGTCTTCTTCTTGTTGGAAATTTGGCCTTTCTTTGTATACATCTAGTAAGAAACTGAATTCATCTTGTTTGACAGTAGTAAATAGTGCCTTTTCTTTGTCGTTAAGAAGTGTTTCAAGATCTGTTCCTGAAAGAAGAAAGAAATTTGATAAATGTTTTCCGCTCGTTCCATGAATTTGTGCAGTAGTAGTTTCTTTTAAAATAGTTCCATCGGATAATTTTTCTGTATATGTTAGCTTGTAGGCTGTTCCATAAAATGCTTCAATCTCTCTGTGTTTATCAACTACTTCAACCTTTCCTTTAAGCCCAAGTGATTGAAATTCTTCAGCGAAAGAAGGAGTAGTGTGTTTAGTAGTGTGTTTAATTGATGGAGAAGTGATTATAACTAGTGCTATGATAGTGAGAAAAATGATCATCCCCCCAAAGATAAAGCCAGCTATGGTAGCATTATCTTTTTCTTGCCCTAGCTTTATTGTCTGATAAATAGCAATCATGATAATGATAGAGTATACAATACTTGCGCAAACCAGTACGGGATAATTATCAATGTAATTAAGTGGAGCTCCCTTGAAACCTATTATTTGCATAAAAAATCCAATTGTAGCTAGGACTAACTGTATTGTAGAAGATTTTTGAATAAACGCATTATCTTCAAAGGAGGCTTTTAATTTTGAAATATCTCTAAACATAAAAATATTTCCTAGCACAATTGCCCCATATGAAAAGATAAGTTCTTTCCCCATGGATATAAAAGCAAAACCTCCGGAATCATAAGTAATCGAATAAGCATAATTAAAGATAAAGTATCCTATCATGATAAGACTGAGCCGAGCTACACTAATTTTATATGGTTTCATAGGAGAACCTCCTCGTTACTATTGACCAAATTATATCATATTTGAAACAAAAAAGAGAACGTTTACATAAAAGTGTAAATAAAAAAAGATAGGCCGAATGACCTATCTTTTTTTAATAGTTTAGATATTGTTCAATTTCGGATTTTTGGATTTCTTTACCGTAGTGACAAATCGGACAAGAAACGAAATAAGTTTTACCATAAGGAAAGAGTGGAATCCAATAAAGAGTGAACTTGCGTCCATATTCCGTAATTTCCCAAGTATCAACATTGTTACAATGGCCACATTCGATAGTAGTCTGTGTATGTCCCAACACTTTTTGGTAACCTTTTGACCCCCAAAATAGAATCATTTTTACATCTCCTTATAATTAATGATGTTATTGTTTACTGAAATCGTAGTCTTTAACAATTTCGATACTATCGATAGTGATAGCAGTAGTTGGTTTGTCTTTTTCGTCTTTTTCAGCCTTGGCGATTTTATCTACTACGTCCATCCCATCGATCACTTGTCCAAAGACGGGGTGTTTCCCATCAAGAGTTGGATTTCCACCTTCTTTGTAGGCTTCGATAATTTTCTTAGGATAGCTACTTGTAGGAAGTTTAGATGAATAGTCTGTTGTACTTTGGTTAATGAAGAATTGGCTACCATTTGAATTTGGTTGACCAGTATTGGCCATAGATAGAGAACCACGGATATTATAGAGATATGGAGAAATTTCGTTTTTGAAACCTGTTCCCTTGTCCTTGGTTTTATCCTTATCATGCCAGATAGATTCACCACCTGTTCCATCTCCCTTAGGATCCCCAGTTTGTACCATAAAGCCGTCAATTACACGGTGGAAAGTCACACCATTGTAGTAACCTTCTTTAGCATGAGTAAGGAAGTTTTCGACCGCAAGTGGAGCTAACTTAGGAAAGAGTTTGATACGAATATCACCTTGACTTGTGTGAAGGATAGCTTCAGCCTCATCTTCAGCTACTTCCTTAGAAAGTTGAGGGAAGTTAGCATTTTCGTTTGTTAAGGCGTCTTTCAAATCTTTTTCTGCTTGGGCAGCAGCTTTCGAACTCTCTTCAGCAGCAATTTTAGAATCCACGTAATCATCACCACGAAGTGCACGTTGGATGCTTGTGCATCCACCAAGAGCAAAAGTTGAAATGAGTAGTAGTGTAGCTAATTTTTTCATATTAGTCCTTTCAAAAATCATTTTTACTATTGTACCGTAAAAGAAAGGGGATTTCAAATTTTCAATTAAGAATATTTATCTAACACATGTAACTTTATAGCTTTACTTACTCCATTTTGTTCATTAGAGTCAGTAACTGCTTTTGCACAAGTTTTGACATCTCTAGGAGCATTCCCCATGGCTATACCTAGCCCTGCGGTTTCAATCATGGGAATATCATTATAATTGTCACCGAGAGTCATAATTGAGGTAAGGGGAAGTTGATAGTAATTTGCTAATTCTAACAGAGCTTGTTTTTGGATACTTGATTATGTGTAACTTCTAGATAGTTATCTTTAGAGAGATAGAAGTCGGTTTGAGGGAAATCTATTGAGGATAAGGTTTTTTGAAGTTTCTGTATGGTATCCGTATTATCTATCAGCAAAAGTTTATGAACAAGAGTTTTCTCGTCTCTTATAAAATCTGCTAAAGATGTAACTTTTGGACTTTCTCCAGTAATAGTTGCTTCGATTTCTACCCATTCATCAATAGTATTCACAAGCCAATCTTTTCCAGAATAAACATTTATAGAAACTGTCGGGAATTCTTTTTTCAAAAAGTCATGAAGTAAGAGCAATTCGCTTTTATCAATAGAATACTGACTTAGGATTTTATCTCCTAAACTGATGAGTGCTCCATTATAGCAGGCAATAGGACAGTCGGTGATGCCAAGTTCTTTAGAAATTGGAGCTATACCGAGAGGAGATCTAGCAGAAGCTAGAACAAAAGGAATATTACATTGTTTTAAAAGTGGCATCAGTTCTATCAAATAAGAATCTAATTGGTGATTTTTATCCAAAATAGTGCCGTCAATATCACTCATAATTAATTTAATTCTTGACATATTTTGCTCCTTTTTAAAATAGTATTGTTGTTCTACCATCTAAAGATTCTTGTATTTCTACATCAGGCTCTTTATCTGTAATCCAGTAATCAAAATCAGCTAGTTCAGAAAGTATAAAATGAGAGTGTTTGTTTATCTTTCCTGTTTCAGCTAACAAGACGCGAATTTTACTAGTTTTAAATGCTCTTTTTTTCATGAGAACATCTTCTTGATCCTCAAAACTAACTTGTCCGTCTGAAAGACTAGCAGCGCCAAAAAATGCTACATCAAATCTAATTCCCTCTAAAGTATTGGATTCTTCTAGTGAATAATAAAAACGATTCTGTCTATGAAATTTTCCACCGAGAATATGAAAATCGACATTTTCATTATTTCCTAAGATAAGTGCGTTATCTAATGAATGACTGAAAATAGTAACTTTTTTATCTATAATTTTTGCTAACTCAAGTATAGTGGTTGAAACATCAAAGAATATCAGTTGTGAATCAGAAATGAGTTGGGTAGCTAAATGAGCAATTTTCTCTTTTTCTTTAGAAGATTGTTCTGCTCTACCTTGAAAAATCAAGAATCCTTTTGCTTTTGAATTGGCAATAAACCTCCATGAGTTCTTCTTGCTCGTTTTTCCTTTGCGAGAATTGAAAAATCTCTACGGATGGTATCTTTGGAAACATGGAAATGGTCAACCATTTCTTTTGCTGACAGACTTCCTCTATCCTCTAAAAGTTTTATGATTTCTTCTAATCGTTGTTCTTGGTACATAGGAATTCCTCCTTTTTTTAATACTATACTCTTTTTATAAGCATTTGTCAATAATTGTAATTATTTGTAAGTGTTTTAAAAAATTACAAAAAAATCAACCAGCTTGGTTGATTAAAGATTCTTTTTAGGATGGAGGTCAATGATTACTTGATGGTCTTTGAGAGCTTGTTCACCTTTTGGAGTTAGTTTATAGCCACGAATCGAAAAGCGGTTAGCTAATTCTTCTTCTGAAAAATGATCATGAAGTGCTTGATTCAATTCGGTGGCCTTCATCTTGGAGAGTCCAGTAACACCCTTCTTTTTAAGGATACTCTTTTTCATAGTAGCATTTAGATGGTAAAGCGAGTCAAAGGCGGTTTCGATAATAGCATATCCTTTTTCAACAAGCGTATCTAAATGTTTTGGGATATCAATGCCATAAGAATTACTATATTTTAAAAGAGCACATTTTCAAAGGATTTTTCTTTTGGCTTAATTCCTAATGAATCAATGAACTTAATACTAGGTCTCGAAAAGAATTATGCTTCCTCTTTCTGTCTGAGTTCAAAGAGGTCTTCTACTTTCAGATTAAAAACTTGAGCAATTTTAAGAGCCATTTCCAGCGAAGGATTGTAACGGTTATTTTCCAAGTGCAGAATTGTCTCGCGTCGCATGCCGATGAGGTCGGCTAACTCCTGCTGGGTCATGCCTGTGGACTCACGAACAGATTTGAGATTAGTAATAATATTGCTTTCTTTGGCCATGCTTATCCTCTCCGTTCCAAGATAAGATAGACAACCGCAAAGATGCAAATCAAGGCAGCTATGCTAAAAAATATCTGTCCCATGTAAAGAGTGAGAGACCCCATATACCCAATGATAACTGCTAGGATCATCAGTGCGCCTAGTATAAAAACAAACATCAAGCTAGCTGCCTTGGCTAAATTAGCATAAAAGCGTTCGTCCGGAGTTTCCTTGACATTTTTCAAACAGAAAAAAGCAAATAAAATCACTTCAATAACGAGGCCAATTCCCAAAATCCATTCTTTAATATCAGAACTTACGCTTGGGGTCGCAACCCAAATCCCTACTGTATAAAAAATGCTTGCTGCAAAAATAAGTATCGAGTAAAGCTTAGCAGACAAGTCAAAAATAATCTTCCCCTTATCTTTCTGACTCTTATGAGGTCGTGGTTTCATATGTAGCCAGCTCCAAATAACTATAATTTGACCTGACACTGAAATACCAGTAATAACTAACTTGGGTCCCCAACTAAGATTAGAACCAAATAAAACAATAAAATCAATAAAGAGAGCTACGGCAATCATTGCAATGAGGCCACGCATTTTTTGACTTTTTTTCATGATAGACTCCTTTTTTGTGTTATAAATATATAACATTTAAATTTTGTGTTATAAATATATCACACTTAAATTTAGAAAGCAAGAATTTTATGTGTCAATGTGGCAATTATTTGAAAAAAATTTTTAATTAAAGACCTCGCTAGTCAAACAACTAAAGAATTCTTTGAAGCAATGCATCGTATTTGGTTTGGATAGTTTTGTTAATAATATTTGATGATAAAGAATTTTTTTGGAAAACCTAGATGCTGTATGAATCTCTACTTTTTTTCTTAGACTGCTATAAAGTCTGTCAGAATAAGCTTTGTAGTTGTAGAAGTTAATTTTTACAGAAGTGAAGTAAGCATTCAATACGAACAATACATAAGAAAAACGCTGATTTCAAGCGTTTTTTCTTTTTTCAATTTCAATACATTTCACTATATTTCAGTCCAAACTCTACCTTTTTTAGATAAATATATCATCTGGATATTGAAGTTAAGCCCTGCTATCATTTCGATAGCAGGGCTTTTTAATGTTTGGTACACTACCTTCTTATCTATATTTTGATGGAGCTGAAGTTGACATCTACAAAGTTTAATGTTAAAAATACATTCAAAAAAATATTTGAATGAGGTGTTTTATGATTCAAAATGTTGTTACTTCAATAATCCTGTATTCTGGGACAGCCGTAGACTTACTTATTATCCTAATGTTATTTTTTTGCCAAAAGAAAAAAAGCAGAAAAAGACATTATTAACATCTATTTAGGACAATTTCTAGGCTCTGTTAGTCTAATATTGCTAAGTTTACTTTTTTTGCATTTGTCTTAAATTATATTCCTAGTAAAGAGATTTTTAGGTTTGCTCGGTTTGATTCCAATTTTCCTAGGACTCAAAGTTTTGCTTTTAGGAGATTCTGATGGAGAAGCTATTGCAAAAGATGGTTTGCGCAAAGATGATAAAAACCTGATTTTTCTAGTCGCTATGATTACTTTTGCAAGTTGTGGTGCTGACAATATTGGTGTTTTTGTCCCATATTTTATTACCTTAAATTTAGCGAATTTGATAGTGGCTTTACTTACTTTTCTAGTCATGATTTATCTCCTGGTTTTTTCTGCCCAAAAATTGGCACAAGTCCCTTCTGTTGGAGAAACTTTGGAAAAATATAGCAGATGGTTTATTGCCGTTGTTTATTTAGGATTGGGGATGTATATCCTGATTGAAAACAACAGCTTTGACATGCTAAGGACTGTGTTCGGTTAGGAGAAAAAATTATGAAAAAAGATAGTATATGCCAAGTGAATATTATAAATCAACAAAATGTTACAACCGCAACGAACTACCTTGAAAAGGAAAAAGTCCAAAAATCACTTCGTATTTTATCAAAGTTTACCGATAATAAACAGATAAATATCATCTTTTATCTCCTTGCCGTCGAAGAACTCTGTGTCTGTGATATAGCCTGTTTACTAAATCTCAGTATGGCATCTGCCTCCCACCATCTTCGTAAACTAGCCAATCAAAACATCTTGGATACTAGAAGAGAGGGGAAAATTATATATTATTTTATAAAGGATGAGGAAATCAAAGACTTTTTTAATCAACTAGGATAACAACTATTTTTCACTACTTTTACCATGATTATATATAGGACTTATCTATGAAATTTTTTGATGAAAATTACTCACAAGAAATACCTACTCGTATCAAATGTTTAAGAAAAAAGTATAATTTAAAGCAAAGCGACCTAGGTAATGCAGGTCAAGTTAGCCAAGTTGAAAAGGGAGAAATTTGAAAGAATTTGTATCTTTTATTTTTTGTTTCATTTATGCCCTATGCTACTGGAATAGTTAGTAGTCATTTCATGAATCATTCGGCACAGCTCTTTTATGGACTGATTGTTATTGTTTCAACGGTAGCAAACTGGTTTTTACATAAAGTAATTGATAAACCCAATATGGATCGGAAAGAATTACTTGAAGCTACCGCACAATATAGGAAGTTATTGATACCTGACCTAATAATTAAAGGAGTGGGATTGATTCTATCCCTAATTCTCTATCCTCCGATTATGATGTATAGTGTTTTAATTGCGGCATTTTACATCATAACTTTAAACACTATCCGAAAAAAGAGTGAATAACTAAAAAACGGCGACCAAAGTTAGGTGTATTATTTTAATGCTTAGAGACCTAAACTATTCCCCTATTTTAAAAATATTGATTCAGATTTTATGAAATTAAAAAGTAGATATTGTTCAGAAAATCCTTGATATTACGCTGTTTTTAGTCCAACTGAAATCCAACTGTGTCAAACCAGGTCTTAAGAAAGCGCGTAAAGCTAGGTAGCTCTCTAAACGTTAAGAACTAGCTACAATACAGCATTTACAACACTTCATGGTTCACACCATGGGGTGTTTTTGATGATTTTAAGCAAAATTCACACCATTTAATTGAAAGTTATTTAAATTAGATGAAAATTTGTTTGCTGAAAAAGTGGGAAAACATTGATTTTAAGCGAATTTTGATACATATTCGAATGGGAGTTTTTAAAATCATGTTTCGGTTGTAAAAGTGCCAAACTGGATTCTTCATAGGAGAATGATATCTCCTGTTAGTAAATCATCTGCTAATAAAACCATGTGTCATTTGGGAACGGGCTTAGTATTTAGTAGCCAAGCTTCGATATCACGATTAGGAAAGATATAGGGCTTGACAGGTTAATCTTTATAGATAGAATCAAAAGTAGTATTCATAAAGTTTTTCTCTAACTTACCCCAACTAGTCTACATATTTCTAAAAAATAAAAAAATTTAAGTCTGTCAAGTTTTTTTCTTGACACCTCTCAGAAATCTGTTATAATAGAACATGTGCTAAATAGCTTAGCTATTTCACCGAAATAAAAAATAAAAGAAAAGAGATATTAAAAATGGCAGTAAAAATCCGTTTGACTCGTATGGGTTCTAAGAAAAAACCTTTCTACCGTATTAACGTTGCAGATTCACGTTCACCACGTGATGGACGTTTCATCGAAACAGTTGGAACTTACAACCCACTTGTTGAAGAAAACCAAGTAACTTTGAAAGAAGACCGTGTTCTTGCATGGTTGGCTGATGGAGCTCAACCTTCAGATACAGTTCGCAACATCCTTTCAAAAGAAGGCGTATTGAAAAAATTCCACGATTCTAAATTCTCTAAATAAGTTTAAAGTAGGTTGACAGATGGATACGATTGAAAATCTCATTATTGCAATTGTGAAACCTTTGATTTCACAACCAGATGCCTTAACTATCAAGATTGAAGATACACCAGAATTTTTGGAATATCATTTGGATCTTGACCAGAGCGATGTGGGTCGTGTAATCGGTCGTAAGGGTCGCACTATCTCTGCGATAAGAACGATTGTCTACTCTGTCCCAACTGAAGACAAAAAAGTAAGAATCGTTATTGATGAAAAATAAGAAAAGCGGGATGGGGTCTCGCTTTTTTTGCAAGGAGAAGGAATGAGAGATTTAACAGTTAGACAACTAGAGGAATACTTACTTGATCATTACCAACAATCTAGAACAGAAGAAGGACTTTTTATCAAACTAGTGGAAGAAGTTGGAGAAGTCGCTGAGGTTTTAAATGGACGTTCAGGTAGAAAAGAGGATGTCCAAGATTCAAACGAGGAATTGGCAAAGGAGTTGGCAGATATCATTCACTACACAGTGGCAATTGCAGCTATCAACCATATCGACCTAACGAAGTCCATTTTTGAAAAAGACAAGAAAGCAGCCATCAAGTATCAGCATGAACAAGATTTGGAAGGCTTTTTAGCAAGAAACCATCCATAGTTGCTCTTTTCTCCAACTTGTGAAAATCCCTGTAACATGATAAAATAAAGGGAGAAATAGATACAGGAGATCAGATGAACTACTTTAACGTTGGGAAAATCGTCAATACGCAAGGTTTGCAGGGTGAGATGCGAGTCTTGTCAGTGACAGATTTTGCTGAAGAACGCTTTAAAAAAGGGGCAGAGCTTGCCTTATTTGATGAAAAAGATCAATTTGTGCGTACAGTGGTCATTGCAAGCCACCGTAAACAAAAAAACTTCGATATCATCAAGTTTAAAGATATGTACCATATCAATGATATCGAAAAATACAAGGGTTACAGTCTGAAGGTTGCTGAGGAGAATCTCAATGACCTCGATGAAGGTGAGTTTTACTACCACGAGATTATCGGTTTAGAAGTCTATGAGGGAGATAACTTGATTGGAACTATCAAGGAAATCCTTCAGCCAGGCGCCAATGATGTCTGGGTAGTCAAACGAAAAGGCAAACGAGACCTACTCTTACCTTATATCCCGCCTGTAGTTCTCAATATAGATATTCCTAATAACCGTGTGGATGTTGAACTCTTAGAAGGGTTAGACGATGAAGATTGATATTTTAACTCTCTTTCCAGAAATGTTCACACCCTTAGAACATTCCATCGTTGGCAAGGCTCGTGAAAAAGGACTCTTAGATATCCACTATCATAATTTTCGTGACTACGCTGAAAAGGCCCGTCATGTGGATGATGAACCTTACGGAGGTGGTCAAGGGATGCTCCTTAGAGCGCAACCCATCTTTGACGCCTTTGATGCGATTGAAAAAAAGAACCCTCGCGTGATCCTCTTAGACCCTGCTGGGAAGCAGTTTGACCAGGCTTATGCGGAGGATTTAGCACAAGAAGAAGAACTTATCTTCATCTGTGGTCACTACGAAGGCTATGATGAGCGTATTAAGACCTTGGTAACCGATGAGATATCTCTTGGAGATTATGTCTTGACTGGTGGAGAACTAGCAGCTATGACCATGATTGATGCGACTGTTCGCTTGATTCCAGAAGTTATCGGCAAGGAAGCTAGTCACCAAGATGATAGCTTTTCATCAGGACTCTTGGAATATCCTCAGTACACAAGACCTTATGATTATCGTGGAATGCTAGTTCCAGATGTTCTTATGAGTGGACACCATGAAAACATACGTCAATGGCGACTCTATGAGAGCCTCAAGAAAACCTACCAACGTAGACCTGATTTGCTGGAAGAGTATGAACTGACAGCAGAAGAAGAGAAAATGTTAACAGAAATTAAAGAAAATAACAATTAAAAGGAGAAAACTATGCAAGTAATTAAACGTGATGGACAAGTCGCTGATTTTGATCCAGATAAAATCTACCAAGCTATCCTTAAGGCGGCTCAGACAGTCTATGTTTTGACTGACGATTTGCGCCAAAACCTAGCTCAAGTTACTAAAAAAGTTGTGTTGGATTTAGAAGAAGCAAAAGTAGAACGTGCGACTATCAGTATGATTCAATCAATGGTTGAGCACCGCTTACTTGGTGCTGGCTACATTACAATCGCAGAACACTATATCTCTTATCGTTTGCAACGTGATTTGGAGAGAAGTGGTTATGGTGACCACATCGCTGTTCACCTTCATTTTGAACAAATTCGCTAAGATAAACAGAGTGAGATGATAGAAGCATCTCACTCTTTCTTAAATCTTCTTTTTTGGGCCGTTTGGATAGTAGAAGGAACGAAAGTTACTCTTCGAATATCCGACACTCGAATAATACGGCTAACGTTTTTTGCGAAATTTTTAACGATAATTTGTTGGCGGTCAGTATCATACTTGATAATATCGCCTGTAAAACTTGACTCAGCAAAAATGATGTGTACAGCTGTTTTTTTAGCTAAGGCTTCTTCAAGTCTAGCAATTAGGGAATCGCTTTTTTCAGGAATGGAATCTTCATGTCCATTGACAAAATCATGGACTTTTTGCAAAGCATGTTTTAATAAATCTTTCATTCCGGCCTCCCTTCTTTTAATCATTATATAAAAATTTATGAAATCTACAAGATTTTTCGAATAATCAATTGAGAACAAAAAGGAGAAAAACATGGCAGAATTTACATTTGAAATTGAAGAACACTTGCTTACTCTATCTGAAAATGAAAAAGGATGGACCAAAGAAATCAATCGTGTCAGCTTTAATGGTGCACCAGCGAAGTTTGACATTCGTAGCTGGAGTCCTGACCACACCAAGATGGGGAAAGGAATTACCCTCTCAAATGAAGAATTTCAAATCATGGTGGATGCTTTTAAGAATCAATAAACTTTCATCTAAGATTCATTAAAAAGAGGCTAGGGAAATTCCCGGCCTCTTTTATTTGCTTGAAAAATAAGCTTGTGTACGAAGACGTTGGAGTAGTGGTCGGCTGATGAAGCTAATGGCTACAATTTTGGCAAGATCAGGTATGATAAAGGGAATAACACCGACAGCCAGTGCTTTATCAAAAGGCATTCCAGCTAAGAAGTGGAGACTGAGAATACCACCGACAAAAACAAGTGAATCTCCCAAGAGATTTGCAAAGAAAATACGTAGGACACCACTATTGGTGTGAATGAGATAGGAAGCAAGCCCTGCATAGACAAGGTCGAACCAAAGATAACCAGCGCTTGGTCCAACTAAAACATGAAAACCAGCTCCACCGTTAGCAAATACCGGAAGACCAATAGCTCCAAGTAAGAGATAGAGTCCGACAGAGAGAACAGCTTCCCTTGGTCTAAAAACAGTAGCGATGAGACCAATAGCAAAGTTTTGCAGAGTGAAAGGAACTGGACCAATCGGCAGACTAATTTGGGCCAATACTGCAATCAGTGCAGCCCCGATAGCTGGGATAGCGTAAATGTGTGCTTTTTTCAAAATAGTTAACCTCTTCTATAAATTATAGTAACTATTATACTGGAAGAGATATAAATGTCAACCTTTTTAAAATAAAAGGTTACAAATTTGTAACGGCCGATTTAAAGTAAAAAAGAGACCAAGGGGTCTCTCTTTTCTTTTAACGCATGGTTACAAATTCTTCTGAGCCAGTTGGGTGAATAGCGACAGTAGCATCAAAGTCTGCTTTTGTAGCTCCCATCTTGATAGCAACTGCGAAACCTTGAATCATTTCATCGACGCCATAGCCGATACCATGAAGTCCTACTACCTTTTCGTCTGGACCAGCTGTTACGAGCTTGAAGCGAGCTTCTTGACGGTGACTAGTAACGGCAGAATACATAGATGCAAATTTTGAAGTGTAGACTTTAACGTTTTCTTGGCCGTACTCTTTGATAGCTTCTTCCTCAGTCAGACCGACTGTTCCGATTGCTGGGTGTGAGAAAACTACAGTTGGAATAGTAGTGTAGTCCATTTTAGCATTGGTTTTACCGTTGAAAAGTCTCTCAGATAGGGTACGACCAGCCTTGATAGCAACAGGAGTTAGTTCCTTTTCACCTGTGACATCTCCAAGAGCGTAGATTCCGTCAACGACTGTGTTCTGGTATTCATCAACCTGGATAAAGCCGCGTTCATTGAGGGTGACACCAGCTTTTTCGAGTTGAAGTCCTTCAACATTTGGACGGCGACCAGTTGCCCAGATAACTTGACTGGCAGTGTGGCTGCTACCATCTTCGAAATGAATGGTAATACCTTGTTCAGTTTCTTCAAGTTTAGCAGGAACCTTATGGGTGTGGAGTTTTAGTCCTGTATTTTCCATTTCTTGAACTAGACTCTCAACGATATAGCTATCAAATCCACGTAGCGGACGTTCACGACGGACGAATAAATCTGTCTGAACACCAAGTGCATGGAGTACACCAGCCAATTCTACAGCAATGTAACCAGCACCTAGAATAGCTACCGATTCAGGCAACTCTTCCCAGGCAAAGACATCATCTGAGCTACCACCTAGTTCAGCACCAGGAATAGCGGGGATATGAGGATGAGCTCCAGTCGCAATCACAATATGCTTAGCGTGGATCAATTCGCCATTAACGCTGACAGTATGAGCATCGACAAACTCGGCACGTCCTTCAATCAAATCAACTCCGTTGCGCTTGAAGCTTCCATCGTAAGACGAGCGAGCACGATCAATATAGGCTTCACGATTCTTACGAAGAGTTGCATAATCAAATTCGTTCCCAGTATTTGTGAATCCATAGTCAGGTCCATATTTGTGGATACTCTCTGCAATTTGGGCTCCATACCACATGATTTTTTTAGGGACACAGCCGAGATTGACACAAGTTCCACCTAATTTCTTTTCCTCAATAACTGCCGCCTTAGCACCATGTTCACCAGCACGATTCATGGTAGCAATTCCCCCGCTACCTCCTCCGATGGCGATAATATCATATTCTCTCATAAGAAAGCTCCTTTGGTTGTTTTCTAGTCATATTCTATCTTTTTTTGGAGGTCAATGCAAAAATCTGCTACGCTTAAATTTCTTAAGAAAATGCTTGCAAAAATAAAAAAGAAGTTGTATTATATAACTAACACAACAATAAAAGATTTGGCAATTATTTTTGGATGGTCAGAAAGCAATTGTCCATTTTTAGGACTTGTGCTATAATCTTAATATATGTTTATAAAAGAGGTATGGATATGAAAAAGAAGTCAAAAGCTAAGAAATGGCCCCTATTTACAGCTATCGGAGTTACGTCAGTTCTTGTAGTAGGAGCAGCTGCTGTCCTTCTATTGAGACAACCAAATCAAGCTGCAACACAAGACGAAACTGCAAAAATCGTTCTTGCCAAAGAGGGGTCAGTGGCTTCATCGGTTCTCTTATCTGGTACCGTAACAGCTCAAAATGAACAATATGTTTATTATGATGCTAGTAAAGGTGACTTGGATGAGGTTTCGGTCTCTGTCGGAGATAAGGTAAGTGAAGGCCAAGCTCTTGTCAAGTATAGTAGTACTGAAGCTCAGGCTGCCTATGATGCTGCCAGTCGTGCAGTTGCGAAAGCTGACCGTCATATCAATGAATTGAATGAGGCTCGAAATACCGTCGCAGCAACACCTGTGCTCCCTCAAGCTGGGATTGAAGGCGCTACGGATCAACCCCAGCACAATCTTCTACATCAGCTACAGCTTCTATCGATTCACAAATCAGTGATGCGCGTGATGTTCGTGCAGACGCGGCAGCGCAACTTGAAAAAGCCCAGGCACAGTTGGATGCCGCTACAGTTTTGAGTACAGTAGAAGGTACAGTTGTCGAAGTCAATCGCAATGTTTCAAAATCTCCAACAGGAAATAGCCAAGTATTGGTACATATCGTTAGTAACGACAACTTGCAGGTCAAGGGAGAACTTTCTGAATACAATCTTGCCAATCTATCTGTAGGCCAAGAAGTCACCTTTACTTCAAAGGTTTACCCAGATAAAACTTGGAATGGTAAGATTAGCTATATTTCAAATTATCCAAAGAACAGTAGCGAAACAAGTAGTAGTTTAGCTGGTTCAAACTCAGGATCTAAGTACCCATATACGGTCGATGTAACTAGTGAAATTGGCGATTTGAAACAAGGTTTTTCTGTCAGTGTCGAAGTGAAAAGTATGAGTAAAGCATTGCTTGTTCCTATTACAAGTATCGTCATGGAAGAAGATAAAAACTATGTTTGGATTCTTGATGAAAATCAAAAGGCCAAAAAGGTTGAAGTTGGATTGGGCAATGCAGATGCAGAAAACCAAGAAATCACATCTGGTCTGACAGATGGAGCAAAAGTCATCAGTAATCCGACAGCTTCCTTGCAAGAAGGAAAAGAGGTGAAGACTGATGAAGCAACTAATTAGCCTCAAAAATATCTGCCGTAGCTATCGAAATGGTGATCAAGAGCTTCAAGTTCTCAAAAACATTAACCTTGAAGTTCACGAGGGAGAATTCGTGGCTATCATGGGACCATCTGGTTCTGGTAAGTCCACCCTCATGAATACCATTGGTATGTTAGATACTCCTACAAGTGGTCAGTATTTTCTAGATGGAAAAGAAGTAGCTGGTTTGGGTGAAAAACAATTAGCCAAGGTACGAAATCAAGAGATTGGCTTTGTCTTTCAGCAATTCTTTCTCTTGTCCAAAATGAATGCTCTCCAGAATGTCGAACTTCCCTTGATTTATGCGGGAGTTTCAGCTTCAAAACGTCGCAAATTAGCAGAAGAGTATCTGGAAAAAGTAGAATTGACTGAGCGTACCCATCACTTACCATCAGAATTATCAGGTGGTCAGAAGCAGAGAGTAGCCATAGCGCGTGCACTCGTTAACAATCCATCTATTATCTTGGCAGATGAACCTACTGGAGCCCTGGATACCAAAACGGGTAATCAGATCATGCAACTCTTAGTTGAATTAAACAAAGAAGGAAAAACCATCATTATGGTAACGCATGAGCCTGAAATTGCTGCCTATGCTAAGCGTCAAATCGTCATTCGTGATGGTGTCATTTCGTCTGATAGTGCCCAAGTAGAAAAGGAGGAAAATTAAGATGCAGAATCTGAAATTTGCCTTTTCATCTATCATGGCCCATAAAATGCGTTCCTTCTTGACCATGATAGGGATTATTATCGGTGTATCATCGGTCGTTGTAATCATGGCCTTGGGAGATTCCATGTCTCGTCAGGTCAATAAAACCATGACCAAGTCCCAGAAAGACATCCATGTATTTTTCTCCCCTACAAAGAGTAAGGACGGTTCCTTTACCCAGAAGCAATCTGCTCTAACCCTGTCTGGAGGACGAGAAGAAGATTTTGTTGAACCACCAAAACCTCAAGAAGCCTGGGTTAAGGAAGCTGCTAAGCTCAAGGGAGTGGATAGTTACTATGTGACCAACTCAGCCAATGTGACCTTGACCTATAAGGATAAAAAGGTGGAACACGCTAACATGACGGGTGGGAATGTCACTTATATGGATGCGGTCGAAAATAAAATCATTGCAGGTCGAAGTCTTAGAGCACAAGATTATAAAGATTTTGCAAACGTGATTATTTTAGATGAAGAACTTGCCAATAGCCTTTTTGGTTCAGCACAAGAAGCTCTCAATCAGATTGTTGAAGTAAATGAAATCAGTTATCGTGTTATTGGTGTTTATGAAAGTAAAGAAGCTAAGGCTGTAAAATCCTTTGGAGTCGGAGGACTACCAATTACGACCAATATTTCTCTTGCAGCTAATTTTAACACAGACGAGATTTCAAATATTGTCTTCCGTGTCAATGATACTAGCTTGACTCAGACTTTGGGTCCAGAATTGGCTAGAAGAATGACAGAGATTGCAGGTCTTCAACAAGGGGAGTATCAAGTTGCAGATGCGTCTGCCGCCTTCCAAGAAGTACAACAACTCTTCGGCTTTATAACTACGATTATTAGTGCCATTGCAGGGATTTCCCTCTTTGTTGGTGGTACTGGTGTTATGAACATTATGCTTGTTTCGGTGACAGAGCGTACCCGTGAGATTGGTTTACGGAAAGCACTAGGAGCAACACGGGCTAATATTCTGGTTCAGTTCTTGATTGAATCCATGATTTAACCTTATTAGGTGGATTCATTGGTCTACTGCTTGCTGCAGGGGTGACTATGCTTGCAGGTGTTCTTCTTCAAAACATGATTGCAGGAATAGAAGTTGGTGTATCCATCCCAATCGCTCTCTTTAGTCTAGCGGTCTCAGCTAGTATCGGTATGATATTCGGTGTTCTACCAGCCAATAAAGCCTCTAAGCTTGATCCTATCGAAGCACTTCGCTATGAATAAGACAATCAACAGGAAAAACGAGATGGACGCTTGTCTATCTTGTTTTTTGTATGGATTTCTCTATCGAAAATCACTAAAAATGTGGTATAATGAAGTGTTAGAAAAACAGGTTTCATTAGCCTGGAAAGGAAATATTATGTCTGAAAAGAATTTTTATATTACAACACCGATTTACTATCCATCTGGTAAACTTCATATCGGTTCTGCCTACACAACTATAGCATGTGATGTCTTAGCACGTTACAAACGCCTGATGGGCTACGATGTCTTTTATCTGACTGGTCTTGATGAGCATGGCCAAAAGATTCAACAAAAAGCAGAAGAAGCTGGCATCACGCCTCAAGCCTATGTTGATGGTATGGCAGTTGGAGTTAAAGAACTCTGGAAATTGCTTGATATCTCATATGATAAATTTATCCGTACTACAGATGATTACCATGAAAAAGTGGTAGCACAAGTTTTTGAACGCTTGCTTGCTCAAGATGACATCTACCTAGGTGAATACTCTGGCTGGTACTCAGTATCCGATGAGGAATTCTTTACAGAAAGCCAACTTGCGGAAGTTTTCCGTGATGAAGCTGGAAATGTGACGGGTGGTATCGCTCCATCAGGTCACGAGGTTGAATGGGTTTCAGAAGAATCTTATTTCCTTCGCCTCAGCAAATACCAAGACCGCTTGGTCGAATTTTTCAAATCACATCCTGACTTCATCACTCCAGATGGTCGCCTTAATGAAATGCTACGTAACTTCATCGAGCCAGGTTTGGAAGACTTAGCAGTATCTCGTACAACCTTTACCTGGGGTGTACCAGTCCCATCAAATCCGAAACACGTTGTCTACGTTTGGATCGATGCCCTTCTTAACTATGCGACAGCTCTTGGTTATGGTCAAGATGAACATGGTAACTTTGATAAGTTCTGGAATGGAACAGTCTTCCATATGGTTGGAAAAGACATCCTTCGTTTCCACTCCATCTACTGGCCAATCCTTCTTATGATGTTGGATGTTAAATTACCTGACCGCTTGATTGCTCACGGTTGGTTTGTCATGAAAGATGGCAAGATGTCTAAGTCTAAAAGGGAATGTCGTTTATCCTGAAATGTTGGTAGAGCGCTATGGACTCGATCCACTTCGTTACTACCTCATGCGTAGCCTTCCAGTTGGTTCAGACGGAACCTTCACTCCAGAGGACTATGTAGGTCGTATTAACTATGAATTGGCAAATGACCTCGAAACCTCCTCAACCGTACGGTTTCAATGATTAACAAGTACTTTGATGGTCAAATCCCTGCCTATGTAGAAGGTGTAACAGACTTTGACAATGAACTTGCTCAAGTGGCAGAACAATCAATCGCTGACTACAATACCTACATGGAAGCAGTTGACTACCCACGTGCGCTTGAAGCAGTCTGGACCCTCATCTCACGTACTAATAAATACATCGATGAGACAGCCCCATGGGTACTGGCTAAGGACGAAGCGCACCGAGAGCAATTGGCAAGTGTTATGAGCCACTTGGCAGCTAGCCTTCGTGTCGTAGCACACTTGATTGAGCCATTTATGATGGAAACCAGTCGTGCAGTCTTGACACAACTTGGTCTAGCAGAAGTTTCTAGCCTTGAAAACCTGAACTTGGCGGATTTCCCTGCAGGTGTGACTGTAGTGGCCAAAGGAACACCAATCTTCCCACGTCTCGATATGGAAGAAGAAATCGCCTATATCAAGGAACAAATGGAAGGCAACAAGCCTGCCGTCGAAAAAGAGTGGAACCCAGATGAAGTCGAACTCAAACTCAACAAGGAAGAAATCAAGTTTGAAGACTTTGACAAGGTTGAAATCCGTGTTGCTGAAGTAAAAGAAGTTTCTAAAGTAGAAGGTTCTGATAAGTTGCTTCAATTCCGCTTAGATGCTGGAGATGGTGAAGATCGTCAAATCCTTTCTGGTATTGCGAAATACTATCCAAACGAACAAGAATTGGTCGGCAAGAAAGTCCAAATCGTTGCCAACCTTAAACCACGTAAAATGATGAAAAAATATGTCAGCCAAGGGATGATTCTCTCAGCTGAACATGATGGCAAATTAACCCTTCTCACAGTTGATCCAGCTGTACCAAATGGAAGTGTGATCGGGTGATAAGATAAATATAATTCTTTTAGAATTTTGATAGTAGTATGTTGAGAAATTCGAAGAATAAGATATTATTAAAGCTCTCAAACACTTGTTTGAGAGTTTTTAAGAAAGGAAAACATTTTGAGAGTTAAAGATATTGTACATGAGCTTAAGAAAGAGTATAAGGATTTATTGAAAGAAAAAGGAATTCAACTTTCCGATCTTGAGAGAAGAATCTCAAAAGACAAAAAAGAAGTGGAAACTAAAAAGACTTATTGGATTAGTGTATCTGGAGAAGACTTGAATTGTAAATTACCATTTTTTCGTTTCACTAGTTTTGCCCGAGCAGCATATAATGATATGCCTAAATTAGCAAATTATTTAGTGATTATAGTATTTACTTCAAACATTATAGATAAGGATTCCTACTCTGTTATTAAGTCAAATCAGGCTGAGAGATTCATTTCTAAAATTGAGAATAGTGAATCTAATTTTTATTTTGAAAATAAATGTGGAAGATCTCATTTTTTTAGGATTATAGATGATGCTAATAATGAACGATTGGATGAGGTAAAAAAATTTTTAGAAGATTTTCAATTTGAAGGGAATAGCTACATTATGGGAGATACTGATAAAGAAAAAAAAGAAATAGACGATACACTGTGTACTTTATCGTCAGTCAACACAATCCTCTATGGTCCTCCAGGAACTGGTAAAACTTATAAATCTATCAGATATGCAGTGAATACGATTGATACAAAATTTAATCAAAATTCTTCAAAAGTTGATGAAGACTATGTAAAAAGATTCAATGAATTTAAAGATTCAGGTCAAATTGCATTTACAACTTTCCATCAATCATATGGCTATGAGGAGTTTATTGAGGGGATTAAACCAAGTCTTGGTCAGGATACTGAAAATGAAGGTTCTGAAAATGTACTTTACACACTTAATGATGGAGTTTTTAAAGAGTTTTGTTTGAGAGCTCAAGAAGTTGTGGTAGATAAAGAGTTGACGGGAATATCACCCAATGCTCAAATTTGGAAAGTTTCAGTATCAGATTCTGTAAAAGATGATTGTTTTGAATCCAATCGAGTTCGAATTAATTTTTCTCTTGGTGATAGGTCTAAGAGTGTTGAATACTTTAATCATAGTATACAAAAAGGTGATATTATATTAATGACACCGCAATCACGAACGCTTGTCACAGGTATAGGTATTGTGACTGACGAAGAAGCATATGAGATTAAAGAAAATACAGGTATCACTGCAAGAAATGTTGAATGGTTAGCTAGAGATATTTCTATCGATATTAAAGATTATAGCAATGGTAAGCAAATGGTGAGGAATACAGTTTCGAGAGTGCATATCGTTACGGTAAAAGATATCTTAACTATTATTAAGAATAATTCTGAGATTTATAAGAATGTTGAAATCCCACAAAAAAATGATAAAAAGTATGTTTTTATTATAGATGAAATCAACCGTGGAAATATTTCTAAAATTTTTGGGGAACTTATTACTTTAATTGAGGATTCGAAACGTGATGGGGAAAAAGAAGCGATATCTATAACTCTTCCATATTCCAAAGAAGAGTTTTCTGTCCCTAACAATGTATATATATTAGGGACTATGAATACAGCAGATCGTTCTATTGCTCTTATGGATACAGCTCTTCGACGTCGTTTTGAATTTATTGAGATGATGCCAAATGAAGAGTTGCTAACTGATATAGTCATTGATGGTATTGAAGTAAAGAAAATGCTAGAAACTATGAACCGACGTATTGAAGCTCTTTATGACAGGGAGCATACATTAGGACATGCTTTCTTTATGCCACTTAAAAATGAGAAAAAAGCTACTATCAATCAATTAGCATCTATATTTACAAATAAAATTATTCCACTGCTTCAAGAATATTTCTATGAAGATTACGAAAAAATTATGCTTGTTTTAGGAATTGATTCCCAAAATGAAGATGATAGTAAATTTATTTCAGTTAAAAATAATGACGGTATATTTAAAAATAGCCAAAATATTGACTTAAATCCTGTCTATCAAATTAATAAGGAAGCATTCCAAAAACCAGATAATTATATAACTATCTATAATGGTACTTTAAATTTGGGAGAAGTAGATGAAACCAAAGGTTCTGACAGTTAGAGAATTTCAAGGTATAAAAAAAGATGATTTAGGTGAAAAGAATTTTGCATTATTAGAAGAATTTATCGAAGAAAATTCTGGTGATGATGTTGAGGAACGATTGTCAGACTTTTTGAGGATTTCATCTCAAAAAGGATTCAAAGTGATCAAGCCTCAAAATTATGTAGGTGTTATTAACATTGATAATAAAGTTCAGATTGAAATTTTGCCTAAGATTGATATTAGTGATGAGAACAAATTACGAAACCTGTTTCTTAAAATGTTATCTTGCTTAAAAAGAATTTAAGGGAAAGAGTTTTAAAAATGCTCAGATAAATGATTCTAAGTTACCAATTTATGAAGTTTTTTTATTCAGATGTATTTGAATGAAGTCCAAGAGTTGTTGAAAAGAGGATTGAAGTCCGATTATCTTGCTATTGAAGGGAATCTTACATTTTTCAAAGGGAAATTTCTAATTAATCAGCATCTTAAGAATAATATAGTTCGTAAAGATAGATTTTTTATGGCTTATGATGAATTTCATACCAATCGACCTGAAAATCGTTTGATAAAAACAACGCTTCTAAAATTAAACAAGATTTCAACAAATGGAAGAAATCAATTGTTAGCAAAACGTTTATTAGCTGAGTTTGAGATGGTTGGTCAGTCAATGAACATCGATAAGGATTTTTCTCTAGTAAAAAAAGATCGTAATTCTCAAGCTTATCAAAGCCTAATGATCTGGTCTCAAATATTCCTTAAGAATAAAAGTTTTTCAACTTTTAAAGGAACTAAAAATGTTAATGCTTTACTATTTTCAATGGAGAAAATTTTTGAAGCATATGTTGCTAAAAAGTTAAAAATTCACTTTTCAGAATGGAATGTAGAAACTCAAAAGAAAGACAAATATTTGTTTGATAATCCAAAGACATTTCGATTGAAGCCGGATATTTATATGTCAAAAGATGGTTCGTCGATTGTTTTAGACACAAAATGGAAAAAGCTTTATCAAGATAAAAGTAAAAATTATGGAATCAATCAAGCAGATATGTATCAAATGTATGCTTATGCATATAAATATGATGTTGAAAACATTATTTTTAATTTATCCTAAGCATAACGAAATTTCTTTTTAAAAAAATGATTATACAACTTATGTACAAAAAAACGAAACAATGAATATAATCTGAAGAGAATTGTTATTACCGTATTTCTATATGATTTGCAGAATGAAAAAAAGATAATCTAACAATATTGACAGATTATTTATCAGAAGATTTACACAAAAAGTAAATAGGAATTTTTTTTAATAAAAATTATTTTTGAATAAATTACAGAAAACTAATATAGAGATTCAGTTATATAAATTTATAATAGTGTGATTGGCTAAGATTTAAAAAGAACCAGTTTAAACTGGTTCTTTTCTTTTGTAAGGTATCAGTTGATAAAAGTGTTATTCTGCTTTATAATGAAGAAAAACGGAGGAAATTGCCATGAAATACATTCCATTTGGTAAAGAGAAAAGAGAATTGTCCGAAATCGTTCTCGGTATGATGCGAATCAGTGACAAGTCGGTCAAAGAAGTGGAGGAGCTGGTTGAAACAGCCCTATCTGTAGGAATCAATGCCTTTGACTTGGCAGATATCTATGGTGGAGGTCGTTGCGAAGAATTACTGGGTCAAGTGTTAAAGCATCGTCCTGACCTGCGAGAAAAGATGTGGATCCAGTCCAAGTGTGGCATTCGCATAGAAGAATTTACCTATTTTGATTTTTCAAATGATTATATTTTAGAATCAGTAGACGGGATTCTAAAAAGATTGCAGGTTGATTATCTAGATAGCTTGCTTCTCCATCGTCCAGATGCTTTGATGGAAGCTGATCAAGTGGCTCAAGCCTTTGAAATTCTACACAAATCAGGTAAAGTTCGAGACTTCGGTGTGTCCAATCAAAATCCTATGATGATGGAATTGCTGAAGAAAGAAGTCAAACAACCTTTATCTATCAATCAATTACAGCTAAGCGCAGCTTTCACGCCAGGATTTGAATCAGGTTTCCATGTCAATATGGAAGGTGACAAGGCAGCTTTGCGTGATGGTAGCGTCTTTGAATACTGCAAACTGAACGACATGGTTATTCAAGCCTGGTCAGTCTTGCAGTTCGGATATTTCAAAGGGAATTTTGTCGGCAATGAGAAGTTCCAACAACTAAACCAAGTCCTAAATCGATTAGCCTTAAAATACGGTGTGAGCCCTTCAGCTATTGCTATCGCTTGGGTGTTACGCTATCCAGCTAAGATGCAGGCAGTAGTAGGAACAACTAACTCTAAACATTTGATAGAAGCAAGCCAAGCAAGTCATGTCAACCTGACTCGAAAGAATGGTATGAGATTTACCTAGCAGCAGGGAATGATTTGCCATAGGGAAAAATGCATTTTAAGAAATAACAGTCAAAAAGCCGTTGAAAAAACGGTTTTTTGTTATAATAAGACAAGAGAACTATTAAGGAGAGAAACATGACATTTGAAGAAATTTTACCTGGACTAAAGGCTAAGAAGAAATACGTGCGTACTGGCTGGGGTGGTGCTGAAAACTATGTGCAGCTTTTTGATACCATCGAGCAAAATGGCGTCGCCCTTGAAGTGACACCCTATTTCCTCATCAACGTATCTGGTGAAGGTGAAGGTTTTTCTATGTGGAGCCCAACTCCTTGTGATGTCTTAGCGACAGATTGGGTGGAAGTCTATGACTAAACGTGTACTGATTACAGGCGTTAGCTCAGGGATTGGTCTGGCTCAAGCTCGACTCTTTTTAGAAAAAGGTTATCAGGTTTTTGGAGTGGATCAGGGTGAAAATCCTGAATTACAGGGTGACTTTCACTTTTTACAACGTGATTTAACGCTTGATTTGGAACAAATTTTTGATTGGTGTCCTCAGGTGGATGTTCTCTGCAATACAGCTGGGGTTTTGGATGACTACAAACCTTTACTAGAACAATCTGCTCAGGAAATCCAAGAGATTTTTGAAATCAACTATGTGACACCAGTAGAGCTGACGCGACATTATCTTACGCAAATGCTAGAGAATAAAAAAGGAATCATCATCAATATGTGTTCCATTGCATCAAGTCTAGCAGGCGGTGGTGGGCACGCCTATACCTCGTCTAAGCACGCCTTGGCAGGCTTTACCAAACAATTAGCTCTGGACTATGCTGAAGCTGGGATTCAGGTCTTTGGCATTGCTCCTGGTGCAGTTAAGACTGGTATGACAGCAGTTGACTTTGAACCAGGTGGTCTGGCAGACTGGGTAGCCAGTGAAACACCTATCAAACGCTGGATTGAGCCAGAAGAAGTGGCAGAAGTCAGTCTCTTTTTGGCTAGTGGGAAGGCCTCTGCTATGCAGGGACAAATCCTGACCATTGATGGTGGTTGGAGCTTGAAGTAGCATATCTAATAGAAATCAAACACCGCTTTTTGTGTCTATGGTGTTTGCTATGAGAATGGGAAATTACTCTGCATTGAGAAAACGATAGGTCCGTATCAACACCGTTACAATCCACCTGGTGGTAGCTAGAAACTAGGATAAGGCAGAGTTACGAAGATTTCCAGAATTAGAACTGACAAGCTATAGAAATTGGAAGGTGAATGATGAGAAATCAACTAGCTCTTAGTGGCGAAAAAATTGTTGAAAAAGTTTATCCCCAGTTATTGAACCACGTCGGCTTGATTCGTGGGGAATACTTGTTGAGAGAGCTCAACCAAAACATCCTGTTACCAAGTTGTCAGCAATTTGTAAAAGATTATCTAGACACTATTTGCCATTTATACTCAGATGAAGAAGTCTGGTATCGCTTTTCAGAGTTAACAAATGCAGAAGCAAATAGTCTAGACGGGACTAAAGAGTATTTTGACGAACGCCACCCCTTATTTGGATACAGAGGTATCAGGCGTTTGTTGGCGTGTCCAGATGAATTTCAGTCTGAGGCAAATGTCGTTACAGATGTTTATCAAAATAATCCCAATTTGTCTGTTATTTTTCCTTTTGTTAATGATGCCGACCAATTAAAACGAGCTATTACAGTGTTACGTCAGCATGGTTTTACTGGTAAAGTCGGCACGATGATTGAATTACCATCAGCTTATTTCGACTTGGACATGATACTGGAAACTGGTCTTTCAAAGATTGTAGTTGGAATGAATGATTTGACTTCATTTATTTTTGCGACTGTAAGAAACAGTCAATGGCATGATATGGAAAGTCCTATTATGTTAGAAATGCTGAGACAGATGCAGGATAAAGCAAGGAAGAAAAAGATTGATTTTGCTGTAGCAGGCTATCTGAATACTTCTTTCATACAAAAAATGAATCAGATGGGTATCGAATGTATTCTCCATTACAGCGCTATTCCAGAGATTTTTGATTTAGAAATTGACCATCTAGACCATCTTAAACATATAAAAGAAGAAAGTAAAAAATTACAAAGGAGAACCTATGAAACCTCAAGAAATGTGGAATGCCTACAAGAAAATCAATCCCTCTATCGGAGATGAAATCGATGCCTGGGCTTTTGGCGTGGAAGCCGATCTCTTGGCAGATTTGGTTCTAAGAGGCGAAAAAACAGCAACCGCCTAAGCTTACGATCTTTACGCTCTAGAGGACGAACCCCTTCCACAAGAAGGGACTTTCGATGTCATTTTAGACAGTCAAAACCAGGCTGTCTGCATCGTCGAAGTTACAAAGGTTTCTGTTCAGCCTTTCTATCAAGTGTCAGCTGACCATGCCTACAAGGAAGGTGAAGGCGATAAATCCTTAGCCTACTGGCGTCAGGTTCATGAGGAGTTTTTCACGGAGTGGCTGGAGGAAGCAGGTCTGACGTTTACACCCGAAAGCAAAGTTGTTTTAGAAGAATTTCGCAAGGTCTACCCCTTGTAAAAAGCAGACATAAGAAAGTTTTGGGAATCATTGTCCAAAGCTTTTTTCTGACTTTAAATGATTAAAATAAGTAAACAAAAAGCGGACATGATTGTCCGCTTTTTGAATCTAACAAGTAAAGTTATTAGATAAAGTTTTCAAAGATAGTTATCTTCAAAATCCCTATTCTCATCACTTCTACATTGGTTGATTATTTTTTACGATAATGTAAAACTGTTCCTACAGCTACGATAAGCATTGCAACACCAGCAACAGAAACAATTAGGCTATTACGTTCACCAGTATTTGGAAGTCCTGGTTTGTCTTCAGTTGTTGTTGTAGCTCCAGTTGTTGTTGTAACTCCTGAAGGAGCTTCAGTAGTTGTTGGAGCCTCAGTTGTTGTTGTAACTTCTGAAGGAGCTTCAGTAGTTGTTGGAGTCTCAGTTGTTGTTGTAACTTCTGAAGGAGCTTCAGTAGTTGTTGGAGCCTCGGTTGTTGTTGTAACTTCTGAAGGAGCTTCAGTAGTTGTTGGAGCCTCAGTTGTTGTTGTAACTTCTGAAGGAGCTTCAGTAGTTGTTGGGGCTTCAGTAGTTGTTGGAGCCTCAGTTGTTGTTGTAACTTCTGAAGGAGCCTCAGTAGTTGTTGGAGCTTCAGTTGTAGTTGGAGCTTCAGTTGTAGTTGGAGCTTCAGTAGTAGTTGGAGCTTCAGTAGTAGTTGGAGCTTCAGTAGTAGTTGGAGCTTCAGTAGTAGTTGGAGCTTCAGTAGTAGTTGGAGCTTCAGTAGTAGTTGGAGCTTCAGTAGTAGTTGGAGCTTCAGTAGTAGTTGGAGCTTCAGTAGTAGTTGGAGCTTCAGTAGTAGTTGGAGCTTCAGTAGTAGTTGGAGCTTCAGTAGTAGTTGGAGCTTCAGTAGTAGTTGGAGCTTCAGTAGTAGTTGGAGCTTCAGTGGTTGTTGTAGTTGGTTTGTTTGATGTGTTGACGACCTTAATCACGTTTGCATCATCAATTTTTTCAACTTTAGAAGTGTAACCTTCAGGTGTATTTGTTTCCACTACTGAGTACTCAATCTTCTTACCGTCTTTGATACCTGGCAATTTAGTAAATTCTGCTTGCCAACCAGAAGCTTTTGTAAGAGTTTGTGTCATTCCTTCTAAAGCTTGGCCGTCAGCATACAATTGAACAGTGATATCTTTACGGTCAGATTCTTCGTCACCAACCCACTCTTTCTGAACTGTCACAGTTGTATCACCAGATACCCAGAATTTCAACTCATTATTGTTCCAGAAAGCTGGATCAGTTTGAGGTGTTGTGATTTCATCAGCTGTCAAGGTTGCATTGTTGTCAACACGGATGGTTGTCTTAGGAATGATTGTTTGGTATTCAACGATCAATTCATCGTCTGTAGCTGTTTTGAAAACATCACTGACGTCTGATAAATTCACAGTAAATCCATTACCGTCTGCATCGAATTTCACATGTTTCCAGAAGTCCCATCCTGAAGCAACCACTTGTCCACCTTTTCTCAATGTGAATGATGGTTTCAAGTAAGTGCCAACGAAGAATTCACTTGCAGCGTGATTAGCTGCAGGAGCAAAAGTGATTTTTGAGTAATCTACAGCTGGAGCTTGGATTTTATCTGATACAACAGGATTTGTGATGGCTTGTTTCTTACCATCTCCGTTGATACGGATGAACCATTTTGTTAGATAGTAGTCATCACCAACATTCATCCATGCATAGTTTTCAGATGCATCTAGTTTGAATTGCTTAGCTACATAGTCACCTGTAAGGTTGTATTTATTTAAGACTGATTCAAATACGCCAGGTCCATCAGGGCGTGTAATGATGACAGATTCTGAACCGACTTTAGAAGTGGCGGTCTTGTTTCCAGGATTTCCTGGAGTGCTATCCCACACTGCTCGGTATTGGAATCCACCCTTAACATTTTGGTTCATGGATTCGATTGCTTTTTTAAAAGTAAAAGTAATCTTCTTGTTTGTCATTGACAAGGTAGCTACTTCAGCACCGTTGGCTTGAAGTGATTGCGTTGCGAGTTCTGTGATATTTAAACCTTCAGGAGCATCGATGGTAAAAGTATCTCCTTCTTTAACAGATTTACCTGTTAAGTCCCATTCAAAAGAAAATGTGACCTTTTGACCAGATGTATCTGCTTTAAGGTTTGTAATAGTGGGAGTGACAGTTGCTGCAGAAACTGGCTTGATGATTGACAAACCAAGAGCAACTACACTGAACATTGCTACAAACGCGAATAATTTTTTATAGAAAGTTTTCACTTGTTCCTCCATTCCTTTCTTCCATAAAATCTTCTTGTTTGGTAATAACACCCAAAATGTTAATCAATATCATTTAATAAAATTGACAGTCCTATTCTGACGAAAAATCCTTTCTTTATTGCAGTTTACTCCAGCTCCATTGAAGATAAATTAATGCAATAGTTTTGAGACTCCGTATGTTATCAACTACTTTATATTTAGAGTAACGATTAGATGTAAAAAGGGATTTTTCTGCTAGTTTATTTCATGGACGTGAATCCAATATTTAAAAAAATAACCAATGAATTTTTTTAAATATTGGATTCGCTTCTGAAGAAAAACTAATAATAGAAGTGCAATATATTAAAAAAACATAATGATTGTCATAGATTAAGTATTAATATACCAAACACACTAATTTTAGCACTAACCTATGCATTAGTCAACGAAATAGATGCGAATTTCCTATAAATTTTGGAGGCTTTTGACTTGTTTTGACAAAATACCAAAATAGGCTTGAAATATAGAAATTCTAGATGTTCGCAGAATCGTTTTCTTATTATTCTGATTCAAAAAGACAAAAATTGTATAAATGAACTTTCAAAGCTTTTTTCTGACTAAAAATATGATAAAATAGGTATGTTTGAACTAGAGCATATGCTCATAAATTTAGAATAGGAGAATATGATGCAAGCAGTAGAACATTATATCGAAATTTGTTCCTGAACATTATGATTTATTTTTAGACTTGAGTCGTGAGACCAAGACTTTTTCAGGAAAAGTAACCATTACTGGTCAAGCTAAAAGTGACCGTATTTCCCTTCACCAAAAAGATTTGGAAATTGCTTCAGTTGAAGTAGCAGGTCAAGCTCGTACATTCACAGTTGATAATGAAAACGAAGCCCTTCATATCGAACTTGAGCAAGCAGGTTCAGTTGAATTGGTTATTGCTTTTTCAGGTAAAATCACAGACAACATGACAGGAATCTATCCATCATACTACACAGTTGATGGAGTTAAGAAGGAAGTTTTGTCGACTCAGTTTGAGAGCCACTTTGCCCGTGAAGCCTTCCCATGTGTGGATGAGCCAGAAGCTAAAGCAACCTTTGATCTAGCTCTTCGTTTTGACCAAGCAGATGGCGAACTTGCCTTGTCAAACATGCCAGAAATCGATGTTGAAAACCGCAAAGAAACTGGCATCTGGAAGTTTGAAACTACACCTCGTATGTCTTCTTACTTGCTAGCTTTCGTAGCTGGTGATTTGCAAGGGGTAACTGCTACAACTAAAAATGGTACCTTGGTAGGTGTATACTCAACCAAGGCCCATCCACTTTCAAACCTTGATTTCTCACTAGACATCGCTGTTCGTTCTATCGAATTTTACGAAGATTACTACGGAGTCAAGTACCCAATCCCTCAATCTCTTCATATCGCTCTTCCTGACTTTTCAGCAGGTGCTATGGAAAACTGGGGCCTCGTAACCTACCGTGAAGTCTACTTGGTTGTGGATGAGAACTCTACCTTTGCCAGCCGTCAACAAGTAGCCCTCGTCATTGCCCACGAGCTTGCTCACCAATGGTTCGGTAACCTAGTAACTATGAAATGGTGGGATGACCTCTGGCTCAACGAAAGCTTCGCCAACATGATGGAATACGTCTGTGTGGATGCGATTGAGCCAAGCTGGAATATCTTTGAAGACTTCCAAACAAGTGGCGTTCCATCTGCTTTGAAACGTGATGCGACAGATGGTGTTCAGTCTGTTCACGTTGAAGTCAAACACCCAGATGAAATCAATACACTCTTTGACTCTGCTATCGTTTATGCTAAAGGAAGCCGTCTCATGCACATGCTTCGTCGTTGGCTAGGAGATGCTGATTTGCTAAAGGTTTGCACGCATACTTTGAAAAACACCAATACGGAAACACTATTGGACGTGACCTTTGGAATGCCCTTGGTCAAGCATCAGGACGTGATGTAGCAGCCTTTATGGATTCTTGGTTGGAGCAACCTGGTTATCCAGTTTTGACTGCTACAGTTGAAAATGATGTTTTGAAGATCTCACAAAAACAATTCTTCATCGGTGAGCATGAAGACAAGAACCGTCTTTGGGTAGTACCCCTTAACAGTAACTGGAAAGGTTTGCCAGATACTCTCGAAACTGAAAGCATCGAAATTCCAGGTTATGCAGCGCTTCTTGCTGAAAACCAAACAGCCCTTCGTCTTAACACTGAAAATACAGCCCACTATATTACTGACTATCAAGGTGAATTACTGGATGCTATCCTTTCAGAATTAGTAGAACTTGATAATACAAGCAAACTGCAAATCGTCCAAGAACGTCGTTTGCTTGCTGAAGCAGGACATGTATCATATGCAGACTTGTTGCCAGTACTTGATAAACTTGCCAAGGAAGAGTCTTACCTGGTTGTCGCTGCAGTTTCTCAAGTTATTTCTGCCCTTGAGCGCTTTATCGATGAAGGAACAGAAGCTGAGAAAGCCTTTAAAAATCTGGTTGCTAAATTGGCCCGTCACAATTATGAGCGACTTGGCTTGAAGCGAAAGACGGAGAATCAGATGAGGATGAGTTGGTTCGTCAATTGACCATTTCTATGATGATTCGTTCAAATGATGAAGAAGCTAGTCAGGTAGCAAGTCAAATCTTTGCAGCCCATAAAGAAAATCTTGCAGGACTTCCAGCAGCCATTCGTTCTCAAGTTCTTATCAATGAGATCAAACATCACGAAACTAAGGAATTGGTGGCGACTTATCTGGATCTATACACTCATGCAACGGATGCAGTTTTCAAACGTCAATTAGCAGCTGCGCTTGCATACAGTACAGATGCAGAAAACATCCAAACTCTTCTTGCAACTTGGAAGGACAAATTTGTCGTGAAACCACAAGACCTTTCAGCATGGTACCTCCAATTCCTTGGACACCAAGCTACCCAAGAAACTGTTTGGGTTTGGGCTCGTGAAAACTGGGATTGGATCAAGGCAGCCCTTGGTGGAGATATGAGCTTTGATAGCTTTGTTATTTTCCCATCACACATCTTTAAAACAGAACAAGGTTTGGCAGAGTATAAGGCCTTCTTTGAACCACAACTTTCTGATCTCGCTCTTAGCCGTAATATCAGCATGGGTATCAAGGATATCGCAGCGCGCGTTGAATTGATTAAACGTGAAAAAGCAGCAGTTGAAGCAGTTGTTGCACAATATGGCAAGGCTTAAAAACTTCTTGACTAAATAGTATATAAAAACTCAACTTTCTCTTAGAAAAACAAGGAAAGTTGAGTTTTTTTTAAGATATTTTTGCTATAATGGATATAATAAGGAGGAATTTTTGATGATTAAAATTCTATTAGTGGAAGATGACCTAGGCCTGTCAAATTCAGTCTTTGATTTTTTGGATGATTTTGCAGATGTTATGCAGGTATTTGATGGTGAAGAAGGTCTCTACGAGGCTGAAAGTGGCGTCTATGACTTGATTCTATTGGACTTGATGTTACCAGAAAAAAATGGTTTCCAAGTCTTAAAGAACTACGTGAAAAAGGTGTTTCGACTCCTGTTCTCATTATGACAGCTAAGGAAAGTCTTGATGACAAAGGACATGGCTTTGAGCTGGGAGCAGATGACTATCTAACCAAACCATTTTATCTAGAAGAACTCAAGATGCGTATTCAGGCCCTTCTCAAACGCTCAGGGAAATTTAACGAAAATACCTTAACGTACGGTGATTTGACAGTCAATTTATCTACTAATGAAGTTAAGGTTCAAGATGCCTCTGTTGAGCTGCTTGGTAAAGAATTTGAACTCTTGGTCTATTTCCTCCAAAACCAAAATGTCATCTTACCAAAAACCCAAATCTTTGACCGTTTATGGGGATTTGATAGTGACACAACTATTTCCGTTGTAGAAGTCTATGTATCAAAAGTTCGTAAGAAATTGAAAGGTTCAGTCTTTGCTGAAAATCTCCAAACTTTGCGTAGTGTTGGGTATATTTTAAAACATGTTTAAGAAATTAAAAAAGAATTGGTACGCAGAAGATTTTAGCTACTTTATCCGTAATTTTGGAGTATTCACGCTGATTTTCTCTGCCATGACCTTGATTATCTTGCAGGTTATGCACTCCAGTCTCTACACGTCAGTGGATGAGAAACTTCTATCTCTCAGCAACAATCCTCAGGACATCATTCAATTGGCGGTCAATCGTGCAACTGAAGACGTTAAGGATTTAGGTAGTGGCAGTGTCGCTTCAGCATCTGATAAAAAACCAAATGTGAGTTCCAATACTGAAGTGATTTTGCTAGATTCAAATTTGAATCAATTAGTGACTGGCAATCGCTTTTTAGGATTAGACAGAATAACTTTCAATAAAAAGGATTTAAACCATATCCGACAACTTCATGTTGTGAATAGCTACGGCCAGGATGAGATTTATCGGGTGGTCTTAACGGAAATGAATATTGATTCTGTTTCGACTAATATTAAGTATGCTGCTATCCTGATTAACACAAGCCAACTAGAGCAAATTAGTCAAAACCACGAGCAGTTAATCGTGGTGGTGATGGCAAGTTTTTGGATTCTATCTATTTTAGCCAGTCTCTATCTTGCACGTGTCAGTGTTAAACCCTTACTTGAAAGTATGCAAAAGCAGAAAAGCTTTGTGGAAAATGCCAGTCATGAATTACGGACTCCGTTGGCAGTTCTTCAGAACCGTCTGGAAACTCTTTTTAGAAAACCAGAGGCGACTATTATGGAGTCAAGTGAGAGTATCGCTTCTAGTTTGGAAGAAGTTCGAAATATGAAGTTTCTAACGACTAACCTTCTCAATCTGGCACGTAGAGATGATGGAATCAAGCCTGAGTTTGGAGAGGTAGAGCCAGACTTCTTTAATACAACCTTTACTAACTATGAGATGATTGCGTCTGAGAATAATCGTGTCTTTCGTTTCCAAAATCGTGTTCATCGCACCATTATCACAGATAAACTCCTCCTCAAGCAATTGATGACCATTCTGTTTGACAATGCGGTCAAGTATACAGAAGAAGAAGGAGATATATATTTTGAGATTTCAACGAAAGAACGAAGCCTCTATCTAACGGTAGCTGATAATGGGATCGGTATTTCTGCAGCCGATAAAAAGAAAATCTTTGATCGTTTTTATCGTGTAGATAAGGCACGTACACGGCAAAAGGGTGGTTTCGGTTTAGGCTTGTCTTTAGCTAAGCAGATCGTCGATGCCTTAAAAGGCTCTATCAGTGTGAAAGATAACAAACCTAACGGAACAATTTTTGAAGTCAAGATAGCTATCACAACACCATCAAAACGAAAGAATAAATAAAAAAACCTTCGATTCATCGAAGGTTTTTATTTGAATTTTTTCTTGATAAAAGTGCGCTGAAATTGTAAAGCTACAAGACTGAGGCCGATAGCCAAAGCAAATGATAAAACAGTGTTCAATTTAAGCGATAAGAACATAAAACTAAAGATAGCTAAAAAGACACAGAAGCAAGCAATGTTTACAAAAAATAGGACTTCCTTTACACTAGCAACAGAAGTATTTTCTGGGACATAATCTTGAAACTGAGCAGTTTTTATACTTTCTTGTTCTAACTCATACGGGTGTAGTTTTCTTGCGGGCATATTTCTCTCCTTAACAGTACATTACTATTTTATCATTTTTTAAAGAGAGAATTATTACAGGATTGTTACAAATTGCATAAAATCTGTTATCAAGGCCAATTTCGGAATTCTTGACATGCTGTTGGGAAAATGATAGGATGAGTAAACCGTTTAAACTTTATTATTTTTCTCTTATTTCAACGAGGGGAAATTTGATGCATGAAACGAATAAAAATCATACACAGATGCAAATAAATTCAATTTTGAAGTAAGGACAGGATTCTTTTAAATTGATTCTAGTTGTTCATGACGAGATAGTTTTCTATCTTTAGTGCTATGGTAAAGAGGAGATTTGTTCCCTCGACAACAGAATACTTAAAGGAGATTGGCATGTATCTTGCTTTCAAAGAAATTTTACAGAATAAACTGCGTTACAGTTTAATTCTAACAACCATTTTTCTCATTGCTTTTATGGTCTTTTTTATGACCAGTTTGGCTCTCGGGCTTGTTCGAAATAACAGGGCTGCTATTGATAATTGGCAAGCAACAGGAGTTGTGCTATCCGATTATGCAAATGATAATTTAACTGCATCCTTTATACCAGAAAAAGACTACAAAGATAAAGTGTCTGAGGATGCTGTTCCCTCTAAGCTACATGTTTGCGGTGACAAACCTTGTTAATAGTAGTGACAAGATGAATGTCTCTATTTTTGGTCAAGAGTGGGACAGTTTTATCTCGCCAACCCTGATTGAAGGCCGTTACCCGGAAAATGACCAAGAAGTGGTAGTGGATCAGTCTTTTGAAAATTACGGCATCAAACTCGGGGACGCTATTCAACTCAACGGAAGTGAGACAAGTTTTAAGATTGTAGGTTTGACCAGAGAAAATAAATTTTTCACGGAACCTGTTGTCTTTACAAGTTTAACAACGTATTGGGATTTACAAGGAACAACAAAAGGCAATCGTTCAATCTCTGCATTGGTATTGCAAAATGATGTAGAAGTGACTGGCGATGGTTTGAAGCAGATTTCTATTCAAAAAATGATTTCGAAAATTCCTGGCTATACCCCTCAGGTCAATGTATTCTCAGGAATGATTCTAGCTATGATTGTCATTACAGGTCTGATTGTAGGAATTTTTATCTACATCATTACTATTCAAAAATTAGGCCTCTATGGAATTATGCGAGCGCAAGGGATTCAGATAAAATCCATCGTATGGTCCCTTTTCTGCCAAATCTTTCTTTTATCTGGTTTGGGTATAGGATTGGCTTTATTAGCCATTTGGGCTGTCATTTTAGTCTTACCTGCAACCTTCTTTTTCTACCCTAGTTGGTTGGCATACTTTGTCTTAAGCCTGGTCATTTGCTTGATGGCACTACTCGGTGGCGTCATTTCGCTTCCGCGTCTACTTAAAGTGGATCCAATTACAGCGATTGCAGAATGATAAGGAGAATGATATGACGACATTAATTGAGATGATTCAAGTGACAAAAACTTATGGCGAAGGCAATATGAAAGTCACAGCTCTCCATGAGACAAATTTTCAGCTAAACGCTGGGGAGTTTGTAGCGATTGTGGGGCCTTCTGGATCAGGTAAAACAACCTTTTTAACGACTCTAGGCCAACTTCAGGAAGCTTCAAGTGGCAAAGATTCTAGTAAAGGGAAAAGAGACTGGGCATTTATCGGAAAAAGAAAAAACGGATTTGCGCTTCAGTGAATTTGGTTTTATCCTCCAGGCCTCAAATCTGATTCCCTTTTTAACAGTAAAGGAGCAATTAGATTTAATTGACCGTTTGGATAAAAAGAAATCTATAAAAAGTAACCGACAAGAGTTGTTCAGTTTGTTGGATTTGGAAAAGGTTCAAAATCACTATCCCAAAGCTCTCTCTGGTGGTGAACGCCAACGAGCTGCAATTGCTAGAGCCCTTTATAATAATCCTAGTATTGTACTTGCAGACGAACCAACAGCTAGCTTGGATACACAACGTGCTTATCAAGTGACGGATATGTTGGCTTCAATTGCCCATGAGCAAGGCAGGGGAGTTGTCATGATTACGCATGATACTCGCTTGCTAGATAAGGTTGACCGTATTTATGTGATGAATGACGGACGACTTGTTGAAAAGACACAAGCATAAATCTAAAAAGTGAACTGTTATTGATACGGTTCACTTTTTTTATAAAATTTGGACTAACAAGACCCACTTTTCTATATAGCTGATTTTTTGGAAATGTGGTATAATTTTCTCTATGGAAAAGATTATCATTACAGCAACTGCTGAAAGTATTGAACAAGTAAAACAGCTACTTGAAGCTGGTGTCGACCGCATTTATGTCGGTGAGAAAGATTTTGGTCTTCGTTTGCCTACTACCTTTAGTCATGAAGAATTGCGTGAAATCGCAAAAATTGTTCATGATGCCGGTAAGGAATTAATCGTTGCGGTCAATGCTCTTATGCACCAAGACATGATGGACCGTATCAAGCCCTTCTTGGACTTTTTAGAAGAAATCAAAACGGACTATATCACAGTTGGGGACGCAGGTGTCTTTTATGTGGTTAACCGTGATAACTATTCTTTCAAAACGATTTACGATGCCTCAACCATGGTCACAAGCAGTCGTCAGATTAACTTCTGGGGACAAAAAGCAGGAGCGTCAGAAGCAGTTTTGGCGCGTGAAATCCCATCTGCAGAACTTTTCAAAATGCCTGAAATTTTAGAAATTCCTGCTGAGGTCTTGGTATACGGTGCTAGTGTCATCCACCATTCGAAGCGTCCACTCTTGCAAAACTACTATAATTTCACACAGATTGATGATGAAAAATCTCGTCAACGTGATTTGTTCTTAGCTGAGCCAAGTGACCCAGAGAGCCATTATTCTATTTTTGAAGACAATCATGGAACTCATATCTTTGCTAACAATGACCTTGATTTGATGACCAAGTTAACAGAACTAGTTGAGCATGGATTTACCCACTGGAAAGCTTGAAGGTCTCTACACTCCAGGCCAAAACTTTGTAGAAATTGCAAAACTCTTTATCCAAGCGCGCAATTTAATTCAAGAAGGTAACTTTACACATGACCAAGCCTTCTTGCTTGATGAAGAAGTTCGCAAGCTCCATCCTAAAAATCGTTTCTTGGATACTGGATTTTACGACTATGACCCTGATATGGTTAAGTAAACATCACAAAACCCGAAATAAAATGTTCGGGTTTTTCTAGTGCAAGGATGAATTTGAAGCGTATTCATGATATAATAGAAGTAGCTCTATTTGGAGGTGTATAAGTGGAAAATCTGAAAAAAATGGCAGGGATTAAAGCTGCCGAGTTCGTCAAAGATGGTATGGTTGTCGGGCTTGGAACAGGCTCAACTGCCTACTATTTCGTAGAAGAAATAGGTCGTCGTATCAAGGAAGAGGGCTTACAGATTACAGCTGTAACGACTTCTAGTGTGACCAGCAAGCAGGCAGAAGGACTCAATATTCCTCTTAAGTCTATTGATCAAGTGGACTTTGTAGACCTGACAGTTGATGGTGCAGATGAAGTAGACAGTCAGTTTAACGGAATCAAAGGCGGTGGTGGGGCCCTTCTCATGGAAAAGGTTGTTGCAACTCCATCTAAAGAATATATCTGGGTAGTTGATGAAAGTAAGTTAGTAGAGAAACTCGGTACCTTTAAATTACCAGTAGAGGTTGTTCAATATGGTGCCGAACAGGTATTTCGTCGATTTGAACGAGCTGGCTATAAACCGAGCTTTCGTGAAAAAGATGGTCAACGTTTTGTGACGGATATGCAGAACTTTATCATTGACCTCGCCTTGGAAGTGATTGAAGACCCAATTGCTCTTGGACAAGAATTGGATCATGTCGTTGGTGTCGTCGAGCATGGATTGTTTAACCAAATGGTGGACAAGGTCATCGTTGCTGGACAAAAGGGCGTTCAGATTTTAACTTCAACAAAAGCAAAATAATCAAAATAAAAAGGAGACACACTATGCCAAAATTTAATCGTATTCACTTGGTGGTACTAGATTCTGTAGGAATCGGTGCAGCACCAGATGCTCATAACTTTGTCAACGCTGGTGTTCCTGATGGTGCATCAGACACGCTTGGGACACATTTCAAAATCAGTAGGTTTGAATGTTCCAAATATGGCAAAACTTGGTCTTGGGAATATTCCTCGTGAAACACCATTGAAGACAGTTCCAGCTGAGAGCAATCCAACAGGTTATGCGACTAAGCTTGAAGAGGTATCTCTAGGTAAAGATACCATGACAGGTCACTGGGAAATCATGGGTCTTAATATTACAGAACCGTTTGATACTTTCTGGAATGGATTCCCAGAAGAAATCTTGACAAAAATCGAAGAATTCTCAGGTCGCAAGGTCATCCGCGAAGCCAACAAACCATACTCAGGAACAGCTGTCATCGATGACTTTGGACCACGCCAAATGGAAACTGGCGAGTTGATTATCTATACATCAGCTGACCCAGTTCTTCAAATCGCAGCTCACGAAGACATCATTCCTTTGGATGAACTCTACCGTATCTGTGAATACGCTCGTTCGATTACTTTAGAGCGTCCAGCTCTTCTCGGACGCATTATTGCTCGTCCTTATGTTGGTGAGCCTGGAAACTTCACTCGTACGGCTAACCGTCGTGACTTGGCTGTATCTCCATTTGCTCCAACTGTATTTGGACAAATTGAATGAAGCCGGTATTGATACATATGCAGTTGGTAAGATTAACGATATCTTCAATGGTGCAGGTATCAACCACGATATGGGTCACAATAAGTCAAATAGTCATGGAATTGATACACTTGATTGAAGACTATGGGACTTCCTGAGATTTGAAAGAAAGGGCTTCTCCTTCACAAACTTGGTAGACTTTGATGCTTTATATGGACACCGTCGTGATCCACACGGCTACCGTGATTGTTTGCATGAGTTTGATGAGCGCTTGCCAGAAATCATGGCAGCAATGAGAGAAGACGATCTTCTTTTGATTACTGCTGACCACGGAAATGACCCAACCTATGCTGGTACTGACCATACTCGTGAATATATTCCACTTTTGGCATACAGTCCATCCTTTAAAGGCAATGGATTAATTCCAGTTGGACACTTCGCCGATATCTCAGCAACAATTGCGGATAACTTTGACGTTGAAACTGCCATGATTGGTGAAAGTTTCTTAAATAAATTGGTATAAGATGACGCGATATGCTTTACTTGTTCGGGGCATTAATGTAGGTGGGAAAAATAAAGTTGTCATGGCGCAACTTCGTCAAGAACTGACAGAGTTGGGACTGGAAAAGGTTGAAACCTACATCAACAGTGGCAACATTTTCTTTACTTCGATAGCTCCTAAAGCCCAATTGGTTGAAAAGTTAGAGGCTTTCTTTGAAATCCATTATCCATTTATTCAGAGCTTTTCTTTGCTGAGTCAGGAAGATTATGAAGAAGAGCTGAATAATCTGCCAGATTGGTGGACCAAAGACCTAGCTCGAAAAGATGTGCTCTTCTACACGGAGAGCTTGGATGTGGATCAAGTCATCGAGAAAGTGAACAGTTTGGAACTGAAAGATGAAGTGGTTCATTTTGGAAGACTTGGGATTTTCTGGGGTAAATTGTCAGAAGCTAGCTACTCTAAAACAGCCTATCACAAGCGCTTGCTTAAGATGCCTTTCTATCGCAATATTACCATTCGTAACGCTAATACCTTTGACAAAATTGGTCAATTTTTAAAACATAAAAAAGGAGATAGACAATGACATTATTAGCGAAAATCAATGAAACAGCTGCTTTCTTGAAAGAAAAGGGAGTTGAAGCGCCGGAGTTCGGCTTGATTCTTGGTTCAGGTCTTGGAGAATTGGCTGAAGAAATCGAAAATGCAGTCGTAGTAGACTACTCTGACATTCCAAACTGGGGTCAATCCACAGTAGTCGGACATGCTGGTAAATTGGTTTATGGTGAGCTTGCAGGATGTAAAGTCTTGGCCCTTCAAGGTCGTTTCCACTTCTACGAAGGAAACCCAATGGAAGTGGTGACTTTCCCTGTCCGTGTTATGAAAGTCTTGGGCTGCGAAGGAGTGCTTGTAACCAACGCTGCTGGAGGTATCGGCTTCGGTCCGGGTACCTTGATGGCTATTACTGACCACATCAATATGACTGGTCAAAACCCATTGATTGGTGAAAACTTGGATGACTTTGGTCCACGTTTCCCTGATATGTCGAAAGCTTACACTCCAGAATACCGTGAGACTGCTCATCAAGTAGCAGACAAATTGGGCATTAAACTGGATGATGGGGTTTATATCGGTGTGACAGGTCCAACTTATGAAACTCCAGCTGAAATCCGTGCATATAAGACTCTTGGTGCAGATGCTGTCGGTATGTCAACTGTTCCTGAAGTTATTGTGGCAGCCCACTCAGGCTTGAAAGTTCTAGGAATTTCATGTATCACTAACCATGCTGCTGGTTTCCAAGAAGAGCTCAACCACGAAGAAGTAGTGGAAGTGACAGAACGCGTCAAAGGCGACTTCAAAGGATTGCTGAAAGCGATTCTTGCTGAATTGTAATCATGGTACATGAGTTGAGGAGGAGTCTTCAGAAGATCCCATATAACCTCAAATTAGTTCTAGCGGTCATCATGCTAGGGCTAGTTACAGGTATATTCGGAATTTTGCTCCATTATCTTTTAGAGCTGGTTGAAGGGATTGCTTTTGGTAAGACAGAGCATACCACTGGATTCTTGACAGATGGTGTTGCCTCATCACGAATAGGCTTCAGTTTAATCATCGTGGGTGTCAGTTCTGCCTTGGTCTGGTATTTCTTGCAAAGAAAAGCAAAGATTTTTTCCATCAAAGCGCAGATGAAAGATGAAACATCACAATACAAACTTCATTTTTTAAAACAGCTAGTTCATTCAATTTGGCAGATTGTTGCAGTTGGAGGCGGAGCGCCTATCGGTAAGGAAGCTGCGCCGCGGGAGATTGGAGCTTTATTTGCAAGACCTATTGCCAATATTTTTTCCTCTCTCCGTGAAGGACCAAATCTTTCTCATTGCCTGTGGAGCTGGTGCGGGTTTAGCAGCTGTCTATCAGGTTCCGTTAACGAGTGTGTTTTTCGTTTTTGAAACCTTGGGAATTGCTTTATCTGTCAAACGTTTTTTCTTGGTCGGTCTGACTACATATGTATCAGCCTTTATAGCAGGCTTTGTTGTTTCAGATCATGCTCTCTACCAGATTCCAGCTTTGACTTGGTCACTAGGTGATATGTGGCTTGTTCCCTTATTAGTTCTTTTCCTGACTCCACTCGCTTGGCTTTTTAGTCGCTTCAACAAACAAGCTTCTTCAAAGAGAATAAAGGACAAGCGGATACTCTATACTCTGCCTGTAACATTCCTTTTCCTTGTTGGATTGGCTAGCCATTTGCCTCATCTACTTGGTAATGGGCGTATGATGGCTCAGGAGATTTTAAACGGCAGTAATGCCAAAGACGGTAATCCTCTTATTTGTCTTGAAAGCCTTGGTCGTTTTAGTCACCCTTTGGGCAGGTGCCTATGGCGGTACCTTGACCCCATCTTTTGCCTTGGGGATGGCAGGAGCTGCACTCTTGACCATGATTTTAGGTAGTGGCAACCAGCCAGCAGTCTTACTATTAGGTTCGGTTTGCTTTTTAGCTGTGACCTTGAAGGCACCCCTGTCTGCAACTGGATTGGTAATGGGGTTTCACTGGTCAATCATTAGAGGCTATACCTTTTCTTTTGGTGACTGCTTACTTGGCATTTGGTTTTGCTAAAATGCTGGACCGAATCCCTTGGAAGAAATATTTACGGCCAAAGACAAGGATAATAGAAAATTAATAAGAATACTCTAATTTTTCTAATCCAAAATATATTTTAAATTTATAATCAATATCATTTAATAAAGAAAGGTAGAGCGTGTGTTCTAATTTGAACACGAGCGGAAAGCTTTTCTAAACAAAAAATACACATAGAAAGGAAGGGTTTACCGTATTTGCTGAACTGAATACGGGTTACTCTCCTCTAAATCAAAATTAAGAAAGAAAGGAATTGAACCCACCCTAAAAGCAGTGGGAAAAAGATAGTTGGTCTAGCGAGCATCGCTCACTGCACCCAACTCCTATTTTCCCTTCGCTTTTTGACGGGTTTGGTATCTTATATTATGTCTATCCATATTGCTGCTAAGCAGGGTGAAATTGCTGATAAAATTCTTCTTCCTGGGGATCCTCTTCGTGCGAAATTTATCGCTGAGAATTTTCTTGAAGATGCTGTTTGCTTTAACGAAGTGCGTAACATGTTTGGTTACACAGGTACTTACAAGGGTCATCGTGTATCTGTTATGGGTACTGGGATGGGAATGCCATCCATCTCTATCTATGCGCGTGAGTTGATCGTAGATTACGGAGTGAAAAAATTAATCCGTGTGGGAACAGCTGGTTCTTTGAATGAGGATGTTCACGTCCGTGAATTGGTCTTGGCTCAAGCAGCTGCAACCAACTCAAACATCATCCGCAACGATTGGCCACTGTATGACTTTCCACAAATTGCAAGTTTTGACTTGCTAGATAAGGCTTATCATATTGCTAAAGATTTTGGCATGACAACTCACGTTGGAAATGTTTTGTCATCAGATGTTTTCTACTCAAACTACTTTGAAAAAAATATCGAGCTTGGCAAGTGGGGTGTGAAAGCTGTCGAAATGGAAGCAGCAGCTCTTTACTATCTTGCTGCTCAACACCATGTTGATGCTTTAGCTATTATGACTATTTCTGATAGCTTGGTCAATCCAGAAGAGGACACTACAGCAGAAGAACGCCAAAACACTTTCACTGATATGATGAAGGTTGGTTTGGAAACATTGATTGCTGACTAAGGCTCTTAGATTTGAAGCTAGTCTTCTTGCTTGCGATTTCTAATAGTTGTGAGTTTGATATCCCATAATCATCCAATAAAAGTTGAAAGCCCAGTTGGCAGTAGCCAAAGGTTTTCAACTTTTTTCGAACTAAAAACTTAAGGAGGAGTAATATGGATAAAATAGAACAATTACAGGAACTGATAGATCAAAGTCAAAGAATTGTCTTTTTCGGTGGAGCAGGAGTTTCTACTGAGTCAAATATTCCAGATTTTCGTAGTTCAGATGGCCTATATAGTCTTAAGTTAGGTAGACATTTTTCTGCGGAACAATTAGTCTCTCATACTATGTTTGTACGTTATCCAGAGGACTTTTTCGATTTTTATAAAAAACATCTAGTATATCCAAAAGCCAAGCCCAATGCAGCCCATTATTATCTGGTTTCATTAGAAAAGGCTGATAAGCTTAAGGCTGTTGTAACTCAAAATATCGATAGTCTTCACGAGATGGCAGGTTCGAAGAAGGTTTTGAAACTGCATGGAAGTGTGGATCGTAATTACTGTCAGGGCTGTCATCGTTTTTATGATTTAGAGAGCTTTTTGGCTCTCGAAGGTCCTGTTCCATACTGCCAAGATTGTGGTCAGGTAGTTAAACCCGATGTGACTCTTTATGAGGAGCCACTTGATATGGATGTTTTTAGCCAAGCGGCTCAGGTTATCCAGAAAGCTGATTTATTGATTATTGGTGGGACTTCTTTAGTTGTTTATCCTGCAGCTAGTTTGATTAATTACTTCTCAGGTTCAAAATTTGTTGTTATCAACAAGTCAAGCACTCCTCAAGACAGTAAAGCTGATTTAGTCATTGAAGGAAAAATTGGAGAAGTTTTTTCTAAATTGAGGCAATAACATATAGCTAAAGAAAGAGTAGCCTATTTATTTCAGTTTTCCTTATCAAATGAAGAAAAATATATAAAAGGAGGGCTCAATTTTTGAGTCCTCATTTTTGATTTAAGAATTGATCTAGTTCTCTTTGATTATGAATAATTGTAATCTTTTGAGCAAAATCGAGACAAATTTGTTTGTACTGTTCTTTATGTACAGAGCTACGTCCATCCCAGAGAATCCAACGAATAAATTCCCAGTTAAATTGCTCAGGGCATCCCTTAGCCATACTTTCTCTAACTTTTCCTCTGTATTTTAAATAGCGCTTAAAGGCTCTTAGCAAACAATTCCAAGCTGAGAAGTTTAAAAAGATGATCTGATCAGCTTGCTCCATTCTTTTCCTCATAGCAGCACCAAGAATAGTTGCCATCAATGACCCAGTTCTCGTGTTTTCAGCTAAAAAAAGTCTGCATTTCTTTTAACATCCAATCTCGATTACTCTCTTGCCAACCCTAGGCTGAAATTGGAGAGTATCTATATGGAGTTTGGGAATAGAATAGTAGCTGGCAAAGTTTTATCTGCTAGAGTTGATTTTCCTGACCCCAGAGTATCCAATAATAGAAATTTTCATGATGCTCCCTCTAGAAAAATTTGGTACAAAAAAAGCTCCGTAGAGCTCATTTTGTATGCAGTTATTGATTAACCAAGTTTAGCAGCAAGACGTGCTTTATCACGGTTAGCTTTTGTTTCTTTGTGGATCAAACCTTTAGTTTCTGCTTTATCGATAGCTGAGCTAGCAGCACGGTAAAGTTCTTCAGATGGGTTTGCTTCAAAAAGCTTTGATAGCAGTACGCATAGCTGATTTTTTTGAGCTGAGTTTTTTTCGTTTTTGTTTAACGTTCAATTCAGCGCGTTTGATAGCTGATTTAATGTTTGCCAATGTTCTTACCTCCATATTTACTAACTATACCATTATATCTGAAAACTATTATTTTTGACAAGGGGAAATCATTTTTTTAAATAAATTTCATCAATTTCATGATTTTTTTGACTTATGAAGAATGACTTCAGCCCGATTTCGTGTAGGTTCTATATAGTTTTGAAGGTTAGTCAGATTAATACTAGTCCAAACTTGATGAGCTAAAATCTTTTCACCTCGCCTAAAGGGTAGTTGAGCGAAACTATAATAGTAACTATCAGGGTCGTCTTGGGCCATACTAAGTAATTTAAGGAAACGATCCAAAGTACCAGCTCTCGATATCCTCGACAGAAGCATCCACATAGATTGAAAAAAATCAAAGAAATCAGTGATATAAAGACGCTCATTTTGCGGGTTTTTGGAAAAACGTTGATTCCCTCCACAATGATAAAGTTTTGCAGCTGCAACTCGTTGTTTTCTCTAGGAACAATATCATAGATTTCATGAGAATAAACTGGAATATCAACATCTTGACCATTTTTAAGTTGATCAAGGAAATTGATTAAGGCTTCCATGTCATAACTTTCAGGAAAACCTTTTGCGGTTTAAGATGTCTCGTTCAATTAAGGTATCATTTGGGTATAGGAAACCATCAGTCGTCACTAGTTCCACACTAGCGCCTGGAACGATACGTGAAAGCAAGATTTGAAGAAGGCGACTGGTTGTAGACTTACCAACTGCAACACTGCCTGAGACACCAATGATAAAGGGTTGGATTTTTTTACTTTCTCGTTGGAGAAAAGATACTTTTTAGAAAAAGCTAAATCTTCTTTGGAGCTCTTTGTAGATTTGAATCAAGTTGGCAAGTGGTAAATAGATATCTGTTACGTCATCCAGAGCTTACTTTTTGGTCGTTAAAACTTTTGATAGAATCCAACTCTTCTTCAGTCAAAGGTGGAGTTGTTTTACGATGTAAAGATTGCCAGGTTTTGCGGCTAATTTTTTCAAAATGTAAAAATTCGTTAGTCATAATTTTTCCTCATTAACCCCCCTAGTATAACATATTTCTAATTTAAAGGGGAATAAAAGATTTGAATCAGATCGCTTTCTTTGTTAAAATAAAGCTAAGGAATACCAATAAAGGAGTGTGGGGTTATGGCAAAAATTTTTTTAACTGATAAAAAATTGGCTGGCTCTATTTTATTAGTCATCCTTTTATGGATATCGGCAATTTTTATGGAACTTTGATATTTCTATTGGAAAATTTAATATCAACTGGCTCTATTTTTGTATTTTTTTAAGCTATTACCAGCTTTAGGCATTCTCTATATTTTTCTTAGCATTTTTTTGTTAAAAGAAATGGTGGCTGATTTTTGATTGGTCTAGCTTGTCTATTTTTCATTTTTTTATTAGTATGTTCCTAGGTTATCTCTTCTTGGGTCCTTAGTTGGTATAGACCGTGTAAACGATTTAAAAATATCTAAATTTTTATGGTAAAATAATCCTATGAGTAAAAATGTATTATGCAGAAAAATCCCAGATGCAGCTCACGATATTCATGAGCTTGAAAGTTGAGCTACTTGGGCAAAAAGATGACCTTTTTGACAGATGCTGGTGTCTTTAGTAAAAAAATGATTGATTTCGGAAGTCAGCTGTTGTTAAGATGTCTAGATGTCGAAAAAGGTGAAAAAAATCCTTGATGTTGGTTGTGGCTACGGTCCAATAGGCTTGTCTTTGGTTAAAGCTTATGGTATCCAAGCGACCATGGTGGATATCAATAATCGTGCTTTGGATTTAGCCCAGCAAAATGCTGTGAGAAACAAAGTTCAAGCAAGCATCTTCCAGTCTAATATTTATGAGCAAGTTGAGGGTCAATTCGATCATGTCATTTCTAATCCACCCATTCGTGCAGGCAAGCAAGTCGTTCATGAAATCATTGAAAAAAGTATTGATTTTTTAGAAGACGGTGGAGATTTGACTATCGTTATTCAGAAAAAACAAGGAGCCCCAAGTGCTAAAAACAAGATGGAAGATGTTTTTTTGGTAATTGTGTGGTCGTGAAGAAAGACAAGGGATACTATATCCTTAGAAGTGTGAAAGAATGAGAGCAGTAGATCTAATCCAAAAAAAAAGAGACGGACAAGAACTGAGTTCGAATGAAATCAAGTGGTTGATTGAAGATTATGTTGCAGGAACAGTTCCTGACTACCAGATGTCAGCTTTTGCTATGGCTGTTTATTTTAAAGGCATGACCACTAGAGAGATTTCTGACCTAACAATGAATATGGTTAAGACAGGTCAGGAATTTGACTTATCTGCTATAAATGGTGTGAAGGTAGATAAACATTCTACAGGTGGCGTTGGTGATAAGGTTACCTTGATTTTAGCTCCCTTAGTTGCCAGTTTTGATGTCCCAGTAGCTAAGATGAGTGGTCGAGGTTTGGGACATACAGGTGGAACCATTGACAAATTAGAGTCCATCAAGGGATTTCAAGTAGAACGCAGTCAGGATGACTTTATCAAACAGGTTCAGGATATTGGTGTCTCAGTCATTGGTCAGTCAGAACATTTAGTTAAGGCGGATAAACTTCTTTATGCCCTTCGTGATGTGACAGCAACAGTTGATACCATTCCTTTGATTGCCAGCTCTGTCATGAGTAAAAAGATTGCTGCTGGAGCTGATGCTATCATACTGGATGTTACAGTCGGTGAAGGTGCCTTTATGAAGACAGTTGACGAGGCGCGTGAATTAGCTCAAACCATGGTAAATCTTGGTAAGGCTGTAGGTAGAAAAACTGTAGCAGTTATTACTGATATGAGTCAACCTTTAGGACGTGCCATTGGGAATCGCTTGGAAATTCTAGAAGCTCTGGAAATTCTTCAAGGTAAAGGACGCGAGGATATTAGCCACTTTATCTGTGAGTTAGCCCAGATTATGCTATCTTTGGCAAATGTTGAAAAAACTGTCGAGGAAGTGAAAGAACATCTTGAGAATGGCAAGGCTCTTAAAAAATTTGAAGAGATGGTTCTTGCTCAGGGTGGTGATTTAGAAGATCTCTATCGCCCTGTGAATGTTTCTCATGTTATAGAAATACCAGCACATGAGGAAGGTGTCATTGCAGAACTCCCAGCCATGGAATTTGGTCTCTATGCTATGAGATTAGGAGCTGGGCGAGCCGTGAAATCAGACCAACTTGACTATGAGACTGGCATTGTTTTCGACAAGAAAGTTGGAGATTCGGTCAAAAAAAGGTGAAATTGTCGCAAAAAGTATATGCAAATGGCAAAATTTCTCCGGAACTAGTTACAGATTTCCAAAAATATGTTAAAATTAAGGTAAGTGATGAAGCGATAACATTACGTGAAATCATTGAAATTATCTCCTAATTTAAGGAAAAAATGATATGAAATTAAATAAATACATTGATCATACGCTTTTGAAGCAAGATGCGACAGTAGAACAAATTGATTCTTTGTTATCTGAAGCAAGAGAGTATGATTTCGCCAGTGTCTGTGTGAATCCTTTCTGGGTTTCTTACGCACATTCTGGTCTTCAAGACACAGACGTTAAAGTCTGTACAGTTGTAGGTTTCCCTCTTGGAGCTACAACATCTGCAGTCAAGGCTTTTGAAACTAAAGAAGCCATCCAGAATGGAGCTGATGAGATTGATATGGTTATCAATGTTGGAGCGCTTAAGTCTGGGAATACTGACTTGGTCGAATCAGATATTCGAGCAGTTGTTGAGGCTAGCGGTGAAAAGCTCGTTAAGGTTATCATCGAAGCATGCTTACTTACGAATGATGAAAAAGTGTTGGCTTGCCAGTTGGCTCAGAAAGCTGGCGCAGACTTTGTCAAGACTTCTACAGGCTTCTCAACTGGTGGGGCAACTTTAGCAGATGTGAAGTTAATGCGTCAGACTGTTGGTCCTGATATGGGGGTCAAAGCAGCTGGTGGAGCTCGTTCTTATGCAGATGCTGTAGCTTTTGTAGAAGCAGGTGCGACACGTATTGGAACTTCTGCTGGTGTAGCAATTTTAAAAGGAGAGTTAGCAGATGGCGACTACTGAGTTGATTGAATTAGCAATTGAAACTAGTAAAAACGCCTATGTGCCCTACTCACATTTCCCAATTGGTGCTGTTCTGGTTGCTAAGGATGGAAGTGTTTATACAGGATGCAATATTGAAAATGCTAGCTACCCCTTGACCAACTGTGGTGAGCGAACAGCTATTTTTAAGGCTGTTTCTGAAGGACAACGGGAATTTTCTGAATTGATTGTCTATGGTCAAACTGAAAAACCTATTTCTCCATGTGGAGCTTGTCGCCAAGTTATGGTCGAATTTTTTGAACAAGATCTAAATGTGACTTTAGTCGCTAAAGATAAATCGACGGTCGAGATGACGGTCGGGGAGTTACTTCCATACTCATTTACAGACTTGAAATAGTCTGTGTCACTCTCTGAGTGACAAGGGTCCTTGTGGCCAAAAATTTTAACTTGCAACATCGTTGCGCATCTAATTTAGGAGGTTCAGGAATGAACAAGAAACAATGGCTAGGCCTTGGTCTAGTTGCAGTAGCAGCATTAGGACTTGCTGCATGTGGTAATCGCTCTTCTCGTAACGCTGACTCAGCTTCAACTTCTGATGTGAAGACAAAAGCAGCTATCGTTACAGATACTGGTGGTGTTGATGACAAATCATTCAACCAATCAGCTTGGGAAGGTCTTCAAGCTTGGGGTTCTGAGCACGGTCTATCAAAAAGACAAGGGCTACACATACTTCCAATCTACAACAGAAGCTGACTATGCTAACAACTTGAACCAAGCAGCTGGAAAGCTACAACTTGATCTTCGGTATTGGTTTTGCACTTCAAAAATGCAGTTGCTGATGCTGCCAAAAGAACATACAGATTTAAACTATGTTTCTGATTGACGATGTGATTAAAGATCAAAAAGAAATGTTGTAAGTGCTACTTTTGCTGATAACGAAGCAGCATACCTTGCAGGTGTAGCAGCAGCTAAAACTACAAAAAAACAAAACAAGTTGGTTTTGTAGGTGGTATGGAATCTGAAGTTATCACTCGTTTTGAAGCTGGTTTCAAAGCAGGTGTAGCATCTGTTGACTCTTCTATCAAAGTACAAGTAGACTACGCAGGATCATTTGCGGACGCTGCTAAAGGTAAAACTATCGCAGCTGCTCAATATGCAGCTGGTGCAGACGTTGTTTACCAAGTAGCTGGTGGTACTGGTGCTGGTGTCTTCTCAGAAGCTAAATCTATCAACGAAAGCAAAAATGAAAACGAAAAAGTTTGGGTTATCGGTGTTGACCGTGACCAAGCAGAAGAAGGTAAATACACTTCTAAAGATGGTAAAGAAGCAAACTTTGTCCTTGCTTCAAGTTTGAAACAAGTTGGTACAGCTGTAAAAGACCTTGCTAACAAAGCTGAAAAAGGTGAATTCCCTGGCGGACAAGTCATCGTTTACTCTTTGAAAGATAAAGGTGTTGACTTGGCAGTAACTGGCCTTTCTGAAGAAGGTAAAAAAGCTGTTGAGGATGCAAAAGCTAAAATCCTTGATGGCAGCATTAAAGTTCCTGAAAAATAATTAAAGGAAGTCATTTCTTAGGAAGCGGCCATTGGCCGCTTCTTTAAGAATTGAGGCATTTTTGTCTCAATAGAGCTTGTTAAGTTATTTAGCAAGTTTTCTTGAAACAAAAAAACACTGAAAGGAAGAGTACATGGCACACGAAAATGTCATTGAGATGCGTGAGATTACCAAGGTTTTTGGTGAATTTGTCGCTAACGACAAGATTAACCTTCAACTACGTAAGGGTGAAATTCATGCACTTTTAGGAGAAAACGGAGCTGGTAAATCCACTCTGATGAACATGCTAGCAGGTCTTCTTGAACCAACTAGTGGTGAGATTGTGGTCAATGGTCAAGTTGTAAAACTGGACTCTCCATCTAAGCTGCTAGTCTGGGAATTGGGATGGTCCACCAACACTTTATGTTGGTAGAGGCCTTTACTGTGGCTGAAAACATCATTTTAGGAAGTGAATTAACCAAAAATGGCGTTCTAGATATTGCGCGAGCAACTAAAGAAATCATGGACTTGTCAGAGCGCTATGGCTTGGCAGTTGATCCTTCAGCTAAGGTAGCCGATATTTCTGTCGGAGCTCAGCAACGTGTCGAGATTTTGAAGACACTCTATCGTGGTGCAGATATCCTCATCTTTGACGAGCCGACTGCCGTTTTAACACCGTCTGAAATTGATGAGTTAATGGCAATTATGAAGAACCTTGTAAAGGAAGGGAAGTCAATTATCCTAATCACCCACAAGTTGGATGAAATTCGTGCAGTTTCTGACCGTGTTACAGTCATTCGTCGTGGTAAATCCATCGAAACTGTCGAAATTGTAGGAGCCACTAATGCTGACTTGGCTGAGATGATGGTAGGACGTTCTGTTTCCTTTAAAACAGAGAAACAAGCTGCCCAACCTAAAGAAGTTGTCCTATCTATCAAAGACTTGGTAGTTAATGAAAACCGTGGAGTACCTGCAGTAAAAAATCTTTCTCTCGATGTTCGAGCTGGTGAGATTGTCGGTATTGCCGGAATTGATGGGAATGGTCAGTCAGAATTGATTCAAGCCATCACTGGTCTTCGTAAAATTGAGTCTGGTAGTATCGAGTTAAAGGGACGTTCTATTTTAGGGCTCCATCCACGTCAGATTACAGAGATGAGTGTGGGGCATGTTCCAGAAGACCGTCATCGCGATGGTTTGGTTTTGGACATGATGATTTCAGAAAACATTGCTCTTCAGACTTATTATAAAGAACCACTTAGCAAGAACGGAATTCTCAATTACACGAATATTATTTCTCATGCTAAAAACCTCATGCAAGAATTTGATGTTCGCGCGGCTAGTGAAATTGTTCCTGCCTCAGCACTCTCAGGGGGTAATCAGCAAAAAGCGATTATCGCTCGCGAAATTAATCGCGACCCAGATCTCCTTATCGTCAGCCAACCAACTCGTGGATTGGACGTTGGTGCTATTGAGTACATTCACAAACGCTTGATTGAAGCGCGTGATAACGGGAAAGCTGTCCTTGTTGTCAGCTTTGAACTAGATGAGATTTTAAATGTCTCAGACCGTATCGCTGTTATCCACGATGGTAAGATTCAAGGAATTGTAACACCAGAAACAACTAACAAGCAAGAACTTGGTGTCTTGATGGCTGGTGGAAGCTTGGGAGAGGAGAAGAGTGATGTCTAAAAAATTACAACAAATTTCGGTTCCCTTGATTTCTGTCTTTCTGGGAATCTTACTCGGAGCCATTGTCATGTGGGTTTTTGGCTACGATGCCATCTGGGGTTATGAAGAATTGTTCTACACAGCCTTTGGTAGCCTACGAGGAATTGGTGAAATCTTCCGTGCCATGGGTCCTTTAATCTTGATTGCCCTTGGATTTGCGGTAGCAAGTCGTGCTGGTTTCTTCAACGTTGGTCTTCCTGGGCAAGCCCTTGCCGGCTGGGTTTTTAGTGCTTGGTTTGCTCTTTCAAATCCAGACATGCCACGTCCCTTGATGATTATTTGTACAATTCTTATCGCCTTAGTTGCTGGTGGGATTGTCGGAGCGATTCCAGGAGTTTTAAGAGCTTATCTAGGAACATCTGAAGTTATCGTAACTATCATGATGAACTATATCGTTCTCTACGTGGGGAATGCTTTTATTCACTTGTTTCCTAAAGAAATCATGCAGAGTACAGATTCATCCATCCGTGTCGGAGCTAACGCTACCTACCAGACACCTTGGTTGGCTGAACTGACTGGTAATTCCCGGATGAACATTGGTATTTTCTTTGCCATCATAGCTGTTGGACTTATCTGGTTCTTGCTCAAGAAAACAACCCTTGGTTTTGAAATTCGTGCAGTTGGACTAAACCCTAATGCTTCTGAATATGCAGGTATTTCTGCAAAACGTACCATTATCCTATCAATGATTATCTCTGGAGCTTTAGCTGGTCTTGGTGGAGCAGTAGAAGGCCTTGGTACTTTCCAAAATGTTTACGTTCAAGGTTCATCATTGGCTGTCGGATTTAACGGTATGGCGGTTAGCTTGCTAGCTTCAAACTCACCAATTGGTATCCTCTTTGCAGCCTTCTTGTTTGCTGTGCTTCAAGTCGGTGCCCCAGGTATGAATGCGGCTCAAGTTCCTTCTGAACTTGTAAGTATCGTAACAGCCTCAATTATCTTCTTTGTCAGCGTTCACTATATCATCGAGCGCTTTGTCAAACCAAAAAAACAAGCAAAAGGAGGTAAGTAAGGATGTCAATTACAACAATGTTAACCCTCATGGTTTCGTCTATGTTGATTTATTCAGCTCCCCTCATTTTCACAAGTATCGGAGGTGTTTTCTCCGAACGTGGTGGAGTAGTTAACGTTGGACTAGAAGGAATCATGGTCATGGGTGCCTTTTCTGGAGTTGTCTTTAACCTTGAATTCGCTCAAGATTTAGGTGCTGCGACACCTTGGCTAGCACTCTTAGTTGGTGGGCTTATTGGAGCTCTGTTTTCTGTCATTCACGCAGTCGCGACAGTACATTTCCGTGCTGATCACGTGGTTAGTGGTACAGTTCTCAACTTGATGGCCCCTGCCTTAGCTGTTTTCTTGGTTAAGGTACTTTATAACAAAGGTCAAACAGATAACCTATCGCAAACCTTTTGGACGTTTTGATTTTTCCAGTTTTTAGCCAATATTCCATTTATCGGAGACATTTTCTTCAAGTCAACAAGTTTACTTGGTTACCTTGCGATTGCCTTTTTCATTCTTGGCTTGGTTTATTCTCTTCAAGACACGCTTTGGTCTTCGCCTTCGTTCTGTTGGAGAGCATCCACAAGCAGCGGATACCTTTGGGGATCAACGTTTACAAGATGAGATACCTTGGAGTCATCATTTCCGGTTTCCTTGGAGGAATTGGTGGGGCCCTTTATGCTCAATCAATCTCAGTTAACTTCTCAGTGACAACAATCATCGGTCCAGGATTCATTGCTCTTGCAGCCATGATTTTCGGGAAATGGAATCCAGTTGGAGCTATGCTTTCAAGTCTATTCTTTGGACTATCACAAAGTTTAGCAGTTATCGGATCACAACTTCCTTTCTTGCAAGGTGTACCAACAGTATTCTTGCAAATTGCACCATATCTATTGACAATCGTTGTTCTAGCAGTCTTCTTTGGTAAAGCAGTTGCTCCAAAGGCTGACGGAATCAACTATATCAAATCAAAATAAACAAAAAAACGTCAGTTTCAACTGGCGTTTTTCTATTTTTTAGGATTTTGATGAGTCAGATTTAAACCCCAAGGAACTAGGTTCTCAGTTTTGTTTTGAATACGACGGATATTATCTTTATGTCGTATAATTACAATACCAGCGAGTACTATAATAATAACAGTGAAGATGGGGTCATAACTATTTAGAATAAAACCGAATAGCGGAAAACTTAGAGCTCCAAATACTGCAGCAAGAGCAGCCGTAACACTAGAGAGGGAAATCATGCTTCCAAGATAGAGGGTTACAATGAAAATGACTGCTAAATATAAGCAAAAGAGAGGAGCGAACCCAAAAACTACACCAGCACTGGTTGCTACTGCCTTGCCACCCTTAAATTTGGCAAAAATCGGAAACGTATGCCCAATTACAGCTACCAGACCAAATAGCAATGGTGAAATTCCTTGAATCTGAAATAGAATAGGAAGAAAAGTAGCAATACTACCTTTGAAGAAATCAATCATAAAGGTTGTCATTCCGGCTTTTTTACCTAAAATACGAAAGGTATTGGTTGTACCTGTATTTCCAGAACCATGTTCACGGATATTAATGTTAAAGAAAGCTTGCCCAATCCAAAGCCCAGAAGGGATGGAACCCAATAAATAAGCTAAAATTAATAATACTATTGTCATCATACTCCTATTATACCATGAAATAGGATAGAACCGTAAGGAATCTTGTCTGGAATTGTGACATCTGAAATCTTGTTATAGAAAGATTTGACAATAGGAGCTTACAATTAGAAAAACTTTGCAAAATCCCTAGAAAACCTGTAAAATAGAAAAGATGAACAAATAGGAGGTTCCTTGTGTCGAAAAAGGAAATCAATATTAACAATTATAATGATGATGCCATTCAGGTGCTAGAAGGGTTGGATGCGGTCCGAAAACGTCCAGGGATGTATATCGGATCGACCGATGGTGCTGGTCTCCATCACCTGGTCTGGGAAATCGTCGACAATGCAGTCGATGAAGCCTTATCTGGATTTGGTGATCGTATTGATGTAACAATTAATAAAGATGGAAGTTTAACAGTTCAGGACCACGGACGTGGAATGCCGACTGGAATGCACGCTATGGGAATTCCAACGGTTGAGGTTATCTTTACCATACTTCACGCCGGAGGGAAATTCGGTCAGGGTGGTTATAAGACATCAGGAGGTCTCCACGGGGTTGGATCTTCTGTCGTCAATGCCCTCTCTAGTTGGCTCGAAGTAGAAATTACACGTGATGGGGCTATTTACAAACAACGCTTTGAAAATGGTGGGAAGCCAGTAACAACTCTTGAAAAGGTTGGAACTGCACCTAAGTCTAAAACAGGTACCAAAGTGACCTTCATGCCGGATGCCAGTATCTTTTCTACGACAGATTTTAAGTACAATACCATTTCAGAGCGTCTCAATGAGTCAGCTTTTCTATTGAAGAATGTAACCTTGTCATTAACGGACAAGCGAACAGATGAAGCAATCGAGTTCCATTATGAGAACGGGGTACAGGACTTTGTTTCTTACCTCAACGAAGACAAGGAAACATTGACACCAGTCCTTTACTTTGAAGGGGAAGACAATGGTTTTCAAGTAGAAGTAGCCCTCCAGTATAATGATGGCTTTTCAGATAACATCTTATCCTTTGTCAATAACGTCCGTACCAAAGACGGTGGAACGCATGAGACAGGACTCAAGTCAGCCATTACCAAGGTTATGAATGACTATGCACGTAAGACGGGGCTTCTCAAGGAAAAAGATAAAAATCTTGAAGGATCCGATTATCGTGAAGGGTTAGCGGCTGTTCTTTCTATCTTGGTTCCGGAAGAGCACTTGCAGTTTGAAGGACAGACTAAGGACAAACTTGGAAGTCCACTAGCTCGTCCAATCGTTGATAGTATTGTTGCTGAAAAACTGACCTTCTTCCTTATGGAAAATGGGGAATTAGCTTCAAATCTGATTCGTAAAGCCATTAAGGCTCGTGATGCCCGTGAAGCAGCACGAAAAGCGCGTGATGAGAGCCGAAATGGAAAGAAAAATAAGAAAGATAAGGGTTTGCTTTCTGGGAAATTAACCCCAGCTCAGTCTAAAAATCCAGCTAAGAACGAACTCTATCTGGTCGAGGGAGACTCTGCCGGTGGCTCTGCCAAACAAGGTCGTGACCGCAAATTCCAGGCTATACTGCCTCTTCGTGGTAAGGTGATCAATACAGCCAAGGCCAAGATGGCAGATATCCTCAAAAATGAAGAAATCAATACCATGATTTATACCATCGGTGCTGGTGTTGGGGCAGATTTCTCCCTTGAAGATGCTAACTATGACAAGATCATTATCATGACCGATGCGGACACCGATGGTGCCCACATTCAAACTCTTCTCTTAACCTTCTTTTACCGCTATATGCGTCCACTAGTTGAGGCAGGCCATGTTTATATCGCCCTTCCTCCTCTTTACAAGATGTCCAAAGGTAAAGGAAAGAAAGAAGAAGTGGCCTATGCTTGGACGGATGGTGAGTTAGAAGAACTCCGTAAACAATTCGGCAAAGGCGCTACCCTACAGCGCTACAAGGGGCTTGGTGAGATGAATGCGGACCAACTCTGGGAAACAACCATGAATCCAGGAACTCGTACCCTCATCCGTGTTACGATTGAAGACCTAGCACGCGCAGAACGTCGTGTCAATGTCTTAATGGGTGATAAGGTTGAACCACGCCGTAAGTGGATTGAAGATAATGTCAAGTTTACGTTGGAAGAAGCGACTGTGTTTTAAAATTAGGATATAAATACAAATGGAGGACAAGATATGTCTGAAAATCTAAGTGAAGAGCAAGTTAAAGAAGCTCTTGAAAGTGGTTATGCGCAATCTGAGACATTATTAAACGATAAAGATGAATTAGATGATTTTTTGTACCGTTTGGAGCAAAAAAATTAAAGAGATGCCATTTGGTTGGTAAAGAAATTTTACAATGATCCCAGTCATGATTTCTTTAGTGAAAAAAATTATGTTCAAGGGAAATATACAACGGTTCCTTATGGGACTATTTTAGCTGTTTTAAGCGCACTTATTTATTTCCTTGCTCCTATTGATATTTTTCCTGATTTCATTCCGCTAGCAGGGTACTTGGACGATATGGCGGTACTAGGACTTTGTATGAATATGGTCAGCATTGATATCGAAAATTATGAAAAAAATGGCGTCAAGCTCAAGGATTAATTTAGATTAGATCTTCCTTCTTAATGATCTTGGCTTTCTAAAGAGGTGTACATCATGATCAGTTTATTGTCCGATACTCCTTTTTCTTGTGATAGTCCTGGTTCTAGGAGCGAGTTACGTATATGATTGCTAAACCAGGAAAAACCTGAGAAAATTCGCTTTCTTGAAACTTTCTTTACTATTAACTATAGTAACTACAGGTGTCATTTTTATTTGATAATCCATTTTAGGTCTAATCCTTTATGCAGGTTTGCTCTTCTATGTTTTTTTGACTTTTATATTTTTCACACCAGTGAGCCTTGCTTTTTGGATTCACAGCTATTTATAAGAGCAATAAACATCTCACAAACATTATCCCTAGTAGTTACTCAAAAATTTCTTAAAGATAAATGCCTGGTTTCTTTAGCAATATTTTTCGATTATTAACTTCCTCTTTTTAATGCTGACTGAAGAAATGGGAATTATGTTGTTGCTACCACTTTTGTTTGGAATCAGTTCAATTATCCAATTTATAGTCGGAGAACTTGAAAGAAAAAAAGAGTTCAGAAATCTTCTACAGCAAAAGAAAAGAAGATGCTGCTATTCAGAACACTAGATGACCACTGAGGATGAACCACATGAGAACTGACAGGAAATGCTTGAGACTGATTTTTACAGAACAGCTAAAAACTTTAAAAGTTGATGCTGTGGCTTTATCGGGTTCTAGAACAAATGACCAAGCTCCAAAAAGATGAATTTCAAGATTACGACGTAGTCTATGTCTGTAGATGAATCTTGAAAGAGCTAATTTCAGATTTATCTTGGTTGGATCAGTTTGGCAAACGTATGATTGAGCAAGAAGTCATTCTAGGACACCGTCGTCTTTATCTCATGCTTTTTGAAGATGGAAATCGCATTGATCTGACCCTCTGCCCCAAAAGACCACATCAACGAGTGGGTGGATAGTGAGGCAGGATTCACAGTTTTTAGTAGATGAGAAGGGCTTGTTTGAGTCCTATTCTCCCAAAGTCCTCAGCGCTTCTGGACAAGTCCAGCTAGTGAGACGGATTTTGAAAAAAATCTTGTAATGAATTTTTGGTGGGTGTCAGCTTACGTGGTTAAAGGGAATTTGTCGCAAAGCAAGTCATCTATGCGACTGACTGAGCTCAAGGGCAAGGCTCCCAAGCCAGAATAAGACCGTCCGCCTCAAGTTGCAGGAAATCTATGATTTCCTTGTGGACTTTACTGCCATCGGTGCTTATGCTTATCCCGAAAAGAACTCACATGGTCAATCTTTCGCGACCCCCTCAACACCATCCGTAGTCGCTATAAAAAAACGCAAAGCCAGCTAAGAAGGCGAGGGAAGAAGCGACGGATAGCAACTAGAATATAACTAAATTTGAGTTGAAAAAAATTGTTAGTGGTCGCATCGGATTTGAAAGGAGTAGAGAATGATAATCAGACCTGCAAGCACAAAATGATTGTCAAGCTATTTATGCCCTTTATCAAAATGAAAAAAATGGATTTCTTTTTACAGAGGAAAAAAAGTGACATCATTATTTTCAACAAATCTGTCCCATTACTTGGTAGTTGAAGAGAACCAGAAAAATCCTTGGTTTTTGCCTCGCTACTTGACAGATGAAGTCATGACGACCTTTTTAGCTGAGATTATCATTGATAAAGCCTATCGCGGAAAAGGATTGGGACGGCGATTGATCGCTGAAATTCATCAAAAACATCCTTTGACTCGCATTGAATTAATATCAGAAGCGGATGGATTTTATCAGACAGTAGGTTTTAAACCTGTGGGAACAGGGCTTAGAAAATCTGAATGAAAGGAGACAGCCAATGACGCTTGACAACAAACTGGGTCTGACAGATTCGCTTGAACTAGCCAAGATGGTTATGCGACGGAGGCTGCCCAAGCCTGTCTAGACTTTGCTTTTTCAGCAAGCTGGCTTGTCAGAAGTTTACTCTTTTACATCCTTACTCAATCAACTTTCGCAAAAAGGTCATGCAAAAACTGAGCATGGAATTTGTCAAAGAATTTGATAATGAAAAAGTTCCAGCAGACAGTCCGCTTTATAGACATGTCCTCTACAGAATCAAGAGTTTTCATTAAAAAGGCAGGTATTCTCATGAGAATTGAAACCGAGATGTTTGATGTGATTTTTGCAAACCGCAAAAAGTGCTACAAAGTCGATGCAGTCGCCATGTCCGGCTCACGGACAAACCCAAAAAGGTTCCCAAGGACGAGTTCCAAGACTATGATGTAGTCTATATCATGGAGGATTTGGATGGTCTGATAGCCGACCTTGCTTGGCTGGACCAGTTCGGCAAACGTATCATTGAGCAGCATAATGTCCTAGGCAACCGTCGTCTCTATCTCATGCTCTTTGAGGATGGTAATCGCATTGATTTAACTCTCTGTCCCTAAAAGAGCACATCAACGAGTGGGTGGATAGTGAGGCAGGATTCACAGTTTTAGTAGATGAGAAGGGCTTGTTTGAGTCTTATTCTCCCAGTCCAGAGCGCTTCTGGACAAGTCCAGCTAGTGAGAAGGATTTTTTAAAAGCCTGCAATGAGTTTTGGTGGGTGTCAGCCTACGTGGTCAAAGGAATTTGTCGCAAGCAAATCATCTATGCGACTGACCATCTCTACGGTATTTGTCAGCAAGAACTCTTGAAAATCTTAGCCTGGCAGGTAGCAAGTGATAGAGGTGCTGTCGACATTGGTAAAAATTACAAGTATCTCTTCAACTACTTGCCAATTGAGAAGGAGAAGGAATTCTCTGCTCTTCTTGATTTCTCAAGTTTAGACAAAATCACTCAGTCTTTATTTGCTACCATGCAATTTTTCCACCAAGAAGCTCAATATCTTGCTCAAAAGATGGGCTTTAAGTATGAAAAAGAAGTGGCTGAGAAGATGATGAGATATGCTAAGGAAAACCTTCTAAATCACTAAGAAAATAAAGAACACAATTCAAAACTTTAAACTATAGAAAGGATAGTTTAGTTATATAGTAACTAGAGCTATCTGAACACGGGACTAATTTCTTATGAAAAAAGATAAATCGCCTTGGGTTCATCGAACCCTGCAGCGATTTCCTATTTTTCTACAGAAATTTTCGGCAGGCCGAAACGTCCCTTTGTATCTTATATGAGTAATATCCAAAATATGTCCTTAGAGGACATCATGGGAGAGCGCTTTGGTCGCTACTCCAAATATATCATTCAAGACCGGGCTTTGCCAGACATTCGGGATGGATTGAAGCCGGTTCAACGCCGTATTCTTTATTCTATGAATAAGGATGGCAATACTTTTGACAAGAGCTACCGTAAGTCGGCCAAGTCTGTCGGGTAACATCATGGGGAATTTCCATCCACACGGGGATTCTTCTATCTATGATGCCATGGTTCGTATGTCTCAGGACTGGAAAAACCGTGAGATTCTAGTTGAAATGCACGGTAACAACGGTTCAATGGACGGAGATCCACCTGCGGCTATGCGTTATACGGAAGCTCGTTTATCAGAGATTGCAGGCTACCTTCTTCAAGATATCGATAAAAAGACAGTTCCTTTTGCTTGGAACTTTGACGATACCGAGAAAGAGCCAACTGTCTTGCCAGCGCCTTTTCCAAACCTTTTAGTCAATGGTTCTACAGGTATTTCAGCTGGGTATGCGACAGATATTCCACCGCATAATTTGGCTGAAGTCATTGATGCAACAGTCTACATGATTGATCATCCAACTGCCAAGGTTGACAAGCTGATGGAATTCTTGCCTGGGCCAGACTTTCCTACAGGAGCTATCATCCAAGGTCGTGACGAGATCAAAAAGGCCTATGAAACTGGTAAGGGGCGCGTGGTTGTTCGTTCCAAGACTGAAATTGAGAAGTTAAAAGGTGGTAAGGAACAAATCGTTATCACTGAGATTCCCTTATGAGATTAATAAGGCTAACTTAGTCAAGAAAATTGATGAAGTTCGTGTCAATAACAAGGTGGCAGGTATCGCTGAGGTTCGTGATGAGTCCGACCGTGACGGTCTTCGTATTGCTATCGAACTCAAGAAAGATGCGAAATACAGAGCTTGTTCTCAACTATCTTTTTCAAGTATACTGACTTGCAAATCAACTACAACTTTCAACATGGTTGCGATTGACAATTTCACCCCTCGTCAGGTTGGAATTGTGCCTATCTTATCTAGCTATATTGCCCACCGTCGTGAGGTCATCTTGGCACGTTCTCGCTTTGACAAGGAAAAGGCTGAAAAACGTCTCCATATCGTGGAAGGTTTGATTCGTGTCATCTCTATTTTAGATGAAGTCATTGCTCTTATCCGTGCTTCTGAGAACAAGGCTGATGCCAAGGAAAACCTTAAGGTCAGTTATGACTTTACTGAAGAGCAGGCTGAAGCTATCGTTACCTTGCAACTCTACCGTTTGACCAATACAGACGTGATTGTCTTGCAGGAAGAAGAAGCAGAACTTCGTGAAAAAATTGCTATGCTGGCGGCTATCATCGGTGACGAACGAACTATGTACAATCTCATGAAAAAAGAACTTCGTGAGGTCAAGAGACAGTTTGCGACACCTCGTTTGAGTTCTTTAGAAGATACAGCAAAAGTGATCGAAATTGATACAGCTAGTTTGATCGCTGAAGAAGATACATATGTCAGCGTGACAAAGGCTGGCTATATCAAGCGTACTAGCCCTCGTTCTTTCTCAGCTTCAACGTTAGAGGAAATTGGTAAACGGGATGATGACCGATTGTTATTTATCCAATCTGTTAAGACAACTCAACATCTCTTAATCTTTACGACACTAGGAAATGTTATCTACCGTCCTGTCCATGAATTAGCAGATATTCGTTGGAAGGATATCGGAGAGCACTTGAGCCAAACGATTACTAACTTTGAAACCACTGAAGAAGTGCTATACGTAGAAGTTGTGGACCAGTTTGATGATGCGACAACCTACTTTGCAGCGACTCGCCTTGGACAGATTAAGCGTGTCGAACGCAAAGAATTCTCTCCATGGAGAACCTATCGTTCTAAGTCTGTCAAGTATGCTAAGTTGAAAGACGATAGTGACCAGATTGTAGCAGTAGCTCCGATTAAATTGGATGATGTTTTGTTGATTAGTAAAAATGGATATGCCCTTCGCTTTAATATCGAAGAGGTTCCAGTTGTTGGAGCCAAGGCTGCAGGTGTTAAAGCTATGAATCTGAAAGCAGATGATGAGCTTCAAGCTGCCTTTATCTGCAATACTTCATCCTTCTATCTGTTAACGCAACGTGGAAGCTTGAAACGTGTATCAACAGAGGAAATTCCAGCAACCAGTCGTGCTAAGCGTGGTCTTCAAGTTCTGAGAGAATTGAAGAGTAAACCACATCGCGTCTTCTTAGCCGGTGCTGTCTCAGAACAAGGATTTATCGGAGATCTCTTTAGTACAGAAGTAGAAGATGGCGAACAAACTCTTGTTATCCAATCAAATAATGGAACGATTTACGAAGCAATTCTGCAAGATTTGAATCTATCAGAGCGCACAAGTAATGGAAGCTTTATCTCAGATACTATTTCAGACGAGGAAGTTTTCGATGCCTACCTCAAAGAAGTCTTTAAAGAAAGTTAAGAAGAAAATCAGTCCAAGTGACTGATTTCTTTTTTGATAAATTTTCTGAAAATTACAAATAATACTTGAAATTTCAAAAGAAAAGTGTAGAATAGAACACATAGTTTTGATTAGAATAAAGGAGAAAAATATGACAGTTGCAATTGATTGGGAAAATCTCGGTTTTGCCTATATGAAATTACCTTATCGTTACATTGCTCATTTTCAAAATGGACAATGGAATCAGGGAGAATTAACAGAAGATGCAACCTTGCATATTTCAGAATCATCTCCAAGCCTTCACTATGGACAGCAAGCATTTGAAGGATTGAAAGCCTATCGTACAAAGGATGGCAGTATTCAACTCTTCCGTCCAGATGAAAATGCTAAACGACTCCAACGTACCTGCGACCGTCTCTTGATGCCCCAAGTGCCAACAGAAATGTTTGTAGAGGCTTGTAAGTCAGTAGTTCGAGCTAATGAAGAATACGTACCACCTTATGGAACTGGTGGAACCCTTTATCTTCGTCCACTTTTAATTGGTGTGGGAGATATCATTGGGGTAAAACCTGCTGAGGAGTATATTTTTACCATCTTTGCTATGCCAGTTGGAAACTACTTTAAGGGTG
>CAKAIO010000005.1 GCA_916439305.1 uncultured Streptococcus sp.
TGTCAAGAAAAAAATAGTGTACCTATTAATTTTGATTCATAAAGAAAGAGGACTATATAGTCCTCTTCAAGAAATTATAGATTTTCTAAACATGATTATTTAGAAAATTTACGTTTCATTACTACAGTACCTGACAAGATTACCACACCTGCCAACACAAGTGTTGCTCCTGTAGCTTCACCAGTAAATGGAAGACCAGGTTTATCTTCTGTTGTTGTAACAGAAGGTGCTGGTTTTTCAGAAGTTGCTACTGTTGTTACTTCAGTAGATTCTGATGTAGATACAGTTGGCTCTTCTGGAGTTGTGGTTACTTCAGTAGATTCTGATGTAGATACAGTTGGCTCTTCTGGAGTTGTTGTCACTGATACAACTGGCTCCTCTGGACTTGTTGTCACTGATACAACTGGCTCCTCTGGACTTGTTGTCACTGATACAACTGGCTCCTCTGGAGTTGTGGTTGTTGTTGTTGAAGTAGTTCTTGGCTCTTCTGACGTTGTTGTCGTCGTTGTTGAAGTAGTGCTTGGCTCTTCTGACGTTGTTGTCGTCGTTGTTGAAGTAGTGCTTGGCTCTTCTGACGTTGTTGTCGTCGTTGTTGAAGTAGTGCTTGGCTCTTCTGACGTTGTTGTCGTCGTTGTTGAAGTAGTGCTTGGCTCTTCTGACGTTGTTGTCGTCGTTGTTGAAGTAGTGCTTGGCTCTTCTGACGTTGTTGTCGTCGTTGTTGAAGTAGTGCTTGGCTCTTCTGACGTTGTTGTCGTCGTTGTTGAAGTAGTGCTTGGCTCTTCTGACGTTGTGGTTGTCGTTGTAGTTGTTGTTGACTCTTCTGACGTTGTGGTTGTCGTTGAAGTTGTTGTTGGCTCCTCTGACGTTGTTGTTGTCGTTGTAGTTGTTGTTGACTCCGTTGTTGTTGTCGTTGTAGTTGTTGTTGTAGTCACATAAGTGTTTGTGAACTTACGATCAGCATCAACTTCTTTAACAGTAGCAACTAGTTTACCTTCGCCATTATCTACTACTGAGACATGGATTGTGTAGCTTTCTTTAGAGTATTCAATACCTTCTTCTGAACCAGCTTTTTCTGTTAACACATATTCGTGGTTTCCAGCTTCAGTGTATGAAAGTTTGAAAGCTACTTCATCAGTTGCAACTTCAACACCCTCAACTTCTTTACCATTTGATGATGTTGCGATGACCTTTCCGCCTTCGCTCAATTCAAACTCAAATTGTTCTTTAGCAAGTTCTTTACCAACTAATTCTTTAGTTGCTTTGATGACTGCTTCAGCTGGTGTTGCTTTATATTTGTTTGTAAACTTACGAGTTGAATCTGCTTCTTTAACAGTAGCTACGAGCTTGCCTTCGCCATTATCTACTACTGAGACATGGATTGTGTGGCTTTCTTTAGAGTATTCAACTCCCGCTACTGATCCAGCTTTTTCTGTCAACACGTATTCGTGCTCGCCTGCTTCAGTGTATGAAAGTTTGAAGGCTACTTCGTTTGTTTCAACTTCAACACCCTCAACTTCTTTACCGTTTGATGATGTTGCGATGACGTTTCCGCCTTCACTCAATTCAAACTCAAATTGTTCTTTAGTAAGTTCTTTACCAACTAATTCTTTAGTTGCTTTGATAACTGCTTCTGTTGGTGATACTTTATATTTGTTTGTAAACTTACGAGTTGAATCTGCTTCTTTAACAGTTGCAACTAGTTTACCTTCTCCATTATCTGCTACTGAGACATGGATTGTGTGGCTTTCTTTAGAGTATTCAACTCCCGCTACTGATCCAGCTTTTTCTGTCAACACGTATTCGTGCTCGCCTGCTTCAGTGTATGAAAGTTTGAAGGCTACTTCGTTTGTTTCAACTTCAACACCCTCAACTTCTTTACCGTTTGATGATGTTGCGATGACGTTTCCGCCTTCACTCAATTCAAACTCAAATTGTTCTTTAGTAAGTTCTTTACCAACTAATTCTTTAGTTGCTTTGATTACAGCTTCTGCTGGAGTTGCTTTATATGTGTTTGTAAACTTACGAGCTTGATCTGCTTCTGTAACAGTAGCTACGAGTTTACCTTCACCGTTATCTACAACTTTAACATGAACTGTATACTCTTCTTTAGAGTATGTAACTCCTTCTGCTGTACCAGCTTTTTCTGTAATTTTATATTCGTGGTCTCCAGCTTCAGTGTAGAGAACTGAGAAGACCACTTCATTTGTTGCTGCTTCAACACCATTAACTGTCTTACCGTTTGATGATGTTGCAATGACTTTTCCACCTTCGCTCAATTCAAACTCAAATTGTTCTTTAGCAAGTTCTTTACCAACTAATTCTTTCGTTGCTTTGAATGTAGCACGAGCAGGTGATGGCTCATATGTGTTTGTTAAAGTAGGTGTTTGAGTTGTAACCTCAGCTTTAAGTGTTCCACCTTCAGCTTTAACAACGACTGTTACTTCGTATGAGTTTTCATCAAATGTGATACCAGGAACTTTTGTTTCAGTATTTTCTTTGATGACATAGTTGTAGGTACCAGGACCTTTAGCTTTCAAACCTTCAAATGTGATGCTTCCATCTGCTTTGTTTGTTGTTGAAGCAATTGGAGTAGTCAAGTTGTTTGCATTGTACAAATCAAACTTGAACTCACCATCTTTCAAGGCTACTGGACGATTTCCAGCAATTACTTTCTTAGCAGTAATTGAGAAATCTGCTGCGATTGGTTCGTCTTGAAGGTTAATCTTAGAACCTTCGGCTCCAAGAACTACCTTATATTCTTTTTCATCAAGAGTATATCCAGCAGGAGCTGTTTTTCTCTTTGATGATGAATGTCTTACCAACATATTTTTTTTGATCAAACTCATCAGAGATTGCCACACCTTTTTTTCATTTGTAGTCAATTCTGTAGAGATAGTCCCATCTTCTGATTTAACTGTGTAAACCGCACCTGCAACTGGAACCAATGTGAAGGCATTTGTCTTGTTGATCTTAATCTTGAAGGCTGTAGAAGCTTCGATTTGTCCTTTTACAAGAGATACACGTTCAGCTTTGAATTCTAAATTTGTGCGATTACTACGGAAAGGAAGTGCAGTTCCATCTGCTGTAGTCAACTGGATAACGTTTTGAACTTTTCTACCATCACCAGGTGTAGTTGTATGGTACTCAACCCAGTATGATTTAGAACCATCTGCAAAGATAAGCTTGAACTGAGTATAGTTCTCATTCCAAGCTACAGTATAGTCAGTACCTTCTACCATCTTCTTAGCATCATCCGGAACTTGAGAAGTACCATCGTTCAATGTAGCAGAAGAATAAACTACCAATGACTCTGGGATATACTGGATAGGAGCAAATTCAGATGTATTTGGAAGGAAGTCATTCAAAACTAAGTTTTTACCATAGTCTTGTCTTCCAGTATTGACACGAATTCTCCATGGAGAGTATACGTCACCTTTACCTACTGAACCAATTGCTGCTAACTTTGCTGAAGTCCATTCTTTACTTACTACATCGTTACCAACCTTAGCAAAGTTTTCGAAGCCTTCTTGCTTGCTGTCAACTGTCTTAGATGTAAAGGTATGTGTGATTGTTTTACCAACACCCTTGTTTTCAAAAGTTAGTGGTGTTGCTGTTTGGTCACTCTTGAACAAGAAAGTAATTGCATAATTTCCTTTCACGCCTTTAACGGTATCCCCGCCTGTTTTAGCTTGGAACTCATCAAGGTTCTTCAAAGTAACACGTGCTTTACCACCTTGGTTATCACCATTAGCAGTAACAACTACTGTACCGATATTTACTTTTGTTTCCTTATCGTACAATTCAGTCGTTCCGTTATAGACGGTTACTGGAGTTGGAATATCCACATCAAAGTAATCGCCATTAGCCAATTTGCCATCATATTGTTTCAGGTCAAATTGAACGAAGAACTGATTTGTACGATTTGTAATAATCTGATAAGTGCCATCACTATTCGGTTCCAATTTGGAATCCGACATGTTGAGGACACTTATATCAGTTACTACACCCGTTAATTCTTTCCCATCTGCATAAGCGACATTGGTCGATAAAAACAATGCGCTCAAGAAGGTCAGAACTGATACAAAAAATATTAAAAACGGCTTTTTCTTTAACTTTTTCACCATTAAATATTTCCTTCTTTCCCTATTTTTTTAAAATATATTGAATTATTAAATAATCCAAAATTATAGTACTATATTTAAATTTAAAAGTCAATAAATTCAGGCGTTAAAAGCCTATTATTTAGTATATTTTCAATTATTTTTTTAATTTCCAATCCTTTTATAACATTCTATTGTTTAACGTACATTTTTTGTAAAATTATCCGCTAGAAATCTATGGAGTCAGACAAATTTAATATATTCAAAATGAAAAGCCATCCAAATGAATTTTGAATAGCTTCCCTCTATAGTATAAATATTATTGATTCAATAGACTTAGCGCTTCTGCATCCGCAATAATGGTTACATCTGGATGATTTTGTAAGCTACTTGCTGGTAGATTTTCAGTCACTGGACCTTGAACAGTTCCTGCAATAGCTTCTGCTTTTGAAGGACCATAAGCAAATAGAAGAATAGACTTAGCATCTAAGATATTTTTGATTCCCATTGAGATAGCTTGTGTTGGGACGTCTTCGATTTTTTCAAAGAAACGAGCATTAGCCTCAATAGTAGACTGATCAAGATTTACAAGATGCGTTTGACTATCAAATGGAGTTCCCGGTTCATTAAATCCGATATGACCGTTTCGACCAATTCCCAAAATTTGCAAATCGACTGGATGATCTGCAAGAATTTGGTTATAGCGTTCTACTTCTTCTTCTGCATTGTCTTTGACACCACGCGGTAAAAAGCTTTCTTTGAATGGCTTTTTATTGAAAAGATTTTCTTGCATAAAGTAACGATAGGATTGAGGATTATCTCCATCTAAGCCTACATATTCGTCTAAGTTCACACTAGTAAGATTTGAAAAATCAAGATCACTCTTAACGATTTCTGCGTAAAATTCAAGCGGGCTGCTACCTGTCGCAAGCCCTAATGTTTTAGCACCGTTTGCTAGCTTTTCTTTTAAAATATCAAAAGCTACTTTTCCACCTTCTTCAGGATTTTTTACTTGAATAACTTTCATAATTGTTCCTCCATATTTCTTTATTTTATTATATGGTATAGACCAATTTTTGTCAAGTGAAAACGGTTTTATTTTTTTAATTTTTATAGGTGAAACTTGATAAAAAGAGAAGACTGAATTAGTCTTCTCTTTTCAAAAGATTCTTAGAATAAATTAATCTTCTTTTTTCTTTCTTGACAAAGCATAACCGGCAGTAGCTAAACCAATAAGTGCTGAATAAGTCATGAATGATTGTTCAACTGAACCAGTATTTGGCAATAATTTCTTAGATGATTTTGGTTTTGATTCTGGCTTAGACTCTGGTTTTGATTCTGGCTTAGGCTCTGGTTTTGATTCTGGCTTAGGCTCTGGTTTTGGTTCTGGCTTAGGCTCTGGCTTAGGCTCTGGTTTTGGTTCTGGCTTAGGCTCTGGCTTAGGTTGTGGTTTTTCATTTTCCTTGATAAGCACAACATTTTTATTCCATTCAACAACTGGTTTTTCTGTTTCTTTCTTAACAGGATCCTTCACCAACTCAGGTGCTTCTGGTTTAACCGGTTCACTTGGTAAGACAGGTACAGTTTTATATTCTGGTTCTGTCGGTGGAACTGGTTTTTCTTTAACAGTTGGTACTTCTGTCAATTCTGGTTTTTCAGGTTTAACTGGAGGTGTTGGTTCTGTTGGTTTAACTGGCTCTTCACCTGGATCTTGAGGGAAGCCAACGTTTGAGTTGATAGAGAACCAATAGAGAGTTGCTTCGCCTGTTGCGTTAGCACCTTTTGCTGTAAATTCAAGATGACCATCTTTCAAAATAACAGCAGTACCACCATAGTAAAGGTAAGGGCTCTTAGGATCATCCCAACCCTTAGTTTGACTTGAAGAGTCTGCATTAAATGTTGCACCTTGATCCATGTATTGGTTTTGTTCTTTAGCAGATACTTCTTTTGTCGATGAATCTTGGTCTACACTTGAATTTGGAAGTTTGATAAACTCTTTGTCACCAATGTTTACAGACTCAACGTGAGGAGTATCTTGGTGTTTCATTTTTGGTGTGTATCTCAAAACACCTGATGTAGCGTCTACAGTGTAAGAACCGATAACGTCTGATTTATCACCGAATGTGTAATCTTCAGTACCAACTGAGTGACCATTTCCGCCACCAGATGCGTTCACTGTTGTAGCATCAACTGTTGTTTCTTCAGTTACTTTGAAGGCATCATTATCCCATGTTGCTTTTTGAGCAACAATTTTCAAAGGATTATCAGCATCGATATCAACTTCTGCACTACCGAAGTCAGCTTTACCGCTTTTCACAACAACGTCTGCACCATCAAGTTTTGGTTCAGTTCCATCTGAATATGGATCCCAAGTTCCACGAACTGTATTGCCTTCGCTATCTTTAGCTTCAACAACTAGAGGACGAGGTTTGTCATTTTCAACATAAGATGCACCATTCCAGTGGTTAAGTGAGTTAAGGGCAAGGATTGCATTGTGTTGTGACAAATCAATCAATTGGTCATTTTCATCGTAAAACTCAATGTCAACACCAACTGTAACTGGATTTTCAGTATCAGTTGAGCTACCAATTGTCATTGTAACCGCTGGATCGTTATAAATTTGAACGATTCCTTTTCCATCTGATGATGGAAGGCTCTTCACTTCGTATTTATAAACAACTTTTGCAATACGTTTTTCTTCGCTACCTTTTACAATTTTAGCTTGAGTAAGTCCTGTGTATGTCACATCAAATTTATCTCCGACTTTTACAACTCTCCACTCGATTTCATTGTTAGCATATGGGTTTGTAGTTGTCAAATCAGAATCTTGTAGATTCTTAGTTTCATACATCTTAGTAGCTTTACCATCACCGTACATACGAGATTGACCTTCTTTTGTCAAGTAAGTTGTTAATCCAGTTGTTTGGTGTGTGATTTTAGTTGTTTCGCCATCAGCAAGTTCTTCAGAGAGGAATGTCAAATCTTGTTTGTATTTCTCAGGATTTCCACCACGCTCTGCAACCATCTTATTGAAGGCATCTTTAGCATCATCGTATTGTGCTTTTTTCTTGTTGTAAATTTCGAGCTCAATCAAGTAAGCAGCTTGTGCTTCATCATAAGCAGCTTTTTTAGTCTTGTAGTCAGCTAATTTAGCTTCATATTCTGCTTGAGCTAATTTATTACTTTCAGTAGCTTCCTGATTTGCTGTTACAGATGCATTGTATGCTGCAAGTGCTGTGTTATATTCTTCAAGAGCTTTTTCATAAGCAACACGTGCTTCTTCATTACTCTGTTCTACTGCTGTTATTTCTGCTGATTTTTCAGTCAATTCTTTTTTATAAGCAGTAAGTTTTTCGTTGTAAGCTTCAAGCTCTTTATCGTAGTTTGCTTGTGCAGCAGCATTTTTAGCATCAACTTCAGCTTTTTCTTTTTCGTAAGCTTCTTGATTTGCTGCTACTTCAGCTTTATAATCAGCTACAGTTTTATTAATATCTGTAACTTGTTTTTCGTAATCTTTAGCAGCAGCTTCCTCAGAATCTTGCTTTTTAGTCTCAGTTTCTTTAACTTCAAGACCTTCATTTGTGGCAGCAGTTTTGGCTTCTTCCAACTTCTCTGGAACCGCAACTTCTTTTGTTTCTTCTCCAGCTACTGTTGTAGTTGAAACAACAGGTGTAGTTGCTGATAAAGTTTCATCGGCTGATACAGTGGCGATACCTGCAGCAGCAATCACTGTTGCGACTGCAACAGAACCAAAAGCAACTGAGGTTTTTCTCAAGGCATACTTAATCGTTTTATTATTCTTTAACGATGACATGACAAACTCCTTTTTTTAAATTAAAAAAATTTTCTTTAGAAAAAAATCTTATTTTATAAAATTCATATTAAGTTTATCAAAAAAAATATGTAAATACAATTAATTTTCGTATAGTTTCTGAATATTTTCAATTTATTTCCAAAACATAAAATTGAACTACAAATATTTAAGATTCAACCATATTAAGATTGCCCTATAGATTCAAAAAAACTTTTTTCCCATTCATAACTTAGAGTTTTGAAAGTCCTTCACGAAGTTACTAAATTTCTTAACAACCTATCTTAAACAGGTAATCAATCTTCTCAATGAGCAATTATAGAATTTTCTTTGCTTCTTAGTTTTGTAATCCTAGTCAGTTCTAAAAGGCAACAAGACTAGTGTATTTTAGAGAAAGAAACTAGTTTTTTTACAAAGTAACAAAGAGGCCCCACTCTTCCGAGTAAAGCCTCTTTTTATACGACTATAATTTGTACTTCATCATTTTAGAACAGATAACTTGTCAATTTTAGTCTTCACGTTTTTTACGTTTTGCAACCAAACCTAGACCTACCAGACCAAGTGCAGCACCAAGTGCAACAAGTCCAGATTTAGATTGTTCACCAGTGTTTGGCAACTCAGGACCTTTAGGTTTTTCTGGTGTTGGTGGTGTTACTGGTGTTGGCGGTGTTGGCGGTGTTACTGGCGTTGGCGGTGTTGGCGGTGTTGGTGGTGTTGGCGGTGTTGGCGGTGTTGGCGGTGTTGGTGGTGTTGGTGGTGTTGGTGGTGTTGGTGGTGTTGGTGGTGTTGGCGGTGTTGGCGGTGTTGGTGGTGTTGGCGGTGTTGGTGGTGTTGGCGGTGTTGGTGGTGTTGGTGGTGTTGGCGGTGTTGGTGGTGTTACCTTGTTGTTAAACTCAGTATCTTCAGGGATTTGTGAAGTAAGAGTCAACACTTTACCATCCTTAGTTACAGTAACTCCAACAGTCGCTACCATCTTATCGTACTCAACTCCAGCCTCTGTACCTTTCACTTCTTCTACATGATAGATATAAGTACCTTCTTGACCACGTTTGAATTCAAGAGCTGAGAACTTGATCTTACCTTCAGCATCATTGCTTACGGTTTCAATCACGTTACCATCTTTGTCTTTCAATATGAAGCTGAATTCACCAGATTTCAACGCACGACCTTCCAATTTCTTCGTGAAGTTGAATTCAACTTTCACTGGAATATTAACAACACGTTTCAGTTGGTTTTTCTGGTTTTTCAACTGATTTCTTAGTTGGATCATATTGGTGAACAATTTGAGAAGCTGTATTTTCAATATCTACACCTTCTTTAGCAGTTCCCTTGATACGTGCTGGAATATCAAACTTGTAGTAACGTCCAAATGCTAATTTAGCATTGTCGATTACTTGTGTATTTTCTTCATCTCCAAGAGACTTAGTCAAGTCAGCCTTAGATCTAGCAGTAATGACACCATCCACAATTGAGATATCAAACTTAGCTGTTACATCTTCACCAGTTACTGAATCGTAAGCTTTAATATTAGCTACATTAACATCCAAGTTTTCACTGTCATATTTATCTGTAATTCCAACAGATTGAATATTGTGAGCTTCTGTAAATTTAGTTGTATCAAGCCATACTTGGTAAACAACCTTATCACCTTTATGGAGTGTTTGAGTATTGATATTTTGCGTTTCATTATTATCAACTTTGTCCACATATGGATCTTTGTTGGTATCAACTACTTTATCAGTCAACTCTTTATCATCATCAAGGAGTTTATGACCAGTGATATCAAATTTTTCTTCATTAAGAATATATTTCTCTGGATTGAACTCAGGAGTTTCTGGAGGAGTTACACGGTTGTTAAATTCTTTATCCGCAATGTCGCCTACAGTCGCGATCAGAACTTTAGCTGTTCCATCGTGTTTCACTGTGACTGTTACATTCGCTTTCATTGTGTCGTATGTAACAGTTGCGTCTGTTCCAGCTACTTCTTCAACAGTGTAGTTGTGTACGCCTTCTTGGTCTTTCTTGAACTCAAGTTTAGAGAACTTAACATTACCTGATGCATCGTTGCTCACAGTTTCAAGAGTCTTACCTTCTGAATCTTTAAGTACGAAGCTGAATTCGTTAGCTTTAAGCTCACGGCCTTCCAAGCGTTTCGTGAAGTTGAATTCTACTTCAACTGGAACGTTGTTTACACGTTTCAGTTGGTTTTTCTGGTTTCTCAACTTTCTTAGTAGTTGGGTTGTAGTAGTTGACTACTTGAGCCGCAGTATTTTCGATATCTACACCACCAGGTACATCAGCTTTCACTGTTGTTGGGATGTCGAACTTGTAGTAACGTCCAAATGCGAATTTAGTTGTATCGATGACTTGAGTGTTATCTGCATCGCCAAGTGACTTCGTGAAGCCATCTTTAAGGGTTGCAGTGATCACACCGTTGTTCACAGTAATATCGAATTTCTCTGTTACATCTGCACCACTTACTGAATCATAGGCTTTAATCTTAGTAGCGTCAAGATTCAACTTAGTTTCATCGTAGTCATCTGAGATTCCTACTGATTGGATGTTGTCCTTGTTAGCTGCGTCGAATTTAGTTGTATCCAACCATACTTGGTAAACCAATTTATCGCCACGTTTAACAGTCTTCGTATTGATGTTTTGAGCTTCGTTGTTTGATGCATCGTCCGCATATGGGTTGGCATTTGTATCTGCGTACTTGTCTGCCAACTCTTTATCATCATCAACGAGCTTGTCGCCTTTGATATCGAATTTCTCTTCAGAAACAACGTATTTCTCTGGTTGGAACTTAGGTTCTTCTGGAGGAGTTACTGTATTGTTGAATTCTTTATCAACAGCATCTGTTACATTCGCTACGATTGCTTTAGCTGTACCATCATGAGATACAACAACTTTCACAGTAGCAACCATTGTGTCGTATTTAACAGATGAATCTGTACCAGAGTTTCTTCAACTGTATAGTTATATGACTTACCTAAATCATCTTTACCAAACTCAAGAGTCTTGAAGGTAATCTTACCAGTCGCATCGTTCTTAACCGTTTCGACAATATCGCCGTCTTTCTTAAGAACAAAGCTGAATTCACCTTCTGCTAAATCACGACCTTCCAGTTTCTTAGTAAATTTAAGATCAAGTGGAACTGGAACACTATTGACACGTTTTTGAGTTGGTTTTTCTGGTTTCTCAACTTTCTTAGTAGTTGGATTATAGTAGTTCACTACTTGAGCTGCAGTATTTTCGATATCTGCGCCAGCAGCTACATCTTCCTTAACTGTTGTTGGGATATCAAATTTATAGTAACGTCCAAATTCAAATTTAGTTGTGTCAATAATTTGAGTATTTTCTGCATCACCTAATGACTTAGTATTACCAGCTTTGAGTGTTGCTGTAATAACTCCATTATTAACAGCAATATCAAATTTATCTGTTACTTCAGCTCCTGTTACAGAATCATAGGCTTTGATATCGGCTTTATTCAGAGTTAATTTACCTTCGTCATAGTTATCAGAAATTCCAACTGTTTGAATATTATCTCTGTTATTAGCATCAAATTGAGTTGTATCTAACCATACTTGGTAAACCAATTTAGAACCACGTTTAACAGTCTTAGTATTTAAGTTTTCTGCTTCATTGTTGTTATCTTTATCAACATATGGATCAGTATTTGTTTCTGTATACTTGTTTGTTAATTCTTTATCGTCATCAAGTAGTTTGTCACCAGTAATATCGTATTTCTCTGCAGCGACAACATATTTTTCTGGCTGGAACTTAGGCTCTTCAGGTGGTGTTACAGTGTTGTTGAACTCTTTGTCAGCTGGATTAGTCACAGTTGCAATTAGAGCTTTAGCTGTACCATCATGTGATACTGTCACGGTCACTTCTGCTTTCATAGTATCATATGTTACAGTAGCGTCTGTTCCTACAACTTCCTCAACAGTGTAGTTATATACACCTTCTTCACCCTTCTTGTATTCTAGGGCTGAGAATTTAACATTTCCAGTTGCGTCGTTCTTAACTGTTTCAACTTCATTACCTTTTGAATCTTTCAGAACAAAGCTAAATTCGTTGGCTTGCAGTTCACGACCTTCTAGTTTCTTAGTGAAATTAAATTCTACTGAAATTGGTACACTGTTCACACGTTTTTCAGTTGGTTTAGACGGTTTTTCAACTTTCTTGGTAACTGGATTATAGTAGTTGACTACTTGTGTCGCAGTATTTTCAATATCTACTCCACCATCAACATCATTTTTGACTACTGCTGGGATATCGAACTTATAGTAACGTCCAAACTCAAATTTAGCTGTATCGATAATTTGAGTATTTTCAGCATCACCAAGTGACTTAGTATTGCCAGCTTTAAGCGTCGCTGTCATTACTCCATTTTCAACTGTAATATCAAATTTATTTGTTACATCATCACCTGATACTGAATCGTAGGCTTTGATCTTAGTACCATCAACATCAACCTTAGTTTCATCGAAATCATCTGTAATTCCAACTGACTGTACCTTTTCCTTGTTATCAGTTGTGAATTTTGTAGTATCCAACCAAACTTGGTAGACTAGTTTATCACCACGTTTAACAGTCTTGGTATTGATATTTTCAGCTTCGTTGTTAGTAGTTTGATCAACATATGGGTTGGTATTCGTATCTTTATACTTATCTTCCAACTCTTTATCGTCATCCAACAATTTGTTGTCTGTAATAGAGTATTTCTCAGTATTCAAGACGTACTTCTCTGGTTGGAACTTAGGTTCAGTTGGTGGTGTAACGGTATTATTGAATTCTTTATCAGCTGGTTCAGTTACATTTGCGATTAAAGCTTTGCAGTACCATCATGTGAAACAGTAACTTTAACTTCAGCCTTCATCGTATCGTAAGTAATAGTTGCATCTGCTCCTGCTACTTCTTCAACAGTGTATTTATGTTCACCAACTTGGCTCTTTTCAAATTTAAGAGCTTTGAATTTTACTTTACCATCTGCATCGTTCTTGACAGTTTCAACTTCTTTCCCTTTTGAATCTTTCAGAACAAAGCTGAATTCACTGGCTTGCAGTTCACGACCTTCTAGTTTCTTAGTGAAGTTAAATTCTACTTCGATAGGAACACTGTTCACACGTTTTTGAGTAGGTTTTTCTGGTTTCTCTACAGATTTGCTTACTGGGTTGTAAACATGAACGATTTGGTTGGCTTTGTTTTCGATGTCTACTCCACCTGGAACTGAATCTTTAACTGTTGCTGGGATATCAAATTTATAGTAGCGACCAAATGCAAATTTAGTTGTATCGATAACTTGTGTATTATCTACATCACCTAATGATTTGTTTACAGAAGTCTTAGATGTTGCTGTAATAACACCATTTTCAACCTTAATATCAAACTTATCAGTGACTTCATTACCAGTTTCACTATCGTAAGCCTTGATTTCACTAGAGTTAACCGTTAATTTATCAGCATCATAGGTATCAGAGATTCCAACCGATTGGATATTGTTTCTATCAGTGAAATTCTTAGTATCTAACCATACTTGGTAAACTAATTTCACCGCGTTCAACAACCTTCGTATTGATGTTTTCTGCTTCGTTGTTAGTAGTTTTGTCAGCATAAGGGTCAGCATTTGTATCTGCGTACTCGTCTGTCAACTCATGATCGTCGTCAACGAGTTTTGTACCAGTGATGTCAAATTTTTCTTTGTTAAGAACGAATTTTTCAGGTTGGAACTCAGGTGTTTCTGGAGGAGTTATTTTATTGTTAAACTCTTTATCTTCCATTCCATCTGTTGATTCTCCATTCTCATTCACACCACCTGCTGAGCTGACATTTGTTACAGTTGTTAAGGCATGTCCATTTTTAGCAACTTCCACAGTAAGCGTTGCTTTCATAGTATCATAGACCATTCCAGCTTCTTTCGCTGCAGGGATCACTTCTTCTACAGTATAAGTGTGAGTACCAACTTTAGAGTTATCGAATGATAATTCTGTAAATGTTACAGTTCCGTCTGCTTTGTTAGTTACTGTTTCAACTTCTTGTCCGTTTGCATCTTTAAGGACGAATTTAAATTCTCCGTCTTTCAGTTCACGTCCAGCTAATTTCTTAGTGAAGTCAAAACGAGTCTTAACAGGTGCTACAACATAGTTGTTAAAGATTTTGTCATTAGCATCTGCACTAAATCCACCTTCAGAACTGTACTTAACTGTAGCTTCGAGATCACCCACTGCATTTTTTTCAGTTACCGTAACAGTCATAGTAACTGTCATCGCATCGTAATCAACATTTGTATCAGAACCTTTTAACTCTGTAATCTTATATTTATAGGTACCAGGATTGCTAAATGATAATTCACTAAATGTAGCCTTGCCATTTTTGTTTGTAACTGTTTCTTCATGTTTATCTGGAGTACTCTTTTCTTCTGTTAACTTGAAGCTGAATTCTCCATCTGTTAATACACGTCCAGCAAGCTCTTTTTCGAATTCTGGTGTAACTTTTGCTGGTTCGCGTTTTACATAGTAGTAGACCGGTTGTTTATGTGGCGTCAAAGTGTTAAGCAAGTCAACGTTTGTACCGATACCACCAACTCCACGTTCTAATTGTGCGTTAGCTGAACCGTGTCCAATCCCGTCTCCTAAGAATGGTACGAATACTGATTTATATGGCGTATATCCTGCAGCTTTTTGGAAATCGAATGTAATTTCTTTACCGTTAGGATAGTTTGTTTTGGCTCCAGTTTTTGGATCTGTTACAGTATGTGCAATCGTATTAAGAGGTGATTTTTTAACAACTAAGTCTTGTGTATTATGATTACCTGGTTTTATAGGTTTAGTCTCTGCTAGCAACATATAGCCATCAGTACTTAATGAACCATCAGAACGTTTACTTTGTTGTTTTGGATCAAGAAGATAAACACGAATAACTACTGAACCATCTTCTCCAACAACTTCTTTAATCCGTTTAATACCATAACGGTCTGCATCCATAAATTTCGTCCCAACAGTATAAGGACGACTGACATAACCAGATTTATCTTTTGCATCAGCTGTTTGATACAATTTATATCCATCAAATTGACGTTCACCAGATGCTGTGAAGCTTTGTCCTTCCATAGCTTTAGTTGCATATCTAGCTAAATCTACTTCATTACCATTTTCTTTATAATCTTGAACAGTTACATCTGTTTTATTTGCATTGAATGTTGGATTGTTTTTGTCAACTACTTTATAGTAAGTTGTTTTATTAATTGCCTCTGGTATTTTATCATTTGAATCCGTAATTAAACGACCGTTATAAGCTGGTTCAACAACGTTTAGAATATCTGTTGTTGTACGAGCGTTATAAACCGCAGTATGAAGTGCTTGCTCTGCAGGTGTCAATTGGTGTCCAGCAGCCACTAAATCTGTTATACTCTTTCCAACTTCATACCCATTTTGAATGAATGGTTGAATTGTTTTACCTTTTTCTTGAGCAAGTCCAGCTTTATAATCTACTTGGAAGGTTAATTCACTATTAGACGCAGCTGTGGTAGTAGTGAATTTTTGAACGCCACTTGATGAAGTAACCGTTCTTGTTTCTACTACATTCCCAGTCGTTTTATCGATTAATTCAACAGTTGTATCTGTAGATTCATCAAATCTCTTATAAGCACGAGCATAGTATTTTGTACCATAACGTTCATTGAATCTAGTTAAATCCCAGATAGCGTATGTGTACCAATCTCCTTCTTTAGCAGAATAACCAGCTGGTACCGTTTGAGATCTTACAGTTGCACCGTTAGCATCTTTGATTTCTGGAGTTACTTTTTCCCCATCTTTTAAGTAAGTACTTACCGCTAAAGGGTTAGAGTTGTGGTCTCCAGAAACTGCATCTTCCGTTGTAGCACGACGATTACGAACTTTAGGTTTATCACCTTCTGAAACAGCTGGCTTAGTTTCTTCAGCTTTTTCAACCGGCTTAGCAGTTTCCTTATTAGCAATCTCAGTCTCAGTTGAAGCAGGTTTTACTTCTTCTGCTTTTTCTGAAGACACTGGTTCAGATTTAGCTTCTTCTGTTTTAGCCTCAGAAGCTGCTTTTCCTTCTTCAACCTTGTTTGTCTCAGCAAGTTCACTTGTTGCAACATTTTCTACAACATTCTGTTCCTTTTTAGAGGAATCCTCGCTACTATCCTTTTTCACCAACTCTGTTTTTTCTTCAGAACTTGGTTGTGCAGGAATTTCTGAAGCTTTTACTCCACCACCATTTGCCATTAGAAAGCTTAGAGTGGTTCCTAAAAATACCGATGCAACACCAACTTTATATTTACGTAAAGAAAAGCGTTGTTGTTCCTTTCTTATCATCTTGATAAGTTCTCCTTTATAAATCTTTTATTTTACTAGGAGTCAGAATTTTATAATTTTTGTACCTTTTATACAAAAATTATATTCTGGCTTTAGCTCCTTTATCATATCATAAGTTTAAGATAAGTTCAAAGAATTATATGCCCTTGAAAACGTTTACTTTGGAATAGTTTTCATTACCTGAGATTTAAATTTTTTATTATATTTTTTTTTATGCATGCTTGATATAATGCTACTTTTAACAGGATTTATTTGAATATGTTCTAATTTTTACTATATTTTTATTTTTGCTTTTTATATTTTCTAGATTATTTTTTTCTTGTGAAAATGGTAACAACATTTTCATAAAATAAAAAATGATTCCCTTACGAGAATCATTTTTTTATTTAGATGGCTTCTGTGACAAAACTTCTGCTTTCTAGTACTTTTAGCATGGCATCTGCTGTGTCTAGAGCTGTAAAGAGAGGAACTCCATGTTCAATTGCTGAACGTCTGATTTGTTCACCATCTTCATCAGCTGTCCGTTTGGTACCAACTGTATTGATGATAGCTTGAATTTTTCCTTTGCGGACGTAGCTTGGGATATCGTGTTCATCATCACCAATCTTTCCAACGACTTGAGCCTGCAATCCATGACTTGCAAAGAACTCTGCAGTTCCTTCAGTAGCAAGGATTCCGTAGCCAATATTTTGGAAACGACGAGCCAAATCCAAAGCTTCTTCCTTGGCATCATCAGCGATAGTAAAGACAACATTCCCAAAGGTTGGCAAGTGTAGATAAGAAGCTTCAAAGGCCTTGTAGAGTGCTTTCCAAAGTCGTATCAGAACCCATAACTTCCCCGGTTGACTTCATTTCAGGGCCAAGAAGGCTGTCTACCTTAGCTAGCTTGGTAAAGGAGAATACTGGTGCCTTGATATGAACGCGAGTGCTTTCTGGGTAAAGTCCATCTTGGTAACCAAGCCCTTCAAGACTTTGACCAAGAATCAACTTAGTCGCTACCTGTGCCATAGGGATATTGGTTACTTTAGAAAGGAATGGAACAGTACGGCTGGCACGAGGGTTTACTTCGATAACGTAGACTTTCTCATCCTTGATAACAAACTGAATATTCATCATCCCAAGACAGTTGAGGCCAATTGCAAGGCGTTTGGTGTAGTCTGCGATCGTTTCTTGCACTTTTTGTGACAAGGTTTGAGGAGGATAAACCGCCATGGAGTCACCTGAGTGGACACCAGCGCGTTCGATATGCTCCATGATACCTGGGATGAGGACATTTTGTCCGTCTGAAATGGCATCGACTTCACACTCTTGTCCGACGATATAAGAGTCAACAAGAACAGGGTGGTCTGGACTTGCCTTAACCGCAGTACGCATGTATGAACGAAGATCATCTTCATTCTCTACAATTTCCATGGCACGTCCACCCAAGACATATGAAGGGCGAACGAGAACTGGGAAACCAATTTTACGTGCAGCAAGTACTGCTTCTTCTTCATTGGTTGCAGTCTGTCCAGGAGGTTGTGGAATATCCAAGTCTTTGAGGGCTTGCTCGAAGAGGTCACGATCTTCCGCACGGTCCAAGTCAGCAACTTGAGTACCAAGGATAGTCACACCAGCTTTTGCTAATGGCTCAGCTAGATTGATAGCTGTTTGACCACCGAACTGAACAATAACACCTTTTGGTTGCTCTAAGTCGATAACATTCATAACATCTTCGAACGTTAATGGTTCAAAGTAGAGTTTATCAGATACAGAGAAGTCTGTTGAAACTGTCTCTGGGTTTGAGTTCATAATGATGGCTTCGTAGCCAGCAGCTTGGATTGCCTTAACAGAGTGAACAGTTGCGTAGTCAAACTCTACCCCTTGACCGATACGGATTGGACCAGAACCTAGGACAAGTACAGATTCCTTATCAGACTTGATAGACTCATTTTCCCATCCATATGTTGAGTAGAAGTACGGAGTTTCTGATTCAAATTCTGCGGCACAAGTATCTACCATCTTGTAAACTGGGACAATCTTATTTTCTAAACGAAGTTGGCGAACTTGATCAGCTGTAGTTCCCCAAAGTTCTGCGATTTTACGATCTGAGAAACCATTGAGTTTTGCTGTTTTCAGGACATCGATATCCTGAGGATGTGCGCCCAATTCTTGTTCAATCTCAAAGATATGCAAGAGTTTATCAAGGTAGAAGATATCAATTTTAGTCAAGTCAGCAATCTCCTCTGGTGTATAACCACGACGAATAGCTTCTGATACATAGAAGAGACGGTCATCTTGAGCCTTGACAACTTTTTCAATCAAGGCATCATCTGAAACATCTGCAAGCTCAGGCATTTCATTATGATGGACACCAATTTCTAGAGAGCGACAAGCTTTAAGGAGAGATTCCTCGATGTTCCGACCGATGGCCATAACTTCTCCAGTTGCCTTCATCTGGGTACCAAGACGACGTTCCCCTTTTTCAAACTTGTCAAATGGGAAACGTGGAATCTTAGCCACCACATAGTCAAGGGCTGGTTCAAACATAGCATAGGTTGAACCTGTAACTGGGTTAATAACTTCATCCAAGGTCAACCCTACAGCAATCTTAGCAGCCAATTTAGCAATTGGGTAACCTGTTGCCTTAGAAGCAAGAGCTGAGGAACGAGATACACGAGGGTTTACTTCGATGACATAGTACTTAAAGCTGTGTGGATCAAGAGCAAGCTGAACATTACATCCGCCTTCAATCTTGAGAGCGCGGATAATGCTCAAACTAGCATCACGAAGCATTTGGTTTTCATAGTCGGACATGGTTTGCGCAGGGGCAAATACGATAGAGTCCCCTGTGTGAATCCCGACAGGGTCAAAGTTTTCCATGTTACATACAACAAGGGCATTGTCAGCCGAGTCACGCATGACCTCATACTCGATTTCCTTAAAACCAGCAATGGAACGTTCAATCAAACATTGGGTAACAGGTGACAACTTCAAACCATTTTCAGCAATTTCACGCAATTCTTCCTCATTGGCACACATACCACCACCAGTACCACCTAGAGTAAAGGCTGGGCGGACGATAACTGGGTAGCCAATAGTTGCAGCAAAGGCAACTGCTTCCTCTACTGTGTTGACAATTTCTGATTCTGGAATTGGTTGCTTGAGTTCTTCCATCAATTGTTTAAAGAGATCGCGGTCCTCTGCTTGGTCGATTGCAGACAATTTTGTCCCGAGAAGTTCAACACCAAGCTCATCTAAGATACCATTTTTAGACAACTCCATGGCCATATTAAGCCCTGTTTGCCCTCCAAGAGTTGGAAGCAAAGCATCTGGACGTTCCTTACGGAGAATACGAGTCACAAACTCAAGTGTAATCGGTTCGATGTAGACCTTGTCTGCAATCTCTTTATCTGTCATGATGGTTGCAGGATTTGAGTTAACCAAGACAACCTCATACCCCTCTTCTTTCAAAGACAAGCAGGCCTGGGTTCCAGCATAGTCAAACTCAGCAGCCTGACCAATAATAATCGGACCAGAACCAATCACCATAATTTTTTGAATATCAGTACGTTTAGGCATTTATAAGATATTAAGGGCGTCAAGCGGACAAAGCTAAAATAGGAGTTATGACGAAGAACTGTTAGTTCTAGGAATAACTATCTTTTTAGCACCGTCCGTAGCCCGTATTCAGTTCAGCAAATACGAACTACCCTTCTCCTTTCTATTCGGCAACTCTCTGATTGCCATTAAATAAATTCTCCGACGATTTTTTAGCGAAACGATCATTTTCGGTAAAAAATCTAGTGCAGGGAGTTTTTAGTTCGCCATATAGCGACTAAAAGAAACGACCTGCCTTTCTATTTGGCAACTCTCAGGTTGCCATTAAATAAGATACAAAGGACGATAAGAAAGCGACTGAATTTTAGGAAACCATAGAAGGATTTCTATCCTTGTTGGTTTATCTAAATTCCGAGCTTTCCGTCCGTGTTCAATTCCATAAATTCTCCGACGATTTCTCACTCGTCTTTAGTTTGTTTGTTTGAATGCTTCCATCATTTCAATGAATTCATCAAATAGATAACTTGCATCATGTGGTCCAGGAGCTGCGTCTGGGTGGAATTGTACAGAGAAACCTGGTAGATATCTGTGACGTACGCCTTCAACTGACTTGTCATTGATTTCTTCATGGGTGATGATTAAGTGCTCTGGTAAATCCTCACGGCTAACTGCATAACCATGATTTTGACTTGTGAAGTCCACGCGTCCAGTTGCAATTTCACGTACTGCGTGGTTAAAGCCACGGTGACCAAACTTCATTTTATAGGTCTTAGCACCATTTGCCATCGCAAAGAGCTGGTGACCCATACAGATACCAAAGATTGGAATCTTCCCGAGAATACCACGGATCATCTCAAGAGCTTCTGGTACATCTTCTGGATTTCCAGGACCATTTGACAACATAACTCCGTCAGGGTTTAAATGTAAGATTTCCTCAGCCGTAGTTGTGTATGGAACTACAGTCACGTTACAATCACGTTTAGATAGCTCTCGTAAAATAGAGTGTTTAAGGCCGAAGTCTACTAAAACAACGCTCAAACCAACTCCTGGAGCCGGATAAGCAGTCTTTGTAGAAACTTGTCTGATATTATCAGTCGGTAAGACAGTTGCTTGAAGTTGATCTGCAATGTGATCCATACTATCGCCAGCATGTGTAAGAGTCGCTCTCATGGTACCATGTTTACGAATAATCTTTGTAAGAGCTCGAGTGTCAATGCCTGAAATTCCAGGAATTTTCTTAGCCTTCAAGAATTCGTCCAGCGTCATTTGGTTTCGCCAGTTACTAGCTCTACGCGCCTCTTCGAAAACTACAACTCCCTTACAAGTAGGACTGATAGACTCGTAGTCATCACGGTTGATTCCATAATTTCCTACCAAAGGATAAGTGAAAGTTAAAATCTGTCCATTGTAGGACTGGTCAGTGATTGATTCTTGGTAACCTGTCATCCCTGTATTGAAGACAATTTCACCAGTCACATCGATATCTGCTCCAAAGCCTTTACCTTCAAAGATTGTTCCATCTTCTAATACTAGAAGTCTTTTTGTCATAATTCACCTCTCGTGGACGCTCTCAGGCGTCTTTTAACGTCTTGTGTTAGTTAATATTTCTACTTGCTAATACGGATTCTAAAATAGCCATTCTTACAAATACACCGTTGGTCATCTGCTGAACAATACGTGATTTTGGTGCTTCAACAAGATGATCGGCAATTTCCACATCCCGATTCACAGGAGCCGGATGCATAATGATTGCTTCTTCTTTTAAGCGATTATAGCGTTCTTGGTTCAAGCCATGTTGAGCATGATACTCTTCTTTTGAGAAGACTGCTCCACTTTCGTGGCGTTCATGTTGAACTCGAAGCAACATCAGAACATCCACCTGGTCAACAATCTCGTCAATAGTTACAAACTGACCATAATCTGCAAACTCTTGACTTCTCCATTCCTCAGGCCCTGCAAAGTAAAGTTCAGCACCTAAACGTTTCAAAATCTGCATATTGGACTTGGCAACACGTGAATGGTCCAAGTCACCAGCAATGGCAACCTTGAGCCCTTTAAAACTGCCAAATTCTTCGTAAATTGTCATCAAATCAAGCAGACTCTGACTAGGATGTTGCCCTGAGCCATCACCACCATTGATAATCGATGTCGTAATGGTTGGGCTCGCAATCAAGTCCCTGTAGTAATCAACCTCTGGGTGCCGAATAACACAGATATCTACACCAAGCGCAGACAAGGTCAAGATTGTATCATAGAGTGTTTCACCCTTGTTTACCGAGCTTGTATTCACATCAAAGTCAAGTCGTTCCAGTCCCAGTTTAATCTCTGCAACTTCGAAGGATTTATGCGTTCTTGTCGAATTTTCAAAGAAAAGGTTGGAAACAATGGGATGATCTTCGTAGGGCAACTGGGCTCCATTTTTAAACTCAATCCCTCGTTTAATCAATTTTATAACCTGATCTACAGTGAGATCTTCCATGGACACAACATGTTTCAGTGCTTGTTGATTTTCTGACATGGCTACTCCTTTAGCTTTTAAGCTTCTTCAGTAATCAAAACTCTATCTTGGCCATCAAGTTCTGTCATCTCAACGATGATTTCTTCAGAACGACTAGTTGGAATATTTTTCCCAACGTAATCTGGACGAATTGGCAATTCTCTGTGTCCACGGTCAACTAATACTGCAAGACTTACACGGGCAGGGCGACCATGTCCGACAATGTTATCGATAGCGGCACGGATTGTGCGACCTGTATAAAGAACATCATCCACCAAGATAACTTCGCGGTCTGTCACATCAACAGAAATCAAGGAAGTATCTTCACCACTTTTGACATCGTCACGGTAAGGTTTGGTATCTAATTCTACAACGGGAACAGAGATGTTTTCCAATTGTTCCAAGCGCTCTTGGATGCGGTGGGCGATAAAGACACCACGTGTTTTAATTCCCGCTAAAATGATTTTGTTCAAATCTTTGTTGCGTTCGATAATTTCATAAGTGATACGCGTAATTGCTCGCTTGACGGTTAATTCGTCTACAACTTCTTTTGTCTTCATGACAAACCTCCAAAAAGAAAAGTCTCCTTAGACAAGGAGACTTGAGAATGTATCATTAAGCGAGCCATACTGGAAACAGCATAGACTTACCCTTCTACTTTATCGAGCTCCTTGCCTGCCTCACGGGACAGGTTTAAAGGAATATTTTATTGTCCTTACTATATCACAAAGCCCAGTTCAAAGCAAGTAAAAACATTCAATGTTTGACCTTATAATGAACTAAAATCATACAATTGTGGATAGTGTTCGCATTCTGGATTTTTCGGATGACAGATAGCACGACCAAAGTAAATCATGGCCTGATGCGCCGCCAACCACTTTTCTGGTGGCAAAACCTCCATGACACGTTTTTCAACTTCTAATGGTGTAGCTGATTTTTTAACAATATCATGGTGTTTGCAAATGCGCTCCACATGGGTATCTACCGCAAAAGCTGGAATTCCAAAACCCACACTCATGACTACATTAGCTGTTTTACGCCCAACTCCCGCCAAACTTTCTAATTCCTCACGTATCTGAGGTACTTGACCATCAAAATCTTCTAATAACTGTTGGGCACATTTTTTGAGGAATTTTGCTTTGTTTCGATAAAGACCTAGGCGAGAAATATGTTTAGCAATTTCACTCTCACTGGCATCTGCCATAGCCTGAGGCGTGGGGGAATGCTTCAAAAAGAGCAGGAGTTGCTTTATTTACCGCAGCATCTGTCGTTTGAGCAGATAGCATAACGGCAACCAAAAGCTCAAAATGATTGCGAAAATCTAGACTAGGTTTTGCATCTGGAAAAAGAGCTATGATTTCCTCAATGACATGACGGGCACGTTTCTTGGATAAAACCATCTATTCATCTCCATCAAACAGCCCTTGTAAACCTGCAAAAGGACTACTTTCTTCTTTTTTGACTGCTTGTTGAGCTTGATATTCTTCTTCAGTCATGATTTGCCAGTCATTTCCAGAAACAAATCCCTGACCTGCTTCTTCTTCTGCAGTTAAGACCTTGATTGGAATATTAAGCAGGATATTATCCGAAACACTCTCAGCCAGGTCGATTTCACCATTTTCGATAGGTAAAACCAAGTCATCATCAAGAACTTCTTGGTCCAATTGATTGGTAGCACCTTCCATAAAGACTTCTGTCACTGGATAAGACTCTGCTAACTCAACAGGTTCCATACTACGACTAGAAGCAAGTACGATGGTATAAGACAGTTGGTAATCTAGGAAATACATACGGTCTTCATACTGAACCTTCCCAACTGCGACAATATCTTTTACGTCTAAAATTTCTGGGTTACGCTCACGTAAGTCAGCTGACAAGTCTAGAGTTTGCTCAAAATACAAACCCTCAGGCTGCTTACGAACTTCTTGAATATTTAATTTCATACTTCCTCCATAAAGATTTACTCACTTGATTATACCATGAAAGGAGGTCAAGTAAAGCCTCTAAACTTTTAAAACATCTTTCTGTATTTTTTTGATATATTTATTATGACAAATTCATTTTTTGTGCTATACTATAGGCATCAATACATGAGCAAAGGAGGACGCTCATATGGAAGACAAAGCTCTTTTAACAGAAGCCTATCAGCTCGTTTCAAAATTAAACCAAACAATACAAAGCTGTAAACAGGGATTACCTGATGATCTACGCTTACAGCAAAATATAGACGAAATTCTCAGAGCACTTAAAAAAGCTGAGAAAGTAGACAACGCCATCTTAATTGAACTGGAATCTTTTTACCAACGGATTAGTCTTTTAATTGGACTTGGTTCACTGAAATTAAATGACCAAGCCCGCACTGCTTGGAGAAACTATGACAAGTTCCACTACGCTCAAGTTAAGCACGTTTTGACACTCTATGGACCTGTTTTTGGTTTTTAAAAATAGAGGATTTTCTGGCTTAATCTTGACAAATTTTCTCAAAAAGAGTATGATGATTGCAACAATACTCGGAGGTAAGGGAGACATGAACAACTAAGTCTATCAAATAAAGAACCTTTATTTAGTAGATCTTGTTTCTGTCTCTTTTTGTGCGCTCTTTTTTCTGCTGGATTTTCAGCCCTTTTAAAAGAGTTTTTTTGACATAGACGATTGGCTCTACTAGGTAAAGTAGAGCTTTTTGTTATGCACTATGGACATTCTAGAAAGGGCAACAATATGATAAAAATCAATCATTTGACCATCACACAAAACAAAGATTTACGAGATCTTATTTCAGATTTAAATATGACTATCCAAGACGGAGAAAAAGTCGCTATTATCGGGGAAGAAGGAAACGGCAAATCAACCTTACTACGAGCTTTAATGGGGGAAGCATTGCCTGATTTCACTATCAAGGGAGAAATCCAATCTGACCTTCAGGCCCTGGCCTACATTCCCCAACATCTCCCTGAAGAACTGAAGAAAAAATCTCTACAGGACTACTTCTTTTTAGAGTCTACAGATTTGGACTACAGCATTCTCTATCGCTTGTCTGATGAACTACACTTTGACAGCAGTCGTTTTGCAAGTGATCAAGAAATTGGTAGTCTCTCGGGTGGTGAAGCTTTGAAAATTCAGCTCATCCATGAATTTGCCAAACCCTTTGAGATTTTATTTTTAGATGAACCTTCAAATGACCTAGATATAGAGATGGTTGAATGGCTAAAAAAACAGATTCAAAAGATGAGGCAAACCGTTATTTTCATTTCTCATGATGAAGATTTTCTCTCTCAAACGGCAGACACCATTATCCACTTGCGACTGATCAAGCACCGGAAAGAAGCGGAAACGCTAGTAGAGCATTTAGACTACGATAGCTATAGTGAGCAGAGAAAGGCTAGTTTTGTCAGACAAAGCCAGCAAGCTGCTAACGACCAACGAGTCTATGAAAAAACCATGGAAAAGCATCGCCGAGTCAAGCAAAATGTCGAAACTGCCTTGCGAAATACTAAAAATGATGTTGCTGGGCGCCTATTAGCTAAAAAGATGAAAAATGTTCTTTCTCAAGAAAAACGCCACGAAAAAGCAGCTCAGTCCATGACCCAAAAGCCACTTGAAGAGGAACAAATCCAACTTTTCTTTTCAGATATAGAGCCATTAGCGGCTTCAAAAGTCTTGGTTCGACTGGAAAATGAGACTTTATCCATTGGTGAGCGTGTTTTAGCTCAAGGGTTACAATTAACTGTCCGTGGTCAAGAAAAAATCGGCATTATCGGTCCCAATGGCGTTGGCAAATCCACTCTATTAGCCAAGTTATATCAACTACTAAGCGACAAAAGAGAGATTTCGCTTGGATTTATGCCACAAGATTACCAAGAAACATTGAATTTGGATCTATCTCCAGTAGAATTTCTTAGCCAAACTGGACACAAAGAGGAATTACAGAAAATTCAATCTCACTTAGCCAGTCTCAACTTCAGCTATCCAGAGATGCACCACCATATCCACTCCTTATCTGGTGGCCAACAAGGTAAACTCCTTCTTTTGAATTTAGTGCTGCGAAAACCAAACTTTCTCCTTCTGGATGAACCCACACGAAATTTTTCTCCAACTTCTCAACCAGAAATCAGAAAACTCTTTGCCAATTATTCTGGTGGTCTTGTCACTGTTTCGCATGATCGACGTTTCTTAAAAGAAGTCTGTACGAGTATCTATAGTCTGACAGAGCATGGTTTAGAAGTAGTCGATTTACAAGATATTTAACTTTTGGAAATAAAACATCCAGAGAAAACCTCTGGATGTTTTTTACATATGTTTCAAACGCTCAATTCGTTCTGAAATAGGCGGATGAGTGTAAAATAGTTTTTTTAAGAAACCTCTTTTTTGAGGATCGTTAATATAAAGTGCACTACTAGCATCATCCACATGATGACTCATGGGTTGACTATTGTCTAATTTTTGTAAAGCATTGATCATTCCTTGAGGATTACGAGTTAATTCTACGCTTGAAGCATCTGCTAGAAATTCTCGTTGGCGAGAAATAGCTAATTGCACTAAAGTCGCTGCAAGAGGTGCCAAAACTATGGCTAGGAGAGAAATGACTAACATAATCACTTCAATTCCTCCACTGTCACGGTCACTATTTCTTCTACTACGTGATGCTCCACCCCACCACATCATACGACCAGCCATACTCGATAAAAGGGTAATGGCACTGGCAAGAGCAACAGCAATCGTAGAGATTCGAATATCCAAGTTGCGTATGTGACTAACTTCATGCCCGATTACAGCTTCTAACTCCTCACGATTCATGATCTCTAGAAGTCCTGATGTCGCTGCAACAGCAGCATTTTGAGGATTAGAACCCGTAGCAAAAGCATTTAAGCCAGCATCATCAATGACATAAACACGTGGCATAGGAATTTGCGCCACCATAGCCATATCCTCAACAACATGATAGAGAACAGGTTCTTCATTCCTGTCAACTTCACGGGCACCATTCATACTCATGACAATCTCTGTAGATTGAAAAATCATAGTCAAGGCATAGATAAAGCCAAGAATCATGGCTATAGTCACGCCACCAAATCCTGAGTTCATGAAAAGATATCCAACCGCATATCCGACTATGGCTAACAAAAGAAAGAAAACAATTAATAAAACCCAAGTTTTACGTTTATTACTAGCGATTTGTTTGTACAGCATCTTAGTCACCTAAACCACTAAAATCAACTCTAGGAACAGCCTTTTCTTCTTCTGGAGTCTGAAGGAAATCCGCTGCCTTGAAGCCAAAGATAGCCGCAACTAGATTACTTGGGAAAGTTTCTAATTTAACATTGTAGTTGCTAACGACACTGTTATAAAGTTGGCGAGAATATGATATTTTGTTTTCTGTGTTAGTCAGTTCTTCTTGTAAGTGAGCAAAGTTGCCACTAGCCTTCAAGTCAGGATAGTTCTCTGCAACCGCAAAGATACCAGATATCTGACGAGTCAGTGCATCACTAGCTTTCATGGCTTCTGCAGGTGTAGTTGCTGCAGCTACTTGTCTACGGAGTTCAGTCACCTTTTCAAGAGTAGAACTTTCGTATTTAGCATAACCTTTAACTGTTTCAATCAAGTTTGGGAGAAGATCATTACGACGCTTCAACTGAACATCGATCTGGCTCCAAGCCTCCTTGGTCTGCATACGATTTTTCACCAAACCGTTATAGCTAACAATCACAAAAATAACAATCAGAGCCAAAACTCCAAGAATAATCCAAGTCATAATCTTATTCCTTTCTGCTTTTAGATTAGTACAAGTATATCAAATTTCCATGTTTTTGTGGTAAAATAAGATGATATATAAGAAGGATACAGCTATGAAACCAGAAACTTTTTACACATTACTTGACCAACAGAATATTAATCTTACTGACCAGCAAAAACTTCAATTTGAACGTTATTTCGAACTCTTAGTTGAATGGAACGAAAAAATCAACCTGACTGCTATTACTGAAAAGGAAGAGGTTTACCTTAAACACTTTTATGATTCTATCGCTCCTATCCTACAAGGGTTGATAGCAAATCAGCCAATAAAATTATTAGATATTGGCGCTGGTGCAGGATTCCCAAGTCTCCCTATGAAGATTCTCTACCCTCAGCTTGATGTGACTATCATTGATTCTCTGAACAAGCGTATTAACTTCCTTCAGCTTCTGGCTGAGAAGCTTGATTTAGAAGGGGTTCATTTCTACCATGGACGTGCCGAAGACTTTGCCCAAGACAAGAATTTCCGTGCCCAGTTTGACATAGTGACAGCTCGTGCAGTTGCCCGCTTGCAGGTTCTCTCTGAGTTAACCATTCCCTACCTTAAAGTTGGTGGAAAACTTTTGGCTCTTAAGGCAAGTAATGCACCTGAGGAATTGACAGAAGCCAAAAATGCTCTCAACCTTCTCTTTAGCAAGGTTGAGGACAACCTTAGCTACACACTTCCTAATGGAGACCCTCGCTACATCACCATTGTAGAAAAGAAAAAGGAAACTCCAAATAAATACCCACGTAAGGCTGGTATGCCCAATAAACGACCACTTTAGGATATTTTAAATAGATACTCACAAGATTATACCTCGCGTCTTTATTTCCTTGCTCGGGAAAAAACGATTTACAAAATCAAACCTCGCTCTCTTATTGCTAGGCTCAGGAAAAATTCGTTTACAAAACGAATTTTTTCTGCTATACTATCCTAAGCAAAGGTTTTTAATGTCATCCTGTGAGGTGACGAAGACGCAGATATATATGAAATTCTTTAAATATTGGGATAACCATGTTTTAAAGTTGTCTTACTCTGAGAGCCTATTGCTGTAAAATAATGGGCTCTTTTTTGATGCCCAAAATGTGAGGTATTTATGAAACAAGAATCAACTGTTGATTTGTTACTCGACGTTGACCAACGTCCTTCTTTTGGTAAGGGAATTCTACTCAGCTTCCAGCACGTGTTTGCCATGTTTGGTGCTACCATCCTGGTGCCACTGATTTTGGGAATGCCTGTATCTGTTGCTCTGTTTGCATCAGGTGTCGGAACACTGATTTACATGGTATCTACTGGCTTTAAAGTTCCGGTCTATCTCGGTTCTTCTTTTGCCTTCATCACTGCAATGTCACTTGCTATGAAGGAAATGGGTGGCGATGTTTCTGCTGCTCAAACAGGGGTTATCTTAACTGGTTTAATCTACGTTCTTGTTTCAACTAGCATCCGCTTTGCTGGTACAAAATGGATTGACAAACTTTTACCACCAATCGTTATCGGACCTATGATTATCGTAATTGGTCTAGGTCTTGCAGGTTCAGCTGTAACAAATGCTGGTCTTGTTGCTGATGGCAACTGGAAAAATGCTCTTGTAGCTGTGGTTACCTTCCTCATCGCTGCCTTTATCAATACAAAAGGAAAAGGATTCCTTCGTATCATTCCTTTCTTATTTGCCATTATCGGTGGATATATCTTTGCAGTCTTTCTTGGTATAGTAGACTTCACACCTGTTCTTCAAGCTAACTGGTTCGAAATTCCAGGCTTCTACCTACCATTTAGCACAGGTGGTGCCTTCAAAGAATACAACCTTTACTTCGGTCCAGAGACAATCGCAATCTTACCAATCGCGATCGTAACAATCTCAGAACACATTGGAGACCACACGGTCTTGAGCCAAATCTGTGGTCGTCAATTCTTGAAAGAACCAGGTCTTCACCGTACCCTTCTTGGTGACGGTATCGCAACATCTGTATCTGCCTTCCTTGGTGGTCCTGCTAATACTACCTACGGTGAAAATACAGGGGTAATCGGTATGACTCGTATCGCTTCTGTCTCAGTTATCCGTAACGCGGCCTTTATCGCAATCGCCCTTAGCTTCCTTGGTAAATTCACTGCTTTGATTTCTACAATCCCTAGCGCCGTACTTGGTGGTATGTCAATCCTTCTTTATGGGGTTATCGCCAGCAACGGTTTGAAAGTTTTGATCAAGGAACGTGTAGACTTTGGTCAAATGCGTAACCTTATCATTGCAAGTGCAATGCTCGTGCTTGGACTTGGTGGAGCAATCCTTAAACTTGGCCCAGTTACACTTTCAGGTACTGCCCTATCAGCAATGACAGGTATCCTTTTGAACTTGATCTTGCCATACGAAAATAAAGACTAATGTAAAAAAATTAAAATCCACTCTCTTGAGTGGATTTTTTATATTCAATACTAACTTTTTGATAAGGTAACAAAACATCTACGCTGATTTCTTTCTCTTTTCTAGCATTAAATCCTTTAAAGAAATAATAGTCACAGCCAATAAAATCATTGCCATACCCAGAAAATCTACAGGATAAAAGATATCTCCCATAATCATGAAAGCAAAAAATACAGCAGAGATTGGCTCAATAGAGGCCAAGAGACTAGATTTGACTGGCCCAACCATACTTGCCCCCTTAAGAAAGGCCGTGTAGGCAAAAACAGTCCCGATGAGAATAATTCCAGCAAATGCTAAGAAAATATCAAAAGACATAGGAATACTAGCACCGATAATCCCAGTAAATGGCACTGCTACAAACCCAGAGATGGTCATACCGACACCAATAACCAGAATGCTCCCCCATTTTTGAATGAGCTTTAATGGGTAAAATGATATAAAGAGCATAGGTTAAAGCAGAGAACAAGCCCCAAAAGAGACCTGCTGGTGTCATAGAGAGCTGATCCATTTGACCGTGAGTCGCAATTAAAAAGGTTCCACCTATTGCTAAAATCATAGAAAGGATTTCGGCTATAGTAGGTGCTACCTTATCCTTTATACATGTGTAAGCCAAGATTCCAACAGGACAGACATACTGAAGCACCGTCGCTGTACCTGCATTTGTCTCCTGAATAGCCGATAAATAAGCCAATTGATTCAGAAAGAGGCCAAATAAAGAAAATAGTAAGAGAGAAAACAGACTTGATTTATCTTTTAGAAAAGCCAAAAATTGTTCCTTAGACTTTATATAGGACAAGAGAACTAAGAGCAAACCTGCAACAATCAAACGGATATTGGTTAGGACTAGAGCCGATATCCCATGAACCATTAGGTACTGACCACTGGTCCCAGACAAGCCCCAAGCAATACCAGCAATCACTGTAAAAAGAGTTCCTTTAAGAGCTTTTGACATACTTCCTCCCTAGTCTGCTTCACGAATTAGGTCCATGACCTGATTACGGTCTATGATCCACTGCGCACGCTCGTCTTTTTCGTAGGTTCTATTGGACAAGAAAATCGCAGCTTCCTGCTTCTTACGATTCCACATGATAAAGGTTCCAGTATAGCCTGTATGGTCTAGCCAATCACCTTCAAGATTCCAGGCCAAGGAGCGTTCCTTATCACTCAAATCTGAAAAATTCTGGCTTAATCCGTCAGCAAAATCATCCTGTAAATAATGCTCAAGGAAGATTTTTAAATCCTTCACAGTTGAAAACAAGCCTGCACTTCCAGCATGTTTACCTAGTAAACGTGCCTTAGGATCATGCACCACTCCTGCCTTCTGTCCCCGAACTGTAGGAACAGCACTGCTAACTGGTCCAAACTGAGTTTCCTTCATCTTCCATGGATCGAAAACTTGCTCTTGTAAAATCTGGTCTAAGTCTTTCTCAAAGTAATTCTCTAGGAGAAAACCGAGCAAGAGAAAGTGCACATCCGAGTATAGAAAAGCCCTCTTCTCTCGTCGATTCAAATGAAACATGGCTTCTTTCAATTCTTCTGCATTCAACTGGTCTCTATTGATAATAAACGGGTCCAAGTCCGTAGAATGTGTGAGGAGTTGACGAATGGTGATATCTGGATAATCCGCCTCTGGAAGATAGGTCTTTATGGATTGATCGAGCTCAATCTTGCCTTGCTTCCACAAGAAGGTTAAGACAGTTCCAACTCCGACGACTTTGCTCACACTTGCCAAATCATAGACTAAACCTTGACATGTCTGCTCTCCAATTTCTGGATTTGCTTCTCCGAGGTAGCAATCAGACCATTCACCATCCCGATAATACGCAAAAGAGGCACCAGGATAAATCCCTGCCTCAATTTGTTGCTCTATTTTCTGAATGATTTCTTGTTTCATACTTCTTCAAACCACAATTCGATATTGTTGGCATCCTTGGTTAGGAAAAACTTCTCAGACTTAGGAATAAAGTAACCTGCAGTTTCAAAACGTTGACGCAGACTAGCTAATTCAAGTTTTTTTACTTGGAATTTTAACATAGACAAATCCCAAGTTACATTATTTTCAACAAGCAAATCACTACCTTGAGCTTGCTTAAAAGTTATGCTAGTTTCGATTTCCTCTTTTTCAAGCAGGCTCGTCGTTTCAGCAGGCAAGTTAATTTCTGCTGAAATATCAAATGCTGTCAAATATTGCACTTTCTCATCTTTGGGAAAGTGACAGTTTCATCAAACTTTCTCAAATCTTTGATGTCATCTTCCGCATGGATTAGGACAAGATCCCCTTCTGGTGAAAGGATTTCAAAAGCATATCCCTTGTTTCCTTTATAGAGTTGAGGAAGTTTTTCCATTCTAGCTAGCAGTGCTTCAACCTCGGATGGATTCGCTACTTTTACAATCAATCTAGCTAATTTTTTGATCCCTTCAACCTTACGGCTTCTCATACTTGGTGATTCTTCTAAAACCAATTTTTCAATGCCTGATTGGTCTCCTAGCGATAAGAAAGCCGACTCTTCAAGCAAGGGTTTCATACCCAAGGTTTGGATATAAAACAATTCATTTAATCTTCTATTATTTATCTTTAGCGTCGGGATCATACGCACAGTTTGATTTACATTCATAAATTCCTCCAACACTTTTTATTTTAAAGGATTTTATTTCATTTTACAAGTTATTCAACTAAAAACTTTAACTATATTAACCCCTTGAATAAGGAACCCCCTTCGCATATCCGAAGGGGGACTCGTTTTATTTTAGTAAAAATTCTTTGTTAGTTCTTCCAAGAAAGTTCTGCTTGAAGACCATAGTGATCACTGACCTGCGGACTTGCTTGACCATCAAAAACTACCTGTAACTTTTCTACCTGTAAATCCTTTGTCGTAAAGACGTAATCAATTCGAAGCGGTTCTGTATTTCCCTTCCAACCATCAATTTCTGGAGGAACAGTGTAGCTTCCACTTCTCTCTTTTGCATCTTCATACGCATCCTGTAAACCTAGCGGACTAGTTAGGATAGCTTGATATCCTTCCTGACCGGCAGGGTTGTTAAAATCTCCTGCTAGTAATAGAGGTTTATTCAACTCTTTTAAAACTGCTTCAAATTTTACCCATTCCTCTTGGAATCCTTTATCCCACCAAGAGAGATGCACACTCGCAACTGCAAGCTCTTTACCTTCTACTACTGTTTCTACTAGTGCAACTCGACGAGTGTGATAATCAGTTGGATCATCTACATCTGAAACCAAAATCTCACGCGCCTCAATCGGTGTTTTAGATAGAATTGAAACTCCCTCATGATAACGGTCATATCCGATATGATTATAAGCCCATGTCCAATAATAGTCCAGTCCTTTTTCAGACAACTTCTCTACCAAAAGACGAACATAGTGGTCTTGGTGAATGGGTTCTGCTGAAGGTAACGGATTGTAAAGTGGTCCAGACTCTACTTGAGTTGATGTAATTTCTTGGTTGATTTCTTGAAAACAAATCAAATCATAGCTGTTTTCAAGTATATCTTGAAACAAGAGCTGAAATTTTTCTTCAGGATTTTTTTCCATCCAACTATGAGTATTGAGTGTTAAAAACTTCATGTTTTTCTCCTATAAACAAGAGGTTGGAAAACAGCTTCCAACCCCTTAGTGTATTACAATTCTACTTTTGCAACTGCTGTTTTAGCTGCAAGAGAACCGGTTTGTTCTAATTTAACTGACTTGATGGCATCTCCATTTGTAAAGACTACTACAGTTGTAGTTTCACGCTCAGCAGCCTGAATAGCTCCGAGGTCAGCTTTGACCAAGAGATCACCAGCAGCTACTGTTTGACCTTCTGAAACCACCACTTCAAATGGTTTTCCTTCAAGACTTACAGTATCAAGACCAATGTGAACAAGAACTTCAAGACCTGCTTCAGTCACAAGGCCAAGAGCATGTTTAGTTGGGAAGACGCTTGATACAGTACCAGAAACTGGAGATACAATGTTTCCATTTGCTGGTTCTACTGCAAATCCATCACCCATCATTTTTTGTGAAAAGACTGGATCCTTAACTTGTTCCAATTCAATGACTTGACCGTCAGCAACTGAATAAACTTCTTCAGTTACACCTTTGTAGACAACAGTATCTTTTTGAGCTGCTGCCATTTGACTTGGAAGAGTTTCAGGAATCACTTCTCCAGAATCAAGAATATCTTGGATATCTGATTTCAAAACGTCAGCTTTAGGTCCGTAGATAGCTTGGACACCTTGTCCTTTCATGACAAGTCCCATAGCTCCTTCAGATTTCCATTGTTCTTCTGTTCCAACTTTTTCTGCATCTTTTACAGTAACGCGAAGACGAGTCATACATGCGTCGACATCAACGATATTCGCACGTCCACCGAGAAGGTTGATGATGTTAACTGCTTGAGAAGCTTCTGCAACTTTAGTTTCACCGGCAGCTGAAGATTCAGAAGAACCATCTGCATTTTCGTAGTTACCGTTACGTCCTGGAGTTGCATAGTTGAATTTCTTAATCATGAAGTTAGCGATGAAAGTACATGATAAATCCAAAGAGTACTGTCACCCAGATAAAGTTAACAATATCCATACCAATACCAGCGTTGATAGCTAGCGGAGTACGAGTCAAGAATTCGATTGAACCGAATGAGTGTACACGAAGGTTCACAATATCAGCCATTGCAAAAGGCAGCACCTTGAACAAGAGCGTAAACAAGGTAAAGAGGTGTTGCGATGAACATGAAACATGTACTCAATTGGTTCAGTTACCCCTGTCAAGAATGTTGCAAGAGCAGTTGCGATCATCATACCTTTGTATTGGTGTTTCTTATCTGGATCAACGTTACGGTAGATAGCCACAATTACACCCATCAAGATACCAAACGAACCAATCATTTGTCCAACTTTGAAACGAGCTGGATGTACTGTATCTAACAAGTGTTGGTATTGAGCTGCGTCAGTACCTTTAAGGTTTACAAGGTCAGTTACCCATGCAAGCCAAAGTGGATCTTGACCAAATACTTGAGTACCTTTTTGCTGCACCAGTCATGACATCATAAGTACCACCAAGAGCTGTATAGTTCATTGGGATAGTCAACATGTGGTGAAGTCCAAATGGCAAGAGTAAGCGTTCCAAAGTACCATACAAGAATGGTGCTAGAACTGGAGCTGTTTCTTGAGAGTTAGCAATCCAGATACCAAAGCTATTAATACCTGTTTGAACAAGTGGCCAGAAAATTGAAAGCAAGATTGCCGCAATTACTGAACGAAGAATAACTACAAACGGTACAAAACGTTTTCCGTTAAAGAATGAAAGTGCATCAGGAAGCTTTACGGAAATTGTAGTATTTGTTAAAGGCAGTCGCCCCAATAAAAACCAGAAATAATCCCTACGAAGACACCCATGTTAAGTGCTGGAGCTTCAAACACACTGATGAAAGTAATCAGAAACTTTGATAGAGTTACCAAAGATTGTTGAAACCATTGCATTAGGATCTTTCAACATATCACCACTAACACTAAAGATAGCACCAGTGATACGGTTGATCAAAATAAAGGCAAGTCCTGCTGCAAAAGCACCACCTGCACGTTCTTTAGCCCAGCTTCCTCCGATAGCTAGAGCAAATAAAATGTGAAGGTTAACGATAACTCCCCAACCGATTTGCTCAAGAATTCCACCTGTAACAACAAGTGGCGCAAAGTTAGGATTAATCATTGCAAGCGTCTTACCGATTGAAATCATCAAACCAGCAGCCGGCATAACAGCGATAACCACCATTAGAGCCTTACCGAATTTTTGCCAAAACTCGAAAGACAAAACATTTTTGAATGTATCTTTCATCATTCAAATCTCCTTATTTTTATTTTAATGCAAACGATTTACGAAAACGTTTGCACCGTTAACACCTCTATTATACCACTTTATTTTTTTTTGTAAAGGATTTATATAAGATTTTTTGATTTTAAAAATTTCTTACTTCTCTTCAATTGTTTACTAACTTTGAGTTTACTGGGGTTTTCTGATATAATATTAGCTATGAAATCCTATAATACCTTGAATGATTATTATCGAAATTTATTCGGAGAAAAAACTTTCAAAGTTCCTATCGATGCCGGATTTGATTGTCCCAATCGTGATGGTACAGTAGCTCATGGAGGTTGTACTTTCTGTACGGTTTCTGGATCTGGTGATGCTATTGTTGCGCCTGATGCTCCTATTCGTGAGCAATTTTACAAGGAAATTGACTTTATGCACCGCAAATGGCCAGATGTCAGAAAATATCTGGTTTATTTCCAAAACTTTACTAATACTCATGAAAAGCTCGAAGTCATTCGCGAACGCTATGAACAAGCTATTAATGAACCCGGTGTTGTTGGAATCAATATTGGTACACGACCAGATTGCCTGCCTGATGAAACTATCGAATACTTGGCAGAACTGTCAGAACGTATGCATGTTACTGTAGAGTTAGGTTTACAAACAACCTATGAGGAAACTTCTGAATTGATTAACCGTGCCCACTCCTATGAACTCTACGTGGAAACGGTTAAGCGCTTGAGAAAATATCCCAAGATTGAAATTGTAGCTCATTTGATTAATGGTTTGCCAGGTGAAACTCATGACATGATGGTGGAAAATGTTCGTCGCTGTGTGACTGATAATGATATTCAAGGGATTAAACTTCACCTACTTCACCTTATGACAAATACTCGGATGCAACGTGATTATCACGAGGGTAGACTGCAGCTTATGAGTCAAGATGACTATGTGAAAGTTATCTGTGACCAACTAGAAATTATTCCCAAACATATAGTCATCCATAGGATTACGGGTGATGCGCCTAGAGATATGCTGATTGGTCCTATGTGGAGTCTCAATAAATGGGAAGTTCTAAATAGCATAGAAGCTGAAATGAGACGTCGAGGTAGTGTCCAAGGATGCAAGGCTGTAAAACAGGAGTTTATAAATGAAAAAACCACTTGAAATGGCACATGATTTTCTTGCCCAAGTCATCACAAAAGATGATGTTGTTGTAGATGCAACAATGGGAAATGGACATGATACACTATTTCTAGCAAAATTAGCTAAACAAGTCTACGCTTTTGATATACAAGAACAAGCTCTTGAAAAAACAAGTCAACGTCTACAAGAAGCCGGATTGACCAATGTCAAGTTACTTCTACAAGGTCATGAAACCGTAGATCAGTTTGTAACTGAGGTGAAAGCAGCCATCTTTAATCTAGGTTATCTTCCTACTGCCGATAAGTCTATCATTACTAAACCTCACACAACCATTGAGGCACTTGAAAAACTCTGTCAGATGCTCGTTAAAGGCGGACGAATAGCCATCATGATTTATTACGGGCATGAAGGCGGAGATATAGAACGGGATGCAGTTATGGATTATGTTAGTCAGTTACCGCAACAAGAATATACTGCAACTATCTATCGCACCCTCAACCAAATCAACAATCCACCATTTTTAGTTATGATTGAGAAATTAGAAAGGTATCGACATGGATAAACAATACCTAAAAGATAAAATCGAAGCTCTTCGTCACAACTTTGTCGAGTCAACCCAACATGAACGTGCAGTTGGTATTTTGGATGAAGCACATATGAGTAAAAAAATGCTGAAAATCAAAAAGAAAATGATTTCACTTGAAATGGAGCGTTGTCAGAAGAAAATCGAGCATAAGGATTGCTCAAAGATTGATCAAAAAATCCAAGAACAAAAGGAACTTTTTGAAAATTGTCGTAAACAAAAATAGGGAGGTGGAAAATGAATTTACTTTTTTATCTCTTGGTATTTTTACTAGTTCTTATTGTTTCTAGTACGACCAATAAGCTTCTGCCCTTTTTACCCATGCCTCTGATTCAAATTTTGTTAGGGATTGGAATTGGGCTTTCTTTACCCAACAACCAATATCATTTAGATACTGAGTTATTCCTAGCTTTAGTCATTGGTCCACTACTCTTTCGAGAGGCTCAAGAAGCAGACATTACTTCTATCCTAAAACACTGGCGGATTGTCCTCTACTTGATTTTTCCAGTTATCTTTATATCAGCGCTGAGCATGGGAGGAGTCGCCCATGTCCTTTGGGCTAGCCTACCATTAGCCGCCTGTGTAGCAGTTGGTGCTGCTTTAGGGCCTACTGACCTAGTCGCCTTCGCATCCCTTTCTCAACGCTTTTCCTTCCCAAAGCGGGTCTCTAATATCCTAAAAGGGGAAGGTCTTCTGAATGATGCTTCTGGACTAGTAGCCTTTCGAATGGCTCTCATCGCTTGGACAACAGGAACATTCTCCCTTACCCAAGCCGGAACTTCATTAGCCATTTCCATCGTTGGAGGATTTGCAGTCGGCTTGATAACAGCCCTAATCAATCGCTTCCTCCATACTTTTCTACTCAGTGTCCGTGCAACAGATATCGCAAGTGAGCTCTTATTGGAACTTAGTTTACCTCTCTTGACTTTTTTCATAGCCGAAGAAATTCATGTTTCAGGCATCATCGCCGTTGTTGTTGCTGGGATTCTGAAAGCCAGTCGTTTCAAGAAAATAAATCTCCTTGAAGCGCAAGTTGATACAGTTACTGAGACTGTTTGGCAGACTGTAACCTTTATGCTCAATGGTTCAGTCTTTGTCATTCTTGGGATGGAACTGGAAATGATCGCGGAACCAATTCTTAAGAGTGCTTTCTACAACAAAATGCTTCTCTTACTCAGCGTTTTCCTCTTGACCTTCCTGCTTTTTTTGCTATCCGCTTTGTCATGATCTATGGATTTTACGCATTTCGGATTAAGAAGCTTCATAAAAGTTTAGACAAATATGTCAAAGACATGCTCCTCCTTACCTTTTTCTGGTGTGAAGGGAACTGTATCCATTGCCACTATCCTTTTGATACCGTCTAATCTGGAACAAGAATATCCTCTTCTTCTCTTCCTCGTAGCTGGTGTAACCCTGGTAAGTTTCCTGACGGGATTACTAGTACTCCCACACCTTTCTGAAGAGAAAGAACCATCTAAGGATCAGCTCATGCACATCGCTATCTTTAAACGATGTCGCTATGGAATTAGAGAAGGATTTAGAGAACACAAAAAAACAAGGTTCCACTCTATGCGGCTATTGACAATTATCATGGACGTATTGAAAATCTTATTCTTAGTCAAGAAAACAAAAGAAATTCAAGAGGACTGGGAAGCTCTTAAACTCTTGATTCTCAGTGTTGAAAGCGATGGCTTGGAACAAGCCTATGAAGAAGGAAAGATTGGAGATCGTGCTTATCGTGTCTACCAACGCTACTTGAAAAGCATGGAGAAAAATATTAAGCGAAACTTTGCTTCTCGACTAACCTACTACTTCCTTGTCTCCATACGCATTCTTCGTTTTCTACTTCATGAATTGCTCACATTTGGGAAAACATTCCGTTCGTGGAAAGACAAGGAAAAACAGCGACTTCTTGCCATTGATTATGACCAGATTGCAGAACTCTACCTAGCTAATACAGAAATTATCATCGAGAGTTTGGAAAACCTTAAAGGGATTTATAAGAGTTCTCTGATCAGCTTCATGCAGGAATCTCGTCTTCGCGAAACCAGTCATATTACGAGTGGTGCCTTTGTGGAACGGGTTATCAATCGTATCAAACCCAATAACATTGATGAAATGCTTAGAGGATACTACCTTGAGCGTAAGTGTATCTTTGAATACGAAGCTCAAAAACTCATCTCAGCTCAATATGCCAAAAAGCTACGCCAAAATGTCAATAATTTAGAAACTTATTCCTTAAAAGAATCTGCTAATACCTTACCTTATGATATGATGGAATTAGTTCGAAGAAATTAAAGTCTATAGAAAACAAGAGAAAAACTGGAGGATTGTAACATGAAAAAGTTGTGGAAACAGCTGACTGATAGACCCTTATTAAAAGCTTTTTTGCACTACTATCAAGCCTCCGATAGTGAGTTAACTAGCGTTGCTGTTGCCTACTATTGGTTAATTTCAATCTTCCCTTTACTCATGATAGTGGTCAATATCTTACCCTACTTTCAAATTCCCATCTCAAACTTTCTATTAACAATCAAGGAATTTTTACCAGATACAATCTATGAAGTTGTTGCAAAAATTGTCAGAGAAGTTCTGACTCAACCATCAACAGGTTTACTAAGTTTTGCTATTTTATCAGCTCTTTGGACTTTCTCCAAATCCATGGATTTTCTTCAGAAGGCCTTTAATAAAGCCTATGGAGTTGCAAAAAATAGAGGAATTATCTCACACCAGCTGATGAGTCTCTTGGTTAGCTTTGGCCTTCAAATTCTCTTTGCGCTTGCCTTATTCCTCAGTATGTTCGGCCATATGTTATTGGATTTGCTTAAAAACTACTGGAAATCCGAGAGTGCCCTGTTTTCTTATCTACAGGATTTTACAGGTCCCCTGATTTATGCCTTTCTTTTTGCTACCGTGATTATGCTCTATTATTTCCTACCAAATGTTAAAGTAAGTAAGATTCGCTATGTCATACCTGGTAGTCTCTTTGTACTAGTTACGACGATTGCTTTATTAAACATCTTTGCAGCTTATTTCAACAATTATGTCAATTATCTCGTTGACGTCAGATTTTTCAGTTCAATCGTCGTCGTTGTTATGATGTTCTGGTTCATTATCATTGCCAAGATATTAATTATCGGTGCTGTCATCAATGCCAGTGTTCAAAGTCTGAAAAGACCCAGACTTTAAAGCAAATCAATAATTTTTTATCGATTAATACTCAATGAAAATCAAAGAGCAAACTAGGAAGCGAGCCGCAGGTTGCTCAAAACACCGTTTTGAGGTTGTGGATAGAACTGACGAAGGCAGCTCAAAATACTATTTTGAGGGTTGCAGATGGAAGCTGACGTGGTTTGAAGAGATTTTCGAAGAGTATAAACAAATCAATCCCCCAGTCATTTGATACTGGGGGATTTTTGAATTTCCTACTTTATTGTCCACTAGTGAGGGCTTGCAATTCTGTTTTTAGATACTGAGCTAAATGTTGGTGAGCAAAAATAGTGGCATTTTTTTCTGCGGTAGGATTGTAGTTGGTGTTGGTATTTACATCATAGACATAAATGTCTCCACTCTCTGATTGAACCCATTCAATCGCCGCAACTTCAATCTGAGCATTTTTCAAGAAATTCTCATAAGCTTCTCTCCGGTCATCTGGTAGAGGTTCTGTAATCTGGAATTTTTCAGACGTTTCTAGTTGCTCTGGTCTCTTGCCGATTTGGCAACCATCTGCTGGACACAGTTGGAATCCATCTGAAGAATCAATCGAAACAGTATAGAGAAACTTTTGATTGATAAACTCTGAACGACGGATACGTCCATCACTTGGCTTGATGTAGGCTTGTAACAAGGTAATCCCGTCCACTGATGGTTCAAAGAGAGGGCTATTGACATAAGTTGCCAGTTCCTCTTCATTTTGGAAGAGTTGAACGCCTAATCCCTTACCTGCTCGATTGTGCTTGGTAATCAAAGGATAAATGTTTAATTTTCTTGCCGCTTCAATAATGTTTTCTTGACCTAAAACTGCAACTGTTGCAGGAGTCTCGATACCAGACTCGTTTAACTTCAAATATTGTTTGATTTTACTAATTTCAAGGTTGATAGCACCGGTACCATTCACAACTTTGCGTCCGTGTGCTTCTAACCAAGTAATCACTTGCTCTGTAAATTCTGGCGCATAACGATGTCCTCTTGTGTGAGAAGAGGCAGACATACGATTGTAAAAAGATACCTTGCGGCGGTGGGCTTTGCAAATCTAAAATCCCACTAGACAAATCCCATAGTTCATAAGGGACTTCTAATTCTTCCAACCATTTTGACTAAATGTTGAGTCCATTCTAGATTCTCATGAATCACATAAACTTTTTGCTTCACTCATTATTTCATATCTCCTTAAGAAAAAGCTGACTGATAATTGGCTTTTCCTTTTTCTTCTTCTAAAAATATATCCTTCTGTTTTTTTCGATAACGCTGACTGTTAAGATTTGACCCAAAACATTGATCATGGTACGGCCAGCATTGACAAAGAAATCAACTGCAAAAATCAAGGCTACTCCTTCAACTGGCAAGCCCAATTGAGGTGCTGCAGCTAATAGAACCACAATAGCTCCTGATGGCACGGTTGCCGCAGTTTTTTTCCAATCAAAGGTCAACAATAAAACAGTAAACAAGAGACTTGATAAAGAAAAATTGAATACCATAGGCGTGGGCGATAAAAAAATTGTCGCTACTGAGAAATAAACCGCTGCTCCTTCTAAATTAAAAGTATATCCTAAAGGAACAACTAAATCAATTGTATGCTCGTCATGCCCCTGTTTTTTCAAATCTTTAAGAAGTGATGGCAAGACCACACTCGAACTACCCGTAACAAAGGCCAGAGTCAAGAGACTCCAATTTTCACGAAAGGCTGACAAATACGGTACTTTAAAGAAGAAAGCAATCAAAGGGAAAATAAGGAGAACCAAAACAGCATAAGCCAGATAAGTTCCAATTACAAACTGACCAAGCCCAATCAACTTGTCGACACCCGTAGTTGCAACGTCTTTGGCGATAAATCCAAAAATACCAATCGGTGATAGTTTGATAATTACTGCAACAATCTTGTAAATGGCTTCAATCCAGATTTGGAAACCTTCGATAATCTTCTGAGATTTATCAGACTTAAGATTCCCAATTCCGTAACCAAGAAAGATTGCAAAAACGATAATTGGCAATAGAGCGCCATCTGAAAGAGATTTAACGATATTTGATGGAATGAAACCAAGCAAAAATTCGCTGAACTTGACATTGTTAGCAATCCCATCAAGGTTTCCACCAGTTTGACCGATATTCACTCCTTGACCAAATCCTAAATAGTAACTAGCAAATACAAACAAAAGAGTAATGGCAGTTGTTACGGCAAAAAAGTAAACCAAACTCTTGGTCAAGATTTTTCCGAAAGATTTTTTTCCGATAACTCCAGCTACTGCAACAACGATGGTTGGGAAGATTAGCGGAATGATAACCATATTGATCAATTTAATAAAGGCTTGACCTAAAAATTGATAAAAGCCTGCAAATTGTGGCCAGATAAGGGCAGCGATAACACCCAAGACCAAAGCCACCAATAATTGAATGCCTAGTGAGAGTTTTGACCATAAAGTAACTAATTTCATAAGAAACTCCTTTGTTTTATTTGCTACTCATTCTACTACTATTCTTCTCTCCTGACTAATATATATTTTTTATTGTCACCATAAAAAAGATTTATAATGAAGGTTCAAACTACTCCAACTTTACAAAGTAAATCACATTGATGTTTGATATAGTATAAAAAATCAGTTTCTAAACAAGAATTTTTAGAAAAACACTGTTAAATCAAGGAATATGCTTTCCTTTTATTCAAATTTTATGATACAATATTGTTATGATTTTAATGAAACTCGCTTCCGTCTTGCTTTTGGTACTAACCTTGGCTTTGGCTATTATCTTTAGTAGATTTTTTAAGTTAAAGAAAAAGGGGATTAACTTTGCAGATTTGGCTTTTCCTTTTCTGATTTTTGAATACTATTTAATCAGTGCAAAGGTTTTTACCCATAATCAACTTCCCATTTTGGGGGCAGCCCTATCTTTGCTAGCTATTATTCTAGCTTTTTTCTTCCTGAGCAAAAAACGCAGTTTTTATTATCCAAAATTCCTTAAATTCTTTTGGAGAGCTGGATTTCTACTCACATTGCTCATCTACATCGTTATGATTGTTCAAATCTTCATGATGAAATAAAAATAAATCATGCCAGCACCTCAACAGTTGGCGACTAGTTCTTCCACATGAGGTGCTTTTCTAATGACATTTTAAAAAGAGATTATTAAAAAAATAGGAGATCAAACAAGTGAAAAAAACGCTCTTGGCAAGTGCCATCACGCTTACTTTTCTAGGATTCGCAACAAATCCAGCTTTTGCTGAAGAAAAACACCTACAAACTACTACAGCAGAAACGACACAAGAAACTACAACTACAGAAAAAGAAAAAAAGAGCACCCCTTCAACCAAGGAAACTGCTCCTTCTACTGAAACAAGTTCAAGCCTCCCTACAACATCCACTACAACTCCAAGTACAAGTGCAGACAAGAAAGAAGAGAAAAAAGCTCCAGAAGTCAAAAAGAATGGTTGGGTATTTGAAGAAAATATCTGGCGCTTCTATGAAGCAAACAAACCTGCTCAAAACTGGAAAAAAATTCACGGCAAATGGTACTATTTCGATAAAAATGGAATCATGCTTGATAATACTATTTTCGATGGATACATTCTAACTTCTAGCGGTGCTATGGTCGATAGTGGCTGGGGTAAAGTCAAAGATAAATGGTATTATGCAAAGCCATCTGGTAAAATCTCTCAGCAAAAATGGGAAAAAGTTGGTGGTGTATGGTACTACTTTGACAAAGACGGAATCATGCTCAGCAACACCATTTTCAATGGTTATCTCTTTTCTAACAGTGGTGCCATGGCTGAAAATTCCTGGGTAAAACATGATGGCAAATCATATTACGCTCTAAGCTCTGGTAAAGTAGCACAACAAAAATGGGAAAAAATCGCTGGTTCATGGTACTATTTTAACAAAGATGCCAGCATGGCAAACAACCAATGGCAAGGTAACTACTACCTAAAAGCTAACGGAGTTATGGCTGAGAAAGAGTGGATTTTCGATAAAAACTATAATAGCTGGTTCTACTTGAAATCTAGTGGTACTTATGCTGCGCGTGAATGGATTGGCTCATACTACCTCAAGTCAGGTGGTTACATGGCTAAGAGTGAATGGATTGACGACAGCTACTACAATGCCCGTTACTATCTAGATGAAAATGGTATCTATGTCACAGGAACTCGCAAAATCGACGGAAAAGCACAGCAGTTCCAAAGTAATGGGAAATGGATTGGCGAAATTCCTGTAAGTCGTGGATTTGAAAAAGGAAAATACACGAAGACTGTTTTCTTAGATCCAGGACACGGTGGTAGAGATCCTGGTGCTGTTTACTATAACACGAATGAAAAAGACCTCACTATGCAAGTTTACAAGAAACTTCGCAAGGAACTCGAAGGTCTTGGTTATACCGTTCTTTCTTCGAGAGATAGTGATGTCTATGTCGACTTTATCACTGAACGTTCAAAAATGGTCAATAAGTACTAAACTCAGATATCTTTCATTAGTATTCACTTCAATGCTAGTGGCAGACCCTGCTTCTAACCGTTCTGGAATTCAGATTATATTCTTGCGAAAAGAAGCTGCTGGACATCCTTCTAAGATTAATCCATACCAGCGCGGCAATCCGAGCCGTATCGGTGACGTCGCCTAGCTGCGAATCTCCTCTTCACTCCTAGCTGAAACAGGTGCTAAGGATGCAGGTCTTCTCAAGTAGCTTTGCTGTCCTTCGAAACCATTAAACCAACAGTTCTATTGGAGCTTGGTTACATTATTAATTTGGCAAAACCAACAAATTCAGTAGCGATGCTTACACCAAAAATAGATTGGTGGCAGGTATTGTCAAAAGGTATTCAAAATATTACGCACCCAGGCAAATAAAGCAAAAGTCTCGAGAAAACAGAGACTTTTTATTTATACTTCTTTCTTGTTAGTTTCCGGAAAGAGAGCCGTCCCCACGCAAGCTGGCACTCCTGCACCGATAACCAAACCACTTGAAAGTGGCAAGATGTCAAGAATGGCATTGGCGATGATAAAGGCAATAATCAGCTCATGAGACTGGCCTTATAATCTTTTTGCAAATTCTCAGAGTAAAGAATAAGAATAAACCTACTGGAAGGTGCGAATGTTAACATCGAGCTTGGCCCATCAACAAACTAAAATACAAAACTGCTACTGAAACGACTAAAAATCCGATACCTAATACTTTTTTCATGATATAACCTCATTTTCAATTTTGTTAGGAAACTTTATCTCCCCTTGACAATTACTACTATAGCAAAAATAAAAGTAGCAAACAATAGGTTTTGCCTATGTGGTAGTCATGATAGACTATGTGGTCAAAAATCTTATCAAAAGAAAAAAGAAGTCCAAGAGGACTTCTTTCACACTGCCGATTGCAACAAAAAACACTGAATTTTCAGTGTTCCTTTTGTTTCTTTATGTTTCTTTACGCTTCTTAAACGCCCCCTGCAGGAATCGAAAAACAGGACTCAAACCCTTGATTTAAAGGCTTTTCTAACTTACTTGGTCAATTTTTGGTCAAAAATTTCGCTTACTTTTTTTCAAACTCACTCCGGCAATTCCACCTTCAAGCTCATATCCGAAAGTACAGCGAATCACTTCCTTTAGTCAAACATATAACTGAACAACATTGTTTATCTTCCTGCACTTTCATATTTTTTCAATCCTTTTCTAAAAATTGTACGACTGATAATAATCAAAAAAACTGTAAAAACTATTTGATAGAAAAATAGGTTCAATGTATCTTTCCCTAAAAATATTAATACTGCAGGATTGGCAATTAATAAATTGGGAACAAATAACATAGTGATCAATCTGTTAATACCTGTAAAAATATTATATGGATACTTAGAAATTCCAATATAATTCAAAAAAATACATCTACTTTTTGAAAATTTAGTTGGGAACCAAAATGAACTAATCGTTATTAGAAACCAAATTGAATAATATATAATACAACCACACATTAAAGAAAGGATATAAAATAATATTTTTTTAATGAATTTAAATGTACATTTAAATTTCCATAACTTATAAAAATGATCGCAAGACCAAAAAAAGTATTCACGAATTGAACTAAATTAAATGATCTAAAAAAATATAGAACAACTGAGTATCAAACGGCCTCAATAAAAATTTGATCCAAGTTACCACTCAAAAATATCTGATTCTAAAATTCCCATACTTCTAATTAACAATCCCATCATAACTCCATCTACAATAGTGTAGGAACCTACCAAAAAAATAAAAATTTGATAATAGTCCCAACCATTAAAAAGAGTCTATGTTTAAGAAAAATCAATCTAAAAAAAATACAATAGGTAAACCAATCCACAGTATCGACGAAAAATAGACCACAAAAGAAGTCAAAATGAAAAATTCATATCAGATTTAAAAACCAAAATGAAGTAGCCTAAAAAAATTACTTTTTATTCTAAACATTTTTATCCTCCCACATTTGAGAAGTGCTCCACTCCTTTTCTCAATATGAATCTTGATATAATATAAAAAAATGATGCACCAAATCAATTGAATACAAATAATTCTCAAATAGTCTATTAATTTATATGTATCATTACTAAACATCTGAAGCGGTTCATATACTAAGTATTTAAAAGGTAATACATCTAAAAAAACAGACGAAAAATTATTTGAAAAAAACTTAAAAGGCAATAATATTCCTGATAAAAAAACTGAATTACTATTTCTTTAACAGTAAGGACAAAAAAATATTTTTCTAACCAAAAAGAAAGCATACCTACACAACATGATATTAAAAAAACCATAGAACCATAGATAGAATAATTGCAATACTTCCTAAAATAAGAATTTCAATGGTTAATAACTCATTCTTGTAATAAACACTGGAGAATAAAAATGACAGGAATGATGATAAATAATAAATGAGCAAGCCTATCTCCAAGCATTTTTACAAAAAAATAATACTTATAAAAAAAGTAACAGGTTTTTATTAATATGCTAAAAAAATTTCCTGAATGAACATCGTCATTGATTTCCCAATCAACTGGATAAAAAAACAAAAATATGAAAAAAATTATAGTCCCCAAATAGTATTGAACCATTGAGGTAAAAATCATATCCTGCTATATTTATCTGGTTACTCTGATATATATACGTCCATAAAAAAATACTGATATCATAATTTGTATACTTGCCTGTAACATTAACAATAGTACACTTGATTTATAGTTCAAAATAGATCGAAATGATATCAGAATAATAGACATTTCTTTTTTTCAATTGTGCTCCTTTTTTTGTAAAAATAGTTTTGTAAAATAATTTCTTCTAAAGAAAGATTTGATATTTCAAAATCTTCTATATCTACAAGCTTATTGATTGATTCTAATGTCTCAAAGACAAAATCTCTAGGTATTTTTTTAGTATACATTCCGATTTTTGTTTGAGAAATGACTACTACTCCTTTAACAGAGCATAACTCTGGTACCAAATCTAATGTCATTTTTTTATCTTTAAATATTTAAAAATCAGAAAATTTAGATAAAAATAACATCCATTGACTCCTGCAAAATAATTTTTTTCCTTTGTCAATGACGATTAATTCGTCACAAACAGACGAAATATCATCCATATCATGACTCGTTAAAATAATAGTAGTATGACATTCTTCATTCATTTTTCTTTAAAAAAATGTTCTGATATCTTTTTTTAGACTGTATATCTAACCCTATAGTAGGCTCGTCTAAAAAAATAATATTTCCGGACTTGTTAAAGATGCCGCGATAAACTCCATTTTCATTTTTTTGTCCAAGAGAGGGTCCGGACCTGCTGGTAAAGCTGATCTTTTACATTCAACAAATTGCTTAATTCCTGAATTCGTTCTTGTAAAATCGCCGGTTCTACCTCATATAAAGTACCAATCAATTGAAAATAATCCATAGCCGAAACATCTTGAAATAACTGTAATTTATTTCCTACTACTATTGAAATTTTTTTCTAAAATTTATACTTCTTTTTAAATGGAATTTCTCCATTCACTTCTAATTTTTCCGGAACTAGGATAAAGAGTCCCAGTCAACATTTTAATCGTTGTGGATTTACCAGCTCCATTACTCCCAATAAAGCCAACTATACTCCCTCTCTTAATCGTAAAACTAATATCTTGAACAGCTCGAATCGTTATTTGATTACGTTTCAAAAATCTCTTGATAAATGGGAGTCTTGAATCAAAATTATAAAAATTTTTAGATAAATTCTGAGCATTAATAACTATTTCACTCATATATCTCTCCTTTCGATAAAATATATTTACTTGTACTTTTTCCATACTTTACCAAAATGCTAAAGATTGAGCTAAAATCTTCGGGATGGGTAAAATAATAGATGTTAAATATATGTCTTCGTGTACTTCTGTTATTAAATCAATAATCCTCTGACTACTCTTAGAAGATATCAAAAATTCCGACCACAACGTTTCTTATTGATTTTATAACGGTTATAGTAATCATACATTTAAAGATTCAAATTCCATAATCCATTCCTTGCTATTCATAAATTACCTCCATTTTTATAGTCAGTCTAATATCTACAATTTTCTATATAATATTATTGTATCATTATTTTATATATTCGTATATAAATAAGACAATATTCCTCATAACTAATTTACATTAAACAGAGATAAATCAGTCAAAAATTAATTATTTAACTAACATAGCGAGCATAAATAACTTATACCTATAAAGACTTACTCCTATGATCTACTTAACCTCATAATCATCAAAATCAAAACAAATATTTAGTCAAATTTTGGTCACACTTTGGTCAAAAATTCCAAAAATACTAAGTTATTTTAGATGGTGTGAAATTTTCATCACCATTAAAAAAGCCTGTCCTGAGACAAGGCTTTATTTATTTTTAAGAACCTGCACTTTCGTATGCGTCTAATCCCCTATCCCAGAGTTTCAGAGAGATGCAAAAGAAGATAAGAGAAATCAGAATCAAACCACCAATATTAAAGAGTACATCCTTGTCCTGCAAGAAATAGCTGGCAGGATAGTAGGCCGTAAAGGCAAAAGGCACGATAAAGCTGATCAACCAACGAAGAAGCGAATTGTAAATTGAAATCGGGTACTTGGCAAAATCATTAAACATATAGAAAATGTAAATCATGGCACCTGACTGCTTGGTCCAAAAAGCGATGCTAGCTGTCGCGATTTTTAAAGAAGTGTAAATCAAGGTCGCAAAAGGAATACAGACTAGAAAAATCAGGAATTTTGGAAGAGTCCAAGCGATGCTAGTCACTGTTGTTCCTAATAGAATGCCACCGACCAAGAGTTCACCCAAGGCATCAATCTGAAAGGTCTCAACGAGGATGTGAAAGAGAGGATTGATAGGACGAGTCAGATACTTGTCAAACTCCCCTTTTCGAACTAGTCGTTGACCTAAAGCCCAGAGATTGTCAAAAAAGAGATGATCTAATCCCTTTGGAATTAAGGAAAATCCATAGATAAAGGCAATTTCTTGAAATGTCCAACCTTCTAGCGAGGGGATATGTTGAAAGAGTACATTGAGAAACAAGAGGTTCAAGCCTTGAGTCAGAAAAACACCCAGGACACCAACCACAAAATCGACCTTATATTCCATGATTTGCTTGATGTATTGTCTGATAAAAATCAGATGCATGCGTTGATATTTTTTCATACTAACCTCCCTGAATGGTGATGAATGTCTGGACTCGTTTCCAAATCAACTGAGACAAGCCCACCATCACTATAAGCCAGAAAAACTGAATCAAAAGTGCTTGAAGAATCTGACTGGTATCGTATTTCCCAAGAATAATCATGACCGGAGTGTAAATTAAGGATGAAAAAGGCAAGAAGGAGAGAATATCTGAAATCACCTTTGGAAAAAAAGCCAAAGGAATCAAACTGCCAGACATAAAGGATACTAGTGAAGCCTTAAATACTTGGGAACCCCATAAATTTTTAAATACAAAGGCTGAAAATCCAAAACAGATATTAAAGAAAAAGTTAATCAGATAAGCCAGAGTTAAGCTAAAGAGATAAAGGACAGTTAATCCTAGCACTTCTACAATACCTTGCCCAGATAAGATTTTCATCAAAACAATGACACTTAAAAATGGCAGTCCAACAGAGATAAAAATCAACCACTTGGAACCAAGCTCTGTGAAAAGATAAGAGGCTGCAAAATGTACTGGTCTCAGCAAACGCATGATAATCGAGCCATCTTTTACCTCATCACCTATCATAAAGGAGCTATCTGACTCAGTTAATAAATTAGTCACAAAACTCATGATGATGTAGAGGGTGATATCTGCCATACTGAAGCCCTGAATCAAAGGCTCCTGGGAGGAGTCAAAGACTGCCTTCCAGAGATAAAAGGCCACAAAAGCCCCCATGACATCACCAATCCGATAGAGAATAAAGTTGACTCGATAGGTAATCAACTCCTGAATCCCTGCATTGATAAAGGGTTTATAACGTCTCCACAATTTGACCATCTTAGAGCTCCTTTCGATAGAAGCGACGGATAATATCTTCAATATCCGTATCTACCATCTTCAAATCACGGACTTCAAAATCAGATAAGGTTTGCTTGATAATGTCAGCTGATTGGTAGCGGGAACTATCAAATTCAATATTAAGGCTATTTCCTTGTCTATCAATGGACATATCCGAAGAGCCTTCATAGTGAGAAAGGAGATGACTTTGACCTGGTAGCAGTTCAAAGGAAAGAGTCTTCATCTTTCCAAAGGTCTCCTTGAGCTGGCTCACCGTCCCATCAAAAATCTCTTGCCCCTTATCAATCATAAAAATCCGATCACAGAGTTGCTCAATGTCGCTCAAGTCGTGAGTGGTCAAGAGAATGGTTGTTTCTTCCTCCTGATTGATTTGGGTAATAGCCCGACGAATATTATCCTTGACCGAAACGTCCAAGCCAATGGTCGGCTCATCTAAAAAGAGAACCTTGGGATTGTGAAGCAAGGAAGCCGCAATATCCGCCCGCATCCGTTGACCCAGTGAAAGAGTCCGCACAGGATCCTTGATAAAATCCTTCAAATCCAAAACTTCATTCAAAAAGTCCATACGCTTATGGAAGAGCGAGTCTGGCACATCGTAAATTTCTTTTAAGACAGTATAAGTCTCTTGCAGTGCCAAATCCCACCATAGCTGGGTGCGTTGTCCGAAAACGACTCCAATATCCTTGACATAATCTTGGCGATTGTCCTGCGGAATCTTGCCGTTAATCCGACAATAGCCAGATGTCGGCTTTAAAATCCCTGTCAGCATTTTGATGGTTGTCGACTTTCCAGCACCATTTGCCCCGATAAATCCTAAAATCTGCCCTTTTGGAACCTCAAATGTTAAATCCTTGACCGCTTCAAAGGTCTGCTTTTCAGGATGAATAAAGGAGCGCAAAGCTCCCTTTAACCCCGGCTCCTTAACTGTCTTCACAAAATTTTTCTGAAGATGTTGCACTTCTATCATTGCCATATCTATCTCCCTTTAGTAAGAAACAACATTGTATTTTTGACTACAAATATTCTAAATCCTTACTTTCTCCACCTTCTCAATATTATTACAGAAGGATTTATACCAACCTATTATAGTCCAATAAAAAAAGGAATGCAAGCGTTTGCTAATAGATTATGAAATTAGAGATTTCTCTTTTAAATAATGCTTTTGAATCAGAAGTTCTGGATTAATAGTTTCCTTAAAACACCAAAAAACCTGCCCTTAAGGGCAGGTTTTTTGTTAAGAAAAAGAATTTTTTTAATCGAAAAAATTAACGATTCTACTGTTAATCCTTCAGCATTTAATTATTGTCATCAGTATAAAATTAAAATGATCTCTAAACCATCAATTACTCTTTAAAAAATCTTCAATCTGAGAAACTATTTCATGACTTTGATAATGATAGAGGTCGTGTGGTGCATCTATATAGATGACTTGAACATTAGACTGCTCACTGGCAAACCTCATAGCATAATGCTGCCATTCTGATTGGCTAAAGCTCGTCCCTTCACCATTAGAAACCATGAGTAAGGTAGGAATTTTAGGATTGATGCTAGAGGAAACTTTCTTGGCATTTTCCTTTACCAAACGGGATTCATGAAGCATGGCTTGTGACATCAACTGCTTATATGCTAGTAATTTATATTGTTGCCGTTCAGTTTCAGTCAGCGTTGGATTTTTGATATAAAAGGACTCAGGGAAATAGCGTAATAAGCCAATCTTGCTGCTCCAGTAGGCTACAGAAAGTAGGGCTTGATTATCCTTTAAATCCTCATAACTTGATGGCAATGCCCAATCTAGACCAACCAAGGCTTTTACTTCATTAGGATACTTCTCCTGCCAAGCCAGACTCTCAAGACTCGCTATGGAATGAGACAGAATGATAAAAGGACCTGTTACATTTGCTTGTGACAGAGCTTGCCGAGTCTCAGACAAAACTTCCATCACATCTCTTGATTGATTGCTATCATCACTGTAACCATATCCCGCTCGCTCCACGATGACTACCTTGTATTTTTTTGATAAGGAATCTGACACATCCTTAAAATCCAAGATTGGAGAAGCAATTCCAGCACCGGATAGAAATACTATAGTCTCTGGACCATCCCCTTCAACGTAAACATTCATTTGGTGCTCATTGACAAGAACTTGCTGTCCCACAGGTGTTAGTGAGGCTTGTTCCTTTTCTAAACTGATACGGTGAAAGATGAATGTAGCCCCTAAAAACAAAAGAATGAAACTAAGAAAGCCAAGACTCCATTTTTTCAGTTTTTTCATAGCATTATTGTACAAAAATTAGACTCTTTTAGCAACTTTAGATAGATTCTTCCCCAACATATTCTCTATAGTTTCAAACACAAAAAACCCACCCAATGGGTAGGTTTCTGTTTTATATGGTTAAGCTAGATTAAGCTTTACCTTCTGAACCGAATACGTCGATACGTTCTTCAACTGATGCTTGGATAGCTTTTACACCGTCAGCCAAGAATTTACGTGGGTCGAAGAGTTTCTTCTTGTCGTATTCTGCTTCGTTTGCTTCGTAGTCACGAGCAAATTTACGAGTTGCGTTAGCGAATGCGATTTGGCATTCAGTGTTAACGTTAACTTTAGCAACACCAAGTTTGATAGCTGCTTGGATTTGCTCATCAGGAATACCTGATCCACCGTGCAATACGATTGGGAAGCCTGGAAGAGCTTCTGTCAATTTTTGCAAGTGGTCAAGGTCAAGACCTTCCCAGTTTGCTGGGTAAGGACCGTGGATGTTACCAATACCAGCTGCCAAGAAGTCAATACCAGTTGCAACCATTGCTTTAGCGTCTTCGATTGGAGCCAATTCACCTTTACCGATGATTCCGTCTTCTTCACCACCGATAGTACCAACTTCAGCTTCTACTGAGATACCTTTAGCGTGTGCTTTTTCAACAACGTCTTTAGCCAATTTAAGGTTTTCTTCAACTGGAAGGTGTGAACCGTCAAACATGATTGAAGTGTAACCAACTTCGATACACTCAAGTGCATCTTCGTAGTGACCGTGGTCAAGGTGGATAGCTACTGGTACAGTGATACCCATTGATTCTACAAGGTTAGCGATCAAGTTGCGAGCAACTTTGTAACCACCCATGTATTTAGCAGCACCCATTGAAGTTTGGATCAAAACTGGAGCTTTTTTAGCTTCTGCTGCGCGCAAGATAGCTTGAGTCCACTCAAGGTTGTTTGTGTTAAATCCACCAACTGCATAACCGTTGTCACGAGCTGCTTGGACAAATTTTTCTGCTGAAACGATTGCCATTTTATCAGGCCTCCTGTATATTTTTATGGGATATCCCATTTACATTGTTCATTTTATCACTTTTTAGCAAAAAAAGCTAGTTTTTCCTGTAGTTTAGATTGAATTTCTTCTATCTAAAAATATGGAACTCTCCTCAAAGTCCTATTATCAATAGTCTTGAAGCAACTTCATATAAAAGACTAAGTGATCTTCATATCTTTCAAAGCGATAGTCAATTTCTTCATTTTCCAATAAACTTTTGACTACGAATAGTCCCAAACCAGCTCCCTTACTTTGGCGACTAGAGGACGTAAAGGATTGTTCAAATTTATCCTGTTCTTCAGATGTACAAGTGTTTTCAATATACATCCAACTATCTTTTACACCAATTTTAAAATAACCACCTTGAACAGAGTGTTTCACTGCATTACTGATAAGATTAGAGAGAATCAGTTTAAGGACCGAAGGGTTTAGATAAGTTTGTTGGTTAGTCAGTTGATTTTCAATAGAAATTTCCCGCTCTTTGGCTAACAAGTCATAGTCCTTCAAGAGTAGATAGGTCATATCAAGAAGATTGATTTTCTCCTTCTTATCCCGCAATTCCTGCACCGAAGAAAGGGATAAGATTTGAAGAACGTGGTGACTTAAATCATCCACGATACCTAATGAAACTCCCAGATAGTAGTCACGGTCCTTGTAGCGACCGATATTTGCTTGCATATTTTCCAAAAGAATCTTTAGACTAGCAAGAGGTGTCTTGAGTTCGTGAGAAGCTCCTCGAAGGAATTCAACCTTCATCTTTTCTAGCTGGAGAATAGCTTCATTCTTCTCATGCAAATCTGCAATAACGGTCAAGAGATGCTGATAGAGGCTATTGATTTGTTCCTTGAGATCCCCAATCTCGTCCTTAGAATCCACGCGCAACCTCACTTCTGCATCCAAATCCATCATCCGTCGAGTCACTCGTTTGATTTCCAAAATAGGTGCTACAATGGTTCTCGCATAGATAAAGGCGATGAGAAGTGAAATAATGAAAGAAGCTAACAGAGTATAAGGTAGAAATTGCAGACTCATATCTTCTGCTTCTTTCTGCAAATCCATAGATGCTAAAAACTGTAAAGTCATCGGCTGACCATCCTTGGTCTCAATCTCTCTTTCCTCAATGACTAAGGAAGCCGTCTGTCGTTCTTTATCTATGGGAAGATTATCCTTGACCTCTAACTTATCCTGAGTCATTTCACCCTTGATGGCTCCCTTTATATCGCTACTTTGAGAATAAAGTTCAAGGACTTCCTGGATAGTTTGACTGTCTTTTCCTTGGAGGGTTTGAGCAATTTCTGTTGCCTTTTGCCCTATGCTCTCCTGACGATGACTGAGATAGGTCGGAGGAAAGAGGAAATAGATGGCCAAATGCAAACAAATGACCAAGGTAGAAAATACCGAGAAGGTATAAATAAAAATCTTTTTAAATAAACCTGAACGTCTCATTTTCTCTCCAATTTATAACCAACATTGCGCACGGTAAGAATACAGTCTAAATCCAATTTTTTCCGTAGTTCCTTGATATAGACATCGATCACTCTGTCAAAAGGAACCTCATCTGTCATCTTCCATACAGCATCGATAATCTGCGACCGAGTCAAGGCACGTCCTTCATTTTTGACCAGATAGTCTAAAATTTCCAGCTCTTTTGCATTCACTGCAACTTCTTGACCAGCCACTTTGGCGCTATAGCTGTCAAAGTCTACCTCTAGTGTCTCTATAGGTAAAAATACGACCAGTATCATAATAACGTTTAAAGATGGCATCCACTCGTACTTTTAACAAAGATAGAGAAAAAGGCTTTTCCAAATAACCATCTGCTAATGCAGCAAAGGCACTCATCTTATATTCTTCGTCCTGAAAGGCTGTCAACATGAGGACCGGAACTTGACTACTTTTTCGGATTTCTGACAAAACCTCTAAACCATTAAGTTTAGGCATTTGAATATCTAAGAGAACCAGAGCAACTTGATGGTTCGAAAACTGCTCTAAAGCTTCTTGACCATCTGCAGCCTGAATGGTTTCATAGCCACAATCCGTCAAATAATCACTAATTCCCTCGCGGATCATGTCTTCATCTTCTACAATTAGAATTTTCATATAAATCCTTTTCTATCAAAAATGCTACCTATATTATATCTCATTTGAATGAGAATAGGTAGCAGGTTTTTTATTCACTATCTATCAAAAGTTCTTTTGGTTGTTTAAAGAGGAGATTACTTGAAGCGAGTGCCATAACTAGTACTACTAAAACCAAACCAAGTACAAAGATGATGGCAAAGTCCGAAGGTTGTATAGAAATATCCAAACTTGAAAGTGTCTTGCTAAAGCCGTCAACTTCTGCACCACCACCAAGATTAGAGGCTTGGGCTGCTTTACTAGCCTGCTTAGCCACATCTGATGTGACATTGGCTAGTACTGTATTCCCAATGGCACGAGCTGTATAATTAGCTAGGAAGTAGGCTGAAATGAGAGCTGGAATAGCAATCATAACTGCTTCTGTGATAAATTGTCCTAGAATACTTGCTTGTTTTAGACCAATTGAAAGGAGAATTCCAACCTCTTTACGACGGGCGTTAATCCATAGTGTCAGTAAGAGAGCAAGTAGAAGAACAGAGAAGCTCAAGCTACCCCAGAAGAGAAGATTAGCCATCTTGTACATACCTGAGATCGATTGTTCAAGGGCAGGATAGTTAGATGAACTCTTAATCAAGCTATACATCTTCCAGTTGATGCCGTTGATAGACCCTAGTTCTTGCATGACACTATCTAGGTTCTTATCGCCAGCCACAAAGAAGGTAGCATCTCCATAAATAGCTGTATCTTCTGTATAACCATAGAGTTGGGCTGCTGTGTGAATATCTGTGATAGCTGTATTCTCATAAAGTTCTTGTGAGTAGGTCACAGCAGATTTGTTATGTCCATCAAAGTCCTTTGATCGTTACTTCTACTGTTTCCTTGGCTCCTTTTTCATTATCTGCATCGTAGATATTGGAGTTCAGTTTGACCTTGTCACCAACTTTCCAGCCATGTTTTTCAGCCAGGTCTTTATGCATGAGAATCTGGTATTTGTCATCGTTTGTTAAATGCTCACCTTCGACCAGTTTGTAAGAGCCTGATACAAACTTATCTTCCTTAGAAGAGTCATTGACACCTGTTATCATCAAGCTACTTCCAAAACGTTGAGCTCGATCTGGCGTTAGATTTTTCTTGGTTTCAGGTGTCTCAATCAATTCGTAGCCTGTTAAATCACCGATAGCATTAATCCGTTTGATGTAAGATTCGATGGCCTTATTTTCAGTAATTTTTTTGATATCTTCACCCTTGATATTCCCTGCACCACGTGGAGTTCCTTGGTTGACCCTGCGGTTGATTTGCATGGAGAAACTATTGGTGATATTTTTAAAGGTTTCCTGAGAAGCCTTAGCTGTCGCACCCTTGATAGACAAGCCGACCAAACTCAAACTAGCCATCAAGAGAATGATAAGAAAGATCACAAGCGACTTGAAAAATTTTCTTGTGACATATGCAAATGCGTTGTGTAACATAAGATTCCTTTCTAGATTTACTTCCGTTTTTAATATGTTTAAAAGTTTTAGTTACTATTATTTCTTGTTTCAGTCAGTTTCTTATCCTTCAATTCAAGTGTAATATCTGACGCCTGTGCTACTTCCTTACTGTGGGTCACAACGATCACACACTTGCCTGTTTTCTCAGCAAGAGATTTGAGCAGGTCAATAATATCTCCAGCTGTCTTAGGATCTAGGTTTCCTGTTGGTTCATCTGCTAAAATCACTGGTGCTTCCGATACAAGGCTACGAGCAATGGCAACACGTTGTTGCTGCCCTCCTGATAATTGGAGAACATTCCGCTTGATTTGACTTTCATCTAAACCAAGTTCAAGAAGCGTATCCTTGCTGGCCTTTTTTTATTGACCAAGCGGATATTTTCCAATGGAGAAAGATAATCAATCAAGTTATAGTTTTGGAAAACTAGCGAGATATGGTGCATTCGGTGATAAGAATATCCTTGTTCACGAATATCCTTGCCTTCGAATAGGATAGCACCTTCGACTGGGCTATCAAGTCCTGCTAATAGAGATAAGAGTGTTGACTTCCCAGCTCCTGATTCTCCGATAATACTATAAAACTTGCCAGGTTCAAAATCGTAATTGATTTTTATATAATACTGCTTCTGCAGTGTTCTTGTAACGATAAGTAAGATCTTGTAATTGTAGTAAAGTCATGATTTCTCCTTCTTCTACTCAATGAAAATCAAAGAACAAACTAGGAAGCTAGCTGCAGGCTGTACTTGAGTACGGCAAGGCGAAGCTGACGTTGTTTGAATTTGATTTTTCGAAGAGTATTAACTAATAGATGATAAAAATTTCCTTAGGGTGATTTTTCTAAATAAAAAGATAAAACAAAGTGCAACTGACAAGCAGCTAATCACAAGGAGAAAGACATAAGATTCTCCAAATGAAAGAAGACTTGTTGAAAGATTCGTTGCTTTTGCTAGCGTATCTTGTAGGGCAGCTTGATCGCCACTTGCTAGTACAGTTTTTAAAAGATAGGAAGTAATGGCATTTCCTGCAAGAAATGCTGGTAAAATAGCTGCCAATGAAACCAGAATAACTTCCAGGCAGAATTGACTAAAGATTGCTCCTTTTCCCTTCCCTAGTGCCAATAAAATACCAACCTCGTAGACTCGCTCTCGTAACCAAAGGGACAAGACCAAGACCAGAGCTCCTACACCAGCAATCATAATACCATAGAGGAAAATTTGGAGGAAGGTTTGGAAGGTCGAAACGGAATCCTTGATTTGTTCAAACGCCTTATTTTCCTTCTCGACTTGGTAACCTTTAGTTTCCAGGGATAACTTTTCAACTTCTTGAATGATATTATCCATATCTTTTGGATTTTCTAAATAAAAACGAGCGGCGCTAACTTGAGCTTCCTTATTTCCAAGAAGAGTTTGGCTACTTTCGTAGTCTGTATAGACCGTGTTTTCACTAAAATCTGACGAAAGACCAGTGAATTTTTCTTGCTTCTGACCTGAGAAAATACCCACGATTTCATAGTCTTGATTTTGTCCACTATTTCCTTCAACTTGAGCAGGATTTAAGCTAATCTTATCTCCTAGCTTTAGATTATTTTTCTTGGCTAAATCTTCGTGGATTAAGATTTTTTTACGATCCCCTTTTTCGATATGTCTTCCTTCTTTGAGAATAAAGGCGGAACTTGTAAAAGAAACATCCTTGGAAGAATCTTCTAATGCAATCAAACTGATGAGATTTTTTTCAGCCTCTGTCAAATCATCCCTTTGGATACTTTGTTCTCCAGTAACCACTTCTTTGTCAGTCAACTTAGCTATTGTCTCAAGCTCTGGGGAAATCTCCTCAAGACCTTTTATCTTTTTAAGCTCGTCTAGTTGAGACAGTTGAAAAGTCTGATCTGCTTCTATTTTTTTAATAGAAAAAGAAGTATTCAATGAGCGATAGAGATTATTTTCTACTGTTTTGTTAGACTTCATGAGCGTCAAACAAGCCGATATTCCAGCCAATAATACAAATAAAATCAAGAATAATATGAGACTTCTCAGTCGTTTTCTGCTGACGTAAGCCCAAGCTCTTTGAGTGGGATTCATATAGCACCTCCATATTTGTAAAACCATTATAATATTCAAATATGAAATGTTTATGAAATACCAAAAAAAGAGCAAAAATATTTTTGCTCTTTTTGATGAAAAATAAAAAGCTAGCCAAAGCTAACTCTTTTCCTATGCGGAGAGAGGGACTTGAACCCTCACGACCTAAAGCGGTCACAGGATCCTTAGTCCTGCGCGTCTGCCAATTCCGCCATCCCCGCGTCGATTACTTTACTAGTATATCAACTTTGAAAAAAATTGTCAAGACTTTTTTCAGATTTTTTTCATCTTGAAATGTATTATTCTGTAATTTCAAGCAAATTTTTCATCAACCAATTTCGCACCAAGTGTATTCTTGAAATGTCCAAGTGCAAAGGCATGATTTCTCAGGCCAAATGGATGCTACTGCTGGTTTCACAACTTCTATCTGGTAACCAAGATTATAAGCATCAATGGCCGTATGCAAGACACAGATATCTGTAAGAACTCCCGTCAAAATGACAGTATCCACTTTACGCTCTCTGAGACGGATATCCAAATCAGTCCCAGAAAATGCTGAATAGTGACGCTTATCCATCCAGAAAACACGACTATCATCAGCATGTTCCTGATAGAACTCGGCTAGCTTGCCATACAAGTTTCGTCCACTAGTCCCAATAATATTATGTGGAGGGAATAGTTTACTTTCAGGATGAAAGACATCATTTTCCTCATGAGCATCGATGGTAAAAAAGATATAATCTCCACGTTCAAAAGCCTTTTGAGTCACCCCATATATATCATCAGATATTGCTTGAGCTGGAGCTCCCGCAGTCAGTTTCCCATGATCCGCTACAAAATCTTCTGTATAGTCAATAGAAATTAAAGCCTTAGCCATTAATAGTCCCTCTTTTTCACTTCTTCAAAAATATCTGGAATGAGAACTTTGAGATAAGTTCCTTTCATACCAAGAGAACGACTCTCAATAATCCCTGCCGATTCGAGTTTACGAAGGGCATTAACAATTACAGAACGAGTGATACCGATACGGTCTGCAATGACTGAAGCTGTTAATTGACCTTCATTACCATTTAATTCAGCTAGAATAGCCGATACTGCTCTAAGTTCAGAGTAAGAAAGGGTATTAACCGCCATAGTTACAGCCGTACGACGACGAATATTTTTCTCATCTTCCTCACGTTGGAAGTTCAAGAGTTGAATTCCTACTACTGTACTGGCAATCTCAACCAGAATCAAATCATCTTCTTCAAACTTCTTATCATTACGCCAAATAATCAATGAACCCAAGCGAATACCAGAGACATGGATTGGAGCAATCGTTGTCAAACCATCTGGGAAATCAGAACGACTCTCAGTTGGGAAAATTGTCAAATCATGCTCTACTGGAAGATTGGCCTCCGTATCGTAGATCATGTTCGCACCTTGCACATAATCTTCTGGGAAAGTCTTTGATTGGAAGAATTGCTCTACTCGGTCATTATTAGTTTTGTAGCGCATAAAGTAGCCCAACAAACGACCCTTGCTATTCACAATACAAGCGTTACAGTCAATAATATCTGCTAATTGACGTGTAATGGCATTATAAGGAAGCTCATCTTGTAATTGCTCCTCCGAACGCTTTAACATTGATGTGATTTTTCTTGTTTTTTCTAATAAATGTGCCATTTTTTACCTCGCATATAATCGCTTTCATTATATCATAAAATTCTGACTACTTTCAACAATTATCTGAAAATTGTTTATTGAATTGCAATTCAAGTGTATTCGAAAATTTTTCCTATTTTTTATAATTTTCTTATTGACAGCTTCCTGATTTTTTGATAGAATAATATTACAAGATAACAAATTTATAAATACAAACTTCTCGTATTACTTTTTCATATGACTCTCGGTCTCCTTATATATAAAAGCGATCCACCTCAGTGAACCGCTTTTTTTGTTATTTATCTCCTTTGTTACGAATAACAAAGCCTGTTTTCTTCTCGCTTGAAGTATTGCGTGGTTTTTTAGTATCCTTGCGGTAACGCTTCTCTTTATCAAAGCGATCCTTTGAACGTCCACCTTTACGATAGTCATCACGACGTCCATTGCCACGGCGATCACGATCTCGACGGTCATCCCCACGACGACCTCCTCGACCACCCTTGCCTTTGCCACCGAAGCCACCACCAGATGGTTTAAATGGTAAAGGTTTTTCACGTGCAATCTCAACCTCAGGAAGACTATCTGGGTCTTGAACTGTTAAGCTGAGGATATACATGGCCAATTCTTCAGGACTGAATTCTGAGGCCAATTGACGAGCATCCTTGCCAAACTTCTCAAAGTTGCTACGAATCTCCTCATTCGCAAAATCACGTTCAATTTTCTTAAGAGCTACTTGCTTCTTAGCTTGAAAGGCTTCTTCTGCACTTGCAGGCTTGAGACCTTTCATACGTTTCTTAGTCAAGTTCTCAATGATTTGTAGATAACCCATTTCATTAGGTGAAACGAAGGTAATAGACTGACCTGACTTACCTGCACGTCCTGTACGACCAATACGGTGAACATAACTCTCAGGGTCTTGTGGGATATCGTAGTTGTAGACATGAGTCACACCTGAAATATCCAAACCACGAGCAGCTACGTCTGTTGCAACGAGGACATCAAGATTGCCATTTTTAAAATCACGAAGGACACGAAGACGTTTGTTTTGGTCCAAATCTCCATGAATCCCTTCTGCACGGAAACCACGGATTTTAAGCCCACGAGTTAACTCGTCTACACGACGTTTGGTACGACCAAAAACGATTGACAACTCAGGTTGATCAACATCCATAAGACGAGTCATGGTGTCAAATTTTTCTTGTTCCTTAACACGGATATAGTACTGGTCTACTAATTCTGTTGTTAATTCTTTGGCAGCAATCTTCACATGCTCAGGTTCTTTCATGAACTGAACACCAATACGTTTGATAGCATCTGGCATAGTCGCTGAAAAGAGTAAGGTTTGACGATTTTCTGGGACACGAGAGATAATGGCTTCAATATCTTCAAGGAATCCCATGTTCAGCATTTCATCTGCTTCGTCTAAGATCAAGGTTTCAATATCATGTAATTTCAGAGCCTTGCGTTTAATCAAGTCAAGTAAACGTCCTGGTGTTCCTACTACGATATGAGCCCCTGATTTAAGAGCCTTGATTTGTTTTTCAATACTTGAACCACCATAGACTGAACGAACTTTTACACCTTTACTACGACCAAAGCGGAAGAGTTCTTCCTGACTTTGAACAGCCAGTTCACGAGTTGGGGCAATCACCAAAGCTTGGATAGTTGCTTCTTCTGTACAAATTTTTTCAAGGGTTGGCAAGCCAAAGGCTGCTGTTTTCCCTGTACCAGTCTGTGCTTGACCGATAACATCTTTTCCCTTCAAGAGCCAAAGGAATGGTTTGCTCTTGGATAGGACTTGCTTCTACAAATCCTGCTTTTTCAACTTCTGCTAAAAGGTCAGCAGATAAGTTAAATTCATTAAATTTCACGTTTTTCTTCTTTCTAAAGGTGGTGCGAAGCCACCCTATAGCGCTTAATTTATACTTTTCTTTTCATGACGGTTTTTCATATCTTTATATGAAAGATCGTGTTGCTTCTTTTCCACTAAAGAAAAGTACTGCTTTCTTTGCAACTTATCTAGTATAACACAAGAGAGGGCCAAAAGATAGTCTAACCACTTGATTAAATCATGTAAACGATTTTTCTATTTTTTGAACTTGATTCTCAAAAGCTTTCGTGAGACTAATTTAGTCCAATATTTTTTTCCGTAGCAGAATTGTGAAAAAATTTTTTTCTTATGCTAGAATGAAATCAAACAGGAGGATTTAAAAATGTTAACATACGATTTAATTGTTATTGGATTTGGTAAGGCAGGTAAAACTCTTGCTGCCAAACTAGCTTCAGCTGGTAAAAAAGTTGCCCTTATCGAACGCAACAAAGCAATGTACGGTGGAACTTGTATCAACATCGGTTGTATTCCAACTAAAACCTTGTTAGTTGCTGCAGAAAAGGACTTGTCATTTGACGAGGTTATGGCAACAAAAAATACAATTACGAGCCGCCTCAATGGTAAAAACTATGCTACTATCGCTGGTACTGGAGTTGATATCATTGATGCCGAAGCCCACTTTGTTTCTAATAAAGTCATCGAAATTCAAGCTGGTGATGAAAAACAAGAACTAACTGCTGAAACAATCGTTATCAACACTGGTGCTGTTTCAAACGTTTTGCCTATTCCAGGACTATCTACTAGCAAGAATGTCTTTGATTCAACTGGTATCCAAAACTTGGAACAATTACCAGAAAAACTCGGAATTCTTGGTGGTGGAAATATCGGTCTTGAGTTTGCTGGTCTCTACAATAAACTCGGAAGCAAGGTAACAGTCCTAGATGCTCTAGATACTTTCCTACCTCGCGCAGAACCTTCTATTGCTGCTCTTGCTAAACAATACATGGAAGAAGACGGCATTGAACTCCTTCAAAATATCCATACTACTGAAATCAAAAACGATGGTGACCAAGTTCTTGTCGTGACAGAGAATGAAACCTACCGTTTTGATGCCCTTCTCTACGCAACTGGACGTAAACCAAATGTAGAACCACTTCAACTTGAAAATACAGATATTGAACTAACTGAACGTGGTGCGATTAAGGTGGACAAACATTGTCAAACAAACGTTCCTGGTGTCTTTGCAGTTGGAGATGTCAACGGTGGACTTCAATTTACCTACATTTCACTAGATGACTTCCGTGTTGTTTACAGCTACCTTGCTGGTGATGGCAGCTACACACTTGAAGACCGTCTCAATGTTCCAAACACCATGTTCATCACACCAGCACTTTCACAAGTTGGTTTGACTGAAAGTCAAGCAGCTGATTTGAAAATTCCACACGCTGTTAAGGAAATCCCTGTTGCTGCTATGCCTCGTGGTCATGTAAATGGTGACCTTCGTGGAGCCTTCAAAGCTGTTGTCAACACTGAAACTAAAGAAATTCTAGGTGCAACTATCTTTTCAGAAGGATCACAAGAAATCATCAACATTATTACTGTTGCTATGGACAACAAAATCCCATACACTTACTTCACAAAACAAATCTTCACTCACCCAACATTGGCTGAAAACTTGAATGATTTGTTTGCGATTTAATTATAGAAAGCAGTCCGATAGCGGGCTGTTTTTCTTTTTCTAAAATCTCAAATCTGTCTTTTCCAGCATTTATGATATAATAGAAACATGAAATTAAAAACTACTTTGGGCCTTCTTGCTGGGCGTTCTTCTCATTTTATTTTGAGTCGTCTTGGACGTGGAAGTACGCTGCCTGGAAAACTTGCCCTTCAATTTGATAAAGATATTCTACAAAATTTAGCGAAGAACTACGAGATTGTTGTGGTAACTGGTACCAATGGAAAAACCTTGACAACCGCTCTCACTGTCGGTATCCTAAAGGAAATTTATGGTCAAGTGTTAACCAATCCAAGTGGTGCCAACATGATCACAGGGATTACGACTACTTTCTTGACTGCAAAATCTTCAAAAACTGGAAAAAATATAGCAGTACTTGAAATCGACGAAGCTAGTCTCTCACATATCTGTGACTACATCCATCCTAGTCTTTTCGTTATCACCAATATTTTCCGCGATCAAATGGACCGCTACGGTGAGATTTATACAACCTATAACATGATTTTGGATGCTATTCGAAAAGTTCCTACGGCTACTGTTCTGCTGAACGGTGATAGTCCGCTTTTCTATAAGCCTGCAATTTCAAATCCTGTTCAGTATTTTGGTTTTGATCTAGAAAAAGGTCCAGCGCAACTTGCTCACTACAATACTGAAGGTATTCTCTGCCCTGAATGTCAAAGTATTCTGAAATATGAACTCAATACTTATGCTAACTTGGGAGCTTATATCTGTGAAAATTGTGGATGCAAGCGTCCTGACTTGGACTACCGTCTGACAGAATTGGTTGAGTTGACCAACAATCGTTCTCGTTTTGTTATCGATGGTCAGGAATATGGCATTCAAATCGGTGGTCTCTACAACATCTACAATGCTCTGGCTGCAGTTGCTATCGCCCGTTACCTAGGCGCTGATTCTCAACTGATTAAACAAGGATTTGACAAGAGTCGAGCTGTTTCGGTCGCCAAGAAACTTTCCATATCGGTGACAAGGAATGCACACTGGTTCTTATTAAAAATCCTGTTGGTGCTACCCAGGCCATCGAAATGATCAAACTAGCTCCTTACCCATTTAGTCTATCTGTTCTCCTCAATGCTAACTATGCTGATGGGATTGATACCAGCTGGATTTGGGATGCTGACTTTGAGCAAATTACGGATATGGACATTCCTGAAATCAATGCGGGTGGAGTTCGTCATTCTGAAATTGCTCGTCGTCTACGTGTTACTGGCTATCCAACTGACAAGATCACTGAAACAAGTAGCCTGGAACAAGTTCTCAAGACGATCGAAGCTCAAGACTGCAAGCATGCCTATATCCTTGCGACTTATACGGCTATGCTAGAATTCCGCGAACTGCTGGCTAGTCGTCAGATTGTTAGAAAGGAGATGAACTAATGGTTTATACTTCACTTTCATCAACAGACGGCAACTATCCATACCAGCTAAATATAGCCCATCTCTATGGAAACCTTATGAATACATACGGAGATAATGGAAATATCCTCATGCTCAAGTATGTAGCTGAAAAGCTTGGTGCCCATGTTACAGTTGACATCGTTTCTCTCCATGATGATTTTGATGAGAACTACTATGATATTGCCTTCTTTGGTGGTGGTCAAGACTTTGAACAAAGCATCATTGCTGGTGATCTACCCGATAAAAAAGATAGTATTGACAACTTTATCCAAAATGATGGTGTCGTCCTTGCTATCTGTGGTGGCTTCCAGCTATTAGGCCAATACTATATTGAAGCTTCTGGCAAGCGTATCGAAGGATTGGGTGTTATGGGACACTACACACTCAACCAAACCAATAACCGCTTCATCGGTGACATTAAAATTCATAATGAAGAATTCGATGAAACCTACTATGGTTTTGAAAATCACCAAGGCCGCACCTTCCTTTCAGATGACCAAAAACCATTGGGGCAGGTTGTCTATGGAAATGGCAACAACGAAGAAAAGGTCGGTGAAGGTGTTCACTATAAAAATGTTTTCGGTTCTTATTTCCACGGGCCTATCTTATCTCGTAATGCCAACCTAGCCTATCGCTTGGTCACTACTGCTCTTAAGAAAAAATATGGTCAGGATATCGACCTTCCAGCTTATGAGGATATCCTTAGCCAAGAAGTTGCTGAAGAATACAGCGATGTTAAAAGCAAGGCAGACTTCAATTAATATTTAGATTCCAACATGCTATTAGCTGTTGGAATTTTTTTAGGTTCTTTTCCCCTTCTCCCTTGCATTTTCTCCTAATTTTTGCAAAAATAGAGGGGTAGAAAGAAGGTAGCATATGTCTAAATTACAACAAATCTTAACTTATCTTGAATCAGAAAAGCTAGACGTCGCTGTCGTATCTGACCCCGTCACAATTAATTACCTCACTGGCTTTTACAGTGATCCACACGAACGTCAAATGTTCCTTTTTGTCCTTGGAAACCAAGAACCACTTCTCTTTGTGCCAGCCCTTGAGGTTGAACGTGCGACTAGCACTGTCTCTTTCCCAGTAGTTGGCTACGTGGACTCTGAAAATCCATGGAAAAAATCCAAAATGCTCTTCCACAGTTTGATTTCAAACGTGTAGCAGTTGAGTTTGACAATCTCATCTTGACTAAATATCACGGTTTGAAAACTGTCTTTGAAACTGCTGAGTTTGATAACTTGACTCCATTGATCCAACGTATGCGCTTGATTAAATCAGCTGACGAAGTGCAAAAGATGATGGTTGCAGGTGTTTACGCTGATAAGTCTGTCAAAGTTGGTTTTGACAATATCTCTCTTGATAATACGGAAACTGATATCATTGCGCAAATCGATTTTGCCATGAAACGCGAAGGCTATGAAATGAGCTTTGATACTATGGTCTTGACAGGGGATAACGCTGCAAATCCTCATGGTATCCCTGGAGCTAATAAGGTTGAAAACAATGCACTTCTCCTTTTTGACCTCGGTGTGATGGTTAATGGTTATGCATCAGATATGACTCGTACAGTCGCTGTTGGTAAACCTGACCAATTCAAGAAAGATATCTACAACTTGACCCTCGAAGCTCAACAAGCTGCCCTTGACTTTATCAAACCTGGTGTAACTGCCCATGAGGTTGACCGTGCGGCTCGTGAAGTGATCGAAAAAGCTGGCTACGGTGAGTACTTCAATCACCGCCTCGGTCACGGTATCGGTATGGATGTCCACGAATTCCCATCTATCATGGAAGGAAACGACATGGTTATCGAAGAAGGCATGTGCTTCTCAGTCGAGCCTGGTATCTACATCCCTGGTAAAGTCGGTGTCCGTATCGAAGACTGCGGTGTTGTTACGAAGGATGGCTTCGACCTCTTTACAAGCACCAGCAAAGATTTGCTTTATTTGATTAGTCATAATTTTATAAATAAAAAAGGACGGGATATAAAATCTCGTCCTTTTCTGGTATTAACGCTTTGACGCAATAGCTATCTGGCTTGCAGGGGTGAGACTATGAAATCGAACTCTTCGAGTTACCGGACCTTCCTCGCTTTTTTATTTTCAGGCTCGGGTTAAAAAAGTCCCCCGGACTTTTTTACTCCCAAAACTTATCAAAGACGGTGATTGGTAGGTGGCGTTTGTGTTGACCTTTGTGCCACCATTTTTCAATGGTTGCTTGGGCTTCTGGGCTGATTTGTTTACCTTCCAGGTAGTCATCAATCTCTGCGTAGGTTACACCGAGTGCAACTTCATCTGCCAATCCTGGTTTCTCTTCTTCTAAATCGGCAATCGGTACTTTTTCATAGAGAGCAGGATCAGCTCCTAGCTCCTTCAATAGTTGTTTTCCTTGACGTTTATTGAGGCGATAGAGAGGAAGAATATCTGCACCGCCGTCACCGAACTTGGTAAAGAAACCTGTGACATTTTCTGCAGCATGGTCAGTACCAATAACTGCTCCACTATGAGCTCCTGCGAGTGCATATTGGGCAATCATTCGGCTTCTAGCCTTGATATTCCCTTTATTAAAGTCTAACATTGGACTACCAGTAGCCTCTACTGCCGCTGCCATTGCATCTACAGAATCCTTGATATTGACCACCAAACTCACATCTGGTTGGATAAAAGCTAGGGCTTTTTGGGCGTCATCCTCATCTGCTTGAATTCCATAAGGCAGGCGAACCGCTATAAATTTATAAGAATCATCACCGGTTTCAGCTCGCATTTCTTCCATAGCTAGTTGGGCAAGGCGACCAGCTAAAGTCGAGTCTTGACCACCAGAAATTCCTAATACAAAACTTTTTAGGAAAGGATGTTTTTTAAGGTATTTTTTCAAAAAGTCAATGGAACGACGGATTTCTTCTCGGGCATCAATGACTGGTTTAACGCCTAGTTGTTGGATAATGGTATCTTGCAAACTCATTCTTCTTCTCCTTCGCCCAGAGCTTCCTTACGCATCTTATCAATCAAGTCCATCTTATCTTGCCATACATCACGAGCCAAGTCCACAGGATAATGTTGTGGGTTAAGAACACGTTTGTACTCGTCCCAGAGCTTGTCAAATTCCTTACGAGCATAAGCTTGAATTTCAGGAAGACTTGGTAAATCATAGATTAGTTTTCCATCCTTGAAAATATCCACCAAGAGAGGAACTGCATCAAAATTGCGGACAGTTTTCTTGATGTAAGTATAGGTTGGGTGGAACATCTTGAGTTCAGTCATACTTGACACATCAACGCCGTCATAGGTAATATAATCACCTTCAGATTTTCCTTTTTCACGGCTGGTGATACGCCAAACTTGTTTCTTACCTGGTGTTGACACCTTCTCTGCATTGTTTGAAAGTTTGATGGTATTGCGCATATGACCATTTTCATCTTCAATGGCAACAACCTTATAAACTGCTCCTAGAGCTGGTTGGTCATAGGCTGTAATGAGCTTAGTCCCGACACCCCAGACATCAATCTTAGCTTTTTGCATTTTGAGGTTAAGGATGGTATTTTCATCCAGGTCATTGGATGCATAAATCTTAGCATCAGTAAACCCTGCCTCGTCCAGTTGTTGACGAACTTTTTTAGAAATATAGGCGATATCTCCAGAGTCAATACGAACACCCTTAAAGTTAATCTTGTCACCTAATTCTCTTGCAACCTGAATGGCTGCTGGAACACCGATACGAAGAGTATCATAAGTATCTACAAGAAAGACACAATCACGGTGAGTTGAGGCATAAGCCTTGAAAGCCTGATAGTCATTCCCATAGACTTGAACCAAGGCATGAGCGTGAGTCCCTAAAACCGGAATTCCAAAGAGCTTACCTGCACGTACATTACTAGTTCCATTGGCACCACCAATGACAGCGGCACGAGTTCCCCAGATAGCTGCATCCATCTCTTGCGCACGACGTGTACCGAACTCCATCAAAGGCTCATCTTCAATGACCGAGCGAATACGAGCAGCCTTGGTCGCAATCAAGGTTTGAAAATTAACAATATTTAAAGAGCTGTTTCAACCAATTGACACTGCGCCAAAGGGCCTTCCACTTGAACGATCGGTTCATTAGCAAATACTAAGTCCCCTTCTTGAGCAGAACGTACCGTCAACTCCAACTTGAGATTACGCAGATATTCCAGGAAGGCACCATGATAACCAAGTGACTCCAAATAAGCTATATCGCTATCAGAAAAGCGCAGGTTTTCTAGGTAGTTCACAATTCGTTCCAAACCTGCAAAAACAGCATAACCATTTTTAAACGGTTGTTGGCGGAAAAAAACTTCAAAAACTGCTTTCTTGTTATGAATTCCTTGGTCGAAGTAAACCTGCATCATGTTAATCTGATACAAATCTGTGTGCAATGTTAAACTGTCATCTGGATACATATACTGTCCTTCTTCCTTATTTGTAAAAAGAAGAAAATATTTCTTCTTTTCTCATAAATTAGTACTATTATAACACATTTTACCGAGATGGATAAAAAGTTAACAAACTATTCCATACTCTCAAGTTCATCCATATCTTTTTCATACTTCTTCTGAGCCCATTGACCATAGCTTTTCAAGCCTAAATTTCCAATAAAGACCCAAGGAAGATAAAGGAGATAGGTAATGACCCAAGCAGAAAGGTATTTGAAGTTTAATGGATTATGCTGATAAATTTCTATGTTGAATTGATAATTCTGTAACATTAAAAGAGTCGTAATAGCCAAGGTCAGGAAAAAACTACCCAAAATCGTAAAATGAAAACGACTATAGTAGGTCACTCCCAGATAACGGGCACGATTGAAAAAGAAGAAAATTCCTACTATCAGAGTATACACTAGAAAATTCGGATTAAAAAGAGATGGAGCCAATACAGCAACCAAATAACTTAGAAGCACAAGCCAAATGAAGAGGGTAAAGGATTCTGCCCCTGCTTTATTCATCAGTTGTTCTTCTCTTTCGTCTAGTAATTGATAATAATAAAATCTATTTTTCATCTTCTTCCTCCCAAAATAATTGATCTAGAGTTTTCCCTAAGCATCTGCAAATGGATTGGCAAAGTGAAAGCGAAGGATTGTACTTTCCAGCTTCTATCAAGCCGATAGTCTGGCGCGTAACCCCTACAGCTTCTGCCAAGTCACCTTGTGTCATATCAAGCTCTACTCGAGCGAGTTTTAATTTTAAATTCTTAGCCACTTCTTACCTCCTCCTTAATTTTAAAAGTCGCGCTTCTTTTTTCACCTTTATTATATCATATATTTTACATTATGCAATATATATCTTTCATTTTGTGAGATTTTTTTACAAAAAAACTCTCTACCACTGAAATGATAGAGAATTTTTTTAAAAAAATTTTTAAACACTATTAAGAGGTTAAATGCAATAATTCTAGAAGTAATTTTATTTCTTTAGTTTTTGTTTTTAAGTCTTCTTTCGTAATTATCCTAGAGCCATTATGTACAGATAAATTTAAAAATGCAACAAAAGCGCTTACTTCACTTTCGGACTGAATCGATTTATATATACCTAATAGTATCTGCTTATCTTTATCATCAAGGCGTGAATTCTTGATTCTTTCTTCTGCTATTGAAATCACTTTATTATAGTTTTTTGATAAATCTGTTTTCTTTTCTTCTCCAATGTTATTTAATATATCATTAACTGTCAGTTCAATAAGAGTTCTATAGGAAATAACAGGAATAATACTGTAATCAGTCTTAAATAACTCATTAATTTCATTTATTAAAACCTTAATATCTGAAGAAAAATTTGGAGTTACAGTGATTGGCAATCTAATCAAGGACTGTTGCAATTGTTCAGGTTTTATCTCATACTCCTCAGGTAATTTTATCCTAAAAGTAAAATCACTTTCATACTTGAGATTAGTATCTTTATCCTTTGCACTTACAGTTATGGTTTGCTCTCCAGTTCTTCCAAATCTTATTTTTCCTTTTCTACTATCGTATCTGATTGTATTATTTCCATTTGTTTTTATATCGGGCTCTATTCTATCCCATGCAATTCCAAAACTATTATACAAAGTGAAAATACTATCTAAATCGTAATCAATATTACATAATAAATCTATTTTATTTATATCTATATTAGGCTGAATTGGCTTCCTTAAAATTATCTTTATAGAAATTATTGTGGAATCTGTCTCTTTCTTAATCAACCATTCACCTTCTTGTGTTTTATTAAATTCATTAACTTTATCACCATTAAAGCGAATTTCTGTTGATTCTGCGATTAGATCTTGTAAATTAATAGTCTCATTGTTTAACTCATCTTTACCAATCCATACTTCAACTGTTCCTAAATCGTTTATTTCTTTAACTTTTGGAATGATATCTAGCAAAACTTCACTATCAAATAGAGTACATTTTAATTGATTTTCTTTTTTCTCAAAAATTAGAGAATCTTTTAATTTAAAATCCTCCTTAATATATTTTTGAATATTTTTTAAAACTGAAGTATCCTCTTCAGGAATTTGAGTCTGTTTGAATGCATCAATATTTTTTTAATCTCACTCTTTAATGAACTACCCGTTCTTTGAATCTCTTCGTTTATATTTTTAATAAAATCCGTGATTTCGTCTGTAAGTCTATTCTGTGAGAATTGTGTCCTGTCTGAGTTAAATTGCATTAACGGACTGCTAGATTTAATAGATATATATCCAGCCAATTGTCTTAAAACTAGAGAACCACGTTTACTAGCCATAATCTCCGTATCAAATAAATAATAGTTATTAAATAAGTTATTATTAATAAATACTAATGGCGTAATATCATTAGTCGTCTGAGGTATATAAAATACTGAATTTATTTGATCTTTTCCGCCACGTCCTTGACCAAAATCAAAAGCCATTAAATCAATATCAACTATATAATCATCAAAACTATACTCAAAATCACTAGAGTAAATTAAAAGACTATTTTTTTATAATAGTTAATCTTTTTTTATCTTTGGAAGAATATTTTTATTCTAAAAAAAGTTGATGCTCCTTTTTTTCCTTGATGTGAAATATCTAAATTTACATCACTCGAATATGTATGATCATCCAATGTTAAATTAATGATGAAATCTTTATCTATTTTTATTCCTTCATCCGATACCTTGCTTGATACAAAAGAATTAAGAATTTTCTTTCTACTACTTTCATTAGCTAGTGTTATTTTTAAAGATTGTAAATTATAATCATCTAGATCTATAACTATTTGTGTTCCTTTAAACTCTTGATCACTAGTTTTTATACTTAGTTTATGATCTGGCAAATTGTACTCATTTTTTAAATTTTCAAAATCAACTCCAAATTCAAAAATTTTGCTATTTTTACCTGTTTTCCATAATACTCTGTTCCCAAACCTAAAAACAGATAAAAAGCCCAATCCTTTAGAACCTTGGGTTAAACGTTGAGTATCTCCAAAAGAAATAGCTTTCCCATAGTGCTTTTCACTACTCGATATATGAAACAATTTCTTAATTCCTTCTGTATCCATACCAGTACCATAATCTCGAATAGTGAGTTCTTTTGATTCCGAATTCAATATAATATCAACACTGGGAGAAAACGCATCATACGCGTTTTTTATTAACTCATTTAATGCAATAATATTATTAGGAATTTTTTCTGATAGTTCACTCAAAATATTACCTGCTACAGTAATAGGCACTTGTTCAACTTTATTAGGCATCTAAACCTCCTTTATTTTTCTTAATATCAAAACATATTCTTGGTTCATTGACTCCACTGATTTATCTTTTACATTAGATAACCTTCTCGGCATTCTCTTAATAGGTATATTTCTTGTAATAGATGCTTCTAATTCAAATCCAATACTCTCAAAATATTCTTGAGTAACTTTAGATAATGGAACTGTTTTATTATCAACTCGTCGATTGCCTAAAGTTAAAATAATTCTCTTGTTCTTTTTTATAATTCGTCCCATTTGTCCCATTACATCCAAATAGTCAGTTATAAAATTCACAACTTTTTTTCTCTTATCCGTAGCAATGCTTTCAACATACTTATTTAAACAATCTGATTGATAGTTTTTTTTAGTTCCACTAATTTTCCCTCCTAGACTATTCGAGTCAATACTTGAATAATTATCTATTAATTTCTCGTCAAAACTTTCCATATCTTTTCTGTCTATCCAGTAAATTGGTAACATAGAATACTGTCCATATGTTACCGTAGTTGAATTATCTCCATAGGGAGGAGAAGTTACAATCAAATCAACAGAATCGCTCTTCATTCCATATAGAATATCTTCCGATTTTCCAATTTTTAAATCAATTTTTTTTCTTCTGTTATAATCAGGTAAATATTGAGAGTATTCGTTAATGCTCTTTATAAAATCTTCAACGATGTGATTTTCCATCTTTTCAATATCGTTTTGCTCTTTTACATGCAATTTAAATGTTGAACTTCTTGTATTACTGTATTTTTTTAAAATATTAATTAAACACACCCAATAATACTGTCTTACGTATCTGTATTTTTCTCTCTGAATAGCACAACGAATTTTACTAAACGTTATTATAAAATCATTTCGATACCATTTTTCTATATTATAAAAATAATGTTTGTCAAATTCAAAACTATTGCTTTTTAAAAATTTCTCAATTCTATTATTTGCTATATCTATATATTTTTTGTTAACGCCCTGCAGCTTAACTTTTGTAATAAGATTAGCTAAAGGGTTAATATCTATGCCAATCGGAGAAAGGTTATTCTTTTCTCCCTCCACTAGAGTTGTTCCCGAACCATGAAAAGGATCAAGAATATTCTTAATAGATGAATCTTCACTTTTAATTAGCTTGATTAATTCATATTGCATATCAGGAACCATCGTAGCTGGATAGGCACTAATTTTATGTATTCCTGAAGCAGTTACATTTTTAAAGTCCCAATAATCAATTTCTTTTTCTTTTATTTTATCTACTAAATTCGACTTCAACAATTTAGCCCCCGACTAATATTTTTCTACTATGCAACCTAAGTATAGCATAGAAATTTTTGAACGTAAAGAAATAATATAATTAATCTATTAAAGAAAATTAAATTAATCTCTATTAACAAAAACCTCTCTACCACTTACATGATAGAGAGTTCTATGTTTACAAATCTTTTTGATAATAATGCCTTTGTCCAGTGTAGGGATAATCTTTTAAGGTAAAGACTTCCTTGTAGCCCTGCTTTTGATAAAAGGCTGGCGCTTGAAACTGATAGGTATTCACAAAAGCAAAGCGACAGTTTCTCTTTTTAGCTTCACTCTCTGCTTGCTGCAATAGTTGGGAGCCGATTCCTTGTCCTCGCAAGTCCTCCTTCACAAACAAATACTCAATTTCTAACCAATTCCCGAAAGTCTCTGCTACTAAACCAGCCATGATTTCACCATGTTCATCTTCGACATAAAGGTTTAGTGGCTCACTTTCAGCAACTTCTCTTTTGGAACGATTATAGGAGCGAATCAAGTCTCCTATAATTTGCGATTTCTGAGACTCTGTATTTTCCAATCTTACCTGCATCCAAACCTCCTCAAAGATACTTATAGCTTGATTATAGTCTTATTACCAAGAGCTGTCAAACTAGAAAACTCATCAACCTGAGTTGATGAGCTTATAACTTATTTTCTAAATTTCCATTGGCTATAAATACCAAAAGCAACAATCCAGATAGCTGAACCTCTGGCTCCCATTACAGTTGATTCTTGTAAAAAGAGAGTTCCGAAATACAAAGATAAAGAAGAGCATAGTCAGAGGATTTAGCAAGCGATATTGGGGCATGAGATAGCCATCTGCCATAAAGTCTTTTGACTTGCGATACTTAAGATGGGCCACCATGATTAAGATGTAGATGGCGATATAAACACCTGATGAAGAAGCCGTAATCAAAGCAAAGGCATCTGATACGCCAGGAAGTACATTGATGAAGGCTGCAAGACCAATCAATACCGCAGAAGCAATGATAGCATTCTGAGGAACGTTGTGGCGTGAAAGTGTATCTGCCTTAATAGCTTTCAAGAAACGATTTGGTGAATCATGGGCAATTTGGTACAAGTGACGACCTGTTGAGTAAAGGGTTGAATTCAAGGCTGACGCAGCGGAAGTCAAGACAACAAAGTTAATCAAGGCTGCTGCCCACTTAAGACCAACAAGTTCAAATACCGTTACAAATGGTGAATCCGTCGCAGAAAGCTCACGCCAAGGAATAATAGACATGATGGCTAAGAGAGCCCCACCGTAGAAGAAGATAATTCGCAAAGGAATTTCCTTAACCGCCTTAGGCAATACTTTCCGAGGATCCTTAGTTTCAGATGTTGTAACGCCGATAAATTCAATCATCAAGTAAGCAAAGAAAACCATTTGAAAGGCCATGACAAAGTTCATTCCTCCATTTGGGAAAAGGGAGAATTGCTCACTGATATTGACAAGGCTTGCTGAACCATAAGGCGTTTCAAAGCCAGTCAAGACTAGAAAAACACCTGTTGCAATCATGGCAAGAATAGCAACGATTTTAATCATGGCAAACCAAAATTCCACTTCACCAAATATTTTAACTGCAATCAGATTGACCAATCCTAAAATTGTTAAAAAGACAACCTGAATCAACCAAGATGGCCAAGACGGAAACCAAAACTGAACATAGTGAGCGATTGCTGTAATCTCAGCCATACCGATAAAGACTACTGATAACCAATAAGACCAAACTGAGAAATAACCCCAGCCCTTTCCAAGATAGCGAGTAATAAAATTGATAAAGGTGTGTTGCTCTGGGTCCTGGTACAACATTTCACCGATAGCACGCATCATGAGATACATGAAGCCACCCGTAATCATATAGACCAAGACAATCGAAGGTCCAGTTAAACTGATAGACCGACCAGCCCCAAGAAATAATCCCTGTACCCGATTGTTCCCTGCAATGGCCATAACCTGAACATGGCGGTTTGTTAATCCACGCTCCATTTTACTTTTCTTTTTGTGCTTTTTTTCTGAATTCATCTAGTCTCCTTAATTTTTAGAATTAAGAAAAGGAGTGATAGAAAACGCTTTCCCTAAATCCACTCCTTCTTTTTTATCCTATTAAGCGGTTTTTTCAACCTTTAAGATTTTAACATCATAGCTTCCAGCAGGTGTTTCGATTGTAACAACATCACCTTTTTCTTACCAATCAATGCTTGACCAATTGGGCTTTCATTTGACACTTTACCCGCAAAAGCATCTGCTCCAGCTGAACCAACGATAATGTATACTTCCTTTTCGTCTTCTCCAACTTCTTGGATTGTTACAGTTTTTCCGATAGCAACTTCATTTTTTGCAACGGCATCGCTGTTAACGATTTCTGCGTAACGAATTTTAGTTTCCAGACTTGAGATTTGTCCTTCAACGAAGGCTTGCTCGTCTTTAGCTGCTTCATACTCACTGTTTTCTGACAAATCACCGTATGAACGAGCAATCTTGATACGTTCTACAACTTCTGGGCGACGTACTAGTTTCAATTCTTCTAATTCTTTTTCGAGTTTTTCCTTTTCTTCCAAGGTCATTGGATATGTTTTTTCTACCATTTTTCTCAACTTTCTTTTGATTTAATTAATAAATATATGCTTTAAAGCAAAATTATGTGGAAAACCACATAATTTTAGTTTGTGCTATTTGATTGAGGTAATTTACTATTGATATGTTCTTGAACGTTACGATCATGTTCTTCTAGTGTTGTTGCATAGTAAACTTTACCATCTTGAACATTGGCTACAAAATAAAGATATTCACTCTTTGTCTGATTGATACTTGATTCGATAGCATCTAAGCTTGGGCTATCAACTGGACCAGGCATTAGACCTACTTTTGTATAGACATTGTATGGTGAATTAATAGATGTATCAATGGTTGCATCATCAGAGAGACTGATGTTTTGACCAAGTTTGCCTTCTGCGTAAAGGATAGCAATATTACTTTGAAGTGGCATACCGAGGTTTAAGCGGTTATAGAAGATTCCTGCAATCAGCTTACGATCTTCTGTTTTTGCACCTTCTTTCTCAACAAGTGATGCAATTGTTAAGAGCTCATTTACGGTCAAGTTCTTTTCTTTGATCGCAGCATAGTGTGAAGAAAGGTTCTTATCCATAGCTGCAAGCATTGAATCAATTAAACTTTCAACAGTTGTACTTTCTTTGATCGTATAAGTCGCAGGGAAAAGATAACCTTCTAAACGGTAACGAACACCACTATCTTTTGCTGGCAAGCTTTCAAGCAAATTTGGATATTTGGCAACCTCTTGAGCAATAAAGGTCTCATCTTGGACCTTAGCCAAGAATGCTTCCGCTGTCAAAGGCTCCTTAAAGTCACCTTGAAGTTGGCCAACAGTTTGAGCAATTTGTTCCAAAGTATAGCCTTCAGGAATAGTCAAGTCTGCAAGAGCAACTTCCTGAGGTTCAGGTGTACCACCCTTTTGCAACTCTTTAATGACATCTTCAACACTCATACTCTTTTGCAAGTTGTAATAACCAGACTTCAATCCAGTGTAGTTTTTATACTTGGCATAAAGTGTAAAGACCAAACCGTTCTTAATAACACCAGATTTTTCCAAAACTGAGCCAATTTCTTGAGTATTAGCACCATCTGGAATCTGAACTGACATATATTGTTTAGAACTTGGATCTACTGGTTGTAGAGCTGATTCAGCATAGCGTAGGCCAAAGAATCCACCAGCACCAATTAGAATCAATAATACCAAAACTGTTACTAAAAATCCTTTTAAGCGGGATTTTCTTCTTTTTCTTGGCTGGTTTCACAGTCTCTCTCCGACTTCTTCTAGGAAGGTCTGCTTCTTCAGTAGCTTCTTGACTTGTCAATTCTTCCTTGTGTGACGCAAGGTTTACTGTTTCTTTTTCTGGAACAGTATCAAATGCACGATAAGAAACTGAAACTCTAGTTGGAATTGAATGATTTTCTTCTTTTTCCGGAATTGATTGAGATGACTCAACTACTTCTTCTTGTACTGCTTCTGGAATTTCTTCTTGTACTTCCTCTGCAGCTTCTTCTGGAACTTCTTCTACAAGAACAGGACGCTCAGGAACAGTTGGGGCATTATCAATCAATTGATCAACAGCTGCAACTGATTTTTGCAATCAACTCCTCTTCCGAAATACTTGGTTCCTTTTTTTCTGAAGTTTGCTTCAGAAGGTTTTTGCTAAAGTTGAAAAAAAGATCATCCGTTTGTTCAACTTCATTTGCCTCTTTTTTTAGTCGTTCTAAATCTCGCAAAAATTTGCTCTTTAAAACTCAACTTTTTCTTCATTTGAATTTTTCGCTCAAAGGTATTTACCTCCTTGTTGATAATCCTTAATATTATATCTTAAAAAAACTAAAGAAAAAGCAACCTTAGAAGCCTTTCTACTCACTAATTCTTGTTTTTCCCAGACCATATCATACCATTCTTCTCCCGCAAATTGGGACTTAGACTTTCCTTCATTGACAAAAACCATGCTTCTCATAGTATTCAATAAGGTAGTCATGACAGGTCAGATTGATCCCTCTCGTTCATGCTTAAGAGCCACTTCTTTCAATGCGGTCAGGAGTTTTTTTCCCCTAGCCCTAGAGATTGAGCTTTTTTTGCTATAGAAAGACAAGTCACAGATATATATCCGCCTTTTTTTGACGACTGTGGTCTTTTATTTCTTCAGTGAAAGACTGGTCTTGTAAATAACGATGAGGGACTACCGGTCCTTCGATATAACCGAGTATCTCTCCCTCTTTTTCAGCCACTAGAAAAGCTCGTTTTTATTTCCTTTTAAATGTGCTTCAAAGACAGATCGAGGTATGGCTTCTTCAATAGAAAAAAATTTTCTAGTTCAATCTCTAAAAATACGGTCTAAATCACTCAGTCTAGCTTGTCGAATAATCATAGTTCCTCCTGATAAAAAGGGATTCTTCCAGCACATGAGAAAATTAACTTCATTTCCGACTCCCAGATCTACTATTCCTTGCTCTATAAATTCATTCATCTCAAAAATAAGACAGCAATTCATCTTTACAGACCAGATAAATAGCTGGACTATTTTTGTTGAAGAGCAACTTGTTTCATGGCTGCAAGCAACAAGGTTCCAAATCCTTGCCCTTGATAATTCGGATGAACAGATAAAGCATCAATCACAAGATTTCCATTACTAATAGCTTCTCCATCTGCCATCTCTACTATCCATCTACTTACTGAGGATGTAGCAAAAATCTGTCGCTAAAATATAAGCAATCACCTGATCATCTAAAACTAGCTAAGAGAAACGTATCCGCAAAATTACGGATACGTTCTTCTATTATTTCTCTATTAAATGTTTCTTGGAAGTTTTGAGTACTCTCCTGTATCAAGCAAACCTGCTCGATATCAGATTGCTGAACTTCCCTTTAATTTTAATTGGAAATTCCATGGTGTTCCTTACTGAACATTACTTGTCAAATTAGACAAGAGACGTTCGAATGAGTATTCATATGATTGAATGTCACCTGCTCCCATAAAGACGTATACAGCATTGTCATGGTCTAAGAGAGGAGACACATTTTCAACAGTGATAACTTGATGTTTTTTTATCAATTTTAGCTGCTAAATCCTCAACCTTAACATCACCATGGTCAACTTCACGAGCAGATCCATAGATTTGTGCTAAGTAAACTGCATCAGCCTGATTCAAGGCTTGTGCAAAATCATCCAACAAAGCAATTGTACGAGTAAAAGTATGCGGTTGGAAAATAGCAACGATTTCCTTACTTGGGTATTTTTGACGTGCAGCATCTAGAGTTGCGATAATTTCAGTTGGGTGATGCGCAAAATCATCGATAATGACTGTATCGTTAACAATCTTCTCGGTAAAGCGACGCTTAACACCTCCAAAAGTATTCAAGTGTTCACGCACTAAATTCAAGTCAAATCCAGCAGTATAAAGCAAACCAATTACTGCTGTTGCATTCATGATGTTGTGGCGACCAAAAGTTGGAATGTGGAATTGACCCAACTCTTGACCACGGAAGTGAACTGTAAAGGTTGAACCTGTAGTAGAACGAAGTAAATCACTAGCTACAAAGTCATTGTTGTCTGCTTCAAAACCATAATAATAGATTGGAGCATTTGCCGTAATCTTACGCAACTCAGCATCTTCACCGTAGACAAACAAACCTTTGGTGATTTGTTTAGCATAATCATTGAAGGCGTTGAAGACATCCTCTAAGCTTGTGAAATAGTCAGGATGGTCAAAGTCGATATTAGTAATAATAGAGTACTCTGGGTGATATGGCATAAAATGACGTTCGTACTCGTCTGATTCGAAGACAAAATACTTGGCATTTTCAGAACCACGACCTGTACCATCTCCAATTAGATAGCTTGTATCAGTGATGTGTGACAAAACGTGAGAAAGCATACCTGTTGTTGAAGTCTTACCGTGTGCTCCGGCAACACCCATGCTGATAAAGTCACGCATAAAGCTACCAAGAAACTCATGATAACGTTTATAGCTTAGTCCATTCTTGTCTGCATAAGCAATTTCAACATTGTTGTCTGGACGAAAGGCATTCCCAGCGATGATTTCTAAATCCCCTTGAAGATTCTTCTCATCAAAAGGCTAAAATTTTGATCCCTGCTTGCTCTAGCCCACGTTGTGTAAAGTAATATTTTTCCACATCAGATCCTTGGACCTTGTGCCCCATTTGGTGCAACATCAAAGCCAAGGCACTCATTCCTGATCCTTTAATTCCGATAAAATGATAGGTTTTTGCCATCTTTTTCCCCTTTACTCTGTCATATTTGTCAAGTTCAACTCTTGAGCAATTTTTACGTTCTTTTTTTCTGATTGATTTTCTTTTTTGTTATAAATTTGGCTTTTCTTTAAAAAATCATAATTATTTTTCTTTGGTCCAAGATGCTCTTCTTTGGTTGTCTGTTGCATCTGAGGAGCCATTTCAGCCAAAATATAATGGTTCTGAGTTAGTTTGTCACTAAATTTTGCTAGCTCCCCAGGATTTTCCTTTTGGAAAGGAGCTGTTGGCTGATTTGCCTGTCTTACTACATTATTTGAAGGTTTATAACGTTTCGTAAAACTAACATCTTGAGTCAAATATTTGCTGAACGTTTCCGTTTTAGATCAGCTCTGGCTTCTTCACGAGCAAGTTCAGCATAGGATTTTTCCTTCTTTTCAGGTAGCTTATCTGATGCTTGAACCAGTGGCTTTTTTTCGGTAGTAATTGGTGACCATTCCAAGTAGTTTTTGTCCTGGTAATCTCCCTTGATATTACTAATGAGATCCGACTCATCATATAAATCCATAAATGGCATCTCTGTCAGCATAATCTCATCATCTGACACTATTGGAAATCGTACTTGTTTCATTTTTATTCCCTTTCAATACTCCATTATAACGTAAAGTCTTGATTTTTCAAGTCTTGGCTTCAGAAATTCCTAATATTTCTTGAATTTCAGTAAGTGTGAGACTTCCACGAGACTCTGTTCCATCCAATACTTCTGAGACCAGATTCTTTTTCTCTTCCTGCAACTCTTGAATCTTCTCCTCGATTGTACCTCTAGTTACCAGACGATACACCTCAACGGCTTGCTCTTGTCCCATTCGATGAGCCCTACCAATAGCCTGCGATTCAACTGCCGGATTCCACCATAAGTCTACCAGAATAACTGTATCCGCACCAGTAAGATTGAGACCAACTCCACCAGCTTTTAGAGAAATCAAAAACACATCGCGCTCACCTTGGTTAAAAGCCTTGGTCATTTCTTGACGCTCCTGTGATGGTGTAGAGCCAGTAATCTTAAAGGAAGTTAAGCCAAGCTGAGGCAACTCCTTTTCGATGCGATCAAGCATTCCCCTAAATTGAGAGAAGATGAGTACACGATGATTCCCCTCAGCAATTTGACTTAGCAGATCTCGTAAACTATCAAGCTTCCCGCTATCTCCCTTATAATCTTCCATAAATAGAGCTGGAGTATCACAAATCTGGCGAAGACGCATGAGTCCTGTTAAAATTTCAACTCGATTTCGTTGAAATTCTGCATCGGTCACTTGTCCCAAACGCTCTTGCATCTGTTGAAGTTGAGCTAGATAGATAGCTTTTTGCTGGTCCTCCAGTTCATTTTTATAAACGACTTCTATCAGATCAGGTAACTCTGTAAGAACATCCTCTTTTTTTCGACGCATGACAAATGGTTTGATAAACTGTGCCACTCTCTCAGCAGGCAATTTCATAAAGTCTTTTTTTGCTGGCAAAAGTCCTGGCAATACAATCTGAAAGATAGACCATAATTCCCCTAGATTATTTTCAATTGGTGTTCCGGAAAGAGCAAAAACTGATGGAACCACAAACTTTCTCAAAATCTTAGCAATTTTGGTTTGGGCATTTTTCATCACTTGGGCTTCATCTAGAAATAGAAAATCAAAAGATAAATTTCGATAGATTTCACTATCCTGACGGAAAGTGGCATAACTGGTCACATAGACCTGATGTTTTTCTGCTAAAATAGTCTCGCGATAAGGTTTCAATCCATGTACGACAGCCACATCCAAATTCGGTGCAAATTTTTTAAATTCATCAGCCCAATTATAGATGAGACCAGATGGAGCAAGAATCAAGACACGGCTATTCTCCTGAAGTTGGCTACTTAAAAAGGCGATGGCTTGTAAAGTTTTTCCAAGTCCCATATCATCAGCTAAAATTCCACCAAATCCATAATGGTCTAGCATCTGAAGCCATTGAATCCCTTTTCTCTGATAATCTCTGAGCTGGGCTCGAATATCTAGGGACTTCATCGGAAAATCCTCTGGATGCGTTAAATGATGCGCCAAATGACGAAATTCATCAGTAAACGTAACTTGATCCTGGTCCTTAAACAGATGAGATAAGGTATAAGCCAAAGACTTGCGAGCCTGGAAAGCAGCACTCTCTATCTCATCAATTCCTAAGTCTTCTAAATCTTGTCGAATACGTTTTGTCTGTTCATCAAAATAATAGACCTGATCAGACGAGCTAATATAATAGTCCTGCTTGGCAACGAGAGCTTTCATTGCTCGATTGATTTCTTCTTGATCAATATCCTGAAAATCAAATTGAATTTCTAAAAGACTTCCCTTGGATGATATCTGAACTTGAGGTTTTTGAATCTGATAAAGATCTTGCATGCTCTCTGAAATCTTTAATTCTCCAAGCGCTGCAAAGGCTGGTAAAACTTCCTGAAAGAAAGTATGGACTGCTTCAGCTTTCAAACTTTGACGCCACGAACGAAAATCCGCTTCAAACCCAGCAGATAAGGCCAACTGAAAAATCTGTTTTTCCAATTGAATGTCACTAGCAAAAGGGAGGTTCTCTAGTTCATTACGATTGGTTACTAGGCAAGTTTCATATTGAAATTGCATATCTAATCGAATAGAACCATCCTCTTCACGATCCATGTAAAAAGACGGACGGAAGGATTGGATTTGTAGTGAATCAGGAGCCTCTACTTTTCCTAGGCATTTAAACTGTGACAAGGTCGAAGCTAAAAGATCTCGATCACTGAGTATCAAACTGTAAGATCTTTCTGCCACCATTGTCTAAAGGAACTTTTCTAAGCGTATCTAATAAACTAGCCTGTTTTTTCGTCATCAGGAAAAAATTCCCTTTGTAGAATAATACTTGTCCCCTGTAAAAGAAATTAAGCCCTGTCTGTTCGAAAATTTCCATTTCAAAATAGTTGGATTTTTCTTCAATTCTAAATGAAAACAAACGTGCTTGGCCATCAAAGTCTTGGAAGAGAAGATGATAATAACTCGAAAGTTGGTGGTCAAACTGAAAGGCGTCTAATCCCATCAGTAGACTAGCCCCCTGCTCAAAAAAGGTTTTAGGGAAATAGAGATGTCGTCCTTGATTTGGGAAAAAAATATGGTAGTCAATCTTCTCTTCAACCAAACCAAATAAGAAATTCAAGACGTCTTGACTGGCTTTATCAAACTGTTCAAGTCTTAATGAAGACTCGTAATATTTTCCTATCATGTAGGGTTTGGCAAACTCTATGATTTAAGAAAAGAGGGATGTCCCTAATCACATAAAATTTGTCTTGCTGAGCAAGGCCAATTCTTAAAGTCCAGATAATGCGATTGGTTCCTGCTTCCACCTGCCCTTGAGCAGAAAGCCGATAGATGTTGGATTGACGCGGAACTTGGATAGACTTCAAGAATTCTCCTCCGAAAGTCACCTGTGTCTCAACAGTCTCCTTCTCTTCCTGATTAGCCTCCAGATTGAGTAAGATTTCCTGTCCTAGCTGGTCATTTTTCAAGTAATATTCTAGAGCTGCTAAATGAACACAGTAACCTCTTTTTTTGAAAAAATCACATGCACAAAAAATCAAGTCATCGTCTAAACTATAACGAATTTCTTCTTCCGCTACACGCGCATAGATGCGATGGTCTTGTTCTTTAATGATTTCAATCTGACCAGTTTCATAGAGTTCCACTCCCTCCATTCGAAGCTTTCCTGGAATCAATTTAGCCATAATTTCCCCTTTACTTTATCTCTTAATTATACCATATTTTCGCCTATGAAAATAGCCTTCTAGGAAGACTTTTCTCCTAAAAGGCTAGTTTTTAAAGATTTGAAAAAGTGGCAATGATTCGTTGGCAGACTTCTTCCAAAATAGATGTCGGCATGGCTACATTGAGACGAGCGTGGAGGGCTCCTTCTTCACCAAAGTCCAAGCCTCTGTTCAGGATAACTTTGGCTTCGTCTCGTAAAAGCTTTCTTAACTCTTCATCGCTAATATCATAGGCTGAAAAATCAAGCCAAATGAGATAGGTCCCTTGAGGTTTCATGACCTTGATTTTAGTTTCTTTGCCAAATACATCCACTACATAATTGATGTGTTTTCTCAATCAGTTCTTTGAGTTCTGTCAACCAATCTTCACCATATCGATAGGCAGTTTCTGTTGCCAAATATCCCAAACCTGAGATTTCATGTTGATTATTAGCCAGCTGGCGTTTTTGGAAAGCAAGTCTCAACTTAGGATTTTCGATAATAGCGTAAGAATTTTTCGTCCCAGCAATGTTGAAAGGTCTTGGTAGCACTGCTTAAAAATCAGTGAAAATTCTTTTAAAATCTTCATTTACCGTATTGAATGACTGGTGCTTGTTTCCAAACAAGGCTAAATCTTGGTGAATCTCATCAGATACCAGCAAGACTCCCATGTTTTTTTGACACAGTTGTCCAATCTTTTCTAAAACTTCCTTCTCCCAAACGCGTCCACCAGGATTATGAGGATTGCAGAGAACGTAGAGTTTCACATCTTCTTCGACAAAGTCTTTCTCCAATTGATCAAAGTCAATCTCAAAAAGTCCGTCATTTTCTACTAGAGAGTTGGTGATTAGTCTACGATTATTGAGCTTAATACTGCGAGCAAAAGGAGGATAAACTGGCGTGTTAATGAGAACCGCTTCACCTTCTTTGGTAAAGGCTTGAATGGCTGTTGAAATAGCTGGCACTACCCCTTCGATAAAGACTAGAGCATCCTTTTCAAAGCGATAACTATGGTGTTTTTCCTCCCAGTTTTGAACGGCTTCAATCAATCCATCACTAGCATAGGTATAGCCATAGACTAATTGCTCAGCATAGTCATGGACAGTCTGACGAATCTCAGGTAAGACTTCAAAGTCCATATCAGCAATCCAGGCTGGCAATACTTGACGGTCAGTCTCTGCTTCTTTCCATTTGTAGGTATGATGTCCAAAACGATTGGGCAAAAGTCGTAAAATCATATTTTCCCATAGTCTTATCCTTCCAAAGCTTGACGCAAATCTTCAATCAAGTCCCTTGCATCCTCAATACCAATAGACAAGCGTAAAAGGTCATCTGTTAATCCATAAGAATGACGAACCTCTGCAGGAATGTCTGCATGGGTTTGAGTGGTTGGGTAGGTAATCAGACTTTCAACACCACCCAGGCTTTCAGCAAAAGAGAATACTTTCAAAGTGTTTAAGATATGAGGGATACGTTTTTCATCTGCCACTTTAAAGGAAATCATTCCCCCACGACCTGTATACAAGACTTCTTTGACTGCAGGTGATTGTTCCAAAAAGGCTACGATTTCTTGAGCATTAGCTGTTGAGCGCTCCATACGAAGTGACAATGTTTTAAGACCACGAATCAATTGATAACTATCAAATGGTGACAAAACAGCCCCTGTCGTGTTGAGATTGTAAAAGAGTTTTTCGTACAAATCAGCATTATCTGTCACAACTACACCAGCTAGAACATCATTATGGCCTGCAAGGTATTTTGTCGCTGAATGAAGGACAATATCTGCTCCATCTTCAATTGGACGTTGGTAAATCGGGCTATAGAAGGTATTGTCGACGACAACTTTAGCACCCTTAGCATGAGCTAATTTTGACAATTTTTCAATATCAAATTCCAACATCAAAGGGTTGGTTGGTGTTTCGATATAAAGTACATCCACATCCTTTTCTAGCTCGGCAATTAGCTCTTCTTCTGTATTGGCATAGGTAAAGTGGAATCGTCCTTCCTGCTCCACTTGATTGAACCAGCGGAAAGAACCACCGTAAAGGTCACGGACAGCCAAAACCTTGCTTCCTACTGGAAAAACGCTAAAGGCTAACACAATCGCAGACATACCTGAACTAGTCGCCAAAGCATACTTGGCTGATTCAATAGCTGCCAAAACTTCCTCTGCCTTGCTACGAGTTGGGTTTTTGGTGCGGGTATAGTCAAATCCAGTGGACTGACCAAATTCTGGGTGTTGATAGGTCGTTGAAAAGTGAATAGGTGTAACCAAAGCACCTGTTGCCTCATCAGACTTGATCCCTGCTTGTGCTAAAATTGTGTTGATGTGAAATGATTTGCTCATACTTTACCTCCAAATCTATAGTAACTATTGTACCACTTATTTTGGATCCTTCGTTTTCTTGTTTTCAAGAGCTAGTTATAGTTTCAAACTATACAAAAACGATAACCTCATCAAAGGTTACCGTTTTTAAATTTAGAGTCATTATTTAACGTGTTTAGCTAATTCTTCTTGGGCTTTTTTATTAGATTCTTCTTTTTCTTTCAGCCATTTTTGTCTAGCTTCTTCATACTCAGCTGTTGTCACAGTCTTATCTTGCAACTTGAGGTACTTGTATGATTCGACACCCTTATTTCCAGCTTGTGAGAATGGCGATGAGAATGGAACTGTCTTTCTCAAGGTCGGTGTTCCACCGAGGGAAACGTTTGGAATTGCAAGGGCACTATCGACGAGCCAAGCTTGAACTTCAGCATATTTTTCATAACGTTTCGCTGGATCTTGCTCCTTGTTCGCTTCTTCTAACATTTGAGTGTAAGTATCGAGTCCAACTGCCTTAGCCTTGTCATTGACCTCACCTGGTTCTAGACCAATGTTTTGCAACATACCACCGTTATTGACATTTAAGATATCAAGATAGCTTGACGGATCTAAGTAGTCTGCACTCCAACCACCATTATAGATATCAAAGTCTTTTTGAGCTGCAGTTTGAGCGAGGTAGCCAGAATTATCGTAATCGTCTGTTGATAATTGTTGGATATCGATCACCACATTCTCAGCTCCTAGAACAGATTCGATGGATTGTTTCAAAGAGCTTGCTTCAAGTACACCTTTTTTAGATGATTGGTCAACTGTTACATCCAAGTGGATTGGGAATTGCACACCCTTAGCTTCCAATTCTTTCTTGGCTTCCGCAAATTTAGCCTTAGCCTTGTCAGGATTGTAGTATGGGTCTTGGGCATCTGCAAAGTTGATTCCTTGCCATTCTTGGCCATAGTTGACCATCTTTTCTGAAACAACATCTCCAAAGTCTTTCCCATTGATGGTTACAAAATGTAGGAGGTACAACCAGGTTACGAATAATCTTCGTTGCTCCGTCTTCCCCTTGAGATTGAGCTCCATAGGCTGTACGGTTATAAGCATAGTTGAAGGCTTGACGGAAGTTTTTATTCAGAACTGCTTCTTGAGTTGATTTCTTTTCGATATCTGAGGATTTAGACGTGAAGTTATAAGATTTTCTGTCCAAGTTGAAGTTCAAATAATAAGAAGTTGCGGTTTGCATACTATAAATGATGTTATCTTTGTTCTTCTCTTTAATTCCTTCAAAGCTTGAGCTATTTGGATAGAGACGTGCGTAGCTGTAGACTCCTTCTACAAAGTTACGAGCCAGTGCATCTTGGTCACTACCATCATAATAGGCTAATTTCACATCATCTACAAAGACATTTTTTTCATCCCAGTAGTTCGGATTTTTCTTGAATTCGATGACAGATTTTGAAACAAAGGATTTCATCAAGAAAGGTCCATTGTACAAAATGCTAGAAGGATCCACCTTACCAAAATCATCCCCTTTTGATTTCAGGAAGTCTGCATTGACAGGGAAGAGAATGGTTGATGTTGTTTTAGAGTTCCAATAAGATTCTGGTCGTGTCAAAGTGTACTGAACTGTTTGGTCGTCAATCGCCTTAACACCGACAGTTGAAAAGTCAGTTGTTTTCCCGTTGATATAGTCGTCCAAACCTGCTACAGAATCTTGAACTAGGTACAAAGCTTCGGATTTTTTATCAGCCGCATATTTCAAACCAGTTACAAAATCTTGGGCAGTTACTGGAGCATATTCTTCACCTTCAGAGGTATACCACTTAGCATCTTTACGAAGTTTATAAGTGTATGTCAAACCGTCCTGAGAAACACTCCAGTCCTCTGCTAAGGATGGAACGTAGTTACCGTATTGGTCATTTTCCATGAGACCATCTACTAGATTAGTCACAATATCATTAGTAGTTGCACGGTTTTCAGCAAGATAGTTTAAACTAGACGGATCGCTAGAATAGACATAATTATATGTTTTAGTAGAACTAGCTGAGTTGCTACAAGCTGCCAATAGTAGACCTGCACTTAGGACAACGCCTGCCAGCGTCAGATATTTTGCCTTAGACTTTTTCATAAACAGAACCTCCAAATTTAAATATTTGTATCATTATACAGCTATTGTTTTTTTTAGTCAAGTGATTTTATCTAATTTTTACCAAATTATAGATTTTTTTCTACTATTTTTTTATATTTTTATCGTATTTTTTTCAAGAAAAAATGAACAATTTAGACTTTTTTTACGCAAAAAAGTTTCAAATTGTTCGTTTTATTTATAAACTATTATGATAATTTTTAATCGTGCTCGTAACTGGTCAGCTTTTTGCCTGTCCAATAACCTTATCCAAAAGTCGAGTATAGAGACACATAACTCCGTAAAGCCCGCCACCGATTGTACCAATTAAGGCGACATATAGGAAACTCCAGAAACGTCCAGTTGGTTGGAAGACAAATCCAATAATCCATTGCAAGAGTCCTACTAGAATAAACATAACTAGAGTCAAATAGTAACTAAGATTGTTCTCTTCAGAATAATCTTTCGACGCGCACCTGTAACCTGACAGATATCACGATACATCAAGACATTCGGGATGATAAGACCGATAGTCGTTGAAATGAGAGGACCATAACTATGGAAAATAGCTATCGATGGTAATTGTAGAACAATCTTAGCAATTGAGCCATAAACAAAATACAAGACTGCCTTGCGGTTACGGAACATAGCCTGAAGCATTGGTGACAAGACCATGTACAAGCCTAGAATTGTTGATTGCAATACCGCAAAGATAAATAATCCCATAGCCAATCCATCTGGCTTACCGTAAAAGACTGTATAGAGTGGTTCACCTACCATGACTACTCCAACCGTTGCAGGTAAGAGGAATAGGAAGAGCATGGTGATACTATCTTGAACTAGACGAGAAGCTGCTGGTAAATCCCCCTTGACATAGTTCTCCGTCAAGAGAGGCAGACCAACACTACCAATCGAAACTCCAACCGAAATCAAAATCATAGTAATTTTATTCGGATTGGCAGAGAAATAAGAAAACATGACAACTAAGTCTTCATTACTATAGTTGGTAAACCACTTCATGCTATTGATAAAGGTCATTTGGTCCAAGATTTGGAAAAGCTGAATAGCCGAACCAGTCAAGATAAAAGGAATAGCTTCCTTAATCGTATCAACCAAAAGACTCTTACTATCAATCTTATCTCGTGTTTCAAAAACTTTTTGGAGCAATCCTTCCTTATAAAGGAAATAAAGCAAGACTGCAAAACTAGCTACCATTCCCACAAAAGCAGCAAAAGTAGATTGAGTAACTGCTGATAGATAATCTTTTGAACCGAGCTTCATGATGATAAAGGTTGCTAAGAGCATCCAAATCACACGGATAACCTGCTCAGCAATTTGACTCATGGCATAAGGTTTAAGATTATTCATCCCTTGGAAAAATCCACGGATAACACTCATAGACGGGAAAATCAAGACAGCCCAAGCTAGACTCTGCATAATGGGGATAAGCTCCTTACCAACACCAGAAAGATCTGCCAACCAAGGTGCAAAGAGATATAAGATCAAAGCAAAGGCAAGTCCCAATACAGTCATAAAGCCTAAGAAGCTTCGAATCAGGGCAAAACTATGCTCTTCCTCATGCATGGTATTGTATTTAGCAACTTGTTTAGCGACCGCCACTGGGATACCTGCTGTCGAAATCAACAAGAACCAAGCATAGATATTGTAACCCATGGTAAAGAGACCATTAGCCTTAGCAGCATATGTTCCCATCCAAATATACCAAGGGATAATGTAAATAGCCCCGAGCAGGCGACTGATAAAGTTACTAGCTGTAAGCCAGGCAGTCCCGCGTAACATCTGGGCCTGCTGATGATTATTTTCGTTAGACATAACTTCCTCATTCAATTTTAATAACTAGGAAATGTTCCTTATCTTCCATTATAAACTTTTCCTTGTTACTTGTAAAATTCAGACTTTCAGTTTACAATAGAAAGTATGATAAAGATTGAAACCGTATTAGATATTTTAAAGAAAGACGATCTCTTCCGTGAGATTATCGACCAAGGACATTACCACTATTATTTTAATGATGTAACTTTTGATAGCATCTGCTACGATAGCCGAAAAGCCAATGATAATAGCCTCTTTTTTGTAAAAGGAGCTGCTTTTAAGAAGGAATTTCTTCTTTCGGCAATCTCACAAGGACTCGGTTGGTATGTAGCCGAGCAGGACTACGAAGTAGGCATTCCTGTTATTGTCGTTAGCGATATTAAGAAGGCTATGAGTTTGATTGCCATGGAATTTTATGGCAACCCTCAGGAAAAACTAAAACTTCTCGCTTTCACTGGTACCAAAGGAAAAACAACAGCGGCATACTTCGCCTACAATATCTTAAATCAGCAACATCGTCCTGCTATGTTATCAACTATGAATACGACTTTGGACGGAAAAACTTTCTTCAAGTCTGCTCTGACAACACCTGAAAGCATCGACCTCTTTGATATGATGGCGCAGGCAGTTGATAATGGAAGAAGCCACCTGATTATGGAAGTTTCTAGTCAAGCCTACTTGGTGAAGCGAGTCTACGGCCTCACTTTTGATGTAGGAGTGTTCCTAAATATCAGTCCTGACCATATTGGTCCTATTGAGCATCCAACCTTTGAAGACTACTTCTACCACAAGCGTCTCTTGATGAAAAATAGCCGAGCAGTTGTCATTAATAGCGATATGGACCACTTTCTCTGTTCTAAAAGAACAAGTTGAGAACCAAGAACATGACTTCTACGGTAGCCAATCTGATAACCAAATCGAAAACTCCAAAGCCTTTAGCTTCTCAGCTACTGGTAAATTAGCTGGCGATTATGATATCCAGTTGATTGGACATTTTAACCAAGAAAATGCTGTCGCAGCTGGACTTGCTTGCCTTCGTTTAGGTGCTAGTCTTGAAGACATTAAAAAAGGGATTGCTACAACACGCGTCCCTGGTCGTATGGAAGTTCTCACTCAGAAAAATGGCGCAAAAGTTTTCATCGACTACGCCCATAATGGTGATAGCTTGAAGAAATTGATCTCAGTCGTTGAAACACATCAGACTGGAAAGATTGCTTTAGTACTTGGTTCAACTGGAAACAAGGGAGAAAGCCGTCGTAAGGACTTTGGACTTCTCCTCGATCAACATCCTGAAATTCAAGTATTTCTAACGGCTGACGATCCAAACTATGAAGATCCGATGGCCATTGCTGATGAAATTAGTAGCTACATCCATCGTCCTGTTGAAAAGATTGCTGACCGTGAACAAGCCATCAAGACTGCGATGTCTGTTACAAGTCAAGAACTAGATGCTGTCATTATCGCTGGTAAAGGAGCTGACTGCTACCAAATCATCCAAGGTAAGAAAGAAGACTATCCTGGAGATGCTGCTGTTGCAGAACGTTATCTATAGTATATTTAAATAAGGCTAGGAAATTTCCTAGCCTTATTTTTTTATAAAGATGAATCGTTCTTTATCAAATTCTACAGCCAACTCATATTTCCCATCTTCATTTTGAACGATGTAACCTAATAAGACTAGACTATCAACAAAGATATCCCGTCGTTTCTGCATGAGTTGATCTTTCTTAAGAAACTTGAGCAAAAAAGTAGTCATATACTTGAGAGCATACTCAGGATTGACATCCCCTAAAATTTCATACAGTCTCTGCTGTTCTCCCGTCAGTGGATACTGAAACTTGACCTTGTAAAAGTAATTAGACAAGGTCATCTTTTCCCTTGCAAAATCGGTGTGCTCTTCTAGGATAGCTGCATTTGTTTGATTGCGCAATTCTGTCTTGAAAATCTTTCTCCAGGATTTCTTGATAGATAGGACTATCATCCCTCACAAAGACTTCTTGGTCTAGTGCAAGAGATTCTGTAGATTCTAGAAATGGGAAGATTGAGATAATAGCGTTTATTTTCTCTCAAAATCAAACCCGCTTTAATGTATTCCTCCAAGAGCTTGTCAACTGCGACCGCTGGAAACTGAGCCTTGATTTCGCGTAGAATAACTTCATCATGCTGATCAAGATAGTCAACCAAGTCCTAAAAGAATGGCTGCCGTGTCAAACGTGATGGATTAAAAATCTGAATCATGAAGATTCCTTTCTTTACAAACTAAAAGAGGAGATACTGCTAATTGACTTGGATTGGTCCCCGGCTGGTTCAGAGGTACAGGAAGCCCCAACTCTCGATAATAATCTCTCCAGAAATCACTGATTTCCTGTGTATCATCTCCAAACTTCATGGGGATGGTCTCAAAAATAGGGAGAATTTCTGCTACAAACTGGGAACAATAGAAACCATCTCCATCTGGGTAAAAGGAAGCATTGTAGGGAGCCCCTAAGAGACTCTCTGCTCGCTTTTTGACCTCTGTACAATCAATCTGCTCATAGTGATAAAGGTCATAGACTTTTCCCAGTGCTTCAAAGAATTCCTCAGGAGACTGAGCAAGGACGCCACCTTCTACCGTGGCATGATAGACCTGTCCGTCCAAAAAGATAGCCACGTGACTGTAGTTACCAGTAGATGCCTGGATAGCCTGTCCCCATATCCGAATCTATCTCTCACAAAAAAATCAAATCGCCATATTTCTAACATGCTTCTCTCCTAGCAAAAAAGGAGTCGAAACTCCTTTTTAACAATGGGCTTTCCCATCTATCATTATGCATTAAAGCTTTCAGTCAATTGTGGTACCACTTGTTTCTTACGTGAAACAGCACCTGGAAGGAAAGCATGGTTGTTTTCAAGTTTGAAGTTGAAAGCTGCTTCTACCTTGTCCATATTAGCACCAAGAGCCAAAATTTCTGAGTTTGAGTTGACGATGTCTGTAATCATCAAGACAAAGTCAGAGTAGCCGTTAGCTGCATTTGTAGCTTGGATAGCTGCTTCGATTTCAGCTTGGCGTTCCAATACTTCAGCAATATCAACTGTGTTCACTTGAGCCACACGAACATTGTTTCCATTAAGTTCAAATGTCTTAGCATCGATATCAATCAATTCTTCAGCAGATTTGCTTGCCAAGTTTGTACCAGCCTTGAGCATGGCAAGACCGTATTCTTCCAAGTTTACACCAGCCAATTCAGCCAATTCAGGAGCAATGACTTTATCTGATGGGTGAGTGGTTGGAGATTTCAAAAGAAGAGTATCTGAAATCAAACCTGATAGCATTAAACCTGCGATTTCTTTTGGAACAGCTACACCATGTTCTTTGAACATGCGGTAAACGATAGATGATGCTGATCCAACTGGTTCCAAACGCATGTAAAGTGGGCTGGCAGTTTCAAAGTTAGCCACACGGTGGTGGTCCACAACACCATAAACTTCAACTTCAGCAATATCTGAAACTGATTGTTGGAATTCATTGTGGTCTGTTAAGATGACTTGTTCTGCACCTTCTGCTTTAGCAGATGTGATCACGCGCGGTGCTTCTACACCAAAATAGTTCAAGACGAAAGCTGTTTCTTCATTTGGAGTTCCAAGAGCCACCGCTTCTGTATCCAAATCCATAAGCTTCTTTTTGCAAGATACGCAAAAGCTACAGATGAACCCTGATGGCATCTGAGTCTGGATTTTGGTGACCAAATACTAGAATCTTAGACATGATAATACCTCGTTTCTTTATTCTCTTTATTGTAGCATTTTTTTCAATTTTTGACAAAAATAAGAGGAGCCAAAGGACTCCTCATTACATATCAAAAGTATCGACTAAATTCTTATTTTGACACTCTTTGAGATAATGTTCTTTTTGCATACGTGTCTTGCGCTTGAAAAGAGCTTCAGCAGACATGGCCTCTTCCTTGCTGTCAAAACCTTCTGCAAAGATGAGTTTCACTGGCAAGCGAGCGCGTGTATATTTGGCTCCTTTACCGCTATTGTGCACGGCAATCCGTTTCTTCACATCTGTTGTATAGCCTGTATAGTAGGAACCATCCCGACACTCTACCACATACATATAAGCCTTATGATCCATAGTAAATCTCTTGAATTTCTGGTGTATAAGTACCATCACTATTATGAACAATGAGTGGTGGTAAAACCTTAAAGCCACTAGTGGAGCCGTCCTTTGATAGCTTCAATCAAAAAGCATATTAGCTTCCTTCTCCCGTTTAGGATAAACAAATTGCAGACGTTTTTGGAGCCAGATTATGCTGTTGGAGCGTAGCTAAGATATCTAATAATCTATCAGGACGATGAACCATTGCCAAACGTCCATTTGATTTGAGAATACTCTGGGCACTACGACAGATTTCCTTAAGATTGGTTGTAATTTCATGCCGAGCTAAAAGGTAATGCTCACTTTCGTTCAGATTAGAATTTGGATCCACTTTAAAATAAGGCGGATTGCATAAAATCAAATCAACCTTGCTCCCCTGAATGTGACTTGGCATATTTCTTTCAAATCATCACAGATGACCTGCATCTGTCCGTCCAGCCCATTTAAACGTACTGAGCGTTCGGCCATATCAGCAAGACGTTCCTGAATTTCTACAGATAGAATTTTAGCCTTGGTTCGGCTACTGGCAAACAGTCCAACAGCTCCATTGCCCGCACAGAAAATCTACTATCAAACCCATTTTTTTCGGAAAAACGAGGGAAACGCGACAGGAGAACACTATCCACCGAGTAGCTGAAAAACCTCTCTATTTTTGAATAATCTTGATATCTGTAGAGAAGAGTTGGTTAATTCGCTCTCCTGTTTTTAATAATTGTTCTTCGTTCATACTTCCATTATAGCAAAATATAATAACATCACAATGATTTGAGGGATATCAATTACTGTTTTTCTTTAAATGTTCCAAGGCTTCTCGTGTCCAAACAGGCATCATGCGACCAAGTGGCGCGAATCCATGTTTGATGCGATCATTCGAAAAACGTCTCCGTCTAGGAAGTTGATGTTTTTCTTCTTCCAAGGTACGAATGGAAAGGCTAGCCTTCCCTGTATATTCGTCAAAATCTACTACTTGTACCTGGACTTCATCACCGATTTTTAAAACCTCGTAAATATTTTCGATAAATCCTGTCCGAATCTCCGAAATATGAATCAGGCCTGTCACTCCTGTTTCTAACTCAACAAAAGCTCCATAGGGCTGAATCCCAGTAATACGGCCATTTAGCTTATCACCGATTTTCATTTTAGTCCTCAATTTCAATAGTTTCAATTACGACATCTTCAACTGGCTTGTCCATTGCACCTGTTTCGACACCTGCAATTGCATCCAGAACTTCATAAGAAGCTTCATCCGCAAGTTGACCGAATACAGTATGACGACGGTCTAGGTGAGGAGTTCCACCTTGTTCTGCATAAATCTCCGCAATTGGCTCTGGCCAACCACCACGAGCAATTTCTTTCTTAGAATATGGCAAGTGTTGATTCTGCACGATAAAGAACTGGCTACCATTTGTATTTGGCCCAGCATTAGCCATAGAAAGGGCTCCACGGACATTGTAAAGTTCTTCTGAAAACTCATCCTCAAATGACTCACCATAGATAGATTCACCACCCATACCGGTTCCAGTTGGGTCTCCACCTTGAATCATAAAATCTTTAATAATACGGTGGAAAATCACACCGTCATAGTAACCATCTTTTGATAGAGCAATAAAGTTGGCTACTGTTTTTGGTGCGTGATCAGGGAAAAGTTTGATACGCATATCCCCATGATTTGTCTTAATAGTCGCAATTGGACCTTCTACTGCTTCAATGTCTACTTGTGGAAAATGTAATTCTTTTTCTACCATACCAAATCCTTCTAAGGCATCAAAGATGCCATCTTCTTCTAATGTTTTTTTGTAATATAATCTGCTTTTTTTCTTTGATTTTTTTCATGAGAAACACCCATAGCGACACTAATACCTGCATAATCAAAGAGTTCTAAATCGTTAAGTCCGTCCCCAAAAAAACCATCACATTTTTCAGGTTTTAAGACCCTAATTGGTCAACCACCTTGGCAACTCCAGCTGCTTTTTGAACCGGAAATCGGCACCACATCTGATGAATGTTCATGCCAACGTACCATACGCAAAGTCGATGCTAAAGTATCAGGCAACATCAAGGTCATCTCCCTGATCCTCAAAGGTCCACATCTGATAAATATCTTCTTTTTGGTAAAAAAATCAGGGTCCACCTCTAAATCAGGATAAATCGGGTCTATCGCCTGGCTAATCATCTCTGTTCGCCTTGATAGTTTAGCAGCATGACTTCCCACCAAACCATATTCAATCCCAACTTCTTTGGTCCAAGTAATATAGTCTTCAACCTTATCTTTAGCAATTTTGTTACTATAAATGACATTGCCCTTTTTTGTCCTCAATATAAGCACCATTCAAGGTTACAAAGAAATCAGGTTTGAGTGCTTTAATCTCTGGGACTACACCAAAAATGCCTCGACCAGTCGCAATTCCTGTCAAGATTTCTTTTTCGCGTAGTTGTTTAAAAATCGTTGGAATAGTACTTGGAATAAAGCCAGTCTTTGAATTTCGTAAAGTATCATCTATATCAAAAAAGATAATCTTAATCTTCTTAGCCTTGTATCTTAACTTGGCATCCATTATAATACCTCCTTCAATTCACTCTTTCCATTATACCATAAAGTAGAGAAATCCCACATCCCCAATAAAATCCTTGTCTCTTATCCGAATTCCTTTACTAGATACAAAACCAAATCATCATTATTTTGGCTAGTTGCATTCATTTCCAAGGGTTGATTTCGATACCAGACACCTGTCCCATCTGGAATGTAGCCCCGTCTGATATACAATCTCTGGGCAGGGCCATAGCCTAAGTGCAAACCTACACCAAGAGTGACCTTACTCGAAACAAACTTGACTCGTTTTTCTGCTTCTTCTAGCAGTTGATTCCCAATCCCTTGATTTCGAAAAGGCTCAAACACATTAAAATCTGATAATTCTGGATAGACTTCTGCAAAAGGACCATGTTTAGCAGAAGGCAGAATGGTAACGTAGCCCGCTACAGCACCATCAATCTCTGCAACTAAGACTTCTCTCTCCCCACTTTCCTGTTCCAGAAAATATCTAGCCAAAATTTCCTCTCTACCAGGCCAACCTTGATTCATAAATCCATGAGATAAGGATTCAATATCAGACTTAATCATATTTCTAATCGTACAATTCATCTTTGACTTATCCACCTTTACTCTTTCTATTGCCATTATAGCACGCCAAGGTCAGAAAAAAAACACCAAAAAAGAGAACTAGTAAACTAGTCTCTTTTTATATTTTAGAATAGCTCAAGAGCAATCATAGTAATCATAGTTGCATCATAATAATTATCCAATGGTAAATCTTGCGTAAAAATATATTTATTCTGTTGAAGGAGTTTAAGATTCCCTTCGACAGTATTTGCCGCATAAGTAATTGGAGCTAAGAAACTTCCTGCTTGGTATTGATTTAAAGCATGGCCTTGAAGATCATACACGGCATAGATCCGTTTCTCTTTCATAAAGAAAGTCATCATCTTTTGAACGATTTTCTGACTTCTTTCGTCCCGACTCTGTGCCAAGTGGTAAGGCAAGCGACAAGCGTTATAAGAATAAGCTCCGTCGTATTGAGATTCAATGGTATTAGCATCAGCAACACGCGCACCTGACTTCTCTACCCAGATAAAGTCTGGCAAGAGACCTGTCTCAGATTGAGAACTGATTTGCTCTAATTGCCCAAGCATTTTATCCTTAATATCGAGCCATTGTTTATCTCCAGTTAGATTATAAAATACTTGGAAATAATGAGGTAGTGTATCAGATGTTCTCATCAAATAGTAAAAATCCGTATTTTTTTGGGCCCAATTTCCTACCTTTAGAACACCAGTATCCTCGTTATAATTGAATCGAAGAATATCAATCAAGATACTTTTGGCTTGACCTTCATATTCCTGAGCCTTATCAGGCCACTGCTTAGCAGCTTCGATCAAGGAATAAGCAATATAGAGATCGCCATCTGTAGCATTATGCTTTTCAACAGTTTCTTGTCCATTCTTGATAACCTGCTTCCAAGACATCAACTGAGTCCCCTCTAATCGATGGTTTTTATAGTAACGATACAGGCTATCAAAATTCTCTTGATTGGCTTGTCCTTTTTGAGCTGCATAAACTGTCAAGAGCATACCGTAACTCTGAGCTTCTGATAAAACAGCTGTCTCATCACCACTACTAGTCGTACGAACATAAGTTTGATCTCCATTTGAAACGAGGAACTGCTGACTCCATTGATGGTAGATACGATTACGCATTTCGATTTTGCTCCTTCCTCTTGCCAAGAACAAGGTTAGGCAAAAGATTGAAAGGATGAGAACAAACCATACATATTTTAATTTATTCAGTTTCATAGATCCCCCTAACCTGCAAAGCGTTTGGTTTTAACCCACTTAGTTTCTTTTCTACGAAGAATCTTGTCCATCACAATTGAAGTAATGGAATCAATAGATACTACGATAAATAGTTGAGCATAAGTGAAATAAGCTAACAAGGCCAACCAAACCTGCCTGCTTGTTGCTTGCCCAAATTGGCTCGCTAATGCAATCATAATCTGCATCAAATAAAAGCCCAATCATGAAAAATCCAGTTGAAAGAGCATTAATTGAGTGATGTAAATATTGTTTGCATCAAAGGCAAATGGAATATCAAAGTCTGGGACAAATATACGAACAAGCATTGCGATTATATTAGCAAAGAAAATCAAATCAGAAAGAACAATGGCAAAAGTTAAACCAAAAAGAAGATACAAGAATAGTTAAAGACTTCTAACTTTAACACGCCAGTTTCCTTTACCAAATAGGTGTTTAAAGTTTGATAGCACTACTTCATAGTTTCCTTTAGCCCAACGTTTCCGTTGCATGTAATAACTCTTTAAAGTCTCTGGCTCTTGTTGGAAGGCCTCTGAATTATAAGCAAGGGCAATTAATTTTCCACTCTGCATGATTTTAAAGGAAATGTCGGTATCTTCTGTTAAGGCACCGTTTTTCCAACCACCAATACTTTTTTTACAAACTCAGTTTGAATAAGGAAGTTGGTCCCAGGTATACGTCCAATTTTAAAGAGATGCCACATACCCACATGGTGCACACGCTGAGTAACGACGATTTCTTGATTGATACAACGCGTTAAGAAGTTTTGATTCGCATTACGCGTCTTATTTCTACCAAAAGAGGCCACATGACGTTCTGGATCCTTCATGACTTCCTTGACAAGGAAATAGAGAGCATTTTTCTCAGGCATAGCATCAGCATCATAAACGCAGATATAGTCTCCTGTAGCCATCTTCAAAGCATCATTAAGAACTCCAGCTTTACCTCCAGTACCACTACGATTGATAATGGTTAGATCTCTTCCAGCGTATTCTGGCATAGACTTAACAGATAAGCACTCTTGATAAGTGTTATCTGAACAATTATCTGCAAACAAGAGCAATTCCACACGATCGTGAGGATAATTCAAATCAAGGATGGCTTTAGCTGTCTGTGCAATAACCACATCTTCATTATGGGCAGGAACGACAATCGTCACCTTAGGGTAGTATGGTAATGGTGTTGTATCAACACGAAAATCACTATGTTTAAACCAAAAGTGAACAGCCGAAAAAAGAATAACCAATCCCCAGGCAAGAGAAATCCAGATAGAAATCAAAGTAAAAATCATCAATATTTGACTAATCATGATCCACCGCCTTAAAATTTTTATTTACACGATGGTATAAAACCTTGTACGCAATAAATAATATGACAAAACAAATGCCAAACACGAGACTTACTCCAAAAGCAACTCCCCAAAATGTTTCTGTCAGATTCATTTTCTCCTCCTAATATTCTACAATGACATCCGTCTCTAGCTGACGTTTTAAATGACTAGTTAAATCAGAGTAGTGTTTATTTTTCTCTCTGTTTTCAGAGTCAACTATCAAGTAACCCGTTTGAAATTGAATTCCTTGATTTCCGTCTTCACCATGAAAAACTAACTCTTCTAGTTTTTCCTTCAAATCATTGAAATAGATTTCCTTCAAGGAATGTTGATTGTTATCAGAAATAACAAGGAAATTCCCCCTCTGAAATATAAAAGAGTTTATCATTGTACATCAGACTCTGTGAAATGACATCTTGAATCCGACTTAGCATACGATTATACTCTTTAGGTTTAATTTGGAAGAATAAGTCCTCATGGGACCAATGAATTAAGAGAGTCTGTATTTCCTCGCTTTTAGAAGAAAGCATAGATTCATATTCTAGAGCAGCCTCTTCTTGATCTTGCACCTGAGAAACCATCTTAAAGAGATAATAACGAATCTTGATTAAAATTCCAATTAAAACAGGAAAACTAAAAAGGAAAATAAAAACTTGAAGACTTGGGATATAGACAATACCTAGCACTAAAAAGATAATGCCTAGACCAAAGCTTAACAATATTATCCAAGTCAACAACAAATCTGATAATACCAAGGCTGCAAACAAGGCTAAGAAGAAAAATAAGATTTGCTCAAGTAAGAGTTGTCTAGCATAAAGCCAACAAAACACTAGGAGAAATAACTCAAATCCAATTAAAGCAATAGACCAGTTCCTAAATTTAATCCAGCTTTTCATTATGCTTCATCTCCTTCTCTAAATTCAGATACAGCTTCCGTCAAACCATAATAATGTTGAATGGCTTGAACAATCCGTTCAGAAGCTTTTCCGTCACCATAAGGATTCGGAGCTTGAGACATATCTTTATAGAGTTTTTCATCAGTTAAGAGTGCTGTCATTGCCTCTTTCACACGATTTGGATCTGTTCCAACTAGTTTTAGAGTTCCTACTCGTACTCCTTCTGGACGTTCAGTTGTATCACGAAGGACAAGAACTGGTTTCCCTAAAGAAGGAGCTTCTTCCTGAACACCTCCAGAATCCGTCATGATAAAATAACTTCTTGATGCCAAATTGTGAAAATCTAATACATCTAATGGTTCAATCAAATGAATTCGTTCATGACCAGAAAGAATATCCATAGCAGCTTCTTGGACTGCAGGGCTAAGGTGAACAGGATAGACAACTTCTAATTCTGAATGAACATCTACCATTTCGCGCAAGGCAGCAAAGACATCACGCATAGGTTGACCTTGATTTTCACGACGGTGCATTGTCACCAAAACTAATTTCTTTAAAGGATCCAATCGATCTAGGACTTCATGATAGTAATTTGATTGAACAGTCAATTTTAAAGCATCAATAGCGGTGTTCCCAGTGATGATAATAGCAGATTCAGGATGGTTTTCCTTAAGAAGATTCTCCTTACTATCAGTCGTTGGAGCAAAATAGAGATCCGCTAGATTATCTGTCATCTGACGGTTCATCTCTTCTGGGAATGGAGAATATTTATCAAAGGTTCTTAACCCAGCTTCAACATGCCCGATGCCAACTTGATTATAGAAAGCCACCAGACTTGCTACAAAAGTTGTTGTAGTATCACCGTGTACCAAAATCATATCTGGAAGTTCTTTCTTAACAATAGGATCGAACTTCTGGAGAATTTTAGCAGTAATATCTAAAAGTGACTGATTTTTCCCCATAATATCTAAATCATAGTTTGGTTGAATACGGAAGGTTTCAAGAACCTGATCTAGCATTTGACGGTGTTGAGCAGTTACAACTGTAATCGTTTCAATACAATCACTGTGCTTTTGTAATTCCAACACTAAAGGGGCCATTTTGATGGCTTCTGGACGCGTTCCAAAAACAACCATCACTTTAAGTTTTTCCATTATGGTTTCCTTTAAACATAATAAAATCTGACACATAATATTGATTCGAATATAGAATATTTCAATAATCAATTAATTTGATTGTCTTAATTATTTTACCGACAATTAATTTAAATGTCAAATTTTTTTAGAATCCACTAATGGTTTTAATAGTTTTGTAACACTGTGAAATCCTTTTTGTAATAAAATGGTTTCAGCAACTTTTTACTAACATTTACATTCTATATTATAATATATATAAATATATTGAATTCCTCAATTTTATTTTAAAAAATATCATTAAAATCACTAATGATTGAACGGTCTCTACTAAAAACACGTAAGAAACAAACACTTCTATTTTTATGATCGTGAAAAAAAGACCCGTTGGGGTCTTAATTCACTTTCTAGTTTTCAAGCTCATGAAAAAGAGGTCCACCCGGACCCCAACTCGCTCTCACATTTCAATGCTCGTGAAAAAAGACCCGTAAGGATCTTACTCGCTCTCTTGTTTTCAAGCTCATGAAAAAAAGAGGTCCACTGGGACCTCAACTCGCTCTCTCATTTCAGAGCTCATGAAAAAGAGGTCCACTGGACCTCAACTCGCTCTCTCATTTCAAGGCTCATGAAAAAAAGACCCGTCGGGGTCTTTTTTTTAATCTTCGTTTACGAAAGGCATCAAAGCCATTACGCGAGCGCGTTTGATAGCTGTTGTTACTTTACGTTGGTTTTTAGCTGAAGTTCCAGTTACACGACGTGGAAGGATTTTCCCACGTTCTGAAACGAAACGGCTAAGAAGCTCAGTATCTTTGTAATCAACATATTCAATTTTGTTTGCTGCGATGTAATCAACTTTTTTACGGCGTTTGAATCCGCCACGACGTTGTTGAGCCATGTTTTTTCTCCTTTATAGTATTAATTGTCCATTAGAATGGTAAATCATCATCTGAAATATCCAAAGGATTGGTTGATCCAAATGGATTTTCATCACGTGAAAGTCAGGTACTGAATTTGTAGGTGCTGCATGACTCGCAGTTGGTGCAGAATAAGCTCCACCACTTTGTCCTTCACGAGCACTACGGCTTTCCAACATTTGGAAATTCTCAGCTACGACTTCTGTCACGTAGACACGTTGTCCTTGCTGGTTATCGTAACTACGAGTCTGAATACGGCCTGTAATCCCAACAAGAGAGCCTTTTTTAGCCCAGTTAGCAAGATTTTCAGCCTGTTGGCGCCACATAACGACATTGATAAAATCAGCCTCACGTTCGCCATTTTGACTCTTGAATGTACGGTTTACTGCAAGAGTAAAAGTCGCAACTGCTACATTTGATGGGGTATAACGCAACTCAGCGTCACGTGTCATACGCCCTACAAGTACAACATTGTTAATCATAATTTACCTTCTTACGCGTCAAGTTTGACGATCATGTGACGAAGAATGTCAGCGTTGATTTTTGAAAGACGGTCAAACTCTTTAAGAGCTGCGTCGTCGTTTGCTTCAACGTTAACGATGTGGTAAAGTCCTTCACGGAAATCTTGGATTTCGTATGCAAGACGACGTTTTTCCCAATCTTTTGATTCAACAACAGTTGCACCGTTGTCAGTCAAGATAGAGTCAAAACGTGCTACCAAAGCGTTTTTCGCTTCTTCTTCAATGTTTGGACGAATGATATAAAGAATTTCGTATTTAGCCATTGATATGTTCCTCCTTTTGGTCTAATGACCCCAAGCCTTTGCAAGGGGTAAGTGAGGTTTGCTCACAATAAACTATTATACTAGAAAAAAGTTTTTTTCGCAAGCTTAAAGTAAGTTATATTTTTCTTTTTAGAGTTTTTTTGCAGAAGTTTTTGTAATTTCATCTACGAGAATATTTTCATCCTCGAATTTCTTTTTCAATGATGAAAGATCAATGCTTCCTTCAATTTGTACTTCAATAACGATCTTACCATCCTTACGTGGAATATTAACGGTATGAGAGATATTAAGATTTTCCTCAACGATTAAAGAAACAATCTTACCTAAAACTCCAACTTCATTTTCTGTGATAAAGCGAACACGGATTCCCTCTTCACCATATCCAGCGATTTCAAGAAAGGCACTGAATACATCACGATCTGTAATGACTCCATACAATTGTCCATTGTCAACAACTGGCAAAATACCAATCTTATTTTTAAGCATGAGATAAGTTGCATCTTCTAAACTTGCATAGCCTGAGACAGTAACAACATCTCGAATCATGACGTCTTTACTTTTGTCTTATTAAGCAGATAATTCATCTCGAAGATTGAAAGACTAGTCGCTTTTGAAGGACTAGCTTCAGCGATTGTCCCTTCTGTTACCAAGCCTACCAATTTATCATTCTCAATAACAGGGAGACGGTGCAAGCCTTGTTCGCGCATCAAATCTGCTGCGTGTGCAACAGTTGTATCAGGACTGATATAAACGACCTTGCGTGTCATAAAATCTTTAACTGCCATAGGAAATCTCCTTTATGTTTATAGTTTTATTATACACTTTTTACGGAAAGCTATCAAACGCTTTCATTTCTTTTTCAAGATTCAGAAAAATCTGAAGGACTTTACGAAAAAGAGCTCAACTTAGAGCCCTTAATCTTATACTTATGTAGATTGTATGATTGCTTTGCAATCTTTATCCGCCGACTAAAACAATCCACTGGATTGGATGATTACTTACGTAATCCTTATCTACCGACTAAAAAGGTCCCCCGGACTATAGAGGGATTGCGTGCGCAATCTCAATCCACAACCTAAACTAGTCTCCCAGACTAGATGTGGATTGCTTGGCAATCTTTATCTGCCGACTAAAACAATCCACTGGATTGTTTTAGCCACCTAGATATGCTTTTCTGACTTCGTCTGATGCTGCGAGTTCTTTTCCTGTTCCTGATAGGACAATCTTTCCTGTTTCAAGAACATATCCTCGGTCAGCGATGGCTAGTGCTTTATTAGCATTTTGTTCAATCAAGAGAACGGTTGTTCCTTGTTTTTGAATATCTTGGATGATATCAAAAATTTCTTGGATAAAGATTGGCGCAAGTCCCATTGATGGTTCATCTAATAAAAGAAGTTTAGGCGTTGACATGAGTGCACGTCCCATGGCAAGCATCTGCTGTTCACCACCAGATAGAGTAGCCGCATCTTGATTTTTACGTTCTTCCAAACGAGGGAAACGAGAGAAGACTTTCTTCAAATTTGCTTGATTCTCTTCACGATTTTTCTTAAGAAAGGCTCCCATCTCCAAGTTTTCCATAACAGTCAAACCAGGGAAAGACATGACGTCCTTCTGGTACTTGAGAAAGTCCTGATGCCACAATTTTTTGTGCAGGCATCTTTTGGATTTCTTGTCCCAAAAATTCAATCTTACCAGCACTTGGACGCACAAGTCCTGAAAGAGTACGAAGGATGGTTGTTTTACCAGCACCGTTAGCACCGATAAGAGAAACAACTTCCCTTCATTAACTTCAAAGCTCACATCACGTACAGCTTGAATCATACCATAGTGTACTGAGAGGTTTTCAACTTTTAACATAGACATTAGGCTTCACCTCCAAGATATGCTTCGATAACACGTTTATTACTCTTGATTTCATCTGGTGTCCCGTGAGCAATCAAACGACCGTACTCAAGAACATAGATACGCTCCGTAACTTCCATAACCAAGTTCATATCATGTTCAATCAGCATGATGGTAATCTTGAATTCATCCTTGATGCGACGAATCAACTCAGTCAATTCTGCAGTTTCTTGTGGATTCATACCCGCTGCAGGCTCATCCAAGAAGAGGATTTTAGGTTCTGTGGCAAGGGCACGAACAATTTCCAAACGACGTTGTTGACCATAGGCTAAGTTTTTAGCTAAGGTTTCAGCATCACCATCTAAATCAAAGATTTTTAGTAATTCTAAGGCTTTAGCTTTTAATTCTTTTTCATTCTTATAAAAAGCTGGTAAGCGCAAGAAACTTGCAAAAACATGTTGTTTGTGATGGTTACTAAATGCAATAAGAACGTTATCCAAAACTGTCAAGTCTTTAAAGAGGCGGATGTTTTGGAAGGTACGCCCTAAACCAAGAGCAGCAATTTTATAGGGTTGCTTGCCATTTAACAAGTGACCATCTAAGGTTACTGTTCCTTCACTTGGTTCATAAACTCCTGTCAGCAAGTTGAAGAGAGTTGTTTTCCCAGCTCCATTCGGTCCAATCAGTCCAACAAGTTCACCTTCGTTCAATTCTAGAGTTACATCTCCAACAGCTGTCAGACCACCAAAATGCTTGGTTAACTGTTTTACTTCAAGTAATGCCATTAGTTTTGTCCCTCCTTCTTACCTTTTTTAAAGAGTCTTGATAGGCTCAATTCCCATGTTCCTAGAAGTCCTCCTGGTCTGAAGATCATAACAAGTACCAAGGCCAAAGCATAGATAATCATACGAACGCTAGCTACATCTTGAAGGAACATATTCAAAATACCAAGAACAATCGCAGCGACAATTGCTCCTGTAATTGATCCCAAACCACCAAATACAACGATAATTAAAACGTTGATAGAGTTGATAAAGCTATAATCCTTAGGCACAACAGAACCGATAAATCCTGCTTGAAGGGAACCTGCAATACTTGCAGTCATAGCTCCAAAGACAAATGCGATAATTTTGATTTTTTTGTTGTATTGACCCCGACAGATTCAGCTGCAATTTCATCTTCACGAACAGACAAGGTTAAACGACCGATTGGACTACGAAGGAAATTCAGCGTTGCAATTGTCGTAATCACGGCAAAAATGTATACCATTTGCCAATTAGTAAAGTTTGGAATACCAAGGATACCAGCAGCTCCATTTGTTAAATCACCACCATTGACGATTAGGATACGGATAATTTCAGCAACCCCAAGTGTCGCAACTGCAAGGTAGTCCCCCTTCAAACGAAGGGTAGGAATTCCAACGACCAAAGGCAACCAAACCAGCAATGATAGCACCAAGCAACATAGCTCCAAAAAAAGGCACCATAAGTTGGAGATTTAGAACCAATAATGGCTGCTGCGATAGGCACCGATAGCCATGAACCCAGCATGTCCAAGAGAAAATTGACCAGAGAAACCAACGATAAGGTTAAGTCCTACTGCAAGAATAATATTGATACCGATTTGTTCTAGAATCTGAATATGGAAAAGGTTTAAAATACCAAACGAAACTAATAAGCTAATCACACCATATCCAAGCAACACAAGGAGCAACCAGAGAATATTAACTTTTAAATTTTCTTTCATTGTTTACACCTTCTCTTTCACATTCTTACCAAGGATACCAGCTGGACGAACAATCAAGATCAATAGCAAGATTCCGTACACGATAGCATCACGGAAATCTGACATTCCGAAGGCTGTTGCAAAAGTTTCCAATAGTCCGATTACAAAACCTCCAAGAGCTGCACCAGGAATAATACCGATTCCACCTAAAACGGCAGCCACGAATGATTTAATACCCGGAGTCATTCCCATCAATGGTTCAAGAGAGTTGTAGTAAAGGGCAATCAAGACACCTGCTGCACCAGCCAGAGCTGAACCTAAGGCAAAGGTGAAACTGATTGTACGGTTTACGTTGATCCCCATCAATTGAGCTGCATCACTATCTACAGATACGGCACGCATGGCTTTCCCCATTTTTGTTTTTTGCACGATGAGTTGCAAAAGAATCATCAAGACAATCGAAACTGTCAAAATCAACAATTGAATATTTGTTAGACTGATTGGACCCAAGTCATAACGAACTGTTTGGATTGCTTGAGGGAAGGCACGTGTATTGGCACCTACTAGATAGACCATTCCATACTCAAGCAAGAAGGATACCCCGATAGCAGTAATCAATACAGAGATACGAGTTGAATGTCGGAGTGGACGGTAGGCTAGAAACTCGATGATAACACCGAGAATAGCTGAACCAATCATGGACAAAATTAAGGCTAAAAAGAAATTTAAATGGAGGGCATTAATCAAGAAATAACCCATGAAAGCACCCATCATATAGATATCACCATGGGCAAAGTTAATAAGCTTGATAATTCCATAAACCATAGTATAACCCAGGGCTAGCAAGGCATAGACACTACCCAAGATTAAACCATTGACAAGTTGTTGAAGCATATGGTTCACTCTTTTCTAAGTTTTTATTTTTTTAGGATTTTATAAAAAAATAATCCCTTTATAAATACCGAAACAGGGAGTGAGTAAAAAGCTCATTCCCCATTTACGATATCTATAAAATTAAGGTTTTACGACTTCTGCCGCATCTACTTTTACCATTATTCATGGTCATCATGAAGGCTGTTTTCACAGTGTTATGATCTGCATCAAAGCTTGTTTGACCTGTAACACCTTCGAAGTTTTGTGTTTTAGCAAGATTGTTCTTGATATCAACTGAAGTTTTTGCACCTTTTGCTGCATTAGCTACAAGGTAAACTGAGTCATAAGCAAGAGCTGCAAATGTTGAAGGATCTTCGTTATATTTTGCACGATAAGCTTCAAGGAAGGCTTTTGCTTTATCTGAAACATCAACAGTAGTTGAGAATCCTGAGATGAAGTAGATATTTGATGCGCGTTCAGCAGTTGCTTGTTGAACAAATTCTGCACCGTTAAATCCGTCACCACCGATGATTGGCTTTATCAATTCCCATACCACGAGCTTGGTTTACAATCTTACCAGCTTCTGTGTAGTAACCTGGCAATACGATTGCATCAAAGTCTTTATCTTTGATTTTTGTCAAAGCTGCTTGGAAGTCTGTATCACCTGATACAAATGTTTCGTCTGCTACGATTTCACCTGTGAATGAATCACGGAAAGATTTTGCAATACCTTTAGCGTAGTCACTTGAGTTATCTGTATACAAGACCACTTTTCTTAGCGTTCAATTTGTTTGAAACGTAGTTTGAGATGATTTTTCCTTGGAAACTATCTTGGAATGTTCCGATGAAGAGGAAATCTTGACCTTTTGTCAAACCATCTTGAGTAGCACTTGGAGAAATCAATGGAACTCCAGCTTGTGTAGCATTTGCTACTGCTGCTGCAGTCGCACCTGAAGTCGCAGGTCCTACGATAGCTGCTACCTTAGATTGAGTCACAAGGTTTGTTGAAACAGAAGCAGCTTCAGCAGTTTCAGATTTGTTATCTTTGTCGACTACTTCGATTTGTTTTCCATCGATACCACCTGCTGCGTTGATTTCATCAACTGCAAGTTGAGCACCCTTTTGCTCAGAAGTACCGTAAGATGCTACAGCACCAGTTTCTTCGAAGTTGAAACCAATTTTTACAACTTTTTCATCAATTGGGTTACCAGTTGTGTTTGAAGCTCCTGACTTCACTTCCCCACAAGCTGCTAAAAGAGCTGTACTTGCAAGAGCTACAAGTGACAATGCAAATTTTTTCTTCATGTTTATCTCCTTTTAATGTTCAATTTAAATTACATGTTAAGAATATACCGAATTATCAGAAAATTGTCAACAAGTTTCTCTCACTTTTTTAAATGATAACGTTTTCGCTAGTTTTATATAGGTTCCCAACGAAAGGAGTTTCCAATTCTTGGATATGACAAACTCTCACTTTCTTGATAAATTTCTCTTTTACCTAAACGATTTACCAGCTCTTCTACTTCTTCTGTTGGGACATAAAGTTGTAGGTAACGATGTTTTTTTGAGTGGTAACAAATATCACCATAATTTGCGAGTTTTTTAGCATCGCGATTATAGTATAAATAGATAATCAGACCAGACCGATTCTCTTTTTGAAACATAATTCAACTTCCTTCTAACAATCTTCCTTCTATTATATCAAAAAAAACAAGCTCAGTCGAGCTTGCTTTAGTAGTTTAATTCAAAGAATTATTAGCCATAATTTCGTCAATAAAACCGTATTCAAGAGTTTCTTGAGCGCTCATCCAGTAATCACGTTCAGCATCTTTATGAATTTGCTCAACAGATTTGCCAGAATTATCTGCTAGAATTTGCTCCAAAGTCTTACGAGTTTTAAGCAAGTGTTCAGCAGCAATGGCCATATCAGTCTGCTGAGTACCACCACCTGTACCACCCATTGGTTGGTGAATCATGTATTCTGCATTTGGAAGCATGAAACGTTTGCCCTTTGCTCCACTTGAAGCGATAATTGTTCCCATTGAGGCTGCCATTCCCATAACGATAGTTTGGACATCTGCCTTGATAAAGTTCATAGTATCAACGATTGCCAAACCAGCTGATACAGAACCTCCAGGAGTGTTTGACATAAAGGTAAATATCTTTTGTACTATCTTGGGCATCCAAGAAAAGCAATTGGGCGATAACTGAGTTTGCCATATTGTCTTCGACTGGTCCAGTCAACATGATAATGCGGTCCTTAAGAAGACGTGAGTAAATGTCATACGAGCGTTCTCCACGACTTGTTTGTTCAATAACTACAGGAATCATTCATTTCTCCTTTTGATTTCTAATTTCTTTGTTAATAGGATTATTATATATTTTTGGTCAAAAAAGGTCAAATCTTTGCTCTATCCTACTAACAGATACAAAAATTTAACCTCCTTTCAAAACTAAGACTAGGCTATAGTCTCAATATCACTTTAGAATCTTATTTTGTACCGAACAAGCGGTCTCCAGCGTCTCCAAGACCTGGAACAATATAGCCATGTTCGTTCAAACGTTCATCTAAAGCTGCAGTAAAGATTTCTACATCTGGGTGAGCTTCTTGGAGAGCTTTTACACCTTCTGGAGCTGATACAAGGCAGACAAATTTGATGTTTGAAGCCCCACGTTTTTTAAGGGAATCAACAGCCAAGATTGCTGACCCACCAGTTGCAAGCATAGGGTCAACCACAAAGATTTGACGTTGGTCGATATCTTCAGGTAATTTTACCAAGTATTCCACTGGTTGAAGGGTTTCTTCATCACGGTACATACCGATGTGCCCAACTTTTGCTGCTGGAACCAAGCTTAATAGTCCATCAACCATCCCAATACCTGCACGCAAGATTGGGACAATCGCCAATTTTTTTACCAGCCAACTGTTTTTTTGAACTGTCTTTTGTGATCGGTGTTTCGATTTCAACGTCTTCAAGTGGAAGATCACGAAGTACTTCATATCCCATCAACATTGCGATCTCGTCAACTAACTCACGAAAAGCTTTTGTAGAAGTGTCAGTGCGACGCAAGATTGATAATTTGTGTTGAATCAGTGGATGATTAATAACTTCAAGTTTTCCCATTTTCAGAATTCCTTCTTTCAATTTATTCTTCTTATTATATCAAAAAATGGTTTAAAAAGCTTTCTAAACCATTTATTTTTTTTATAATTTCTAGATTAGGTGAGCCTCTTGGAGAGCTGCCTGCACTGTTTCAAGTGGTAGGTGAGCTAATTCTGTTCCCTTTTCTTGATAAAGGTGTTGGGCATAGTCATCCATACGGTATTGATTGATATAAACTACACGCTCACAACCTACCTGAAGCAGTTGTTTTGTACAGTTGAGGCATGGAAAATGCGTAACATAGGCTGTAAATCCTTTAGGAACTCCACGTTCGGCTCCTTGCAGTATAGCATTCACTTCTGCATGAAGAGTGCGGACACAGTGGCCTTCAATCACCAGACAGTCATGATCTATACAATGCTCTGTTCCTGATACAGAACCATTATAGCCTGTTGAAATAACCTTGTTATCCTTGACTAAAACCGCTCCTACCTTGGCACGTTTACAAGTTGAACGATTGGCAATCAATAGAGCTTGAGCAGCAAATACTCATCCCAAGCTAGTCTTTTTTCTGTCATAGCATTTCTCCTCATGTTTTATTTTTTGAAAAATGGCAGGCGTAGATCTGCGATTTTTTCAGCAGGAACCTTCATCCCATCCTTGATCCATTTAAGCAAGACCGATACGATGGCAGAACTCCAAAATGAATGTAGGTAAGAGCTGACACCTTTTGATTTCCCGTAGTATTTCTCTAAAAATTCTTGCATGGCTTGCACAAAGATTTTTTCTAAGTGATAGTCTAGGGCAAGCTGGATAACCTTGGCTTCTTTCTTAGCTTCTCTAAAGAGGTGAACCCATACGAGATAAAGGTCTGTTTTAACATCGTAATGACTCAATTGCTCCATGATATTATGGACGCTACGTTTAAAGACACTTTCTAAAATCTCTTCTTTTGAATCATAGTTTCGATAAAAAGCTGCACGAGAAACGCCAGCACGCTTGACTAACTCAGAAATGCTAATCTTAGCCAACTCTTTTTTCTCCAAGAGTTGCAAAAGAGCTGTTTCAATCGCTTCTCTGGTTAGCAAATTAGATTCTTGATTTGATTTTCTAAGGTTTTCAAGCGATTTTTCAGATATTTTACGTTCAGACATAACAATTTCTTTCTACTTGTGACAACAGAGAGGTACTACTTTTGTTTCAAGGGCTTTCATGATATAATTGTAAAAAAAGACAGAACCTTTGTCAATGTATAAGTGATAAAGATGGAGAATTTCTATGACTTGGAAGATTGTAGCTGACTCTGGTTGTGATTATCGTCAACTGGCAACCCCCGCTTTTGATACTGAATTTGTCAGTGTTCCCTTAAAGATTCAGGTAGCAGACCAAGTCTTTGTCGATGATGCCAATCTGGATATCGATAAGATGATGGAAACTATGTATGCGACTTCTGAAGCTTCAAAATCAGCCTGCCCTAGTCCTGATGATTACTTACGAGCATTCGAAGGTGCCAAACATATTTTTGTAGTGACTATCACTGGAACTCTCTCTGGTAGCCACAATAGTGCTCAATTAGCTAAGAATATCTATCTCGAAGAACACCCCGATACTCAGGTTCATGTCATCGATAGCTTATCAGCTGGTGGGGAAGTTGACCTAATCGTCGAAAAGATCAATGACTTGATCAACCAAGGACTTTCTTTTGAAGAAGTCGTTGAAGTGATTACTACTTACCAAGAAAAAACGAAGTTGTTGTTCGTTCTTGCTAAAGTGGATAACCTGGTTAAAAACGGTCGATTGAGTAAGCTTATTGGTACAGTTGTCGGGCTCCTCAATATTCGTATGGTTGGGGAAGCAAGCGAAACCGGAACCTTGGAACTTCTCCAAAAGGCTCGTGGTGCTAAAAAATCTCTTCAAGCTGCCTATGAAGAGTTGATCAAAGCTGGCTATGCTGGTGGGCGTATCGTCATGGCTCACCGCAGCAATGAAAAATTCTGCCAACAGCTCTCAGAGCTCCTACGAGAAAAATACCCACAAGCTGACATTAGAATCATCCCAACTTCTGGACTCTGCAGTTTCTATGCGGAAGATGGCGGTTTGTTGATGGGATATGAAATTAACTAAGATTATAAGCAACAAGAGATGCCAAGCATCTCTTGTTTTTTATGGTACAATAGAGCTATGAAACATTTTGATACTATTGTCATCGGTGGTGGACCTGCTGGCATGATGGCTACGATTTCCAGTAGTTTTTATGGTCAGAAAACTCTACTCATCGAAAAAAATCGAAAACTTGGGAAAAAATTAGCTGGAACTGGCGGTGGTCGCTGTAACGTGACTAACAACGGAACTCTAGACGATCTACTCGCTGGCATCCCTGGAAATGGGCGATTTCTATACAGTGTCTTCTCACAGTTTGATAACCATGATATCATTAATTTTCTCACGGAAAATGGTGTTAAACTCAAGGTTGAAGACCACGGACGTGTCTTCCCAGCCAGCGATAAATCGCGAACCATAATCGAGGCTCTGGAGAAGAAAATTACGGAACTAGGCGGGCAAATTGCTACTCAAACAGAGATTGTTTCTGTTAAAAAGATAGACGACCAGTTTGTCCTTAAGTCCGCAGACCAGACCTTTACTTGTGATAAACTCATCGTCACAACTGGTGGCAAATCCTATCCTTCTACTGGTTCAACTGGTTTTGGCCACGAGATTGCCCGTCATTTCAAACACACCATTACCGAACTTGAGGCTGCTGAAAGTCCCTTATTGACAGATTTTCCTCATAAGGCCTTGCAAGGAATTTCGCTAGACGATGTGACTCTCAGTTATGGCAAGCACGTCATTACTCATGATCTGCTCTTTACCCACTTTGGTTTATCTGGTCCTGCGGCTTTGCGTATGTCTAGCTTTGTCAAGGGTGGCGAAATCCTGTCTTTAGATGTCTTGCCACAACTTTCTGAAGACGACTTAATAAATTTTCTAGAAGATAACCGTGAAAAATCCTTAAAAAATACCTTGAAATCTTTGTTGCCAGAACGCTTAGCAGAATTCTTTGTCCAAGGATACCCTGAAAAAGTTAAACAGCTAACTGAAAAAGAACGGGACCAACTTGTCCAGTCTATCAAGGCACTCAAAATCCCTGTGACAGGAAAAATGTCCTTGGCTAAATCCTTTGTGACCAAAGGTGGCGTTAGTCTCAAGGAAATCAATCCTAAAACGCTGGAAAGTAAGCTGGTACCTGGCCTCCACTTTGCAGGTGAGGTACTGGATATCAATGCCCACACAGGTGGCTTTAACATCACTTCTGCCCTCTGCACCGGATGGGTGGCAGGCTCAAACTTAATCTATAAATAATTTAGTATCTAAGGATGTTAGATAAGAAAGGAACTACTTTGGAACATATTATCTTACTAAGGGGAGTTACTCCTAATGGAAAAAATGCTATCCCTAAAATGTCTTATCTAGTAGATATCTTGATAGAGGCTGATTTTCAACACGTTCGAACCTATATTCAAAGTGGGAATATCATTCTTGAAAGTGACTTATCTCTGGAAGAAATACGAGAACAGGTTCACACTCTAATAAAGGAAAAAATTGGTGCTGATTTAAAAATGGTAATCAAGAACAAAAATGATTTTGCAAAAATTGTCCAAGAAAACCCATTTGGAAAACACTATCTTTTTGACCGAATACATGTGATCCTTTTTCAAAATGATATCCAAAGTCTACCATTAGAAAAATTGGATAGTGACTATGGTGAAGAAGAAATTTGTATCGGCAACCATTGTCTTTACCTCTATCTCCCTAGAACTGCAAAACGAAAAAAACTTAATACCAACTATCTTGAAAAGCTGTTCGGCGTTGATCTGACCATGCGAAAGTTAAACGTGGTAGAAAAATTACTAACAAAATAGGAAAAATAATATGAGCAGAAGAGAATCAGTCGAATTTGTCAACATGTGCATGATTAAAAATGGGGACAAGGTTCTGCTTCAAGATCGAGTTAGTCCTGACTGGCCTGGCATTACTTTTCCTGGCGGACATGTTGAACGTGGCGAATCCTTTGTCGATGCTGTCATTCGTGAAGTGAGAGAAGAAACGGGTCTAACCATTTCTAAACTCCAACTCTGTGGCATCAAGGACTGGTGCGACGATGCAGATTATCGCTATGTTGTCCTTTTTTACAAGACCGAACACTTTACTGGTCAGCTCCATTCTTCAGACGAAGGAAAAGTCTGGTGGGAGGATTTTAAAAATCTATCTCATCTTAAATTAGCTACTGAGGATATGTCTGATATGCTTCGTGTTTTTTTGGAAGAGGATCTCAGTGAGTTCTTTACTATAAAGACGGTGACGACTGGCTTTATGATTTCAAATAGCAAATAATCGGCAGAGATTACTCCGCCGATTTTTATTTTGTCTGAGTTCTAACATAGTGGGCAATCACATCTGATGTGTACTGGGCTGTTCCAGGTCCAAATTTATCAATATTTTCCTTGAACTCTGGATTATAGACATAGCCTTTTCCGATATGACCGAAGATTTCCATAGAGCAGTCAAATCCATAAGTACGAATAGCTTGTAAGAGCTTGGCTGCTTTCTTTTGGTTTTCAGGTGCTGTTGCAGGTAGACCATCTTTGAGATTTTGAGCCAAGGCTTGAAAGATTTGATTAAAGGCTGTTGTAGCTTCATCCTCTCGTCCTTTTTGACGCTCGAGAGCCTGGTCCATGACTTCTTGGCCATACTTGTCTACCGCCTCTTGGTGGTATTTTCGATTGTCTTGGTAGCTAAATCCAGTGAATTTTTCTTGAATGGTCATTTTTATTTCTCCTTTTTGTTCTTGAATGGTTTTTTGTAAGGTTGAAATTAAGGTATCCAGATGTTGCCTCTCCTGGGTTAAATAATCCAACTGTCTAGTTAAATGTGACAATATATCTGTCGTATCTTCCTTCAATAGCTCTGCTATTTTTTCTAAAGAAAAGCCTAGATACTTGTAATAGAGGATAACCTGAAGTCGTTCTAAATCCTCTTGACTGTAAATTCGATAGCCATTTTCTGACTTTAACGGAACTAAGAGTCCTATCTTATCATAATGGTAGAGGGTCTTGACGGAGACACCTGAAAGTTGCGCAGCTTCTTTGATATGGTACATGATTTCCTCCTCACATGAATAGTATATCCCCTTACCTTAGGGTAGAGTCAAGTATTTTATCATATTTTTTATGAAAACATGAAAATCGCTTTCTTGACAGGCTTCAGAAAACATGATAGGATAATCAAGTCTATCAATTAAATAAAAGGCTCTTAGAGAGCAATTGAGAGAGGGCTATTTGACAACTCAAGTAGCCTTTTCTTATTTTAAAAATAGATTGGAGTTTTAACGATGTCTGAAAAATCGCAATGGGGATCAAAACTGGGCTTCATCCTTGCATCTGCTGGTTCTGCTATTGGTCTTGGAGCTGTTTGGAAGTTCCCTTATATGACCGCTGCCAATGGTGGGGGAGGATTCTTACTGGTCTTTCTTATCTCGACAATTTTAATTGGTTTCCCTCTTCTACTGGCTGAGTTTGCCCTTGGTCGAAGCGCTGGCGTGTCAGCAATCAAAACCTTTGGCAAGCTTGGAAACAATCAAAAATACAACTTTATTGGTTGGATTGGTGCCTTTGCTCTTTTCATCCTTCTTTCATTTTATAGTGTCATTGGGGGTTGGATTCTGGTATACCTTGGTATCGAGATTGGAAGATTATTCCACCTAATCGGAAATGGAGATTATGCCCAGCAATTCTCTTCCATCATTTCTAATCCAGTTATTGCTTTAGGAGCCCAAGCAGCCTTTATCTTCTTGAACATTTTCATCGTATCACACGGCGTTCAAAAAGGAATTGAAAGAGCATCTAAGGTTATGATGCCCCTACTTTTTATCATCTTTGTCATTATCATAGGACGTTCTCTCAGCTTACCTAATGCCATGGAAGGTGTGGTTTACTTCCTCAAACCGGACTTTTCAAAACTAACAAGTGCTGGACTCCTCTATGCACTGGGTCAATCTTTCTTTGCCCTATCCCTCGGTGTTACAGCCATGCTGACCTACGCTTCCTACCTGGACAAGAAGACCAATCTGGTCCAATCAGGAATTTCCATCGTATCCTTGAACATTTCGGTGTCCATCATGGCTGGACTTGCGATTTTCCCTGCTATGTCAGCATTTAACATCCAATCAGAAGGTGGACCGAGTCTTCTCTTTATTGTCTTGCCACAACTCTTTGACAATATGCCGTTTGGTACGATTTTCTATATTCTCTTTCTCTTTCTTTTCCTCTTTGCGACGATAACCTCTTCAGTCGTCATGCTTGAGATCAACGTTGGTAACATCACCAATCAGGATAATCGTAAACGTGCTAAGTGGAGTATGATTTTAGGGGTATTGACTTTTATCTTTGGTATCCCTTCAGCCCTTTCCTACAGTGTCATGGCCGATGTTCAAATCTTTGGGAAAACTTTCTTTGATGCCATGGATTTCTTGGTTTCCAACCTCCTCATGCCTTTCGGTGCTCTCTGCTTGTCCCTCTTTACAGGATATATTTTCAAGAAAGCACTAGCCATGGAGGAACTTCATCTTGATGAAACACCTTGGAAACAAGGACTTTTCCAAGCCTGGCTTTTCCTTCTTCGTTTCATCATTCCAATTATCATCATCGTGGTCTTTATCGCCCAATTTATGTAAATACAAAAAAGGACTTGAGAATCAATCTCAAGTCTTTTCTTTTTATGGATGGCTTACAATCAATTCTAAATCTGATCCTTCCAAAGTCCAAGCTTCAACATCACTTGGCAAGATAAAATGGCTACCTTTTTGGATAGGATATTCCTTACCGTCTACAGTCAGTTTCCCTTGACCAGCCAAGACACTCAACAAGCTGTAGTCAGCTGTCTTTCTCAAAAGTCAACTTTTTCCTGTGATTTCCCACTTGTAAACTGCAGAAGAAATCATTAGAGACAAGAAGAGTTGAACGTAGATCATCTGCTTTGACAGTCACAGGTCGGCTGTTAGCAGGCTCACCAATATTTCAAAAACATCGATGGATTTTTCAAGGTGAAGCTCACGCAAGTTGCCATTATCATCCTTACGGTCAAAGTCATAGACACGGTAGGTTGTATCACTAGACTGTTGCGTTTCAAGGATCAAGATACCTGCACCGATAGCATGCATAGTTCCACTTGGTACATAGAAAGAAATCTCCAGCCTTAACAGGAACTTTTTGTTAAGCAAGGCATCCCAGTTTTTATCTTCAATTTGCTGGCGGAGTTCTTCTTTTGACTTAGCATTGTGACCGTAAATAATCTCTGAACCTTCATCTGCAGCGATGATATACCAGCACTCTGTCTTTCCAAGTTCGCCTTCATGCTCTAGTCCATAAGCATCATCTGGGTGAACTTGAACACTGAGCCAGTCATTGGCATCAAGGATTTTAGTCAAGAGTGGAAATACTGGTTCCGGACGATTGCCAAACAATTCACGGTGTTCCGCATACAAAGTAGCTAGATCGATTCCCTCAAAGCGACCATTGGCTACCTTAGACACTCCATTTGGGTGAGCTGAGATTGCCCAATATTCTCCGATTTTTTCACTCGGAATGTCGTAACCAAACTCATCACGTAGTTTAGTCCCACCCCAGATTTTTTCTTGCATTACAGAATTTAAAAATAATGGTTCTGACATCTTGATCTCCTGTCTGATTTTTCTCCCTTCATTATAGCAAAAAAAGAGTTCTGAGTTGAACTCTTTTTCATATCTTATAAAGTAGGGAGAAGATTTTATAAAAATAGTAACGATATGGATTTCATACTTTTAAAATATCTACCAGAAACTATTAGTTCACAAGATTTGGAAGAATGAACACGATAAAGAAAGCTAGAGCAACCATCAGAAAAACAAGGAAATAAGCTAAACATTTAGTCAACCATGCATAACGACCTGGTTTTAAAGGTCTTTCTACATAGGAATGTTTTGGTTTTTTAGGATCATAATAAACAGTTACCTTTCCCCCAATTGGAAATCGTTCCATTAAAGGTGATTTTGTTAAAGAGATGAAACTGTTCCTATAAATTTTGTATCTTAAAACCTGAGGAATTTCCCCATCTTCAAAATTATCCATTTTGACATCAGATACGATCGAACCTAAGGGAGTACTGATTGTATTTGAAATCGCATATAGAAATTTTGGTCCGAGACCTTGTATTGGTTCCCGTCGACAGTGTACTCAACCACTGGGAGGCTAATCCCGTTATAAAGAGCATAGGAATATCGGATAATAACTCCTTCCGTTCTTTCGGTGCATCTCTTGGCATTTCTGTAATTACTAAAGATAAAAATGTCGAACATGAAATAGGTGAAGGCAGCAAAGCCTAACGACATTAAGCCAAATAATAGAAAGAAAGTTGTTGGCATCTTTTTCTCCTTAAAATATCATGATGCAAATCTATTTTAACAGAAAAGATATAAAAGAAAAAGACCGGATTGCTCCGATCTTTTCAATAGTTTCATATTCTCATATTCTGTTTTAAGAATCATTAAGGTTAACTTCAAATGACTAAGCGTCCTATTTCATTCTATAAAAATCAATGACTAGACCAGCATGGGCCTTTCAACTAACAGGGATTCTGTTCCCCAATCCGTTTCACAAGGACCGTGTAAAATCTCGACACCAATCTCTTTTAACCGCTTTTGGTTCTGGTCGACATCCTCAACCTCAATGTGTAGAATGATTCCTGACTGAAAAATTGTTCCAAAGGAATCAAATGATTTTGGGACAACATGAGACAGTGACTGCCAATCGTGAACTGAGCAAAACTGTTATCAACATAGTCCGCCTTTTTATCCAAGATACACTCTAATTCAGCACAGACTTGGGGAACATCTGACACGATAATATCTAATTGATTTAAATTCATTTACTGTCCTCCACAAAAAGACCGGATTGCTCCGATCTTTTCAAGTTTCTCTCTATGAAAATCAAAGAATAAAAATCTAACCGCAGGCAAATTTTACATTTGATTTTCGACGAGAGGAATTATTTAATTGCGCGTGATTGCAACCCTTCTTCTTCCAAGAAGAGGCGGAATGGTACGAGTTCTTCTGCTTCGTATTTTTCCTTGAAGGCTTTAATAGCTTCTTCTGAGTGTTGTTTTGGATCCAACTCAAGTACTTCTACTGGAAGTGGACGATGTGGAGTGATGTGAGCATCGATAACAACAGTTTTACCTTCTTTGTTCAATTTAACAGCTTCTGCAACGACTGCATCGATGTCTTCGATACGGTCAACTGTAAATCCAACAGCTCCTTGAGCTTCAGCGATTTTCGCATAGTCAGCATTAGGGAAGTCACAACCAAACAAGTGTTTGTTTGTGTCTTCGTATTTGTCCTTGATGAAGGCATATTTACCATTTGAGAAGACAACGTTGATAACTGGAAGGTCGTATTGAACGTTTGTGATAACGTCTGGGTAGCACATGTTGAATGCACCGTCACCCATGATGTTCCATACTTGGCGATCTGGATTGTCTTTCTTAGCAGCGATACCACCAGGAAGGGCAATACCCATTGTCGCAAAGAGTGGAGATGTACGCCACATGTTCTTAGGTGTCATGTGAAGGTGACGAGTAGATGTTTGAGTAGTGTCACCTACGTCGATTGAGTAAATAGCGTCTTGATCAGCATATTTGTTGATTGCATTATAAACTTGGTACAATTGAAGCGCACCCTCAGTTTTACCTTCGAGTTTGTTCATGTAATCACGCCAGTTTGGTTGTTCTTCACGTTTGCACGCCACCATGGAGTAGATTCAACTTGGTTTACTTTATCAAGAATTGCTTTAGCTGCTTGACCTGCATCCCCAAGGATTGAAGCATCAAGGGCATGACGTTTACCAAGTTTGTAAGGGTCGATATCCACTTGGATGAATTTTTCAGTGTTTTTGAATGCTTCGTAAACTTCAGCAAATGGGAAGTTTGAACCAAGGAAAAGAACTGTGTCTGCTTCAAAGACCACTTCGTTGGCTGGTTTCCAACCAACACGGTAAGCAGAACCTGTCAAACCTTCATAGTTCCATTCGAAAGCTTCAAAGTTTTTACCAGTCGTAATGATTGGTGCTTTAATTTTACGAGACAATTCAGTGATCACATCACCAGCTTTAACACCACCGTAACCAGCGTAGATCACTGGACGTTCAGCATTGTTCAAGATTTCAACAGCTTTGTCGATTTCAACTTCGTTCAAAGCTGGAGCGATGAATGAGCGATCATATGAACCTGATCCGTAGTATGAGTTTTCGTCAATTTCTTGGAAACCAAAGTTTACTGGAATTTCAACAACGGCTGGACCTTTTTTAGAAACTGCAGCACGGCACGCTTCGTCAATAACTTTTGGTAATTGCTCTGCGTAAGCTACACGTTTGTTGTAAACAGCGATACCGTTGTACATTGGGTTTTGGTTCAATTCTTGGAAGGCATCCATGTTCAATTCGTTAACTGGACGTGATCCAAGGATAGCAAGGAATGGAGTGTTATCCATAGCTGCATCGTAAACACCGTTAATCAAGTGAGTCGCACCTGGACCACCTGAACCAACTGCAACACCAATAGATCCGCCAAATTTAGCCTGCATAACCGCTGCAAGAGCACCTGTTTCTTCGTGGCGAACTTGCAAGAAACGGATATCTTTGTCTTCAGCCAAAGCGTCCATAAGTGAGCTAAGTGTTCCTGATGGGATACCGTAGATTGTGTCTACGCCCCATGTTTTCAATACGTTAAGCATTGCTGCAGATGCAGTAATTTTCCCTTGAGTCATAATGATAACTCTCCTTAAAGTTAATTTGATAAAAGATAAAAGCGCTTTTATATGTTTTTTGAAAACGATTCAGTAAATTTACAATCCTAATTTATCACATTTGATTTCAGATTCATAAGAATGTGCTCAGAAAACTTCATTCTCTATTACAGTACAGTTTGAAAACGTTTCGAAAATCTGTTTTAGAATAGCAAAAAAGCGGTTAAAACCGCCTTTTTATACTCAATGAAAATCAAAGAGCAAACTAGGAAGCAAGCCGCAGGCTGTACTTGAGTACGGCAAGGTGAAGCTGACGTGGTTTGAATTTGATTTTCGAAGAGTATTAATCGACTTTAGTAAAATTAAGCATAAGAGAGCTGATTAAAACAGAGACTGAACTAAAGGCCATGGCCAATCCTGCAAGTTCTGGATTGAGCACCAAACCAAGACTTGAAAAGACTCCTGCTGCAATCGGAATACCAATGAGGTTATAGATAGAAGCCCAGAAAAGATTGAGTAGGATACGATTAAAGGTCTTCTTACTCATATCAAAAGCACGTGCCAATCCTAGTAAATTGTTGGTTGTAAGGACAAGATCTGCTGATTCAATGGCAATATCTGTACCAGATCCCATGGCAATTCCGACATCCGCTACACTGAGGGCCGGCGCATCATTGATACCATCTCCAACAAAGGCCAATTTGCCATTCTTTTGAAGCTTGTGAATTTCATGTGCCTTTTCCTCTGGCAAGACATTTGCGATTACTTCTTCGATTCCAATTTGCTCTGCAATCGCATGGGCTACTCCAGCATTATCTCCAGTAAGCATGACCGTTCTAAGACCACGTTTTTTCAATTTAGCAATGGCTTCTCGAGCATTTTCCTTAGGGACATCTTGCAAGGCAAGTAAGCCTTTTAACTCACCATCAACGGATAAGAAGACAACTGTTTTTGCTTCTTTCTCAAGCAAATCAAATCGTTCTTGATAATCATGTGGAATAGCAAGATCATCTAAGAGTTTGGCATTCCCCAGCAAGACTTGTTTACCATTAATATCCCCAGTCACACCTTTTCCATGTAAGGCTTGGAAGTTTTCAACAGGGTAAAGGCTAATTCCTAGTTCAGATGCACGATTTACAACTGCTTGAGCTAGCGGGTGTTGAGATACATCTTCCAGTGAAGCAGCCAAACTTAGCACTTCTCCTTCATCTCCGACAACATCTGTTACCACTGGCTTCCCTTCGGTCAAGGTTCCTGTCTTATCAAAAACAACTGTTTGGACTTTTTGGATTTCCTGTAAAACTGTACCATTTTTGAGAAGAATCCCCATCTTGGCACTTCGTCCTGTTCCAACCATGAGTGCTGTCGGTGTCGCGAGTCCTAGTGCACAAGGACAGGCAATTATCAAAACTGCTACTCCATAGAGGAGCGACGTCACAAGCTTTCTCCTAAGAAAACAAACCAGATCCAAAAAGTAAGAAGTCCTAAAATGACAACTGCTGGTACAAAAATCCCAGAAATCTTGTCTGTCAAATCTTGAATAGGAGCACGACTCGTTTGCGCTTTTTTCACAAAGTCCACAATCTGAGCCAACATGGTTTCAGAACCTACTTTTTCAGCTCTAAAAATAATCGTACCACTATTATTGATGGTTGAACCAATGACAGCATCTCCAACTGATTTATCGACTGGAATACTTTCCCCAGTCACCATTGATTCATCAATACTCGTTTCACCTTCTAACACAGTACCATCAACGGCAATTTTTTCACCTGGTCGAACGCGAATGAGATCCCCAACTTTGACTTGTTCTAGAGGGATTTGAACATAAACATCATCACGCAAAACCTCTGCTGTTTTTGCTTGTAGGTCTAATAATTTTTCGACTGCCTGCGAAGTATTTTTTCGCATTTTTTCCTCAAAAACTGCTCCCAAAAGAATGAAGAAGAGGATAAATGCAGCACTTTCAAAGTAAACGGGCAGACCAGTGAAGAGGGCAACTAAGCTATAGAAATAGGCCACTAGGGTTCCCAGAGCAACCAAGGTATCCATGTTGGAATTGTGCTTTTTAAAACTAGCCCAGGCGCTTCTGATATATGGAACTCCAGCTACCAGCATAATGGGTGTTGTGGCTAAAAAGGTGCCCCAACGCATGACTTGGTGACTAATTCCTCCTGTAGACATCCCAATCATGAGAATCACAAGAGGCACAGTAAAGATACTAGTAATCCAAAAACGCTGAAAAAGACTGAGAGACTTTTTAGTTTTTTCAACAACGGTGTAGGTCCCCTTTTGCATCTTCATGCCGCATGAAAATTCATGCTCCCCCAAGTATTGAGGAGTAAAGCGAATGACTTTTTCCTCGTCTTGAGCGATTGGTTCTAGAATCCCTTCTTCTTCGAAGAGAATCTCTTTATAACAGTTTGAAGGTGTCACACGATGAAAGGTAATCTCAGCAGGAATCCCTTTTTGCAGTTGAATGTGGGCTGGATGGTAGCCTTTGTCTGCCGTGATACGGATTTTTTGAACGCCATTTTCAAGGCTTGCTTTTACAATTTCTGTCATATCATTCTCCTATTCTACAATCATCTTACCGTGCATCATATTCATGCCACAAGAGAAACCATACTCACCTGCTTCTTCAGGAGTGATTTCAACCACATATTGGTCTCCCATAGGTAGATCTGCATGCACTCCAAAGTCTGGAAAAACGATTTGGTCCAAGCAAGGTGAAGGATCTTTTCGATCAAAAATAATGCGAGCAGGTTGCGATTTTTTGAGGATAATAGTTCCTGGAGTGTATCCCCCCATGACTTCCACTCGAATTTCTTGATAGCCATTCTTTTGTTGGGCTCTCTTAGCATCTTCTTGCGGTTTTTTGAAAAACCAAAAGAGGATAAAAGCAATCATTCCTAGAATAACAATAGATACAAATAGATTTAACATAGCGTCTCCTTTACATACAATTACATCTTACTTCTGCCACAGCACTTGCTTTTTTCTTTGAAATCACTTCTTCCAAGCCTTCCAAGTCAGCTAGGGTAAAGTCACATTCTTTGATCAAATCAGCAAGTAACTGCTTGATCCTGCGGGAACAAACCTTGTCTTTGATATCCTGGACAAGTAACTTCTTGCTATCTTCCTGTGTCAACAGGGCTGAATAGATAAAGGACTTGCCCTGTTTTTCCCGAGTCAAACATTCCTTCTCCACCAAACGAGCCAAGAGTGTCTGGATCGTGGATTTGGACCAACTGAACCTTTTCTCTAATACTTTTATGAGATCAGTACTAGTCTGTTCTCCCTGCATCCAAATAATCTTCATGACCTGCCATTCTGCATCCGAAATCTGCATCAGCACACCTCCAAAATCTACATTTGTCAATTACAATTATCAGTATACTCTCAAAATCTACATTTGTCAACTAAATTTCCTAAAAATTTTAAAATTTCCCTTTCCAATAGATTTTGTCTATCATTGTGATAAAAAATACATATTATTCAAAGCTCTATTTTAATGCTACAATAACTGTATTATTTTCCTAGATAGGAGGTTCTACTTTTGGATTGGTCCATTGTTGAACAATATCTACCACTCTATCAAAAGGCTTTATTTCTGACCTTGCATATTGCAGTCTGGGGAATTTTAGGTTCTTTTCTGGTTGGGCTACTTGTTAGCGTTATCCGACATTATCGCGTTCCTGTTTTCTCCCAGTTGGCAACAGCCTATATCGAACTTTCACGAAATACACCCCTTTTGATACAACTTTTCTTTCTCTACTTCGGTCTACCTCGAATAGGGATTGTTCTTTCTTCAGAAGTCTGTGCAACAGTCGGGCTCATCTTTTTAGGTGGTTCCTACATGGCAGAATCCTTCCGAAGCGGGCTAGAAGCAGTCAGTCAAACCCAGCATGAAATTGGTTTAGCCATTGGGCTTACTCCATTTCAGGTTTTTCGCTACGTAGTTCTGCCACAAGCGACAGCGGTTGCTCTACCATCCTTTAGTGCCAATGTTATTTTCCTGATCAAGGAAACATCTGTCTTCTCAGCAGTTGCCCTTGCTGACCTTATGTATGTTGCTAAGGATTTGATAGGACTCTACTATGAGACAGATATCGCACTAGCCATGTTGGTGGTTGCTTACCTTATCATGCTTCTACCTATTTCACTAGTCTTTAGTTGGATAGAAAGGAGGCTCCGTCATGCAGGATTCGGGAATGCAAGTACTCTTTCAGGGAAATAATCTCCTGAGAATCTTACAAGGGTTGGGAGTCACGATTGGGATATCCATCCTGTCTGTCCTCTTATCCATGATTTTCGGAACGGTGATGGGAATTATCATGACTTCTCATTCTAGAGTGATTCGCTTCTTGACACGCTTATATCTAGAATTTATCCGTATCATGCCCCAGCTGGTGCTTCTCTTCATCGTTTACTTTGGCTTGGCTCGAAACTTTAATATCAATATCTCTGGTGAGACTTCTGCTATTATCGTTTTCACTCTTTGGGGAACAGCTGAGATGGGTGACTTGGTTCGTGGAGCTATTACTTCTCTCCCAAAACATCAGTTTGAGAGCGGACAAGCGCTTGGCTTAACTAAAGTGCAACTCTACTACCATATCATTATCCCTCAAGTTTTGAGAAGGCTTCTACCGCAAGCCATCAATCTTGTCACTCGGATGATCAAAACGACTTCCTTGGTTGTTTGATTGGGGTTGTTGAAGTTACCAAGGTTGGACAACAAATCATCGATAGCAATCGTTTGACTATCCCAACAGCTTCATTTTGGATTTATGGAACCATCCTAGTCTTGTATTTCGCAGTTTGCTTCCCTATTTCCAAACTATCTACTCATCTAGAAAAACATTGGAGGAACTAAATGTCTGAAACTATTTTAGAAATCAAGGAACTAAAAAAATCCTTCGGAGACAATCCTATCCTCCAAGGACTTTCTTTAGATATTAAAAAGGGGGAAGTCGTCGTCATCCTAGGACCATCTGGTTGTGGTAAAAGTACGCTACTTCGCTGCCTCAATGGTTTAGAAAGTATTCAAGGAGGAGATATCCTGCTAGATGGCCAGTCCATCGTTGAAAATAAAAAAGATTTTCACCTGGTTCGCCAAAAGATCGGTATGGTCTTTCAAAGTTATGAACTCTTTCCTCACTTGGATGTCCTTCAAAACCTTATCCTAGGACCTATCAAGGCTCAGGGAAGAGACAAAAAAGAAGTCACTGAAGAAGCTCTGCAACTACTGGAACGTGTCGGACTTCTAGACAAAAAACATAGCTTCGCTCGTCAATTATCTGGTGGACAAAAGCAACGGGTAGCCATCGTCCGTGCACTTCTCATGCATCCAGAAATTATCCTCTTTGACGAAGTAACTGCTTCACTAGATCCAGAAATGGTGCGTGAGGTCCTAGAGCTTATCAATGACTTGGCACAAGAAGGGCGTACCATGATACTGGTAACCCATGAAATGCAGTTTGCTCAAGCAATTGCGGATCGCATCATCTTTCTAGACCAGGGAAAAATTGCTGAAGAAGGAACTGCTCAAGAATTCTTCACAAATCCACAAACCAAACGAGCACAAGAATTTTTAAACGTCTTTGACTTTAGCCAGTTTGGCTCATATCTATAATCAATAAAGGAGATTATTATGAAACTACTTAAACCAATTCTAACTGTTTTTGCTCTAGCATTTGCGCTTATCTTCGTCACAGCTTGTAGTTCGGGTGGAAGCTCTGATGCTTCATCTACAAAGGCAACTGCCAAAGCTCGTACTATTGATGAAATTAAGAAAAGTGGTGAACTTCGAATCGCGGTATTTGGAGACAAAAAACCATTTGGTTATGTTGACAACGACGGTTCTTACCAAGGTTATGATATCGAACTAGGTAACCAATTAGCACAAGACCTTGGTGTAAAGGTCAAATACGTTTCTGTTGATGCTGCCAACCGTGCTGAATACTTGATTTCTAACAAGGTTGATATCACCCTTGCCAACTTCACAGTTACTGACGAACGTAAGAAGCAAGTTGACTTTGCCCTTCCTTACATGAAAGTTTCTCTCGGTGTTGTGTCACCAAAAGATAAAGTCATCAAGGACGTTAAAGAACTTGAAGGCAAAACCTTGATTGTTACAAAAGGAACTACTGCTGAAACTTACTTTGAGAAAAATCACCCAGAAGTAAAACTCCAAAAATACGACCAATATAGCGATGCCTACCAAGCCCTTCTTGATGGACGTGGAGATGCCTTCTCTACTGACAATACTGAAGTTCTAGCTTGGGCACTTGAAAATAAAGGATATGAGGTAGGAATTTCTTCTCTAGGTAACCCAGATACCATTGCACCAGCAGTCCAAAAGGGTAACCAAGAACTACTTGACTACATCAACCAAGAAATCGAAAAATTAGGCAAAGAAAACTTCTTCCACAAGGCTTATGAAAAAACACTTCACCCAACTTACGGTGATGCTGCTAAAGCAGATGACCTAGTTGTTGAAGGTGGAAAAGTTGACTAACATCTAATAAATATAACAAAAAGAAATCAGGTGACCCTTAGGGTTACCTGATTTTTATATACCTTAAGCATTTTGCCAATTTTCTTGGTCTTCTTTGAAGCGTTTTAGGAGGTCAAGTCCTTCTGGTGTGATGTAACCTTCTTCTTGGGCTAGGTGAATGAGCTCACTGTAGTTTGAAAGAGTCACTAGTTTGACACCAGCATCTGCAAAGTTCTTATCTGCTTTTGGTAATTGATAGCTGAAGATAGCCACAACTCCAAGAACATCCGCTCCTTCACGTTTCGCAGCTGCTACGGCCTCAAGAACCGAACCACCAGTTGAAATGAGGTCTTCCACAACAACCATCTTTTGTCCTTGAGCTACACGGCCTTCGATTTGGTTTCCTGCTCCGTGGTCTTTTGGTTTGCTGCGGATATAAGCAAATGGTAGATTCATCTTGTCAGCGATGATTGCACCGTGTGGGATACCCGCAGTCGCTGTTCCTGCAATCACTTCTACCTCTGAAATTCTGACTTGATGGCTTCTACAAAACCATTCTCAATCAAGGTACGTGTCTCTGGGTAGGCAAGTGTTACACGATTATCCGTATAAATCGGTGACTTGATACCTGATGCCCAAGTGAAGGGCTCTTCTGGTTTGAGGTAAACGGCTTGAATTTTCAATAGATGGCTAGCAATGTCTTTAGCAAGTGTCATGGGATTCTCCTTTGTATTTTATACTTTATTCTTATTTCCAGTCTTGTGTCCATTCATCCTTGATAGCATGATAAGCTGCTACTGGATCAGTGGCTTGAGTGATTGGGCGTCCGACAACGATATAGTCACTACCAATATGATAAGCATCTGCTGGTGTCATGACTCGTTTTTGGTCTCCTACTGCAGCACCTGATGGACGAATGCCGGGTGTCAGGCAAATAAAGTCTGGACTGGTAGCTTCTTTGATGAGTTTTACTTCTTGAGCTGAACAAACCACACCATCTAATCCCGCTTCAGCGGTTTTTTTGGCATAGTGAATAACAGATTCTTGAAGACTGGTTTGAATATTTTGAAAGTCTCTCATTTGTTCCTCAGAGGTTGAAGTTAACTGAGTGACAGCAATTAATTTGGCTTCTTTTCCAAGTCCTTCACGCGCAGCCCTCATCATCTCAACACCACCTGCCGCATGAACATTAGTCATATCTACACCCAGATGAGACAAGACCTTCATGGCTGACTTTACTGTGTTGGGAATATCATGAAGTTTTAAATCTAAAAAGACACTATGCCCCAAACCTTTCAGATAAGAAACAATCTCAGGTCCTGTAGCATAATAGAGTTCCATACCTACCTTTAGATAGAGGCTCTCTCCTGCTGGAAAAAGAGCTAAAAATTGCTTGACTGCCTCAAAACTTGGAAAATCAAGAGCAATAACCGGACGAGCTTCGCGCATACTTTTCTCCTTTTACCTTTGTAAGCTAGAGAGCATGAAAAAAGGAACCTGCCAACAGCAAGGTTCCACGAAAAATGGGTAGTCTCCACCCTTTCACCGTCTAACCTTAGCTGCCTCTCTGGACTGCTTTAAAGGTTTTTTACTATTCTATTATTTAAAGCGGTACTTGTCAAGTAAAAACAAGTAACTGAACGAATCATCTGAAACTTAGCGACTCTGTGTTGTTTGAGTCGTCTGTGTTGTTTGATCTTGATTTCCTTGCTCAGCTTGTTTTTTCTTCTCTTCTTCCTGCTTCTTCTTTTCCTCTTCTTTGGCTTTGACTCTTTCGTCATCCAGAGCCTTATCCACTAGACTATAGCTATAGATACCGACCTCCATGTCAATACCACTAGGAACTGTCAACTGTGGTTTTATCTTACTATAGTATGGTAATTTCTTCCCTAGTTCTGATAATGGCACCAAAATCTCGTTTGTGTCATACATGGTAATCTTTAGAAGGTCACTTGTTACCTTGCTTGGTGCAAGTTCAATCTTCTCAATCTCTTGCTTAATTTCTGGACTAACTTCATTTAGCTGAGAAATTAGGGTTTTAATCTGGTCCTCATCGTTAAATAAAACAGATATATATTTCTCAGGTAAACTATCAGCATTAACAGCTGTTGATTCAATACTTCCACTAGATAAGATTGGATAATGGCTATCTCCAGAAACAGAGTAGGCTACAATCTCAAATTCTTTAACTTCAATGGTGAAGTGAACTGGAAATTGATAAGTTATCTTAGCAGATTCAATCCAGTGATTTGATTTGACCATTTCCGCATGCTTATCTTTATTTAAGAGCAAGCTGATTGTATAGTCACTATCACGAATGCCAGACGCTTCTTTGACTTGGTCTGCACTTGTCTGTACTGTACCTGTAACCTCAATATGTTTCATTGTAGCTAGAGGGCTTAGAAGATAAATAGACAAGAATAAGATTAGAAAGCTAGGGACGAGGATCGTAACTGCTCGCCAGATATGTATAGAAGGAATAGCCGGTTTTGGAGGTTTACTCTTGGCTTTTGCCTTTTTCTGTTTCTTAACCTTTTCGTCAGCTTTTTCTTTCTCTACTTGATCCTGACTCTTAGAGTCTTCTTGAGGAGTTTCCTCCGAATCTTTCTCTTCATTTGAAGTCTCATCGCTAGTATCCGAATCCTTCTCTTCAGATTTTTCGGATTCTTCGTCCACTTCTTCAGAACTCGTAGAGTTTTCTTCCGTTCTTTTACTCAAATACTCCTGGTGTTGTTTTTGCCATTCTGACACTTCTTGAGCGCTTTCAGAAGACTCTGATACTTGTTCTTCTTTTTCACGTGCTTCTTCTTCGGCACGTTTCGCCTCTTCTTCAGCTTTTTTTTGAAGATATTCTTGATTTCGTTTTTGCCACTCTGACAATTCCTTGCCTTGAGTGTGCTGATTCTTTTTATCCTTTGACATCAATTTTCCTTATGATAAATCTTTTTTGAGTAACTCATAAAAATCTGCCACAGATTTTAATTCCTGAGAATTCTTCATCTTGTTTTGGTAAATCTCTTTGTTGGTCAAGAGTTGATTTACTTTTTCTTCTAAAGTTGACAAAGTCAAATCGCTCTCTTGCAACTCCTCAGCATAGCCTTTCTTCACAAAATAGGCTGCATTTTCAATCTGGTCTCCACGGCTAGCTTCACGACCTAATGGCACAATGACATGCAATTTAGCCATGGCAAGAAGTTCAAAAATAGTATTGGCACCACCACGAGTGATGACTACATCAGCCATATTCATGAGCGGTTGATAGAGGTCTGTCACGTAGTCGACACGATAGAGGTTTGAACTTAGTTCGTTTAATCTAGCATCACCTGTTAGATTGATGATATTATAGCGGCTAGTCAACTCTTCCTTGTGGTCTGTAACTAATTGGTTAAAGACACGCGCACCAGCAGAACCTCCGACAAAGAGGAGCGTTGGTAGCTTATCGTTGAAAGAAATTCGGATATCCACCATTTCTTCCGGCTCTTCCATAATTGGTCCAGAAACCTTAGTCACGGCTCCTACATGTTCTACCTTAGTGAGACTAGACGTTTGCTCGAAAGTAGAGTACATCTTAGTCGCAAACTTATAGGCAATTTTATTGGCCAATCCCATAGAGAGATCAGACTCGTGGATGAAGACTGGTACTCTGCATACTCGCGCTGCGATAACAGGCGGAACAGATACAAATCCACCCTTAGAAAAGAGGGCTTGTGGACGAACTCGAAGCATGATAAAGAGCGATTGAAGAATTCCAAAAGCAACCTTAAAGACGTCAACCATATTTTGCCATGAGAAATATCGACGTAATTTCCCTGTTGCAATCGAATGGAAGGTAACATCTAAACCTGACTTGAGAATTTCATGATGCTCAATCCCATTTTTATCACCAATATAGTGGACTTCCCAGCCATCTTCGATGAACTTAGGCATTAACAAAAGGTTGAGGGTAACGTGTCCAACCGTTCCCCCACCAGTAAATACTATTTTTTTCATATTATCCCTTTAACTCCGCTACGGTGTCGATGAAAAGATCTCCACGTACTTCAAAGTTAGCATACATATCCCAGCTCGCATTAGCAGGACTGAGGAGAACCACATCTCCTTCTTCCGCAATTTCATAAGCCTTTCGAGTTGCGTCTGCAATATCTGTTGCATCCACATAAGCCACACCAGCTTTATCCGCTGCACGTTTGACACGCTCTGCAGACTGACCGAGGATGACCATTTTCTTAAGACCAGTGATGTCTGGAACCAATTCGTCAAACTCATTGCCACGGTCCAAGCCACCGGCAATCAAGATAACCTTGCTATTATCAAATCCTGACAAGGCTTTTTGAGTTGCTAAAATATTGGTTGACTTACTATCGTTATAGAATTTAACGCCATTGATTTGGTCTACAAACTGGAGACGGTGCTTCACACCACCAAAGGCTGACAAGGTTTCCTTGATAGTTTCATTATCAACGCCACGCAGTTTAGCAACGGCAATGGTTGCAAGAGCATTTCCACATTGTGGCTACCTGGAACACCGATTTCATCAGCTGCCATGACTTTTTCACCACGGAAGTAGAGAAGACCATCTTCAAGATAGGCTCCGTCAACCTTTTCAAGAGTTGAGAATGGTACTACAGTCGCGTTTGTCTTTGTCGCAAGTTCTTTAGCTAATTCCTGGTTGAAGTTCAATACTAGGTAATCAGCTGCTGTCATATTGCTTTGGATATTCCACTTGGCTGCTACATAGGCTTCAAAAGAACCGTGATAGTCAATATGTGTTGGCATCAGGTTGGTGATAACAGCAATTTCAGGATGGAATTCCTGGATTCCCATTAATTGGAAAGAAGAAAGTTCCATGACAAGGGTGTCCTTATCTGTCGCAGTTTGAGCAACCTGACTAGCAGGATAACCGATGTTACCTGATAAGAGTCCATTTTGTCCTGCAGCAGTCAGAACTTCACCAATCATGGTTGTGGTCGTTGTCTTACCATTTGAACCAGTAATACCGACGATTGGTGCATCAGAAATCAAATAGGCCAACTCAACCTCTGTCAAGACTGGAATGCCTTTTTCTAGAGCTTTTTCAATCATTGGATTGCTATAAGGAATTCCAGGGTTTTTCACCATGAGAGCAAAATCTTCATCCAACAATTCCAAGGGATGCCCCCCTGTTACTACTTTGATTCCATCTTCTAAAAGACTTTGAGCAGCTGGATTTTCCTCAAAAGGCTTGCCATCATTCACCGTTACGATGGCTCCTAGCTTGTCCAAGAGACGAGCTGCAGACTCACCTGATTTAGCTAAACCTAGGACTAATACTTTCTTATTTTCAAATTGATCAATTCGTTTCATATCTAGAACTCCATTTCTACTCTTACTATTTTACCATTTTTATGAAAATAAAAAAGCCACAAAGGGCTTTCTTATTTGTTTTTTGTTATTTGGAAACTCAATTATCAAGTTTAGCATCTTTGATAAGGATTTTTTGCTACCAAGAAACATAAAAAAGCGGACAAAATCTAGTTCTATTTCTTGAAACTAGTTTGTCCACTTTTTATAGTTGAGATTGTTTTCTTGTCCAATCTCTATAATCTAAATACTGTCAGATTATTTTTATTCTTCGTCTTTCTTCTTTCCCATTGCAAAAGAGTCCAAGAAGCGCTCCCACAACACCTGCTGTTGCAAGGGTTGCATTTTTCCTTAGTACCCTGTTTCAGGGAGAATGTGTTGACGACTTGCAGGCGCCTGATAAGTCTTGTCTTGTGACATAGCAAGTGCTACAATTGACTGCTCACCTTTGTACTCCGGTACTTCATTGACCGCTGCTTCGGCTGCGTTCACGCCACCAGTATATTCTGGAACTTCGTTCACCGCTGCTTCGACTGCATTGGCACCACCTTTGTACTCTGGCACATCGTTAACCGCTGCTTCGACTGCATTCACACCACCAGTGTATTCTGGAACTTCGTGAACTGCTGGTTCGACTACATTCGCTCCTAAAGTATGTTCTGGTACTTCGTGAACTGCTGCTTCAACTCCATTCACGCCACCTGTGAACTCTGGAACTTCATATACTGCTGGTTCAACTCCATTCACGCCTCCAGTGTATTCTGGAATTTCGTGAACTGCTGGTTCAACTCCATTCACACCGCCTGTGTATTCTGGAATTTCGTGAACTGCAGCTTCTTCTCCGTTCACACCGCCTGTGTATTCTGGAATTTCGTGAACTGCAGCTTCTTCTCCGTTCACACCGCCTGTGAACTCTGGGACTTCGTGTACAGCTGGTTCTGTCTTAGCGCTTTCAGCATCTGCCTTAGTCAATTGAATGCGGTATTCCTTAATATGTTTACCACTTTCTGAAACAAGATGAATCAAGACTGGAAGTTTATCATCACCACTATCAACAATAGTTGCTGCTACGTTTTCGCCAGCTTCTACTGTTACTTGAGGACGATCTCCACTGTAGGTCACTTGGTAATCCACACGATCTTCAGAGAAGTCAGCAATCTCTTTACCATCCACAAGAAGTTTTGCAGCTGTACTGTCCTTAGGTTCTTCACTTGGAGCGATGAAGGACATTTCTGTAATAGCTACACCCTTGGTATCTGCTTTTCTCTCCATGCGCCATCTCATCGCCTTAGCTTTGACTGGAGCAAAGGTAACATGGATATCGGTTCCCGCTTGAATTTCTTGATCCGCACGGTATTCAACTTTCTCCCAGTTAGAAGGAGTGTTAAATGGATGTTCTGGATCATATGGTTGGTAGTTAGAGTAGTATTCTGGTGAATCAAATTCTGGTCCCACATAGCGTTCTAAGACTAGTTTAGAAGGTGCATCTGTTCCACCGTCTGAGAAGAATCGAATGCTTCCTTCAGCGACTGTTCGTTCAACAATCTTACCAGCTTCTCTAAAGATAACCCCTACTGAAACTTCTGGATTATCAGATGGAGTTGGAGACCAGTTAGTCCAACGACGGGTTTCATCAACTGAACCATCGTTAACATAGTCCACACGGTCATGAGAATTTGGATCAATATCATTTGTTGCTGAAGCAAATGAACGGTTGCTGTCGTCATCGAAATCAGGGTTGTCTGATAGGTTTTCACCGAGTTTATCAGTCACACGTACTGCTACTTCAGCAGTTAAATCAGTACCTAAAACGCGACCACGAACTGTAAATTCACCTGCATTCGCTAGATTTTCAGCTGGAACTTCATCCCATTCAACAGCCAAGTCTTTGACTTCATAGCCATCTTTGCCTGTGAAGTAAACAGGGACTTTCGCAGGTAACTCAAGTGTATGCCCCTTAGCAACCAAGCGTGATGACTTAACAGCAACAACAGGTTTACTTGCGAGTAACTCCTTATCTTTTGTGAAATGGAGACGGTATTCGCCTAGGATATCTCCGTTTTCAGCCTTAACGACAACTCGAACTGGATCCCCTTCACGAACACTTGGAATCACTGTAGCAATACCATTATCTGATACACTTGCTGTTACAGTTGGTTCTTGGTCTTCTTTAGCTTCTAGATAATAGTCAGTCAAGCCAGGGTTAAAGTTCGGTAAATCTTTTCCATCTACTTGAATTTGCGCTTGAGCCTTCTTAGCTGCAGCTACTTGTTTAGAGAAGATTTGAATTTCTGTAATGGAAGTACCCCATTTACCATCCGGTCTAACCATACGAATACGAACCGCATAGGTATTGACTTTATCAAAGCTAAAGTGAGTCATTTCTCCAGCTCTCACTTGATCTGGAGCTTAAGATTTGTCACTTGCTTCCAGTTATTGTCATCGTTAAAGACGTGGTCTTCACTAGCTACAAAGCTTGGGTTCTTAGGAACTGTTGGAACATCTTTTCCTACATAGTATTCGATGACATAAGACTTAGGTGCACCAACACCGTGGTCTTCGTGGAAGGCAACATTGAGATTGTCAACCGAACGTTTAGACAGGATACCAGAATCACCAAAGAGGATTCCCACTGATGCTTCACTTGTACGGTTCCAGTTTGTCCAGCGGTTTGCCGGTTGATCATTAAATGAGATAAGTTTGTCATTGACATTGGCTACTGAGTCACTTGGATTTGAGTCTGATGCAAAGGCAAGTGGTAACTCTGAACCTGTCCACTGGTCAGAAATGTTAGCACCAGTTTCTGTCTGAGCAGAAACACGCACATGAAGTTTCGTTGGTAACTGAGTACCTTCGACATGCCCTGTAACGGTAAAGCTACCTTCAGTTGCATATTGGCTTGGGTCAATAGCATCCCAAGTCACTTTAGCTGAAGATACTTGGCCGTTTGAGTGGTAAGTACGAACACTTTCTGGTAATTGAGGAGCTTCTGAAACTGGAGTTGTTGTAGTCACTTCTTCGACTGCAATGATACCTTCTACAGAAACTTTAGCATGAGCTTTGTTTTCAATTCCTTCCACTTTACCTAGAACGTCAAAGCTGTGGTATTTAGCAAGGTCTTCCTTAGCAACTGCTTGCCAAGTTACCTTGTGAACTTTTGGAAATCCTTTATCGTACTCTACCGTTACTGTATCAGGTAGACTTGGTTCTTGGTTCAATCCTGTCACGACACTTACTGGACGAATGGCCTGGACAACTTTATTTTCAGTATTTGCCTGAATGTTCAAGTCAATCTGACCCTCTGCTCCTTCAAATTGAGCTTTCAAAGTTACTTGACCAGGTTTATGCAATTCAAGCATACCTTTACGAACAGCTACGTCTCCCTCACCTGATGTTGAGAAGGTTACCTTGTCAGCTTTTAATACGGCCTGAGTTCCATCTTGATAATGAGCCAAGACTTTGATACCAACTGTTTGGTCTTCTTTCAGGGCGTCTGCATTTTCAACTTCTAGGCTTAAACGTTCAATCTGAGGAGATTCTTGTAAGAATTGGATAGCATAAGTCTGAAGTGCTCCACCATCATTTGGTTGAACATAAATACTAGCACGCATACCATTTGCTTCGTTAGCTTGAACAACAGTAACTTGCGCATTTTCAGCTAAAGCTTTGACTTCAGGCAAAGTAGCTCCATAAGCAAGTTTATGGTATAGAACCGGTTGATCAGTTGAGAGCCCTTCTACAGGCTGGTCTGCAACAGTTACAGTCGGTACTACTGGTGAAGCCGCTTGACCTTCGGCAACTACGAATGTAGCAGCGATTTCATCATCACCTGAAATTCCTTTAGCTTGGATACGAGAGCCTGGGATAGTTAATTTAGCTTGATCTTCAGCTGCAACTTCCCACCTATCAACGTCATAGCTTCCTAGAGTACCATCTGACAATACATAGCTAACAGATGGATCAACCGTACTCAGATCTGTAGTTGGTGCAATTCTCTTAACTACAGGTAATTCTGCTTGGGAGTGCCAAGACTTCAACACGCGCTTCCACATCTCTTCCGTCAGCCACACCTTTAACAGTAAAAATACCAGGTTGGTTGACATCAACTGCGGACCATTCTACTGGAAGTTTTACACGACTGCCATCACTGTAGATAAATCCTACTTTTGAAGGCATTTTCGCTGCTTGACCGATTACTGTACGAACTTTAGGAACCTCTGTACCTAAAACAGTTTTTTCCTCTTGGTCTTTCTTACCTGTGAAGATAGTTGTTTGACCAGATTTCAAGAAATCAGAGTGAGCAGTCAAGGTGAATTTACCTGCTTGCTCAGTTGATTTGACAATCACAACACCCTTACCATTAAAGGCTTTGCGAATCCATGAACCATCTGCTTGTTCTTTGTAACGTTCACGGCTGGCTTGTTCCCCGTTATCCACACCGACAATCTGACCTTGTCCATGCAACTGGAAGCGAACAAGATTATTGGCTGTAGGAACTACGTTACCTTTACTGTCAACAATTTCGTAATAGATATAAGTGAGGTCTTTCCCATCAGCTGCGATAGCATGTTCTTCTTTGACCAAACGAACTCCTGCAGGTTCTCCAGCAGTCACAATCTTATCACGAGCAACGATATTACCAGCTTCGTCACGAGCTACTGCTTCCAAAGTACCAGCTTCAAAAGCAACCTTCCATTCAAGGTAAAGTTCATTAGCGTTGGCACCTTCTTGGTAAGTACGTCCATCACTTGTTTGTTTTTTAGTAAATGTCTTCTTGCCTAGAGTATTACCATTCAAGAATAGTTCTACACTTGCCGCATTAGAATAGGCACGGACTGGAATATTACCATCTGCATCCGCTACATTCTCTTTTAGGGTAGGATTTTCCCAGTTCCAGTGAGGAAGCAAGTGAACCATTGGTTTCTTCTCAGCAGAAACCCATTGGCTTTGGTACAAGTAGTAGTCATTCTTTGGAATACCAGCTGTATCTACGATACCAAAGTAAGAACTCTTAACTGGTGTGTGGTTTTGGTTGTGCCATGGAGTAGGTTCACCGATATAGTCCGTACCTGTCCAGATGAACTGACCTGCGTAACCTGCATTGTCACGGTCAAATGTCCAAGATGCTGTTGCTGTTTTACCCCAACCAACACGGTCATTACCGTAGTCTGATTGCTCGTAATTACGGTAAGCCTGATTGCTGTGGACCAATTCACGTTCTGGACGGAAATAACTTCCACGTGTACGAGTAGCTGAGGAAGTTTCAGATCCGTAAATCAACCAATTTGGATGTTTCGCACGAAGTTTCTTGTAGTTGTCTTCTGAATAGTTAAAACCAACTGCATCCAGTTCATTGGCAATCTTTTCATGGTCACCACTACCATCACCAAAGCGGAACTTATCTGCTCCCATAGTGACATAGCGTGTCTTATCAACAGCCTTGATCACTTGAACCAAGCGTTTAACAGTTGCTAGAGAACGAGGTTTCCCGTCTGCTTCACCGATTTCATTACCGATAGACCACATAACGATAGCAGGGTTGTTCTTTCCTCGTTCAACCATGGTACGAAGGTCAAAATCAGACCATTTTTCACCTTTTTTAGCGTCTGGGTGAGTAGCATCTTTATCAAAGAAGCGACCGTAGTCATACTGTTTCTTACCACCATACCAAGTATCGAAGGCTTCTTCTTGAACCAACAAACCAAGCTCAGCAGCGATCTGTAAAGTTTGCTCACTAGCTGGGTTGTGAGTTGTACGGATAGAGTTCACACCCATATCCTTCATTTGTTTAAGACGACGATATTCTGCCTTATAGTTTTCTTCAGCTCCAAGAGCTCCATGGTCATGGTGAAGAGAAACTCCATGGAATTTAATGCGTTCACCATTCAAAGAGAAGCCTTCATTTGGTGTCCAGTTATAGTAACGGTAACCAAACAAATCTTTTTTAGCATCGACCAATTGACCATCACGATAAACACGTGTCACCAATTCATAAAGAGCAGGCTTGTCGCTATGAACTGTCCAAAGTTTTGGTTTATCAACTTGTAAAATAGCATTCAAGCTAGCTGATTGATGAGCTTTCAAAACTTGACTAGCGGTACGAACTAGGTCAGTTACAGCTTGACCATTACGTTCGATAATTTGGTATTCAGCAAGAATTTCATGATCTTTATCATCAGTATTGACGATCTTACTTGTTACATGAGTATCTACCTTACCATTTTGTTGTTTTTCAAGGTCTGGAGTTAAGATAGTTGTTCCATTTTTCTCAGTATGGACCTTATCTGTGACTTGAAGAGTAACATCACGGTAAATCCCGCTTCCTGAGTACCAACGGCTACTTGGTTGTTTGTTGATAGCATGCACTGCTACGACATTCTCGCGACCGTCTTTATGGAGATAGTCGGTGATGTCATATGAGAATTGGTTGTAACCATTTGGATAGTGACCAACTAGCTGACCATTTACATAAACTTGAGAATCCATGTAAACACCATCAAATGTGATGCGTACATTCTTATTGAGGTCTTCTTCATCGAGTTTAAAGGTCTTACGATACCAAGCATCACCACCATTGAGTTGCCCACCTTCGTTTTTGGGCAGGTGAGTCATGGTCAAAGTCATTGTAGATACTCCAGTCATGAGGAAGGTCTAATTTCTTCCAACTAGAAACATCGGCATCTGGCTTGACCGCATCTTTTAGCATTGGCATTGAGCTTGAAATGCCAGTTTTTGGTTGAATTCTACTTTTTCTATCCTCAATCAACTGTTTTTACCTCATCATTAGTTGCAGGTTTGAGCTCTGGTTTTTTTCTGTTTGAGCAGATTGATCCTGAGTCACAGCTGGAGCTTGCTTTTTCTACATCAGAGGTTTCTTTTTTTCTCAGGAGAAGTCTCAGTAGTTGGGGCTTCCACTTTTTTTCTCTACTTCATGCTTAGTTTCTACTGCTTCACTGTTAACAGTTTCTGTTGTTACAGGTTGTTCAGAAGCTTTTTGAATCTACAGCTTCCTCTTTAGGAGTTTCTTTCTCCACTTTTTTTCTGTAGCAACAGCGACTGGTGTCTCATCTGCAGATACAGAATTTACACCTGCTAGATTTGCTCCAAATAAAACAGAGCAAGTCCCGATAAGCACTGAGCATGTTCCTACCGTAAATTTACGGATGCTATAGATACTTTTGCGATTCCAATAATCTTTTCCCATAGGGTTCTCCTTGTTAAGTAACCGCTTCCATTTTTTTGTTGAAAGCGCTATACTTTTTTTGTAATGATTACTTCTATTTTATAAAATAATATAGGAAACTTCAATACTATGACTGTAAAAATCATACTTTTGATTGTTTTTTCTATATTTTGTAGAAAACTATAAAAATCTGAATGTACATTTAGTGAATGATTTTGCTAAAAAAGCGGTGGGACAGAAATCGATAGACAAAGTCTCGATTTCGTAGTCCCAGCCCCGCGAGGATGATTAGGATCTTTTTGGAGTCTAATACTCAATGAAAATCAAAGAGAAAACTAGGAAGCTAGCCGCAGGCTGTACTTGAGTACGGCAAGGCGACTCTGACGTGGTTTGAATTTGATTTTCGAAGAGTATAAAAGACGAACAAAAAGTTCAATCAACTACCGCGTCAAAGTTTGATTACAAATAAAAAGTGAGGTCGGGATCTTTTGTCCCAACCTCTTTTACGGACTATAAAACTGATATTTCCTTATAGATTATTGACTAGATTGCCCCTTTTCCAAAAGCTTGACCATCTCATTTTTACGCTCTTCTAGCTCGGCAATTTGATGGAGTAAAAGTCCTGAAAAATCACATTCAAGCTCTTCCGATTCGCCACTATTATACCAATCTAGAGCTACAATATGATTGTCCTTATCAAAGCAAAAAACCACATCTCCATCCCCGATGATAGACAGAAATGGAATATAATCCACAAAACCCAGAGCGTGTAATTCCTTGGTTTAAGACGAATGTCTAAGAAATCTGGGATGCCATTTGCAATTCCCAAGACCTTAATACCTCGACAGAAGGTCCAAAATGGTGCTACATCGTAAGCCTTGGCTCTTGGCCATAGCTCTTCTCTGACTTCCATAAAGAGACCTCCCAGAGATGACATGGTGAATTCCCTGAAATCTTCTGGTAGACGAATGCCGTATTGATTTTCAAAATCCTGAACATCTTCTTCCGATGGTTCATTGCCCATGCAGGCGACAACCTGATAAGTTTCCTTATCATAGTGACGAAAATACTCATAAACTTCCTTGAGTGCCATTATTTTAATCCTTTTTACTCAGAAATAGTAACTACAAATCCATCTGGCAAGATGACTTGCTGACCATCTTTAAGATGGCAATGACTAGCTAAATCAACAGAGTCTCTTTCTAAAACAAAATTCTCAGAAGACTGATTGAAGATGGCTTGAACTTCTTTTCCTTCATAGCTCCATTTCAAAGCTAGAACATCCGGTTTCAATTCTTCCAAACTATATGTACCATGCTGAATCATGCTTGCCACTTCCTTACGGACTTGGATTAATTTCTTCATGAAATTCAGCATGTCATTATCCTCAGAAACACGGTCCCAAGGCATGACACGACGGCAATCAGGGTCTGGTCCACCAATTAGTGCTAGCTCTGTTCCGTAATAGATACAAGGGGCCCCTTTTTGAAGATAGAGAAAAGTTAGGGCAGCCTTGACATGCTGGATATTTCCTTTGGCAGTTGTAAGGATACGCTCTGTATCATGAGAATCTAAAAGGTTAAACATCACCTCTGAAATTTGTTGCTTGTAGTACATAGACTGGCTATTGATTTCTGAAATAAACTGCTCTGTCTTTTTACGCTGACGCAAGAAATAATCCTTGATACTTTCAGAGAGCGGATAATTCATGACAGCATGGAACTCGTCCCCTTGTAGCCAAGGCTGAGACGTATGCCAGATTTCACCTAAAATATACAAATCAGGCTTTTTAGCGAGAACTGCCTTTCTAAAATCTTTCCAGAACTGATGGTCAATTTCATTGGCAACATCCAAGCGCCAAGCATCAATATCAAAATTTTCAATCCAGTAAGTTGCAACACTGAGAAGATAGTCCCTAACCTCCGGATTAGCTGTATTTAACTTAGGCATATAGCTAGCAAAGGCAAAGGTATGATAAGGGAGTTGTCTTGGATTCTGAAGTTTATCCTCAGTAACTGGAAATTCTTGGATATGGAACCAATCTTTATAAGGGGAATTTTCTCCATTCTTTAGAACATCCTGCCATTGGGCAGACTGGTAGCCGATATGATTAAATACCGCATCTAGCATAATCTTGATACCACGTTTGTGGGCTTCCTCGACTAAATTAGCAAAAACTTCCTTGTCTCCAAAGTGACGGTCAATTTCAAAATAATCCGTCGTATCATACTTGTGATTGGTTGTAGCTTCAAAAATCGGACATAGATAAAGTCCAGTGATTCCCAAATCTTTAAGATAGTCAAGATGGTCGATAATCCCTTGCAAGTCTCCACCAAAAAAATCATCCCTATTAGGTGCAAGGGCAGCATCCCACTCTCGAGCTCCATCTGGAGTTAGATTAGGATTTCCATTAGCAAATCGTTCTGGGAAAATCTGATACCAAACGGTATTTGAAACCCAGTCAGGAACTTGGCAACCGTCGATTTCATGAATGTAAGGAAGCTTGAAACCATTACCTTCAGCATCCAAGTTTTCTTGAGTATATTCTACACAACCCTTATCACCGTAGAAAACACCCTGACCTTCTTCATCAAGGAGTTCAAAGAGATACTGAATCCGTGCAAAATCAACCGATACCATAACCTGCCAATAATCAAATAAAGCATCCGAGGTTACTTTAGTCATTTCTTTCTTGGCTTCATACTTATCCTCGATGAAGATAAAGGGATCTCCATAATGTAAAATCACTCGCTGAATATCATTTTTCTTGGTTCTAATTCGGATATGGAGCTGATCTTCCTTGTAAAGATATGCATACTCCGATTCTGGTCTATGATAAATGGCTGTTAATTCCATCATTGTCTCCTAAATAATCATCATCAACAAACGCAAACGTTTTCATAACTAATAGAACTAGTATACTATTTTAAGATTCGATTTGCAATACTTGGTCAAATTTAACGAGAAAACAGCTTAAAATAAATACTGTAGACTAATCAAAAAATATCAGCACCTATCAATAAAAAGCTCCCAAATTCAGCCTCACAGCCTAGTCAATCTGACAAAGGGCAAGTTCTTTTAATCCTCTGTCGTAAAGGAAGGTTAAACAAAAGTTGTCTGTTATATTTTGAAGCTTGTGTTTACTCATTCCTCTAGGCAAGGCTATATCGCACCATTCTCTTGTTGCCAGAGAAAATAGCTTTTGCTTGCCCTTCCAGTCATCATTCTTAAATAGGGGGCTCAGGATAAGATAAGGCGAATCCGTAAAAATTCCATTGACACCAGCTTTTTTACCTGAAGCCTTTAAATGTTCAGATTCTAATAACTTTTCGATAATACGACCATCACTACAGATTTTAACAAGAGCATAATAGTCCATGCCCCATTTATTGACGGAGGTTTGACTTTCTCCAGAGCTAAAGGCATAGAGCTCTTGTTGCCACCATTTTATACTATCAATTTTAGGACAAGCATCAGAGCTCGTGTCGTGGTGGGTTAACTCTTTTTTATCAATATGCGAATAAGTGGTCCACTTCGCCTGCTTTTTCTCTCTATCAAATTCTAAAAGGGCATAGTTTCTTGCCTGATTTGTATAAACTTAATCTTCAAAACACACGGGTATCTGGTCGCTATCTGATACGATTTGAAAATATCTCTCTTGTGCCTTTTTAGGAAGTATACTCTGGGAATCCTTTATGGCAATGATTTCTGGATGAGAAAAATCACCAGTATAATAGACCATTTCCTTGCCAGCCTTGATGATTCCAATATTTTGTCCATCTGTATAGAGTAGAGGCTCTTCCTCCCAAACATGGTCACAATCCCAAGCATCTATCTCCTTCACACCCAAAGGCGATACTTCAAGCAGACAGTAGCGATTGAAAGCTTCCTTCTCACTGGTCAAGACAAAGGCTCGACCATCATGTAGCATGGCTGAGCTTAGGACAATACTGTAATTCTTGTCAAGTTCCCATTTGTTCAATAGGCTTAACTTTAACTTCCTCATTATCTTCCTCCTAATACTCAATGAAAATCAAAGAGCAAACTAGGAAGCTAGCCAAAGGCTGTACTCGAGTACGGCAAGGCGAAGCTGACGTGGTTTGAAGAGATTTTTGAAGAGTATAATCAATCACCATTCATTGATGGCATATAGAATGGCTAATCTAATATTTCTTAGCAACTGATCCGAAAGTTCATCATATACTTGCCCCAGTCCCTTATCTTGTGCCAGCCATCCAGGTTCATCATTCCAGGAGCCCATTGCTCCAAAAACATCCGCTGCACTTGCAGCTCTAAATATGCTTAGATGTTGCGGTGGAATTTGAGGTTCTGCCAGTCCTTTACCAGATTCTGGGTCTAGCAAAAAGTTTCTAGCAGAGTAAAAGACTTTGGCAAAGTTGTCACATTCAATTTTAATTGCTAGATCTTCTATACGAGCCAATATGTCCTTAAATTCTTCGATATTATCTTCATAGTGGGGAAGATCTTGAAAAGGCCTTTCCCATTCATACTCAGTGTAGGTCACATCCCAGCCCCTACCTGCGGAAGCAATGTCCCAATTTGGTAGGAAATAACTTGCCTTCCCATCTTTATAAAAACAGAGAATTGAACTCTGTGTCGTATTGGAAAAGCCTAAAATCCCTCTGTCTTCAACTGAAATAGGACAAAATAATTGTAAGTCCTTTAGACCTTTTTTCTTAAGGTTTTCAAACCAATCAGATACAGAAAGTTCTGTAGCTTCCCCATTTTCTGACGGCAAAATTTGAAAGCTCAACTTATTTGTATATTTCGGGGTTATAACATATTTCTTTACCACTTTTTAAAGCCTTCCTAGCTGCTGCCACGATACAGGCTATCTGATACATTTGTCCATTCATATGATTTCTTCCATTATCCCTTCAATCAGTTTTGTAAGACTTTCTACTACATAGATAATTTCATCAGGGTCATGGATGTAGCAAATAACCTGTCCTTCTTGACCCTCCTGGTCTGGATCAAAATCCAGCATAAGATAACAAGAGTCACAATACTGGGCAAAAGGAAGCCATTTTTTATTAAAAAGATAAGGCTTAATCCTGCTATCACGCATATTTTCCAGGTCTTGACTAGAAAAATAGTCGGGAAATTCGGTTAACAGAGCATCTCTATTTTGAAAGTACTTTTTACAAGTCTCAATTTCCTGTAGACTCATGAGAGAAAAAGTCAGATCTCTCTGGTCAATCACACAAGGTAAAATAGAGAGGTATTTACTCCCATTCTTATAGCTATAAAGCTCTTTGAAGTCACTAGGTAGACGAATACCAAATCTTTCCTCAAAGCCTTGAAGCTCTTCCTCGGAAGCACCAGAAATATCCTGATAATCTTCCAGATATCCTTCCTCTACAGGATCATCCAAATCCCAGTCTTCAAAACACTCACAAATATAAGTTTCTATTTTTTTAACTTGGTCAATTAGTTGCATAAGAGCCCCCCCTTTTTGATTTCTCTTAACCTTCAAGAATTTCTTGTAAGTGTCTAGACATATTGCAGATAAATTCTTTAAAGCTACAAATATCACTTATAGTTTCGTGTTCCTCATCGTAAAAAGCTACTTTATTTGTCTTTGGATGCCAAATGATATAGATATGAGTATAATCTCCGGTTGACCGTGAAATACGGAGAAATTTTTACGACCTTTTTTTAAGGGAATTGTTTGCATGAGAGGGAAAAACTCTATCCACTTAAAATCACAGTTAGTAAGTTCAAAATATAAGTCTTGACTCATAAGAAAATCGGTAAGTTCCCGAGGCAGTTTAAATGGTTTTAGTTCATCCAATTTATTGCGTAAATTATGAAATTCTACTGGCTCTAGTTTTTGAAAGTATTCTGCCATCTCTTGATCCCCCTTTTCGATAGCGATACTATAAGGTCTCATACCATCTTTTTCAGTGAGAGTCACGTCCGCCCCGTGCTCTACAAGGTATTTACACATATCTAGGTCAACATATCTTGCAGCTACACAGAGAGGCGTTGGCTTAAAGGGATAAACCGAGTCGGAGGCATTATAGTTTATATCAACTCCATTTTTAATAAAAAAATCTAGCACCTGATAATTTCTATCTGCAACGGCTCTCCTAAATGCTTTTCCGCCATATTTTTCGACACTATGTCCTAATGCATGGATAATAGCTAGATTATCAAACTTATTTCCAAATAAGGCTTCTTGAAAGGCTTCCGACTTTACAGCATTTACACTATGAATCTTTGCTCCATGTTCCATAAGATACTTGATGAACGTACCATCACAATACCTGACAGCCAACAAAAATGAAGGGTTATTTTTTACATTTAAATGAGCCCCCTTTTCCACTAGCCATTTTAGGGAGTCAAAATTTCCTGTAATCAAGGATAAATCAATTGGGCTTAGAGAGGTATACTTGCTGATTTCTATTTCTTGGTCAATATCCCAACCACTTGCAAGATATTGGTCTAAGGCCAAGGTGTCTCCCTCTATGATGTCCTTAACAAGTTGTGGAACCGATTTAAATTCTCCAATATTTTTTAATGTAATCATTGTCAAACTCTTATTCTTTTTACCGATTATAACTTGGTTCTTTTAAGTCAATTGGGTTAGGATTTTGCTTAATCCATGCAAGAGCCAATTGGCAGAGGCGGTCCAGGCGAGGCTCGTCATCAAAATCTTTCCCATGAACTTGAGCAATAAGCTCTTTAGTCTCTGCTAATTCTTGATCTGAAAGAGAGCTTCCTAGAGACAAGTATTTAGGGAGAGCCTGAAGCATTTTTCTATAGTCCCTGTCCCAGTTGACCCCACCATTGCGATCCAGTTCATCTCGGACTCGACCTGGTATACGGATAACTTCTCCCTGAACAGTTTTGGCTGCTCCACTTGAAGGAATCAAGAAGGACCAAAGTTCCTCATACTGCTCCTCCCAGCTACCTTCTTTTACGAGAATCGGTGAAACTCCATCGTGGGTTATTCGTTTGGCTACCGGCTTGACATCAAAGAGCTCATAGAGCTTCGCTAAGCCTTTATCTGCTCCCTCGATGTAGTCTGGGTGGATACTTTCTCTATGAAATTCAAAATCCTTGCCGATTTGCTCAACTCTTTCCTTCATTTTAGAGGTTTTCTTAGCACCAGCATCCAGAAGCATAGATGCGATTTCAGCAGTTTGGGCAATATAAATCCCCCGACAAACCATCAAGACTGAAGCTAGTGGGGTTCTTCCCATATCATTTTTAGCATTGACATTTGCTCCCTTGTCAATTAAAAATTTGACAGTCTTAGGATGAAAAAATTCAGCTGCCATATGTAGAGGGGTATCGCCATAGGTATTGGGCTTTTCAATGTCTGCCCCCAATTCACACAAGAGTTTTACTGTATCTCTACCCAAGATTGCTTGACGGTATAAAGGAGTCGCTCCATAATAATCAGGGATATTGATATCCAAGCCCTGTTCGACAAGCCAGATAACCAATTCATCCGGGACTCCTCCCATATGCAGAGGTGTACATAAGCTAAATCTTCCATCATGAGCGGTTAATTCACAACGGTCATAGACTGCTTTAAGGGCTTCAATATTTCCTTCATCCATTAAATCCTTAAACTCTTTTGGTAATGTAACTCTTTTCTTTGCCATATTTAGTTCCTTTCTTCTGATTCAGCATCTAGGACAAGCCAATGAAGATTGTCAATAGTTTTCAAAGTCAGGGCTTGTCCATCATAATCATTTTTCAACTCAAGACCGTTTTGCTCAATAGATATATGATTGTACCAGTGGTCTAGGCTGGCGTATTCCCCCGTATGAATGTTGATGAGTATACTGGTTATCGGATCCCACGTTCCTTTCTTAACAGTTTCGGCTAAAAGGTAGTAAGCGTCTAAGAATATGAGATTTCTCCCATAGATCCAAAAGGGCAGATCAAGCCCTAACAAAGGCAACTTGGCAGAAAAAATCTCATCACCGTGTGGTGGAACGGTTTCATAATGAAATTCTATCTCACTGCCATAATAGGTAATCAAGGCTCCCTGACATCCGATATTTTGAGGAATTCCCTCCTCAGCTACTATAAATTCCATGTCCTGCACCTTCTATTTTCAATCATAAAATCCGACCAGACTCTGCCAAAATATCAAACTGGATGCATGGCCTTTTCTAGTCATCAAGTGGATGAAGTCACTTTCACAACCCTTCCAAACTGCAGATTGAGCCGTTCCCATGGCTCTAACAAATGCTAGAAAATCTGGTGCCAGCCATATTTTTTCATCATAGGTCATCTCTGCATCAAGAGCATAGACAGTCCCAGATTGACAATCCAGCAAAATAGTGTAGGGATCTCCATTTGAAATGATGATCAAGCCGCTTTCTTGTAGAGTCGAGTAATCATGGTATTCCAAATTGCGATTGATCAGCCAAGTAAGACTAGTGTCGTCCCCATATCCAAACTGGTAACTTAAAAAACCTATCTGCCCCCAGTTATAGGCCAGAATATTTTTCCTAAAAATCGGATCCAAATCTTGGATTTGAAGTTGGCTTTTCAAACGATCCAATTCGGACACTGGCAAATCTGTTTTATTCAGGACAATTCCTTCTCTTATCTCAGGGTCAAGCCCTTGTGTTTCTTCTTGGGTAATGGAAATGATTTGGTCAATTGTCAATAATTCCATTGTCAACCTCCGACTATAAATAGTCCATTTTCTAGGCAAACTAGCTAGTTCGGATCTTCTTTTTTCTGATGATCATCCTTATCACAATTATACTACAAAGCTATCAAATAGGGATAAACTACCAGTATTTTCAGGGATTTTTTTGACGAACAACTTCTCCGAATTAAAACAAAAAACCATTCCTCAAGGGAACAGCTTTTTTATTTATAATTAAAAGTCTCCCCAGCCAACTTATCTGCTAACTTGGGAAAGAGGGTATAAAATTTGTGGGCTAGATTGAGCAAGGCTGGGAGATTGAGCTCGCGTTTGTTTTTTCCGATAGTCTTAACAATCTTTTGCGCGACAGCATCTGGTTCCAATAGAAAGCGGTCGACCGATTTGAGGTAGGTCCCATCTGGGTCTGCCTGGTCAAAAAATCCTGTACGGATAGGTCCCGGATTAACAGTCGTCACATAGACACCATAGGGCATGAGCTCAAGGCGAAGAGCATTTGAAAAACCGATAGCCGCAAACTTAGTCGCTGAGTATAGGCTAGACTTGCTAGTCGCTATCAATCCTGCCATGCTGACGATATTGATGATATGGCCTTTTCGAGTCGCCTTCATACGAGCTGCAAGCAAACGTGATAGATTCATGAGAGCAAAGGTGTTGACTTCAAACATTTGATGAATGTCTTGATCAGAAATCTTGTCAAAATCTTCAAAAATTCCGTAACCAGCGTTGTTAATCAAGACATCAATCTTACCATAACGCTGATAGAGCTCAGCAACTAGTTCTTCTAAGGCTTGAGCGTCGGTAATATCAATTTCAATCAATTCTGCCTGAGGATGATTTCCGTATAGTTGGGCTAATTTTTCCTTATCTCTGCCGAGTAAGATGAGTTGGTCATCTGGCAAGAGTTTGACCATTTCTTGGGCTAGACCCCCGCTAGCACCTGTAATGAGAATCGTAGACATACTTTTCCTTTCTCGAGATTCTAGATTTCCACTTCTTCCAAGTCTTTGACCACATGGACATTTTCAAAAATTGTTGCAGCATCTTTCTTAAGCTGGCTGATATCTTTTGAAAGAAAACGGGCGCTGATATGGTTGAGCAAGAGTCGTTTGGCTCCCGCTTCTGTTGCCACCTGAGCAGCCTGCATATTGGTTGAGTGACCGTGATTGCGAGCAATTTTTTCATCACCCTTGCCATAAGTCGATTCATGGACAAGGACATCTGCATTGACAGCCAGACGCACACTGGCATCTGTTTTTCGAGTATCCCCTAAAATTGTAATAATCTTACCAGGGCGTGGGGCTGAGATATAGTCTGCTGCCTTAATCTCGGTGCCGTCTTCTAGGACTACATCCTGCCCGTTTTTGATTTTACCAAAAAGCGGTCCAAATGGTACGCCGGCAGCCTTGAGCTTTTCAGCATCCAAGGTCCCTTCTAAATCCTTTTGCATGACACGATAACCAACACAGAAAATAGTATGATCCAACTCTTCCGCATATACTGTAAACTTATCCGTTTCAAGAATTTTCCCAAGTGAATCTTGATCAAACTCATGGAAATGAATCTTATAGGGCAGGCGTGAACCTGACACTCGTAGACTGGTCAAGACAAAAGATTTGATGCCTTGGGGACCATAGATTTCTAAATCTGTCTGCTCTTCATTGGCTTGAAAGGCACGGCTAGAAAGAAAACCAGGCAAACCAAAAATATGATCTCCATGCAAGTGTGTGATAAAGATCTTGCTGACCTTACGTGGTCGAATAGTGGTTTCCAGAATGCGATTTTGCGTTCCTTCGCCACAGTCAAAGAGCCAAACTTCGTTAATCTCGTCCAAGAGTTTCAGGGCGAGACTTGAAACATTGCGGGCTTTAGAGGGCTGACCAGCCCCCGTTCCTAAAAATTGAATATCCATTCGATACTTTCTAATTAATCAATATATAACATAGCAGTGCGGTTTTCCGAGCGATAATAAAACTTGCCAGAAAAGGCTTTAGCTTCTTGTAGCAAATCCTCTTGACTATAGCCTTTGAGACGTTTGCGACCATCTGCCAAGCTTTCCAAATCTGTCAAAGCTGTGAGATTTTCCAGGCTGACTACTTCCTCTTCACCAATCGCCTTCATGTAAATCTTACCAGACTCCACAAAAACTAGCTGATGGGGAAAAATTTGCGCAATTTCAAAGAGTAAATCAGTAGTGATTACTTCCTCAGCTTCTGAGAAAATACGGCCAAGACCTTTACTCTCATAGCAAAAGCCAAAGGATTTACCAGATAGATTGAGGCGAATAAAGGGCTTGCTTTCTTCCGTGAAACTTGGTTCAACATTGTAAAGATTTAGTTCTTGGCTGACTTCCGCAAAATAATCGGTCGCAGCTTGGGGACTTTTTTTTCTGGTAGAGCTCGGCAAAGTAGGCATTCACTACGCTGGGTGGAGGTGTAATGAGAGCTAGTTGCTCCTCTTCAGACCTACCAGCTAAAAGTTGGTCCAGATAGACCTTGTCTAGACTTGTATAGCCACCATATCTGAGAGCTAATGTTTTGATATCAGTCATAAAATTCCTCTAATCTCCATTTGTTTCTCTCTGCAATGTAGCCTCTGATGACTTCTCCATCATCTTGGTAGTCACGTTCTTCAAGAATCGCAACACTTTCTAAATCATGAATCTTGTAAGATTTAGAAAAAGGCACGCGCAGGGTAAATACTTCAAAAATTTCCTTGATCTTATCTAGCAGTAAAGCCTGCAACTGTTCGCGACTATTCTCAGACTTGGCAGAAATCAATGCATAAGGCGTTTGAGTAGGTGTGAAATCCTCCACCAAATCTGCTTTATTATAAAGGGTTAAGCGAGGAATATCCTCCATGTCCAAATCTTTCATGATGGAGAGGACCGTTTTTTCATGTTCCTCATGGTAAGGATTGCTAGCATCGATGACATGGACCAGGAGATCTACATACTTGCTTTCTTCTAGGGTTGATTTAAAACTCGACACCAACTCTGTCGGTAGGTCTTGGATAAATCCAACGGTATCTGTCAAGGTTACCTGTAGATTGCCGCCAAGATGGATGCTCTTAGTCGTCGCATCCAGAGTCGCAAAAAGCTCATCTGCCTCATACTGGGTCTTGCTGGTCAAAGTATTCATAATAGTTGACTTACCAGCATTGGTGTAACCGATCAAACCAATCTTAAAGGTACTTGACTCCAACCGTTTTTCTCGAACTGTCGCTCGATTTTTCTCAACCACCTTGAGTTGACGTTCGATATCTGTAATCTGGTTGCGAACACTACGACGGTTAAGCTCCAGCTGACTTTCACCTGGACCACGGGAACCAATTCCCCCTGCCTGACGGCTGAGCATAATCCCCTGACCAACCAACCGAGGCAAGAGATACTTAAGTTGTGCAAGATGAACTTGTAGCTTACCTTCATGGCTTCGAGCTCTCATAGCAAAGATATCTAAAATCAACTGCATACGGTCAATGACCTTGACACCTAAGACTTCCTCTAAATTGACATTTGTCGAGGTGTCAGACGGTTATTGACGATGACAGTCGTGATTTCTTCTGCGTCCACCATTTGAGCAATTTCTTCCAACTTACCAGAACCGACAAAGGTCTTGGAATCGTATTTTTCTCGTTTTTGTCTGTAGCTATCGACTACAACTGCACCAGCCGTCTTAGCCAGACTAGCCAGCTCTTCCATGGAGAGGTCAAAATTATCCATGCCCTGGAGTTCAACACCAATGAGCAGGACTCGCTCCTCTTTTTTCTCCGTTTCAATCATTTAAAAACTCCTCAATCTGGCTTAAAATACGCTCTTTCACACCAGATTCTCCTATCTGATAAAAGGTCACCTGCATGCGATTGCGGAACCAGGTTAGCTGGCGCTTGGCAAATCGACGAGTCGCTTGCTTGAGACTATCGCTAGCCTCCTCCAAACTCTGCTCTCCTCGAAAATAGGGAAAGAGTTCCTTGTAGCCAATGCCTTTAGCAGCTTGCACATCTGGATAATGGTCAAACAACCACTTGGCTTCGTCTAGAAGTCCAGCTTCAAACATCAGGTCCACTCTGTGATTGATACGCTCATAAAGTTGACTACGCTCATCATCCAAGCAAATAATCAGCGGATCATATAAACTTTCTTGATTTTCCAAATCTTGACCAAAATGAGCAATCTCCAAGGCACGCATAGCACGACGACGATTAAATTGGGGAATTTCAAGACCTGCTTGTTCCACCAGATAGGCTAACTCCTCATCCGATACAGGTTCTAAGTTAGCTCGGTAGGCTAAAATATCCTCGTGTGGTGTCTCTCCACCGAGATGATATCCCTCTAGTAGACTCTGAATATAAAGTCCTGTCCCACCAGCGATAATAGCAAGTTTCCCGCGACTTTGAATATCCTCGATGGCTGCCTTTGCTTCTGAAACAAAATCAAAAGCCGAGTAAGACTCGGTTACATCTCTCACATCAATCAAGTGATGAGGGACAGTTGCCTGCTCCTCCGGACTTGCCTTGGCTGTTCCAATATCCAGTCCTCGGTATACTTGTTGGCTATCCCCACTGACTACTTCACCATTGAATCGCTGAGCAACTTCAATGGCTAGGGCAGTCTTTCCAACAGCTGTTGGGCCAACAATCACAATTATTTTGCTTTTCATCGTTTTTCCTTGAAAAATTCCCATTTTTTCGTTACTATTATTATATCACAAAATAGACAGGCAGAAAAATGCTATATCTTAAGCTATTTCCGTCTGATTTATAAATAAAAGGAGGAAGACTCATGGCTAAAGGATTTGCTAAAGGTCTCGTAACAGGTGTTGCAGGAACTGTTGCTGCTGTTGCAGTTGCAGTATACGCATTCAAAAAGAAAGTGATTGAACCAGAAGAACAAAAAGCAGCTTTCATCGAAGAAAATCGTAAAAAAGCAGCTCGCCGTCGCGTATCACGCTAATTAATAAAAAAGAAGTTGGAAATTCCAACTTCTTTTTATGTTCTTATATAGCCAAATCAAACTTCAATTGCGGTTTCACAGGATCATAGTCAACCAACTCAAAATCCTCTGCTTTAATATCAAAGAAGTTGGTCTTATCTGGTACATTCAAGACCAAACGTGGTTGGCAATTTGAAGGCTCACGACGGAGCAATTCCTGAGCTTGTTCAAATTGATTATCATAGATGTGAAGGTTATTGATAAAGTAGAAGAATTTTCCAACTTTCCAACCAAAGTGTTTGGCAATCATCATTTGAAGAGCCACATACTGCATAGCATTGATGTGATGAGCTACCAGCATATCGTTAGAACGCTGGGTCAAGGTTGCATCCAGATAGATGTCCCCATCTACACGACGGACATCAAACATGGTCTGGAAGGCACATGGAAGAAGACCGTCTGTTTCCTCAAAAGCTTGGTAATCCCAGAGAGAGATGATATTGCGACGATTCCAAGGATTGGCTTCTAACTGTTTGAGAATCTTGTTAATAATGTCGTGCTTTTTAACAACAGCCCCGTAACGCTCACCGATTGTCCCTGTATCTCCAACTTCCCAGTCATTCCAGTAGTGAACATTGTACTTGTCATTTAGAACCTCTAGGCTATTTGTCTGGTCTTGGTAAATCCAAAGAACTTCCTTGATAGCTGATTTAATAGCAATTGGACGCAAGGTCGTGATTGGAAATTCACCCTTAGACAAATCATATTCCGCAAAAGCACCTGTAATGTACTTGGAGTTAGCTACTGTTCCATCCTTATACTTGGGACGAGCTTGTTCTGAAAAGACACCTTCATTGAGAATTCGCTCAATATTTTCTTTAAAAATCTTATCTGCTTTTGTCATTTACTCTCTCCTCAACGTTTATTCTTAACTAGTATAGCATAAAAAAAGAAAGGAGGAAAATCACTGGCTTCAAGATAGTGATTTTCTCCTTCTTTTGCTTCTTATTGCAAGACAAGTGATGCTGCTCCGATAACTCCAGCGTCATTTCCTAGAGTTGCAAGAGCTAGCTTAGTTGTTGTACGAACTTGTGGGAAGGTATTTTCATCATAAACCTTTTGCACACCTTGGAGAAGGAATTCCCCAGCAGCTGAAACTCCACCACCGATAACAATCGTTGATGGATTTAGGATAGAACCGATGTTGGCACATGCAATACCCAAGTAGCGTGAGAAGTTACGGTAAACGATTAAAGCTAGGTCGTCCCCTTCTTTTGCCAAGTCAAAGACAGTTTTAGCAGTTACTTCTTCACCGTCGTCAATCAAGCGTTTCAACTCTGCATCGCCTTCATATTCATCCGCGTAACGGCGAGTCAAGTTGACAATACCTGTTGCTGAAGCCACTGTCTCAAGACAGCCTTTTTTACCACAAGTACATGGGATTGGTTGGTCAAAGTCAACTGTGATATGTCCAAGTTCACCTGCAGCACCTGCAACACCGTGAAGCAATTTACCTTCTGCCACAATACCGCCACCAACACCTGTACAAGAGTCATAAAGACAACATCTGGTTGGTTTTCACCAGCACCCATCCAACGCTCACCAAGAGCAGCTACGTTAGCGTCATTGTCGATAAAGAATGGAATACCCAAGGCTTTTTCCATCTTTTCTTTAATTGGTTGAAGAGTTTTCCAGTTGAGGTTGTAGGCTCCGATAACAGTTCCATTTTCACGGTCAACTACACCAGGTGAACCCATACCAATCCCTAGAAAATCCGTAGCTGACAATCCAAGCAAGTTCAAACGATGTTGAATAGATTCAATCATATCGTCTACGATATGGCTTCCTTCATCCAAAATGTTAGTCTTAATAGACCATTTTTCTTGGATTTCTCCTTCTTGAGTTAAAATTGCAAACTTGACAGAAGTTCCACCAAGGTCAATCCCAATAATCTTTTGACTCATCTTTTTCTCCTTTATATTTTCAATCTTTTTAAAATACCTACAGGAATAGTATACCAAAAACCCTTTGACTAGGCAAAGGGTTTCATGATTTTAAATCATATTTTCTAAAGTAAATTTGTAAGTTCTTCATGTTTTTGATTGCTTATTTCATCGTTAAAATGATAAAAGATAAATAATTGTCTAGTACCTTCATAATACTCTGGATTGTTTTCATATTCCATATACTTATGATAATTTAAAGATGTTAAATTTCTATATGAACCATTTATGAAATCTTTAGTGGGTACTGAAATCATTAACCCTGCACCAAACAGTATGAAAAAAATCTAATGATAAAAAAATAGAAATAAATCCAATTACATAAATCAATAAAATTTTCTTTAAATTTTTCATTATTATCCTTGTAAAATGCTATAATTGCAAAAAAATTGTAAAAAAACGGTTTGCTAAAAAAATACTGATAAAACCCACACTTCATCAGATAAATGTACAAATAATATTAATGCAATTGTAAGACCAGCTAAAGATGCATATACTATTTTATTTAATTTATTATGACTCAATTTGAATTATCCTTTCTAAATAAAAAAATTTAATCCTATATTAATCTAAAAGTAGAGAAATATAGGATTTCAAAGTTTAAAAATTATTTATGCAAAAATATAAGAAAATAAAATATCCAATTATTAAAACGAACGTTAAAATTAGAGGATGAACTAAATTAATTAAAAGCCATTGATGTTAATAACAATCCAAATGAATACTACAACACTTCAATCTTTTTTTCATTATTTTTAATTCCTTATAAATTTATTTATCTCTTATTGGAAAAGAATGCTGAAATTTTTATTTTTCGTCCAAAAAAAGTTATCTTGAGATCTATCTACAATTTGAAATTGTCCATTTTCTTCTTTGAATACCATATAATAAGCATGATCTAATCCAAATCTATCTGCAAGTTCTTTTTCCTTTTTTTACTTTCTATGTTTATATAAGTTAAAAGGTCTTTTGTATAGGGATTCTTTTGCATGAAATCATATAATTCAGCTTGAGATTTTTGACATACTTTACATCCATGTTTATAGAAGATGAACACATGTCTTTTACCTTCGAAATCTCTATCATCAGAAAAATGTAGATGTTCTACTTTATTAGCATTTAAAGACACAGTTGCAGCATTTGTAGCTGGCAATGGATTCTGTGCATGAAATACAATATAAAACATCATGAAAAATCCTAAAAATCTAAAAATCATGTATGATAAAATATGCGTTAACCAGAAATAAATAGGTCTTGATTCTAGATAACTTTCGTAAGAAACAGCATAAACAATCAATCCAAAAATGAGTGATAATGTTAATGCAATATAATGCATAAAATCTAAATAACCTAAAGCAATCAAAAATACTACTATAGATGTAGAGATTAGTGAATAACCAATCAAAATTTTTTTAATATTCATTTTAAATCTTCCTAACTTTCAAATAATCCATATACATTAGCAATTTGCTTCTCGTAAAATAAAGCTTGTTTTTCACTTGAGCTAATAAGTCTGCAACTTCCGCTAAATCTCTGGTTTTCAACTCTTTGATAGGTTGGGTAAAGGTGTATCTCTCGCCCAAAGCCCTAAAATCAATCACTGTTTTTCTATGCATATCCTAAGTATACCATAAATAAGGAAGTCCCTAGAATTTATCTAGTCAGTATTTTTTATCAGATTAGCAGGGAATGTTTTAGAATTCTTTATATAATTTAACAAAATAAAAAGTTTCAGCTTATGCTGAACCACTTTTTAATCTGGCACATATTCCAATATATCACCAGGTTGGCAACCAAGTTCTTTACAAATGGCTTCTAGTGTTGAAAAACGTATAGCCTTAGCCTTACCTGTTTTCAGTATTGAAAGATTTGCGGGAGTAATACCTACACGTTCTGCTAAATCTCCTGAACGCATTTTTTTCTTTGCTAATTCGACATCTAGATTAATAACAATCATGTGATATTCTCCTTTCTCTAAATTGTAAACTCATTTTCTTCTGCAATTTCGTTTGCTTTTTCAAGGACTTTACCAATTGTCCAAACAACGAGAGCAGTAACCATGAAAGTTATATTCAGAAATGAATAACCATTGAGTGTCAAAATACCATCTCCTAGAAATGAGGCAATAAAGAGGGAAATAGAGATACGATTAGCAAGTTTGACATTATAACTTGTAAAAATCTGTTCATGAATAATATTTTGGAAGAACTGTCTAACACAAAATAGTACAAACAGAATGATAAAGCTATTGATAAAGGACAAAGCACTCACTAGAATTGAAGTATTCACCATATCAGGTTTTAAGGAAATAGTCCCAAGGTTAAATAGGTTAATCTCAGTTACATTGAAAACTGTTAAAAGGATGGATATAACCAAAGACACTCCCAAGATAAAAAGTAGGATATTAATAAAACCTAAAGCAAATGGTAAGTAGGAATTTTTCTTAGACATTAATTTCAAAACCTCGTTTCTAATCTCTACTATATTATACAATATTAGTAAGTGTTACGTACATGCATTATGCTACTTTATCTGAAAATTGATTTTTGATTGAAGTAAGCACCAAGCTAGCAATAAACAAAAATGCTGCAATCGAGAAGTTAAAAATAATATGAGCTGGGTTAAGAATAAGTTCTGTAATACCTTGGATTGCTCCTACAAGTGTCATTAAAACTGCACCCTTTTTCAAGAATGAAATGGTTGTATTTTCAAAAAGATCGCTTTCTTTAAAGTCCTTAGCAAACTGTTTTAATTTGATAAGTCCATAAGTCAGAAGTGTATTACCAGCAACAAAGGTTAGAACAAAGGCATTAACCCCTCCCCACGCTTCGTAGCCTGACCTTGTTACCTCCCCACCTTCAGGCATTAACTGACTGATATCAAATTGACCAAGGAGAAGGACTAATGATGCGATACTAAAGAAACTGAGGGTAAAGATTCCGAAATTAGAGCCTAGTGTAACAAGTGATTTAGTAAAGTTTACGATTTTAGTTGATGTAGTTTTTTTCATGATGATTTCCTCTTTTTATAAAATATTTTTTTAGTTTTAGCAACAAATGAGCTCTTTTTTGTTACTATTCGAAAAACTTATTATTGTTTATCGATATATCTAGTATAGCATAATTTTTTTGAAATGCAACACTTTTTTATCGTTTTTTGATAATTTTTTTCTTTTATTTAAAAATAACTTTATTCAAGAGCAATTAGACTTCAAATATTAAAGTCAACACTTCTAAAAAAATCAAATATGAATCTAAAACATTTTTAGTAAACTCTTTTTAAGAATATCACGTTCACTCTACATAATCCAGCAAATAACCATAACCCTTCTCTTCCATTTGATTCTTTGGAATAAAACGGATAGACAGGCTGTTAATACAATAGCGAAGTCCCCCCTTGTCCTGAGGTCCGTCTGTAAAGACATGTCCCAGATGGGAATCACCAGTTCTACTTCTGACTTCTGTTCTGACCATATTATAAGACTTGTCTTCCTTGTAGGTCGCAACATCTGGACTGATAGGCTGGGTAAAACTTGGCCAACCACAACCCGATTCAAATTTATCTTTCGAAGAAAGAGGGGTTCACCTGTCGCTACATCTACATAAAGACCTGCTTCAAATTTATCCCAGTAACGATTTGAAAAGGCGCGTTCTGTTTGACCGTTTTGAGTTACAGCATACTCCTCTGGAGAGAGAAGTTTTTTCAATTCATCGTTACTTGGTTTTGGATATTTACTCGCATCAATAACAGGATAGGCTGCTTGATTGACATTGATATGGCAATATCCATTAGGATTTTTTTGGAGATAGTCTTGGTGGTAGTCCTCAGCCACGATAAAATTTCTTAAGGCTTCCTTTTCAACCGCTAGAGGCTGGTCGTACTTCTTAGCAACTTGATCAAAGACTTGATTGATGACTTCTAGGTCTTTTTCATCTGTATAGTAGACTCCCGTGCGATATTGGGTTCCTACGTCATTACCTTGCTTGTTTTTACTGGTTGGATTGATAATACGGAAATAATGGAGCAAGATTTCTTTTAATGAGATTTGATTGGCGTCATAGGTCACATGAACAGTTTCAGCATGCCCCGTTTGGCCAATCAATTCATACTGGGTTGTTTCTCCCCTGCCATTCGCATAGCCAGAAACAGCATCTGTCACACCTGCTACTCGTGAAAAATACTCTTCGACACCCCAGAAACAACCTCCCGCTAGATAAATATCATGTAGGTCAGCATCTTTTCTTGGCTCAGTATTTTTCTTAGCATGTTTCCCCTGACTAACTGCTGCCTTCTCAATTTGAGAGGTATCAGTGTAGCTAGCGCTTCTTTTTTCCCAAAGAAATAAAACTCCTAAAATAAGGAAGATAATGATTCCAATCGACAGGACTATTTTTAATTTATCATTCATAATAAACCTCTAATCTATACTCTTTAAGGTCTGTAAAATAGTTTCCTTGTCCATAAAGCCTGGCTGGGTCTTAACTAGTTTACCTTCTTTATCAATAAAGGCCTGAGTTGGATAAGAACGGACTCCGTAACTTGCTAAGAGTTTTCCCGAAGGGTCTAGAAGGACAGGGAGATTTTTATAGTCCAATCCTTGATACCATTTTTTAAAGGCTTCTTCTGCTTGTTCTCCTTTTTGACCCGGAGAAACGACTGTCAAAACGACAAAGTCATCTCCAGCTTCTTTTGCCAGTTCATCTGTATCAGGCAGACTAGCTAGACAAATAGAACACCATGAAGCCCAAAATTTGAGATAGACTTTTTTGCCTTTGTAATCTGATAGGCGATACGTTTTACCATCAACTCCCGTGAGTTCAAAGTCTGGAACTTCTTCCCCTTTTTTTGCAGTTTGAGAGCTAACTTGAGCTTGTTTGTCTTCATTTTGCTTATCAGCCTGGCTCCCCATCTGATTTTTACAAGCTGATAGACAAACCAGACTAGCGCAGACCAATACAGTTGCTTGCCATTTTTTCATCTTCATCACCTTTGTCACTCCTCATATGAATATCGAAATTGTATTATAGCTCTATTATATACCTAGCATCCTAAAAATACTTGAAATCTGTTTGGAAAATAAGGCATCTTTTGGGACACAAAAAACTCCCACCTGCTTAGCAGGTGGGAGTCAATTGATTATTTAAAGATAGAAGTTTTAAAGCTATCTGTTTGTTGAAGAAGTTTCTTAAAGAGTTTTTCTTTAAGTGATACGGTGTTATCAAATTTGACAGATCCGTTACTTAGAGTGGTCTTATCTTTATCAACTGCTTCAGCAAATGCACGTTTCAAGTCTTCATAACTATAGTATGTTTTACCATCGATTTCAATAGATTGAATTCCTTTTTTAGCGTTATTCACTACTTCTTCAAAGTAAGCTTTCTTCCAATCTTCAAGATTGTTGAATTTTCCTTCAGAAATCTTGTTAATGATGAAGTCATCACCTAGAGTATCTTTACCAGCTTTTTTAGATTCAGCTTTTAGCATGTTAGAAGCATAGTTTAGGAAGCCTTTTTCGTAGCCATAGTAACCCCAGATTCTAAAAGTATTATGTTTGAATGACATAGCTCCAGGAGCACCTTCACTGGTATTTCCACCATAGATACCAGTCATCATTGGAACATTCACATAAGCAGAATCAAAGTCAGATGGATTATAAACTCTATTACCTGGACCACGGTTGGTCATGAAGTTGTTCGTAATTAAGTCATCCACTGTGCGTAAAGGAATAGCCTTTTCCTCATCACTTAAAGGTCGAACCTTATCGAATTGATTCTTTGTATTGTTTCCGCGGTACTGTTTGTCTACTTTCTTGAACCAAGCATTGTTTAAATCTTGATTTGCTTTATTGAGGACAGCTTCTCCTTCAAGATAATCTAGAAGCATGAGAGTGTCATTATAGCCCTTCATGTAACGATCAATTTCGTCACGTGATTTAAGGTCATTTGGATTAGTATTATACCATTGATTTCCATCGTTTGGACGTTCATAAGCCATGTTGAGACCTAGGGCTTTGTACTCACCATTTGGATTTGATACTGACGGAGTTTGTAACATTCCCTTGAGCAAATGCTTCAAGATCTGTTCCTTCACGGTGTCTTGAGCCACCTAGGTAAACCATTCGGTCATTTACGTGAGTTGTTTCATGCGTAAAGGCAGATACCCCAAAAATCACTAATCATGTCCGTCACCATAAAGAAGACAGAATCATCCTTATATGGATTCGCATAAACGCGAGCAACAGCTCCCATACGCCAATCAGTCGCATGGTAACGGTCTGTAGGTCCATACAATTCACGGATAGGCGCCACATCTTTACCACTGTTTGTATGGCCATAACGGTCAGTACTAATGCCTTTATAATTCTGGTTGTCCAGTACAGGTGTTGGAACCATATTATTGCTCTTCAAGAGCTGATTACGTACTTTATCTAGAGATAGACGTGACCAGAAATCTAGGTAATTCTGTTGTCCTTTAGCAACCTTATCAATTTCAGCTTTGAAAGGCATTACGCTCTGCTTCAGTGTTCTTACCATATTTTTTTCAAATGAACTGTAGGCCATGGTATTATATGTTGAAATCAAGAACATATGGGCATCTTTTTAAGTTCAAGAGTGGTAAAATCATCTTGCCATGCATATCGTTATTTAAGCCTTCGTAAGCTCTATGTTTCTTATCAGCAAAATCAGGATTTGTTGTTTTTTTGGTTCCACGATATAGACATTATCTTTAGTTGCTTTTATAAACCAATCATTCAAGTCTGTATCTTTTGTGAAGAGTTCCATGTTATATTTCAGGAAGTCATTTAGGTTACCAGAAAGAGTATTTTTTTAGCAACTACTTCACGGAAGGCATCGTGTGTACGAGTTCCTTTTGACATAATCTTCTTTTTGAACCAATTTCAATCTAAACGGTCTAATACACTTACATTCTTACCATAGAAGTCTGGCTTGAACAACATGAGTTGCTTGATATTGAAATCATCAAACTTCACTCCGTAATAACGGTTCAGGTAAGAAAGGCCAAGGAGAACCGCTGCCCTGTTATCATCAATTTTCTTAATCAAAGCACGTTTAGCAGCCTCATCTGTGTTTAATTGATGATCCTCATTTTCAACCAACTGTTTCACAAATTTAGTAAGATTATCCTTAACTTCTTTAAAGGTTTCTTCAAGATAAAGGTTCTTAATAGCATTAACTTTGTTTGGACCAGTTCTACCAAGGTGCGTGTAGATTGGGTCAGATTGTAATTCCACAGGACCCAATTTTTCAACAATAGCATTGATGAGATCACTACGGTCCTTGTCAACCATATTCGGAGTATAAACAACTTCACCAAGTTCTGCAATACCGTACTCTTTCACTTGTTTCACTTTTGAATCTTTAGGTGAAATGGTAAAGATATCTTTTGTCTTATCTGCATAGTGGATCATAATATGATCAGCATCAGCTAATTCCGTCACAAAGGTATTGCCTTTCATAGCAGTTACAGACAATACTTCTTTAGTCAAGAGAGGACTTCCTGCAGCTAATTTATTACCTTGGTCTACAATCCACTCTTTATTATAGAAAGGTTGAAGTTTTGCAATATTACGGTAAGCTAGCTCACGAGTCGCATCATAACTATCAATTGCTTTGTACTGATCGTCTTTGTTTAGACTGTTATTAAGCTTGTCTTCAATAGGTTTGTTGCTGGTAAATTTATCAGCAGTGATTCCCATTGCTTCAATTTTTTTCTCGGCTTCTGCCAGTGAGATACTTGGAATTTTACGGGAGTTGTTAAAGGATTTCTTCCCTTCACTCACACCATCAACACTATAATTACGTTTGGTTCTTGAATAAGTGAAGTAGTCGTCAGCATCAATATCCGAGTGACCAAACACCATCTCACCTGTTTTGACTTTCATCATGGTGATATTGTCTTCAATAGCACCTAAGGCCCAGTTGGTACCCAGCAATCCACCAGACTGAACAGCTTCTTTCAGTTCGATAGAACCTTTAGCAACTGAATTTCTTAGGACCCCTTCTTTACCGACCGTGTAGTTATTAGCACCATTTTGAGATGAATAGACTAGACCTGCAGCTTTGGCTTTATTACCAGTGATCTCAGCATCAACGTATGCTTTCTCAACAACACCCTTCCAGTTTTCACCAAGAACACCAGCTAAATAGCCTCCTCTGTTGCCAGCAGCATGAAGTTTACCGATAAAGGCGACATTACTTACTTTTCCACTACCATCAATTTTATTGATAATACCAGCTACATCATTGTTACCGACAACATTTCCAGTTACTTTGACGTTTTCAATAGTTGCATTATTTTTGATGACATTAGCAATTGGAGCTACTCGATCAACTCCAGGCATATCAATATTGACATTTTCTAGTAAGAGATCCTTAACTGAACCACCTTCGATGTTTCCAAATAATGGTTTAGTGATATTATGAATAGCAAATTTATTACCATCAGTACTTCCCAATGAACCTTTAAAGGCATTGGTTACATAAGATTTGCCAGCAGCTGGTACATTATTAGCATTCATATTGCTACCAAGTTTAAATGTACCAGTAGGATTTGCTTGCATAGCTTTTACAAGTTCATTAAAGTCGTAATACACATCACCTTCATGAGCTTTTGGCTTAGGTAAATAGTGTATATACTCTTCAGTGAAACGATTCTCTGCAGTACGTTGAATCAAATCTGGTGCTTTAGCAGTTACTTTGTAAAGTTTATTTCCATCTACAGTAACTTCTTCGATTTTATCAACAGCTAGTTTAGTAACCTTATTGTCATGAGTGGTAACTTTTAAGTAGTAAGGCTTAACATTCGATGGTTTTTCAGACAAGAGACTACTGTCGGTCTCATTACCTTGGTCATCCACACTGATTAAGCTTGTTTCCTTAATATTTTTGACTTCAACTTTTTTAAGGTCGATTCTTAATGGTTCTTCTTTAAGAACTTCTTCTTCGTCACCATTACCACGATCATACACCATAGTCGTTGCAAGTGTATAATCCTTGTAATAATCTAAATCAGCTAAAGCTGTAGCAAGATTAGACTCTGAAATAGCAAATGTCTTAATAACTTGATCGCCTTTTTTCAACACTGCTTGAATAGACTTGATAGTCTCTCCATCTGGTTTTTTAAGGCTATAAGTTGCTTTTGCACTTCGATTCAATTCTTCTATATCAACTTTAGTTAATGTTAGAGTAGGTTTTTCTAATTCCTTAGTACCTTTTTTGATAATGTGGTCTTGTGCCTGTTCAAGAACTTCTTCTGAAACAGTAGGAGCATCTGCAGTTTTCACACCCTTTATTGTCTTGTAGACTTTGGTAATTTTCTTCTTACCATTCTTACCTACTTGAGCAACTGTTTCAGTTCCCTTGAGTAGACTAGAATCTTGTTCCGTTATCGTTTTAAAAGGAACTTCTTCAACAGAAACTTCTTCGGTTTGGCCTTCAATTGGTTTGGTTCCGCGACTGATTTTTTCAGCTACAGGAGCTTTAACAATTTCCGTACTAGTGGTGATAGCTTCGCCAACTTTCTCCCCATCTACAGTTTTATAGACACGATGTATGAGTTGACTACCAGCTTCACCCTTTTGAACAACACTTTCTTCGTCTGTATAGTGATTAGAATCCGATAGGTATTCTGTAGAATATGGAATTGTAACAGTTTCTGTTTCTGTCACAGTTGATTCTGTCACATTGTATTCTGGCAAGCTAGGTTGAATGAGAGGTTCACCTTCGTGTCCCTCTTCCTGAGTACCTTTAGCTGTTACTTCATCTGTATAGGCTGGGAGTTCAGGTTGGATTAGGGATTCTCCTACATGACCTTCTTCTTGAGTACCCTTGGCTGTTACTTCTCCTGTATAGGCTGGTAATTCCGGTTGGATTGGAGATTCGCCTACATGACCTTCTTCTTGAGTGCCCTTAGCCGTTACTTCTCCTGTATAGGCTGGTAATTCCGGTTGGATTGGAGATTCGCCTACATGGCCTTCTTCTTGAGTGCCCTTGGCCGTTACTTCTCCTGTATAGGCTGGGAGTTCAGGTTGGATTGGAGATTCGCCTACATGACCTTCTTCCTGGGTGCCCTTAGCTGTAACTTCACCTGTAAATACAGGATTCTCCGGTTGAACTAGTGCTTTCACCTACGTGACCCTTCTTCCTGAGTGCCTTTTGCTGTCTCCAGCTTCTCAGTCACTGGATTTGAAGGATTCTCAGTTTGTGTTTTTTCACGTAGTGATGGGTTAAAATCAGCTTCCTTGAAGTAGCCAACATATTCATATCCCTCAATTTGAATGACACCTTTAGCTAATTCTTCCTGGCTACATACAGCGATTGTCTGATTATAGGACTTCAAGATTTGATTATCAAAGGCTGAGGCCGTTTGAGGAATAAAGTAGCTTCCACCTAAAGCACCAATCACGAGAAGACCCGCAACCTTATTACGATTTTTCTTTGAAATTACCAAAACAGCTAGCGATGCCGTCGTAAGGCCAAGGCCAGCAAATGCTAATTCTTTACTTCCAGTTTTTGGTAACTCCTGAGAAATAGTGGCTTTCCTTCGGTAAACAAGATAAACAACATCATCTTGTTTTAAATCAGAAGGGAGTTCCTTATGAATAAGGGCCTTTTCAGCTTCTGTCAGCTCTTGCTCTGCTAAATAACGATAGTGTACCTGATTTGGCTCACAAACTTCATTAGCCACTACTGGATCAAGCAAGAGGTTGTTAGTCCCAAAAAGTACGGCTCCGATGACAGCAGAGCCGACTCCAACAGAGAACTTTCTAATAGAATATTTTATAACCTTTTCAATATGTTTCTTTTCCATTTTACAATTTCCTAATATAATCTTGTGGGTATTGGGCACGCGCTCCTCCAATAAGTTTTGGACGACTAGCTAGGGCAGTTACGTGGGCTTGGCCGATTGATTTCAAAACTGGACGTATCGGTACTTGAACATGCTTGATATGCATCCCTATAGCCGTATCTCCAATATCGAGTCCTGCATCTGCCTTGATAAATTCGACCTCAACTGGGTCTTTCATATAGCGAAAGGCCGCCAATTGCCCTGATCCTCCAGCGTTCAGTGTCGGAAGAACACTCACAATTTCGAGATTGTATTTGATTGCAACCTCTCGTTCTACTACCAAGGCCCGATTGACATGTTCACATCCCTGAACTGCTAGATGGATACCTCTTGATGACAAAATTTCTAAGATTTTTTGAACAATTAATTCTCCAATTTCTTGACTAGAGGCTTTCCCGATGTGTCCTCCTATCACCTCACTGGAAGATAAACCCAAAACAAAGAGAGCTCCCTCATGGAGAGAAGCTTTTGCTAATACATCTTCTAGGATTTCCTTTACCTCTTTTTGTAATTGTCCTTGGTCCATACTTTACCTCACTTACTCCTTTCTATGATATCGTTTTTTCATCATTTTAGCAAGCTAGGGACATAGCGCACGTTCTGTTGACTCATCTATTTTTTAACTAAAAAAGACAGAGAATGTCCATCTCTGTCTCATTTATAATTCTATTTATACTTTCTGGAGTCCTTGGACGGCATCGTGATTGATGATGATTTGACCGTATTCTTGGGAGAACTGAACGGCTGATATCACTATCATCCGCAAATTCACGCATGCGAGCCAATAACCACGCTGGATAAAGACTTGGATGATCCTCTACATCAACCAAGACTGTTAGATAGTATTGGTCGTTCATTTTGTAAAGTTCTGAAGTCTCCATTTGGTAATCAACTGTTTTCGCAAAAGAAACTAAACTAGTTAAGTCGTCAAAGCGTAGGATGTAGTAGATATAAGGTTCTCTTTTCCCTTCATCTACCTCAGAAATTTCATCAATCGCTGCTTCCTCTTCTTTTTCAACCTGCTCTAGAGATTGGATAGCTTCAATATCTTCTTTAGTTTTCTCTGCCATGGTTTTTTCTAATGTTTTCAAGAACTCATCTGGAGACATTTTTGCTAGTTCATCCATATCTGGAAGGTCTGCCAAGTCCTCAAAATTCAAATTTTGGTCAATCTTAGACTTGGTTACAAAGACGTCGACCTTATCAGGCTTCGGTGTCACTCGGAAGCTAAGCATACCTGTATCCAAGAAACTGTCTGGCATCTCTAACTCATCCAGAATGGCGTAGAAGAACTCTTCTGTTTTTTCTTGTGGAACGAGAAAGTCTGCGATTTCCATTCCACGATCCATCAAATCTTCTAAAGACATAGTGATTTTTAGTGTGGTATCACTGATTTGTTTCATTTTCATAGTTCGTAACCTCATACTTTCAGTTCTATCTATTATACAAGATTTAAATGATTTTATCAAAAGAATGGCGTTGGAATGTGATATAATACTAGTATCTATTTTAGAATGTAAGAAAGAAAGTTTCATGAAAAATATAAAAGTTAATGCTTTGGCCAGCTTGCTGGTTAATATTTTAAACATCGTTTTTCCCCTGATTACCAATCCCTATCTAACACGGATTCTTAGTAAATCAAATTACGGCTACTTTAACACAGCTAACACCTGGGCGAGCTTTGTCATTCCACTAGCTGCCTTTGGGATTTACAATTATGGGATTCGAGCAATTAGTAAAGTAAAGGATGATAAAAATAAGATTAATTATGTCTTTTCTAAGTTGTTCTATATTTCGCTCATTACTTCAGTTGTAACAACAGCTATCTATTTCCTCTTTATTTATTTTGATACTAGTATTGTCAATCTAAAAATTCTTTACTATATCCTTGGAATCCAAGCTCTCTTCCAATTTCTGAATATCGAATGGATGAATGAAGCCTATGAGAATTATTCTTTTATCCTATATAAAACACTCGTGATTCGTATTGGAATGTTGGTCGCTATCTTCGCTTTCGTTAAGACACCTGATGACATTGTTCCCTATGCTACAATCATGAGTGCAACAACCATTATCAACTATCTACTCAGCTTCCTATGGATTAAACGAGAAGTTTCCTTTGTCAAGATTGAAGTCATCGAACTCCTCAAAGCATCTAAGCCTCTTATGACCATGTTGCTCCTAGCAAATGCCAATATGCTCTACACCTTGCTAGACCGTATGTTCATTACCAAAGGACCTGATGAGAATTACATCTCCTACTACACTATTGCTTCAAGTATTGTTATGCTGATTGCTAGTGTCCTGAGTGGAGCTATCAATGTCAGCATTCCTCGACTTGGTTACTACTTAGGAAAAAAAGATTTTCATTCTTATAAGTATCTGGTCAACCAAGGTGCATCTCTCTTTTTCTTCCTCATGATTCCGACTAGTATCGGAATCATGGTTTTAGGAACTTATGCGACAGTTATCTACTCTTCTGAGAAATATATAGAAGCAGGAATTGTAACAAGCGTCTTTGCCTTTCGAACCATTATCTGGGCTATCGAATTAATCCTTGGAAAGCAAATTATCTTTATCAATGATCATGAAAACCGATTAACAGCTTTCTACTTTATCGGTGGCGGTGTCAATGTCATCTAAACTCTCTACTCCTTTTCAATAACATCTTTACTCCTGCCTACTACATCGGGACAACGATTATTGCTGAAGCAATTGTGGTTCTGCTTGAAATCCGCTTTATTCAAAAACATAAACTCTTGGATTTGAAAGAAATCTTTGGAACATTGGCTCGCTACACAATTGTGTCACTAGGCTTTATTCCAATTTACTATATCTGTAAAATTCTCTTCCAAGTTCATTCATACACAGTGAATATGGCTATGCTCAGTATGGTAGTAGCTACAATTGCCGGATGTGCTATTTATTATGCTTTCGCTCTCTTCGCAATGAAGGATAAAACCCTTCACTATGCAATAGATCTAGTTCGTGCAAAAATCAAACGAAGTTAACAAAACACCTATAAAGCTTAAGCTTTATAGGTGTTTTTATTGTAGAAAAATTTAATTAAAAATCAGTTAAAAACTTAATTATTTTCTTGGCTCGTTTGTGTCTTAGGTTCAGTAGATTGATTTTTTTCCTCAGACGTAACAGATGAGCTTTCTGTTTGTTGTGTTCTCTCTACTTCTGTTGTTTCGAAAATGTGCCCCTGACTATTTGCCACAGTTCGTTCCTGAGTTGTTTCCTCGGTTGTAACAGTCGTCCAAATTCCATCTGCATTGAGCTTGTACCCGTCAGGACTTGTTCCATTTCTTAGGAGAGAACCATTTGTTTGGAAATAGTACCAGTTACCATTCAGTTGTTGCCAACCAGTTTCCATAGCACCACTTGCATTGAGATAATAGCTGGCTCCATTTATCTCTTGAAGGCCTGTTAGCATGATACCATCCTTGTCGAGATAGTACCAAAGACCTTTGTCTTTGAACCAACCTGTCTTCATGGCACCACTTCCTGTGAAGTAATAATAATGGTTATCAAGCCATTTCCAACCTGTCTGCATAGCGCCACTTGCGTTGAGATAATAACGGGAACCATTAATTTCTTGAAGGCCTGTTAGCATGATACCTTCTTTATCTAGATAGTACCATAGTTCCTTATCTTTGAGCCAACCTGTCTTCATGGCTCCACTGCTTGTGAAGTAATAATAATGGTTATCAAGCCATTTCCAACCGGTCTGCATAGCTCCGCTTGCATTGAGATAATAACGAGAACCATCGATTTCTTGGAAGCCTGTTAACATGACACCTTCTTTATCTAGATAATACCAGATGTCCTTATCCTTGAGCCAACCTGTTTTCATCGCACCACTGCTTACGAAGTAGTAATAATGGTTATTGAGCCATTTCCAACCTGTCTGCATAGCGCCACTTGCATTGAGATAATAGCGAGAACCATTAATCTCTTGAAGGCCTGTTAGCATCACACCTTCTTTATCTAAGTAGTACCAAGTATCTTTATCCTTGACCCAGCCAGTTTTCATAGCTCCGGAGCTAGCAAAATAGTTCCAATGACCCTCAATTAAGGCCCAACCAGTTTGCATGATACCATTTTGATTAAAGTAATAGGTAGTGCCGTTGATATTCTTTTTACCAACTGTTCGAATACCATCTTCATCATAATAATACCAGCTTGAACCTTGCTTTTGCCAACTAGATGCGCTACCTTCTGTTTGAAGAGCGCCACTACTTGCAAAGAGCATCTTCTTGCCATTAAAGACTTGTAAGCCAGTCAGCATTTTACCATCTTTATCAAAGAGATATTTTTGACCACCAATTTCAGCTAGTTCATTGTAACGTCTTGCACCGTTTGACTGGATATAGTACCAAGTATTATCATGATAGAACCAACCACCCGTCTGCATTTTGCCATTATTGTTTAGGTAGTAGTCATTAAATTTTGGTTCTCCGTTCCATTCGTCGGTGATACGGAGCCAACGACCACTCTGCATTTGACCTTTTCCGTTAAAGAAATATGTAGCACCAGCAATGTCTTGCCAACCAATAGCCATCTGACCATCTTTCAAGCGATATTTCCAATGACCATCTTCTTGATACCATTTCTCTTCAACAGTAGGAATATTCGGAAAATCTCCTGAAACATTTGTAAAGCCTTTATCACTAATATCAAATACAGTTGCATCCTGAGTTTTACTTGATGCATGAATCACTTGAATATTTTTATTTTTTAGATAGTCTCTCGTTGAAGCGAGGTTAATATCTCCTCCAGTTGTTTGGATAATCATACTAGGAGAAAGGTGATCTATGAAACCAATTGTATTAGAAATCTTGGCATCGTAGTGGTGATTCCATTTCATCATATCTACTTTTCCAATAACAGGCCCTAATTTATCTTCAGCTCCCTCAGCATTATCCAAATCACCACCAAGATAAATTCTTTTTCCTGCTACAGTTACTACTGCAACAATTGAATTGGAATTATCATCAAGAACTCTTTTTAAGTTCCCATCAGAATCATATTCATTTTTATAATTATAAAGCTGAATATCCATGTCCCCAAATTTGAACTTGCTATCTTCATCTTTTATGTCTTGAATAAGTGTAACTCCCTTATTCTGTGCAGCACGAAGAGCATTATCATAATTGAAGAGGTTATCCCACAATCCCCAAGTACTTGTAATTCGTTGATCCGAATATTTTTTCAAATAGAATTTATCGACTTGATAGCGATTAAGAATTTCATCTGCTCCACCTATATGGTCACTATGAACATGAGTCCCTAGTATAAAGTCTAATTTCTTGACACCTAATTGATCAAGATGGCGAATCAACCGATCTTCCAAAACTTGATAATTGTTAATAGAAATTCCCCATCGATTTGGATAACGTGTATCCGTTCCATCCGGAAAATCATAATCCTCTCCCATATCAATCAAAGCATAGTGGCCATTACTTTCTAGTAAAATAGCATCACTTCCAGAGTTAGCTTTTGTATTGATAAAGTGGATACGATTCCCTGAACCTGTTGAAATAGTATCTGCATTCACTGTTTGTGCTTGAATTATTGATGCTGATAAGATCAAGGCACTAAGTAATATTGATTTTTTCATAGTTTTCATAAGGCATTCAACTTTCTCTTTTTTATATACTCTTTCATTAATCAATCCAATAATTATTTTCATTCCCTGGTGTCTGTTGGTCAACAGGGGGTGGGGTCATATAATCTTCACCAAACTCATAGACAAGAATCTCATGGTATCTTCTTGGTACTTTTAGAATTAGATTTTCATACGACATATCAATTGTATCATACAACCATTCTTTTTTAATACCAGCTGGATAGTAAGAGTCATAAGTTGAACAAACTAAGTCTGTAGAATTTTCAACACTGTATTTTAAGGCAAGTTGTTCTAGCTTTTGATTCCAGAATTGAGGAGATGTAAATCTGAATATTGCTGACGCGATATAACGAGGAAGATTTTTAATCCCTCCGTTTTCGTATTTAATTCCTTTAAAGTTCAAAGACGATAGACGAATTAGTTGTTTATAGAGTTTCATTTTCTTACGATCTTGTTCATCTGTAACAAGACCATCGTACGGGAAGACATCTACGCAAGTTCCAAGCACAACACTTGGATCTAAAAGATTCGAATCTCTCCGTGTTCGAATATCGTAAACACGCATATAACTATATGGATATCCCTTCGTTTCTCTAAAAGAAATCAGCTTATAGTATGGGTGGTTATCGTTTTTTAGAACTGCGTATAACTTTTCAAATTCATCTCTAGCTAAAGAAATATCTGTATCATCATCCCAAGGAATAAAACCTTTGTGACGAACTGCTCCTAATAAAGTTCCAAAATCGATAAAATATTTGATATCATTTTTTTCACAAACTTGGTGTAAGTATTCTAGAATTCCAAGCTCAATTTGCTTGATTTCTTCAAGGCTTAAGATTCTTTCTGACATTATTTGTCACTCCTAATCTTTACTTCTTTTTTATCTAAACAAAAATCTATTACTTCCCTATAATCTTCCACAACTTAAAAGTCATGGTGAGATACTCTGTTGCTCAACTGGAGGTAACTGCATGTAATCTCCATAATCTGAAGTTAGAATTTCATGATAATGTTTTGGAATCATAAATTCCTTACCTTCAAAGCTGCCAGCTTCAACTTGTTCTAACCATTCACGTTTCCAAACGGGTTTATTCATATCTTTATAGACAACATAGTCCACCAATTCATAATCTTCTACTTTTCTAGATTTAGCAAGCTCATCAATTTGGGCAACATACTTATTTGTGTTAGTGAAATAAAAGATAATAACAGAAATATAGCGGATAATTGAATTCACTACACTTTTACTATTCGTAATTCCTTTGAAAGTGTAGCAACTTAATTGACGCTTTTTAATAATCTTGGTCATCTTATCTTTAAATGCCTGATCATCTTCATACCCGTCAACAGGGAAAATATCAACATAAATTCCCATGTCTGAATCAATTCGAACATCTTCTTCTACCAAATAGGTATGATTATCTTGAACTTTCATGAAATGGATAGACATAGTTGACATTATTTTTATAAGACATTAATTCATAGCGCTCGTCTGGATGTGCAATCATATAATCTTGCAGCTTTTCATAATCATCACGAAGCATACAAATATCCATGTCATCGTCCCAAGGAATAAAACCTTTATGACGAACAGCCCCAATTAAACTACCATAGGACAAGAAGTATTTGACACCAATTTTATGACACACTTCATGGATATACTCCATGATTCCTAACTCCATTTGTTGAATTTCAGAAATATCAGTTACTTCTTTGTAACGAATATTTTTTTCTTTTCTCACAAATCATTAGACCATATCCTACAACTAACCAAAAAATGATGTTGATGAAGTTGGTCGAATACATAATTTGGCTCTCAAACAACTGACCAAATAAAATTCCAAAGAATAGAATCATAATCAGTTTTTCACTATTTTTCTTTGATTTAACTAAGTAAGAAACAAAGCGGAAACCAACATAAACAATGATGAGTATGAAAGAAATAAGACCCAAGAATCCGGAACTCACAAAAATCGTAACAAAGATATTGTGGAAATTACCTCCAATAAGTGAGTTTTCAATTTCAAATTTACTAAAATATTTTGTGTAATAATCTGATACGTTTCGAACACCATAACCAAATAGAGGTTTTGCACTTCCCATTTTGATTGCATTTTTCCAAATATATGTACGTCCACTTGGAGTTGTTTCAATCAAGTGAAGTTCCCCATTTTTCTTAGAAACATCCGAATCAGTTTCAGAATAAGATTTACCTTTATTTAAGTCAATTACAGTTGCCTTGGCTGCTGAAATATATACTGAAGTTAAATAACTAATACCAATATTGCTACCTGTTAGTAAGATACTAGCTACTAAAAAAGTTAGCCATTTTTTGGCAAATCTTCCCCTAGTGACAAAAATACAATAGAAAACTAGCATTAGAAGAACTGATAAGAGAGCGCCTCTACTCTGCATAGTTGCAAAATAAACTAACTGAACGACATTATTAATTTTAAGATAAACAGAGTATTTGCTTCCCTTATGTATTAAATACATAGCAAAAACTATACTAATGTATGAGAAATCGCACTGGCATTAGGGTTAACAAGTCCCCATAATCGGCCATTCATTACTCCGTAATAATAAGAGTTCTCTCCAATCTGAAATAGAATTAAAACTCTTGAAAGTAATAAAGCAAAAGCAAATATAGCCGAAGCAAATGAGACAATCTGTATGGTTCCTGCAATCATACCTAATAACTTCCTTAGCTGATCAGGTTTTACCATGGTAAATAATAAAACATAAGCCAGCATAAAGAAAATTTCAACCATATTTCCGAGCAGGTGTCCAGATCTATTAATGAGCGCTGATAAAAAGTGACTGCCCACTAAAAGACCAAATAGGGTAAGAAACTTCTTATCTATCTCTATTCGTTTCCAATTAAAAAATAAAGTTAAACAAATTGACAGAACAACAACTGCTGAAAGTCCCTTATAAATCGGATTTGTTATTTTATAAATTAGTGAACTCATACTTAAAATCGAAATGAAAATAAAAAGATAAGAAATCCACAGTTTTGATTTTTCAAAGCATTCATTCGTTTTTGAAAAATTCATCTTCAACTCCTTTAATGACATTATTTATTCAAGCCTACAATTTGTCTATAAATCCATGGAGAAATTCTTAGTGACAAAATGGCTATTTTCCGAAAACTAGTAAAATAAGGATCTCTCAATATTTGTGAGGTATGACTAACTATCCACTTTCTCAATTGAGTTTTCTCATTTTGATATTCTGTCGAATCTGTGAAGATTATTTTATCGTAGACTGTAATATAAGACCAAGATTCTCTATTTACTAATTCAGGTTTTAATTGAGGGAAACATTGATAAACTTTAGGAATAATGATTTTATATACTTCTATAGTGTCAAAAACATGATTATTCACAGATGTAGTTGCACTTCCCTCTCTATGATCATAATAGTATATTGGTTTATCTATAAAAACACTATTACATTTTGTTTCAAGTAAAACTTCTGTTAAGAATAGAGCATCTTCTGCTAAATGATAATCTGTACTAAATGTAAAATCTTCAATTAATTCCTTTTTAAATAATTTTGCAACAGGGAAAAAAGAAGTTCGAGTAGTCATCAATAGTTCTTTCATGGTTTGCTCAGCAGACCATAATGACTCTTGACCTGAAAAATCAGGCAAATCTATCAATTGTCCATTTTTTACATGATGCAAACGAGCAACTGAGAAACCAACAGAAATATCTGATTTTACTGCGCTTATCAAAGTTTCCAAATAATCTGGCGTAATAAAATCATCACTATCAACAAAAGTTATCCATTCTCCGGTTGAGTTTTGAATACCTACATTTCTAGCATTGGAGACTCCAGCGTTCTCAAGATGAAAAACCTTGATATTTTCATTTTTAGAAACCAGCTGATCACACAAGTCACCACTCTGGTCTGTCGAACCATCATTGATAAGTAGCAATTCAAAATTGGTATAAGTCTGCTTTAAAATCGACTCAACACATCGTTCAAGATAATTTTCTACGTTGTATACAGGAACAATGATACTAATTTTTTCTTGCATTGTATTCTCCCTTATATTCTGTATAGCTCTTATCCATATCTGCTATTATTGCATCGTGGTGAGGTACTTGCTTGTCAGCTGGAGGTGGTGTCATATAGTCACCAAAAGCTGTGCTAAGATAAGCATCATAACCAACCGGAATAGGCATTTCTGTTCCCTCGAAAGGTAGGAAGATGTTGTCTTCAAAGGCCTGAATTGGATACTTTTTCTTCATGTATCCTGGACCTGAACATAATTCTGTAATGCCATCACTTTCGGCTGGTCCATACTTGGTCATTTCTTTCTCAGCCTTTTTCCAGATACGATAGCGAAGCGATTTAGGAGTCAACCCTAGTAAAATGGTACTACCCCACTTCATGAGAGCTCCATGTTTTTCTGGAATGGTTTGTGCACAAAATAGAGAATAAATCAAAGCCCAGCGGACCTGTTTCTTGCGCTCTGCTGGATTTTTAGGGTAGTAGTCCAAGGGAAGAACATCCAAAGCCAAGCCGTGGGGAAGATCCAAATCTTGTTGATAAGGCTTGATACAAGTCGTCTCCTTATCACGAATGGTGATAAAGAGGTTACGGTCTACATAGTCTTTAGAACTCTTTGACAGGAAGTAACGCTCATCCGCATATTGAAGCCATAACTCTGCTAATTTTTCATAGTCCTTTCGTGGCATAAAGAAGTCTAAATCATCATCCCAAGGGATGAAGCCCTTATTACGAAGGGCGCCAATAGCTCCTCCACCACAGAGATAGCACAACAAATCATGTTCTTTACAAAATGCGACGAAATATTCAGCCATTTCCAGACTACGAGCCTGAATCGCTTTCAAATCACTCATGTCTCTCCTCTTCTGTCCAATAACGAGTTATATCGTTTTATTATACCATAAAAATGGTCAAAAAATCCATCTAACCATGTGAAAAATCAAAGCCTGAGACACCCATTTAGTTAGATGTTTCAAGCTTTGATTTTAATTTATTTTTTATCTGAATCCCATTTGGGCTAGCTTATTCCACAATTGTTTCATACTCTTTTTCTTTTGTTTTTAGTGTTTCAACAACTTTTGTAGAGTATGCTCCTTTCATCGTTGTATCAATTTGACTAGAAATCATTCCCAATGCTGTCTTTGTTGCTAGCGCTTCTGTTTTAATTTTGAAATCACCATCTGACATCAAATTGTTACGCTCATTCAATTTGATTGGCGCATAAATATGGCTGATTAGTAAACGTTCTAGTCCCTTCTCAATCTCAGTCATATTATTGTTCACACCTGAGAAGAAGTCATTAATCATTTCTTCAAACACGGGCTATCCCTTCCTTTTTTCTTGTTCAAGTTTCATCTTTTGACGATGTAATGTATCTATATCATCTTCCAATTTTCGTCGTTCTCGTCTATACTCAATCTCTTCATTTTCAATCCTTTGTTCCAAGGCACGTTGATTTCTTGTAAATCCCATGGACACCGATTGACTAAAGTGCGAAGCTATTCTGTTTAGCCGTGCTCTTTCCTCAGTAGTATCCACGTCCACTTGTCCTAATGTAGGCTGCATCATCTGATACTTGCTTTCCATCATATGCAACAATTGGTCACGTTTTTGCTGAAGGTCTTCAAATTGTTTTTCTCTTTGTTGGCGAATAGAACGATTCCGTTCATCTAATAAATCTAAATGATTTTGCTTTGTTCTTAATTCCCGCCAGACTACTTGATTTTCATCCATTCTTTAAAATTCCCTGCTAATTCTTTATCATCTTCCAATTTCTTTTGGACACCATCTGCTATTTGCTTTTCTAAGCTTTGAAAATCCTCGGCCAATTTTTCTGATTTTTTTATTTTTGGATAGAAATAATGATCAAGGTCATCTAGGATTGTCGTACGAGATACTCCTCCGTCAGAATAGGCTGTCGCCACCTCTGTAGGTGACAAAATAAAACCAAAAGGGACTTGATAGGTACTCGCTACTATTTTCTCTGCTTTTTGGTGAGCTTTACGAACTATGGAGCGAATCTCTTCCTGACCAGCATTTGCGACTTCATGCAATCCCGATGAAATCGTTAAGGCCTGTTCGGAGTCTAAAAAGATTTCCTCATTACTTGTGTAACCTCCTGAAGCCAATGCCTCTTTAGCCTTTGCATAGTTATACAAGCCACTAGAAACCTTATCCAAACCAGATGAATAACGTTTTTCAAAAGATGAACGATCATTCTTAATTTTAAGGCTACCATCTTCATTAAAGACATAACCACCCCACAAGTGTTGAGAATATATAAAATCTATCTGTTGTTTCGAATCTACATGATGCATAATCCCAACAACACCGACACTATCCATTCTATTTAGGATAACCTATAGGAACCATATCCTTATCATCAACGTGATTATGAATACGATACTTCATCGCATCTACTCGTTGCCGCTGTTCTTCCGTCAAGACCGGATAGATATTCGGTCCTTGGTAGATATAAGCTCCTGAAATACGAGAAATATCTCTTACATTAGCTAAAGCATACTGCGCATTCATGGAGCCGAGAGAGTGCCCATAAACAGTGACTTTAGCATTTGGATATCTTACTAAAACGTCGTTTAAAATATCTGCCGATGCCTTCAATTGAGAGGTCGTCCCTTTTTCGCCTGTCAAAATGCTACGAGCCATGGGAATATCATTTTCAAACCAATCCACTTCCCATCCTTCGTCAAATGGCGCTTTAGAACCTTCATAGAGAACAGATACTTCAGAATGGTCTGGACTCTCAACTACGTAAACCTTTATTCCTGTCTCGTTTTCAATCACCTGACGGACTGTGCCGATATCTTCTATCTCTCCTTTATCATTTATAATTTTCAAGGGATCTGTTTCAGAATACTTTGTATACTCTTCATTGGCAATTTTTTGACGCTCATGATCACTATACTGTCTACTCACTTTTCCCCTCCGTTATCATTTTTTCAAATTTAGCCGAGTTTCCTCCGCCATCATTAACTAACTTTCCGCTACTTCTATCTTTATTAATAGTGAAAAATACATATAATTCTTCGTCATTATTTATATAAATTTTAAATTTGATTCCTCCCATTGGACTATGAAAAATGGAATTAATATCTATATCATAATTCTGAATAACATTTCCGTCTTCAAGAGCCCCTTTATGCCTCAGCTTTAGGTTATCTTCTATGATCTTTTTGACTTCCTCACCCTTGACAATTCTCACCATCTCATCGTGTTCTGCTTGTTTCATCACTTTATATCCTCCTATGCTTAATCCAACGATAACCAACAAACTAGCTAAAACAATTCCTATAATTTTTAATGACTTCATAACGTCTCCTTTATGATATTTTACAAATATATCATGTACTGATTTACATATAGTATAGCATAAGTTTAATCATTTAAATTATTACACAAACTTCTGAATAGATAAAAAATCAAAGCCTAAGACATCCATTTAATGAGATGTTTCAAGCTTTGATTTTAGTCTTTTTATCATCTAAATCCCATTTGGGCTAGCTTATTCTGGTAAGCTTTTTGATCCACTCGAAGGGCTTGGCCTCCATAGACATCATAGTCATCTACCCAGTCTCCAAGTTCCGGTACTGTTAGTCTTTCAATACCGTTCTGACCTCCTTCAAGGACGGATAAACCGTTGGTCAATAAGAAGGTATAAGGAAGGTTTGTAGATGTCATGGCGAATACTTTACCAAGTGCTTCTGAACCTGTGAAAAGTTTTGTAGGATCTTTAATTTGCTGTAAAACAGCAGTCATGACTTGTTGCTGTCTACGAGTACGACCATAGTCCCCTTCATCATCATCGCGGAAACGTGCATAGTTGAGAAGAGTAGAACCATTCATTTGTTGCGTTCCAACTTTAATAGTTTGTGTAGGTGATTCGGTTTCTGTCGCATGCAAGTCATCACCAACTGTAGCTTCTGTAACTGGAACTCCATTTAGGGTTGAAAATTGAGCATCAATAGTCACCCCGTCAGGGAAAAGCGTGTCAATAGCAGTCGCAAAGGCTTGGAAATCTACAAGAGCATAGTATTTGATATCTAGGTCAAAATTATCTTTAAGGACCTTACGCACCATTTCAGCACCTTGTTTCCTTCTTGTTCACCTAATTCGTAGGCTAAGTTCAACTTGTGGTCAGTTTGTTTTTGTCCGTTAATAACTTGGCTATAACCATCAATATAAACTAGGTTATCTCGCATAAAACTTACAAGCTTAAGTTTTTTATCTTTACCACTTACATTCAGAACCATAATAGAATCTGTCCGTGTTTCTGCACTATTCTGTCCAATACGGCCATCTGTTCCTAAGATAAGAATATTGACACCATCTCTTGTATCCTGTCCATTAAAGACTTCAACTTGGGCAGCCTTGGCATCTTTCGACCCGCTTGAGCCATTCGGATTGGCTGACTGGAAACCTTTCAAGAACATGAAAATCATTCCTACTGCAGCACAAAGCAACAGCATTCCTAACCAAGCAAGTATGCGTTTAAAGCGAAAGACTCTTTTTTTCTTTGGTTTCTTCTGATTAGAAATCTTAGCTTTTGATTGCGGTAGACTACTACGTCGACTAGCACGACTTCGATTAGTATAAGTCGGAAGACCTGTGTTAGGTTCCGTATGGTCTTGGTTTTCTGCTTCTTCTACGGCAACTGAACGAGCTTCTTGCTGACCATCCAGCTTAGCTTGTAAAAAAGCAAACTCTCTCTTTTCTTTATCATTTAGATAGTGGATGTTTTTTAATAGATAGTCGTAGCGTAGTTTCTCATGGTGTGTCAGAGGATTCTCTCTAGTCATTCCTTCTCCTTCCCTTTATCCTGTATGGTATAGATAGGGTAAGCTCCTAGTACTTTATAGTGGATCCCAATCGTTTCTAATTCTTTTTGAGCAAAATGGACCAATTCTTTGTCTCTGTAGTCCACATCAATGATAAAAAAGTACTCACCTAGTGCTGTTTTTAGGGGGCGACTCTCAATCTTAGTTAGGTCAATCCCGCGCCAAGCAAAGGTAGAAAGCGCCTTATATAAAGCTCCTGGAAGATTGTCTGGCAAGGTCAATGCTAGACTCATTTTCTTAGCATTTGCATTCAAGGGCATTTGCGGTGCCTTGGGACCTAACACCCAAAAGCGCGTGAAATTGGCTTCCATTTCTTGAATATCTTGAGCAATTAATTCCAAACCATATTCTCCAGCCGAACTTTTGGGGGCAATAGCCGCAAAAGGCTGATCTGGATGCTCGGAAACATAGCGCGCAGCGTAGGCTGTACTGGCAGTGACTTCTAGTTGAGCATCTGGATAATGCTCATCGATAAATTTCTTTCCCTGCGCCAAGGCCTGCGGATGAGAAAAGATTTTCTCAATTTTAACTTGCCCTGGCACCGCCATCAACTGTTGATGAATTGGCTGCACAATCTCCGCCACAGCCTGAATTCGAGCCTGGTGGAAAAGATAGTCTAAGGTCTCATGAACACTACCTTCAATAGAATTTTCAACTGGCACTACTGAATAGTCTACCAAACCTTGTTCATAGGCTTTGATAACGTCTGTAATATTTGAAAAAGGCTCTAGTTCCTCTTGAGGAAAAGCCGTTTGCACCACATGGTGCGAAAAAGATCCTTTAGGACCTAGATAGGCAATTTTCATCTCAGTTCCTCTATAATTTCTTCTGGGCTTAATCTTACCACATCTACAACTCGACTAGCTACTTCCTCATACCAGGCCTGTCTTTCGTTAAAAATCGCAGCTAAACCTTCCTTGCTATTCTTTAAAAATAGTGGGCGTTGATTGTCCTTATCAGCTGAAATTCGCTGGTAAAGTGTCTCAAAATCTGCTTTAAGGTAAATATTGTCTGGATTTTGCTTGAGCAAGGCACGATTACGTGGAGAAATGACTATTCCTCCTCCTGTGGAAATAACTTTATCTGTCTTCAGCAGTTCAGCTAGGACATCTTCTTCTAGCTGACGGAAGGCTGCTTCTGCTTTTTCTTCAAAGAAACGAGCAATCGGCATCCCCAGTCGATCTTCCAGCAAGGCATCCATATCTACGAAGTCAGAATCCAGCTTTCTAGCAATAGTAGTTTTTCCTGAACCCATAAAACCTAGTAAAACCTTAGCCATGAATCAAAGTCTCCAAATCATCAAAGAAGCTTGGGTAGCTAGTATTAATAGCTTCGGCTCGATCCAATTCAACTTCTCCATCTGCAACCAAGAGAGCTGCAATGGCTGTCATCATGCCGATTCGATGGTCTCCAAAGGTATTGACTCTAGCGCCATGGAGGGCAGATTTCCCTTTGATAATCATGCCGTCTGTTGTCGGAGTAATAGTTGCTCCCATGCTATTTAAAGCATCTGCGACAACTTGAATACGATCCGTTTCTTTGACCTTGAGTTCTTCTGCATCTTTGATAACTGTTTGACCTTGAGCTTGGGTAGCAAGGAGCGCGATAATCGGCAATTCATCAATTAAACGTGGAATCAAGGCTCCCGCCAATCTCTGTTCCCTTCAAATCTGAAGTTTCAACAGTCAAGGTTGCAGATTTGGCAATTGGATCCATATCAGTAATCTCTAATTTCCCGCCCATAGCTCGGATAACATCGATAATACCTGTACGTGTTTCATTAATACCGACATTCTTAAGTACCACTCGAGAATTTGGCACAATCAAACCTGCTACTAACCAAAAGGCTGCACTAGAAATATCTCCTGGTACGACAACCGTTTGTCCACTAAGTTTCTGTGGCCCTTGAACAGTGATTTTCTTACCATCGACACTCAAATCACCTCCGAATTGTTGGAGCATATCTTCTGTGTGATTACGAGTGCACTCCTTCTCGATAATGACTGACTGTCCTTGAGCCTGCAAAGCCGCAAAAATCAAGGCTGACTTGACTTGGGCAGAAGCGATTGGCAATTCGTATCGAATAGGTCTTAAGTTTTTCGTTCCCTTTAAGTGTAACGGTGGCAAGTCTCGCTCTGTCTGACCTGAAATGGTAACTCCCATTTTTTTCAAGGGAAGAGTTACACGATCCATGGGGCGTTTAGAAAGACTGTCATCCCCAAACATCTCTACTTCAAAGTCTGCACCAGCAAGGACACCTGAAATTAAACGAATAGAGGTCCCAGAATTTCCCATATCTAGAGCATTCTGAGGAGCTTTCAAACCATCCATGCCAACACCTTGAATGGTAATGACACCGTCCTTGTCCTCAATCTCAACGCCGAGATCGCGAAAAACTTGCATAGTTGATAAGACATCTTCTCCACGTAGGATATCATAAACCTTAGTCTTACCCTCAGCTAAGCTTCCAAAAATGATCGAGCGATGACTAATGGACTTATCCCCAGGTACGCGAATACTACCATTCAAATGGTTAACGTTTGTTTTTAACTTCATACCGGCCCTCATACTGACAATACTTTTTCTTATTTTATCATAAAAAGTCAGAAATTTCTTAAAAATTCCTGACTTTATGATAGTTAATAATATTTTTTCAATACACTTTTACCTTTTTGATTTATTTCAACTGAAGCTTTTTAATAGCAATTCTTTTTCACTTTCAATTTACCAGCTATCTGAAGAGCCACCACCATCAAATCCTCCGCCATCCCAATCATCAGAAGACCAAGATGAACTAGAACTACCAGTATCATATCTAGATGTAGAAGAATCTAATCTACCATAAGAACTTGACTGTACCCTTTGTGAAGCATAGTAGCTTTTTTTGAGCTCGGAAGTCCAAGAAGCATTCTTCACAAAATCTTTATCGTTTGGATAGAGTTTTCCCTTCCCATTATAAGAGTATTGAGAGCGGTTCAGCCTATCTTGTTGCTTTCTTTCAACTTCTGCGTAGTATGCTTCTATCAGTAATGTAGTCCAAGTATCATTAGGCAGAAAACCTTTTGAGTCTGGATAGAGTTTGTTATATCCTGCGTAGTTATATTGAGACCTAATTAAACGCTTATTTTTTTTATAGTAAGATTTACGTTCTTCAGTCCACGTATCGTTAGGTACAAAGTCAGGAAAATCTGGATACAGCTTCCCCTTTCCCTCGTACTCATACTTAGAAAAGCGACATCTTTTTAAGTACCTGAACCACATTACTAAACTTAGTAAAAGAAAGAACATTAGATAGAACAATATCGGAAACGGAATGTAATCGAAATACTTACTAAACCCTTCATTATTTTTTAATAATTTTTCATCGATTTTTGGAAGCCAACTACTCTTATTCTCTTTCTTGTTTATGATTTCAGCTTTTCCAGATTCGGCTTTAGAGATACCTACTAGAATTCTGTTAAGAGCATCAGTGTATTTTCCTTCTTTCATGTAAGGCTTCGAATCATTTAGTAAAGAACGAGCCTTCGAGTCAGTAAGCCAAATTGCTGCTTCGTTGGATGTTTCAATACGAAACTTCCTATCCTTTATAGCAATAGCGATTAAATACCACTATTGGAATCTTGTTTCCCAATTTTCCATTTGCGTGCAACCTCATTGGCTACCTCTTCGATACTGGAACCGTCCAGGGTATCTACAATGTAAATACCTACTTGGGTTTCACTTCCAGCATTCATACTCTCTAACGTTTCTGCAACACTAGTGGTTAAATAACCATTAGGATCGTATATACCATTTAAAGGCCGATCTGGAACAACCATATTAGCCGCCACTAGCGGCATAAAAAAGAATAAAGGGATAATTAAGAGTAAAATTAACTTTTTCATAGGAGATCCCCCACAAGACTAATCAGTTAAATTGATTTTAGGTACAAACTTTGCATCTTTATCTGCTCCAATTAACTCAGCTCTATAGTTAGAAACTTTCAAATTTGTTTTTCATTTTGTTTATTAGTATAGACAATCATTCCCACAGTCATTATTAAACAGTCTGGGCTAATAATTCTAGCTTACACAGTAGTTACCGATAATAAAAATACGATTGAAAAAATGCCAATAAATCATATACAAAATAATTTTTTTTATTTTAGCAGTTCTGAAATTGGTTCAAAAACAATTTTTTCAATATCAGAAAGGTAAATCGAAAGTTGTTGCTGTTTGGCAAAGAATTCTGACAAGAGAGAGTTCCCTTGAATCTGCTTGCCAAAACTTTCCATTTTTTCTTGGAAAGAAGCATCTGGAATTTGACCAGTTTGTGCCATGATTTGGATTTCATGTTGAAAAGCAATATAATCTGCAAAAATTTTGCTTGCTTCTGCATCCGCTTGGATGGCATCTCTAGCTTCTTTAACTGCCTTGTATTCAGGCAATTCGCGTAGTCCACGACTTAGTGCATTTGCACTATCATAAATATTTGACATAATTGTCCTCCTTATTTAATAACGACTGTGTAGTCAGTATTTTCTGTAATGACTTGCTCAGCACGTTTTTAAATCCTGAGCATTCTTAAAGGAAATTTGCAGAATCCCGTGAACATCCTCACGGTTTTCCTCATTGATATGGATATTGACCAAAGAAGTTCCACGAAGCAATTCCAAGATGCGTAAAATCACATCTTCCTCATCGGGAACATCAACATAAAGGTCATAAGAACTATCTACACCACCACGTTTATGGATTTCCATAGCCTGACGTTGCTCACGCGCTTGATTGAAAAAGCTCCAGATTTGGTTTTCATCACCCTTACTGATAGCTTGTCCAATATCGTCCAAACGGCCCTTGAAGTCCTCGATGCGTTCAATAATGGTATCCCGATTGGATAAGAGGATAGAAGTCCACATGCCTGGCTCACTTTCAGCAATCCGAGTCATATCTCGAAATCCACCGGCCGCAAAGCGTCGCGCCATTTCATGCTCTTCAGCATAACTTGCAGTTTGTTCCATCAGCCCTGATGCTAAGATATGCGGAAAATGGCTAATCTGAGAAGTCACTCGGTCATGCTCTTCAGCATCGATTTCAATGAAACGAGCATGAAGACCTGACAGCAAGTCTTTCATTTCTTCGAGCGTATCCGGAGTTGTCAGACTAGATGGCGTGAAGATATAATAGGCATTTTCAAAGAGATTTACATCTGCAGAGGCAGCTCCTGTCTTGTGACTTCCTGCCATAGGATGGGCCCCCACAAAGCGAACAGACTTATCAGCAAAACACTTCTCAGTTGTAGCCACGATAGCTGACTTGGTCGATCCAGCATCAGAAATAATGACACCATCTTTCAAGTCCAAGTTGGCCAATTCCTTAATAAAGGCAATAGTTTGCTTGATTGGCAGGGTAAGAATGATGACGTCTGCAAGTGGAGCAAAACTAGCAAAATTATCCGTCGCTCGGTCAATCATTCCTCTCTCCAAGGCAATATCTCTGGACGCTTGACTACGATTGTATCCTAAAATTTCATAATCAGGATGATCCCGCTTGATTCCCAGTGCCATGGAAGCACCAATCAAACCAAGGCCTGCGATATAGATGGTTTTTGCCATAAGAACTCCTTAATAATTCTTTGTATACTCCCGATGTTTCGCAACAGCTTCTTTTAATTCTTCCAGATTATCAGAGGAGAATTTCTCTAGAATTTCCTGAGCCAAGACTGTTGCTACAACTGCCTCCATAACGACACCTGCTGCTGGAAGAGCAGTAGGATCACTTCTCTCTACTGTTGCTTTATAAGGCTCATGAGTTTCAATATCGACACTCATCAACGGCTTATAGAGAGTCGGAATTGGCTTCATGACACCTCGAACGACAATGGGCTGACCATTGGTCATACCACCTTCGAAACCTCCAAGGTTATTAGTCCGACGAGTATAGCCATCTTCTGATGACCAGAGGATTTCATCCATGACTTGGCTACCCTTAAGATGGCCTGCTTTAAAACCAAGACCAAACTCCACACCCTTAAAGGCATTGATAGAAACAACAGCTTGAGCTAGCCTTGCATCTAGTTTACGATCCCATTGGACATAAGAACCAAGACCAACCGGAACACCTCCGACAACTGTTTCCACAACACCTCCGATGGTATCTCCATCCCGCTTAATCTGGTCAATATAGTCCTTAATCTCCTGCTCACGTTCTTGGTTGACGATAGAAACTTCAGACTGGGCAGCTAGTTTCTTAATCTCTGAGACTGTTAAGTTTTCTGGGACATTGATTTCCTTACCACCGAAGATAACAACATGGTTAGCAATTTCGATATCAAGCTCAGTCAATAAACGCTTGGCAACAGCTCCAACTGCCACTCGCATAGTCGTTTCACGGGCAGATGAACGTTCCAGAGAATTTCGCAAATCATCAAAGCGGTATTTGATACCTCCTACCAAGTCAGCGTGACCTGGACGAGGATGTGTGATTTTTCGTTTATTTTTGAGTTTGTCCTCAATATCCTCAGCAGACATGATATCCAGCCATTTTTGATGATCCTTGTTAATGACATCCATGGTAATAGGTGCTCCTGTCGTCTTACCATGGCGAACTCCAGAAGTAAAGACAACCTGATCACTCTCGATTTTCATTCGTCCACCACGACCGTAACCGCCTTGGCGACGTTTGAGATCCTCATTGATATCTTCTGCAGTCAAAGGCAGTCCTGCTGGAATTCCTTCAATAATTGCTGTCAGACGAGGACCATGTGATTCTCCTGCTGTTAAATATCTCATACATTCTCCTTATTTTACTAAGTAATCTTTCATTTCTTCAAGAGAAACTGGGTGAATCGTCGCTGAACCAAGCTCAGGTACCAAAACTAACTTCATGGTATTCCCACGCGCTTTTTTATCATGCGTCAAAGCCTGATAGAGCTTGTCAACATCCCAGTTTTCATAATCAACAGGAAGACCAAACTTCTGACACATCTCTCGGATAGATTTGGTTATTCCCACTGGCATGAGTCCTTTTTCTTCGGCTACCTTAGAGACCTGAACCATTCCCATAGCTACTGCTTCACCGTGCATGACTTTTCCGTAACCAGCAGTTGCTTCAATGGCATGGCCAATTGTGTGACCAAAGTTGAGATATAAACGAACGCCATTATCCAACTCATCCTCAACTACCATCTTGCGCTTCACTTGACAAGAATGCTCAATCAAACTCTCGGAATGTTCCAATATGCTTTCCACAGAACCATCCATATCAGATAATAGGTCCCAAAGCTCTGAATCTTCGATCAGGCCATACTTGATGACTTCACCCATTCCTTCAATCAACTCTCTCTTACCCAAGGTCTCAAGAACAGTTGGGTCAATCAAAACACCATCCGGCTGGGCAAAAGTTCCTACCATATTCTTAGCAAAAGGAGTATTCACTCCTGTCTTACCACCGATTGAAGAATCCACCTGGGCTGTCAAACTAGTTGGAATTTGAACGAAATGAACTCCTCGCATGTAGGTTGAAGCCACAAAACCAGCCAAATCGCCAACTACACCACCGCCGAGGGCAACGATGCCATCACTACGAGTTAAACCTTGCTTAACTAAAAATTCATAGACTTTTTGAACTGTAGTCAAATTTTTTCGTTCTTCGCCCTCTAAAAAGTCAAAAACTGCTACTTGAAAGCCAGCATCCTCCAAACTCAATTTAACTTTTTCTGCATAGAGTGAAGCCACACGGTTATCCGTTACGATAACAACTTTTTGTGGTTGCCAAAGTTCGCGCAACCATTTTCCTGCTTGAGACAAGCATCCTTTTTCAATCTGAATATCGTAAGGATGATGTGGAAGGTCTATTCTAATTTTCATAGCAGGTCTCCTTTTTCTTTATTGGTACTTTTGTTTTAATAATTCCCAGATTTGATCTGTTGGCATTTCCTTGCCTGTCCATAACTCAAAAGCTTCAGCAGCTTGGTAAAGCAGCATGCCAAGGCCATTGATAGATTGATTTCCCTGGTTTCTTGCCCATTTTAAAAACGGTGTTTCAAAGGGTTGATAAATCACATCTGCTACCAAGAGCTTCTCTGGTAAAACGATGCTGGTCGGGATCGGCTGAGAGGATCCATCCATGCCCACACTAGTAGCATTGACCAAGAGGTCGGCTTTAGTGATGCTGTCTTGAAGTTCTTGAATATCCTCTAATGCAAATAAATCTACTCTAAATCCAGTCGCATTCTGCATTTTTCTAAGTAAGGTCTTGTTTTTTTCATGGATGAAGAACGTACAAAGACAGAAATCTGACTGACTCCATCCAAGATTGCCTGTGCCAAAATTGCCTTGGCTGCACCGCCTGCTCCTAACAAAATCATTCTTTTCCTTGATATTTTAAAAGAAGGCAAGCTCTTAAAGAATCCCTTGCCATCTGTGTTATATCCAATTAATGTTCCTTCTCGATTCACAACTGTATTAACTGCACCAATTAAACAAGCCTCTTCGCTCAACTGGTCCAGATAAGGAATCACTTGTTCCTTGTAAGGCATGGAAAGATTGATTCCATACATCTGGTAGCGACGAATATTAGCAACTGTTTCTGCTAGTTCAGCCGCATCTACTTCCCAAGCAAGATAAACACCATTGGTATTGGTTGCTTCAAAAGCGCTATTGTGAATAAAGGGAGAAATGGAGTGTTTGATAGGATTTGCGACTACAGCTGCTAAACGTGTGTAGCCATCAATCTTCATTTAGAAGCTCCCTAATTTTTTTCATGCTAGATAGTGAAATTTGTCCTGGAGCACTAGCTTCATCTAGACTTGCAAAAGACCAACTAGAACCAGTCACATCTGAAGTAATACGAGAGACCTTGCCCACTTTTCCCATAGAAATCGTTACATATTCTTGTTCAGGATTCAGTGTTTTAAAGCCACGTGTAAAGTTCATCAGATCCAACACATCCTGTTCTGTATTAGCCATAACAGCTATTTTCACAACTTTAGGATTTAAACTTGTTAACTCAGACAAGATTTCCATTAGATTTTCAGGTGTCTCTTGGAAGTTATGGTAGCTCAAGACGAGATTTGGAAAGTCCAACATCTGATCAAAAACATCCTTGTAGCTAAAATACTCAAAATCAATATAATCTGGTTGATAAAGCTGTGCCACTTCCTTGATAATTTGAACATACTCTTCTGAAGAGAGCTCAATTTGACCACCCTCGGAACGAGTACGTAAAGTGAAAACAAGCTCACGACCTGCAAATTTTTCAAAAATAGCTGGCGCTACCTGCAAGACAGCTTCCTTGGGTAAGAAGTCTGCTCTCCACTCAATGATATCTGCATCATGATACCGCATAACATCAATAGCCTGAGCCTCTTCTATACTTCTTGGCATGACAGAAACAATTAATTTCATTTACTAACCTTCATGGTAATCACTTTGAGGTAATTACTACTTTCATCTTTTTCATTGTAGACAAAGTCTGCTGGAAGTCCATATTTATGAAGGACCTGATACTTTCTACCTGCAAATCCTTTGTCGATTTGTTCTGTAAATTTTTGACGGGAAACATTAGCAGCATTGGTACTAGCAATAATGATTCCACCTGGATTTAAAATCTCTAGACTTTGGGAAATCAACTTGTGATAGTCCTTAGCTACAGAGAAGGTTTGTTTTTTATTTCGGGCAAAGCTAGGCGGATCCAGAACAATCACGTCGTAGCTCAACCCCTTCCTCTTAGCATATTTAAAGTATTCAAAGACATCCATGACAATCAATCGATGATTGTCTAAACTCAAGCCGTTGGCATGAAAATGAGCTTCTGATAGTTCTCTCGAACGCTTGGCTAGATCCACAGAAGTCGTTTCACTGGCACCTCCCATGGCTGCAGCAACTGAGAAAGCGGCTGTATAGGAAAACATATTGAGTAAGGATTTCCCCATAGCTAGACCATCAACCAGGCTCCCACGAACTTCATGCTGATCCAAGAAGATCCCTGTCATAAGGCCATCATTCATAAAAACTTGATAGAGGACGCCATTCTCAAGAACAGTGAAATATTCAGCTGCTTCTTGACCATAGATATGGGCAGACTCATAATCTAGACCCTTAAAGCGAATCTTTTCATAGGCACCCAAGACTTCTGGAAATACCTGAGCAAAGGCAGCTATAATTTCTTGACGAAGGCTATAGATATAGGAGTTATACCAAGAAAAAACAACATAATCTCCATAAAGATCCAGTGTCATGCCACCAAAACCATCGCCTTCTTGATTAAACAAACGAAAGGCAGTTGTCAACTCATCTTGATAGTAGGAAGAACGTTTGTGTTTGGCTTTTTCAAACAAGCTTTCAAAGAACTTTTGATTAAAAGAAACTTTCTGGTTGGTTACAAACCAACCAATCCCCTTGTTTTGACTGGATAAATAAGCCTTTCCTAAAAATTCTTTGCTTTGGCTGAAAAGTTCAACTTCCTGATTAGTTTCAGATAAGTCTGGAAAATCAACTTCTTCCAAAAGAACCTGACCTTTGCGGAGCTTTTTTTCAACACGCCGACTGACGAATACTTTATTCATAGATACAATTATATCAAATTTTTAGACAATTCTCAAAAAAGAAACAACCCTTGCTTTTTTACTCTCGTTTTAAAAAATGGTATACTAATACTAATTAAAAATTAGGAAGTAATTGTGTGAGAATCACAATAAAAGAAATGCTCTTCCGTCTTGGAAGAGCATTTCTTTTTGTAAAATTTATCAAGCAAGCGACCAACTGTCTCATCTTTTTTCTATTTCTATCAATATGCGTGATAGATAGTAATGACAGCTAAATATAGCAAGACCAAGCAGGAGGATAAGAGCTCCTACTCCCAAGCTGATGGCAAGGATAGCGGAGAGAGACTGAACCAAGAATAAGCTACCAATTACAAGGGCCATTAGGATTGCACTATAAATAAGCAATAGAACCATTGTGACTATGCCATTTGAACGATTCACCAGGTCCGTAATACTAGTCCAATTAGTTGACAGGTTTTTCACGTCCTTAAAATAATGGCGACAAGCAAGGATAACACTGGCAAGAATCCATGCCGCAAGAAGGTAAATCATCGAAAGGATTGGCAAGCCTAAATAAAGGGAAAGACCAAGTAAAATCACGATAGGTAAAAAGGACTGAACAGCAAATATAATCCAAAATTTCACTTTCACATAACGAGCAAAGTCAAAGGGCAAACTCTTCAGAAAATCAAAATTTTCCCTCTCCAGAGATAGCCCGATTGAAGGTAGACTTGTGATATTGTTATTTAAAACTGCTATAAACACTCCTACAAAAAACAAGGGTAACCAGTATGGAGGATGAATATCTGGAACTAACTGAGAATCTCGAACTTTGGAAATCAATCCGATCATCATGATATAAGGAAGAAAGGCACTTGTAAAAAGCACTGTAATGACGCCAGTCCCCTGTCCCAATAGGGAGAGGTTGTAGCGTAAAACCATGCGGAAAAATCCCTTTTTAGGCGTTGAAATCCCCTCTTTACTGCGACGTTCTTTTGTGACTTTCTCCTCACTGTTAAGCAGGATAATATCATAAAAACGAGGAAGAACCTTCTTTTTGGTCAGATAAAGTAAGAAGAGAGTTAGTCCTATCCAAGCGAGCAGACCCAGTATAGCCTCTGTCGAAAAAGGCTCCACCGCTATTTTGTAAAAGAGATGAATAGGATAAAGAAGAGGTGGAATGTTTCTAACTCTGTCAACTATATCTCCAGAAGTCGACTGTAGAAAGAAGACAAATAATAAAGGCGTGATAACCCCTATCCCAATCATCACATTCGCAAAAATAGACTGATACTTTCTAAAAACCGCAGTTTGAGCCAAGAAATGCACTGCCACTACCATCATTAGAGTCACAGAGACAAATAATAAGGCCAAGGACAGCAACATCAAGGGCAAACCTAGCCAAAGAGTAGGAGCTAGCCTAATGTAGAGGACTAGAAAATAAGCTAGGATTGGTACAATTCCAGTTAGAGCTGGCAAGAGGACAGACAGTCCTTTAGCAATTATAATCTCTGATTTTTTAAAGGCATAGGGACTATAGGAGGCCAAGTCCTTACTCTCATAAAAGACATTGTAAAATGCAGTGAAAGACGTTGAAAAGGCAAGCACCAGTAAAATAGCAACCATGGTACTAAAAAAACTTGGCATTTCCTCAAAAGGAAAACGAAAGGCTAGATTAGAAAATAAGATGAGTAGCAACAAACTAGAAGCAAGATAAGAACGCAACAATTTCCCTGATACATCAACCTTTTTATCAGGATTCTTAGCTTGCTTCTTTCGTAGGTTAGCCAAATTAGCTTCTTTAGATGAATAGAGAATATTGATATCAACTAATTTTTTAATGACCTTGAGACGCATCTGTAACCTCCTCTTTTCTACCAGCAAGGCTAAGGTAGATACTTTCCAAAGACTGATCTGGGTGGTCTTTTCTCAAGTCCTCCACGCTACCACAATAAATCAAATGCCCCTTTTTCAAAATGGCAATCCGATCACAGACTTGCTCGGCTACCTCTAAGACATGGGTCGAAAACAAAACTGTTTTACCTTTTTGTGCATGTTCCTTCATCATTTGCTTCAAATCAAAGGCAGCCTGGGGATCCAAACCAGTCAAGGGTTCGTCCAAGACCCAAATATCAGGATCAGACAAGAGTGCCCCGATGACAAAGACTTTCTGACGCATTCCGTGAGAAAGAGTTTCAATAACCTGATAGCGGTTTTCAGCAAAATCAAAAACACTCAATAGCCTAGCTAGACTATACTCCAAGTCAGAGCTAGTTAGATCATAGGATGAGGCAAGCAATTCCCAAAATTCATTGGCCGTTAAACGCAAAAATAAGTCAGGCGAGTCTGCTACGTAGCCAATCTTTCGTTTGATCGCTAAACGATTTTCCGATAGCTCCTGACCATCTACCAAAATACGACCACTGCTTGGTGAAATGATACTGACTAAGGATTTTATAGTGGTCGATTTTCCAGCACCATTATGGCCAATTAAACCCATAATCTCTCCATTTTCAATCTGCAAATTGAGATTGCTCAAAGCCTCTTTATCACCATACAACTTACTAACATTTTGAAATTCAATCATGGGCTGACTCCTATATTTATGTTTTTTATATTATTATATTAGCATTTTGATACAAAAAAATCAACACTTTTGATAAAATAGTCGAAAATATTTTTTAGATTTGCGCAAACGTTTGCGTATTCCTTGGCTTTGTGGTAAAATGATTGTCAAATTGTTAAGTATGAGGACTTTCTATGAAAAATCAAACCCTAATGCAATATTTTGAGTGGTACCTTCCCCACGATGGACAACACTGGACGCGACTTACCGATGATGCTGAGCACCTTGCAAATCTAGGAATTAGCCACGTCTGGATGCCACCTGCTTTTAAGGCTACAAACGAAAAAGATGTTGGTTATGGAGTCTATGATCTATTCGACCTTGGTGAATTTGACCAAAAAGGTACTATCCGTACCAAATACGGCTTTAAAGAAGACTATCTTCAAGCCATTCAAACACTTAAATCACATGGGATTCAACCTATGGCCGACGTCGTCTTAAACCACAAGGCAGCTGCAGACCGTTTAGAATCCTTCCAGGTTATTGAAGTTGATCCAGAAGATCGCACAATTGAACTTGGAGAACCATTTACCATCAATGGCTGGACAGGTTTTACCTTTGATGGCAGACAAAATACCTACAATGATTTTCACTGGCACTGGTACCACTTCACAGGAACTGACTACGATGCTAAACGTCGTAAGTCTGGCATCTATCTCATTCAGGGAGAAAACAAAGGTTGGGCTCATGAAGAATTAGTCGACAATGAGAATGGAAACTACGACTATCTTATGTACGCAGACTTGGATTTCAAACATCCAGAAGTCATTCAGAATATCTATGACTGGGCCGATTGGTTTATCGAAACGACTGGTGTAACAGGTTTCCGCTTAGATGCTGTCAAGCATATTGACTCTTTCTTTATGCGTAATTTCATTCGTGACATCAAAGAGAAATATGGACAAGACTTCTATGTCTTTGGAGAATTCTGGAATCCAGACAAGGAAAACAACTTGGACTACCTTGAAAAGATTGAAGAGCGCTTCGACCTTGTCGATGTCCGCCTTCATATGAATCTCTTTGAGGCAGGTCAGGCCGGATCTGACTACGATTTACGAACCATTTTTGATGATAGTTTAGCTCAAATCAAGCCAGAACGAGCTGTAACCTTTGTCGACAACCACGATACTCAACGAGGACAAGCTTTAGAATCTACTGTAGAAGAATGGTTTAAGCCAACAGCCTATGCTCTTATTCTCCTACGTCAAGAAGGGCTTCCATGTGTATTTTACGGAGACTACTACGGTATCTCTGGTCAATATGCTCAGCAAGATTTTAAAGAAGTTCTTGACAATCTGCTAGCTATTCGAAAAGATTTGGCTTATGGAGAGCAGACAGACTACTTTGATGACCCTAATTGTATCGGTTGGGTCCGTTCAGGAGCTGACAATCAAGCACCTTTAGCTGTTCTTATCTCAAATGCTCAAGACAATTACAAAACTATGTTTGTTGGTCCAGAATGGGCTGATCATACTTTTGTTGATTTACTTGGCAACCATTCAGACCAAGTAACTATTAATGCTGAAGGATATGGTGATTTCCCAGTTGCTGAACGTTCTGTAAGTGTTTGGGGACTTACTTTTTAAGAACACAAAAAAACTTGCCATGGGCAAGTTTTTTTATTGCTAAATATTAGTCTTTCCAAAGATCCATGGCATTTTTAAAATCAGATGAAACCTGAACATTTTGAGGGTTTGTTGCCTCTCTCTCTTGACGTTTCGTTTCTACTTGGGCTACACTCCTAATCCCTTCGTGACGCCAGTTTCGAAGGATAGCTTGGATATATTTCCAATTTGGTTTTCCATTTAGAACAGCTTCACGTAAGGCTTCTTTTATCAAATCCGCACTAGTTCCGTCTTCTCTCAAACTCTTTTCCAAATCTTCAATTTCAAATGGGCTCAATAGACGACCTAGCTCCTGTTGAAAAGTATCTACCAAGCTCTTTAAATCATTTGGAGCAGATTGGACCTGGTTTGGAGCTTGTTTTTCAAAAAGTTGGTCTAGGCGCTCCAAGGCAAGAGTTGCATCGAAGATAACTTCTATTTCGCCATTAAGTTCAATCGTACGGTATTGAAGCAGGCCTTTTTCTGTCAAGCGTGAAATAGCCTGATTGACTTCAGTGACATTTTTGCCGATTTTTTCAGCAATCTGACTCGGAGACAATTCACCTAAAGCGGTTGTATTCTGTAGGTAAAAGAATTGCCAAACCAAGAAATCATCGCTTGACGAGAACAGCTGATTGTAATGTAAAAGTAAGTCACTCGGTAACACTAAGTTTCCTGATTTGAAAGCATCTAAATATGTCATAATTCCTCTTATAAATATCCAAAATGAGACACATCTTCTTCCGCACTCTTCCACTCAAACGGTGTTTCTTGGTAAACTGCATAATTCACCCAGTTACTAAAGAAGAGAGCTGCAGATGAACTCCAACGCATACAAGGAAGTTCATGAATGTCATCATTTTTGAAATAATTTTCTGGTATATGTGGATCTAAACCAGCATCTAGATCTCTAAAATATTCCTTTGCGAGCGTATCGCGATCATACTCTAAATGCCCAAAGCTATAGACTTCTCTCAAATCTCGACTCGCAAGGATAGAGACTCCTACCTCTTCTCCTGATGCTAAAATCTCTAGATTTGTTTTGTTTAGAATATCTTCTTTGTGGACTTCTGTATGGCGAGAATGAGGGGATACATATAAATCATCAAAACCTCTCAGTAGAAGATGACCTTCTTTCAAAACATCTTGAGAATAAATCCCAGAAAGCTTCTGGTCCATCTGGTATTTATCTACGCCATAGCGATAGTATAGACCCGCTTGTGCTCCCCAGCAAATATACAGGGTTGAAAAGACATGAGTCTTAGACCAATCGATAACCTTAGTAAATTCCTCCCAATAGTCCACTTCTTCAAAAGGGAGATGTTCAACTGGAGCACCTGTAATAATCAAGCCATCAAAATACTGGTCTTGAACTTCTGAGAAGGTCTTATAAAAAGTCTTCATATGCTCAGAACGAGTTGTTTTCGACTGATGACTTTCCATATATAAAAATTCAATATCTAACTGCAAAGGAGTATTGGCTAAATGGCGTAAAAGCTGAGTTTCTGTAACCATTTTCAGTGGCATCAAGTTTAAAATCAGAATTTTCAGTGGTCGAATATCCTGATGAGCCGCCCTCTGGTCATCCATGACGAAAATATTTTCCGTTCGTAAAATCTCAACTGCTGGTAATTTTTTATCAATTCGAATCGGCATAGAAATCTCCTTACTGTATCATATTGGACTCAAGTAAACATGGTATCGTCAACGGGGAAAAATGCTGACGTTTCTCTTTCCCTTTATTATACTGTATGAAGATATAGTTTTCAATTATAGTTTTTCTCTAACTAGATATAGCTTATTTTTATATCAAATGAAGAGAAAACAGCCCTAGGGACTGTTTTTCATTAATAATGCATCAGCACTTTATAGTCGTAATCTCCGATAGCTTCACGACCTTTTAGCTCATCAAGCTCAATCAAGAAGGCACAACCTGCTACGACACCACCCAATTTTTCAATCATTTCGATTGTCGCTTTAACAGTACCACCTGTTGCCAAGAGGTCATCTACAATGAGAACACGTTGACCTGGTTTGATAGCATCTGCGTGCATGGTCAAAGTATCAACACCATATTCTTTTTCGTAGTCAGCTGAAATCACTTCACGTGGCAATTTCCCTGGTTTACGAACAGGTGCAAAACCAATTCCCAACTCAAAAGCGACTGGACACCCAACGATAAATCCACGCGCTTCTGGTCCTACGATCATATCGATCTGTTTGTTAGTAGCATATTGAACAATTTCACGAACAGCGTAGCTGTAGGCATTCCCATCTGCCATCAATGGGCTAATATCACGGAAAGTAATTCCTTCTTGTGGATAATTTTCAATGCTTGCAATGTAGTCTTTTAAGTTCATAGCGTTTCTTTCTTTTAAAGTTTTTACTCCCTATTATACCATAATTCCTAGAAAAGCAAAATAGAAAGAAGCCTTGGAATATCGTTCCAAAGCCCTCAGTCCCTCATAAAATTCGGAGATTCACTCGCTCAATGAAATCTTTACTTCTTTTTGCTTTTAGAAGTTTGATTCCGTTGACGATTCTGTTGGATGCGCCATTCTCGCTCAAAGTAAGACATGGTTTCAAATACTCTCTTTGGTAAGCCAACATCCAGCAAATAGATTGGGATTTTCAAAACGTTAGAATGTTTTGAACTTGTAAATCTACTTCGAAGACGATACCAGAAAAAGTTGGATTTTAAAAGTTCCTTGTCATAAAACTGAACCTCAATCATATAAAAATCCCTTGCATTTCTACTACCCTTAATTCTCGTGAGAGCAAACTTTTCTACCTGTCCCCAGGAATAAAACTGCCAGTCTTTCTTTGGATATGGTTTATAGAAAAATCCTTGAGCCGTACATTTCAAATACTCTTTATCAGAAAAAAGCCGTCGCAAATGTTGATACAAAATGAAGCCAACGATGAGGATTAAGAAACCGATAAAGAGAATTAAAGCCACCAATCCCGCAGGTGCTTCTTCGGGATAGCTCAGCAAAAACGAAAGAATCCAAAGTAGAAGAGCCAATTCTAGTAGGTAAAGAATAAGGCTCAAGACGATTTTCTTACTACTCCATTTAATAATTGTTTCTTCCATTATACTAACTCACTTAAATATTCATAGCGTTCATATTTTTCCAGCAAGTCTTCATTTTTCTCGTCTAACTCTTTTTGAAGGGTAGCTAGTTTCCCAAAGTCAGACCCATTTGCTAGCATTTCTTCCTCTATAGAAGAGATGCGGTTTTCCAAGGCTTCGATGTCACCTTCAATACTTGCCCACTCCTGCTTTTCTTGGTAGGTCATCCGTTTCTTCTCTTCACGGACTTTAACGACTTTTTCATTCTCAACTTTTTGACTTTGTGTTACTGTTTCTGCTTCAAAGGCCTTTTCATCTAGATAGTCTGTATAATGGCCAAAGAAAGGACGGATGGTCCCGTCTTCAAAAGCAAGAATCTTAGTTGCTACCTTATCAAGGAAATAGCGGTCGTGACTAACTGTCAAGACTGGCCCTGCAAAACCTTGTAAGAAATTTTCTAGAACTGTTAAGGTCGCAATGTCTAGATCATTTGTTGGTTCATCTAATAAAAGTACATTGGGTTTTTCAAGGAGTAATTTGAGGAGGTACAGACGCTTCTTCTCTCCACCTGACAGCTTCTCAATCAAGGTACCGTGCGTTGAACGAGGGAAAAGAAATTGTTCTAGTAATTCTGCAATGGATGTCGTAGTACCACCGCTAGTCTTAACCTCTTCTGCCACTTCCTGCAGGTAATTGATAACCCGCTTACTTTCATCTAAACCTTCGATTTGTTGAGAGAAATAAGCAATACGAACTGTTTCACCGATGATAACTTGTCCTTCAGTCGCTTCAAGTCTTCCTGAAATAAGGTTAAGAAGGGTTGACTTCCCAACACCATTGTCCCCGACGATTCCGATACGGTCTTTGGCTTGGACCAAAAGATTAAAATGTTTCAGAATCGGTTATCGTCATAGGCAAAGGAAACATCCTTAAACTCGATAACTTTTTTACCGATACGGCTAGTTTCAAAATTCATGCTCAAGTCTGTCTCAAGGCTAGTATCTGAAACTTCCTTTTTCAAGTCATGGAATCGATTGATACGAGCTTGTTGCTTGGTCGCACGAGCTTGAGGTTGCCGTCTCATCCAAGCTAATTCTTGTTTGTAAAGTTGTTCCTTTTTGTGAAGAAGAGCTGCGTCACGCTCATCCTGTTCAGCCTTGAGACGGACATAATCTTGGTAATTCCCCTGATACTCTGTTAATCCACCTCTATCCAATTCAAAAATTCGCGTAGAAAGAGCATCTAGGAAGTAACGGTCATGGGTGATGAAGAGAACGGTCTTCTTGGAATTCTTCAAGAAAAGTGTCAGCCACTCGATGGTCGCAATATCCAAGTGGTTGGTAGGCTCATCAAGAAGTAAGAGATCATGATTCCCTAAAAGCACTTGCGCCAATTGAACCCGTCTACGAAGACCACCCGACAAAGCTCCAACAGGAGTTGATAATTCTTGAATGCCTAGTTTACTGAGAACAGTCTTGACCTGACTTTCGATTTCCCATGCTTGGAGGGAATCCATCTCCGCCATAACCCGTTCTAAACGAGCCTGCTTGTCCTCACTGTAGTTGAGCATAAGCAGTTCATACTCCCGAATCAACTGGATTTCCTTGAGGTCACTGGATAAACAGTATCCAATACAGTCTTGCTATCATCAAATTCGGGATTTTGAGTCAGGTAACCAATCTTGTAATCACTCTTTGCTGAAAAAGGGCTAATATCGCCATCATAACCTGAAACACCTGAAAGCACATCTAGAAGGGTCGTTTTCCCAGTTCCGTTGACCCCAATAAGACCGATGCGATCTAAGTCATGGATGATAAAAGAAATATCCTTAAAAACGGTCTTGTCACCAACTGATTTGCTTAGTTTTTCAACGATAAAATCACTCATTTTCTCTCCTTAAGTATGCATGAATGGCTTCCACTTCATTATCTAGATTACCATCCACAATAGCGTACTCAATTTCCTCTAAAACATCCCCTAATTCAGGACCTGGCTGATAGCCGTATTCTTTGATGAGAATGCCACCATTGATTTGCATTTCTTTCTTATCATGAATGGTCAAACTCTCATGGGTTTCTGTGATCGCTTGTGGGTTGACTTCTTTCCCTTGAGCTCGGCGAAGATTTTCAGCCTGTAAAAGCAAGTCCAAATCAAAGCGGTAACAATCACGCTTGCCGAGTTCCCCTTCTTCTCGGAGAGTCAAAATAGACAGCAAATCCTGTACCTGCTTGGCAAATTGGCGTGAAGTCTTCCAATGTTTCAAACTTTTGCGCATCTTCCACTTCTAAAACCCATAAAAGTGCTGCCCATGCTTGTTCAGAAGATTCAAAAGTGAAATCATCCTCTAAATCAAATAATGACTGGAGTTTATCCTGACTACCAGCCATATCTGGAAGATAATCATAAGCTTTACTTGCAATCATAGAAGACAAACCCACTCGCCAATAGGGAGCTAGCAAAAGTTTATCAAACTCGACAAAGGTGCGTTCCACAGAGATTTTATCTAAGAGTGGCGTTAAGGTCTTCATCGCTTCAAACGTTTCTTGCTCGAGTTCAAAACCAAGACTAGCCTGAAAACGAAATCCACGCATAATACGCAGGGCATCTTCGTTGAAACGCTCACTGGCGACTCCAACTGCTCGCAAAACTTGGTTTTCTAAATCTTTGAGACCGTCAAATAAATCAACGATTTCCCCTGTCTCATCCAAGGCAAAGGCATTGACTGTGAAATCTCGGCGCTTGAGATCTTCTTCGAGTGAACGAACAAAAGAGACTGAGCTTGGTCTCCGATAATCTACATAGACATCCTCTGTTCGAAAAGTGGTTACTTCGTACTCTTCATCTCCATCTAAAACCAAAACGGTCCCATGCTCAATGCCGATATCAGCTGTGCGTGGAAAGATCTGCTTGGTTTCTTCTGGATAAGAAGAAGTCGCGATATCCACATCATGAATGGGGCGGTTAAGAAGGGCATCCCTAACGGACCCACCCACAAAATAAGCCTCAAATCCTGCTACTTTAATTTTTTCTAATACTGGTAAAGCCTTCTGAAATTCAGAAGGCATTTTTGTTAATTTCATAGTAAGTGTTCTAATCCATAGACAAGCTCATGACGCTTGACAACTTCTTTGATTCCCAAATTCACCCCTGTCATGAAGGAGCTACGATCATAGGAGTCATGACGCAGGGTCAATCCCTCTCCTTGATTTCCAAAAATGACCTCTTGATGAGCTACCAAACCTGGCAAGCGAACTGAGTGGATACGCATACCATCAAAGTTAGCTCCACGTGCTCCCGCAATGAGTTCTTCCTCATCGCTAGCACCTTGTTGGATAGATTCGCGAACTTCAGCCATCAATTCAGCTGTTTTAATAGCTGTACCACTCGGCGCATCTTTCTTCTTATCATGATGCAGTTCAATAATCTCCACATTTGGGAAGTATTTAGCTGCCTGTGCCGCAAATTGCATGAGCAAGACAGCACCCAAGGCAAAGTTAGGAGCAATCAAGCCACCCAAGTCTTTGGAACGAGACAATTCTTTTAATTCTTCGATTTCTTGACTGGTGAAACCTGTCGTTCCTACTACTGGAGCAAAGCCATTTTCAAGAGCAAAACGCGTATTCTCATAGGCAACTGCTGGTGTTGTAAAATCCACCCAGACATCTGCTTTAAAGCCTTCTAAGCCATCCTTATCGTTAAATACAGGAATTCCTTGCCATTCAGATGCAGATTCAAAAGGATCCAAAACAGCTACTAGTTCCAGTTCAGGATCAGACAACACCATCTGACAAGCAGCTTGGCCCATTCTCCCCTTAAAACCTGCAATAATCACTCGAATACTCATCTCTATCTCTACTCCTATCTAAGATACGAAGGACGCTATCTACCCATATTATGAGACTATACTATGGGAATATAGCTCAAAGCGATACTACCTTCTCCAAGGTGAGTCCCGATGACACTACCGAAGGTTGCAATTGAAATGTCTGTAGCTACTCCTCCGTCTAACAAAAGCTGACGTAAATCGGCTACTTTTTGAGAGGCATTCCCATGAATTACCATAATCTGGTAGTTTCCGTTACTTGTCACATCTTTGACAATTTCAACTAGACGTTTAGTTGCTTTCTTCTCTGTACGAACCTTCTCATAAACTTCGATAACACCTTGGTCATTGAAATAGAGAATTGGTTTAATACTAAGAAGATTCCCTAAAATAGCTGCACCATTTGACAAACGACCACCTTTTACAAGATGATTCAAATCATCTACCATGATAAAGGCAGAAGTATTTTCAATCTGTTCTGTTAACTTATCTAGTATAGACTGGAAATCATCTCCCTGCTCAGACCACTGAAACACACTTTCCACCATGAATCCTAGTGGTGCACTTGTAATTCGAGTATCAGGAAAAGCAATGGTTAGACCTTCAAACTCATCCGTCATATACTGGATATTTTGGTGAAACCCTGAGATTCCAGAAGAAAGGAAGAGACCCAAAACATGAGTATAGCCTTTTTTTCCTTTTAATGATGATAAAATTTCATCCAACTTTGCAATACTTGGTTGACTTGTTTTAGGTAGTTCAGATGAACGAGCCATTTTTTTCATAAAAATTCTTGAGCGGTTAGATTTACACCTTCAACATACTCCTGTCCGTCGATATTCACAGGAATGTCAAGCACAAATAAATCTTCTTTCCGCAAGGTTTCCGCTTGTAGAAAAGCAGATGAGTCTGTTATGACCGCTAATTTCATTCTTTTTAAAAACTCCAAATTAATTCCTGGTAAATCTAGTGCAATTTCCGTTACTTCATAAGTCAAACGGTTTAGCATATCCAAAGAAGGACGAGCAAGCGTCTCAACTTCTTCTTGACTAAAGTCACTTGGTTGATCTACGATACGACCTTCAACGTGGTTGACTTGAGAAATAGTACCACTGATAACAAATTTATCAAAAAAACAATCATAAAGCTCAAAACAACTACGAGAGAAGTCACCTGATTTTTCTTGGTCATGTTGAAGTAGTTGGAAGTTCACATCAACCTTTGTTTCAGGAATTCCGTTCTCATTTTTCCCATTCAAAGTTACGAGCATCAAAGTGATACTGACTTACAAATTCTTGTTCACGTTTTAAATTCATCATATTCTCCATGGTTACAATTTACTTTGACATTGTAACATATTTTCTTATTTTCTGCTAACTTTCCTAAATTCCGATTTCTGCTTTCACAACTTCAGCAATGGTATCCACATAGTAATCTACTTCTTCAGTTGTTGGTGCTTCAGCCATGACACGCAAGAGTGGCTCAGTTCCACTTGGGCGAACGAGAATACGTCCGTTACCTGCCATCTCTTCTTCCATCTTATCTATAATAGCCTTGATAGCTGGTACTTCCATGGCTTTGTCTTTCATGGCATTTTCAACACGGATATTGACCAATTTTTGTGGGTAAATTGTTACTTCTGAAGCCAATTGAGATAAGCTCTTACCTGTTTCTTGCATGATCTTAGTCAATTGAACTGCTGACAACTGACCATCACCAGTTGTATTGTAGTCCATCAAGATAACGTGACCTGACTGCTCTCCACCGAGATTGTAGCCTGATTTTCTCATTTCTTCAACGACATAGCGGTCTCCAACAGCAGTGACAGCTTTATTAATGCCTTCACGATCCAAGGCCTTATGGAAACCAAGGTTAGACATCACAGTTGTTACGATTGTATTTTGTGCTAATTGGCCTTTTTCAGAGAGGTATTTACCGATGATGTACATAATCTTGTCACCATCGACAATTTCGCCATTTTCATCAACCGCAATTAGACGGTCACTGTCACCATCAAAGGCCAAGCCAATAGCAGATTGGCTTTCTTTCACAAGTTCTTGTAAGGCTTCTGGATGAGTTGAACCAACATTCAAATTAATGTTCAAGCCGTCTGGAGTTTCTCCGATAACTGATAATTGAGCACCCAAGTCTGCAAAGATTTGGCGAGCACTTGTAGATGCTGCACCATTTGCAGTATCCAAGGCCACTTTCATGCCTTCAAGAGAAGTTCCAGTCGAAACAAGGTAGGCTTCATATTTACGCAAGCCTTCTGGATAATCAACTACAGTACCAAGTCCTTCGGCACTTGGACGTGGAAGAGTATCTTCGCTAGCATCTAGTAAGGCTTCGATTTCTGCTTCTTTTTCATCGTCTAGCTTAAAGCCATCTCCACCAAAGAATTTAATCCCGTTATCTAGAGCTGGATTGTGGCTTGCTGAAATCATGACACCTGCACTCGCTCCCTCAGTTTTCACCAAGTATGCTACTGCAGGCGTAGCAAGTACCCCAAGTTTATAAACGTGAATTCCCACTGAAAGGAGACCCGCAATGAGAGCAGACTCTAACATTTCCCCTGAAATACGTGTATCGCGTCCTACAAACCTTAGGTGCTTCTGTCGCATGTTGACTGAGGACATACCCTCCAAAACGGCCAAGTTTAAAGGCCAATTCTGGCGTTAATTCTACGTTTGCTTCTCCACGGACTCCGTCCGTTCCAAAATATTTACCCATTTTATCATTCCTTTTCTAGTATAATGTTTATTTTAAGATTCTGACTTCGTTTCTGCTGCTGTCGTTGAAGAGTTTTCAGTAGATGAAGTATTACTTGTTGTGGTTGTGCTACTTGTTGTTCTTACAGCTTTGGTCGTTACTTTCATAGTAGTTTCAAAAGGTGTAATCACTGTTGGTAAGACAGCCCCATTTTTATCAACAGCTTGCAAAGGAACTGATCCAGAATAGTTCCCTGTAATCTGTTCACTCGTTGGTAAAACTGCAACAATCCGATCAATCTTAGATAGTGTATCCTCATCACTAGTTACTGAAACTTTTTCATCAGAAACAGTAACACGTTCGATTATAATCTTCTCATCAATTTGACTAGAATCAATTTGAGGTACAACAGGTACATTATCTCGAGTAACTTTCTTACCAACCTTGACTGTGATCTTTTGTGGTGTTGCTACAGCTGTCAAACCACTTGGAAGATTTTCAATGGTCAAGGGAACTTCAATCGTTCCTTCTGTAGCTTGCGTCAAATCAGCAGTCACTTTAAATTTACGAGTGCTCTCTTGCATCTCACTAGCCAAGGTGACTCGATTCGAACCCGTCAAAAATACCGTTACTTCTGAGCTGAAACCACTGATAAAATATTGCTCACTATCATATTGAATATCAATCGGTACATTGACTACTGTATTGGTATAGGTTTCAGTTTTCGTTTGTCTTGCGTTGGTATTGTTTTGATAATTGATTGATGTTGCATAGATAAACAGGACACATGCAAAGAGGAGTGAGGAGATGATATAAAGACTATTTCTTTTCATTATTCCAGCCTCCTAATAGACGTTCTTTTAAGCTTAGTTCTTGTTCATCCTTAGGTATCAGAATACGACGTAGTTCTTCCTCGAATTCTTCCAAACTTAGATCATGTTTGAAGACACCGTTATAGGTGATGGATATACCTCCAGTTTCTTCAGATACAACAAAAGTAAGGGCATCTGAAACTTCTGATAAACCTATGGCTGCACGGTGACGAGTTCCGAACTCTTTGGAAATACCTGTGTTTTCAGTCAGTGGTAAATAGGCAGAAGTTACTGCAATCCGATCTCCACTGATAATGACTGCACCGTCATGGAGAGGCGTATTAGGGATAAAAATGTTAATTAATAACTCAGCAGAAATCTTAGCATCCAAAGGAATTCCTGTAACGATATACTCCTGCAAGGTTCTCACACGTTGAACAGCTACCAAAGCTCCAATCTTTCGCGGGCTCATATACTCAACCGATTTTACAAAAGCCTGTACCATCTGCTCTTCTGAACTCATAGGAGTATTTGAAAAGAAATCCGTAGCTCGACCTAATCGTTCCAAACCTGTCCGAATTTCTGGCGAAAAGATAACAACCGCTGCGATAACTCCATAGGTAATCAATTGGTTAATCAACCAGGATATAGTCGTCAAGCCCAAAAAATTAGCCGCAATCTGAGCTAAGATAAAAACTAAAACGCCTCGAACCAGAATCATAATCTTGGTTCCTGCAATTGATTTTGTAAATTGATATAAGATATAAGCGACGATTAGAATATCAATCACATTTATCGCAATACTCCAAGGACTGGAAAACAAACTAGACCAGTATTGAAGATTAGATAATTGCTGAAAATTCATCCTGTGTCCCCTCTCCAAAAAAGCTTCTCTTCATTATACCATTTTTAATGGAAATTTTCTCCCCCCTACCTCATTTTAAATTGGTAGAAAATATGATAGAATAAAATGATAAAAATGAAATAAGGAGAAACCATGTCTGAATTATATGATATTACCATCATAGGGGGTGGCCCAGTTGGTCTTTTCGCAGCCTTTTATGCAAATTTACGTCAAGCTAAAGTACAAATCATTGACTCTCTTCCCCAATTAGGTGGCCAACCTGCCATTCTTTATCCTGAAAAACAAATTCTTGATGTCCCAGGTTTCCCAAATCTCACTGGTGAAGAACTAACTAATCGCCTCTTAGAACAACTAAAAGGTTTTGATACACCAGCACATCTCAATGAAACTGTTCTTGACATTGAAAAAGAGAATGATGTATTTAAGATAACAACTACTAAAGGTATTCATACTAGCAAAGCTGTCATTATCGCTATGGGTGGAGGTGCCTTTAAACCGCGTCCACTTGAATTGGATGGTGTTGATAGTTATGAAAACATCCATTACCACGTTTCTAACATTCAACAATATGCTGGCAAGAAAGTAACCATCCTGGGTGGAGGAGACTCTGCTGTGGACTGGGCCTTAGCTTTTGAAAAGATTGCTCCAACTACACTTGTTCACCGTCGAGATAACTTCCGTGCGCTTGAACATAGTGTCCAAGCCCTTCAAGAATCATCTGCTAGCATCAAAACACCATTTGTGCCAAGTCAACTTCTTGGAGATGGAAAAACTCTTGACAAGCTTGAAATTACAAAAGTCAAATCCGATGAGACTGAAACTATTGAAATCGACCACCTCTTTGTCAACTATGGCTTCAAATCATCAGTTGGTAATCTTAAAAACTGGGGACTTGACCTTAACCGTCACAAGATTATCGTCAATAGCAAGCAGGAGTCAAGCCAAGCTGGAATTTACGCTATCGGTGACTGCTGCTACTACGATGGTAAGATTGACTTGATTGCAACAGGTCTTGGTGAAGCACCAACTGCTGTCAACAATGCAATTAACTACATCGATCCTCAACAAAAAGTACAACCAAAACACTCAACAAGTTTATAAAAAACAACCACGAATCTTAAGATTCGTGGTTTTATAGTTCATCAGCTATAAAAAGCAACTTACTGGAGTTTTACTTTAAAAAGCAAAAGTCTACTTTGTATCGTTTAAAGCATTTGGATATTCTTTACTCTTTGTTTCAATAGTTTCAACTACTTTTGTAGAAAATTCCCCTTTCATCGAACTATCAATGTTTTTCGAAACTTCTTTCAAACTTTCTTGAGCACTTAATAGAGAAATCTTCATATATTTTTCTGTATCTTTTTCTATAGTGGAAATACGAGCTTTTTTTGCTGGAGCCAAGATATTTTTTATAAATGAACGTTCTAACTCTTTTTCTATATTTCGTAGAGCTTCCTCTCCCCCTGCGAAAAAATCATTAATGTAATCAAATACATTCGCCATGGTCCTTAACCTCGTTCTTCTATGAGCCTTTGTTGCTCATGAGCTCTAGCAAGCTCATCTTCTAAGAGACGATGTTGACGCTTGTAATCCTGTTCGAGCTTCAACTCTTCTTGTTCGAGTTGTCCTTGTCTATTTCTATACGCCATCTCGATTTGCTGACTAAAGTTGGAGGCTAGTCGATTGGATTGATAACGCCATTCGGTTGTGTCTCCGCCTAGTTGGTCTAAGGAATGAGAAATAATTTGATGCTTTTCTTCAATCATATGACGCAACTGTTGAAACTTATAGTTTGCTTCTTCGTACTGATTTTCGATTTTTTTGTAAGAACGTCGATAGTCATCCTCACATTCTTCAATACGCTGTCGCTTTTTCCTAATTTCATCCTCTATCATATCAAACTCTCCCATTGCTTAAACTCATTAGCCAATTCTTTATCTTCATCTAATTTTTTCTGAATACCGTTTTTGATTTGCTTTTCTAAATCTGTAAAATCTTTCTCTAATTGTTTCGCAGTATCAAGAACTGGAGTAAACCTCTTTTGAATGACACCAATAGTTGTTTCATAAGTCACTCCTCCATCAGAATAGGCAACCTCTGTTTCGTACGGACTTAGGATAAAACCCCAAGGAACATTACTGCAAGATACAAGCACTTCACTTGCATCTTGAACCCCGTCATTATATATTTTTTTGAGAACGCCTAGCTCTTCTGTTACAATATAGCAAATACCTGAAGCCGTAAGCTTAGCTTGTTCAGAGTCGAGAAAGATTTGCTCATTTGATGTAAACCCATCAGCAGCTAGACTCTTCTTAATCCTTTTGAAACTCTCCATTTTAATCAGAAAGTTGTTATAGGCAACTGTACTGGTATTGGAGAGAATTTTAATTTTCCCATCCTTATCTAAGCGATAACCATAGGTCATATGTTGATTTACAAAACCTTCTTGTTCACTATCTACATAATAAACCATACCTACAGAACCGATACTACCCTTGTTAGGATCTCTTCCAACCATACTAATCTTATCTTTAGGGTCAGCATAGTTGTAGATACGTCCTTTAATCTGATCGACAATTTTTCTCTGTTCAGGGCTAAGGATTCGGTAGACATCAGGTCCGTTATAGATATAAGCCTGTTGGATTCGCTCGATTTGGGCCGCTTCAAGAGCAGCCATAGCATACTGAGCATCCATAGATCCAAGCGAATGCCCGTAAATGTTAATCTTGGCATTGGGATATTTTTCCATGATATCTTTCAAAGCTCTGGCAGAGGCCTTTAATTGTTCAGTAGATTGATCGCGATCGCTGAGGTCACTTTGCATGATGATTCTCTTAGCTATTACTGAATCATTTTCTGCCCAGTCATTCCAGACATCTGGTGCCTCATTCAAAATATGATCTGGACCCGTAGAACCACGAAAGAGAACCGTTACTTCCTGTACATCCTCAGCTTTTTCATCAGGATTTTTTACAACTGCATAAACCTGCTCACCCGCTCCTGTGGTATTGTTGTAGACTTGGGTGACAGTACCAAGTTCTCTTTCATATTGGTCATATAAAGTTCTTCCTTCACCCATGTTATCCTGATACTCTGCCATTGCGGTTTGAAGGTTATCTTCTTTAACATAATTTTGTGTCATTCATTATTGCCTTTCAAAAGTTTGGATAATTTTGGTGAAGTAGAATAATATGCTGAATGGTATGAGCCATCTTTGTTTTCAATCAAATTATAATTTATATTTAATTCATTATCTTTGTTGATAATCACTGAAACCATTAATCCCCCCATTGGATTATAACTTAAGCTACTTTCATCAATCTCATAATTCTTTATAATTCCTTCATCGGTGAATGCTTTGGGGTCTTTTGATTTCATAAATGTTCAGGTCCCTTCGCCTCATCGCCGGTCGCGAGGTACCGCTCTGTTTTTTTTGATATTGATGCATGCTACAAACTTCCCATTTTAGATTCCAATGACTTCAAACATCAGTTAAATAATCATATTCTTTTTTAGGCTTTTTCATGAAAGTCCTTTTACGCTAATTTGTATCAATAAATTAGACTAACTTACTTATATAGCATACCCTTCCTGGTACATCAGCTTTTTCATCGTGATTTTTACAACTGCATAAACCCAGCCTCGCCTGCCCTGTGGTATTATTGTAGACTTGGGTGACAGTGCCTAATTTCAATATTAGAGTCTAGCAAATATCTAACCATAACCCCTATATTCTGGTCACAGGCTCGAGTCGTTTCACCCAAATTTGTCTTCCTAAAACTCGTGTTCCCAAAGTCGTCAATTGGCACCACTGATTCTCAAAATGTCTATTTATTCTAACGATCCAACCAAAATCCAAAACCACATAAACTGTAAATCTCCATCCCTCCCATGGGATTGTGTAGTATAGAAGCTTACTATCACCATACGATTTAATAAATTCATCGTCAAAGTTAAGCGCATTTTGATCCAATGTTTTCATGACTTTCATAAACCTTTCTTGCCTCATCACTTGTCGCGATGGCAATCATTTCTTGTTTCTTTTGCACAGGCGCGCATCCTCCTACTGCGATTCCAATGACTGCCAAAATATCGAATAAATAATCACCCAATTTTTTTAGTTTTTCTACAGCGCCCTTTTATGCCATCCCTATCAATGAATTAGGACCAACTTACTCATAGTATAGCATAACTTTCCTCTACATCCCGCATTTTCTTTGGGATTTTTACAACCGCATAAACCTGCTCGCCATCACCCGACGGTTTTGTTCTTCCGGTAACACCCCGTTAAGGACTCCAGTTCTTTACTCCCGAAGAAGATATACTATTGAATGTAGACTTCAGTGACTGTGCCAATTTGTTTCACCATTTGAGTTTTGCAATACGATTCAATCGTAAATCTTTATATTCAGCCATTGCAGTTTGAAGATTAATCACCACATATTCTTTAGTCATGAATCTACTCCCAATAACTTACCACTTGTAACATGTATAGCCACTTGGCTCTAATTTCCCTCACTAGTTTCTTACAATGAATTGAATATCTAATTTTTCATCATTATTAATATAAGTTTTAACCTCTATACCCTGCATTGGATTATAATGAAAACCTCGTATTATCGTTATAGTCATTGATAATTCCTTTAGTGTAAAAAGCTGATCTTCTTCGCCATATATTCTTTCACAATTTTCTTCGCCCTCGATCACTGTCGCGATGGCAATCATTTCTGTTTTTTTGATATTGATGCATGCCACAACCTCCTATTATGATTCCAATGACTGCTAAAATACTGCTGAATAAAATAATCATGCTTTTTAGATGCAGCCACATTTCTCCTTTCGTAAGCAGAATCCTATCAATAAATTAGGTACTAACTTCACTCATAGTATAACATAATCCTCTCCTCTACATCAGGATTTTTGCAACTGCACAAACCTGCTCACCTGCTCCTGTAGTGCATTGTCGGACTTCAGCACTGTGCCAAGTCAGATCTCCACTCCTGAGTTTTCACAAATATTCAAATCCATTTCAGAGTCATACTCTGTCATTACATTGAAGATTTTATCGTTTATGCTTTGCTCATTCATTTTTTCTCTTTCTTCTCAAGTTTATTTAACCCCCTCAGAATAGCCACAATAAGAAAGTGCCATAGGTCCCATCCTCCATTATCTATTAAATTAAAAATTCATTCGAAGATCTTTATTTTCGTTCAAGAATAACCGTACCATCAAACCTCCCCATTGATTATAGGAAAGTTTTTCTTCATCAATCTCGCAACCTTACTAATACCTTCTTCTGTGAGTGCTTGATCTCTTCAAATATCTCTTCATAAACCTTTCGCCTCATCATCGCTGGTCGCGTGATGGCAATCATTTCCCTTGTTTCTGTTGATATTGGCATGCTCCAACCCTATTGTGATTCCAATGATCACAAACGTTGGATTAAATAATCATACTTTTTTAGGTTTTCATGAGGGCTCCTTTATGCTATCCCATCAATAAATTGGGAATGAACTTACTCAGTATAGCATAACTTCTCTCTACATCCCTAGCATTATCATAAGGATTCTTTCACAACGTGCCAAACCTGCTCGCCATCACCTTATGTTTGTTTCATGGTTCTTCCGGTAACACTCCCCCGTTAAGGCCTCCCAGCTCTTATCACTTCCTGGTGGAAGAGGATATGACCAGCATGTTGTAGACTTGGGTGACGGTTCCAAGTTCTCTTTCATTGGTCATTGTCCTCACGCGATTAATTGAGTTATCGTTATGTTCAGTCATTGCAATTCAAAGATTTGAGTCATCGACATACTTTCTCATTTTTTAGATTCCCTAACATAGATGATAATTATAGATACAGTACATCCATAAGATTCAATTACCTTGAAATTATCTTTTATTAAGCCAAAGTGAAAATCTAATTCCTGTCATTATTAAAATATATCCATTTACGGTCCTCCCATTGATTATAATTTCAAAGTTTCGTATCAACATGATTTATCGATTCCATCTTCGTTAATGCTTTGAGATCATTTCTGTCTCTCATATGATTTTCATAAACCTTTCTTTTTGCCTGTCGCTTGTCGCACGGCAATCATTTCTGTTTTTGTTGATAATATGCCACAACCTCCCACAGATTCCAATGACTGCTAAAATACTGAAATGTAAATAATCTCATGCTTTTTTAGATGTTTTACAGCCTCCTTTATACATCCCCATCAAATGAATTAGGGACTAACTCATCAGTACATGCAACTTTCCTGTACCTTATTAGCTTTCATCAGAATTTTTTTACAACTGGTATAAACCTGTCACCTGCTCCTGTGGGTATTGTTTGAAGACTCTGAGTGACATGGAACCATATTTTGATTATACCAGTATTAACCCCTATTTATTTTTTTTCGTTAGGTTGGTACTTGTCATTGCTATTCAAAGATGAGGATCGTTAACATATTTTCCGCATAAACTGGTCATTCCTCTTTTATAATATTTATCACGAGTCTGCCAAAATTTGAAGTGTACTCACAAAATGCTGAAGTATAATCTCCATCAGATTCTTTTCAATTAAATTATAATCCACAAGCATTTCTTCATCATTGATTATTAAAAAGACCACTGTAGGGCCACCCATTGATTATAACTTAATGAATCTTTGTTTTGACTGATAGGAAATTAAACTCTTTCAGTAAAGCATAAGGACCTTTTCTTTCAAATATTCTTCATAAATCTTCTCGCCCCATCACTTGTCGCAATGGCAACTACTTGTTTTTTTTTTGATATTGGTGCATGCTCCAACCTCCTATTGTGATCCAAATTATTCTGCTAAAAATACTGAATAAAACAATCATGCTTTTTAGTTTTTCATGTAGGTGTTCCTTTATGCTATCCTATCAATAAATTCAGAATAAATTACTCATAGTATAAAGTATAAAAACGATTTCTCATCAAATGCTCACATAGTTTACTGTGACTTTCAAACAACAGAATCATATGATCAGATTTTTACAGTTCCTGGCACCATTTATCTTTCAGTCGATGACTGACACCACTCTTTGGTAAGTGGATTTGTTGTTGTCTGCCAATTGTTGACAGAGTAGTCCGGATGTTGAATACGTAAACGCTACTTCCCGCAAATCTGCTGGAAGATTATCCTCAAGCCAATTCCATCTTGATTTCCACTGATATTGTTGATAGTTTTCACCGCAGAAACCAAATGAGCGCAGATATTGGCTGTCTCGCATTGTTAGCACGATTGAGACTGGGTTCCTGAGTTTTCGGAGAATCTTGACGCCTCAAAAAGTATCTCTCGCCTCCATGACCCATCAAATCAGAAATCCATAATATCTTCAGCTCGTTGAAGATAGGTCACTCGCGCCTTTTTCGTTCGATAACTTTAGCATCTAGCAAGAACTGCTGCAAAGAGCGAAGCAATCCTCATGGTCCAGATAAACAGAACTGGTTTCTAACTGTACCTCTGCTCGACTCAGATCCCGATCATTCCATTTGCTAAAAATGTCTACAGAGATAGCGCACGACCTGCTTCCTCATCTCCTGCAAAATATTCGGATTCAATCCTGTTTCCAAACCAAAGAAAGAATCGGCCAAACGCAAATCTGCTAAAGTTCCTGGACTCAGCTCATCTGTAAAACAGTATAGACGGCCTTTTTCCGTAGATTACTTCTTCTGGTGGTGACGAATCAGACTTGATGTGCCATAAAAGTGCAAGAAAGATTCATAGAGATGACGGGCCAACTTAGCATTTTCTGTAATGACGGACAAGGTCAAACCAGAGCTCGATAAACCAATACTACCCGACATCTTGATAATAGCTGACAATTCATGACGACTCAGGTGATGCTGACTTAAAATTTCTTCTTTTTACTGCTACTGTAAAACTCATTTTTCTCACCTGTATGATCCGCATGAGCTCATCTACGATTAAATCACCCATCGTGAAAGGCTCCCCCATTTTTCCAAGCGTAGAAAGTTGGATGAAATGACACGTGGAACTTGCTTACGCAAACCTTCAAAATCATGCTCAACCTGCACCAAATACTCATCAAAACGGTTGGTATCCATATAGTCCCTCGGAACCTTTTCGATATTAACAAGGACAGTATCGATAAATGGACGGCCCAAATGACGATGTAAGACTGCTACGTGATCACTATCTGAGAAATGCTCCGTTTCTCCACGTTGAGTCATAATATTGCAGACATAGGCAACCTCTGCCTTAGTCTCTAGAAGAGCCTGTCCAATTTCTTCGATGACGATATTAGGCAAAATCGAAGTAAAGAGTGAACCTGGTCCCAAGACAATCATATCACTCTCAAGAATAGTATTGACAACACGACGGCTAGCCTGCGGCTTCTCATCGTCTAGAGTGTTTGTCACATAGACATGGTCAATCATTCCTGGATGGTCTGCGATGTGACTTCCCCAGCTACTTCTGAACCATCTTTAAAGACAGCATGGAGTGTCAAAGGATGGTCACTCGATGGGAAAATCTTCCCTGTAGTATGGAAGAATTTACTCAGCAATTGCATGGCATTATAGGTCGAACCCTGCATTTCAGATAATCCAGCTATGATAATGTTTCCTAATGGATGACCAGCAAAAGCACCAGCATCCTCTGAAAAACGGTATTGAAAGACCTTTTCATAAAACTTAGGCATATCAGACATGGCTACGAGGACATTGCGAAGATCCCCTGGAGGTGTCAACTGTTGAATATTCTTACGCAATTCACCTGAAGAACCACCATCATCCGCAACGGTTACTATGGCTGCAATTTCGACATCCTTTTCCCGTAGACTATTTAAAATAACAGGGATTCCGGTTCCTCCACCAATCACCGTAATTTTGGGTTTTCTCATGAACGGTTTACCGTTTCCTTTCTTCGGTCTTTATCACGATGACTTTCATTTACAAGCCAACTTTTAGATAGGTCAGTCGCTAAACGCTTGGCAAAAGCAACACTTCGGTGTTGGCCACCAGTACAACCAATCGCAATAGTTAAGACTGATTTGCCTTCTTTTTTATAGCCTGGTAGGATTGGTTCAACCAAGGCTAACAAATGACGGTAAAAATCTTCAGATTCTTCATGGTTCATGACATAGTCATAAACTGCCTGGTCCTCACCTGTCTGATTACGAAGTTCTGGCAGATAGTAAGGGTTTGGCAAGAAACGAACATCAAATACCAAATCTGCATCAATTGGAATGCCATATTTAAAACCGAAGGACATGACCTCAATACGGAAGGACTGCGTTTGTTCTTGGTCCGAAAATTGCTCTGCAATAGTCTTGCGAAGTTCACGAGGAGTTAACTCTGTTGTGTCAACCACGTTTTGACTCATATTTTTTAATGGAGCCAAGAGTTCGCGTTCCAGCTTGATACCATCCAAGATACGACCATCTGCTGCAAGAGGGTGACTTCTTCTAGTTTCCTTATAACGTGCCACCAATTCCTTATCAGCTGCATCCAAAAAGAGGATTTTGAAGTCCAAATCATCTTGATTTTCCAATTCATCCAAGACAGCCTGAATCTCTGAGAAGAAAGAGCGGCTTCGCATATCCACCACTAGGGCTAACTTGTGGTCGTCATCCTTGGTCTCTACCAACTGCAAAAACTTTGGCAAGAGAGCTGGTGGCATATTATCAATCGTAAAATATCCTAAATCTTCAAAGGATTGAATGGCTACAGTTTTCCCTGCACCACTCATCCCTGTTACAATCACCAGGTGAAGTTGTTTCATTGTCATCATAGTCTCCTTATATCAAAAGAAGTTTGGAAGAACCAAACTTCAACTCGCTTATCCAATCTCAGCGATGACTTCAATTTCGACTTTTACATCGCGAGGAAGACGAGCTACTTCCACAGCTGAACGAGCTGGAAACTCCCTATTAAAGGCTGTTTGGTAAACCTCATTAAAAGGAACAAAGTCGTTCATATCACTCAAGAAACAAGTTGTTTTAACAACATGGTCAAAATCTGTGCCTGCTTCTGCCAAAATAGCTCCAATGTTTTTCAAAACTTGTTCAGTCTGTTCTTGAATCGTTTCTCCTACGATTTCTCCAGTTTCAGGAGATAAAGGAACTTGACCGCTAGCAAACAAAAGGTTGCCAACGATTTTTCCTTGAACGTAAGGTCCGATTGCCTTTGGAGCTTTATCTGTATGAATTGTTTTTGCCATATGTATTCCTCACAATTTTTCTAAAATAGCATCCCAAGCCTGGTCCATTCCTGCTTTTGTTACGGATGAAAAGAGGATAAAATCATCACTTGGATCAAAGTTTAATTTCTTTTTAATGGCTGATTCGTGCTTGTTCCATTTACCACGCGGAATCTTGTCTGCCTTGGTCGCCACAATGATGACAGGAATCTCATAATATTTAAGAAATTCGTACATCTGTACATCATCTGCTGACGGATCATGACGAAGGTCAACGAGACTAACCACTGCTCGAAGATTTTCTCGAGTGGTTAAGTACTCCTCAATCATGCGTCCCCATTTTTCGCGTTCCTTTTTGGACACACGGGCATAACCATAACCAGGCACATCTACAAAACGCATCTTATCATCAATATTAAAGAAATTAAGTAGTTGTGTTTTTCCTGGTTTTCCAGAGGTACGAGCTAGATTTTTTCGATTGAGCATGGTATTGATAAAGCTCGATTTACCAACATTTGAGCGTCCTGCAAGAGCAATTTCAGGAAGTTCATCCTGCGGATAGTGGGACTTGTTGGCAGCACTCAGTAAAATCTCAGCATTGTGTGTATTGATTTCCATAGTCACCTCTAGGCTGTCTCTAGGATTGGCTTAGCTGTTCCATCAACTGCTTCTTTTGTGATACGAACTGTTTTCACATTTTCTTGACTTGGAACTTCAAACATAACATCTAGCATGGTTTCTTCGATGATTGAGCGAAGACCACGCGCACCAGTTTTACGTTCGATGGCTTTGTTAGCAATTTCTGAAGAGCTTCATCGTCAAATTCAAGCTCAACATCGTCATATGAAAGCAAGGTCTGGTATTGTTTAACCAAGGCATTTCTTGGCTCTTTCAAAATGCGAACCAAGTCATCTACTGTCAACTGCTCCAAGGCTGCAAAGACAGGCAAGCGTCCAATTAATTCAGGAATAATACCGAATTTCTGAATATCTTCTGCAATGATTTCTTGCATGTATGAGCTGTTTTCGTCAATAGCCTTGCTATTTTGTCCGAAACCGATAACTTTTTCACCAAGACGCTGTTTGACAATTTCTTCGATTCCATCAAAGGCACCACCCACGATGAAGAGGATATTCTTGGTGTCTACTTGAATCATTTCTTGTTGTGGATGTTTGCGTCCACCTTGTGGAGGAACACTTGCTACTGTACCTTCGATAATCTTGAGGAGGGCTTGTTGCACACCTTCACCAGATACATCACGCGTGATGGATACGTTCTCGCTCTTCTTGGCAATCTTGTCAATCTCATCAACGTAGATAATCCCACGCTCTGCACGTTCAATGTTAAAGTCAGCTGCCTGCAAGAGTTTGAGGAGGATATTTTCAACGTCCTCACCCACATAACCAGCTTCAGTAAGAGCTGTTGCATCAGCAATGGCAAATGGTACATTCAAACTTCTAGCAAGAGTCTGAGCAAGGAAAGTCTTCCCTGATCCAGTTGGGCCAATCATTAGAATGTTTGACTTTTGCAAATCCACATCTTCAGTCTCTTCACGAGTGTCATGGAAATTGATGCGTTTGTAGTGGTTATATACAGCCACTGCCAGAGCACGTTTGGCACGATCTTGACCAATCACATAGTGGTTCAAAATATTTAGGAGTTCGATTGGTTTTGGTACCTCAGACAAGTCCGCCAAAACTTCCTCAGCCAACTCCTCACGAATAATTTCCTGAGCCAACTCCACACATTCATTACAGATAAAGGCATTGTTCCCAGCAATTATTTTTTTAACTTCTTCTTGGCTTTTGCCACAAAATGAGCAATAAACCATCATATCATTTTTCCTATTTGTAGACATGATTCCCTTCCGTTCTAACTATTCATTCTATCTAAAATAAGGTCATATAAAAAGCATGAATGCTATTCACCAAGTTTGTGAAAGCATTTAGCCAAAGCAGAGTAGCAAGTCCAAAGCGCTTTTTACGAAAAGCGTGTGTTCCAGCTACAAGACAGACAGCACACAAAAGAGCTGTAAAAAATCCAAAAATACTACGCTCCATTAGACTTCCTTTCTCTTTCTATATTCGATGGTAAAATCATAGACATTTTTCTCATCTTTGGAATAAGATTTGCTTGAAACAGTCTCAAAAGCAGTCAAGTCAAAATCTTCTGGGAAATAGGTATCCCCTTCAACTTGAGCATGAATTTGTGTCACAATAATCTCATCGAGATAAGGTTCAAAAAGCTGAAAAATCTGTTTACCACCAATGATATAGAGATTCTTAGCCTGATGATGATACCAGTCTAAAACATCCTCAACATTTTGGAAAACCAGAGCTCCTTCAATTGACTCTTCGGGATTGCGCGTCAAAATCAAGGTTTCACGTCCTGGAAGCAATCGTCGCCCCATCCCATCAAAGGTTACACGACCCATTAAAATGGCATGATTCAAGGTTGTTTCTTTAAAATGTTTTAACTCTGCTGGCAAATGCCAAGGTAAACGATCCTCTTTCCCGATCACACCCTTTTCATCTTGAGCCCAAATGGCTACGATTTTCTTTGTCATGCTTTCATCCTTTTCATTGATAGTTCTATTTTATCAAAAATCTTCAAAAAAGACTGTTTTGGAATGCCCTCCTGAATAGAAAAAATCCGTAGAAAACTTCTACGGATTTTTAGAAAAATACAGTATCTTACAAACCAGGTGCTTGTCCTAATTCTGCTGCAAGCATCCAGACTGTTTTTTCAAGGTCAGCTTTAGCACCAACGAAGATATCATTGGTTACATCATCACCTTCTTCATCTGTTACATCCAAAGCTTTTTGGAAAAGAGTGATAAGGTAACGATAAATTTCAAGGACACGTTCCAAACTTTCTTCTACGTTACGGAATTCTCCAACTCCTTCTTCGATTTCACTGTGTTGAAGGAATTCTGTCAAAGTAGAGTATGGTTTGCCACCAAGTGTAATCAAACGTTCGCTGATTTCATCAAGGTAAGCATCTAGACTATCCATGTATTCATCCATCTTAGGATGCCATACCATGAATCCACGTCCACGCATGTACCAGTGTACTTGATGAAGGGCAATATGAGCCACATACAAGTCTGCTACTGCTTGGTTAAGCACTTCCTTTGTTTTTACTAGCGCTTCAGGCGCTGATTTAGATAATGTTGTTACGTCTTTTAAATGCATCTTTTTTCAATTCAACCATGTTTTTCTCACCTCTAAATATTATTTTTTTGTAACCATCTTTATCGTGATTACTAGTACAGTATACTACTCCCAGCATACGATAGCAAGGAAATGTAACTCATCTTAGAAAAAGTCTGTAATAGACTGATAATTTAAGAATAGGAAACTGTAATTTTTAGTTCTTTTCTGTGTCTTTACCAGAAAATTGACTTTGATAAAGATCATAATAGAAACCTTTCGCAGCCAAAAGACTTTCATGATTTCCTTGTTCGATAATCTGCCCATCTTTCAGCACCAAAATTTTGTCAGCTTCCTGAATAGTCGAAAGTCGATGGGCAATGACAAAGCTTGTTCTCCCCTTCATCAAACGTTTCATAGCCTTTTGAATCAAGAGTTCTAAACGAGTATCGACTGATGAGGTCGCTTCGTCCAAAATTAAGATTTTAGGATCCGCCAAGAGAGCACGCGCGATAGTTAACAACTGTTTTTGCCCAAGAGAAATATTACTTGACTCTTGGTTCATTTCCATGTTATAGCCACCAGGAAGGGTGCGGATAAAGTGGTCAACATTGGCCGCCTTAGCAGCTTCAACGATTTCATCATCTGTTGCCTCAAGATTTCCAAAGCGAAGATTTTCCTTGATACTGCCTTCATAGAGCCAGGCATCCTGTAGGACCATCCCAAACTGTCGACGATAGTCCTGACGAGACAGGTTACGAATATCTTGGCCATCCACTAAAATGGCACCAGCTGTCACATCGTAAAAACGCATGAGAAGGTTAATCAAGGTTGTTTTCCCTGCTCCAGTAGGTCCAACGATAGCTACCATCTCTCCAGGTTCAACATCTAAGTTAAAATTGCGAATCAATGGTTTGTTTTCCACATATTGGAAATCGACATTTTTGAAACTAACTTGACCTGTCAATGGTGCTAGTTCTTTCACTTCAGCAGTTTGAACTTCTTCCTGTTCATCTAAAACTTCAAAGACACGATCAAGCGAAGATTTAGCACTTTGCATTTGCCCAGCTAACTGAGTGATATTTTGGATTGGCTGGCTGACTTGCCAGACATACTGAACGAAAGCTTGCATATTACCAATCGTCAAGCGCCCTGCAATAACCTGCAATCCACCTAAGACAGCTACAATTAAGTAAGTTAAATCAGATACGATGTGAAGAGCAGGCATCATCAATCCTGAAATAAAGCTCGCCTTAAATCCGACTTGTTGCAATTCATCCGTAATCTTTTCAAATCTCTCTTGAGAGTTTTCTTCGCGTCCGAAAAGTTTTAAAACATTGAAACCTGTCAAGTTTTCCTGTACAAACCCATTCATACGTCCCAATATAGCTGCCTGCTGTTTAAAGTATGGCTGCGAACGATTTAGAATCGTTTTAGCTCCAAAATAAGTCACTGGAATCGACAAGATAACAATGATAGCCAACTGAAGATTGAGATAGAGGACCATACCCATAACAAAAAGAATGGTAAAGACTGCATTAACAATCTGTAAGAATGATTGTTGGAGTGCATTAGATACGGTCTCTACATCACTAGTAAAACGTCCCAGCAAATCTCCAAATTGGTGCTTGTCAAAGTAAGACACAGGGATGCGGTTGATTTTTTCGCTCATTTCATTTCGCAAATCTTGTATCATAGACTGGACAGCATTGGTCATAAAGTAATTCGAGTAATAAGAACCCAACTCATAGAAAATCCCACGCAAGAGATAAATCACTAGAATCATTGCGATATAGCTAGTATTAATACCTGCTCCTGCAACACCATTTGCCATGGCAAGGAGGTTGCTGGTTAACTCAGTGATAGCAAGCCCCAATATGAATGGCTCGATAACACTCATTATGACGCTGACTATCTTCAAGAAGACTGCAAAGAAAACAGAGAAACGGTAGGCTTTTAAATAACTCCATAGACGAGCTAGACTAGATTGTTGTTTCATCCTTTACCTCCTATTCTTCTGTCAGTGACGCATTTTTTAGCTGCGACTCAGCAATTTCTCGATAGATGTCATTAGTTTCCATCAATTCTTCATGACGTCCACGACCAACGATTTCGCCCTTATCAAGGACGATAATCTGGTCCGCATCCATAATGGTTCCAACACGTTGCGCAACAATCAATACCGTAGCATCTTGCGTCACTTCCTTGAGACGACGACGCAAGATAGCATCTGTACGGTAGTCCAAGGCTGAGAAGGAATCATCAAAGATATAGATATCTGGACCCTTGATGACTGCGCGGGCAATCGACAAGCGTTGCTTTTGACCACCTGATAGATTGCTTCCGCCTTCAGCCAGATGAGTTGCAAAACCTTCTTCTCGACTCTCGATAAAGTCTTTGGCTTGGGCTACATCAGCTGCTTGGTGCAAGTCCTCATGACTGGCGTCCTCTTTTCCGTAACGGAGATTATCTGCGATAGTCCCTGTAAAGAGCAAGGCTTTTTGTGGAATAAATCCAATTTTCTGGCGGAGTGATTTGAGACGGTAATCCCGGACATCAACACCATCGACCTTAATTTTCCCCAGTGTAACATCGTAGAAACGTGGAATTAACTGAACCAGAGTAGACTTACCTGACCCAGTCGAACCGATAAAAGCAATGGTTTCTCCCGGTTTAGCAGTAAAGGAAATGTTATGCAAAACAGGGCTTTCTGTTTCCCCAGGATAAGCAAAGGTCACATTATCAAATTCTAAGTAACCATGGGTTTCTGTTTCTTGAATTCCGTCTTCATTTGGATCAATGGAAATCGGCATTTCCATGATTTCCTTCAAACGTTCACTGGATACGGCCGTTCTAGGGTACATGGTAAAAAGGTTTGACAAGAATAGGAAGGACAAGAGGGCGTGGAAACTATACTCGATGAAGGCTACCAAATCCCCAATCTGCAAACTTCCCTGTTTGAGAGGATCCAAAGCAAACCAAACGATAGCTACAATCATGGCAATAATGATTTGCACAAAAAGCGGCTCTGTCAAACCAGTCAATTTGAACAAACGATTTGAATTATCCGCATAGATCGCATTTTTCTCTTTGAAACGTTTTTCTTGGAAGTCTTCACGAGCAAAGGCACGAATCACTCGCAAGCCCATCAAATTTTCACGGACATATTGGTTTATCTTGTCCAGTGTTTTCTGTTGTTTTTCAGATAAGGGGCGCGTTTTCACCGCCACATAAATGACTACTACAGCTAGAAAAGGAACGGAAAAAGCGACAATCCAGGCTAGTGAAGGACTCGTCAAGAAAATCATGAGAATACTCGACAGCATCATCATGGGAGTGATAACACCCAACTTAAGCGTCTGTTCTGCAAACTGCATAAGGACAAAGGCATCACTGGTAATACGAGTAACTAATGAAGAAACACCAATTTGTTCATATTCGTGATGAGAATACTCTTGTAATTTAGCATAGACATCATTTCGCATATCCTTAACCATATTGGTGGTCAGTTTACTAGCAGCATAGGATAGAACAATCCCGCCCAAATGTCCCCAAGACGATAATAACCAACATGACGATAGCCCAAAAATAGAGCTTTTCTTCATTACCTTGATTAATCCCCTGGTCAATCATGCGAGCAAGAACAGTCGGTAGCCCAAGATTGACAATCACAAAGAAAATAGCTCCGAAGAAGTCTAACACTAACCACTTGGGATAACGTTTGAGATAAGACCAAATATACAGCATGATTCTCCTTTCTTTTTCTTCTAATACTCTTCGAAAATCAAATTCAAACCACGTCAGCCTCACCTTGCCGTACTCAAGTACAGCCTGCGGCTAGCTTCCTAGTTTGCTCTTTGATTTTCATTGAGTATAAAATGCAGAAAAGAGCGTGCTTTCGCACGCCTTTTTACTAAAAAGAAGACAGGCAGTCTTAACCTCGAGGGAGAGAACTGTCTGTCTCAGATATTTGAAGCTTATTTTACAAAGTCAAGCAATGCCAAGAAGCTTTCTGGATCAAGTGATGCACCACCAACAAGAGCTCCGTCAACGTCTGGACAAGCCATGTATTCTGCAACGTTTCAGGTTTAACTGAACCACCGTATTGAACACGTACTTTATCAGCTACTTCTTGACCAAAGTCAGCTGCTACAACGTCACGAACAACTTTACACATTTTTTGTGCATCGTCTTGTGAAGCTGATTTACCAGTACCGATAGCCCAGATTGGCTCATAAGCGATAACTGATGAAGCTACTTGTTCTGCAGTCAATCCTGCAAGAGCAGCTGAAACTTGAGCACCTACGAATTCAGCAGCTTTACCAGCTTCGTAAGTTTCAAGTGACTCACCACAACAAATAATTGGAAGCATACCGTTTGCAAAGATTGCTTTTGCTTTTTTGTTGATGTCTTCATCTGTTTCGTGGAAGTAGTCACGACGTTCTGAGTGACCGATCACAACATAGTCAGTACCGATTTCTTTCAAAACTTGTGGGCTAGTTTCACCTGTGAAAGCACCTGCATTTTCAAAGTAGCAGTTTTGAGCAGCAACTTTAAGGTTTGAACCTTTAGCAGCAGCAAGAACAGTTGTCAAGTCAAGAGCAGGTACAGCAATCCCAGCTTCAACAAGGTCAGCTGAAGGAAGTTTTGATGCTACAGCTTCAACGAATGCTTTTGCTTCTTCTGGGTTTTTGTTCATTTTCCAGTTACCAGCGATAAATGGTTTACGTGACATTTCACATACCTCTTTTTTCATTTTATTTTCTACTTATTTTATCATAAATATAGGGAGCTTGCAAATCTTACTCTGTAACTAGAAGTCTTCTTTTCAAATACTTTCCAGTCGTCAATTCTATTTAGAGTCTGGCTTTCTCCTGGTTAATTTGACCACTGCTTCTGTCCTAGCCGTGTGCGGAAACATATCAACCGACTGGATATAATGCAGGTCATAGACTTCAACCAAGCGGACTAAATCACGCGCCAGGGTAGATACATTGCAGGAAATGTAGACCATCTTTCAGGAGCGTATTTAACGATGGTATCCAAAAGTTTGTCATCTAAACCGGTACGAGGCGGGTCTACAATCAAAGCATCGGCACGATATCCTTCCTTGTACCAACGAGGGATGATTTCTTCTGCATTTCCAGCCTCATAGTGAGTATTGGTATAACCCATGCGCTTGGCATTTTCTTTGGCATCCTCAATAGCTTCTGGAATAATATCCATCCCTCTCAGACTTTTAACTTTATTGGCAAAGGCAAAACCAATGGTGCCAACACCACAGTAGGCATCAATCAGATGGTCATTCTCATTTACGTCCAAGGCCTTAACGGCTTCACTATAGAGAATTTCTGTCTGCTCAGGATTGAGTTGGTAAAAAGCTCGAGGTGAAAGAGAAAATTCATAGTCTAATACACCCTCACGAATACTATCCTGTCCCCAAATAATCTCTGTCTTGTCCCCATAAATCTCACTAGTTTTAGCGGTATTGGTATTGACTGCGACAGTCACTACTTCAGGATAATCCTTGACTAGGTCTTTCACAAATTGAGTCAGATTTAATTGACGATTGGTCACAATGATAATCTGAACTTGCCCAGTTTTCCGTGCGCGACGAACCATGATGGTCCGAACTCCAAGTATTTTCCGTTCATCCGTGATCGGAATTTGATGATAGGTCAAGAGCTCAGCAATGCGGTTGGCAATAGCTTGTGTCTCCTTGTCTTGGACTAGGCAGTCTTTTAACTCGACCAAATAATGCGAATTTTGAGCATATAATCCTGCCTTGACCTGACCCTTAAACTTTCGAGTTTGGAAATTGTAGTTTAGCTCGATAATACTTGGGTTCCTGCATGCCAATGGTTGGTCTAATTTCATAGTTTTCGTAGCCAGCAGGAGCAAACTTTTTCAGAGCTTGATGGAGAAGATCCGTCTTGAACTCCAGCTGCTTGTCATAGTGCAGATGCATGATTTGACAGCCACCACACTCATTATAAATGGTGCAGTCTGGTACCACTCGAAACTTAGATTTTTTATTGACCTCAAGGAGTTTAGCCTCAACGTAGTTACGCTTAACAGAAGTCACCTGACAATAGATATCTTCACCCTTGAGTGCGCCTGGAACAAAAACAAGGGTTTTCTGGAAAAATCCGATACCTTCCCCGTTTATCCCCATACGCTTAATTTTTAATGGAATTTTTTGTTTGACTTTAAGACTCATAAGTCTATTATACCACGTAGTTTCTCAATGTTTAAGAATATGTTACAATAAAACCATGAATACAAAGATATCTCATTTTTCCCCATTGGATTTTCCTGAGCAATTACGAACTTATATAGAGGGAGCAACTCTTTCTGACAGCTCTTCTCATTCAGGCGCAAGGGTTCTCTATCTTGATTCAGGTTACTATTTGAAAATAGATCAAAAGGGAAGATTAGAGCGAGAAGCTAGCATTGCAAGTTGGTTTGAACAAGAGGGAATAGGAACTCCAGTCATCCACTATCTATCTACAGATAAAGACTACCTCCTGACGAAAGAGGCTATTGGTCATGATACTCTCGCTTTTATAGACCAGCCAGATAAAATTTGCCGAACCATGGCCGAAGCTCTTAAAAAACTTCACAGCTTTTATCCGCAAAATTTTCCATCAGAAAATCATTTACAGACCTATAAAGACAGAGCCTTTAAAAACTATGAAAAAGGTGAGTTCTATGCCAAGGCCCTCCTACCCCAATTCCAGATTAACAGTCGCGAAGAGGCCTTCCAACTCATCCAAGAACAAGGGCACCTTTTAAAGACAGATGCCTTTATTCACGGGGATGCCTGTCTACCGAACTTTATTCTAAAGGATGCTGACCACTTCTCTTGCTTTATTGACCTTGGCTTAGCTGATTTCAGTGACCGACATATCGATCTCTTTTGGGCAGTTTGGTCCCTCAACTATAACCTACATGACCCTAAATACGCTGAACTATTTCTTGACTATTATGGGAGAGAACAGGTCGATATACATAAACTTCGACTCGTTGCTGCCTTTGAAGCGTTTGGATAAAAGGAAAACCATGAAAATCACAAAACTTGAAAAGAAAAAAAGACTCTATCTGCTAGAACTTGATAGCGACCAAACCTGCTATATTACAGAGGATACCATTGTTCGCTTTATGTTGACCAAGGATAAGGAAATTAGTCCTAAAGAGTTTGAAGAAATTCAGACCTTTGCACAATTTTCCTACGGAAAAAACTTGGCGCTCTACCACTTATCCTTCAAGGCTCGTACTGAAAAAGAAGTCAGAGACTATCTTGTTAAACATGAGATTGATGAGAAAATCATACCACAAGTCATCCAAGCCCTCAAGGATGACAACTGGATCAATGACCGTCAGTATGCCTATGCGATCATCAATTCCAATCAGCTATCTGGTGACAAGGGAAGCTACATGCTGATACAAAAGATTTCTCAAAAAGGAGTTGCTAAGACCCTTATCCAAGACGTCTTACAAGAATTTATCATGATGGAAGTCGCAGAGCGTACAGCCGAAAAACTACTGAAAAAATATCAGGGTAAAATTGCCTGCTCGCGCTCTACAAGATAAGATAATCCAAAATCTTACCAACAAAGGGTTTTCCTACTCGGAAGCTAAAAACAGCCTTTGACCAACTGGATAGCCAGATAGAAGAGGAAACCGTTCAGGAACTAATCTTTAAAGAGTTGGATAAGCAATATCGAAAATATTCGCGTAAGTATGAAGGATACGAACTCAAGCAGCGTTTGACCCAAGTTTTAGCACGAAAAGGCTACGATTTTTCGGATATAGCCAGCGCTCTCAGAGAATATCTTTAATTTTTTCATGAAAAACTAAGAACTTTAAACAAAAATGTGATACAATAGTAAACGATAAACTTATAAATTGTAGAAAGTTGGTTAGTTATGAAACTTCCAAAAGAAGGCGACTTTATTACAATTCAAAGTTATAAGCATGATGGGAGTCTTCACCGTACTTGGCGAGACACCATGGTACTAAAAACAACAGAGAACGCTATTATCGGCGTCAATGACCATACACTCGTTACCGAGAGTGATGGTCGTCGTTGGGTGACTAGAGAACCGGCTATTGTTTACTTTCACAAGAAATATTGGTTTAATATTATCGCTATGATTCGTGATAATGGTATTTCCTACTACTGCAATATGGCAAGCCCTTACTATCTAGACGAAGAAGCTTTAAAATACATCGACTATGATTTAGATGTTAAAGTTTTTACAGATGGTGAGAAACGCCTCTTGGACGTCGAAGAGTATGAACGTCACAAGCGCAAGATGAATTATCCTGATGATTTAGACTATATTTTGAAAGAGCATGTTAAGATTCTTGTTGATTGGATCAACAATGAACGAGGCCCCTTCTCAGAAGCCTATGTCAACATTTGGTACAAACGCTACGTAGAACTAAAGAATCGGTAAAGTTGTCAAACTAGGGTGTCTGCCCTAGTTTTTTTATAATCAAAAACCTGCCTTAAGGCAGGTTTTCGTCTAAATATCTAACTTCGTAACAGTGAACTTGATATGCGAATAATCTTTCTCGATATCCTTATCTACCATAAAGGCTGTTGCATCCTTCTTGACCTGCACCAAGTCGATATTCTGGGCTTGAGCAGCATAGACACAACCACAGTAACATTGACGATAAATATCGTACTCTTCGCACATTTCTACAGAACGCTTGTAACCTTGATTTTTCTTAAAATCACTCGGAAGATAATGAGTAGTATAAATTTTCTGCACATCGATCCCGATACTATTGATGGTTTGTGAATTTTTGTGAGGACTGATCGTTAGGGCTGAGCCAAAGTAGTCAAAGCCCAAATCCATAGCCACCTGCGCTGTCTTATCCAAACGATAGTCAAAACAAACCTTGCAACGATCGCCACCTTCAGGTTCTTCTTCCAAACCTCGAACCAGTTTACGGTATTCATTGGGTTCGTATGGTGCTTCTAGGTATTGGACGTTATTGCCAGTTCTCTCATTAAACTCACTGACAAACTTTTGGGTCACATAAGCACGCTTGTGATACTCAGCTTTAGGATGGATATTTGAATTAGCAAAATAAATGGTCACATCGGCATACTTAGTCAAGTACTCTAAAGTGTAGGTACTGCAGGGAGCACAACAGACGTGCATGAGAATAGTTGGTCTTTCTTCATTTTTTTCCCAAACTTGGACCATCTTTTGCATGACACGGTCATAGTTGATCTTTTGATTGGGATTCATCTTACTTAGAATTTCTTCTACATCAATCATGCTCTTCTCCTTTTCTTCTTGTTATTTTATCACAAGAAGGCTCTTTGGGCAAATAGGGTTTCGTGCTTTATTCAGTTTTTAAGTCCTGATTTAATAGCTTGCCCATCCTTTGTCAGACTGATTATTAATATAGGATAAATTAAAAGCAAGATAAGACCTAGAACTAAAAAGACAGCTACAAGACCCCAACGATCAATCAACCAACCTGTCAGTGGGAAAATGACAATCATAGATAAACTAAAGAGCATAGAATTGATACTAAGCATAGTTGCTCTTACACTGGAAGGTAAATAACCTTGTAAGTCATTGAAATAGATTGGCTGATAAACTGCATAAAGTGTATCGGTTAAAAGATATACAAGAAGAAAAGCAAAGGGGTTCCTGAAAACACCAAACAACAAGGCCAAAGCCCTGTTAGTGCAACAAGAGTCGGAAAAACTCGATTGCTATTCCATTTTTTTAACCAATTTGACTAGCTACATAAACTGCTATAAGATTTAAGCCACTACCAATCAGCATGACCAGCGATACCTGCCATCCTGCTAAGTCACTTATTTTCTGCTGATAGTAAAAAGTAAAACATGCACATGAGTGTCCCGACTAGCTGATAAGTCAGCATCCAGTAAAAAAAGTACTGGTTTTTTTCCTGCCATTCTTTTTTCGAACTTGCAGGACAATCGTTTTTAAAGGTTAAGACTTTCATTTTTTCTCTCTTGGCCATTGGTTCTTTCATAAAATAAATCAAAGATGATAGAAAGAAAATGATAATCCAATAGCAATCAGATAGGTCCAAGCCAATGCTCCGTGAATAAAGAAGCCTGCCACAACTGTACCTAGGGTTCGGGTGACTTCTGCCACACCAGACAAAAAGCTAGAAATCTGAAGATAACGGTCTTTTTGACCCGCTTCAACCGCCGAATCATATAAGAAAGCGGTGCTGGTCCCCGAGTCAAAATTGTAGGACCAAGCATTAATCATCATCGCAATCGCATAGATCCAAAAACTCCCCTGACCAAACAAAATCAAGATAGAGGACACAATACTGGCCAAGCGAGCCAAATAGAGATTGGTCTTGTAGCTAAATCGATCGGCCAACATACCAGATGGGATTTCACATAAGAGACTTGTCCCATGAAAGATACTCTCTAATAGACCGATTTGAAGCAAGGAAAGACCATTCTGAATGAAAAATAAAATCCAAAAACTAGTGATTCCAAAATAAGATGTAAATTCCAGTCCTGCTAGGAGTGGAATATTGCGTTTGTAAGTTCTTTTAAACATTGTTTTCTCTCTTTCAATATGTAATATAATTGTTTCTAAAAGACTTACTTAGATTTGCCTACATTTTCTCCACCTCATTCATTTAAAGTAATACTCAATGAAAATCAAAGAGCAAACTAGGAAGCTAGCCGCAGGCTGTACTTGAGTACGGCAAGGTGAAGCTGACGTAGTTTGAATTTGATTTTCGAAGAGTATAAAAACGCCAGACGGCGTTTTTATGGCTATTAAGGTTTGATACGGTGCAACATACGTGGGAATGGAATAGCTTCACGGATGTGTTTCGTTCCAGCTGCGAAGGTGACCATACGCTCGATACCGATACCAAATCCACCGTGTGGTACTGTACCATATTTACGAAGATCAAGGTAGAATTCGTACTCTGTACGATCCATACCGAGTGATTCCATCTTCGCTACAAGGGCATCGTAGTCTTCCTCACGCATGGAACCACCGATGATTTCTCCGTAACCTTCTGGTGCAAGCAAAGTCTGCACAAAGCACGCGATCTGGGTTCCCAGGAACTGGTTTCATGTAGAAAGCTTTGATGTCTGCTGGATAGTTGATCACAAAGGTTGGTACACCAAAGTGGTTTGAAATCCAAGTTTCGTGTGGTGAACCGAAAATCATCTCCATGCTCAAGATGTTCGTAGTCAGCATCTTCGTCGTTTTCATGCTCTTGCAAGAGGTCAATCGCTTCATCGTAAGTAATGCGTTTGAAATGGCTCAGCAATGTAGCGTTTCAAGAGCTCTGTATCACGTTCCAAGGTTTCCAAAGGCTTGAGGAGCACGATCTAGAACACCTTGAAGCAACGCTTTAACATAAGCTTCTTGCAAGTCAAGTGACTCGTCGTGTGTCAAGTATGAATATTCAGCATCCATCATCCAGAACTCAGTCAAGTGACGGCGAGTCTTAGATTTCTCCGCACGGAATACTGGACCAAAGTCAAAGACACGACCTAGAGCCATAGCACCTGCTTCAAGATAAAGCTGTCCTGATTGGCTTAAGTAAGCTGGTGTTCCAAAGTAGTCTGTTTCGAAAAGTTCTGTAGAATCTTCTGCGGCATTTCCTGAAAGAATTGGGCTATCAAACTTCATGAAGCCATTCTTATCAAAGAACTCATAAGTTGCATAGATAATAGCGTTACGGATTTGCATCACTGCTACTTGTTTGCGTGAACGCAACCACAAGTGGCGGTTATCCATCAAGAAGTCTGTTCCGTGTTCTTTTGGAGTAATTGGGTAATCTTGAGATTCACCGATCACTTCGATGTCTGTAATATCCAACTCATAACCAAATTTTGAGCGCTCGTCTTCTTTAACAATCCCTGTTACAAAGACTGAAGTTTCTTGGCTCAAGTGTTTGATAGTTTCAAATTTTTCAAGACCTACTTCTTCACCAAATTTCTCAATAAAGTTTGGTTTGAAAGCCACACCTTGGAAGAAGGCAGTTCCGTCACGCAATTGCAAGAAGGCAATTTTTCCTTTTCCTGACTTGTTAGCAACCCAAGCACCAATAGTGACTTCTTGACCAACGTAGTCTTTTACTTCGATAATTGTTACACGTTTTGTCATGTTTTATCTTCCTTTTTTTGTTTAACTTGTCTAAAGACATTATTACCCACTATTGTACCACAAATAATGCCTGATAGCTAGATTCTATCAGAGAAAAATCTCAGGTTTTATCCAAAAAAATCTCCGTCAAGACGACGAAGATCTTATTTTTATTTTTCCATAAATTGGTGCAAGCGACGAATAGCTTCTTTGAGTGTATCTAGGTCTGTCGCATAGCTGAGACGGACATTCTCTGGTGCTCCAAATCCTGCTCCTGTAATCAGGGCCAGACCAACTTCCTCAAGAATAGCCGTTGTAAATGCTGTTACATCTGTATAGCCTTTCATCTCCATAGCTTTTTTAACATTTGGGAAGAGGTAGAAAGCTCCTTGCGGTTTGACTACTTCAAAGCCAGGGACTTGGCACAAGAGAGGATAAATGGTATTGAGACGTTCCTCGAAAGCCTGACGCATGGTTTCTACAGAGTCTTGTGGACCAGTTAAGGCCTCGATTGTTGCGTATTGTGAAACAGCAGTTAGGTTAGAAGTTGTTTGACCAGTCAATTTGCTCATAGCAGCAATAATTTCTGGATCACCTACTGCATAACCAACACGCCATCCTGTCATAGCGTAGGCCTTAGACACTCCATTGATGACAATAGTTTGTTTGCGAATAGCTTCTGACAGACTAGAGATTGGAACGAACTCATTCCCGTTATAGACCAAACGACCATAAATATCATCTGCTAGGATAAGAATATCATGCTCAACTGCCCAATTTCCAATGGCTAATAATTCCTCACGAGAATAGATCATCCCAGTCGGATTAGATGGTGAGTTTAGTACCAAGACTTTGGTCTTATCTGTGCGAGCTGTTTCTAATTGCTCCACAGTTACTTTAAAGTGATTGTCTTCCTTGGCTTGGACAAAGACTGGAAGACCTTCTGCCATCTTAACCTGATCCCCATAGCTGACCCAGTAAGGAGTAGGAATGATAACCTCATCACCTGGATTAATCACAGCCATAAAGAAAGTATAGAGTGAGAACTTGGCACCAGTAGCAAAAGTCACCTCGTTAGCTGCTACAGAATACCCATAATAACGTTCAAAATAAGTATTAACTGCTGCTTTTAACTCAGGCAAACCTGAAGCCACCGTATAGAAAGAAGCACGTCCATCTCGAATAGCTGCAACAGCAGCATCCTGAATATTTTCAGGTGTATGAAAATCAGGCTGACCTAAAGTCAAGAAAAGAACGTCTTTTCCTTCGGCCTTTAACTTCTTTGCTCTTGCATCACTAGCCAGAGTAACGCTTTCTTCCATCTCTAAGACACGTTTGGATAATTTCATTGTTTCTCCTTTTCGACTAAGGCGCCAGATTCAAAATCTACCAGATAATAGTCTCCTCCGGACTTGATTTCCCAGACAGGCTTTTCAGCGTACCGTCCGAAGGTAATCTTGTCGATCTCAGTTGCTCCTTTTTCTCTGACAACTGCTTCTGCTTTTTCTTGAGAAGTACCATTTTCTAGTTGATATACGTAAATATTGTTGCTACTTTTCTCTATTAAGACAGCAACTGGTTTCTGGTTCTTATCTTGGCCAAGAACACTATAATAGCTTTCTAAACCATTGAAGATATCAATCTGGCTAACCGTTTCTAGATTTGCATACTGCTTAGCGAGTCTTTCACCTTCAACCTTTGCAGTTTCGATAAGGCTTCATGCTGAGCCATACCAAGTAGAGAAAGGAAGAAGTGATGACTAGAGTTAACAAAGTTATACCAATAATGTACTGAAATAATAGGGAATTTTTTTCTTTTTTCTGTCTCTTTTTCACTCGTCTATTTTACCATCTATCCTAGTGAATTACAAGTGAAGTTAGGGGAGGAATCTGGACTTTTCAATACGTTTTTAGGATATCATTACATAACTTCAAGCCGTGTTTTTATAGACTTTTCTACAGTCTTCATTTTTAATCAAAAACTTAGATTCTATTGATTTTATTTTCTGAGCATATCCCTTGCAAATGATTTTATCGTGTTGTAACATATATTGTAACAACAGAGTGATTCTGATTAAAAGATTGAAATTTAAAGGAGACTCCCTATGTCTAAAAGTATTGTTTATCGTTGGCTCACTTCGTGAAGGTTCATTCAACCACCAAATGGCATTAGAAGCTGAAAAGGCACTTGCTGGCAAAGCCGAGGTAAGTTACCTTGACTACTCAGCCATTCCTCTCTTTAGCCAAGACCTTGAAGTTCCAACTCTTCCAACTGTTTCTGCCGCTCGTTATGCAGTTCAAGCTGCTGATGCTATCTGGATTTTCTCTCCTGTTTACAACTTCTCGATTCCAGGAACTGTGAAAAATTTACTTGACTGGCTTTCACGCGCCATTGACTTGTCTGACACTCGTGGAGCATCTGCTCTTCAAGATAAGATTGTTACTGTATCATCTGTAGCTAACGCTGGACACGATCAACTCTTTGCGATTTACAAAGACCTTCTACCATTTATCCGTACACAGGTTGTTGGTGATTTTACCGCAGCTCGTGTTAATGATTCTGCCTGGGCAGATGGTCAATTAGTCCTTGAAGATAGCGTCACTACTTCTCTTAAACAACAAGCTAAAGATTTACTTCAAGCTATTCAATAATAAAAAAGATAGTAGAAAATCTCATTTCTACTATCTTTTTGTCTATTCAACAAATTCTCCAATCATACTATGTTTTAATGGTAAACTACACATTACTAAAAGGAAGATGAAGGAGGATTGAATCCAAAAGAGGGCCAAATCAAAAATTCCATGCACAGCAACTACTGTTAAGAATGAAAGATAAAGACCAACAATTGGACGCTTGCTCGGCTCCTGACTCATATCAATCAACATTTCGAATTGGGATCTGAAGAAGCAATTCCCTAATAATACCGTCCCTACTACACCGTAACTCAATATCGTATCAATGTATATACTATGAGCATGTTCGTGATAAGGAGCAAAAATACGGGGATAGGAATGCATATAAGTTAGTGGGCCTTCGCCCCAGAAGGGATTTTGTTTGAATAAGGTCATACCTGCATTCCAGATCGACACTCGTTCTTCCATAGACGAATCGAGCGTCCCCATTCGAACTCCCAAATCACTAGAGAAGAGAAAGGCTAGACCAACACCAAAGACTCCGATACTGAGCCAGAAGGCACGCCAGTTCTTAATGGTTGTGAAAAGATAAATAATCGCACCAAAGATAATGGCTGGAAAAGCTGTTCTATTTTGGGTGAAATTCAAACCAAACAAATTCGCAAAGATTGCAATGAGAGAGAAAATTCTCAACCATCTCAATCGAGTCGTACTAATTAGGTAAAATCCAATCATAATACAGAAGCAACAGATAATCCCATAATAATTAGGATTAAAGAAGGCTACCTCTGCACGGTTCTGATGCCAGACCTGCATCTTAGGTGATAAGAAAGTATAATCAAATTTCTTTACAATCTGAAAGTGCTCTAAAGCTGCAAAAACTGATGCTAGCACACTAAGCGACATAACCGATTGCAATACTAATCTGAAACTTAGGGGTTAAATGGGCTTGGTAATAATAAAAGAAAATTGCAAAGAGGAACATTCCTAAAGTGGAAACCATCCCCATCACATTTTGAGCTAAAAGAGAGATAACACCACTATAGCCGATAAATAAAAGTAAGATAGAATGGTGGGATAATCGTTTTAATATCCCCTTCATCTCTCCAGTAAATATTAGGCCTATTAAGTAGGCGATAAAAATAATAACGAAAATATAAAAAGGCAAGAAAATACTTAGAATAACAGCTAGTAAGACTAGCTCTTGCTTGGATAAGCCTTTCAATTTTTCAATGATACCTATTGATTTCACAACAGATCCTTTCTCTCTGCGCTATAAAGCTCAGATAAATAAACTATTAAAACATTTTACCATTTTTCAAATGATTTGAAAACCACTTTGTCCATGGCAACCTGACTAAAACTAGGTAAAATTTTATAGCGAGCTAAGATATCTCTCAAAGCGCGCATCCTTTTTTAAAAATATGGTACAATAAATCTAGTTGTTCCAGAAAGGACCTAGTATGAAATCCTATCAAGAAGTTTACAAAATCTTAGCTCATGAAACAGATTATTTAAGCGGAGAGAAAATCGCTGAAATATTAAACCTCTCTCGCACCTCTGTTTGGAAGGCTATCCAACGTCTCCAGCAGGAAGGTTTAGAAATTGACAGCATCAAAAACCGTGGCTACAAACTTCTTCACGGTGACCTAATCTTACCTCAAGAAATAGAAGCTAACAGCCCAATCTCAGTTCAATTTAAACCTATCACCAAATCAACCCAGAGTGATGCTAAGGAGGCCATGGAAGCTGGTGCCAAAGGAGACACACTCTACCTATCAACAGGCCAAACTATGGGACGTGGTCGATTTCAACGCCCCTATTATTCTCCAGAACAAGGTGGAATTTACATGTCTCTCCACCTCAAGCCCAATCTCTCTTATCTAGATCTACCAGCCTATACACTCCTGACTGCAGCCGCAATTTATAAGGCTGTAAAAACCTTTGTCTAATTGATTTAGATATCAAATGGGTAAATGATTTATACCTAAATCAGAAAAAAATAGCCGGTATTCTAACTGAAGCCATCACTTCTGTCGAAACAGGCCTTGTCACAGATGTTATTATTGGTGTTGGTATCAACTTTTCTATCGCTGATTTTCCAAAAAACCTACAAGGGAAAGCTGGAAGTCTCTTCTCTCAAAATAGCCCAATCACTCGCAACGAGCTGATTGCAGAAATCTGGAAATGTTTCTACGAAACTGAGGCCGATGAGCTGCTTTACCTTTATAAAAAACAATCAATTGTTTTAGGCAAAGAAATTTCCTTTAAGAAAGATCAAGAAATCATCTCAGGAAAAGCTTGTGATATCTCTGACCAGGGTCAACTACAGATAGAATTAACGACTGGTGAAAGAATCTGGCTCAATAGTGGCGAAGTTTCGCTCACTAAATGGTGAAGATTTTTAAAAAATAAAAATCGACCTCTCTTTCGAGAAGGTCGATTTTCTTATCATTTATTTTTTCAAACGTTCAACATCACGCGCAATCACAAGTTCTTCATCCGTTGGGATGACAAGTACACGAAGTGTCGCAGCATCTGTAGAAATGTCTCCAGTTACTCCAAAGACATTTTTCTCTGGGTCTAGATCACAACCAAACCAAGAGATACCTGAAATAACTTTCTCGCGCACAAGAGTTGCATTTTCACCAACACCAGCAGTAAAGATAATAGCATCTGCCCCGTTTAGGACTGCCAAGTATTGTCCAATGTATTTTTGGATACGGTCAACATACATTTCAAAGGCAAGAATAGCATCGTGATTGCCTTCGTTCACACCATTCTGAACATCACGCATGTCACTTGATAAGCCTGAAACAGCCTGAAGACCAGATTCACGGTTTAGAATACGACTGATGTCCTCAGGCTTGTTAAAGTCCTCTGTATATTGCATTAAATAAGGAATGATGGCTGGATCAATATCCCCTGTACGAGTTCCCATCATAACACCACCAAGTGGAGTGAATCCCATTGATGTATCGATTGATTGACCTCCCTTAACAGCTGTAATAGAAGCACCATTACCGATATGGCAAGTGATCAATTTCAACTCTTCTAGTGGACGTCCCAAAAGTTTTGCTGCTTCTTGAGCAACGTACTGGTGACTTGTACCGTGTGCTCCATATTTACGAACCTTGTTTTCTGTATAGTACTTAGTTGGTAATGGATAACGATATGCCTTCTCTGGCATTGTTGTGTGGAATGATGTATCAAAGACTGCTACACTTGTAATATCTGGCAACAATTCTTTGAAGGCACGAATCCCAGCTGCATTGGCAGGGTTGTGCAATGGAGCAAGAAGTCCTAGTTCTTCAATTTTTCTAAGACATCACCTTCAACAACTGTAGACTCTTTGAAGTACTCTCCACCTGCAACAACACGGTGTCCGACACCAGTAATTTCATCATAAGTTTTAATAATATTAAAACGAATCAAGTCATCAAGCAAAATCTTAACAGCCAAGGTATGGTTTTCAATATCAAGAACTTGTTCTTCAGAACGACCATCAAACTTAACTGTTGAAACAGAATCCTTCAATCCGATTCGCTCAATTAAACCTTTTGCAAGCACCTTTTCTTCTGGCATTTGATATAGTTGCCATTTCAAGCTAGAGCTTCCAGCGTTAATTGCAATGGTTTTTGTCATAAATTTATTCCCCTTTTTAAGCGTTTTCAACTATTATACCAAAATTTGCACTAGATTTCATGCCCTTGACACCAATTTTGAAAATTTTCCTTAAATTCCATCAAAATTTCAGGGTCACGAAGACTGGTAAGTGGATAAACAAATGGTTCAACTCCTTCTCCTGTCTTCTTTTGTAGGACAAAAATGCTCTTAGACTGAGCTCCTTGAGCGAAGAGATCCTCTGGTAAGGCCACAATAGCCACTAGTTGGGCCTGTTCAGTCAGCCATGATTTCAAAAGTTCACTCTGAGGACTTGTCAGGAGATCTGTTGGAGCTAGAAAAATCGCATAGCCTCCTGTTCTGAGATACTTGAGTGATTGTTCCATTAACAAATGATGAGCATAAGTATGTTCATTCTTAGCCGCTACTTGATAACGTGAGGCTATCTGATCATCTGGATAGTAACCGACAGGCAGGTCGCTCACAATGATGTCACTTTCTTTTAATACTTGTGGACGTACTGCATCTCCTTGGACAAAGCCCATTTGAAGATCCATTACTTCCGCCATGCTTGCCGCCAAGTCAATCAAGAGGTCATCAAGTCTCTATTCCCCAGGTAATCTACCTTTTTGTTCATGGACGTTAAGAAACTAGCTCCCAGAATTCCCATCCCAGATCCCAATTCCAATAAGCTCACATTTTCAGCAGGGAAAAGTTGTTCAATGATAAAAATCATCAAGTGACCAACCGCATCTGGTGTGAACTGGTGATTGGCTTGAAGAGGTTCTGTTTGAGCTGCCTTCATTAACAAAAATTGATAGGTCCGTAACCACTCCTCTTTTCGAAGTGCCAAACGTTTTAAGGCCTGGTTATTTTTTTTGACTTGCTCTAGATTGGTTTGACCATCGAGATAAATCCCATTTTGTTCAATCAAGGCATCATAAAAAGCTTGTCGCCAAATCGTTTTTGAATGATTTGGACATTTTTCTAGTAAATAGGTATATGCTTGTTCAATTTTTTTCAAAATCCATAATCTTATCTTACCAAAATATCAGTGCTGATTTTTCCAGATTTTTCATAATTGTGAAAATGAAAAAAAGAAAACCTACCTTCTCAGTAGATTTTCTCTGTTTAACATTTATTTCCAAGCGCCACTGCCATCTACATAGTAGCCATCTGGTGTGTATGTGTTGCGAAGCATGTTACCAGATGAAGCCAGATAGTACCACTTACCATTATCTTTGACCCAACCTGTTGCCATTGCACCTGAATCTTTTAGATAATACCATGAGCCACTATCTTTCACCCAGCCTGTCGCCATTGAACCTGACTTGTTTAGGTAATACCAAGTGCCACCATCTTTAAGCCAGCCTGTCGCCATTGAACCTGAGTCTTTTAGGTAATACCAAGAGCCATTATCATATAACCAATTAGCTGAAATCATGGCTCCTGATGACTTAAAGGCATACCAACTGCCACCTTGATAGAGCCAAGTTTGATTAAACATAACTCCTTTGTCATCCATAAAGTACCAGCTTCCCTGATCCTTGATCCAAGCATCTTTAACTAGTTGGCCTTGTTTTTGATAGTACCAGTTTTGTTTTGATTTAAGCCAGCTTTCTGCTTTTACAATTGGATAAAGTTCTTGGAAAGATCCTCCATCCTTATAGTAATGACTGATAGTTTCTGGTTTTGCAAGTTTCAACTCACCATTGTCATAGTCTACCCAACCATATACTTTTTGACCATTGACAGTCTTTGGTAAGGTGGCAGTGTAGGTCTTGGTTTGATAATCCCATTTTGTATCAAGGTAGGTGTATTGATCATTTGATTCTTCAATATGGTAGTAACCACTCTTTCCACTATCATTATATACATCATCCACCACTTTAGTGGACCAGGTCTTTCACTTCATTTCCGCTCTTAGCTTCGACCTTAATATCTCCTCTATAACCATAAGGTACGTAAAAATTCAGGTAACGTCCTTCTTCCCCGACCATAGACTTGTTTTTCTCTTGACCTAGGAAATTTACAGTTTGATCTTGACCATTTAAAGTAACTTTCCATTCAATTTTCTCATTGCTAGCCAAATCTGATACTTTGATATCTACTTCATGGCCATTATTAAATCGGAGAATTTTGCCATCTTGATATTGTACCCCACCCTTAATAGGCCATACCTCTTGCAACTCGAAAGCTTTAGCAGATTGTGGAAGAGCCAGCATAGCTAAACCAGCTAAAGACAAACTAAATAGTGTGATTTTTTTCATGAGATTTCCTCCTATTTTTAATTACATTAATTATATCACTATGTTATTTTTTTGCAAGAGATATCCTAAATTTATATAGGAAAAACCTCTGAGATGACTCTCAAAGGTTTAATCATGACTATTTACTATTTTCAACTGCTGCTGTTACAAAAGCAGTGTAGAGTTCTTCTGGGCGGTTTGGACGACTTGATAGCTCTGGATGGTACTGACAAGCCACAAAGAATTTGTTTTCTGGAATCTCAACAATTTCGACCAAGCGATTGTCTGGTGAAACACCTGAAAAGACAAAACCTGCACCTTCAAACTGTTCACGGAAGGCATTGTTAAACTCATAACGGTGGCGGTGACGACGTTGGACCACCTCTTTGTTATGATAAGCTGCCGCTGCCTTAGAACCACGTTTCAACTTAGAAGGATAAAGTCCTAAACGAAGGGTTCCCCCCATGTCCTCAACATCAATCTGATCACGCATGATATCGATGATTGGATATTTTGTATCAGGATCAAGCTCTGCTGAATTAGCCCCTTCAAGTCCCAAAACATGACGGGCAAACTCGATACAAGTCAATTGCATTCCCAAGCAGACTCCCAACATTGGTACATCATTTTCTCGAGCATAGCGAATCGCTTGAATCTTACCTTCTGTCCCACGTTGACCAAAACCACCTGGAACGATAATTCCATCAGCGTCATCTAATAGTTCCGCTACATTGTCAGCTGTCACATCGTTAGCATTGACCCAATCAATCTTGACTTCTGCATCATTGGCATAACCAGAGTGTTTCAAGGCCTCTACGACAGAAATGTAGGCATCTTGCAACTCGACATACTTACCAACAAGTGCAATCTTGACTTGTTTTTTGAGATTCATAACCTTATCAACCATAGCTGACCACTCTGTCATATCTGCTGCCGGTGCATCAATCTTCAAATGATCACAGACGATTTGATCCATGCTTTGAGCTTGCAGATTAAGTGGAATTTGGTAAAGATGATCCACGTCCAAGGACTCGATAACAGCTTCTGGCGCCACATCACAGAACTGAGCTAGTTTATTTTTAATCCCTTGTCCTGCTGGTTTTTCTGTACGAATGACCAACATATTTGGCTGGATTCCCAAACCACGCAATTCTTTGACAGAGTGTTGAGTTGGTTTTGTCTTCATTTCACCAGCTACCTTGAGGTAAGGAAGCAAGGTTGTATGGATATACATGACATTATCTGCTCCGACATCAGACTTCATTTGACGAAGCGCCTCTAGGAATGGAAGGGATTCAATATCGCCGACTGTTCCCCCAACCTCTGTAATAATAACATCAGAGTCAGTCGTTAGGGCAGCACGCTTGATTTTTTCTTTCAAAGGCATCTGTAATATGAGGAATAACTTGGACAGTTGCACCAAGGTACTCTCCACGACGTTCTTTACGAAGAACTTCACTGTAGATTTTACCAGTTGTCACGTTTGAGTATTTATTGAGATTGATATCAATAAAACGTTCATAGTGACCCAAGTCCAAATCTGTCTCAGCCCCATCATCTGTTACAAAGACTTCCCCGTGTTGGTAAGGGCTCATGGTTCCTGGGTCAATATTGATATAAGGGTCAAATTTTTTTGAATGGTTACCTTCAAACCACGATTTTTTTCAAGAGCCCGTCCTAGGCTCGCCGCAACGATCCCTTTTCCCAATAGACGACACCACACCACCAGTTACAAAAATATATTTCGTAGACATAGATTCCTCTTTCTAAAATGCTCAAGATCTTGTTCACTAGAGGGGGACTAAGAAAACAAGATCTTCACCGATAACTACAATCCAGGATGATAATTTTCCTGGAAAAAAACAAAAAAATAGCTCCCTAGTAACTAGGGAAGCTCCCGACCTCAAAAAAAGAGGTGCCCGAACAATATCTTACCTCAATTTAGCTCATTTGTCAAATGATCATTCTTTTGACTAGATTCTATAGTTCATACTGCAGAAAAAAGAAAACGAAACGAAAGGAGATTTCCTTGTTGTTTGGTATTATTCTTCTTCTTCCTCAGAATCTTCGTCATCTTCTTCAACGAGTTCGACATCTTCCCCAAGATCATCTGGTGCAATTTCGTTGATTTCAGCATCGTAGGCTTCTACTTCGTTCTTCTCATCGTCTGGATTTTCATCATCATAAGAAAGAGCTGGATCTTCTTCGTAGGCATCCTCATCCTCTGGATCATCTGCACCATAATCAATGGCATCCGTATCTCCATCCATAAAGGCATTAACACGTTTTTTCTTAGCCTTAGGTGCTACTTCTTCATCGTCACTTTCTTCAAGAGCAATGATTTCTTCGTCAATTTCATCTACTCCATACCATGAACGAAGGCCCCATTTGTTATCTCCAAGAGAGATGAAGCTCCCATCAAAGTTCAACTCTGTATAGAACAAAGGTAGTGCTTCGCGAATATCGCTATTAGAGGTACCAAGATAGTTTTGGATTTCATTGACCAAATCGCTAAAATGCATCTCGTGATCGCGACCACGTTGTTCCAAGATGGCACGAGCCACCTCAATCATAGATAGTTCACTTTTTTCTTGCCCAGCAAATACTTCTAATTCCAAAGCGTTTCTCCTCTTTTTTTACTACTAACGCCAGAGTATATAAACTCTGGTCTCATTTTATCACGTACTCTTTATTGTACGATAATTTTCTTTATTAGTCAAAGGTTTAGAAGAAATAATGTGAAATATTTCAGCGAATAAAAAGACCTGTGAGTGTATCTCACAGGTCTATTGATTTATTTATGACACAAGGCCACAGTCCAATGCCAACCACAAACTGCCAGAGGATCCCTACAGAGATAAAGGACCATTTATTGCGCCAGATTAAGTAAAAGGCCCCTTTCAGGTCCTGCCAGTAACTCCGTTTCATCTCAATCCCTCTCCTTTCCTTTCCTTTTCTTTCATTCCCCTAGAATAGCGGAAAAGCCTCCCTTGTCAATGCGTTTCAAAAGAAAAAGGCTGGGTAAGCCAACCTTTTCTATTTATTCAGCTAAGAGCACTTCTTTGATGGTTTGTTTTTGGAGTTTTCTGTTGGATAGATAAAAGAGACTTTCATAAACCACAGCAAAACCGAGCAAGGTCCAAAGGCAAACATTCCAATCAAAGTTATGCTCAATCTTTTCAGGAACGGTGTTTTTGATCACACCAATCAAGATTTCCATGATGCCATATTGATAAGCCGTCCCAAGAACAAATCCTAGATAGGCCCAGAAACGATAGGGAGCGAGAATATGACTTTGGCATTCACGATCGGTGTAGCCAAAAGCCTTCATCAAGGCCAAGGTTTCACGACTTTCTGAAACGACAATCCCCAATGACAAAAAGAGGATCGAGAAAGAAAGGATCAAACCAATCATAATCATCATGGTTTGGATGATGTCATCTGTGTAGTCCCTTAGCCCAAAAGACAATTGAACCATGGCCGCGAAACACATGGAGCCAAAGACCACAAAAAACAGGATCGATTTTCTCCCCCAAATCAGCAACGAAGACAGCTCTTTTAGGAAGGATTTTTCTTTCTTAGGAGCACTTTTTTTCCTTTTGACCTTAATCGGTGTTGGGGATTTTTTCAATAGGCGAAGGGCCGGCGTTTGTAGTTGTCTTTTAGCATAGCCAATCGCAAGAACCATAAAGAAAGTCGTTGGCAGTATCACTAAAGCGACCAAGAGCTGCCAGTGAAAATGAATGGTAATGTCTGGCAAAATCCCCTTCTCATTGCGAAAGTCATAAAAATGCCCCATCATAAGAAAAGAAGCTAAATAGCCAAGAAGCGCTCCAATTCCAAAACTGAGCCCAAAAGCCCAAAATCGTTTCGCCAACTGGCCATTGCTATAACCCAAAGCCTTTAAAATCCCTAATTGTTCCTTGTGGTCATCGACAAATTGTTTGATATAAAAACACATGAGAAGGATCGACATCAAGGACAAGACAACCCCACTGACCATGGCCACCATCCAAGATAGCGAAACCTGAGCATCATAATAGGCCATAATCATCGGATTGGTTTTAGAAATCTCCAACTGCTCGATATCAAGATAAAAATTCAAGAAGAGATTGGCCACAAAAATCGCACAGGCTCCAATGATACTGACGACAACTAATTTTCGAATATCTTTTACTGAAAACATGGCTTACCATCCAATCTCATAAGCAGTCTGTGGCTGATCATTGGTCACAACTTCAGTAATTTTGCCACTATTGACGCGAATGATGGTTCTGGCCATATCCGCAATATTTGGTTGTGTGTCACCATGATTAGGGTAAAGCCAAGCTTTTCCTTCAACTTCCAGATATAGTCGAGAATCTTGCGCCCTGTTTCTTCATCCAGGGCTCCCGTCGGCTCATCTAAGAAAAGAATCTCTGGCTTTTTGGCTAAGGCACGAGCAATAGATACTCTCTGCTGTTCCCCGCCAGACAATTCACTCGGATACTTGTCTAGCTTATCGCCAAGTCCCAAATCCTCGATAATCTGCAAAAAATCATGATTGTCTGCCAGGTCAGCTCCCATCTTAACATTTTGTCTAACCGTGAGATTCGGCAATAAATAATACTGCTGAAAAATAAAGGCAATCTTATCACGTCTAAAGGCTGTCAATTGAGCATCTGTGAGTTGAGACAAATCCTGTCCTTGAATGAGAATATGCCCCTCATCTACCTTTTCTAATCCTGATAACACGTTTAAGAGGGTTGACTTTCCTGATCCAGAAGGACCTAGGATAACTACATCATCCTGGTCTTGAATCTGTAGATCAATCCCTTTTAAAACCTTGGTTTGGCCGTAGCCTTTGTATACATTTTCTAGTTGAATCATTTCTTTCCTACCATTTCTTTGATGAGAGATTGACAAACTTCTGTCAATAAACCAATCACTTCTTCCATGCTGAACTGATAAATACCAGAAGCAACCATAGAGGCCATCCCGTGTGAGTAGATGAATAGATGCTGGTACAATCGACTAGCCTCCTCTACAGTCAAAGGATAGTCTGCGACAATCGAATCCAGAACCAATTGGTAACTATGATCCTTCATGGGAAGAAAATCTTGAAAGCGACGAATCGGATCTTTGCTAGGATTTTGGAAAAGCAACTGAAAGAGTTGGGGCTCTTTTGAGGCGAACAGGATATAAGCAACCCCGACAGATCGAAAAGGCTTCTCATCTTCTAAGGCCTTGCGAATATACTCAACCACGACCATTTCCGCAGCAACAATAACCTCTGCTTGTAACTCAGCCATATTTGCAAATTGCCCAAAAATGACTCTTGGTGTGGCTCCCAGTTTTTCCGCTAATGCTCGAGCCGTCAAACTAGCTATTCCCTCTTCTCTCACCAATTGTAAAGCTGTCCCAATCATAGCCTCTTTACTAAATTTAACCTTGGGTGGCATAAGACTCCTTTCGTGCAACGTTTGTTGCGCAACACTTGTTGCCTAAAATATTACCATAACAAAGAAAACTTGTCAAGAAAAATCTGTAAAGCATAGAACAAAAAAACCAGCCCACTAATACAAGTGACGTCTGGTATACTAAATCTAGTCCCGAAGATTCGAACGGCGCTTGAAAACTTTACCCAGCAGAACCTCACACTAGCCATATCCATAGATATCCGTTAGCTCAAGGTGTTGATGCCAATCGACAAGGCTGCCTCCACCTCATCTTCACTCATCTGGCTGATCAGCATCATACCAAGGACAATGATTAACAAATGCTCATTTTCAGCAACATCCATATAGTTCATGTCCTTCTCCTTTTCATTCTTTTTTCATTATAAAGTAAAGAAGACCAGACAGCAATGAATTCGTAAAGCAAAAACACCTCCAGTATTCACTGAAGGTGTCTCTTTTAGTGATAGCTTAAAGCTCGTTTAAAGGTTTTCCAGATACCTAAATCATCTGTTTGGAGGACTAGGCTAGCATACATACGTCCGATAAAGGCTGTTGCAGTTACGGCAAATACAACTGTTATCGCAAGAGAAATCCAAGCCTCGATGCTATTTGCATAACCATTAATAGCTCTAAAAGGCATAAAGAAAGTAGAAATAAAGGGAATATAGGATCCAATTTTCAAAATCAGATTGTCTCCTGCAGCGCCTAGGGCAGTAACGCCAACAAAACCAGCTATTATCAAAATCATCAACGGAGATAAGGCCTTTCCTGCATCTTCAGGGCGAGAAACCATAGAACCCAGAAAGGCTGCCAAGACTACATACATGAAAAGACTGACTAAGACAAATAACAAGGTATTGATCGAAAAGGCTTCTCCCAAGTGATTCAGAATACCTGAATTAGCCAAGATAGGCATATCCTTAAAGAATAAGATAGCTCCAAGTCCGCCTACAACATAAATACCAATATGAGTCAAAATGACAAGAAGTAAGGCAATCATACGTGCGTAAAAGTAGTGACTAGCACGAATACTTGAGAAGACCACTTCCATAATTTTTGTCCCTTTTTCACTGGCTACCTCTTGAGCAGTGACACTGGCATAAGTAATCAAGATCATATAGAGGAAGAAGCCTAGTCCTGCCGCCGCAAAGGTTTGGACCATCTTTTTACTTTCCTTAGATTCATCAATCTGCTCTGAGAATTGAATCGTTTGTGCCAAGTGTTGTTCCTGTTCCTGAGATAAATGTGCCTCCGAACGATTGAGTTGGTATTGGAGCTCATTCAACTTAGTTGTCACAGTTAACTTTATACCAGTTTCAAGTGAAGTTTCACCGTGATAGACTGCCTTGAGGACACTACCTTCTTGATCAATCGTTAGATACCCCTTGATTTTTTCATCCTTGACAGCTTCTTTTGCGCTTGCTTCATCCTTATAGTCAAAATTAATGCCATTGGTCGATTTAAGACTCTCTGTTATAGCAGGTACCGAACTAACTACTGCCACCTTATTATTCTGAGCCAGAGAGGAACTTTGGAGATAGCCAATTCCGCCAGACAAGCCGATAAAAAGAAAAGGCGAGATTACCATAAAGAAGAAACTCCAGGATTTGACATGACGAAAATAAGTTTCTTTGATTACAACCAACATATTTCTCATACTTCCACCCCTGATTCTAGTTTAAAGATTTCATCTATTGTCGGAGCTTGCTGGTCAAAGGTCGCGATATAGTGTCCTTTAGTCAAGATAGCAAAAAGCTCCTGTCCTGCATTTTCATCATCTAGGATGAGCTTCCAAATCCCCTGCTTGGTCAAGCTAGCATGAATGACATGCGGGAGTTTTTCCAAGTCTTCCTGACAATTTTCACTTGCAACAAAGAGTCGCGTTTTGCCGTATTGATTGCGAACATCTTGGACTGGTCCATGCAAGACGACACGCCCATCACGAATCATCAGGATATCATCACATAGCTCTTCGACATTGGTCATGACGTGGTCTGAAAAGATAATGGTTGCACCACGTTCTTTTTCTTTGAGGATAACCTGCTTGAGCAATTCAGTATTGACTGGATCTAGGCCACTAAAAGGTTCATCTAGAATGATCAGATCTGGTTCATGCATTAAAGTAATGATCAGCTGAATCTTCTGTTGATTCCCTTTTGAGAGACTCTTAATCTTGTCTGTCAATTTTCCCTTTACTTCCAGCTTCTCCATCCATTGAGGGAGTTTTTCTTTGACTTCTTTGGCATCCATGCCTTTTAACATGGCTAGGTAACGAACCTGCTCTAGGACTGTCAACTTAGGCATGAGACTACGTTCTTCGGGTAGATAGCCAATCCGAGCATAGGTTTCCTGACGAATTTCTTGACCCATCAAACTTAATTTTTTTTCCTTGATAATCCAAAAAAATTTCAAAAATACTGTGAAAAAAATGGTTGTTTTCCCAGCTCCATTTTTCCCAACTAGACCTAAAATTCTTCCAGGCTGAGCTTGAAAGTCAACGCCAAACAAGACTTGCTTGGGACCAAAACTTTTTTCAAGATTGCGGACTTCTAACATAATCCACCTCCTACTAATCTTACCCTCATTATACTCCTTTTTTTAGTCATTACAAGGATTTATGTACATTTTTATTAGTAGAATTTACTAGGCATTTTTTATATCAAGACGAATAAGATTCAACTTCATTTTTCTTTCCAATATTCGGCATTTACAAAGACAAAAAAATCCATCCCTCAGGATGGATTTTAGACTGTTAACGCACTTCTGCATTCACTTTTTCTTCGAGTGATGCTTGGATTTTTTCCATATAGCGTGCGACTTCTTCGTCTGTCAAGCTATCTTCTGGATTTTGGAAGGTCAAGCTATAAGCCATTGACTTCATACCAAGTCCTAGTTTTTCACCTGAGAAGACGTCAAACAGTTTAATGTCTGTCAAACGTTTCACGCCAGCGGCTTGAATAGCATCAACCACCTCTTGGTGAGTCACTTCTGCCTTGAGGAGAAGGGCAATATCACGGCTGACTGCTGGGAATTTAGTAATTTCCACAAAGGCTGCTGCTGGTTGAAGAGCTGCCTCAATAGCTGAAAGGTTGAGCTCCGCTACATAAGTTTCTGGAATATCGTAAGCCTTAGCTGTCACAGGGTGCACTTGACCGAGGAAACCGACTACTTGATCACCGAGTGAGATCAAGGCTGTACGTCCTGGGTGAAGACTCTTGATCTCTTGCGTTGCTGTATAGGTCGCTTCAAGACCCAAGCGAGCAAAGAGGGCTTCTAGGATTCCCTTAGCATAGAAGAAATCAACCGGAACGGCTGCAGTTTGGAAGTCTTTTTCAGCGACTAAACCTGTCAATGCAAAAGCAAAGCTGTTGATTTCATTTGGCAAGTCTTCTTTTGGATTACCCGTTTGCTCGAAGACTTTTCCAATCTCGTAAAGAGCCAAGTCTTTGTTCTTACGCGCTACGTTGTAAGCTACGGTATCCAAAATACCTGAAACCATATTTTGACGGAGGACCGAACGGTCCACAGTCATTGGCCACATCAATTCTGTCAAATGACTTGGCTGAATCGTAAACTCGACTGCTTTTTCAGGAGTTGTCAGAGCGTAGGTGATGATTTCTGTCAATCCAGCACCTTCTGCAATGGTACGAACTTGACGGCGCAATTTTTGTGTCGCTGTTAATTCACCGGCTGTCCCATCATCTTTTGGAAGACTGGTTGGCAAGCGGTCGTAACCATAAATCCGAGCGATTTCTTCAAAGAGGTCCGCTTCGATAGTGATATCCCAACGGCGACGAGGAACGCTAACAGTAAAGGCTTCCGCATTTCCTGAAAGACCAAAGCCAAGACGACGGAAGACATCTTCTACATCTGCGTAGGAAAGGTCTGTACCAAGGACACGGTTCACGTCTGCAAGGGTTGAAGAAACTTCTACATCTGAAGTGTCCAACTGTCCTGCTGAAACAATGCCCTTACGCACTGTCGCACCAGCCAATTCAGCAATCATACTTGCTGCTGCATCAAGGGCTTCATTAACGGTTGCCACATTGATGCCTTTTTCAAAGCGAGAAGATGATTCAGAACGAAGGTTTAGACGACCACTTGTCTTACGGATAGATTTGCCATTGAAGACAGCAGCTTCAAGGACGACACGAGTAGAGTTTTCAGAGATTTCTGTAGCCTCTCCACCCATGACACCTGCAAGGGCTACTGGTTTGTCAGCAACAGTAATGACTAAGTCAGTTGTTTCCAACTCACGCTCTTCCCCATCCAAGGTCACTAATTTCTCACCAGCACGTGCTTCACGCACACGGATGTCATTTCCTTCAAAGGTATCCAAGTCAAAGGCATGCATAGGCTGACCAAAGTAAAGCAGGATATAGTTGGTCACGTCGACGACATTGTTAATCGGACGGATACCTTCGTTCATGAGGAGGTTTTGCAACCATTGTGGACTAGGTGCGATAGTCACATTGTCCAAGATACGAGCTGCATAATAAGGAGCCTTGTTTGTGTCAATGTTGACTGAAAGAGCATCTGCTGCAGCTTGGTCTGTTTCTGTTAAAGTAAATTCTTTGAAGTTGACTGCCTTGTCATAGATAGCTGCTACTTCGTACGCCACCCCACGCATAGAGAGGGCATCTGCACGGTTAGGTGTGATGGAAAGTTCGATGATTTCATCATCCAAGTCTAGGTAAGAGAATACTTCCTCACCTGGAACGGCATCATCTGGCAAGATTTGGATTCCATCTGCAAATTCTTTTGGTACAACGGAGTCAGAAATCCCTAATTCACCAAGTGAGCAGATCATTCCGAGTGACTCTAAGCCACGGATTTTCCCTTTTTTAATCTTGTAGTTGTCCGCAATGCGAGCACCTGGAAGAGCCACCATAACCTTGATGCCTGCACGCACATTTGGTGCACCACAGACGATTTGACGGGCTTCTTCTTCACCCACATTGACTTGGCAGATATGCAAGTGTGTTTCGGGCACATCTTCACAAGACAAGACTTCACCGACGACAATTTTTGAGAGACCAGCAGCAGGTGATTCCACACCTTCTACTTCGATCCCTGTGGTTGACATTTTTTCAGCCAACTCTTGTGATGGTACATCAATGTCCACCAATTCTTTTAACCATTTATAAGATACAAGCATAATTTAGTTCTCCAGAATGACAGTTGTCACTCTAGTTTTTTTCCTTTCCTATCATTTCATTAGAAGAATCATCTTCTTACCTTAATTTCTTTTTCAGTAACCAATCCGTATCTACCTTTTGCCCAACCATAAAACGATGTTGGCTAAATTTTTCAAAACCATATCGATTATAAAATGCTTGAGCTTTTGTATTATGCTCCCAAACACCTAGCCAAGCCCAGGAAAAACCATTTTTTTCGGCATGTTCCAGAGCGAATTCAAATAGTTGCTTACCAAGTCCAAATCCTTGATATGTTTGTAGCACGTAGAGGCGTTGAATTTCAAAAGCGTTCTCTAATTCTCTCTCGGTTTGAGCATTTCCCCAGTTGACTTTGAGAAAACCAGCTATCTCCTCTTCATGCATAATGAAATAGGTTTCGGAGTCAGGATCTTCCAACTCAGTTGACAAAACTCTCAGATTATAAGCCTCTTCAAAGTATTCCTGTAACTGCTCTTCCGTATTATCATGAGCAAATGTTTCACGAAAGGTTTGTTTGGCAATTTTTGCCAACACCTCAACATCTGCTATTTCCACTTTTCTAATCATTATTTAAACTGTTCTGAGAAGCGGACATCTCCTTGGTAGAATCCACGGATATCGTTGATTCCGTAACGAAGCATAGCTACACGTTCTTGTCCAAGACCAAAGGCAAAACCAGAGTATACAGTTGCATCGATACCACTCATCTCAAGGACACGTGGGTGAACCATACCGGCACCCATAATCTCGATCCAACCAGTTTTCTTACAGACGTTACAGCCGGCTCCTCCACATTTGAAGCACGAAACATCCACCTCAACAGATGGCTCAGTGAAATGGGAAAGTAAGATGGGCGTAAACGGATTTGACGCTCTTCACCAAACATTTTTTGTACAATTAACTGGAGGGTTCCTTGTAGATCCGCCATAGAGATGTTTTTCCCAACAACCAAACCTTCGATTTGGTGGAATTGGTGACTGTGGGTTGCATCGTCTGTATCACGACGGAATACACGTCCTGGTGAGATCATCTTCAAAGGGCCTTTAGAAAAATCATGGGCATCCATCGCACGCGCCTGAACTGGAGACGTGTGAGTACGGAGCAAGATTTCTTCTGTGATATAGAAAGTGTCCTGCATATCACGAGCTGGGTGATCCTTTTGGAAGGTTCATACGTTCAAAGTTATAGTAGTCTTGTTCTACTTCAAAACCATCCACTACTTGGTAACCCATCCCGATGAAGATGTCTTCAATTTCCTCACTAGTTTGTGTGAGGATGTGACGGTGACCAGTCGCAACTGGGCGACCTGGAAGCGTAACATCGATGCTCTCACTTGCTAGTTGAGCTTCAACTTTCTTTTCTTCCAAGAGCTTAGCTGATTCTTCAAATGCAGCTGTCAAAACATCACGCGCTTCATTGACGTGTTTCCCGATAATTGGACGCATTTCTGCAGAAACGTCTTTCATCCCTTTCAGGATTTCAGTAAGAGAACCTTTTTTACCAAGGACAGAGACGCGCAATTCTTGCAGCTCTTTTTCATTTTCAGCAGAAATCTGCTTCAAGCTAGCTAGCGTTTCTTCACGAAGCGCTTTTAATTGTTCTTCAATAGTTGACATAATTCCTCCATCAGTCTCTCGTAGATAAAAAGAAAACCACATGCCAAAAACTCCACTCGGAGCGTTGACACGCGGTACCATCCGTTTTCATCTGACAAATCAGACCTTTATTTCTGAATCCATAGGCAAGTGAATTCACCCAGCTTTCATATAGAGAGCTTTCAGTCACGGCTCTCCTCCCTGATATACTTCCCCTGAGATACTAGTCTTGCAGATTCCTATTTAATTATTATTCATTTTATCAAATTTCAAGCATTCTTGCAAGATATTTTGCGACTAATCAACATAGTCCCCACCTTCAAAGCCGTAATACTCTTCCAAGCTGAGACCACTTGCAGCGATGTCCTTGGCTTCTTTTCCGACGTAGCGAAGGTGCCATTCTTCAGCCATATAGCCTGTTTCTTTTTCCTTACCTTTGAGATAGCGAACGACAAAACCATAGTCTGCAGCATGATCTAAAAGCCATTGGGCAGCTTTTTCTTCTGTCACTAAATCTCCATCTGTACCGATAAGGTCAAATGCTAGTCCAGTTTGATGTTCACTATATCCAGGTCGAGCAGAATAGCGGTCAGCCTCTGCCTTTCCGTCTTTGTTGACATAGTCCTGATAAAGTTGAGTTTGAGTTTCATAACTTCTGAAACCACTATAGTGGTCGCTGATTGGGAAACCTGCTTCCTGCATAGCTGCAATAAGCTTCAATAACTCAGCCTTTGCTGTGGGATTTTCTCCAGGATTATAGTCCTTAGACAAGGGATAATGCTTATTAGCGATAACAATCTCATCGTACTTCCCTTGAACGCTATAGTAATCTCCCTTATTAACTACTTCTGCCTTTTTTTGGCTTGCTTCCTGAGATTTACTACCGACAGTCCCTTCTTGGACGGTTTTTTCTTCAGTTGAAGTCTGCGTTTCTGAAGTCGCTGGCTTTCCTTGCGAACAAGCTGCCAATGTCAAGGCCAGCAATCCTGATAATACAAGGTATCTTTTTTTCATTGTTTATCCTTTCATTTCTATCATTTGGTCCAAAGTTTCAGATAAGGTTTCAACCAAACCTTCTAATTTGCTTCCCTTAACCTGATATTCTTCAGCGACCATTTCTTCCCAAGGAACCCACCAAACTGGACCACGACCATTAAGACCGTGTCCCTTCATATCACCCTCTCGTCTTGGAAAAATATGCCAGTGGGCATGTGCATCACCGTTTCCCAACAACTCTACATTCATCTTTTGAGCAGAAAAAGCCTTAGAGGCAGCTTCTTGGACCAAGCTCATTTCCTCTAAAAATCGTAGTTTGACAGGAGTATCCATATGGTGTAATTCTGTGACATGTTCTTTTGCTAGGAATAAAGTGTAGCCTTCAAAATACTGGTGATCTCCAATGACAACATAGCCTGTTTCCAGTTCCTTCACAAAGTAAGGATTTTCCCCTGACTTAATCCATTCAATTCGTTGGCAAATCAAGCACATCTTAGTCTACCAATCCACTCTTAAGATATGCGTCCACCATACGCTCAGTAGCAAGAACAGAATCAATATGAGTCCGCTCATAAGAGTGACTAGACTCGATACCCGCTCCGAGAAGGGCATGTTTGACTTCTGCTCCAGCTGACATAGCTGCAGAAGCGTCTGAACCGTAAAATGGATAGATATCGAGTTTAAATGGAATATCCTGCTCTTTTGCCAAGGCAACCAGATGTTGACGGAATTCGTAGTGATAAGGACCTGAAGCATCTTTGACACAGATTGACACTGTGTACTCATCCGTCTGCTGGTCATCTCCCATTGCTCCCATATCTACTGCTAGATATTCGACAACTTGACTTGGGATACTTGAGTTAGCACCATGGCCCACTTCTTCAAAGACTGAAAAAGCAAAATGGGTGGTGACAGGAAGTTCAACCCCCTCTTCCTTATAGACTTTAAGGAGATTTAGAAGGATAGCTGCACTGACCTTATCATCCAAATGACGCGATTTGATAAAGCCTGTCTCAGTTACGACAGTTCGTGGGTCAAAGCTGATAAAGTCACCAACCTCAATACCAAGTGCGCGTGTTTCTTTTTCATTGGTCACTTTTTCGTCCAAACGCACTTCCATATTGTCCTGCGTGCGTTCAGCAGTGCCAGCGTCCTTGTATACATGACAAGAAGTCTGGTGGATCAAAATGGTACCTGAAATAGTCTTACCTGTACTAGCCACATGAACTGTACAGTTTTCGCCTTCAATCATATTCCAAGGGTAGCCACCAATACGGTCCATTTTAAGACGACCATCTGGTTTAACAGCGCGAACGATAGCTCCCAAGGTATCCACATGAGCGGTCACATAACGCTGTTGCTCGTCATTTTTACCTTTGACAGTAACATTGACACCACCTTTGGCAGTACGGATTGGTTGATAACCTAGTTTTTCAAGAGTCTCAACCAAATAATTCGTAATTTCACGTGTAAAACCTGTTGGCGATGCGATAGCAGTTAGTTCTTTGATATATTCTACAGTTTGATTCATTTCTTCACCTCTTTGCTACCATTATATCACTTTTCCCATTTTAGTATGTGTAAAAAGGAAAAACGAATATACTTTGATTGCAAAAGTATTTTATGATATAATGAAAAAAGTTCTTATGATGAAAGGAAAAAATATGAACAGATATTTCAAAATGACGCTTCTCTTAGCCTTACCGTTGGCATTCTTGTTGGGATGTTCTAAACAATCATCAATAACTTCTAACTCCTCAAAAGCAGAGACAACTGAGGTAAAAACGACTGAAGCTGAAACTACAGAAAAGAAAGCTGAATCAAAAACTGTAGTCTTTGTTCATGACAGTAATCCAGGAAGACATTCTACCTTGACATATACTGTTGAGGGTGATGACGTTATGAAACAAGAAGTTTATAATGTTTTTGAACCTGAGATACTCAATAAGAGCGCTGATGAGCTTAAAGAACTTATCGTGAAAACTTATAAAGGGTATGAGGGAATCAAAGGTGTTACACAAAATATCGAATTCAAAGATGGAAAAGTCATCCATACCATGGTCATTGACATGACTGTAGTCAATCTTGATGAGATGAAAAAAGCAATGCCTAATGAATATTCAGGAGCTGGAAAAACGTGTGAGTTTTTCAAAAAAATCTAAAAAAAGATGCTTGAGGGACCTTGGATATACTGAAAAAACGAACTAAGAGTAATAAAAAAACCTTGGCATAAGCCAAGATTTTTTTTATTCCATCTCAAAAGCTTCACTCTTTTGCTTATTTGGAAGAACAAGGGAAAGTAAAATCCCAATGATCGCTGGTACTAACCATGGCAATGAAGCCTTAGCAAATGGTAGAGCATTCACAATATTGGCAAGGAAGGTCACTTCAAATGAACTTCCCAAGACACTAGCTACGGCAATAGCTGTAACAAGACCCATCGTCATTTGCATGCCTGGTTTTGAAAGTGGTACAAATTTGTTCACAATCACAATCATAACAATCACAATGGTAATTGGATACAAGATAACTAGGACAGGGATAGAATATTTGATGATTGCATCAAGACCAAGGTTGGCAATTGCAAAACCAATCAAGGTAAAGACAGTCGCATAAACCTTATAGCTGATTTGTGGAAAACGTCCGTTAAAGAATTCAGCAGTTGAAACAATCAAACCTACAGTCGTTGTGAAGCAAGTTACTGTTACCATGGCTGCTAGGAATAATTGAGCTGTTGAACCAAAGATTTCTTGGGTCGCTTGTGACAAGATATAAACCCCTGGAGTTCCACCCTTCATCGCTTCTTCTGTCATCGGGAAGTGATTTCCAAGGAAACCTAGGCCAATGTATAGAGCACTAAAGCCAAGTGCTACGACAATTCCGACTACCCAAATGGTTGAGATGTACTCTTTTTTACTCGAAAATCCAAGTTGTTTCAAGGTTTCAACCGCGATTACACTAAAGGCAACAGATGCGAGAGCATCTAGAGTATTATATCCTTCAAGGAATCCTGCTCCAAATGCTGAAGCTTGATAAGCTGCTGTAGCTGCTTGTGGTGCATTTCCACCATATTTGAGGGCTCCAAGAATTACCAAGATGATAATCAAGAGGGCAAAAAAACTGGAGTCAAAACACGACCGATACGATCCAAAATCTTTGAAGGATTAAGCGCGATTAAGAATGCTGCAACAAAGTAGATAAGGGTAAAGACAATCAAGCCTAGACCTTTGTCAGCATCTGCCAAGAGTGGACTAATCCCTACTGCATAAGAAGTTGTTGCAGTACGTGGAATGGCAAAGAATGGACCAATCGACAAGTACAAAACTGCTAGATAAATCGTTGCAAACCAAGGGGAAATCTTTGTAGAAATCTCATAGATATATCCCTTAGGATTTAAGGTCCCGATGATCAAGGTCAAGACGGCAAGTCCAACACCTGAAAGTACAAATCCTGCAATGGCAGGGAGAAAGTGTTCCCCAGATTGAGCACCTAGGGTAGGGGGAAAATCAAAGTTACCCGCACCAAAAAAATATTCCAAACAGGAGTAATCCCTGTTAAAAGCACCTTTTTTTAGCCATAAACTCTCCTTATAAAAATAAAATACTTTCTTAGTATAACATGATTTAAAGGCTTGAAAAAGGCTATCTCGGAAATAATTTTAAAAATGTTTTTCAATTTTTCTGATTTTTTTAGAGCAAATAAACTCCCTTTAAAACCTTTCTTATTTTCGGTCTTAAAGGGAGTTTTTTCTTATTCTAAGGCATCCATGCCACCTTGGACATTGATAACCTCATATCCTTGTTCTGCTAAAAATTGACAAGCGCGTGCTGAACGCATTCCTGATTTACAAATCACGTAGTAAAGATTATCCTTATCTAGTTGTTTATAAGTATCAGCTAATTGGCTGAGAGGTGAAATTACGAGCGCCTTCTAAATGAAGAGTCTCAAATTCCTCTACTTCTCTCACATCCAATACAGAAAGCGACTCTTTCTGGTATAGTTGGTAAAAATCATTAAAAGTAATTTCTTTCATTTTTCTTCTCCGAGAATTTTTTGAATTCTTTCTTTCAAGTCAGGCAAAACATCTGCTTCAAACCAAGGATTCTTTTTCATCCAGATTTGGTTCCGAGGTGACGGGTGCACCAAAGGGTAATAATCTGGCAAATAATCCTTTAAAGCGATGTACACGGTCTGTTACCTTTCCACTGACTTTCTCATGCAGATAGTAGGCCTGGGCATACTGGCCAATCAAGAGCGTCAATTGAATATCTGGTAATTCTTTCAAAAGTTTAGGATGCCATTTTTCTGCAAAACCAGGTCTGGGAGGTAAGTCTCCGGATGTCCCATGTCCCGGAAAATAGAAATCCATGGGCATGACAGCAAAGTAACCTGACTTGTAAAAAGTATCCTCATCCACACCCAACCAGTCTCGCAAGCGGTCGCCACTTTTATCCTTCCAGTAAAGTCCTGCTTCTTGGGTTTTTAGCCCAGGTGCCTGCCCAATGATATTGATACGAGCTGTTTTAGGAGCAGCAAAGAGAGGTTCGATTCCTTGCTCAGTATAGTGTTGATTTTGTGGATCAGCCATGATGGCTTGTTTGATTCTTTCGATTTGAGACATCTACTCTCCCTCCAAAAAGAAGTCTAAGCATAAAATCTCAGACTTCTATAGCATTATTTGATCAATTCATAGATAGCTTCAGCGTAGATGGCTGCTGCACGGAAGAGATCATCCAAGGCGATAAATTCGTTGGCTTGGTGCATGGTATCGATAGAATCTGGGAACATAGCACCGTAGGCTACACCACGCTCTAAGAGACGGCCAGATGTTCCGCCACCAATAACTTGTTCATGCCCTTGAAGACCTGTTTGTTTTTCATAAACATTTAACAAGGTTTGGACAAGCGGATCTTCCATTGGTACATAGTGAGGTGTGTGACCATGTTCAGAAAGGCTAACTGAAGCAACTGGCAAGCGTTTCAAGAACTGACTTGATTTGCTCTGGACTTGTTCCTTTTGGATAACGGAAGTTAAGGGCAATGGTATTGTCAGCACTTGTTTCATCAAAGCGGAAGACACCAGCATTCATAGAAAGGGCACCCATCTTTTCATCCACATGAGCAACTTTCAATTTCTTCCCTTCATGGTCATTTAAGAGAATCTTACCAGCAATGTCAAGGTAGTCTTTTGCAGGTCCTTCAAATGCAAACTGGCTCAGGAAGAGAGCAAGATAAGTCGCACCATTGACACCTGAAGCAGGCATAGCACCGTGGGCAGATTTACCAATTACAGTTACCTTGTACTGACCGTTTTCTTCTTGAATTTCTCCTCTAAGTTTGTGCTCTGCGACAAAGGCATCTAGTTTCGCTTGCAAGTCAGCCAAATCACCTGAAACAACTGCTGTTGCTGACTCAGGAACCATATTTTCACGCAAACCACCTGTGAAGCTGTGGAGACGAGCTGCACCCTTGATTTTCACCAGCAAAGTGGAGATATTCTGTGATATTTCCTTTTTCACCATTGATAATAGGGAATTCAGCATCTGGAGAGAAACCAAAGTCTGGCTTCGCAAGTCCTACATGCTCAAAAGTAGTAGTCCATGTCTGCCCAACCTGATTCTTCATCAGTTCCGACGATAAAGCGAACTTTTTTAGAAGTTGGAAGACCAAGTTCTTTGATGATTTTCAAACCATAGTAACATGCTGTAGTTGGTCCCTTATCATCAGAAGCACCACGCGCATAGAGACGACCATCTTTGATAGTTGGAGTGTAAGGATCAGTGTCCCATCCACTACCCTGCTGGCACTACGTCCATGTGGGCAAAGATTCCGAGAACTTCTTCCCCTTCACCAAACTCAAAATGTCCTGCATAGTTGTCGACATTTTTTGTTGGGTAACCATCACGGTCTGCGATTTCAAGGAATTTCTCCAAAGCTTTTACTGGACCAGGTCCAAATGGGTGCTCCGCATCTGCCTTACTGTCATCACGTTCTGAGTTGATTTCTAAAAGGCTAAACAAGTCAGCCAAGAGGGCTTCTTTACGTTTTTCTACTTCTGCTGTAAAATCAATAACTGTCATTTTTACTTCCTATCTTTTTTCGATAATTTCGTCTACTGGCAAGCGGTAGCTTGGTTCCAACTTCTCGTCTGTGTATCCTACTGTGATCAAAAGTTCTGGACGGAAGCGTTCTTCAACTTCCAAGACTTCATTGGCTTTTGATTTATCAAAACCAAGGATAATGTTTGATCCGATTCCCTGGTCAGTCAATGCAAGGACTAAGTTCATCGCAACCAACCCTGCATTAAGGGCTAGGTAGTCACTGATTTGTTGTTCATTGTAACGCGCAAACTCTGCTGGAAGATTTTTCATAAAGTACTGAAGTTGTTCTTCTGAGAAGTTCTTTGCTCCACCAACACGGGCAATCTTGCGAGCTCGTTTAGCTAGGTCAGTATCTGTAAACAAGGCAATGGTTACAGGGGCAGATGCTACTTGCTCAAAGTTTGAACCGTAAGCCAATTTTGCTAGTTCAGCATTTCTCTCGCGAACCACAACAAACTTCCAAGGCTGACTGTTGTGAGCACTCGGTGCCAAGGTTGCGATTTCAATAGCTGTTCGAACATCCTTGGGATCAACTGGTTTATCAATAAAATGCTTAGTCGCATGACGTTTTTTATTTAACTCAAGAAATTTCATAATTGATTTCCTTTTCTATTTCTACTGCTTCCATTTTACCACATTCTGAAAGAGCTTGCAGAGATTTTTCATTTGTGGCCTAAATTATCTTTTTCTTATCTGATTTAAATTTTAGATTACAAACTCAAACTGAAAATTATAATATTTTTCTATCACTTCCATAAAAAATATATATTGGCTATTTGATTGATTGTCTGGTAAGCTAGATACCATTAAGTAAAGGAGACACACATGAAAAAATTATTCTTATTATTAGCCATTAGTCCCTTGTTGGTGGCCTGTGGACAATCTAAAAAGGATAGTACTTCAACTTCCACTGCTAGCCCTAAAACCATTGTCGTAGCAACTGCTGGAGACATTCCACCTTTTGATTTTGAAAAAGATGGTCATTTAACTGGATATGATGTTGAAGTTTTAAAAGCGGTCGATGAAAAACTAGATCAATACAAGATTGAATTTCAAAAAACAGCTTGGGAGAGTATCTTCCCTGGAGTTGATGCTGGTCGTTACCAAGCTGCTGCCAACAACTTGAGCTTCACCAAAGAGAGAGCCGACAAATATCTCTACTCCCTACCTATCGCAAAAAATCCTTTGGTTCTCGTAAGCAGAAAAGACAAGGCTCTTACTTCTCTTCAAGACATCGCCGGTAAAACAACCCAGGATGACACTGGAACTTCTACTGCCAAGGTTGTTACGGACTGGAATCAAAATCACTCAGACAATCCTGCCACCATCCAATACTCTGGTGAGGATGTGGCTAAGCGTCTGACTGACCTCGCCAACGGTGAATTTGATTTCCTAATCTTTGATAAAATCTCTGTTCAAAAAATTATCCAAGACCGTGGATTAGACTTGAACGTAGTCGACTTGGAGAGCAATGACAATCCAAATAACTACATTATCTTCTCAAGCGATCAAAAAGAATTTAAAGAACAATTTGACAAGGTTCTCAAAGAACTCTACCAAGACGGAACCCTTGAAAAACTCAGCAAGACCTATCTCGGTGGCTCTTACCTACCAGATAAATCTCAATTACAATAAGATATATTAAACGATTGGCTCGTCCAATCGTTTATTTAGTATCTGTTCGTTAAAGCACCTTTTACAAAAAATCAAAATAGTTTTTGACATCCTTGATATAACCATGTTTTTCATTGAGGCTGGCTAACAAATCTCTATTATGGCCTTGATAGTTGTCCTCACGTCGCAACTCTTCATACATTTCGATAAAAGGAAGGTCTTTGGTCTTGGCTGATTCTAGCTCTGCTTCATAGTCATAGGCAACTTTTCGAAATTGAATATTGACTAACTCACCATTTTCAACCTCAAGTAAGGCATACTGGGCACGGTGATTTTTCAGCCCTACCCAGTCAAAATAAGGCATACCAATCGAACCTGGATTGATGATTTGTTGACCTTGGCTACCATAACGAAGCAACTGCTTGTGAACATGACCATAGACGGCTACATCAGTAGTCTCATCAAGTAACTGGTCAAATTTTTCGGTATCATTTTCAACCAACAAATCACCACCATAATTTTTCTCAGGCAAATTATGAGAAAGTGAGAAGCGCAAGCCTTCGACTTCTTTCTTGGCTATCATAGGTAGCTTTCTCAACCAATCAATATGCTCTGGATTTAGACGCTCCATCAGATACTGAGTCATCCTGAGAAGCTGAATTTCTTGGGGATCCTCCAAACCATATTGCCCATCTAAAGCCTCTAACACACAATCATCCCAGTTTCCTCGAACAGATGCTGTAATGGGAAGGTCTTTTAAAAGATCCAGCAAGTCATTTGCTCCCGGCCCAGGAAGAAAAATATCTCCCAGAAGCCAATATTCAGTTGCTCCCAAATTTTTAGCGTCCTCAAGCACTCCAGCTAAGGCTGTCGTGTTGCCATGAATGTCTGATAAAATTGCAATCTTATGGTTCATTTTACACACTCTCTTTATTAATATTTATTTATTCTAGCTATCCCTTACACCGTTATAGGTCTGCACCTTTTTTCATTTCACTTCTCCGTGCTAGGGGTTCTTTTAGTTCCTTAAATATCGTATATTCAACTCTTTAAAGAAGTTAATCAAAAACAATGTTATTAAGAGGTCCCTACCATGAAAAAAGAAGACTTAACAACTCGCTTACTTCGAAATTTCTTTCATATACAAGGGCCTTTTGATGAATGCCGTCAAGAGATTATCTACAAGGCTTGCGCCCGTTCCATGGTCCAAATCTTTTACTCTTCCTTCATTCTCTTCCTATTCTATATTTTGTTCGGACGCTTTATAGAAATTGTTCGAAATGTTATGCCCTACATCTATTTTGGACTCATTTGGTTCATGAGTATAAAAGCTCAAAGAGTCGTTCAAGAGCTTCATCTTGAAAAGGATGACAAATCAGAAATCATCTACAAAACCTATAGCAAACACCAAATAAAAGTTCGTAGTTGGTTGGTATTTATAAGTATTGAAATTGGCCTATTTGCCTTGCTACTCTTTCATAAACTCTTCGTTCAGCAGATGCCCCTGTCAACTTTCTTGGAAAAAATCATTCAAACAGAGATAATGATTCCTTTACTTGTCTTTGGTCTTAGTATTGGAGCAATCTTTGGGACTATGGTCTACAGTTTTCTATCGTTGCACAAGGAGAAGTAAGAAACTGCTTGGATTGTTTGGGGAGTTTCGGCATATGTTGTGACGGTAAGTGAAAGAAAAGTTAGAGAGGTAGTTATAAATAAAATAAGTTTTTCATAGTAATTCTCCTTTATTTTTTTGTATGATTGTATCAGAACATTTTTAAAAAAATGAAAGGTTTTTTTCTATGGAGAGTGATGTGTTTTTTTGATTATTTTTTTAAAAATCACTTAGGTTTTTATTTTTGGTGATAGGTGTAAGGATATTGGATTTATAAAGTTTTTTTCAAAGATGAAAATAATAGTTTTATTACTATAGAGGATTATGTTCTGGAATCATTTGTAATATTGTCAAATATTTTGAGTACGGATAGGATTGTGTTTTCTTGTGGAATTATTTATAGTAAGGGGGTAGTTACTGGAGTAGAAGTATGTATGAATGTATTAGAGTTAGAAAGATTAAATAATTTGTACAAGATATAGTTTTGAAGCATATTAAAAAAATAAGGGAAACTGTCTATGTAGGATGTGTGGAGTTGATAGTATCAATGTTACCTTGTTTTAGAGCTGTGTTCTTTCGAATGGTTCCAAAACACATTTCACAAGCTAAATATATGACAAAAGCAACCCCCTAACACTTCTCAGTACTAGGGGGTTCTTTTATCTTTTTACATAGTGGTTATAGCCAATCAATACATAGATCAGGATTGTCAAACAGATGAAAGTTTCTAACCAGACGAAAAGGTTTAGGATTGGAATTTGCAGAACTCCTTGGGCCATTTTCAAGGATGTTGCTGTAATGATGGTAGGAAAGGTTAGGGCTGAAAAGGCTGGCTGAAAGCCATGTTTGAGAATTCTTGGCAGACGACTGAGAACAAAGAAAAAGAAGGTCTGTGATGTAAGAATCATAACTAGCAAAATCCAGCTTGGAAGACTAGCACCTCCAACTCGAACAAGGGCTGCTAACAGTAGAGAAAAAGGAGCACAGTAGATTCCTTCATGTCCTAGTAAAGCTATCGGAAGAGGATTGCTCTTCAAATCTTGATATATCAGAGGGTAAAGACAAAGGGTTAAGCAAAATCCAAATATCAGAGTTCCATAGGCAATCTCAACAATCCCAACGACTGGGTAAGTCAAGGCTGCTACTGCTATCCCTACATAAAGAACCGTCCAAGTCGGTGTTGCACTGGCCCTTGGTTTAACCAAAACATAGTTCTTTGTAAAGTATAAGATGAGATAAACATCCATGAGAAAGGCAAACCACCAAAGAGTTTGAGCTAAAATGCTCATTGTCACTGGCAGGGTTCGTAGCAGGTAGGTCGATAAAATCATCCCTGCCATAGGAAAAGTTGCCATTCCTGACAAAACAGGGGCTTTCTTCAATTCTTGCTTGCTTTCATGCCAGTTACTGAGGTGACTTACTAAAAAATAAAACCATAAAATCAAGCCTGACAAACTAAACAAGCGAGAAAGAAATGGAAAAGGTATCTAAGATAAGATTGCCTGCACCAGCTAATCCCAACAAGCAACCTGAAAAGGCTAAGGGGAGTTTTTTCATACCAACCTCCGAAAATTACGTTACTATCAGTATAGCATAAAAGCGCTTAAAAAAGCATCCCAAAATGAGAGTGGGAAAGAAATCGGTAATTCGGTAGAATTCGATTTCGTCGTCCCACCTCCGCACAGTTGAGTAGGGCTGTAAAAGCTGATGAAATCAGCGTAGTAGAGCCCACTCAACCACTGCGTCTTGCTCGACAATCCATAGACAATTGAGAGGCTAGGACTTTTGTCCCAGCCTCATCTTCTTCAATATCTTATGCATAAGGTCGTAATTCTGGATTAATCGGTGTGTTAGCTAGGTTGTTAGCATAGTTACAAAGACTTGCTAAACTGACACCGAGAACGACATCTAAGGCATTTTCTTGCGTATAGCCTGCTTCAAGGAATTCACTAAGAGCCTCATCTCCTACGCGCCCTTTGGTATTGATGACTGCTAGAGTAAACTTAGCTAGGGTATCCAACTTAGGATCGCTTTCGATTGGGGTACGATTGCGAAGGGCTTGGAGAAGGTCATCATTCATCTGGATTTGCTTGATAGAAAAGGCTGTGTGACCAGCGACGCAAAAGGCACAACCATTAGTTACGGCTGCAGTGATTTGCACCACTTCACGCTCTACAGGTGTTAGACTATTGCGACGGTTAATAGCTCCAACAGTTCGGTAAGCTTCTAGGGCTGTTGGTGCATTGGCCAAAAGACCGATAAGATTTGGAATATAGCCATTGTTATCCTTTTGTACCGTTTCAAGAACTTCTTTAACTTCTGCTGGTGCTGATTCTACTGTGTGGATAGTAAATGTTGTCATAAGGGGACCTCTTTCGTTTTGTTGACACTTAGTTTATCACAGCATTTATACCTTGCATAATATATATTTTAAATTGCATTGATAGAATTTCTTTATGAAAATAAAAAATCACACCAGATGTGTGATCATACTGTTAATTTATCTGATGCTTGTTGCTTAAAACTAAGATGGCCTCTACCAGCAAACATACTATAGCCAAGACAAAACTAGTAAATACACCAAAATATTCTGTGATAGAACTCATTAGAAAAACAGAAGCAGAAAAGGCCAAGGTAGAGACAACTTCGATAACAGAGTAAACATTTACAAGTTCCTTCTCATCAACCGATTCCTGTAATAATACACTCTCAGGGACTTCCTTAATCTGAGATAGAAAACCAATTACTAGAGATAGGAGTAAGAAAATAGGTGGATTTGAAAATAGCAATATCAAGAGTGTTACTAGTGCTGTCGTTATTAAAGAAAAGGTCATAGTCTGATATTTATAGGTAACAACTTTCTCAGCTAAACGGAAGATAATAGCTCCTCCCAAGATAATCCCCAAGGAATAGGCCGTATTGACGTAGCCCCAATAGCTTTCTGACTGATGTAAAATTTCAGTCACAAAAACAAGTAAAACAGAAGATACCCAGATAGCATTAGCTAGAATTTCTAAAAGATTAGCTTGGATAATAAAGCGTAATCTTGATTTTTTAACCACCAATTTCCAGCCTTTTGTGAGCGTCTCAAGACTTGTTTCAGAGGACAACTCTTCTTTTTCGACAAGTGGTAAACCGAACATCAAAATCGTAGAAATTGTAAACAAGGCTAACACAATGAGCAGGCTAGGATTCATTCCTAGACTCGCAAATAAGAAGCCTCCTAAGCCCCAACCAACGAGTTGTACACTTTCACCACTCATTGAGATGGCCTGCATTTGCTTTAGCTAAATCTCTTGCATAGCGTGGGACAATCGCATAGGAAACAGGCGCTGCAAAACCATCCAAAATGGAGATTAAAGTGACAATAGCGTATAAAAAAGGGATAGAGATATTTCCAGTGTACTTGAGTAGAAAAACCAAAATCGCTAGCAGAATCGTCTTACCAAATTGAGTCAAGAAAAGAACACGATTTAAAGCTAATCTCTTTGTTACTAACGGGACTAAGAAACTGGCTAAAAAGGAGGATAGACCAATTAGAATTGGCACTAGGGACGTTGAAATGACCGAACCAGATAAGACAAACACATTTGCAATTACAACAACTCTAAAAAAGACATCTGCTAGATTCGTAATTCCCTGTGAAATCACTAATTTTTGAATATTTTTTGACATAAACACCTCCAGTTTATTTCTCTTTCGCATATAGATGAAACAAGATATATCAGACCAAAAACAGATTTATGCTGACTATTATACAATAAATAAAAGTGCAAATAAAGGATATCATAAAAGATGTATTATTGAATTTCTTTCATCTTATGACATAAAACAAAAGACTAGCCCTAGAAGTGAAAAAAGCCAGCATCTCACAAACAGATGCTAGCATTTTCATTAAATGGAAAGATCAATCTTACCTTATTTATCAAAATACTTCTTAGTCTCAGCGATAACGACTGGAGACAAGGCCAAGAGGGCAATCAAGTTTGGCAGTGCCATGAGGGCATTGACAATATCTGCAATAATCCAAACCATATCCAACTCGATGAAGCCACCCAGTAAGACCATGGCAACAAAGACCAGACGATAGAGCCAGATAAAGCGAACACCAAAGAGAAACTCAAAACAACGCTCTCCGTAATAATTCCATCCCAAAATCGTGGTAAAGGCAAAAAGCACCAAGAAAACTGTTAAAAGAGCTGGACCAAAGAAAGAAAATACCGTAGAAAAAGCAGACTGAGTCAAAGCAACACCATTCAAATCACCGCTCCAAACACCAGTCACCAAGATGGTCAAACCAGTCAATGTACAGATAATCAAGGTATCAATAAAGGTACCTGTCATGGAAATCAAACCTTGCTCCACCGGCTCATTTGTCTTGGCTGCCGCTGACGCAATGGGAGCTGAACCCAAGCCAGATTCATTTGAGAAGACACCACGCGCTACACCATTTTGGATAGCAGTTCGAATACTGGCTCCAGCGAACCCTCCGACTGCAGCTACTGGACTAAAAGCTGATGTGAGAATTAGGGAAAGAGTTGCTGGTATTTTGTCAATATTAACAAAAATGACTGTCAAGGTTCCCAAGATATAGACAATAGCCATAAAGGGAACTACTGTGGTAGAAACTTTCGAAATAGATTTGAGTCCACCAAAGACCGCAATCCCAACAAATATTGAAAGGATCACAGCAGTAATGGTCGGTGTCAAGCTGGTTGTATTTTGTATAGACTCTGTGATGGAGTTGACCTGAGTAAAGGTACCAATACCTAAGAGAGCTACCAAAACACCTGCCAAGGCAAAGAGCATCGCCAAGGGGCGCCACCTTTCTCCCATACCTAGAAGGATATAGTGCATAGGTCCTCCTGCGATAGCGCCATTTTCATCCTTACTCCGATATTTGATAGCAAGTAAGCCCTCTGCATACTTGGTTGCCATTCCAAAGAAAGCAGCCACCCACATCCAGAAGAGGGCACCAGGACCTCCCACCTTGATAGCTGTTGCCACCCCGATAATATTTCCCGTACCAACAGTTGCCGCTAGGGCTGTACACAAGGCAGCAAAGCTCGAAACATCACCATGTCCCTTGTCTTTGGTAAAAATAAGCTGGAAGGCCTTAGGGAGACGCAAAATTTGTAAAAGTCCTAAACGAAGAGTCAAGTAAATCCCTGTACCAACCAATAAAATTAAAAGGGGTGGGCCCCATACCAGAGCATCCAGCTCTTTTAGCAAATTTAACATACCATTCTCCTATCTATTCAACCCCAAAAGAAAGAGCACATGTTAAAAACATGTACTCTGGAATGCTTCGATAAATGCCAAAAAGCGCTCTATCATTGCTCTGTCCTTTTACCTGAGAGTTTGAGCAGTTGCCTGCCTTGCCCCTTCGGTGCCTTTACGGTCTCTCCAGAGTTCCGTCCATTTACAGTCATGAAAAATCAAACGATTTTCCACTTCTATTAAACTTCATTCGGTGTTGTATTTAATTTTTTTATTTATTTTACAAGAAAAATTTAGCTCTTGTCAATTATTTTTCAGAAAAATTTTATTATAATTTTTCATTCGTTTCGCTTTATCCCTTAAAGGTTACAATGGTTGCGCCAGATCCGCCTGCATTTTGTGGTGCATAGCCAAAACTCTTGACCTGTTTATTTCTTTGTAGGTACTTAGTCACCCCTTCACGGATGACTCCTGTACCGATACCATGGATGATGTCAACTTGGGCCATATTGTTGAGCAGGGCTTGGTCGATAAAGGCGTCCAAGGCTTCCATAGCCTCCTCGTAGCGTTTGCCACGAAGGTCTAGTCGAGCTTGTGGACCTTTTCCTGCTGCACGTTTAACGACGTTAACTTGTTTCTTCTTGACTGGCGCTTCTTTCTGGGCTTGAACCAAGTCAAACTCTTTTTTTCCTCAAGGGTCATCTTAATCAAGCCAACCTGTGCTTCCCAACGTCCATCCTTGAGTTGATTGGTCAAGGTACCTCGTTGGCCATAGCTTAAAACGATAATATCATCTCCAACTTTTGGAGCTCGTTTCTTCTTAGCTTTTTGGAGAACCTTATTTTTAGAAAGGTCAACTTTTTCAGGGGCTAATTTTTTGAGTTTAGCCTTGGCTTCGATAATTTCATGTGGTTTTAGTTGAGATTTACTGTGAAGATTTTTAAGTATATCATCACTCTCAGTTAGTGCTAAGTCAACAATCTCAGCAGCTTGCTCACGCGCCTTATTGAGTTCAGTTTCTTTCTCACGATTGAGCTCGTTATAAAGTTTTTTAAGGGCACGGTTCATCTTGAGGTTTTCTTGTTCGACTTGGCGAATATTCTCAAGACGTTTCCGGCTTTCAAGTGTTTGTTCTTCCAATTGCTCAATGATGCGATTGACATCATTGTCTTGATTAATCTGCTTGCTGGCATCACCTACGATGACATCTGACAAGCCTAGACGTTTGGCAATTTCAAAGGCATTGCTTCGACCTGGAACTCCCTGCATAAAGCGATAGGTTGGGCGCAGGCTAGCTGTATCAAACTCCATACTAGCATTCTGAACATAGGCAGTTTCAATACCATAGGCTTTAAGTTCAGGATAGTGAGTGGTTGCCATAGTCTTGACCTGACGCAGACGCAAGTCTTCTAAGATAGACATAGCAAGGGCTGCTCCTTCTTGAGGATCTGTACCAGCACCAAGCTCATCTAATAGCAAGAGCGAGTTTTGGTTGACCTTACCCAGAATATCGACGATGTTGGTCATATGACTAGAGAAGGTTGAGAGACTTTGTTCGATGGACTGTTCGTCTCCGATATCTGCGAAAATCTCCTCGAAAATCCCTACACGACTGCCCTTATCGGCTAGAATCGGCAGACCAGACTGGGCCATCAACTGCGTCAAACCTAAGGTTTTGAGCATAATGGTCTTACCACCCGTATTGGGACCAGTGATGACGATAGCTGTTAGATCCTGACCAAAATGCACATCATTGGCAACAGCATTCTTCACCAAGGGATGACGAACGTGAAGAAGTTGAATCTCCTGTCCCTCAGATACTTGAGGTACTACTGCTTCCGTTTCTTGGATAAAACGAACCTTAGCCCGAATCAAGTCTAAATGTCCAATAATCCAAGCATCATTTGCGATTTCAGCCGCGTGCGGTCTTACACGCTCAGAGAGTTCTTGGAGGATACGTATCATCTCATAGCGTTCATCTGCACGTAGACTTGCGATTTCTTCACTTAGCTTGACTACTTCACGCGGTTCGATATAGACAGTGTTCCCGCTGGCAGAAATATCATGAACCACACCGGCAATCTTATTACGATAGGTGTTTGACAGGAAGAACCTGGCGACCATTTCTACTAGCGATGATGCCTTCCGTCAACATCTGGGCCTTTTGTTTGAGAAGATCTTGCAAGACATCACGGACTTGGCTCTCACTATCATGGATTTTACGGCGGATTCGAGCCAAATCTTCGCTAGCAAAATTTTCGATAAATCCAGCTTCATTGATGGCTTGGAGATTACCCTGCAGATGCGGGAAATCATGAAGTTTCTCAAACCAGTTAGCTAGATGCTCTAAACGTACATTTTCAAGATTGTCATAGAAATTCTTTAATTCACGACTAGCAAATATGACACGCTTGAGAAGGAGAAATTCCTCGATGTTGAGGTCAGCACCCATCTCCAAACGTTTGCAGGTTGCAGCAATGTCTTTTGTTGCAGAAATGCTGAAATGAGGATGTTCGACAAAGAGCTCTTGCATTTCTTCCATCTCTGCAAAAGCTTGCTTAATCTTATCCCCTTTATCTGTGGGGACTAGCTCATTTAACTGCTCTAATCCCTGCTCGGTCAAAAGATGGGGCTCAAATAAAGCCTTGACCTTATTAAATTCTAATGTTTCTAGTATTTTTTTATTCATTTTCTTTTCCTTAGTTATAAGCCTAAGAACCCTGTATTCAAGTTCTCAAGCTTTCTTAAAAGTCTCCTTAACTTTTGGAATTGTAAACAAAAGGCTAGGAATAATTCCCGCCCTTTTTATCCGATTAGTTTGGTTACCCAGAGTTGTTTAATCAAGTCAGTAGTCACTGGAATACTTTGAATCATATGTTTGGCTACTAGACTATTTTCAAGTGAATTTTGAACGATTGCTAGGGGCACAGTCGCAAGGATGGTCAGCATCATCTGAAGGACAAATAAGGTCACTCCAACTGATAAGACTCCTGCACCGATGCGAAAATATTTGCCACCTAACTTTTTGGTTGGTACTAGGTTAAAAAAGAGTCCAATCAAACGACCGATGCAGTAAAATACGGTAAAGGCTAAGAGATAGCCAATACCTGCGTAAAAGACCTTGTCCAATTGAAAGAGCTGGTCAGATGGGAAGAAAAAGGTACCCTGCCCTTCCTGGGGATTGGCATAAGGAATCAACAAGTGAAATTTTTCTCCCAATGACTGATAAAAATTCCCCGCAAAATAAGCTGAGACGATTGTAGCTAGGAGATAATAGACTTGTAGGACCAAGCCTCTGCGATAGCCGATATAAAAACTCCAAGCCAGAACCAATAAGAGAAGGACAGAAATCATAGGGAGTCCTCAATCTTGCTATGCTCTTGTTTAGTCGCTACAACTTGATGACGAAGGGCGTCTAATTCTTGCTCCTTATCATCAAATTCAATCTCACGGCTGAGTTGGGTTGACAAGCTATTGACTGCCAATAAAATAGCGATTGTCTCATCATCCGCCCCAGGCATCTGCTCTTTAATTGCTTCATATTTTTCTGTTGCGACCTTGGCAATTTCCTCCATAAAGAGGTTGTCATGCTCAGTTGTTAGGGTCAATGTTTTTTTCCGAATGTAAACTTGAATCGATTTAAATTTGCCATAAAATTCACCTCACGATATTATACCAAATTTCACTAAGTTTGTCAGTTTTTACCAATTCTACGCCTTTTATGGTACAATAAGAACTATGGCAAGTATTACATTAATCCCGAGTGAAAAGGAAATCCAAACCTTTGTTCAGCATTATGAACAAGCATTGACTCCCAGTAAAAATCCTTATATTCGCTACTTTTTCAAACTTCCACAGGCAAGTGTTTCCATCTATACATCTGGAAAAGTACTCTTGCAAGGAGAAGCTGCTGAACGTTACGCCAGCTTTTTTGGTTATCAGGTCAGCCCAGTAGCTAGTGGACAAAACTTTCCGATGATTGGAACTGACGAAGTAGGAAATGGTTCCTACTTTGGTGGTCTAGCTGTAGTAGCATCCTTTGTTACGCCTGACCAGCATGACTTTCTGCGAAAACTAGGTGTTGGGGACTCTAAGACTCTGACAGACCAGAAAATTCGTCAGATTGCTCCCCTTCTTAAGGAGAAGATTCAGCATCAAGCACTCCTTCTTTCGCCAAGTAAGTATAACGAAGTCATTGGGGAACGCTACAACGCTGTTTCTGTTAAGGTAGCCTTACACAATCAAGCCATTTTCCTCTTACTTCAAAAAGGAGTTCATCCTGAAAAGATTGTTATCGATGCTTTTACTAGTGCTCAAAACTATGAAAAGTACTTGAAAAATGAAGCCAATCATTTTTCCAATCCAGTTAGTCTGGAGGAAAAAGCAGAAGGCAAATACTTAGCAGTCGCAGTAAGCTCTATCATTGCGCGTGATCTCTTTCTAGAAAATCTCGAAAATCTGGGTAGAGAACTTGGTTATCAACTTCCAAGTGGAGCTGGAACGGCTTCTGATAAGGTAGCTAGCCAAATCCTTCGCGCCTATGGTATGCAGGGACTCAACTTCTGCGCCAAACTACACTTTAAAAATACTGAAAAAGCAAAAAAAATGCTAGAAAGGTAAATTATGAAATATTTAAAATCATTTTTAAAAGAGTGGGGAACTTTTTTCCTCATTATCACTCTTATCGCCCTTAGCCGTCTCTTTCTCTGGAGGAATGTCAGTGTAGAAGGACACTCTATGGACCCTACCCTAGCCGATGGAGAAGTTCTCTTCGTTGTCAAACATCTTCCTATTGATCGCTTTGATATCGTGGTTGCCCATGAGGAGGATGGAAACAAGGATATCGTTAAGAGGGTCATCGGTATGCCAGGAGATACTATCCGTTACGAAAGCGACAAGCTCTATATCAATGACCAAGAAACTGATGAGCCCTATTTAGCAGAATACATTAAGCGTTTCAAGGAAGATAAACTCCAAAGCACCTATACTGGAACTGGTTGGGATGGTAAAAAGGGCGAATACTTTAGAACTTTAGCCCAAAAGGCTCAGGCATTTACCCTAGATGTTAATTACAACACTAGCTTTACCTTCACTATTCCAGAAGGAGAATACCTCCTCCTAGGTGATGACCGTCTGGTATCTAGCGACAGTCGACATGTTGGTACCTTAAAGCAAAAGATATCACTGGTGAAGCCAAATTCCGCTTCTGGCCACTCAAACGTATCGGAACATTTTAAAAACTAGGAAGAGGCCGAGAGTTATCCATCTCAGCCTCTTCTCATTCTATTTTGACTAAGTCTGGGATACATTTTCTCAGAAACTATTGTAAGGAATTTTATGGAAGTTTATTTTTCAGGCACCATTGAACGCATTATTTTTGAAAATGTTAGCAATTTTTTCCGTATTTTACTTCTAGATATTGATGATACCAATGCTGAAGACTTTGATGATTATGAAATCATTGTCACAGGTACCATGGCTGATATCATTGAAGGAGAGGAATACACTTTTTGGGGACAAATCGTCCAACACTCCAAATATGGGGAACAACTACAAATGACTCGCTATGAGAGAGCCAAGCCGACTAGTAAGGGCTTGGTCAAGTATTTCTCCAGCAGTCATTTTAAGGGAATTGGACTCAAAACAGCCCAGAAAATTGTGGATATTTACGGTGAAAACACTATTGACAAAATCTTAGAAAATCCAGACAAGCTCCAGTCTATCTCTGGCCTCTCTGCTAAAAATCGTGAAGCCTTTGTCTCAACCCTTCGTCTTAATTACGGAACAGAGATGGTCTTAGCCAAACTGGCTAATTACGGCATCCCAAATAAACTAGCCTTTCAGATCCAAGACTTTTACAAGGAAGAAACGCTAGAGATTGTCGAGAACTATCCCTATCAACTGGTCGAGGATATCAAGGGTTTGGGATTTACCATCGCTGACCAATTGGCCCAAGAACTGGGAATTGAAAGCCAAGCTCCTGAGCGCTTCCGTGCGGGTCTTGTCCATAGTCTCTTTCAAGGTTGCATGGAGACAGGAGATACCTATATAGAAGCTAGAGACTTGTTGGAGCAAACCCTCAACCTTCTGGAATCCTCCCGTCCAGTCGAACTAGATCCGAGTCAAGTTGCCCAAGAACTTGCTTATCTGATTGAAGAAGATAAAGTCCAGCAGATTGATACCAAAATCTTTGATAATAGCCTCTTTTTTGCAGAAGAAGGGATTCGCAGTCATCTCATCAGAATCCTCGAAAAAGGTCAGAGTAAAAAACAGGATCTAGAGACTATTCAAGACCATATCACAACTGTTGAGGAAGAACTGGGGATTGAGTATGATAGCATCCAAAAACAGGCCATCTGCGATGCTATCCAAAACAAGGTTTTTATCCTTACAGGTGGACCTGGTACAGGTAAGACAACTGTTATCAATGGCATTATCGCTGTCTATGCTCTTTTAGAAGGACTGGACCTCAAGAAAAAAAGCAATCTACCCATTCTCCTAGCTGCTCCCACCGGTCGCGCGGCTCGTCGCATGAATGAATTGACAGGTCTACCAAGCGCTACCATTCATCGCCACCTAGGCATGACTGGAGATGATGACACCAGCCATCTGGAAGATTATCTGGATGCTGACTTTATCATTGTGGATGAATTCTCCATGGTAGATACTTGGCTGGCCAACCAGCTCTTCTCCAACATCTCTTCAAACAGTAAAATTCTCATCGTGGGTGATAGCGACCAGCTGCCTTCTGTCAGTCCTGGTCAGGTACTGGCTGACCTACTCCAGATACCCCTGATACCACAGACTCGCTTGGAACGAATTTACCGTCAGAGCGAAGAATCAACCATCGTCACGCTTGCCAGTCAGATTCGCCAGGGAATATTACCTGCAGATTTTACCCAGAAAAAAGCAGACCGCTCCTACTTTGAAATCGCTAGCAACCATATCCCTGCTAGCATTGAAAAAATCCTAGGTGCTGCTATCAGAAGTGGCATTCCTGCTCGCGACATTCAGGTTCTTGCCCCTATGTACCGTGGAACTGCAGGTATTGATGCCATCAACCAGCTCATGCAAGACCTCCTTAATCCTCCACAAAAAGACCTGCTTAGCTTTGAAGCTCCTCAGTGTCACTATCGAACAGGAGATAAGGTTATCCACCTAGTTAACGATGCAGAGGTCAATGTCTTTAACGGAGACTTAGGCTATATCACAGACTTGATTCCAGGAAAATACACCGAGTCCAAGCAGGATGAGATTGTCATCGATTTTGATGGGAACGAGGTTTCCTATCCTCGAAATGAATGGTACAAGATTCGCTTAGCCTATGCCATGAGTATCCATAAGTCTCAGGGTAGCGAGTTTCCCGTCGTTATTCTACCTATCACCAGTGCAAGCAAGCGCATGTTAGAGCGTAATCTCATCTACACTGCTATCACTCGGGCCAAAAGTAAACTGATTTTATTAGGTGAATTACAGGCCTTTGACTATGCAACTCAACATATCGGAACAGCTCGTAAGACCTATCTAATTGAACGTTTCGCTGACATAATGGAGAATGCCGAGAAAACAAAGCCACTCGCTACCGATATTACAACTTCAACAGATTCTAAACAATCCTACATTCTAACCGAAGATAACTGGTCTAATATTCCAGCCATGATTGGGATTAGCCAAGAAGACCTGCAGGAGTTTTTCGGAAAATAAAGCATAAGAAAACCCACCGAATTCGGTGGGCTTTTATCTTGTAAAGATTATTTTACTGTTGCAGTGCTTGTGATCAATTCAACAGCTTTTTTGATTGTGATGTCGTGTTTCAACATATCAGCAGAAAGCAAGCTTTGCACTTGTGCAACTTCCATGTTGTAGTCTGCAGCCAATTGCTCAATTTCTTTTTGGATTTCTTCGTCAGTAGCGTCAAATCCTTCAGCTTTAGCAACTGCTTCGATAACAAGGTTAGTCTTGGTACGTGACTCAGCTTCTGCTTCGTATTGTTTGTGAAGGTCTTCTTGAGTAGTTCCAGTGATTTGGAAGTACATGTCAGGGTTGATACCTTGACGTTGCAAGTTTCCAAGGAATTCATTTACTGAACGGTGAACTTCTTCGTGGATCATTTCTTCTGGAAGTTCTACGATTTCAGCATTTTCAACTGCTTTATCGATTGCTGCACCTTCAACTGCATCTTTGTATGCTTCTTCTTTAGCAGCAGCCAATTCGTTGCGGTATTTTTCTTTCAATTCAGCAAGTGTTTCAACTTCTTCGTCGATGTCTTTTGCAAGTTCATCGTCTAGAGCTGGAACTTCTTTAGCTTTTACTTCGTGGATAGTTGTCACGAATTTAGCTTCTTTACCTGCAAGGTCTTCTGCTTGATAGTCTTCTGGGAATGTTACGATAACGTCAACAGTTTCACCAGCTGAATGTCCAACTAATTGGTCTTCGAAACCAGGGATAAATTGACCTGAACCAAGTCCAAGTGAGAAGTTTTCACCTTTTCCACCGTCAAATTCAACACCGTCAATAGAACCAACAAAGTCGATAACAACAGTGTCGCCGTTTTCAGCAGCAGCTTCTTTGATCACCAATTCAGCCAAGTTGTTGCGTTCACGTTCGATGCGTTCTTCAACGTCAGCATCAGTTACTTCTTTTTCTACATCAACTGATACTTCAAGGTTTTTGTAGTCACCCAATTTAACTTCTGGTTTTGTTACAACTTCGGCAGTGATAACCCAGTCTTGACCTTTTTTTCCATTGAAGTTACGTCAATTTTTTTGGTTGAGCAACCACTTCAAGACCAGCTTCTTTTAACAGCCGCTTCATAAGCGTTTGGCAAAAGAGCATTCATAACGTCTTGGTAAAGTGACTCTTCACCAAATTTCTTGTCAAAGATAGGACGTGGAAGATGACCTTTACGGAAACCAGGAACGTTAAGAGATTTCTTTACTGAGTTAAATACACGGTCCAATTCTGGTTTGATTTGGTCTTGAGAGATAGTGAAAGTCAAGACACCACGGTTTGTTTCTTTGTTTTCAAATGATACAGACATTCTGTCATTTCTCCTTAAAATTTTTTAATACAGTCCATTATACCATATAGTAACGACTTTTTTTCAAGTCAGAAATGAGTTTTCAGGACTTCATGAGACTCTTGCTTGCTTCTAGATTTTTTCATACTCTTAATTCACTAAAAATCCTCGATTGACTATGGAAAAACTTGAAAATTCTTCTCCTAAGAAATAATCTTGCTTTCACATCTAGAAGTCCTCATGTCCCACCAAATGATGTTGAAAGGCATAAACTGCTGCCTGGGTACGATCGCTAACCTGAAGCTTTGCTAAAATATTAGATACGTGGGTCTTGACTGTCTTAAGAGAGATAAAAAGCTCATCAGCAATGCGCTGATTTCATAGCCCTTGGCAATCAGTTGAAGGACATCGCGTTCACGCGCAGTTAATTCTTCGTGAAGTTCCATATGATTGCGGTGGTATTCCACTTTCTTACTCACCTCTTGTTCAATGGCTAGCTCTCCAGCTGCCACCTTTTGAACAGCATGGAACAATTCATCGGCACTTGATGTCTTGAGCATATAACCCCTAGCTCCAGCATTCAAGACCGGCATGATTTTTTCATTGTCTAGGTAAGAGGTCACGATCAAAATTTTAGCCTCCGGCCATTCTTTGAGAATAGCTAGTGTTGCATCAATCCCATTGACTTCAGGCATAACAATATCCATGACAATCACATCGGGACGAAGAGCCAAAGCCATGGAAATCCCTTCGGCACCATTGGTTGCTTCTCCTACAACCTCTACATCATCTTGTAATTCAAAATAACTTTTTAAACCCAGACGCACCATTTGGTGGTCATCTACTAATAATAGTTTCATTTTATTTCCTTTTGTTCGTCAATCAAGCAAGGGGATCCGAATATCCACTGCCAAACCCTGCTTGGGTGCTGTTAATAGTTGTATGCTACCAGCCATATCTTCCACTCGTTCTTTGATATTGCGTAATCCATAGCTTAGTTCATCAACATCATCTAACTGAAAACCGCGACCGTTGTCTACTACCTTTAACTGCAAGCCTGTTTCCGTTTGATAAAGATAAACATCTAGACAAGAAGCTTGGGCATGACGGAGAGTATTACTAATCAATTCTTGGACAATACGAAAGACATGCTCCTCAATTTTTTTAGGCAGTTCGTCTACCTGATATTTAAAACTGACTTTAAGTTCACTTTTTTCTTCCAATTCTTTGAGAAGCAACTGTATCCCCTCAACCAGACTCTTTTGTTCCAGTTCAATAGGACGCAAATGTAAGAGTAGGATACGCAAATCTCTCTGGGCTGTCTCCAAAATAGCTGTCACACTCTGGAGTTGTGTCTGCATCTTCTCTTTGTCTAATCTGGAAGCTTGTTGACCGAGTCCTGATAAAATCATATGGGCAGCAAAAATTTCTTGGCTAACCGTATCATGCAAGTCACGCGCGATTCGCTTACGCTCCTTTTCGATAATCTGTTCTTCCTTGACCAAGGCTTGATTGTCCGCTTTTTGAATGGCTTCTGTCAATAAACAAAGCTTGCCTGACAAGTTTCTAAAACTTGCGTCTAAGTCGGCATCCCCAAGACTTTTAATATCTTTACCAGCCAGCAGATTCTTAAGGTTTGCTTGGATTTTTCTACGTGAATTCTCGTCAACCATTGTCCAAAATAGGACCAATAAAAAAGCAAGGGCAAGACTAAACATCAAAGCTAGAAATAGGATTTTTTCTGTCTTCTCTAAATCTTGGAAAAGAGAAGTCCACTCCAAATCCAAGACCTTAAAAATACTTCGAAATAGAAAAGCAACAAAGAGAAATGAGGTGAGTCCAATTAAAATATAGGGTTGCTTTTTCATCCTCTCACCACCTCAACATCTCCAACCATGGTTGTCAAAAATACCTTAACACTCTTAGGACTCTTGAGATAATCTCTAGTTTCTTGATGGAATTGTTCATTACGTAAAGCACGTTTAGGCTGGTCAAAAAAGGTTAAATCTCCGTACAGAGAATTGACGCTAAGGCTGACTTCTACATCCACTGGTACGATAATTCTAGTCGTACCAACCAGTTTTCTCAAGATAATGACATTATCATGATTGCTCAAAATCACGTGCTCTAGATGAATGGTATCCTTCCCCATAAGGCGAAAGAGATTGATATCATCAAAACGACAGGTCTGATAGCTTGAGAAGTGATGAAGACTTCCAAACCAGCGATTTTTCTCCTTCTTTACTGTCACAACATCTTCAAAGACCAGATTGGTGTCTTCTCTTTCCTGATTCATCATAGGGTAAAGCAGGAAGAAACTATAAATCAAAGCCACAAAGATGGCTAAAATGACAAAGGGATTGAGCATGATGATAAAGAAATAGGATGCTCACTGCCACTAAAATGAAATTGTTTCCCTGTCTTCCAGTATAGTATCGAATCAGCAGTAAAAACAAGAGCAAAATAAGTAGAAAACGGGAAAAATGCTCTGATACCATCATAATCAGAGCTCCTGTCAATAAACAAGCTTCAATAAATAGAAAAATTTGAAATTTTCGCATGTAACCGTCCTCTCTATTTTATTTTATCACAAATCCCAAAAGTCACATCCGTCTGAGGAATGATAAAGAGGTCGGGACTAAAATCCCGACCTCTTTCTTTACATTTGGTCTTTTGCTTCTTTTAATTTTCCATATAGGAGATAGTCGACCTCTTGCAAATCTTCAATTCTTTTACAATTAAGGGCACACATGATCAAGCGTAGTTCTTCCTTCCAACCTTCAACAATGGAAATAACGACATCAACAGAGTAATTCTCAACCAGCTCTAACATAGTGCGTGATAGACCAACTGCCTTGGCTCCAAACACTAAGCATTTGATGATATCTAGTGGATTGCGAACTCCTCCACTAACCAAAAGTTCCATCTTGTCTTTCCAGTCTTGGGCATTCAGAAGAGCTTGCATGGTCGATTGACCCCAGTCATTTAGGTAGTCACGCTGTCCACTGCGACGGTTTTCGATATAGGCAAAGCTCGTTCCCCCACGACCAGACAAATCAACTGTTCTTATCCCTATCTCATAAGCCTTAGCAATGGTTTTCACATCCATACCAAAGCCGACTTCTTTTAAAACAAGAGGTACAGAGATTTGCTCAGCATAATCTTTCAGATTATGCTGCCATAATTTAAATTGACGTTCACCTTCTGGCATAAGTAATTCCTGCATGACATTAACATGAACTTGCAAGAGGAGAGGATTCATCTCTTTTACTGTTTGTAGACCAAATTCAACTGGCTTGTCTAGGCCAATATTGGTTCCAAGAAGGAGGTCAGGATGATTTGCCTTGACTGAGAATGATTCATCTGAAGGATCCTTGAGAGCAGCGCTGTAGGAGCCCGTCACAAATAAAATCCCACAAGCATCTGCCACCTGAGCCAGCTTTTGATTGATTTCTCTCCCCTTATCGCTTCCACCCGTCATGGCATTGATATAAAAAGGAAAGTCCCATTTTCGCCCTGCAAATTCTGTCGAAAGGTCAATTTCATCTAAGTCATATAAGGGTAGCGAAGAATGAATTAGTTCAACTTCATCAAAACTATTATAAGTACTGTTTTGTTCAAGGGCATAGCGGATGTGTTCATCCTTCCGATTTATCGTCATGTCCCATCCTTTCTTGATACAAGAGTTCAATTCCTAGATCAGCCCAGCGTTTTTTCAGTAATGTGGTCGAATCTTGGTCAAAACTGAGGGCTATTCCACAGTCTCCACCACCAGCACCACTGCTCTTAGCAACAGCTTTCAAATCTCGGCTGGCATTTTTTAGTTGTCTGAGCGAAGGTGTGTAAATATCTGAACTCAAGCCTTCTAAAAGTTGGCTGGCTTGTTCCAGCAAGTCAATAATGGTTTCTTCTTGACCTACCTCCAAAGCCTTTACCAAGTTAGCTACTGTTTCTTTTGAAGCCTGTAAAAAGCTAGCGTTCATATTATCCTTGATTTGCTTAACCATGTGACTAGACACAGCAACTTCCTTGGTCCAACCAACCAGAAAGTCAAATGTCAAGACCGGTTCAACACTCCTAATAGAAAAGCCCCAGTCACGTGCTAATACAGCTTGCAAGTCTTCTTTTTCTAGCCAATCTGCCACTTTCTCACGGTCAAATGACTGATAGAGGACTAGGTCTTCTGATACGATACAGGCAATATCCCCCATGGAGCCATTGTCCCCACGTTTAAGAAGTACAACACTCGCCAATTTAAACAAGAGTTCTCTGTCAGCTAATCTTTCATAGAAGGCAAGCATGGCCTTGATGACCAAAACAACCACACTACCACTAGAACCCAGACCGAATTTCTTCCCCTCACGCTCCATTTTCCCACGAATCACTAAAGAAAAAAAGGCTGCAGTTCAACTCCTTGGGTAGTTAGAAACTCCTCCACCAAGGCAACTGTTTCTTGAATCAAGGCATAAGAAGAATCCGGTCGCATGTCCACACTATAGGAAAACATATCTGAGTAGAGTCGATAATCATTAGACGCTTTAATCTCAGCCGTCATATAGATGGGAATAGCCTTTATTAGCGCCAACTGTCCTGGTTCTAAAATGGCATACTCCCCAGCCCAATAGAGCTTCCCACAAGTTTTAACAATCGTCATCTTGGCTCAAATCCTTTGTTTTTTTGAAACGATTAAGCGATATCGTTGACCTAAAAGTTCTGATAAATGTTCCAAATCCTCTTCCAAGCAAAGAACCTTGACATTAGGGCCCGCATCCATGGTAAAGTAGCAAGATTCTCCTTGTTCTCTAAGCTGACGAACAAAAATCCATAGCCTCATAACTAGCATCTGTCAGATAAGAGAAGGATGGAGTTGCAGTTTTTGTTGTAGCATGCATAGCCAAGGCGTTCTTCTCTGTTAATTCTCCAACTTTCTTAAAGTCATTTTCTTTGAGGTAGACTAACATATCCTTGTAATCTTGTTCAGATTGACGAATCCACTCATCAAAAGTTGTCGAAGTCTCCACACAGAGCTTCATCCCATCTCGACTGGAAATTGGTTTTTTCTGGTCTTCCAAGACCAACATAATCATAGCGAGTTTCAAGTCAGTCTCAACTGGATAGATCTCTCCACTATCCTTGTCCCAGGCTGCCAAGGGGCCATAAAAACTACGAGATGAAGAACCCGATGCAAACTTAGCTTCCAAGGCCAATTCTCTGCGATTCAGCCCAAGTTGGAAATATGCGTTACAAGCTTTGACCAAGGCAGATAAACCACTGGAACTTGAAGAAAGGCCTGCTGCTGTTGGCATATTGTTCTTGGTATCGATACGAACAAACCCTGCTCCTTCAGGACGGTAGCGGTCAATGATTTTACTCATCTTGGCATGCTCAGCTTCGTTTTGCAACTGACCATTGATGTAAAAGACATCAGCGGTTGCATCTACTGGTAAAGGAGAAAGTATCGTCTCCGTATACATATTTTCTAAAGTTAGAGAGATACTGCTAGTCGCAGGAACCATCTCTTTTTCTGCCTTCTTTCCCCAATATTTAATAATAGCAATATTGGCATAGGAACGTACTGTTACAGGCTTTCGATCCATGTCTGAACAGCTCCTTTCTCTTCTAATCTTTCAGCTAAATCTTGAGCTTGGTGATAGTCAGCTACTAAGGCTATAATACAGCCACCTAAACCACCACCACTCATCTTAGCACCTAAAGCTCCATGTTCGAGAGCAGTTTCAACCAAGGCATCAGCCTCAAGGCTACTAACTCCTATTTCTTTTAGATTTCCATGTGCTTTTGTTAAAATCTCTCCCAGCATCATGGCATCTTTTGTTTTTATCGCTTTTTCTGCTTCTTGGGTCAACTCTCCTAACGCATGCAAGAAAGGTAAAGCATCCTTGCCCTTGCTCTCTACAACTTGAATAGCTTCACGAGTGTGTCCATAGACTCCTGTATCTGCAATGACCAGATAAGCCGACAAGTCCATGGCTAGTTCTTCAAAACCAACATTCTTGATAAAACGAATAGGTTGGTCACTAAGACATGTCTTGGCATCCAAACCACTAGGGTTCATATGGGCAATCATTTCAGCTCGATTGACCAAAATCTCTAACACGTCATGTGAAAGTTCCGTTTGGTAATAATCAAATACCGCTCGAATGGCTGCAATGCTAATAGCTGCTGAGGACCCCATCCCCCGTTTTTCAGGAATAGCCGAGTCAATTTGACAACGAATGCAAGCATCCTGGATATTTAGATACTCAAGGGAAGCATAAACAGCCATGGACAAGGTATCCTCTTCAAAAAGACGCCATGGTGTCGCTGCTGGAACCACCCGACAAGTCACTTCAACCTCTAAAAGTGGCAAAGAGATGGCCGGGTAACCATAAACCACTGCATGCTCTCCTATTAAAATAATCTTACTATGTGCCTGACCGACACCAACTTCTTTTGTCATTTAATCCTTCTATCAGATGAAAATCATCTTTTTCTAGATAAAATTTTAGAACTTTATTCCTTTCTATTTTATTATATTTTCACAAAAAAAGCGATTGTTTCCTTCACAATCGCTTGTTTTCATTACTGAACCCACTCACCATTATAGTTGACGTAGTAGCCACCTACAGTAGTATTCACAGCCAAGGCACCTGAACTATAGGCATAGTACCATTTACCATTAACTTGGAACCAGCCTGTCTTCATATCGCCATTACTTGCGTTTAGGTAGTACCAAGTTGAGCCATCTTGAAGCCAACCTGTCGCCATAGCTCCTGATGAACGGAGGTAGTACCAATAGCCATTGATAGAAGCCCAACCTGTCTTCATATCCCCATTTTCAGCATCAAGATAATACCAAGTGGAACCTTCTTGGTACCAGCCAGTTGCCATAGCTCCTGATGAACGAAGATAGTACCACTTGTTACCTAGATATTGCCAACCAGTTTGCATGATACCGGTTTCTGGGTCTAGATAATACCATGGAGCAGGTTTGCTTATATCAATGCCAAAAGTAACATGGAAATCTTGAGTCCAACCCTTAGCAACTTCACCAATTGGTAGTGGATTGTAAGAATCATCGTCAGAAATTCCTAGCTTATTTAAATAATACCAATTGCCGTCCTCATAAATCCAACCTGTCTTTACAGCATAATGATTATCAAAATAATAAGTTCTCTTTTCAGAAGAAGGAGTATATTGTTCACCGTATACTTTTCCTGTATTTTCAGACGTTTTTGCCTCTAGTACTTGTTTATCTGTTTGTTCTAGCAAAGCACCATCTGAGCTAAAATAATACCATTTTTGTTGGAGTCCGATTTCCTTAACTGGTTGGTTATCTAATAAATTATCACGATAACCTGTTCCAGGAATTTCTAAGTATTGCCATCCAACTACCATTTCTCCTCTATCACCAAAATAGTAAGTCTTACCGTCTATTTTATGCCAATAGATTGCTTTATGATCATCTTTTACATAATATTTTCTATTATCCTTATCAACAAACTGTCCACCTGTGGTATCCGCAAATACAGTATTTGTAGCTAGCAAACCAAAGAAAAATGTTGTTAGTCCAACTTGCATCATTTTTTTCAAAATTTTCATGTATATACCCCTCCAATATTAAATCCACTCACCAGATGAGGCGAAATTATAAACTTTACCATCGATAGTTTGGCTACCTGTAACCATTGCTCCAGAGGAATTAAGATAATACCAGTTTTCTCCTACTTTTATCCAACCTGTTTTCATGTCTCCATTAGTAGGATCTAGATAGTACCAAGTTGAACCATCTTTCACCCAACCAGTTGCCATGGCTCCCGATGAACGGAGATAGTACCACTTGTTACCAAGATATTGCCAGCCTGTTTTCATATCGCCATTTTGAGCATCTAGATAATACCAAGTTGAGCCTTCTTGATACCAGCCAGTTGCCATAGCTCCTGATGAACGGAGGTAGTACCACTTGTTACCAAGATATTGCCAACCAGTTTGCATAATACCAGTTGTTGGATCTAGATAGTACCAAGTTGAATCATCGTTTATCCAGCCTGCACGTCTTTCACCACCAATATAGTTTTCTCCATTAATTTCCGTTTTAGCTAGATAATACCAATTAGACTGGTCATAAAGCCAACCTGTCTCTAAAGAATGATTTTGATTAAAGTAATAGTTCGTGTAAAAACTCTTCTCTTCTTTATCTTCCGGATTTGTACGTTTTTCCCCATACTTTCTTCCAACACTGTCTTTAGTTTTAATCTCTAATGCTTTCCAACCAACAAACTCTTGTAGCACTCCATTTTTGTCAAAGTAGTACCATTCTGGCATTGGGGAACCTTCTAATCTGATACCATTTGGGTAAGGACCAATTGTACTACCTTTAGATGGAAACGGGATATATTGCCAGCCGACAACCATCTCTCCAGATAAAGGATCAAAATAATAGTACTTACCATCAATCACTCGCCAGTAAGTTTCTTTGAGTTCCCCCTTCTTGTAGTAGGTTCTACCATTTTCTTGGACAAATTGCCAGCCTTCTGAATCAGCATCATCCGCAAATACTGTACTAGTTGCTAACAGACCAAATAAGAAGACTGCTAGACCGACTTGCATCATTTTTTTCAAAAATTTCATTTTACTATCCTCCAAAACGATTATAGCAAATGTTTTTGTTTTTATCAATATATTAAATTTCAAAACCAACAAGAATCTACTCAAAAGTTTGCTTTTGAACTTGAAGTTAAGACTGACCAATTTGTTCAACAAATAAACTGATAGACAGCACAGACCAAGCCTCATGAAATTTTCGATAAAGATATTCGTTTATTTAAAGATCAAAAAAGCAGTTACATAACTGCAACTGCTTTCTATTCCTGCATGGTATAACCAACACCACGCACTGTTTTGATGTAGCTCTTTTGACCTTTGACATCAATCTTGCTCCGTAGATATCGGATATAGACATCTACGATATTGGTTTCTGTAGCACTTTCATACTTCCAGACACTCTCTAGCAATTGTTCACGAGTTAAGACTTTCTTACTGCCCATGAGTGTAGCTAAGAGATCATATTCACGACGAGTGAGAGCAATCATTTCATCACCACGATAGACCGTATGATGTTTCAACGTCCATACGCAGATTTGCGATAGGATGTCGGAACCTTCATCTGACTACAGTGTTGGTCGATAAAATCCCGACCTCGGAAAAATTGCTGCAAATACGAGCTCACCAAATCATCAATAATGACTGGCTTTATAGATATATGAAACAGCGAAACGCTGGATTGATTTCAAGTTGGTCTTGCAATTCTTCTCGATGATCCAAGACTCATGATAACCGAAGCTGGCTTTAGTCCGACTCAACTGTTCTGCAAAATCCCTGGGCTGTCATATCCCCTAGATGAGCATTCAGTAAAAATCAAAGTCATAGTCTGTCTGAAGAGCCATGGAGAGGGCTTTTTGACCCTCTTCTACCTGATCAACTCGGTATTGCTCTTTTTGGAGTTCCAGACTTAAAAAATGAGCTAGATTTCTTTCTTTCTCAAGTAATAAAATCCGTTTCCCCATGGCTGACCTACTTATTTTTCGTCATACCAAGAGTAGTGGAATGTTCCTTCTTTGTCTTTACGTTGGTATGTGTGGGCACCAAAGTAATCACGTTGTGCTTGGATCAAGTTTGCTGGAAGGTCAGCTGAACGGTAGCTATCAAAGTAAGTGATGGCAGCTGAGAAGGTTGGTACTGGTACACCTGCTTGAACAGCAAGAGCTACGATATCACGAACTGATTGTTGGTACTTAGCAGTTACGTCCAAGAAGTACTCATCCAAAAGAAGGTTGGCAAGATCTGCATCACGGTTGTATGCATCTGTGATCTTTTGCAAGAAACGTGAACGGATGATACATCCATCACGCCAGATAGAAGCGATATCTGCAAACGGCAAGTTCCAGTTGTTTTCTTTAGAAGCTACACGCAATTGAGCAAAACCTTGTGCGTATGAGATGATTTTTGAGAAGTAAAGGGCTTGGCGGATTTTTTCAATCAACTCAGCCTTATCTCCTTCAAATTTGAAAGCAGCTGGTTTTGGAAGCACCTTGCTAGCATGTACACGCTCTTCTTTGTAAGTAGAGATGTAACGCGCAAATACTGACTCAGTAATGAGTGACAATGGCACACCAAGGTCAAGCGCTGATTGGCTAGTCCATTTACCAGTTCCTTTGTTACCTGCAGCATCAAGAATGTAGTCTACGATTGGTCCATCTTGACCTTCGTCGTCTTTGCGTCCAAGGATATCCGCAGTGATTTCGATCAAGTAGCTGTCTAATTCGCCTTTGTTCCACTCAGTAAAGATTTCAGCCATATCTTGAGCTGAAAGGCCAAGCAAGTGTTGCATCAAGTCGTAGCTTTCTGCAATCAATTGCATATCACCGTACTCAATACCATTGTGGACCATTTTCACATAGTGACCAGCTCCATCAGGACCGATGTAAGTCACACATGGTTTTACCATCTTCTGGTGCTTTTAGCTGAGATTTCTTCAAGAACATCTGCTACCAATTCATAAGCTTCTTTTTGTCCACCAGGCATGATAGAAGGACCTTCAAGGGCACCTTTTTCACCACCAGAAACACCAGTACCAATAAAGTTGATACCAGAGTTCGCCAATTCTTCGTTACGACGGATGGTATCTTTATAGAAAGTATTTCCTCCGTCAATCAAGATATCGCCTTTATCCAAGTGTGGAAGAAGGGCTTGGATCGTTGCATCTGTACCAGGTCCTGCTTGAACCATGAGCATGATACGACGTGGTTTTTTTCAATTGAGTTTACGAAAAGCTTTCAATATCATAGCTTGGCACAAAGTTTCTTTTTCAGGATGGCAAGCAATCAACATCTTCTGTTTTTTTCTTTACTACGGTTGTAGATAGCAACTGTGTAACCACGAGATTCAATATTAAGGGCAAGGTTACGACCCATTACGGCCATACCTACGACACCAAAGTTAGCTTTTGTCATGTGACACTCCTCTTATTTAATATGTTTTATTTTATCATGTTTATCTGTGAAAAGAAAGAATTTTGTAACAATTTGACTAGTAGTCTAAGTCATCCGCATGTCCAGATCCATTTCCTACAAAAGTATCCTGTCTTACAGTTTAAGAGTAAAGAGATAAGTTCCATCTGGTTTATACAGATTGTAATATCCATTGCCATTAACAATATTCACAGGTTCCAAAATGTATTGGTTACCCGTGATGTAGCCACGCGCACGTGAGGTCGCAAGGATTTGCTCCAGAACACCATCCGTAAATTCCCAAGCAGGATTACTACTATCGTTTACAGCAGATTGATTATACGGTACTCGGCTGACACTTCTTTGTAAATTAACGCCTTCGCTTGACAATCCACTATTAGGATATTGATGCCCAGCAGTATCACTTGTTGAAGTAGATGGACTAGCTTTCTGTTGTTGAGCTTTGACGCTTCCTGGTTTCGACTGCTGTTGTCGAGGCTGTTGTTGAGACGTTGTTGTACTTGATAGTTGGCTCTTACCAAGGCTAATTGCCTTTATCTAGCAGTTTATCAATTTCTGTATTACCAGTCTTAACTTTCCGTAAATTTAGCATCTGCTTTAATTTTTAGCATTTGTATCCAGAGACACCATCTGTAATAGCTGGAGTTTCAAACTGAGCAGTTCACATCTTGGACTAGCCTTTGATTTGTGTTTCTAGACTATCATATTTTTGATTTTGGCTAGAGTATGTTCTCTCGCTCCTTCAAGTTTATCTAGAAAGTTCTTTCAATTGATTCAGTTGACTAAACTGACTATTTTTTTAAGAGCCGTTTTGTTTTTCATCAGTATAAAAACGTGTCGTAGAGACGTATTAAATTGATCATAGACTGACTGATTGCTTACCAAACCTGCATCAGATGACTGAGACTGAAGTTTCTTGAGAAGAACGAGTAATCTGACGATAAACGTAGTAGCCACCTCCAAAAATCAAGAGGAATAGCTAAAATACATGGCTGACAAAGATTGACCCATATCTTTTTTTGTTCTGTGGTTCATCATCTGCTTGAGCAGAGCGAGACAGGGTTTGAAGTTGCTCTTGCATTTTCCTCATCAAACTCACTGAACTTGGAGGTTCTGACTTCAGCATTTTCCACTAGGTTTTTTTATCCATAACTCAAGGTTTCTTCTAGTGGTGGGAGGAGAACTCTGGACCTTCTTCTTCCCTCTTCTTCAGCAAGACTTTCTCTGATTCAAGAGCACTTTGCTTCCTACTCGGACTTAACATTTCTCTTCTTCAATCGTTTCTCTGCACTTCTTGGATCATATCATCTAAAGCTTTGAGTAGCTCCTCTTTTCTTTCGTCTGAATGTTTTCAAATTTGTCTGCTTCGATTTCTTCACGGTGTTGTTTGATATATTTATCTAAGATGGTATCATCTGGAGTCACACCTGCTTCAACTTTCTTCGTTCTTACGAATAACCTGACCCAACCGTTAAATCCTTTAGCTTCTTCAAAATTCAAACTGAGGTTCTTGGGAGCTCACCCGGTTCTGATGGCGATTTGCGTCTTTTTTTCTTACTCATGGCATCTCCTTTCTAATCTGACATCTTGTCTTTTTCACTCGTTGACCAAAAATATTGATATAAATCAACTTTCAAAGTACCATTATAGAGTTTTCGTTTTTTTATCCGCCTGACTACCATATTTGCTTTCAAAAAGCTTCATCACTGGTCAGGATAAACTTTACTCCAAGTTTTGAGTGGTTCAAAATACCTCTCCCATCTCAGCATAGAGCTTAGTTACTCCTGCATCATCTGACAAACGTTCCCCATATGGTGGGATTAGAGATAATAACTCCATTAATCTTATCTGTACGCAAATCCTGCACGCGCATCTGCTTAAAGTGGATATCCTCAGAAACCCCCTGCAGCCTGAGCATTTGCCTTAGCAATTTCCACCATGCGGCCATCGATATCACAGCCCATGATGTCTAGCTCAATCTCACGATTAATCTTCTTGCTAGCTTCCGTACGAATCTCCTGAATCAAACGATCACTAACCCAATTCCATTCTTCGAAAAGGCAAAGGAACGGCGTAAGCCTGGTGCCATATTACGAGCAATCATAGCTGCCTCAATACAGAAGGTTCCTGAACCACAGGTTGGATCAATCAAAGGTTTATCTGGATACCAGTTTGATAATTGCAGAAATTGCTGCTGCCATGTTCTCTTTAATAGGAGCACCACCCTTTTTCAGTACGGTAACCTCGTTTGAAAAAGACTAGAGCCACTTGTATCAATCATGACAGTCGCAACATCTTTAAGAATTGAAACCTCTATTTTTAAACTCTGGACCATTTTTCCATCAGAGGGACACCCTTCTGGTCGAGCATAATGTTTTTGCAATTTCTTGACAACTGCCTTTCTTTAGAAATAGCTTGAACACTAGGTTCATTATGAAGTTTTGATTTGACACACTTAGCCTTTGAAATTGGAAAACGCGCTCCAAGTGGTAGATAGTTTTTCCCAATCTAAAGGCAAAAACTCCCTTGAAAAAGTTCTTCAAATGTTTTTTTGCAGGGAAAAGTCCCAACAACAATCTTAATCCTGTCTGCAGCTCGTAGCCACAAATTGGTTTCAATAATTGTCTTTACATCTCCTTCAAAGCGAACGCGACCATTTTCAACTTGGCAATCATAGCCTAGTTCTCGTACTTCACGCCCCACCACAGCTTCTAAACCCTGCTGCAGCAGTCGCTATTAAAGTTAAATGTTTGTTTCATGTCAGTCTTTAAAGACCTTTCTCTTGTTCACCTTTTAAAAAAATGAGGTTGAGAAAAATTTCTCAGCCCCAACCTATATGCAATTTTCTATAAGCCATGTTTTGTTCCAGAAGTGACTAGGACCACTTCTTTCGATAATCATCTGTCTACCGCTAACAGCTATAAGCTGCTAGCAGTCAGAGTACTACGTTCGTTTCCGCGCACTCCATGCCCCGACCAAAATTTGGGTTGCTAGCTTGAGGGGTTTACCGCGTTCCACTCTCTCTGTTTCCAGAGAGACTTCGTCACTGTGGCACTTTCAGAGCTACTAAAACATATCCGAAAACTTAGTCTATTCACTCGCCGTAACGATTTCTCGTCCCTAGGCTTATGGTTTCGCCTAGCACAAACACTACAGGCATCACAGCCTGTGCTAGCATGGACTTTCCTCATGAAAAGATAAACTCTCCACGCGATTATCCAAAAATTGCACAACTGTATGATTCTTAGAAATCAGAATTTTCTACGATTTGTTTTGCCAAATACTTCTTTTTCAAGACGATTCAAAGCGTTTCAAAGATATCAAAGTTTAGTCATAGAAGTCGTACTTCCAAGCTCAGCAGGCTCAGACGTTACAGATACAGGTTCCACTTGAGGTTTTGTTCGCCAATTGTTCTTTCAATTCTGCGACTTTCCAAGCGCAATGATTTAACCAACGCTGCATAAGTTTCATAATCCTTGATAACGTCATCTAAGAATTCATCTACCTCTGCTTTACTGTATCCACGTACTTCTCTTCCGAAATCCTGCTCAAAAAAATATCCTTTGCTGTAAAAAAATAATACTTGCCATGTCTCTCTCCATTCTCAGTTACTAGTATTATTATAAAAAAAGGCAAACAAAAAAAGCAAGGTCAAAGCCTCAATTTTTCGGAAAAAAATTTTTCGGCTATTTCGTTTAAATCCTCAAATGTTAATCTTTTTGTAATATAGTTGTCTTTCTTTTTCATCAGTTCGTAAAAAAATCTCAGTTTTGTTTCGTTTTTCTTGATCATAAAAAAAGATAGGCTCCATCTGTATTTTTCAAGTAAAAAAAATCTGGTAATCTCTCAATTGACCTTTATGCTCATAAGCCGGATAGGCATACTTGATAAAATCGACCTGTTTAAAATCACTCAATTTGATCTGATTTGCTTCATTCCAATTCGATCCATGTGTTTCAAAATCAAAAATAGTCGCTAGTTGGAAATCCATAGTCATCTTTCATTTCCTTTGGCGACTTCTAAAAACCCAATGTTCAAAAACCAAGAGAACCCTGTAAACACTAGCCATTTGCAACCCTTCCTCAGCCAATCTTTTCCAAATCTCTTCGAATGGCTTTTTTGATAATTTTTAAGCGAATATCCTTTTCATTAAACACTCCTAAATCAAAAGCTGAGTATCCCAAAACCAAGGCTGTATGCATTTTTTCACCCTTTCTGAAAACCTTTGTGGTATAATAGAGTGATGTTATTGTACCAATAAGGAGGACTATGGTCAACTATCCACATAAACTTTCATCTAAACCAAGCAAAAACTTCTCTATCTCAAACTAAAAATTTCGCAAATCGAGGTATGAGCTTTGAAAAGATGATTAATGCTACCAATGACTACTATCTATCACATGGAATAGCAGTCATTCACAAAAAAAGCCAACCCCAGTTCAGATTGTTCGGGTCGACTATCCCTCAACGGAGTCGGGCTAAAATTGTTGAAGCCTATTTTTAGACAGGCCTCAACCACTGACTACTCGGGTGTTTATGAAGGATTTTACATTGATTTCGAAGCAAAGGAAACCAGACAAAAAAATGCTTTCCCGATGAAGAACTTCCATTCTCATCAGATTCAGCATATGGAACAGGTTCTTGAACAAAAGGGGATTTGCTTCGTCCTAATCCATTTTTCTTCTTATCAAGAAACATATTTATTACCGGCGATTGACCTTATCCGTTTTTTTCAACAGGATATGGGGAAAAAATCAATGCCGCTTGATTATATTCGAGAGCATGGTTATGTGATTGAACAACAAGCCTTCCCTCAAATACCTTATCTCGATATCGTCAAACAACATTTACTAGGTGGTAAAACAATATGAACAAACAACTTATCTGGCGCATTGCTAAATATCTAGGAATTGGATTTTTAGCAGCCTTTATTGCTGCAATATTGATTGGTGGAAGTGTCTTCTTCTACTATGTATCTAAAGCACCAGAACTTTCTGAAAGCAAACTTGTCGCAACAACTTCAAGTAAAATTTACGACAGTAAAAACGAATTGATTGCTGACTTAGGAGCCGAGCGTCGTGTCAATGCTCAAAGCAATGAAATTCCTATTGAACTAGTCAATGCAATTGTCTCTATCGAAGATCACCGTTTTTTTAACCATAGAGGAATCGATAGCATTCGAATAGCTGGAGCTTTCCTGCGAAACTTAACTAGTAGAGGTGGCCTCCAAGGTGGTTCAACCTTGACGCAACAGTTGATAAAATTAACTTACTTTTCAACTTCTTCGTCAGACCAAACAATCTCACGTAAAGCCCAAGAAGCTTGGCTAGCTATTCAGTTAGAAAGAACTGCAACTAAACAAGAAATTTTGACATATTACATCAATAAGGTATACATGTCAAATGGTAACTATGGTATGCAAACTGCAGCTCAAAGTTACTATGGTAAAGATTTAAAAGACCTATCAATTCCACAACTTGCTCTTCTAGCCGGAATGCCACAGGCACCTACCAATACGATCCTTATTCTCATCCAGAAGAAGCAACAGAACGTCGTAATCTAGTCCTATCAGAGATGCAAAAGCAAGGTTATTTAACAGCTGAACAATATGAAACAGCTATAAATACACCTATCACTGATGGTTTACAAAGTCTTAAAGGAAGCAACTCCTATCCTCCATACTTAGACAATTACCTCAAAGAAGTGATTGAACAAGTTGAAACAGAGACAGGCTACAACCTTTTAACTACCGGAATGGATGTCTACACTAACGTAGACCAAGACGTTCAAAAGCGTCTTTGGGATATATACAACACAGATGAGTATGTTTATTATCCGGATGATGAACTTCAAGCAGCTTCTACTATCGTAGACGTTACAAATGGTAAAGTTATTGCTCAGCTTGGTTCAAGACACCAGTCAAGCAATGTATCCTTCGGACTCAATCAGGCCGTTGAAACCAACCGTGACTGGGGTTCTACTATGAAACCAATCACAGATTATGCACCTGCACTTGAATACGGAATTTACGACTCTACCGCAGCAATCATAAAAGATGCCCCTTATAACTATCCTGGAACAGATATTCCTGTTTATAACTGGGATAAAGCATACTATGGAAACATCACACTACAATATGCAATCCAACAATCGCGTAACGTACCTGCCGTTGAAACACTTGAAAAGGTTGGTTTAGACAAAGCCAAGACTTTCTTGAATGGTTTAGGTATTGACTATCCGGATATGCACTATGCCAACGCTATTTCAAGTAACACGACTGAGTCAAACAAAAAGTACGGAGCAAGTAGTGAGAAAATGGCTGCTGCTTACGCTGCTTTTGCTAACGGTGGTATCTACCATAAACCAATGTATATCAACAAGATTGTCTTTAGTGACGGTAGTTCAAAAGAGTACTCTGATCCCTGGCTCACGTGCCATGAAGGAGACTACTGCCTATATGATGACAGAAATGATGAAAACCGTATTAACCTACGGAACTGGTCGTGGTGCCTATATGTCTTGGTTACCTCAAGCAGGTAAGACGGGTACATCTAACTATACAGATGATGAAATTGAAAATTACATTAAGAGATACGATTATGTCGCACCTGATGAAATGTTTGTAGGATATACCCGCAAATATTCAATGGCTGTTTGGACAGGTTATTCAAATCGCCTCACTCCAATCGAAGGAGATGGATTTAGAGTAGCGGCCAACATCTACCGATCAATGATGGAGTACCTTTCCGAGGATGATCACCCAGGTGATTGGACAATGCCTGAAGGTCTGTATCGTAATGGTGAGTATGTTTTCAAAGTCGGCGCTCGTAGTAACTGGATCCCTCAAACAACCCAACAAGCTACTACAGAAGCTCCTACTACAACAACCGAAAATCAAACTACAGTAGCTGAAACTACTAGCCCAAATAATGGACAAACCAAACTGTTCCAAATACAAATCAAAATCAAAATCCTCAAGGACAACAATAATCTTAAAAGACCTAGGAAACATCTTCCTAGGTCTTTTATTAATGAAAAAGTGGAGTTAATTACTAACTCCACCTTCTTTTATTTTACATGGTTTGCAAGATCTTCTTGCGCTTTTTTATTAGATTCTTCTTTTTCTTTCTTCCATTTATCTTGAGCTTTTTGATATTCATCAGCAGTCACTGGTTTATCTTGAAGTTCAAGGTACTTGTACAAGAGGGCTTCACTCATACCCTTGTTACCTGAGTATGCAAATGGAAGGGTGAATGGTACCATCTTAGACAACATTGGACGTCCAGTTTGAGAAGTTGTTGGAATAATCAAAGCGCTATCTGTCAACCAAGCTTGGGCAGCGGCATATTTATCATAACGTTTTGAAACATCTGTGACTTCATTGTCAGCTTCAACAACCATCTTTTCGTAATCTTCCAAACCAACTTGTTTGGCAGCAGCGTTGTTTGTACCAGCATCAAATCCTAGATAAGTCTTAGTATTTTCACCAACCGATGGTTTGATGATATCAAGGTAAGTAGATGGGTCAATGTAGTCTGGAGACCATCCAACGTTATCTGAGAGATCCCAATCTTCTCCAGCAGCTGTTTCAGCAAAGTAGGTAACATTAAGAACTTCATCTTTTTGAAGTTGTTGAATGTCAATAACAACATTGTCAGTTCCTAACGTTGCTTCAAGCGATTGTTTCAATGATTGAACACGTTGAACTTTAGTAGTATTAGTCTGGTCGACTGGCATATCCAAGTGGATTGGGAATTGAACGCCTTCTGCTTGGAGAGCTGTCTTAGCTTTAGCAAATTCTGCTTTCGCTTTTTCAGGATTGTATAGACCATCTTGAGCGTCGTCTAGATTGACATCTTTCCACTCGTCACCATAGGTTACCAATTTTTCTTTAACTAAGTCACCAAAGTTTTTACCATCAGCTTGTACGAAAGCTGGTGGTACGAACAAGTTACGAAGAAGTTTGCTTGCTCCACTTTCTCCATTTACTTGAGAAGCATAAGCAGTTCTATCAAAACCAAAGGCGATGGCTTGACGGAAGTCTTTGTTTAGGAGAGCTTTTTTAGTTGATGTCTTTTGCTCATCTGTAGTCTTAGAAGTGTACTTGTAAGACTGACGGTCAATATTTGTCCCAACTAAGAAAGTAGCAGAATCTTGTGGTGTATAAACGATGTTATCCTTAAACTCTTTTTCAAGTTCAGGATATCCTGCACTTGTTGGGAAGAGACGAGCCATTGAGAAGCCACCATCCTTAAAGGTGTCTGCAAGTTTGCCTGTATCTTGACCATCCCAGAATGATAGTTTTACTTTATCAATATGAACATTGTCCTTATCCCAGTAGTTTGGATTCTTTTCAAATTCTACTGAAGATTTTGCTACCAATGATTTCAACAAGAAAGGACCGTTGTAAAGAATACTGCTTGGATCAGTTGCTTTGGCAAAGTCACTTCCTTTAGAAGTAAGGAATTCTTCATTGACTGGTGCAAGAATACCCATGGTTGTCTTAGAGTTCCAGAAGCTTTCTGGTTTATTCAAAGTGTATTGAACAGTTTGATCATCAATTGCCTTGATTCCAACTTCTGAGAAGTCTTTTACTTCACCTTTGACATAAGCGTCAAGACCTTTAATGGATTCTTGAACAAGATAAAGGGCCTCTGACTTATTATCAGCTGCATATTTAAGACCTGTTACAAAGTCTTGAGCTTTAACAGGTGCATACTCTTCACCTTCAGAAGTGTACCACTTAGCATCTTTACGGATTGTATAAGTGTAAGTCAAACCATCTTGAGATACTGACCAGTCTTCTGCCATAGATGGCACGAAGTTCCCGTAACGGTCATTCTCCATCAAACCGTCAACAACATTACTTGTGATATTCGCAACTGCAGCCTTACCTGTTGTCAGATAGTTGAGGCTGTCTGGATCTGTTTCATAAACGTAAGAAAAAGTTTTCTCACCTTTTGCACTAGAGCCTGAACCTGAACAAGCTGCCAAAACACCTGACGCTAACAGAGTCACTCCTGCTAGGGCCATTACTTTTGAAAATTTCATAATAAACTCCTTTTTGACTTTTTATACATTATAGTCCCTTTTCAGCCATGTGTCAATACAATTTTCAGAATTTTTCAAATTGATTTGAAAATATTTTTCTTCCTCTATTTTCTAATATGAAAATCTTTTTAGGAAAATTTCTATCATTGACATTTATCAACTATAGCTTTATGATATAATGAAAGAAGAAAGTTGAAGGAAATACCATGTCAAAAGAAGTTATTGTTGAAAGTTTTGAACTAGATCATACGATTGTAAAAGCTCCTTATGTCCGCTTGATTGGAGAAGAGACTGGACCGAAAGGAGATATCATTTCTAACTTTGATATCCGCTTGGTTCAACCAAATGAGGACTCTATCCCTACTGCTGGACTTCATACTATTGAGCACCTCTTGGCTAAGCTAATCCGTACTCGCATCGACGGTATGATCGATTGTTCACCATTTGGTTGTCGTACAGGGTTCCATATGATTATGTGGGGACGTCATTCTAGCGCTGAAATCGCAGCTGTCATCAAGGATTCACTGAAGGAAATCGCTGAAACAACAACTTGGGAAGATGTCCCAGGAACAACTATTGAATCTTGCGGAAACTACAAGGATCACAGCCTATTTTCAGCTAAAGAATGGGCAAAATTGATTCTCCAACAAGGAATCTCAGACGATGCCTTTGAACGTCATGTCATCTAATAATAAAAAAAGAAACCAGCTTTTGAACTGGTTCCTTTTTTTATTTTCTAAATCTTGATTTAGGCTTTTTCACGAATGACCAAAACACCATCTTCCATGTCAGCTTCTAGGTGTTTAGCATCAAGGTTATCCAAGTGGAAGTCTGTGACTTTGTCACGGATTTGTTGTTCAACCACACGACGGAGTGGACGAACACCCATGACTTCATCGTAGCCTTCTTCAGTCATGTATTCTTTAGCAGCTTCGCTCACTACCAAGTCAATGTCTTTCTTAGAAAGCGTCTTGTTAACTTCAACCAACATAAGGTCTACAATCTTAGAAAGATCTTCTTTGCTCAAGTGTGAGAATTCAATCACAGCGTTGAAACGGTTCAAGAATTCTGGACGGAAGTATGGTTTCAAACGATCCATGAGTTCTGGTTTATCAGCATCTTCTGTCAAGTTAGCTTCGTAACCAAAGCCTGCGTTTGAAGTTGCGATAATCACCGTATTCTTGAAGTTGACAGTGTTACCTTGACCATCTGTCAAACGACCATCATCCAAGACTTGGAGGAGAAGGGTGATGACTTGAGGGTCAGCCTTTTCAATCTCATCCAAAAGTACGATTGAGTATGGATTGCGACGAACGCGTTCTGTCAAGGTATTGTTGTTGTCATCGTAACCAACATAACCTGCAGTTGTACCAATCAATTTAGATACGGCTGTACGGTCGCTATATTCTGACATGTCCAAACGGATGATGGCATCTTTCGTTCCGAACATATCAAGAGCCAATTGTTTGGCCAACTCAGTCTTACCAACACCAGTAGGACCTACAAAGAGGAAGCTACCGATTGGACGGTTACCTTCATCAAACCAGCACGGTTACGACGGATAGCTTTTGCTACTGCCTCAACAGCCTTGTCTTGACCAATAACTTTCGTTTGCAAACGGTGACCCATATCTTTCAATCGTTCGATATCGGTTGCACCCATTTGTGATACTGGGATACCAGTCATACGTTCTACAGAATCAGCTACGTCATTTACAGTCGCTGTAACCTTGTGATCTTCTGTATGGTTAGCAATTTGCTTTTCAAGTTCTTCGATACGAACTTTTGCATTTAGAGCTGCTTCGTAATCTTCTTTTGCAGCAGCTTCTTCTTGTTTAGCTTTTTCCGCTTGAATTTCGTGCTCAACTGCATGTACATCTGTCACTGGGTGTTGTGCTGCCAAGTGAGCAGCGGTCACATCGACAAGATCAATAGCCTTATCTGGCAAGCTACGTTGTGGAATATATTGAACAGAGTAATCAACGGCAGCTTTCAAGACTTCATCTGGCAAAATAACATTGTGGTGTTGTTGATAAAGATCACGGATCCCTTGGAGAATCTTGAAAGTATCTTCAGCAGATGGAGCATTAACCTTCACCTCGTTGAAACGACGAGCTAGAGCAGCATTTTTCAAAATAGTGTTGCGATATTCATCTTGAGTTGTTGCACCAATCACTGTCAATTCCCCACGTGAAAGAGCTGGTTTCAAGATATCAGCAAGTCCTTTAGATCCTTGACCATCACCTGTGCTACCTGCACCAAGGATTTGGTGGATTTCATCGAAGAAGAGGATAATATTTCCAGCTTCTTTAACCTCGTTTACCAAGTTTTGAATGTTTTCTTCAAAGCTACCACGGTATTGAGTACCAGCTTCAAGTCCAGAAATATCAATTGAAATGATTTCTTTGTTCTTGATTGCTGCTGGAACGTCTCCATTCACAATTGCTTGTGCAAGCCCTTCAACTACAGCCGTTTTACCGACACCAGCATCACCGACGAGAACTGGATTATTCTTTGTGCGACGAGAAAGAATTTCAGAAGTTTCTTGAATCTCCTTATTACGTCCAATAACTGGATCTAACTTACCTTCACGTGCTTCTGCTGTTAAGTTACGTCCAAGTTTTGCAAGAATCCCATCTTGTTTCATACCTTTACCTTGAACGTACTGAGCTTGTTCACTTCCTTCGCTTGGAAGTTGACCAGTTTGACGGTAAATAGCGAATTCTTCAGGCGTTACTTCACGACCGTTAATCAAGTAACGACGGTTTTCTGAACTATATCCACGCATACCACCCATTAATTGGTTAAATAAATCATCCATGTTGTTAAAGTTATTAAAGTTGTTATTCATATTTCATACCTCGTTTGTTTTCAAATTTACTTTAGTCAAAATAATTTGACTTTCTCTGACCTTTGTTTCTAAAAAATTTAGACTAGCTATTTGCTACTCTACGTATAATTTCAGGTTTTTCTTTATCCAATACAGGTTTTTCGATTGGACTTCTAAAAATACTAATGTTAACCATAGGTTGTACCTCTTTTCTAGGTTTTACCCATACTTTGATCTTAAGATAGTATATACAATCACCTTAAAATCAAGGTTTTCTAAGGACTTTCATTATCCTTATGTTCTTAGTATATCACTTTGGTCAGTTTTGGTCAAGAGATTTGACCAATTTTGACTAATTTTTTTTTAAAAATTTTTATAACAAAAAAACCAGTCAGAGTGACTGGTTTTTGATTTACTATTTATAAATCTTAGCTCAATGCATCATCCATTGAAAGAACTTCGTGGAAGACACGTTGTGTCAATTCAGTTTTTTGTTCTGGAGTGAGGTATTTAGTGTTTACACAGTATCCAGAGATACGTACGATTACGTCTTCACCTGACATGATCTTTTCGTAAACATCGTTCAAGTCCATAACGTTCAAGTTAACGTGTTGTCCACCGTTTTCGAAGTAACCATCAAGGATTGTTACCAAGTTATCAACTTGTTCGTCACGAGTTTTACCAAGTGCGCGAGGTGATACTTGAGTTGTCAATGAGATACCATCAGCTGCGTAACCAAAGTCAAGGCTAGCAAGTGAGTTCAAGTTTTGCAACCATCCACCTTTAGCTTTGTTAGATGGGTTAGCACCTGGTGAGAAGAATTCAAGTTTAGACAAGTTCACAGAACCATCTTCGTTGAGGTATACACCTTTGTGGACTGGTGAGTTACCAGTTTGTTTAGAGTAAGCAACGTTAGATGTGATTGTCAAAAGTGATACAGTAGCTTCTGCGTCTTTGTAAAGTTTGTGGCTACGTAGACGAGTTGTGTAAGCTTCGATCAACCATTCTGCCAATTCGTTTGAACGTGGGTCATCTTCACCCCAACGTGGGTATTCACCGATTGTTTCGTAATCGTAGATGTAGCCATTTTCGTCACGGATTGGTTTAACTGTAGCGTACTTGATAGCTGACAATGTATCAACAGTGTTAGCAAATCCACAGATACCGAATCCCATGTTAGCACGTTGTTTAGTTGGCAAGAAGGCCATTTGAACAGCTTCGTAGTTGTACTTATCAGTCATGTAGTGGATGATGTTCAAAGCATCTACGTAAGTGTCAGTCAACCAGTCAAGAGATTTTTCAAAGTTTGCTTTAACTGATTCGAATTCAAGAACTTCGTCACGGATTGGTTCGATGTCAAATACTTTGTAGTCTTTATGAACATCGTCGTAACCACCGTTCAAACCAGTAAGAAGAGCTTTAAGAACGTTAACGCGAGCACCGAAGTACTGGATGTTGTGACGTTGTTCTTCGTTTTCTGGGTCAAGTGGAGATACACAACATGAGATACAGCTCATTTCACCGTATCCATCTTTAGCCATTGTTGTAACACCTTCGTATTGGATTGAAGAGTGTTTGTGGCTCATGTGCATACAGTAGCGACGGAAGTTGTATGGCAATTTGTCAGTCCAAAGAACTGTCAAGTTTGGTTCTGGAGAGTTACCGATGTTATCAAGAGTGTTCAAGAAACGGTAGTCCATCTTAGTAACACGGTGACGACCGTCGTTACCCATACCAGCCATAGAAGTTGTGATGAAGGTTGGGTCACCTGAGTACAATTGGTCGTAAGCTTTTGTACGAGCAAATTTAACTGTACGAAGTTTCATAACGAAATCATCAACAAATTCTTGGATTTCTGATTCAGTAAATGTACCACGAGCAAGGTCACGTTCTGCGTAGATATCCAATACGATTGGCACACGTCCTAGAGATGTAGCAGCACCGTTGATAACACGGCAGACAGCCATGAAGGCAATGTTTACCCATTGGATAGCTTCTTTAACGTTCATCGCTGGTTTGCGAACGTCAACTCCGTAAAGATCACCCAAGCGTACAACTTGTTGCAATGCTTGATATTGAAGGTTGATTTCTTCACGAAGACGGATTGTTTCTTCATCGATTTCTTCGATTGAGTTCCAATCGTTAACTTTTTCTTGCATCAAGTAGTCTGCACCGTAAAGAGCAAGACGCGCATAAACACCGATGATACGTCCACGTGAGTATGCATCTGGAAGACCAGTTACAGTGTGAGCGTGGCGAGCACGACGGATGTTTGAAGTGTAAGCACGGAAGATACCGTCGTTAACAGTTGTTACATATTTTGTGAAAATTTCGTGAACAGCTGGGTCTGGCTCGTATCCATTTTCTTTCAAAGTAGTTTCAGCCATACGGATACCACCTTTTGGCATGAAGTTCAATTTGAAGAGTTCGTCATTTTGGATACCAAAGATAACTTCGTTTTCTTTGTCGATGAATCCTGCAGGGATGTCAGCGATAGACGTTGGACGAGTGTCCATTGGGAAACGAGTTTCTTCGTAGTGTGCTTTAGTTTCTTCTACGATTTTTTTGATGTGAAGTGAACGCTCTGTTGGTCCTGCAAGGAAGCTTTCATCTCCATCATAAGGTGTGTAGTTAGCTTGTACAAAGCGTGATACACTTGCTTTTTCTTTCCAGTCAACACCTTTAAAGCCTTCCCAGGCTTTGTCAAAAATGTCCTGTGCTTCAACAACTGTCTTAACAACCATGTTAATGTCCTCTTTTATCTTTCTAGTAACAGTAATCTGTTACATTCATATATTCAGTATAACACACAGTAAACGATTTCAACAAGTGAAATCACTACTTTTTTTCAACACTTTCTTTTATAATACAGTTGTTATTTTAGTACAAACTGTATTATAGTTTTTTTGAAAAAAATAATTAGCTATTTCCTATTTTTTCTGAAAAAGGGTATAATAAAGCTAGAAAATCTATCAAAGAAAGGACAGTCCATGCTGATATTTCCACTGATGAATGATTTATCCCGTAAAATTATCCATATTGACATGGATGCCTTTTTTGCTGCTGTAGAAATTCGTGACAATCCTAAACTTAAAGGCAAACCCGTTATTATTGGTAGCGACCCTAGGAAAAACAGGTGGTCGGGGTGTTGTTTCAACCTGTAGTTATGAAGCCAGAGCATTCGGCATTCACTCAGCCATGAGTTCCAAAAGAGGCTTATGAACGCTGTCCTCAAGCTATTTTTATTTCTGGGAACTATGAAAAATATACTACTGTTGGCCAACAGATTCGAGCTATTTTTAAACGATATACGGATAAAATTGAACCCATGAGTATCGACGAAGCTTATCTAGATGTAACTGAAAACAAGCTTGGTATCAAATCTGCTGTTAAAAATTGCTCGTTTAATTCAGCAGGATATCTGGAATGAATTACAATTAACAGCTTCTGCTGGTGTATCATACAATAAATTTTTAGCTAAAATGGCAAGTGACTATCAAAAGCCTCGTGGTTTGACAGTCATTCTTCCTGATGAAGCTGAAGATTTTCTCAAACAAATGGATATCGCTAAATTCCACGGTGTGGGCAAGAAAACAGTTGAAAAACTCCATCAAATGGGTGTATTTACGGGTACTGACCTTTTAGAGATTTCTGAAATCACTCTCATTGATCGTTTCGGACGACTCGGTTTTGACCTTTATCGTAAAGCTCGAGGTATTGATAACTCTCCCGTCAAATCAAATCGTATCCGTAAGTCTATTGGTAAAGAAAAAACTTACAGTAAGATTCTAAGTCTAGATGAAGATATTAAAAAAAGAGCTAACTCTCCTTTCGGAAAAAGTTGCTCTTAGTCTTCAAAAAAATATGGAAAAAAGTGGTAAAGATCGTCATTTTGAAAATCCGCTATGCTGACTTTTCTACTTTGACAAAACGAAAAACACTGAATCAACAAACACAAGACTCTGAAGAAATTGCTCAAAGCATTATCCAACTCTACGAAACACTGAGTGATAAAGACAAGGGTGTCCGCTTATTGGGAGTCACTGTGACAGGATTTTAAAAACCTTGAAGGAATCTTCCTTCAAGGTTTTTTTCTTATACAAATAATCGAACGAAAGCTATAAAGTAGTAACACACTACCAAGGACAATACGGTATTTACCAAACACTGTAAAGTCGTGTTTTTTGACATAGCTGGTCAAGAAACGAATGGCAACCATGCTGACTGCAAAAGCCACTACCATTGCTACCAAGAGCAAGAAGAATTGACCAAAACTCAAGACTTCTCCCGCTTTGATAAATTTAAAAATCTTCAAAGCGCTGGCTCCAAACATAACTGGAATTCCTAGATAGAAGGTAAATTCTGTTACCACTGAACGACTAGTCCCATTCAACAAACCACCTACGATAGTTGCACCTGAACGGCTAGTCCCTGGTAGAAGGGCCAAGACTTGGAAAAGACCGATATACAATGCTGTTTTGTAAGGTAATTTGTCTAACTCAGTAACTGTTGGCTCAATCGCTTGCGCTTTGTTACGTTTTTCAAGATAGATAAAGGCAACCCCATAAACAATCAACATGATGGCTACTGAAACCATATTATGGAAGTGAGTATCAAACCAATCATCAAACTTAAAGACTAGGAGAAGAGGTAGGGTCGCAACAAACTTTGGACCATAATTGCCAGGTTCTACGAACTTGAACTTTATCCTTACCTGGTTTGAAAGGATTAAGCTTGTTAAAGTAGATAACCATAACGGCTAAGATTGCACCCAGCTGAATGACTACGTTAAACATAGACATGAAGGCTTCATTTTGATCTTTATACTGGATAAACTCTTCTGCTAAAATCAAGTGACCAGTACTTGAAATCGGCAACCATTCCGTAATTCCTTCAACAATACCAAAAAAGATTGATTTTAAAATTTCAAAAAAATACATAGATTACTCCTTTTTCTATCCTCCATTATATCATACTTTTAAAGCATGTGTTGAGTTTTCTTTAGAAAGCACCAACACTTCCACCACCGCCACCGCCTGAGAAACCACCACCAGAGCTACCGCTTCCGGATGATACAGAAAAGGTACTTGCTGTATTTGCGACACTAGCATAATGGCTCATTTGTGCTGTTGAATGATAAAACATACTGTGCCAGCTATAAGCTACATAGAGATTGATATCTGGATTTTCTACTTGGATGTGGTGAACCTTCATCAAATGGCTAACCTTGTCAGCATATCCAAACAAAGTTGCATACACTAATAGACGATTCCAAACAACAATACTTTCCAATTCAGCCTGATCCAGTCGTGCAATCTCACGTAACATATTTTCAAAACTCGTCCAAAGATAATAGACTTCTGCTCCTACTTCATTTAGAACACCATCACGATTATCTAGTCGAATCTTCCAATAATAGAAAAGCAGCCAAAACTAAACCTATTAAGCCAAGTATTGGCAAGGGCAGATAAAGATAGCCATGAACGTCCAAACTGTACAAGAACAAACCAAATCCGATGATTAGTGGCAAAATAGTAGAAACACCCATGCTCACTTGCAAGACCTTTTCGCCGCTAGTCAAGGGGACGATAATAATCTGGGAGTCCCCAGAAGGTAACCCGATTTCTCACTCCTTCTTGCATCTCTTTCAATGCTTCTTCGAAAGAGGATTTGAGCTTACGACCTTTTGTTTGAATCCGTCTTTCATCAGCAGCTTTTGCTCCACGGTAAAGACTCTCAGAGACCTTATAATCCGCAAACAAATCAGAAACAGCAACTTCTTTTTTACCTGAAAAGGCCAGATTTAGACAGGTTCTCTCAAAGATTGCCAAGCCATCTTCTTTTACCAACCTTAAAATAACTGCATCTCCTTCTGAAATAATAGAGACATTCCCACGGTCAATTACATCTAGTAAGGTAGCCTGAATAAGCTGGTTGAAGGTGAATTTTCCTGTTCCTTTAATTAGAGGACTCACTTCCTCCAAGGAGGTCGAGTAAACAGCTTCAGATAAAACCATAGGCTCTAATTCCATCGGCGGTTCATAGAGACGATGATTTTTGGCATATTTGACTGAAGGAGTGGTTTTTCTTCTATAAATAAAATAGAAGCAGATACTCAATAACAAGGAGATGGAAAGTATTGAAGGAAACACCCAAGTAACGAGTTGTTTACTCTGCTCTTTTTCTCTAACAATCGAGTCTTCTATCTTATTAAACTCTTCTAAACGATTCCCTTTCAATTCCTGATCCGTAGCGCTAGCAAAATCAGTTCGAGGCCAGTATGCATGCAACTCAACTCCGCGCTTAGACGGAAGATTGTCTAAACGAATAGTATAGTCATGACCACTCTGTTCAATCCTTCCCTCTCTATAGAGTTGCCCTGTGTGAAAAAAGAGTTTTTCAGCCCCCTTCTCTCCACTTACGTGAAACTCAAACTTTTCAATAGATTCTGAACTATCTGTTAAGGGTTGCCAATTTAATTCAGCGATATCATCATATAGGAAAAGAAGATTTTTCAATTGCCAGGTAAGTTCCACTTCGACCCTGTCCCCTTCCTGACCTGGATTATAGACTTTAACAGTATAACCATTCGTTTCTTCTGTCACTTCGCTAGTAAGATTTTCGATTTTATGACTATTTTTAAAGGCCTCAACCTTTGGCTGAGGAACAATTTCAAATCCACTAGGCATCTTGCCTGCACGACCAATCCCCACGATTTGGCCATTAAAATCCTCCTCGAACTGGTAAACTATCTTCTGCCTAAATTCCGCTGTATTGTCTGCATGAATATACAGTTCTCCCTTATAGGATGGAATGCTAAAATCCACGGCAAAAACCAATTTTGGAACAATTATCAGACAAGTAAATATAAGTACTATTAACCATCTTTTTTTCATAATATAGCCTCTTTTGACCTTTTTCTCATTATATCATTTTTTTACAAGTAAGGGTTTACTAAGATTGAAAAAGTTCCGCTTTTTCGATACAATAGAGAGAGCCATTTTTAGACTAGAAATAGGAGAAAACATGAAAAAATTATGCTTATCTATCCTTGCTAGCTCTAGCCCTTACTCTAGGACTAGTTAGCCAGGTCCAAGCCGATGAATATTTACGCATCGGTATGGAGGCAGCTTACGCACCATTTAACTGGACTCAAGATGACGACAGTAACGGCGCTGTCAAGATTGATGGAACAAACCAATATGCTAACGGTTACGATGTTCAAATTGCAAAAAAAATTGCCAAAGATTTAGGGAAAGAACCGCTCATTGTAAAAACAAAATGGGAAGGACTTGTTCCAGCCCTTACTTCTGGAAAGATTGATATGATCATCGCAGGTATGAGCCCAACTGCTGAACGCAAACAAGAAATTGCATTTTCAAGCAGCTACTATACTAGCGAACCAGTACTTTTAGTCAAAAAGGATTCTGCCTATGCAAACGCTAAAACACTAGATGATTTTAAAGGATGCAAAAATCACTTCTCAACAAGGGTGTTTACCTTTATGACTTTGATTTCTCAAATTCCAGGCGCTAAGAAAAGAAACTGCCATGGGTGATTTTCGCACAAATGCGTCAAGCTCTTGAAGCTGGGGTCATTGACGCTTATGTTTCTGAACGACCAGAAGCCCTAACTGCTGAGTCAGCAAATGCAAAGTTCAAAATGATTCAGCCTGAACCTGGTTTCAAAACTGGAGAAGAAGATACCTCTATCGCTATCGGTCTTCGTAAAGGATGACGAACGTATCAGCCAAATCAATGCTAGCATCGAAACCATCTCTAAAGATGAACAAGTTGCCCTAATGGATCGTATGATTAAAGAGCAACCTGTAGAAGCTACAACTACTGAAGAAAACAGCAGTAATTTCTTTAGCCAAGTTGCTAAAATTCTAACTGAAAACTGGCAACAACTCTTGCGTGGTGCTGGAATCACACTTTTAATTTCAATTATCGGTACTATCGTAGGTCTCGTTATTGGTCTTGCTATCGGTGTTTTCCGTACTGCACCTCAATCTGAAAATCAATTTATCTACGTCATTCAAAATATAGTTGGTTGGATTCTCAATATCTATATTGAAATTTTCCGTGGAACTCCTATGATTGTACAATCTATGGTTATCTACTATGGAACTGCCCAGGCTTTCGGAATCAACCTAGACCGTACTCTCGCTGCTATCTTTATCGTTTCTATCAATACCGGTGCCTACATGACCGAAATCGTTCGTGGTGGTATCCTAGCTGTTGACAAGGGACAATTTGAAGCAGCTACTGCACTTGGTATGACTCATAATCAAACCATGCGTAAGATTGTTTTACCTCAGGTAGTTCGAAATATCCTACCTGCTACTGGTAATGAGTTCGTCATCAACATCAAGGATACTTCTGTATTGAATGTTATCTCTGTTGTAGAACTTTACTTCTCAGGAAATACAGTAGCAACACAGACTTACCAGTACTTCCAAACCTTTACTATTATCGCAGTTATCTACTTTGTCCTCACCTTTACAGTAACACGTATCCTACGCTATATCGAAAAACGGATGGATATGGATACCTACACTACAGGTGCTAACCAAATGCAAACGGAGGATTTGAAATAATGAATCAACCCATTCTTGAAATCAAACACCTCAAAAAATCCTATGGACAAAACGAGGTCCTAAAAGATATTTCCCTTACTATCCATAAAGGAGAAGTTATTTCTATCATCGGAAGTTCCGGTAGTGGTAAATCAACCTTCCTACGTTCAATCAACTTACTTGAAACACCAACTGAAGGTAAAATCCTTTATCACGGTGAAAATGTCCTCGAAAAAGGATATAACCTCACTCACTATCGAGAAAAACTAGGAATGGTCTTCCAGTCCTTCAACCTCTTTGAAAATCTAAACGTGCTTGAAAATACAATCGTTGCCCAAACAACTGTACTCAAACGTGATCGCTCAGAAGCAGAGAAAGTTGCTAAAGAGAACCTTGAAAAAGTTGGTATGGGAGAACGTTACTGGCAAGCCAAACCTAAACAACTTTCTGGTGGGCAAAAGCAGCGTGTTGCTATTGCTCGTGCACTTTCCATGAATCCTGATGCCATTCTCTTTGATGAGCCTACATCAGCCCTTGACCCTGAAATGGTCGGTGAAGTTCTCAAAATCATGCAAGATTTAGCTCAAGAAGGCTTGACCATGATCGTCGTAACCCACGAAATGGAATTTGCTCGCGATGTATCACACCGTGTCATCTTTATGGATAAGGGTGTCATTGCAGAAGAAGGCAAAACCAGAAGATCCTATTTACAAATCCCAAAAGAAGAACGTACAAGAGAATTTTTTTACAACGCTATCTTCGATAAGAAAAAAAGACTGCCATTGCAGATCAGTCTTTTTTATATTCTCAAAAATGAAAAGGCAGATTCTTTTCGAACCTGCCTATATCCAAAGACTAATCTTCAAATTTTTCATGATTTTTATTGTAGAAATCAATTAAGCCGAGGGCTGTTTCAAAGGAAATGTTTTTAACTTTTGCACGTCCTTGAGCCAAAGCAATGATAGACATCTCACGCGCATTCGTTTCCTTTAGAAATACGATACCCTGTGATCTTCTTATCACGAACCCAGCTAACAACTGCTTCTACTTTTTTTCAAAGTTAGACTTAGCCATGTTATTCTCCTATTTTTTTCTTTTACGCAACTTCATTCTATATGTTTTTTTATAGTATTTGTCAATTGAAAAACACATATATTAATCAAAAGTTATTGCGTTAAGATTATAATTATTTAGCTTTCAAAGCTGATAATATATGGGTTCGAATATCTTCAACTCCATTAGGATTTGCTGGCAAGAAATATTGTATTATTTCCTTGTTTATCTGCAAAATTATTCAATGTATCCAAATACTGATTGGTTAATAGGATTGACATAATTTGTTCTTCAGTTAATTCGACATTGGCTCCTTTTAACTCTTTAATAGAATCAGCAAGTCCATCAACAATTGCTTTCCGCTGCTCTGCGATCCCCACACCATGGAGGCGATCTTTTTCTGCCTCAGCTTCTGCCGCTGTAACGATCTTAATTTTTATCTGCTTCAGCCAATTCTTGAGCTGCCACTCTCTTACGTTGGGCAGCATTAATTTCGTTCATTGATTGTTTGACTTCTGCATCCGGCTCAACTTTGGTAATGAGCGTCTTAACGATAATATACCCATACGTTGACATTTCTTCAGCTACTTGTTTTTGAACTTCTAATGCAATTTCATCTTTTTTCTCAAACAATTCATCCAAAGTTAACTTAGGAACAGATGAGCGCAATGCATCTTCAATATAAGATTTGATTTGAGCTTCAGGTCTCATCAATTTATAGTAAGCGTCTGTAACGTTTAACTCATTGACACGATACTGAGTTGCGACATTCATAGTCACAAAAACGTTATCTTGGGTTTTGGTTTCAACCACGATCTCACTTTGTAAAAGGCGTAGCTGCACACGAGCTGCAATTTTGTCAATGCCAAATGGTGCCCGTAGATGAATACCACTATTACTTAACTTTTGATACTTACCAAATCGTTCGATAATTGCAACAGACTGTTGACGAACGACATAAACAGAGCTCACTAACATAGCTCCTACAATAAGCATTAGAATCACTAGAACAAGTAAAACTTGTAAAACCATGGGAATCTCCCCCTTTCTTCACTTACATTATAGCACTCGTATATAGGTTAGGCAAATGATATGATAAAAATTTTATAGGATATTAAACAAGCATATTATATAGAGTTTCATTCCCATTCAAGTTAATATAAGACGGATCAAATTTCTCCATTCGGTGAATCAAGCTCGCATAATCATGCTTGTTAGCAAGAGCAATCCCTATTAAGACTGGTCCTGTTCCCTTGCTGGCACGTTTAATATACTCAAAACGTGTGATGTCGTCATTCGGTCCTAAGATATCATTTACAAACTCACGAAGAGCACCTGGACGTTGTGGGAAGTTTACCACAAAGTAATGCTTGATTCCATCGTAAATCAAGGCACGCTCTTCCATCTCTGGCATACGGTTGATATCGTTATTTCCTCCAGAGATGATACAACAAATAGTCTTTCCTTTTATATAATCTGACAGTACTTCCAAGGCCGCCACACTAGCAGCACCGGCAGGCTCAGCAACAATCCCTTGTTTAGAGTAAAGATCTATCAAGGTCTCAGAGATTAAACCTTCATCCACTCCGATAAGCGTTTCAACATTTTTACGGGTTGCTTCATAGGTCAATTGTCCAACCTTCTGCACAGCAATCCCGTCTGCAAACTTATCAATTTCTTTGAGTTTAACCGGACCTCCAGCCTCAAATGCTGCCTTCATGGAACGAGCTCCGTTGGCTTCTACACCCAGAACTTCAATAGCCGGATTCGTTTCCTTTATATAAGTAGAAACTCCTGCAATGAGTCCTCCACCTCCTACAGGCACCAAGACAGTATCAAAATCAATGGATTCTTTTCGCGCTTCTTCTAAAATTTCATAAGCTACTGTTCCTTGACCAGCTTGAACATAGGGATCATCAAAAGGGATCAATAAACGTACGATTTTCAGCAACTGTATAGTCTTGAGCTGCCTTTAGCCGAAGCATCAAAGGTATCTCCTACCAATTTGATAGTTACAAAATCTCCACCAAAGAAACGAACCTGACCAATTTTTTCTGTTGAGGTGTTGTAATTGGGCATGAAAGATTGTTGCAGGAATCTTCATCTCGTTACAAGTGTAGGCAACACCTTGAGCGTGATTTCCCGCTGATGCACACACTACTCCACGTTCACGTTCTTCCTTAGTCAATTGTGAGATGGCATAATAAGCTCCACGAATTTTAAAAGAGCGGACTCGTTGAGCATTTTTCTTTTTTTGAGATAAATCTTTAGCACCGTATTTTTTTCTGATAGATAATGATCATAGTCAAGCGGTGTATTGGCTACGACACCACTCAGAACCTTGTGGGCCTTCACCACATCTTTTGCACTAAGCATAATCTTCTCCTTGATTCTTTTTCAAGATAAAAAGCGGGTTAGGTACCCCCCAACTCGCCTTCTATTTTTATTCTCAAAAATTAGTTGTAGATTTTGAATGCGTCATCGTCGTTTTTACCAACAAATGGCATTGCTTTACGCAATTCTGCACCAACCTTTTCAATTTCAAGGTTAGCTGCTTGTTCACGGTAGGCAGTCAATTTTGGACGTCCAGCTTTGTAGTCGATTCACAAAGTCGTTGGCAAATGTACCATTTTGGATATCAGCAAGAACAGCTTTCATGTTTTCTTTCACTTGTTCAGTGATGACACGTGGACCTGACACGTAGTCACCGTATTCAGCTGTGTTAGAAATTGATTGACGCATTTTCTTGAATCCACCCTCGTAGATCAAGTCAACGATGAGTTTCATTTCGTGAAGCACTTCAAAGTAAGCCAATTCTGGAGCATATCCAGCTTCAGTCAAGACTTCAAAACCAGCTTCGATAAGGGCAGTCAAACCACCACAAAGAACTGCTTGTTCACCAAATAAATCTTCTTCGGTTTCTTCTTTGTAAGTTGTTTCAAGAAGACCTACGCGTGCTGCACCAACACCTTTACACCAGTCCATAGCGATGTTTTTAGCATTTCCTGTTGCATCTTGGTAGACAGCGTAAAGTGCTGGAACACCAAAGCCTTCTTCGTAAGTACGACGTACCAAGTGTCCTGGTCCTTTAGGAGCACACATGAAGACATCTACATCTGCAGGAACTTTGATGAATTCGAAGTGGATGTTAAAACCATGCGCAAATCCAACTGCATTCCCAGCTTCCAAGTTTGGAGCAATTTCTGCTTCGTACAATTCTTGTTGGATTTCGTCTGGTGCCAAAATCATGATAACATCAGCCAATTTAGTTGCTTCTGCTACTGTATAAGTATCAAAACCATCTTCTTTTGCCTTATCAAAAGATTTACCTGGACGAACACCGATGATCACATCGTGACCTGAATCACGCAAGTTTTGAGCGTGAGCATGACCTTGTGAACCATAACCGATAACAGCGATTTTTTTACCATCAAGTGCTGCTACTTTTACATCTTTTTCGTATTCCATTTGAACTGCCATAGTTTTTCTCTCTTTTCTATTATTTATTGCCTGATAGGCTAGATTAACAAATTTAGGTTGGATTTTTAATCGCGGGTAAATCCAGTTGCACCCGTCCGAGCGATATTCTTGATACCGTATGGTCGAATAACCCGAATCAAAGCTTCACTCTTTTCCGCATTCCCAGTCATCTGAACGGTAATGGAGCTTGGAGCCACATCAACAACAGTTGCACGGAAAGGCTGGATAATAGCTAAAATTTCTGCTCGCTTCTCCGCAGGCGCTGAGACCTTTATCAAGATCACTTCACGCTCGAGGTGCGGTTTATCTGTGATATCACGGACACGAATCACGTCGACCTGACGGTTGAGTTGTTTGATGATTTGCTCCACTTCATCGTGAGATGCAACATCAATGATAATGGTAATCCGTGACACATTAGGATTTTCTGTCGCCCCTACCGAGATACTCTCAATATTGACTTGGCGTCTAGACAAGACACCGGTAAAAGCGATTGAGAACTCCTGACCGGTTTTGAAGTTTGGCTGTTAACATTCTACGCATTAAACTTCACCCCCAACATCTCATGATTACTCTTACCAGCTGGTACCATCGGTAAAACATGCTCTTTACGAGAAATATCTACCTCGATAAACATTGGTACATCTTCCAAGATGACTTCCAAATCCTTTCCTAAGGTTTCAGGATTATCAAATTTATAATTCTTAATTCCATAGGCTTGAGCCATCAATTGGAAGTCAGGAAGGCTATCAAAGACTGACTCTGATGTTCGACCATCGTAGAAGGCTTCTTGCCACTGACGAACCATCCCAAGTGAATGGTTATTAAGCATGATGACCTTGATTGGAATCTTATAGATATTTAAGATAGCCAATTCTTGATTGGTCATTTGGAAACCACCATCACCGACAAAGAGCACGACCTCCTTATCTGGATTAGCAATTTTTGCTCCAATGGCTGCAGGAACTCCGAATCCCATGGTTCCTAGTCCACCTGAAGTTACGAGTTGACGCTCGTTTTGGTATGGATAGTATTGAGCTGTCCACATTTGGTGTTGTCCGACGTCAGTTACGACAATGGCATCACCCTTAGTCAATTCACCAATGCGTTCAATAACTGCTTGTGGTTGGACGACACGTTCCTTCTTATCATAAGAACGAACACGATTCTTATCTTTGGTAACTTTCAATCCATTTTTCAGTATTGTTACGAACGATTGGCTCCGCTAGCAACTGCTGCAAGGCCTTTTTCGCATCACCAACAACTGGGATATCAACAGCGATAATCTTGCCAATCTCTGCTGGATCGATATCAATATGCGCAACTTTGGCATTCTTCGCAAATGTCTTAGGATTACCAGTCAAACGGTCATCAAAACGACAACCAATCGAAATCATAAAATCAGCTTCTGTCATCGCAATATTAGCCGCAAAGGAACCATGCATCCCACCCATTCCCAAAAATAGCGGATGACTGGTTGCGATTGTTCCCTGTCCCAAAAGACTGGTCACAACAGGAATTTGATAACGCTCTGCAAATTCATTTAACTCCGCAGCAGCCTCTGCATAGCTAATCCCACCACCAGCTAACAAAACTGGCTTCTTAGCCTTAGAGAGTTGCTTCAAGATTTTCTTGATTTGCATCTCATTTGGCTCTAAAGTTGGTTGATAACTTGGTAAATCTATCTCTGAAGAATAGACAAAGTCCGTTTCAAGAGCAGAAACATCTTTTGGCAAGTCAATAACAACTGGCCCTGGGCGACCCGTAGTCGCAATATGTACAGCCTCTGTAATCACACGTGGAATATCTGCTGTCTCACGAACCTGATAGTTGTACTTGGTAATTGGCATGGTAATACCAACAATATCTGCTTCTTGGAAAGCATCCTTACCGATTCCCGCTCTTGCCACCTGACCTGTGAAGACCAAAAGGGGAACACTGTCACTCATAGCATCTGCAATACCAGTAATGGCATTGGTAGCTCCTGGTCCACTTGTGACGACTGCGACACCAAGTTTCCCTGTTGACTTAGCATAACCTTCTGCTTCATGAAGACAACCTTGTTCATGGCGACCTAGAATATGGCGAATGCCTTTAAAATTATAAATAGCATCATATAAAGGCAATACCGCCCCGCCTGGATAACCAAAAATCGTATCGATTCCTAGGTCACGGAGCGTTTCCAAAACGAGTTCTGAACCTGACTTTGGTGAGTCTAAAATGATTTTCTCCATCGTTCCCCTTTCTCTTCTCTTAAAATGACTTGTTTCTATAATACCATTTTTTCAAAAATTTTCAAGACAAAAGAAACAATTTTCTGAATTTTCTATCTAGATACTTTACACTATCAAATAGATTAGAAAGTTTATACGTATTTATACTTTTTTGAATAGAAAAAAGGTTGAGACAAAATGTCCCAACCTTTTGATTATTTACTAATTAAAGTGAGTTAACGTCAACCTTGATACCAACACCTTGAGTAGTTGTGATTGTCAAGCTTGTTACGTAAGTTCCTTTTGCTGTAGCTGGTTTAGCTTTTTGGATTGTTTCGTTGAATGCTTTGAAGTTTTCAACTAACTTGTCAGCTTCAAATGAAACTTTACCGATGATAGCTTGTACGATACCTGCACGGTCAGCACGGTAAGTGATTTTACCACCTTTAGACTCTTCAACTGCTTTTAGCAACATCCATTGTTACAGTACCAGTTTTAGGGTTTGGCATCAAGTTACGTGGTCCAAGGACACGTCCAAGACGTCCAACAAGAGCCATCATGTCAGGTGTAGCGATAACTACGTCGAAGTCCAACCAACCGTCGTTGATTTTAGCAACAAGGTCGTCTTCACCAACGAAGTCTGCACCAGCAGCTTTAGCTTCTTCAGCTTTTGCACCACGTGCAAATACAAGAACGCGAGCTGTTTTACCAGTACCGTTTGGCAATACCATTGCTCCACGGATTTGTTGGTCAGCTTTTTTCACGTCGATGTTCAAGTTGTAAGCAACTTCTACAGTTGCGTCAAATTTTTGCAAAGTTAGTTTCTTTTTGCAAGAGCTACAGCTTCTTCTACGCTGTATGCTTTTTGTGCTGTCGATTTTCTCAAGAGCAGCACGAAGTTGTTTTGCTTTTTTTAGCCATTTTCTATTCTCCTTGTAAGTGGTTCAATCGATTTTTCATCTCCCACGTCACTTCTCGAAATGATGAAGTCTTGCGGGTTATATAGGGAAGTTATTGATTAGTCAACAACAGTGAATCCCATAGAACGAGCAGTACCTTCGATCATACGCATTGCAGACTCAATGTTTGCAGCGTTCAAATCTGGCATCTTAGTTTCTGCAATTTCTTGTACTTGTGCACGAGTAACTGTAGCAACTTTTAGTTTTTGTTAGGTGTACCTGATCCTTTTTTTCAACACCTGCAGCTTTTTTTCAAAAGAACAGCAGCTGGTGGTGTTTTTAGTAACGAAAGTAAATGATTTATCTTCGTATACTGAGATAACAACTGGAATGATCATACCAGCTTGATCAGCTGTACGAGCGTTGAACTCTTTTGTGAATCCCATGATGTTGATACCAGCTTGACCAAGAGCAGGTCCAACCGGTGGAGCTGGTGTAGCTTTACCAGCAGGGATTTGCAATTTTACAAGTTTTTCGACTTTTTTAGCCATTTTTAAATCCTCCTTTGTGGTTTTTGGCGGTAATTTAAGATTTTTTTACCTCCCACAAGTATGTTTTTACACATACCCTACTATTATACACTAATCTATCTCAAATGCAAGAGAAAAAAATCCTATTTTTTTAGAGAAATTTTTATTACTGAATTTGACTATTATTTCTTTCGTGAAAGAGTCCTGAACTACAAACAAAAAACCGCTCTGTTTTGAGCGATTAATAAAAAATAATAAAGTTTAGTAGGAGTCCAGCTTTAAGAGCAGGCTTGTCCCTTTTTCAGTACTTCCGCTCTCCACAAATCCAAGGGACTCAAAACATCGTCTGGAGGCATAATTGAAATCATAGATTTCTTGAACTTTTAATTGTTTCCAACCCTTTTTCCGAGCTAGATCAATCAAAGTCTTCAATACCTTGCGTCCAATTCCTTGATGTTGATAAGTCGGATTGCCAATCACAATAGGAAGATTCTCCTGAGATAAGGTTATATCCCCAATTGGAAGCCACTCTCCCTTTTCTCTAAACTCAATCCAAAACAAATCCCCGTGTTTTTCTAAATAGGAATACATAGCATTCAATTTTTCTACATTATAGGGGCTTCTGACTCCATCTACAAATTCAACCAAGTCCACATCCTGATACCAAGTCAAAGCTATATCACGATGATCCGCTAAAAAAATAAGGGAACTAGACGTAAGGAATCATCTATCTGAATGATTTGTTTCACTTTAACTTCCTTTTTCAATAAGAGACTCACTGCCTGATTAAAACCATCACACCAGTTGTACCATTTTGCTTCATACTCATCTTGGGCTAAGATACGATTTTTTAAATCCAGAATAGAGTATATCTTTCTTTCCTCGCAAGCTTGCGCATAGAGATGATATAGTTCATCACCACCATCTTTATCCCACTCAGCAGAAATCGTATTTTGACCTGCTAACAAAGCTTGGTAAGCTCTGTGATGCCCGTCTGTAATCAGCAAGCGATCTCCAAATGCAAGAACACTGATTGGATTTATATTTGACCTCTCTACCGAGTGATAAAGCATCTGGATATCTTGCAACTTCTTTTCTGATAAGTATAGTTGAGTCGGATGAAGATCTGTAATATTGACTTTCATTTCTTTCTCCTCAAGAAATTTGATGCCTACTTCTGCTTGCCAGTAAATCTCCATTGAAAGCGAAGTTTGTCATAAAATGGAAATTCAATGAATAGAATTCCAAGACCCAGACAGAGACTGGCAAGAACATCTGATGGGTAATGAACTCCCAGATAGACTCTGGAAATGATTACACTTACTAGATAGATTCCCAGTAAAATCTGGAGAATAAGCTTTACAGTCCTATCTTTCACTCTCTGTCCCACAATGATAATTAGAGAACCGATTAAGAGGGTTACTGCTAGCGAGTGACCACTAGGGAAAGAAAAGCCCTCTTCTTCGACCAAGTGTAAAATTTCAGGTCGCGGACGTTGATAGAGGTGTTTTAAGGACACAATTAAAATTCCAGCCAAACTAAGATTGCCAGCTACTAAAAGGCTTTCTGATTTCCACTTTTTCAGATAAAAAATAACAGTCAATAAAATTGCCCAAGAAATAACGATTGGTAAGTCAATCAGACGAGTAATCCCTCGAAAGATAGTTGTCAATATAGCTGGTAAATCTCCACGGATTGCTGTCTGGATAGACGAATCAAATGGTATCAATTGTTCTGGATAAAACTTAACGACATAACCCAGAATTACAAATAGTAAAAGGGCAAAAGAGCCCTTTGTTAAATATGTTTGTTTATCTTTCATAGTATTTCAAAGTTGGTTTTCAAGAGGACATAAAATCAACCAGAAATGCAGATGGCAAAGATGATCCCTTCAATCAAATTAAAAATGCAAAAAGACCATTGTCAACAAGTAATTACTAAGTCCTAGAATATTCTCAATATCGAAAGTTAGCAAACTTAGCGTACAAAGGTACAGCATAAACGTAGTTCAGAACTAACATGGCTAAAGTAAGACCAATCGTCCCTGCTAATGAAGCTAGGACAAAACGCATGGTTGTACGCTCTTTTCTCCAAATCAGACCAAAAGCAAGAACAAAGACTCCTAAGGCTACGATATTCATCGGTAAACCAATATAGGTACTAACTCCTTGATTGTTCAAAAGGATTTTCAACAAAGACCGAAGGAATAGTACTCCTAAAGCAGCTGGTAAATCCAAGACTACCAAACCTACAAGAACTGGTAAGATACTGAACTCAATCCTTAAAAAGGATGCCGCCGGTAGAAGCGGAAAGTCAAAGTACATCAACACAAATGAAAGTGCTGATAAAATTGCAATGGTCGAAAGTCGACGTGTGTTTGTCATAACAGGTTCCTCCAATTTTCTATAAAATCAGAAGAAGTTGGAAAGTTTCTCTCTATCTACTCTCTTAACTATCTCAAAAAAACAAACCTAAGCTTACAAAGAAACTGGTTTTATTTCTATTATAATGAAGCAGAATAGACAAAGCCATCCTTTCGTCTTCTCCCATCCAGACTATACTGTCGGTTGTGGAATCTCACCACATCAGCTTGCGCTCGCGGACTTCTTTTAGAGTAAGGAAATGGAGATTTTTCTTTTAGACTAGGCGACAAGCTGTAGGCATAACTTTTGGTTAGGCAAAGCTTGGCAACAAAGTACAAAAGGAAAAGAACATTTCCGAGTAAAAGTCACCGCCGGTCGGGAATTACACCCTGCCCTGAAGACCCTTTTATGATAACAAAAAAAGCTTGCAAGCGCAAGCATTTTATCTCTTATCAGTGTTTATTTCAACTTATCCGTTTCGTAAGTATGAACCAGTTCGAGACCCGCAAAATTTTGTTGACGAAGGGCCTCATAGACAATCATACATACTGTATTGGATACATTGAGGCTACGAACATGTTCATCATTCATAGGAATTCTGAGAGCTTTCAGGATGTTCCCGCATAAATTCCTCAGGCAAACCTTTATCTTCACGCCCAAAAAGAAAATAATGGTTTCCTTCTATCGTGAAGTCAGCATCTGAATAGACCTTTTCTGCAAACTTGGAAATCAAGTAGACTTGACCATCCATTTTTTTCATAAATTCATCTAAACTATCATAAAAATAGATCTCAAGTTTGTCCCAATAGTCTAGCCCGGCTCTCTTCATTTTACGATCATCAATCGGAAAGCCCATCGGTTTGATAATATGAAGGGGCGCATTCGTCGCCGCACAGGTTCGTGCAATATTTCCCGTATTTTGTGGAATTTGTGGTTCAAACAATACAATATGATTGGCCATGCCTTGCTTCCTCTCACTAGTGCAAAAAAATAGCCACACTGCCCGGAGTCAAGCTCAGCAAACAGCGTGGTTAAGGCATCGTTAACTTACCTCACAACAGGTTTGAAGTAAATCAGCGAAACTACTTTTTTAGTATAACACTTTCAGCCTGATTGTCAATAGAAATGACTTGATTTTTTCATTTTTTTTACAAGCATATTTACAAAAGTTAAAATTTCAACTTTCAGCAAGCAATATCATAGAATTTACATAGATTAAGAATTTTTGGAACAAGTTTTTTCATAAACATATGATGTTTAAAGCAAAATATTTATTCGAATCCCCTAATCCCTTTATTAAAGAAGGAAACAGCCGGTTGTTGAGTGCATTTTTTTCTAAAAAAAGGTATGATAGAGACATATTGAAAAAGTAGGTTAACTAACTATGAAGATTATTCTTGTCGGAGGGGGAAAAGTAGGTTCTGCCCTCTGTCGTTCACTGGTTGCTGACAACCATGATGTTGTCTTAATTGAACAGAACGAAACTGTTCTAAAATACTTGACCAGCCGTTTTGATATTATGGGAATCGCAGGTAACGGAGCTGACTTTGCTATGTTAGAAGCAGCCAATGTTCAAGATTGTGATATTTTCATTGCCATGACTCAATACGACGAGGTCAATATGGTTTCGGCTGTTTTAGCCAAAAAAATGGGAGCCAAAGAAACCATCGTTCGTGTTCGCAATCCTGAATATTCCAACCCTTACTTTAAAGAAAAAAATATTCTTGGATTTTCACTCATTGTAAACCCTGAACTCCTAGCAGCTCGTGCTATCGCTAATATTATAGATTTCCCCAATGCTCTTTCTGTTGAGCGTTTTGCAGGTGGATTAGTCAGCTTAATGGAATTCAAGGTACGAAATTTCAGTAATATTTGTCAGATGTCTATTGCTGATTTCCGTAAAAAGTTTGGTAATGTTATTGTCTGTGCTATCGAACGCGACCACAAACTCATGATTCCTAGTGGAGATATGATTTTAGAAGATAAAGACCGTATCTTTGTGACAGGAAGTCGTGTCGATATGATGCTCTTCCACAACTATATTAAGTCCAGAGTTGTTAAGAGTTTACTCATTATAGGAGCTGGGAAAATTGCTTACTATCTCTTAGGTATGTTAAAAGACAGTCGTATCGATACCAAGGTTATTGAGGTCAATCCTGAAAGAGCTGCCTTTTTCAGCGAAAAATTCCCTAAACTCTATATAGTCCAAGGTGATGGAACAACTAAGGACACCCTCTTAGAAGAAAGTGCACAAAACTATGATGCTGTTGCCACTTTGACAGGAGTCGACGAGGAAAATATCATTACCTCTATGTTCTTGGATAACATAGGTGTTCAGAAATATTACCAAAGTAAACCGCACTAGCTTATTAGAAATTATCCACGCAACAGATTTCTCAAGTATTATCACCCCTAAAACAATCGCTGTTGATACCATCATGCACTTTATCCATGGTCGTGTAAATGCGCAATATTCTGACCTTCAAGCTATGCACCATCTAGCAAATGGACAGGTAGAAACTCTTCAATTCCTGATCAAGGAAGCCAATAAAATGACTGGCAAGCCTTTATCTCAATTGAAGCTCAAAAAGGATGTCTTGATTGCTGCTATTATCCGCAATGGAAAAACAATCTTCCCAACAGGAGAAGATACCCTCCAGGTCGGTGATAAGCTAGTGGTTATCACTTTGCTTTCAAATATCACCAAGATTTATGATTTGTTAGAGAGGTAAGCCATGAATAGAAGTATGGTACGCTTTCTTCTTGCAAAGCTACTCTTGATTGAAGCTGGGCTACTTTTAGTTCCGGTTGGTATTGCTCTTTACTATCGAGAATCTAGTCAAGTTTTTACAGCTCTTTTCTCTACCATCGGGATTCTTGTTGTCCTAGGTCTTTTCGGAATCATCAGTAAGCCTAAAAAACAACGTATCTATGCCAAAGAAGGAGTCTTAATTGTTGCCCTATGTTGGATCCTCTGGTCTTTCTTTGGCTCCCTTCCCTTTGTCTTTTCAGGTCAAATCCCCAATTTTATCGATGCCTTCTTCGAAACTAGTTCCGGCTTCACTACTACGGGAGCAACTATCTTAAATGACGTTTCTGTACTAAGTCGTTCGCTTCTATTTTGGAGAAGTTTCACCCACCTCATTGGAGGGATGGGGGTGCTAGTTTTTGCCCTAGCTATTATGGACAATGCAAAAAACAGCCACTTAGAGGTTATGAAGGCTGAGGTCCCTGGACCAGTATTTGGTAAGGTTGTGTCTAAGCTAAAAAATACAGCACAAATCCTCTACATCCTGTATCTGGCAATGTTCGCCCTCTTTGTAGTGATTTATTATCTTGCCGGTATGCCACTCTACGATAGTTTCGTTATCGCTATGGGAACTGCTGGGACTGGTGGTTTCACTGTTTACAATGATGGAATCGCCCACTATAATAGTTCTCTCATTACCTATCTGACGAGTGTTGGGGTCTTGATGTTTGGTGTCAATTTCAACCTCTACTACTATCTCATGCTTCGTCGAGTCAAGGAATTCTTTTTCGATGAGGAGCTTCGTGCTTATCTCTTGATTGTCGTCGTTTCTACCGGCTTAATTACTCTCAATACACTCCACCTTTATAGTGGCGTTTCACAAAGTTTTGAGATGGCCTTCTTCCAAGTCTCTAATATCATTACTACAACTGGTTTTGGTTACGGAAACATAACCAATTGGCCTTTGTTTTCACAATATATTTTACTGATGCTGATGGCGATTGGTGGTTCTGCTGGATCTACTGCTGGTGGTCTCAAAGTGATGCGTGGAGTTATTCTAGCTAAAATTGCTAAAAATCAATTTTTGTCTACCATATCCCCTCACCGTGTTTTAACTCTCCATGTTAACCAAACGGTAATTGATAAGGATACCCAGCACAAGATTCTCAAGTACTTTCGTTAGTCTACATCATGATACTACTCAGCCTAATCTTCATCATTAGTCTAGATAACAATAATCTGATGATCGTTACCAGTGCTGTTTTTAGTTGTTTTAATAACATCGGGCCTATTTTGGGTACTACAGCTAGCTTCTCTATCTTTAGTCCTTTTTCAAAAATTCTGCTATCATTTGCCATGATTGCGGGACGACTTGAAATTTACCCAATCATCTTGCTCTTTATGAAACGCACTTGGTCTAAACGATAAAACGATTAACTTAAGATTTAATCTCCCTTCAAAAAATGGCTTGAAGGGGGATTTTTTCGTTTTAAAAGACAAGTCAGCCTTAAAATCTGACAATTGGGGAAATGTATCACATTGCCTTCTATCTTTGAGCTATAATGAGAAAAAATATAGGGGATACTTTATGGAAAAAGTCACAAAATCAATTCGACTACTCTTATTCTTTGCCTTAATCCAACTTGGACTTTGTAGTTGCATCTTTTGGTCTGAAACTTCTCTGGCCCTCAAACAATCCTGCTTTTATTTTTTACTGACCTTATTTGCCTTATCAGGAACTTGTGCCTTTATACATTATTTATCTAGTCACAACCAAGAAACAAATAGCATTCTTGATCGCAATCGCTTTATCTTTTTATTGTATAGCATAATGGTTATTATCAATCTCTGTGGAGTTGGACTTGTTCTGTCAGAGAGTATCGTCACTGTCAACTTACTTCAAAAAGAAGCCGTAGACCTCATCCTGCCTTCCTTCTTTTTTCTATTTGGAGTAGACCTTGTTACCTTTCTCCCTTTGAAAAAATGGAGAAGATTACAAAGGAATTCCAGCAGCAAGGAAGTACGTTTTTCCATTCTAGTTATTTCCATTTTAATCTTCCTACGTAATCCAATCACCATTTTGTCCATCGCTTTTTACATCGGTCTTGGGGCTCTCTTTCTCAGTTTTTTATTTCCCAAGAATCTGAGACAGGATGTATCATTTTACGGCCATTTGATTCGGGATATTCTATTTGTCATTTGCATCCTTCTGTTATGGTAGCAGATAGAATCCATCCAGCAATTATGTTATAATTAGATAAAATTTTTTAGGAGACACATCAATGAACTTTTTTAAGGATTTTCGTAAACGACTCGCTTGGTTTGGGATCTTGTTAGTAGCTATCTTTCTCTCTCAAATCCCTATGCAAACTCTAGCTCTACTAGCACTAAGTCAGATCGATCCTATCTGGTCAACACTTATCGTAGCTCTTATTTCGATTCTTGTCATCACCATCTTTTTGTACGGTGCCCATAAGAGCAAGTTGTTGGTATTTAAACCTAAACTCTTAACGATTACTGATGTTCCTCGTATTGTTTTGAGTTATTTGACTATCTTTGTCGGTAATCTTGTCGGGGGTATCTGGTTACAACTCATTAATCAAACTACCACTTCCAACCAACAAATTATTAACAACCTTGTTTCTGAAAGCACTCTGATTGGTAGTTTCTTCATCATTGTTTTAATCGCACCTATCTGTGAGGAAATCATCTGTCGCGGAATTATTCCGACCAAACTCTTCCAAGGCTATGAAAAACTGGGCTATGTTATTGGTTGGTTCCTATTTCTTCTTGCTCACATGCCTTCAAATCTTCCCTCTTTCTTGATTTATGGTTGGATGTCTGCCGTCCTCACTTGGACTGCTTATCGTACACGACGTCTAGAGTTATCCATCTTAGTTCATATGGTACTCAATAGCATCAGTTTCATCTTGCTTGCTCTTGTAACCATTCTTCTCAAAAATGTTGGTATCTAAACAGATCTAATATCCAATTCCCTTTGATTTTTTGCATAATAATCAAAGGGAATTTTTGTTTCTATTTTTCCTAGAGCTTATAAAATTTGCCTCTATCTAGCTTCTCTAAAAAAATTTTTTTAAAAAATTTAAAAAAATATTTTTTTATGCATTAAATTTATAGAATATAAAAAAATAAGTTAAATTAACATACATGTCTATGAATAATCTTATAAAAAAATGTAAGAAATCCCTTTAAAATAGGCTTTTCTAGGACTTTTTAGGCTTTATCATTTTCCTTGAAAAGCATATTAAATTGTGTTAATATTAAAATGTAAGCGATACCAAAACAGTTTGGTACACACAAGAAAAAAAGGAGGATCCACATGTCTTCACATCCAATTCATGTTTTCTCAGAAATTGGAAAACTGAAAAAAAGTTATGTTGCACCGTCCAGGCAGGGAGTTGGAAAACTTGTTGCCGGACTATCTTGAAAGGCTTCTTTTTGATGATATTCCTTTCTTGGAAGATGCTCAAAGAGAACATGATGCATTTGCCCAAGCTCTTCGTGATGAAGGAATCGAAGTTCTCTACCTAGAGCAGCTGGCTGCTGAATCATTGACTTCCCCAGAAATCCGCGATCAATTTATCGAGGAATATTTAAACGAAGCCAACATCCGTGGCCGTCAAACCAAGGCTGCTATTCGTGAGTTGCTTCAAGGCATTACAGACAACCAAGAATTGGTTGAAAAAACGATGGCTGGTGTTCAAAAAGCTGAATTGCCAGAAATTCCTGAAGAAGCAAAAGGTTTAACTGACTTGGTTGAGTCAGACTATCCATTTGCTATTGACCCAATGCCAAACCTCTACTTCACTCGCGACCCATTTGCTACAATCGGTAATGCCGTATCGCTCAACCACATGTATGCAGATACTCGTAACCGTGAAACTCTTTATGGTAAATACATTTTCAAATACCATCCAATCTATGGTGGAAAAGTTGAATTGGTTTACAACCGTGAAGAAGATACACGTATCGAAGGTGGAGATGAGTTAGTTCTTTCTAAAGACGTTCTTGCAGTAGGTATTTCTCAACGTACAGATGCAGCTTCTATTGAAAAACTCTTGGTTAACATCTTCAAGAAAAATGTTGGCTTCAAGAAAGTTATAGCATTCGAATTTGCTAACAACCGTAAATTCATGCACTTGGATACTGTATTCACCATGGTAGACTATGACAAGTTCACTATTCACCCTGAAATCGAAGGTGACCTTCACGTTTACTCTGTTACTTATGAAGATGAAAAACTCAAGATTGTTGAAGAAAAAGGTGATTTGGCTGAACTTCTTGCTCAAAACCTTGGCATAGAAAAAGTTCATTTGATCCGTTGCGGTGGCGGCAATATCGTAGCAGCTGCGCGTGAACAATGGAATGACGGTTCCAACACTTTGACCATCGCACCTGGTGTGGTAGTTGTTTATGCCCGCAATACCGTGACCAATAATATTTTGGAAGAATACGGTCTTCGCTTGATTAAGATTCGCGGAAGTGAATTGGTTCGGGGCCGTGGTGGACCTCGTTGTATGTCTATGCCATTTGAACGCGAAGACATTTAATCCCTCCCTCTCTGTTTAGCGCCTGCTAACAGAATTCAAGCTTGTTAGAAAAGGATTTATAGAATGACACATTCAGTATTTCAAGGAAGAAGTTTTCTAGCTGAAAAAGATTTTACCCGTGCAGAGCTCGAATATTTGATTGGCCTTTCTGCTCATTTGAAAGACCTCAAAAAACGCAACATTGAGCACCACTACCTAGCAGGTAAAAATATTGCTCTTTTATTTGAAAAAACTTCTACCCGTACACGCGCAGCCTTCACAACTGCTGCAATCGATCTTGGAGCACATCCAGAATATCTAGGTGCCAATGATATCCAACTAGGTAAGAAAGAATCTACTGAAGATACAGCAAAAGTTTTGGGACGTATGTTTGATGGTATCGAGTTCCGCGGTTTCAGCCAACGTATGGTTGAAGAATTGGCTGAATTCTCAGGTGTTCCAGTATGGAATGGTCTAACTGACGAATGGCACCCTACTCAAATGCTCGCTGACTATTTGACAGTACAAGAAAACTTCGGACGCCTTGAAGGTTTGACCTTGGTTTACTGTGGTGATGGACGTAACAACGTTGCCAACAGTCTTCTTGTAACAGGAGCTATCCTTGGTGTCAATGTCCACATCTTCTCACCAAAAGAACTCTTCCCAGAAAAAGAAATCGTTGAATTGGCTGAAGGATTTGCTAAAGAAAGTGGCGCTCATGTTCTCATCACTGAAGATGCTGATGAAGCAGTTAAAGGCGCAGATGTTCTTTACACCGACGTTTGGGTATCTATGGGTGAAGAAGATAAATTCGCAGAACGCGTAGCTATGCTTAAACCTTACCAAGTCAATATGGACCTCGTTAAGAAAGCAAATAATGAAAACTTGATCTTCCTACACTGCTTGCCAGCCTTCCATGATACTCACACTGTTTATGGTAAAGACGTTGCTGAAAAATTCGGTGTAGAAGAAATGGAAGTAACAGATGAAGTCTTCCGCAGCAAGTACGCTCGTCAATTCGACCAAGCAGAAAACCGTATGCACACTATCAAAGCCGTCATGGCCGCTACACTAGGAAATCTCTATATTCCTAAAGTGTAATACTAACTTTATACTCAATGAAAATCAAAGAGCAAACTAGGAAGCGAACCGCAGGCTGTACTTGAGTACGGCAAGGCGAAGCTGACGTGGTTTGAATTTGATTTTCGAAGAGTATTAACAAACAGCTTAGGGGCTGAGACTAGTGTTTTAGTCCGGTCCCTTTTTGTAATAGTTACGAGCTCTGAGTTGGAATTTGAAAACAGTCACATTCAAGCTACTAGCTTAACATTCAACCTAAACCTCATAACAAAAAATTAACTGCCTCCCCAGTTATTTACATGTCTAGAATTCCAACTCTGCTCGTTTGTAGAAAGCCTTCTTCTCAACTTCCAAATCCAAGCTTTTAACCAAAATTGGTTTTTATCCATCCAAAAGAAAGGAGCGCTCATGTCTCATCGTAAAATTGTTGTCGCTCTTGGAGGGAATGCTATTCTCTCTACCGATCCATCTGCTCAAGCCCAAGAAGCAGCTCTGGCAGAAACAGCTCGCCATCTGGTGAAACTCATCCAAAATGGTGATGAATTGATTATCACCCATGGCAATGGACCGCAAGTCGGTAACTTGCTCCTTCAACATCTAGCAGCAGATTCCGAAAAAAATCCAGTCTTCCCTCTAGACTCACTCGTAGCCATGACTGAAGGTAGTATCGGTTTTTGGCTCCAAAATGCTTTAGATAATGCTTTGCTTGATTTGAAATTGGAAAAACCTGTTGCGTCTGTTGTAACGCAAGTAGTCGTGGACAAAGATGATCCAGCATTTCTTAACCCAAGCAAACCAATCGGTCCTTTCTACTCAGAAGAAGATGCCAAAGCAGAAAGCGAAAGAACTGGAGCCACCTTCAAAGAGGATGCGGGTCGCGGTTGGCGTAAGGTCGTTGCTTCGCCAAAACCTATTCACATCAAAGAAATCGATAGTATCCGAGCATTGCTAAACGCAGGTCAAGTTGTTATCGCTGCAGGCGGTGGAGGTATTCCTGTAATCGAAAATGAAAACGGTTACCTATCAGGGGTAGAAGCCGTTATCGATAAGGACTTTGCATCTCAACGCTTGGCAGAACTGGTTGAAGCCGATCTCTTCATCGTTTTGACTGGCGTAGATTATGCTTATGTCAACTATAACAAACCAAATCAAGAAAAATTGGAGCAGGTAACTGTTAGCCAACTCCAAGAATACATCCAAGAGGGGCAATTTGCTCCTGGTAGTATGCTACCAAAAATCCAAGCTGCCATTGATTTTGTAACCAATCGTCCAGCAGGAAAAGCCGTCATCACTTCCCTCAGCAATTTGGGAGCCTTGATTGAATCTGATAGCGGAACAATCATCGTTAAAGATTAGCATCTTAGTGATACCTTACAAGAAAGTTTAGTCAGCACTCTTGCCAAAATCATTCGTTTTTATACTGTGTGACATAGTTTAGGAGGAAAAACAAATGAGTGAAAATAAAAAAAGGTTTCAAATGCCTTCATCATACACTGTTTTGATCATCATCATTGCCATTATGGCATTTTTGACCTGGGTCATTCCTGCAGGTAAGTATGATACCAATGACGCAGGTAACCTCATCGCAGGTACCTATCAAACTGTTGACTCTAATCCTCAAGGGATTTACGATGTCTTTATGGCCCCAATTCGTGCCATGCTCGGTCACGCACCAACTAGCGCAGCAATCGACGTTGCCTTCTTTATCCTTATGGTCGGAGGTTTCCTTGGTGTCGTAAACGCTACTGGTACACTCGATGTAGGGATTGCCTCCATCGTTAAAAAATACAAGGGCCGCGAAAAAATGTTGATTCTCATCCTCATGCCCCTCTTCGCACTTGGAGGAACTACCTATGGTATGGGTGAAGAAACCATGGCCTTCTATCCCCTTCTTGTCCCTGTAATGATGGCAGTTGGTTTTGACAGTATCACTGCCGTAGCCATCATCTTACTAGGTTCTCAAGTTGGTTGTTTGGCATCTACATTGAATCCATTTGCTACTGTTATCGCCTCTGATACTGCGGGAATCTCTTCTATGGATGGGGTTATTCTCCGTGTTATCTTCTGGTTTGTAATGACAGGTATCAGCACTTACTTTGTCTATCGTTATGCAGAAAAGATTCAAAAAGATCCTACTAAATCACTCGTTTACGCTCAACGCGAAGAAGATATCAAACACTTTAATGTTTCAGAAAACGATGATGCACCATCTACCTTGAGCAAGAAACAAAAACATGTCCTCGCTTTATTTGTATTAACCTTTATCATTATGATTGCAAGTTTCATCCCTTGGGTTGATTTGCATGTTACTGTATTTGAAGACTTCAAGAATTGGTTAATCGGACTTCCTGTAATTGGAGGAGTTATCGGTTCATCTGCTCTACCTTTTGGTAGCTGGTACTTCCCAGAAGGCGCTATGCTCTTTGCCGTTATGGGGATTTTGATCGGTGTTGTCTATGGTCTCAAAGAAAGCAAGATTGTCTCAACCTTCCTAAACTGGTGCTGCAGATTTGCTTTCAGTAGCCTTGATTTGTGCGGTTGCTCGTGGTATCCAAGTTATCATGAACGATGGTATGATCACTGCAACCATCCTACACTGGGGTGAAATTGGCCTTCAAGGTCTTTCTCCTCAAATCTTCATCGTATTGACCTATATCTTCTACCTACCTATGTCCTTCCTCATTCCTTCTTCATCTGGTCTTGCTAGTGCAACTATGGGTATCATGGCTCCTCTTGGAGAGTTCGTTAATGTTAAAGCAAGCCTTATCGTCACTGCCTACCAATCTGCATCTGGTGTCCTTAACCTTGTGACTCCTACTTCAGGTATTGTTATGGGTGCTCTTGCTCTTGGTCGTGTCAGCCTTGGAACTTGGTGGAAATTTGTCGGAAAACTTGTCATCGTCATTGTCGTTGCAAGTATTCTACTTCTTATCTTAGGTACCTTTGTGCCATTCTTATAATAAAGAGGGAAATACGGATGAAATCCTATATTACAGAATCAATCAAAGAGGATTTTCTTCAAAGTTTGAAAACAATCATCTCTTATCCTTCTGTTCTCAATGAAGGTGAAAATGGCACTCCCTTTGGTCAAGCAATTCAAGATGTCCTGAAAAAAACGCTGGACTTATGTCAAGAACTTGGTTTTAAAACCTACCTTGATCCTCAAGGATATTATGGGTATGCAGAAGTTGGTGAGGGGGATCTCCTTGCCATCCTCTGCCACCTAGATGTAGTTCCTGCAGGCGATTTGACAGACTGGGAAACTCCTCCATTTGAAGCTAGTATCAGAGATGGGCGGATTTATGGTCGGGGAGCCCAGGATGATAAAGGGCCATCTCTTGCAGCCCTTTACGCAGTCAAAAGCCTGCTTGACCAAGGAATTCAATTCAAAAAACGGGTTCGGTTCATATTTGGTACTGATGAAGAAACGCTTTGGCGTTGTATGGCAAGATATAATGCCATTGAAGAACAAGCCAGCATGGGATTTGCTCCTGACTCATCATTCCCATTAACCTATGCAGAAAAAGGACTCCTTCAGGTCAAACTTCATGGACCTGGATCAGAACAACTCGCCTTAGATGTAGGTGGAGCTTTCAATGTCGTCCCTGATAAGGCAACCTATCAAGGACCACTTATGGATCAGATCCAGGCAGGCCTCATATCTGCTGGCTACGATTATCAACAAAATGATCAGAACCTTACTGTTCTAGGAATATCTAAGCATGCCAAGGATGCCAGTCAAGGGATTAATGCAGTCATTCGACTAGCCACCGTCCTTGATTCCATTCAATCCCATCCTGCACTGACATTTCTTGCCAAAGAAGTTGGTCAAGATGGTCAAGGAAAAGGAATCTTTGGTGATATCAGCGACCAGCCTTCTGGACATTTATCCTTTAATGTGGCCGCTTTAACCATTACTCCCGAAAGTTCTGAGATTCGAATTGATATCCGAATCCCAGTCCTTGCAGACAAGGATGCCCTTGTTCATCAGCTGATAGAGTGTGCAAAATCTTACCAACTTAGCTACCAAGAATTTGACTACCTGGCACCACTTTACGTTGCAAGAGATAGCACACTCGTCACTACTCTCATGCAGGTTTATGAAGAAAAAACTGGTGACAAGAGTCCCGCTCTATCATCTGGCGGTGCAACCTTTGCACGTACGATGCCAAACTGTGTCGCTTTTGGCGCCCTCTTCCCAGGAAGAGAGCAGACAGAACACCAAGCAAATGAATATGCTATCTTAGATGATCTCTATCATGCTATGGATATCTATGCTGAAGCTGTTTACCGATTAGCGACCTAAAAGACCTCCTAAACTCCGTCCCAAATCGGGACGGAGTTTTAGGAAAATTCTAAATAGCAAGCTACAACAAAAGCCAAGGAAGGGATTTTCTTGGCTTTTTGCAATAGTTTTAAGGTAAGTTACCAACTCAGATACTCTTTTTCACTACGACACTGAGTTTGGCAAATCGATTTTATTTGCCAAACGTAGTTAGTAAGGCAGATAGCTAGACCGCTTTCTAACTATTACGACGAAAAAGTCCACGAATCAAAATTATTCGTGGACTTTGCCTAGTGAAACATTTAGGTAAACCGATTTTTTTACACTATGACACGGAGTTTGGCAAATCGATTTCATTTGCCAAACGTAGTTAGTAAGGCAGTTAGCTAGTTCGCTTCCTTTCTGTTACGACGTAAAGTTTTACGAATCGATAATATTCGTAAAACTTTACTAGTGGAGCGCCTAGCCAAGTTCCATAGAAACTTGGCGTTAGTTACTTAGATTGTTACACAATCAAGTAACTTTGGCGATCTACATCTTTTCCTCTAACTCCACATCTGGATACTTATCTGCAAACCATCGGAGGGCAAAGTCATTTTCAAAGAGGAAAACAGGCTGGTCAAAGCGGTCTTTGGCCAGGATATTTCGGCTTGAAGACATACGCTCGTCCAGATCTTCAGGTTTAATCCAGCGAACGGTCTTTTTACCCATTGGGCTCATAACCACTTCTGCATTGTACTCATTTTCCATACGGTGTTTGAAGACTTCAAACTGCAATTGACCAACGGCACCCAACATATATTCACCTGTTTGGTAGTTGGTATAAAGCTGAATAGCTCCTTCTTGCACCAATTGCTCAATTCCCTTGTGGAAAGATTTTTGCTTCATAACGTTCTTAGGTGAAACCTTCATAAAAATCTCAGGAGTAAAGGTTGGCAGTGGTTCAAACTCAAACTTGTTTTTCCCAACAGTTAGCGTATCTCCAACCTGGTAGGTACCTGTATCATAAACCCCGATAATATCTCCAGCTACAGCATTAGTTACATTTTCACGACTTTCAGCCATAAACTGGGTGACATTAGATAGCTTAGCCCCCTTACCAGTCCGAGGGAGGTTGACACTCATACCACGCTCAAATTCACCAGATACGATACGGACAAAGGCAATACGGTCACGGTGACGAGGGTCCATGTTGGCTTGAATTTTAAAGACAAAACCTGAGAAATCCTTATCATAGGGGTCGACAAGTTCACCGTCTGTTTTCTTGTGTCCATGAGGTTCTGGAGCAAACTTGAGGAAAGTTTCAAGGAAGGTCTGCACCCCAAAATTAGTCAAGGCCGAACCAAAGAAGACTGGTGTCAAATCACCTGCAAGAATGGCTTCCTCTGAGAATTCATTTCCTGCTTCATTCAAAAGCTCAATATCATCTTTTACTTGTTCGTAGAAGGGGTTGCTTGCAAAGAGCTTGTCCCCGTCTTCTAGGCTGGCAAAGCGTTCGTCCCCTTTATAAAGTTCCAAACGTTGGTTATAAAGGTCATAAAGTCCTTCAAAGGCTTTCCCCATCCCGATCGGCCAGTTCATCGGGTAACTTGCAATACCAAGAACTTCTTCCAATTCTTGCAAGAGGTCTAGGGGTTCACGGCCGTCACGGTCCAGCTTGTTCATAAAAGTAAAGACTGGAATCCCACGGTGTTTCACAACCTCAAACAATTTCTTGGTTTGGGCCTCGATACCCTTGGCTGAGTCCACCACCATGACGGCAGCATCTACTGCCATCAAGGTCCGATAGGTATCTTCTGAAAAGTCCTCGTGCCCTGGAGTGTCTAGGATGTTTACCCGTTTCCCATCGTAGTCAAACTGCATGACAGATGAGGTTACCGAAATCCCACGTTGTTTCTCGATATCCATCCAGTCTGACTTAGCAAAGTTTCCTGTTTCTTCCCTTTTACAGTACCTGCCTCACGAATCTCTCCCCCAAAATAGAGCAATTGCTCAGTAATGGTTGTTTTCCCCGCGTCCGGGTGAGAGATGATGGCAAAGGTACGGCGTTTCTTAATTTCTTCTTGAATACTCATAACTTCTCTTTCTTTCTACTTTTTTAATTATTTCAATTTATAATCACTCTTTATTACATCGGACCCTAACATTCCTTTCAACACTCCATTATATCGGATTTTAGAGAGTTTTTCAATCGCTTATAAAAGAAAAGCAGATCAAGATACTAGACCTGCTCATAAGATTCTTTTATTCAATATTTATTTTGTATCGCTAGTTACAATCTCTTCAAAATTTAATTTTTTCTAGAGCAATTTTCTTTTCCCAACGTTTCTTAAACAAGATATCAAAGAGTACTAGGGCTGCAGATAGAATGATAGACACCCCATAAAGGAGCGTTAGGGATAAAAGGCGTGGCATTCAAAAGCCCGTAATTCCCACCTGTTACTTGATTGACTTTATCCTGATTAGTATGATGAAAAGGCTTTACAAAAAATCTCGATAGGCATATAATAAGGGATAGGAGGTGAGTGGGTTGAAGATGGTAAAACAAAACCGCAGACGGTGTCTATTTTGGACACTAACTTTTGTAATATATATCTGTTTTGGTATTTACTGTGTTTGTACGAATTTCGGGAATACGATTGGGCAGATATTATTGTCGCCATTCATCATCGCTTCTTTGCCTTTATATGGATATGGATTATTAGGTGTTTATATGGGCAATGATGTCTATGGCTTTTGATAATTATAAGAAATTAAAATAAGAAAAGTCCGCAAGGACTTTTTTATTTACTTTGAGTGTATCTTTTGAGATAAAAGGAGGAACAATATAGCAGGCGGTGAAGTCGATTCAGTTATAAAAAAATGATGCATAAAGTCTCCTTATGGTAACAAATTCAAGTTTTAATCTGCCTGTTTGTATGTTTCCATTTAACAAGTTGATTAATGAAGATGAGAATACCTGTCATCAAACTGGTCACTATCAAATAGTTAAGCAAACTACCATGATCTCCAATCACAGGTGGCTTGCTCATAAAGCCATAATTTCCTCCTGTCAAGAGGTTGGCTAGAAAAATGATAGCATTGACTCTAAAGGTCATCTGGCAAATCTTCCAAATATCCCTATTTTGAACTTGATAGTATTTGACAAGATAAATCAAGCAGTTTGCTAAGAGGGCCCAGTGGCCGAAAACATTGTTAACCGAGGAAACATGAGGAAAAGGAAAAGGATAAAAGACTGGATAAACCAAGGCCATGATAGAACCAAAGACTCCGACTAAGGCAAAATATTGTTTAAAAAAAGTCTTATTAGGGGCCAAAAGAATCATCCACATAGCCATACGACTATGGTAAAAAGGGAGGGCCTCAGACAAGGGTAGATGCGCTGAAATATACCAAGTGTTGATAATCAGCAATTGAAGCAATTGACCCCAATACCAAAAATCTCGATAAGGTTTAGAGTTTGCATAGCGAATTGATAAAACTGTTATAACTAGCAGAGAAATCGGCAACAAAATGTACCATGGCCCCAAGTGTGGAGGGACTGTTTTTTTACTGGTAAAAAGTAAATCCCAAATTTTCATATGTCCTCCTTAACTTGTTCGAATCGGTCAATGTATGCATCTTGTTTGCCGACTAAAAACCAATGCTGTTCTTGCTTCTAATTTCAACCATTATATCGAATTAAAAACCATTTTTCAATTTCTGTTTCTTTTTAGCTTAGCTCACCTTATTTATAGGAAAATATGGTAAAATAGAACAGATAAATAATCATCATTTCACGAAAGGATATCAGATGAAAATTACGCAAGAAGAGGTAACACACGTTGCCAATCTTTCAAAATTAAAATTCTCAGAAGAAGAAACTGCTGAGTTTGCGACAACCTTGTCTAAGATTGTTGATATGGTCGAATTGCTCGGCGAAGTCGACACTACTGGTGTTGAACCAACGACTACCATGGCAGATCGCAAGACCGTTCTTCGCCCAGACGTAGCCGAAGAAGGAACTGACCGTGATCGCTTATTTAAAAATGTACCTGAAAAAGATAACTACTATATTAAGGTACCAGCTATCCTGGATGATGGAGGAGATGCCTAATGACTTTTAACAATAAAACTATTGAAGAGTTGCACAATCTCCTTGTCTCTAAGGAAATTTCTGCAACAGAACTAACACAAGCAACTCTTGAAGATATCAAATCTCGTGAGACAGCTATCAATGCTTTTGTCACTATCGCTGAGGACCAAGCTCTTGCTCAGGCTAAAGCTATTGATGAAGCTGGAATCGATGCTGACAATATCCTTTCAGGAATTCCGCTAGCTGTTAAGGATAACATCTCTACAGACGGCATCCTAACAACTGCAGCCTCAAAAATGCTTTATAACTACGAACCAATCTTTGATGCAACAGCTGTTGCCAATGCAAAAGCTAAAGGCATGATCGTTGTTGGGAAAACCAACATGGACGAGTTTGCCATGGGTGGTTCTGGTGAAACATCTTACTATGGTGCCACTAAAAATGCATGGGACCACAGCAAGGTTCCTGGTGGATCATCAAGTGGTTCAGCTACAGCAGTAGCTTCTGGACAAGTCCGTTTATCACTTGGTTCTGATACTGGTGGTTCTATCCGCCAACCTGCTGCCTTCAACGGGATCGTTGGTCTCAAACCAACCTATGGAACAGTTTCACGTTTTGGTCTCATTGCCTTTGGTAGCTCCCTAGACCAGATTGGACCTTTTGCACCAACTGTTAAGGAAAATGCCCTCTTGCTCAATGCTATTGCCAGCGAAGATGCCAAAGACTCTACTTCTGCTCCTGTCCGCATTGCCGACTTTACTTCAAATCGGTCAAGACATCAAGGGCATGAAAATCGCTTTGCCTAAAGAATATCTTGGTGAAGGGATTGACCCAGAGGTTAAGGAAACCATTCTAAATGCAGTCAAACACTTTGAAAAATTGGGCGCTATCGTCGAAGAAGTCAGCCTGCCTCACTCTAAATACGGTGTGGCAGTCTACTACATCATCGCTTCATCAGAAGCTTCATCAAACTTACAACGTTTTGACGGTATCCGCTATGGTTTCCGTGCTGAAGACGCTAAAAACCTGGACGAGATTTACGTTAATACTCGCAGCCAAGGATTTGGTGATGAAGTGAAACGTCGTATCATGCTTGGAACTTTCAGCCTTTCATCAGGTTATTACGATGCCTACTACAAGAAGGCTGGTCAAGTTCGTACCCTCATCATCCAAGATTTTGAAAAAGTCTTTGCAGATTACGATCTCATCCTTGGTCCAACAGCTCCAAGCGTGGCCTTTGATTTGGATTCACTCAATCACGATCCAGTTGCCATGTACTTGGCTGACCTCTTGACCATCCCAGTCAACTTGGCTGGACTTCCAGGAATTTCAATTCCTGCAGGATTTGCCCAAGGTTTACCTGTCGGGCTCCAATTGATTGGTCCTAAATACTCAGAAGAGACTATCTACCAAGCTGCTGCTGCTTTTGAAGCAACAACAGACTACCACAAACAACAACCCGTGATTTTTGGAGGTGATAACTAATGAACTTTGAAACAGTCATTGGACTTGAAGTCCACGTAGAGCTCAACACCAATTCAAAAATCTTCTCACCTACTTCTGCCCACTTTGGGAATGACCAAAATGCCAACACTAACGTGATTGACTGGTCTTTCCCAGGCGTACTACCAGTTCTCAATAAAGGTGTTGTCGATGCTGGTATCAAGGCTGCACTCGCTCTTAACATGGACATCCATAAGAAGATGCACTTTGACCGCAAGAACTACTTCTACCCTGATAATCCTAAAGCCTACCAAATTTCTCAGTTTGATGAGCCAATCGGTTACAACGGCTGGATTGAAGTTGAACTAGAAGATGGTACGACTAAGAAAATCGGTATCGAACGTGCTCACTTGGAAGAAGACGCCGGTAAAAACACCCATGGTACAGATGGTTACTCTTATGTTGACCTCAACCGTCAAGGGGTGCCTTTGATTGAGATTGTATCTGAAGCAGACATGCGTTCACCAGAAGAAGCTTATGCTTATCTAACAGCCCTCAAGGAAGTTATCCAATACGCTGGCATTTCTGACGTTAAGATGGAGGAAGGTTCGATGCGCGTGGATGCCAACATCTCGCTTCGTCCTTATGGTCAAGAGAAATTCGGTACCAAGACTGAATTGAAGAACCTCAACTCCTTCTCAAACGTGCGTAAGGGTCTTGAATACGAAGTCCAACGTCAGGCTGAAATCCTTCGCTCAGGTGGTCAAATCCGCCAAGAAACACGCCGTTACGATGAAGCCAACAAATCAACCATCCTCATGCGTGTCAAGGAAGGTGCTGCAGACTACCGCTACTTCCCAGAACCAGACCTACCACTCTTTGAAATCTCTGATGAGTGGATTGAAGAAATGCGTACAGAGTTGCCAGAGTTTCCGAAGAACGTCGTGCTCGCTACGTATCTGACCTTGGTTTATCAGACTACGATGCTAGTCAGTTGACTGCTAATAAAGTCACTTCTGACTTCTTTGAGAAAGCTGTTGCCCTCGGTGGTGATGCCAAACAAGTCTCTAACTGGCTCCAAGGTGAAGTCGCTCAGTTCTTGAATGCCGAAGGTAAGACACTGGAACAAATCGAATTAACTCCAGAAAACTTGGTAGAAATGATCGCCATCATCGAAGACGGTACTATTTCTTCTAAGATCGCCAAGAAAGTCTTTGTCCACCTAGCTAAAAATGGCGGTGGCGCGCGTGAATACGTGGAGAAAGCAGGTATGGTTCAAATCTCAGATCCTGATGTCTTGATTCCAATCATCCACCAAGTCTTTGCAGATAACGAAGCTGCAGTTGCCGACTTCAAGTCAGGTAAACGTAACGCTGACAAATCCTTCACAGGATTCCTCATGAAAGCAACCAAAGGCCAAGCCAATCCACAGGTTGCCCTTAAACTCCTTGCGCAAGAATTGGCGAAGTTGAAAGAAGATTAATATGTAAAAGAAACCAGCCCTGAGGTTGGTTTTTCTTGACAAATACAAGGAAAGCGTTTACAATATTACATGTGAAGTTTCCTAAAAGGAAAACTAAAAATCGCAACAATAAGGAGTTATTCATATGGCTACAATGAAAGCGACTCGCTAGCATGCAAAGCAAAAAGATGTTCGTATTCAAGAAGTAGAAGTCCCTGAGGTACTTCCGCACCAAGTAAAAGTTGCTGTTAAATTCACAGGAATTTGTGGTACTGACCTCCACGAATTTTTAGATGGCCCTATCTTCATCCCAACAGAAGAACATGTCTATTCTGGTCAAAAAGCACCAGTAACACTGGGACATGAATTTTTCTGGTGAAATTGTAGAAGTCGGAAGCGATGTTACTCGTGTTAAAGTTGGTGATCGTGTTGCTGTAGAACCAATTCTAGCTAAGAATAACTTAGTTGGTAATTATAATTTGGATCCAAACCTTAATTTTTGTCGGTTTTGGTCGCAGACGGTGGATTTACCAAATATTGTGTTTTTAGACGGTGACTTAGTACATGTCATTCCAGATAGCTTAAGCTATGAGCAAAGTCTGCTCTCACTGAGCCAGTCGCTGTTGCAGTTTATGCAGTTCGTCAATCAGCACTAAAAAAACTGGTGATACTCGTCGCTGTCTTTGGCTTAGGTCCGATTGGTCTCTTAATTGTAGAAGCCCTTCGTGCAGCGGGTGCTTCTAAGATTTATGCTGTTGAACTATCACCTGAACGTCAAGCAAAAGCTGAAGAGTTAGGAGCTATCGTTGTCCGTCCGAAAGAAGGTGAAACAGCTGTTGAAGCTATTCATCGTTTAACAAACGGTGGGGTAGATGTTTCTTATGAAGTAACGGGTGTGCCAGTAGTTTTAGGACAAGCCTTAGCTGCCGTACATAAAGCAGGTGAGTGCATGGTGGTCTCTATCTGGGAACGAGAAGCAAATATTAATCCGAATGAATTTGCAATCCAAGAAAAGACACTAAAAGGAATCATTGCTTATCGTCATATCTTCCCTAAAGTATTAGAATTGATGGAACAAGGCTACTTCTCTGCTGAAAAATTAGTTACTAAGAAAATTAAATTGGAAAATATCGTCGAAGAAGGCTTTATCGAATTAACTCAAGATAAGTCACAAATTAAAATTTTGGTAGAACCAGAATAAAAATCAATCTTTTTAAGACAATACTAACAGGTCGGAGTAAGCTTACTTCGGCCTTTTGAAATATAATACTCTTCGAAAATCTCTTCAAACCACGTCAGCGTCACATTACCGTATATATGGTTACTAACTTCGTCAGTTCTATCCACAACCTCAAAACAGTGTTTTGAGCAGCCTGCGGCTTGCTTCCTAGTTTGCTCTTTGATTTCCATTGAGTATAAGAAGAAATATAGTGGATACTCTTTAACATTAACCCCTCCACCTGACTAGGCAATATTCTTTTTCTCCTCTACCATCTCCCAATAACTATTTTGGCTTTATTTCCAGAAGATTTTATGGTAAAATGAAGAGTAATAATATTTATAAAAGAGGTAAAAACATGATTGAAGCAAGTAAACTAAAGGCTGGTATGACTTTTGAAACAGCTGAAGGAAAATTGATCCGCGTTTTGGAAGCTAGCCACCACAAACCAGGTAAAGGAAACACTATCATGCGTATGAAATTGCGTGATGTCCGTACTGGTTCAACATTTGAAACAAGCTACCGCCCAGAAGAAAAATTTGAGCAAGCGATTATCGAAACAGTTCCAGCTCAATACTTGTACAAAATGGACGACACAGCTTACTTCATGAACACAGAAACTTACGACCAATACGAAATTCCTGTTGTGAATGTTGAAAACGAATTGCTTTACATCCTTGAAAACTCAGATGTAAAAATCCAATTCTACGGAACTGAAGTAATCGGTGTGACTGTACCAACTACTGTTGAATTGACAGTTGCTGAAACACAACCATCTATCAAAGGTGCTACTGTTACAGGTTCTGGTAAACCAGCAACTATGGAAACTGGTCTTGTCGTGAACGTTCCAGACTTTATCGAAGCAGGACAAAAATTGATTATCAACACTGCAGAAGGAACTTACGTTTCTCGCGCCTAATCTCTAGAAACTAGAAAGAGGTCATTCTATGGGAATTGAAGAACAACTTGGCGAAATCGTCATCGCCCCACGTGTACTTGAAAAAATCATTGCTATTGCAACTGCGAAAGTTGAAGGCGTACACTCTTTTTCAAACAAATCAGTATCTGACACCCTTTCAAAACTTTCTCTTGGTCGTGGCGTATATCTAAAAGAAGCCAACGATGAACTTACAGCTGATATCTACCTCTACCTAGAGTACGGTGTCAAAGTTCCTAAGGTTGCTATGGCTATCCAGAAAGCTGTTAAGGATGCTGTCCGCAATATGGCTGATGTTGAAATCACTGCAGTCAACATTCACGTTGCTGGTATCGTTCCAGATAAAACACCAAAACCAGAATTGAAAGACTTATTCGACGAGGACTTCCTCAATGACTAGTCCATTATTAGAATCAAGACGTGAGCTACGTAAATGTGCTTTCCAAGCTTTGATGAGTCTCGAATTTGGTTCAGATCTAGAAACCGCTTGTCGCTTCGCCTACACGCATGATCGCGAAGATGCAGATATGCAACTTCCTAACTTCCTTGTGGAGCTCGTTTCTGGTGTCCAAGCTAAAAAGGATGATCTGGATAAACAAATCACTCAACATTTGAAAACTGGTTGGACCATCGATCGTCTGACTTTAGTGGAAAAAACTCTTCTACGCCTAGGAGTTTTTGAAATCACTTCATTTGATACTCCTCAACTCGTAGCTGTTAACGAAGCCATTGAGCTTGCTAAAAGCTTTTCAGATCAAAAATCAGCCCGTTTCATCAATGGACTCCTCAGTCAATTTGTGACAGAAGAAGATTAAGTATAGAAAAAGTGTTTGACTCAAATCAAACACTTTTTTTATTTTCTTATTACTAGCACTATCTAAAAAACCGATAATAGATATAATTATAAACAAAAAAATCCAAATAGGTTTAGCGTGGTTGAAAAAGTTGAACAAACAATGACAAAGAATGGTCAATCGTAGATTAGATGTATAACGATAGACAAGAGCGAAAAAGAAACCGAAAAAACTAAAATATAATAAACTAATCGGATCTCGGTGAGATAGTATCAAATGACTGAATCCAAATATAAGAGCTGAGAAGATGACATCCAGATAATACTTGGACTTTGGAAAAAAGGTATTCATAAAATATCCACGATCAAGCGTCTCTTCCAAAATAGGACCAATGATGACTGCTAAGATAAAACCAAGAACAGTCGATAAAAAAGTTGGTCGTCCATTAGAAAGCACCATTGTATAAAGGTAATCATGAATATTCTTGTAATCAATCAAATGAGCATAGCGTTCCCAAAAGCGACCTAAAACTTGATTCACCACATAACATGCAAGCAAGTAAAAGATCGTTGACCAGTTCCAACTCTTTTTTTCAAAGACAAAGAGCATTTTTTTCCTTTGTAACCACCAAACTAAAAGAAAGAGACTCAGCACTAACTCCATTGTTAAAATAATAGAATAGCTATCTATACCTAGACCTAAAATGATCGTCACATACAAAGCAATTGTTTGTGGTAAATAGGTAGATAGGAAACTAATCAGCAAAAACATTCCAAATTGTCTTAGTTTGTTCATCATTACTTCTTTCTAATCAACAAAATTACCAAATCTACAGATCTTCTCAATGACTAGTCAACTCTCCAATTCACTACTATACCTCAATAACGCTTTTAAAGTAGTAGAATAGGGCATCTGAAATTTTTTCATTCTTTCTTCCTAGACCAGTGACTAGTCCATCAGATTATCATTTCTTATTATATAATATACATATTTTTCGAACACACTCACATCTATTTCCTCGACTGTCTATTTTTCAGCCTGAAATGTATACTTTACTGTTGAAGCATCTCTTAATCACTTAAAAGAGAGAGCTAACTTTCTTTGGGGAAGAATCAAAAGAGTGCTTGACTTCTGTCAAATACTTTTCTTATTACTACTATCTTAAAAAACGATAATAGATAAAATTATAAACAAAAATCCAGATGGGCTTTGCATAAATGAGAAAGTTGAAAAAACTATGGCATAGGATGGTAATTTTTAGGTTCTTTGTCCAACGGTAGACCAGGGCAAAGAATAGACCGCCTAAACTATAAATGATCAAACTGATAGGATCGCGATGGGAAAATATCAAATGACTGAGCCCAAAGATAAGAGCTGATAAGATAACATCCAGATAGTACTTAGAGTTTGGAAAGAAGGTATTCATAAAATACCCTCTAAAAACTATCTCCTCCAATATAGGTGCGACGACTACTATTAAACTAAACTTAAGAATAGTTGATAGAAAAGTTGGTTGTCCATTGGAGTATAGGACCGAAAGAAGGTCTTGAAAGATATACTTATTGTCAGTTAAGTGGTGAAATCGTAAGTCAAAAGCATCCACCAACTGACGAAGACAATAAATAGCTACTAGACTGATTACAAGGAAAAAGAGAGTTAACCAACTCCAAGCATTTTTTTCAAAAATGTATAGCATCTTTTTCTTTTTGAGCCAATAGATAAATAATCCTAAAAGAGCTAGTTGCTTTACTGCTAAAATAATAGAATAGCCATCTATCCCCCATCCTAAAAACTTAGTTAGATGCATAATCCCTAACTCTGGTAGATAAACTGATAAAAATACCAGTAAGATAAAAACTCCCAAATGCCCTAGTTTTTTCATACTCACTCCTTTAACTTATCAATAGCCAACACCAGAACCACGTCTAGTCACATCAGCAAGTATAGTTTTCTGATCTGTTACTATACTATACTATACTCATAAGGCCAAGTCCAATGCTTATCGTCAACTAACCAAATCATACCACAGCCTGAAACTTGCTCTAACTCTTCAAAAAAAAGAACTGTAAATATATCTGTCAAGTAGCTTCTTAAATGATATGTTCCTAAATCTATATGTACATTATACATATTTTTTTGATTATTTTTAGCAGTTATTTCCTCAACTGTCAATTCTTAATCCTGAAATGTCTTTTTTATAGAAGCCAAAAAGAGGCTGGAACAAAAGTCCTGGCCTCTCAATTGTCTTTGGATTGTCGAGCAAGACGCAGTGGTTGAGTGGGCTCTACTACGCTGATCTCATCAGCTTTTACAGCCCTACTCAACTATGCGGAGGTGGGACGACGAAATCGAATTCTAACGAATTACCGATTTCTGTCCCACTCTCTTTCTTTTTAATATTTTCTAAAGCGTTGGTAACGTTTCTCAATGAGCTGTTCTAGTGGCAGTTTACCAAGTTCATCAAGTTCTGCTTGGAGTTGTTCCTTCACTTGCTTGATTAAATCTTTGCTTGAAAGACCAACTTCAGAAATGACCTTATCTACAACTTGCATATCCAACAACTCATACGAGGTGATTTTCATCAACTCAGCTGCTTCCATGGCGCGAGTTCCATCTTTCCATAAGATAGAAGCAAATCCTTCAGGACTCAGTACGGCATAGATGGAATTTTCAAGCATCCAAACACGGTCAGCTACTGCAAGGGCAAGGGCACCACCAGATCCACCTTCACCGATAATAATCGCAATGATGGGAACTTTTAAATCACTCATTTCAAAGAGGTTACGGGCAATAGCTTCACCTTGACCCCGTTCTTCTGCTCCTACACCAGGATAGGCTCCCGCAGTGTTGATAAAGGTTACAATAGGCCGGCCAAACTTTTCAGCTTGCTTCATCAAACGAAGGGCCTTGCGATAGCCTTCTGGATGGGGTTGTCCAAAGTTACGGTTAAGATTATCTTGTAAACTTTTACCTTTTTGGATTCCAACTACAGTTACTGCTTGGTCTCCCAACCATCCGATACCACCAACCACAGCACCATCATCTCTGAAAGAGCGATCCCCATGTAGCTCCACAAAGTCATCAAAAATTCCTGTTGCGAAGTCCAAGGCAGTTAAGCGGGTTTGTTCACGTGCTTCTCTAACGATTTTCGCTATATTCATCAACGATCCCCCTTATGCAACCTTACTAATCGAGCAATCATATCTGGCAATTCTCGCCGTTTTACAATTGCATCTACAAAGCCATGCTCTAGAAGAAACTCTGCCTTCTGGAAATCTTCTGGTAAGTCTTCCCTTACCGTATTTTCAATCACACGGCGTCCAGCAAAACCAACCAGACTTTGCGGTTCTGCCAAGATGATATCCCCTTCCATAGCAAAGGAAGCTGTTACACCTCCAGTTGTCGGGTCAGTAAGGATTGTCAGATAAAAGAGACCTGCATTGGAATGGCGTTTAACAGCTGCAGAGATTTAGCCATCTGCATCAAACTCATGATTCCTTCTTGCATACGGGCACCACCAGAAGCCGTAAACAAGACGATTGGCAATTTCTCATCTGTGGCAAATTCGAATAAGCGAGTGATTTTCTCACCAACAACTGTCCCCATTGATGCCATGATAAAGTTTGAATCCATGATGCCAAGGGCAACCTTCTCTCCCTTAATCAAAGCTGTTCCTGTTACAACAGCCTCATCAAGACCTGTCTTTTCACGCATCAAAGTCAATTTTTTACGATAGCCTGGAAAATTCAAAGGATCCTGAGTCTCAATCCCTTTAAACATTTCCAAAAACGTACCCATATCAATGGTTAAAGCTAAACGCTCTTGAGCTGAAATACGGAAGGTATAGCCACAGTGAGGACATATCCGCTCGCTCCCCAAGTCCTTCTGGTAAATCGTATATTTGCAACCTGGACATTGGGAGAAGAGTTCATCGGGAACCTCTGGCTTGATCTGAGGTTGATTTACAGTCGAACGATTGGGATTGATTCGAATATATTTATCTTTTTTACTAAATAGAGCCATACATCCCCCTTTTCGGTCTCATAGTCTTTTTACATTATTCTTTTTCTTGATAGTGTGGTAAGAAAGTTTCCATCAAGAAGGAAGTATCGTAGTCTCCTGCTATCACACGACGATCTGAAATCAAATCGAGTTGAAAATCAGCATTGGTGACGACCCCTTCAATTTCGAGTTCATAAAGAGCTCTTTGCATTTTCATGAGTGCATCAAAACGATTTTCACCATGAACAATAATTTTAGCAATCATACTATCATAGAATGGCGGAATGGTATACCCTGGATAGACTGCAGAGTCAACACGCAAGCCCACACCACCACTTGGTAGATAAAGATTGGTAATCTTACCTGGACTTGGTGCAAAATTAAAGGCTGGGTTTTCCGCATTGATACGGCATTCAATAGCATGACCTTTTAGAACAATATCTTCCTGCTTCAGGGTCAAAGGTTGACCTGCTGCGATACGGATTTGTTCCTTGACAATATCCACACCAGAAACAAATTCGGTTACTGGATGTTCTACTTGGATACGCGTATTCATCTCCATAAAGTAGAATTTGCCGCTTGCTTCATCTAGTAGGAATTCAATGGTACCAGCATTTTCATAGCCTACAGACTCCGCTGCACGAACTGCCGCTGCACCAATTTCATTACGAAGGGTTTTTCCAATAGCAATCGAAGGACTTTCTTCTAAAACCTTTTGGTTATTCCGTTGCAGCGAACAATCACGCTCACCTAGGTGAATAACATGTCCCATTTGATCGGCAAGAATCTGTACTTCAATATGGCGAGCAGGATAGATCACACGCTCAAGGTACATCGCTCCATTACCAAAGTTGGCTTTGGCTTCACTAGAGGCTGTTTCAAAGGCTGACACAAGATCTTCTGCTTTTTCAACCTTACGAATCCCTTTACCACCACCTCCAGCTGAAGCTTTCAGCATAACTGGATAACCAATTTTTTCAGCAATAGCAAGAGCCTCTTCTGCTGTATGGACCTCTCCATCTGATCCTGGAATGATAGGCACGTTTGCCTTAATCATTTGAGCACGGGCGTTAATTTTATCTCCCAGGACATCCATGACACGAGCTGATGGTCCGATAAATTTGATCCCAACTTCTTCACACATGGTTGCAAATTTGGAATTTTCACTTAAAAAACCAAATCCAGGGTGAATAGCTTCAGCTTCAGTCAATACCGCAGCTGATAGGATAGCATTGATGTTCAGATAAGATTCTGTAACCTTCCCAGGGCCGATACAGATAGCCTCATCAGCCAAAAGCGTGTGGAGAGCTTCCTTGTCAGCAGTCGAATAGACAGCGACTGTTGCGATTCCTAACTCTCGTGCTGCACGAATAATACGAACAGCAATTTCACCACGATTGGCAATTAAAATCTTACGAAACATGGAAAACCTCCCTAGTTTCCAATAGCAAAGGTCAGAGTACCGCTTCTTTGCAAGCTTACCATCTACTTCTGCCTTCGCTTCTACTACGGCGATTGTGCCACGACGTTTGACAAAAGTTGCTGTCATGACAAGCTGATCACCAGGAACAACTTGTTTCTTAAACTTAACCTTATCCATACCAGCATAGAAGACAAGTTTCCCTTTGTTTTCAGGTTTAGACAATTCCAAAACACCTGCGGTCTGAGCCAAGGCTTCCATAATGAGGACTCCAGGCATAACTGGGTATTGAGGAAAATGACCATTGAAGAAAGGTTCGTTAATCGTTACATTTTTAATAGCAACAATTGTATCTTCACTAACTTCTAAGACACGATCTACTAAGAGCATGGGATAACGGTGTGGCAAAGCTTCTTTAATTCCTTGAATATCAATCATTTGATACGTACCAAGCCTTTCCCAAACTCAACCATTTCTTCATTAGCAACAAGAACTTCTGTTACGACACCATCTTTAGGTGCTGGAATTTCGTTCATGACCTTCATAGCTTCGATGATGACCAGAGTTTGGCCTTTTTTAACAGTATCACCGACTGAAACAAAATTAGGTTTGTCTGGTCCGGCAGCCAAGTAAGCAACTCCGACAAGTGGACTTTCTACAAGGTCCCCTTCAGCTTCAGATTCACTAGCACCTGATTCTGAAACTGCTTCTACAACTGGTGTTGTAGTTGGAGTTTGTGGTGCAAGTGTAGATTCAATTACTGAAACTGCTGGTTGAGGTGCTGGACTTGTTTCTGAGATAAATTTTGCTTCATTTTTACTGAAAAAGCAACTCATCCGTTCCATTTTTTTATAAGAAAATTCTCTCAAACTTGACTGGTCAAATTGCGCCATCAAGTCTTTGATTTCATTTAAATTCATCTTTACTTATTCTCCCAACGTTTGAAAGCAAGAACTGCGTTATGCCCACCAAATCCAAAGGTATTTGAGATAGCATATGGAATTTCACGTTCCAAGCCTTGTCCATAAATAACGTTTGCTTCAATGTAGTCTGATAATTCTATCGTTCCAGCTGTCATTGGAACATAGCTTTGACGAATAGATTCAATAGTAGCGATTGCTTCAACAGCCCCTGCCGCTCCTAGCAAATGGCCTGTAAATGACTTAGTTGAAGATACAGGTACTTCCTTACCAAGAACAGCTACGATTGCTCCACTTTCTCCTTTCATTAGCAGGAGTTGAAGTACCGTGAGCATTAACATAAGCTACTTGATCTGGTGTGATCTCTGCTTCATCCAAGGCAAGTTTGATGGCTTTAATAGCTCCTTTACCTTCTGGATGTGGTGAAGTCATATGATAAGCATCACAGGTATTCCCGTAGCCAACAACTTCTGCTAAGATAGTCGCTCCCCGTTTTTCAGCATGCTCTAAACTTTCAAGAACCAACATTCCTGATCCTTCTCCCATGACAAAACCATTACGGTCTTTATCAAAAGGAATCGAGGCACGACTTGGATCTTCAGTTGTTGAAAGAGCTGTCAAGGCTTGGAAACCAGCAATGGCAAATGGAGTGATAGAAGCCTCAGAACCACCAACTAGCATAACATCTTGGTAACCAAACTTGATGGAACGAAAGGCATCCCCAACTGCATCATTTGAAGAAGCACAAGCAGTATTGATAGATTTACAAATACCATTAGCACCAAAGCGCATAGCAACATTTCCTGAGGCCATATTTGGTAAAGCTTTTGGAAGGGTCATCGGTTTCACACGTTTTGGACCTTTTTCATGAAGGCGAATGACTTGATCTTCGATTTCCTTGATTCCACCAATACCTGAAGCAACGATAACACCAAAGCGATCCTTATCCAGAGCTTCTACATCAAGACCTGCATGATTAACGGCTTCTTGTGCTGCATATAGCGCATACAAAGAATAAGCATCAAAACGGTTGGTATCTTTTTTTACAAAATATTTGTCAAAAGGAAAATCTTTGATTTCTGCCGCATTATGCACTGCAAATTCACTATGATCAAACTTAGTTATTTCACCAATTCCAATCTTACCAGTTTTTAAGCTGTTCCAAAATTCTTCTGGTGTGTTTCCGATTGGAGATGTCAATCCATAACCTGTCACTACTACTCGATTCAGTTTCATTCTTCTACCTCTATTTTAACTCTTATTGCATGGTTAGTCCACCATCAATTGCAATTACTTGTCCTGTTAGATAATCTTGACTAGCAAGAAAGGCTGTCACATCAGCCACCTGCTCTGCTTGTCCAAACTGTTTCATCGGAATTTGCGCCAACATGGCATCCTTTACTTTATCTGTCAAGACAGCGGTCATATCCGATTCAATCATCCCTGGCGCAATAGCATTTACTCTCACATTGCGATTGGCAACCTCACGTGCTACAGACTTGGTAAAACCAATCAATCCTGCCTTTGAAGCAGCATAGTTCGCTTGACCGATATTTCCCATCAAACCAACAACACTCGACATGTTGATAATGGCACCCTCACGAGCTTTTAGCATCTGTTTCAAGACTGCTTGTGTCATATTGAAGGCACCCGTTAGATTGACTTTTAAGACCTTCTCAAAGTCTACTTCTGTCATCTTGAGCAGGAGAGTGTCTTGGGTAATCCCAGCATTGTTGACTAAAACATCAACTGAACCCAGCTCTTCAATGGCTTGGTCCACCATACGCTTTGCGTCCGCAAAATCAGAAACGTCACCAGAAATAGCAAAGACCTTCACTCCGTATGGTTTAAATTCAGCTAGAAGCTCCTCAGAGATTTCACCACGACTATTCAAGACAACATTGGCTCCCAAGCTGGCAAATTTATGAGCAATGGCAAGACCAATTCCTCGACTTGAGCCTGTAATAAAGACATTTTTCTGTTCTAGTTTCATGTTTCTCCTTTCAGAACTTCTACCATTTTGGTCTAATTTTCTAAGAGTGCTTGTAAACTTGCTTGATCTTCCACATTAGCAAGTTGAGCGGTTTTATCAATCTTTTTGACGAATCCTGACAAAACTTTACCAGGTCCAATCTCGATAAAACGATTCACACCAGTTTCTTGCATAAGAGCAATACTTTCATAAAAGCGAACGGGTTCCTTAACTTGACGAGTCAGGAGTTCAGCAATTCGTTCTTTCTCCACGACCTTTGCTTCTGTATTGCCAACAAGTGGACAAGCAAAGTCACTAAACTCAACATCTTCTAGGGCTTGAGCTAATTTCTGACTAGCAGTTTCCAGCAAAGCTGTATGGAAAGGACCTGAAACATTGAGCGGAATTAAACGTTTTGCTCCTGCTTCTTGCAAGAGTTGAACCGCACGATCCACTGCAGCTACCTCACCACCAATAACAATCTGACTCGGCGTATTGTAGTTAGCTGGAGTTACAACACCAAGTTTAGAGGCTTCTTGACAAGCTTTTTCAATTACTTCAACCGGTGTATTAAGCACAGCTACCATTTTACCAGACCCTGCTGGTGCTGCTTCTTCCATATAAGACCCACGTTTAGCAACTAGAGCCACTGCATCTTCAAAATCCAAGGCACCACTAGCTACCAGGGCAGAATATTCTCCAAGAGACAAACCTGCCACCATATCAGGCTGATAACCTTTCTCCTTTAGTAGTCGGTAAATAGCAACGGACGTAGCCAAAATAGCTGGTTGCGTGTAACGAGTCTGATGTAGCTTTGTTTCATCATTATCAATCAAGTCCCGAAGGTCATACCCCAAGACTTGGCTAGCTTGGTCAATTGTTTCCTTGACGATAGCATATTGGTCATAGAGTTCATGCCCCATTCCTAGGTACTGGGCTCCTTGACCTGCAAATAGAAAGGCTGTTTAGTCATTTCTTGTAACTCCTGCCCAACGAGCAGCTTCTGCTTGAATCTTTTCAGCTGCACCGTAGTAAATATCTTTTAAGATTTCTTCAACAGTTTCTTCTTTCGAAACTAGGCCTGCAATCTGACCAGCCATCACTGAACCGCCATCCACATCACCATGGACAACAGCCTTAGCTAAGGCTCCTGCACCCATCTGTTCAAAGATTTCTAAATCTGGATTTTCCTGTTTAAAGGCATCTTTTTCAGCTTGTTCAAAATCACGTGTCAATTTATTTTTAATAGCCCGAACTGCATGTCCAAAATGTTGTGCTGAGATAGTTGTGTCAATATCACGAGCTTTTAAAATTTTAGCCTTATAGTTTGGATGAGCATTTGATTCTTTAGCAACTACAAAACGAGTTCCTACTTGCACAGCTTCTGCACCAAGCATAAAGCCAGCAGCTGCACCCTCGCCGTCTGCTATACCTCCAGCAGCAATAACAGGAATTGAAACAGCAGCTACAACTTGACGAACCAAGGTCATAGTTGTTAACTTGCCAATGTGTCCCCCAGCTTCCATACCTTCAGCAATGACGGCATCCGCACCAATTTTTTCCATGCGTTTTGCCAAAGCCACACTTGGGACAACTGGAATAACAGTAATCCCTGCCTCATGGAATCGTTCCATGTATTTACTTGGATTCCCTGCGCCAGTTGTAACAACCTTAACCCCTTCTTCAATCACAAGATCAACGATATCTTCAACAAATGGAGACAAAAGCATAATGTTGACACCAAATGGCTTGTCTGTTAATGATTTAATCTTATCGATATTGGCCTTAACCACTTCCTTGGGAGCATTTCCTCCACCGATGATACCCAGACCACCTGCCTTTGAAACAGCACCCGCCAGGTCACCATCAGCTACCCAGGCCATTCCTCCCTGAAAAATAGGATATTTAATATTCAATAATTCTGTAATACGTGTTTTCATAGCGCCTCCATGAGTCTTGCTTAGGTAATAGTTCGATCATATTATACTTTGACTGTCAAACTATTACCTGAACAAGAGGGAGCGGGTTTCCCTACTCCTTCTCCATTTATTTAAATTATTTTGTTTGCTCTTCAACATAAGCAACCAAGTCACCAACTGTTTCAAGTTGTCTTCTGCTTCGATTTGGATATCAAAAGCATCTTCGATTTCAGAGATTACTTGGAACAAGTCCAATGAATCTGCTTCCAAATCATCAAAAGTAGATTCAAGTGTTACTTCTGATGCGTCTTTTCCAAGTTCTTCAACGATAATTTCTTGTACTTTTTCAAATACTGCCATGATAGACTCCTTTAAAATAAATAGTTTTTATAACAATGTGTTCACCACATGATTACCTAAATTGTAACAACAAGTGTGCCCCATGTCAAACCTCCACCGAAGCCTGACAAGAGTATTTTTTGGCTACCATCCAAACGAATGAGCCCTTCCTCTACACACTCTGAAAGTAGGATCGGAATACTTGCCGCACTAGTATTGCCATACTTGGTCATATTTGCGGGAAGCTTATCACGATCTACACCGATTTTTCTAGCCATCTTATCCAAGATACGGTTATTAGCCTGATGAAGCAGGAGATAGTCTAGTTCTTCTGCAGATACAGGACTCATCTCTATGGTCTCTTTGATAGACTTAGCAACATCTCGAATTGCAAAGTCAAAAACTGCTCGGCCATCCATTTTCAAGAAAGCATCTGGCTTTTCTTGAACTGAAAATGGGGAAGTCAAGCCTGTCTGCCCATAGGTCAAGCACTCACTACGTGAACCATCGCTATTGAGACTCTCCGCTAGGAAATGTTGCTTATCGCTTGCTTCTAACAAGACGCCACCAGCTCCATCTCCAAATAGGACAGCTGTTGAACGATCTGTCCAGTCCAAGGTTTTGGACATAGTTTCACTACCGATGACCAAGCCCTTACGATATGTTCCTGAAGAAATGAACTTTTCTGCAGTCGATAGGGCAAAAACAAATCCACTACAAGCGGCAGTTAGATCAAATGCAAAAGCCTTACGAGCACCAATACGAGCCTGTACACGTGCTGCAGTAGAAGGCATCATTGAGTCAGGTGTCATCGTAGCTAGGATGATAAAATCCAACTCTTCAGCAGAAATCCCTGACTTCTCTAGGAGTTGTTTGCAACAGCCGTTGCCAAATCTCCTGTTGATTCTGTCTTAGAAATGCGACGTTCCTTAATCCCAGTTCGACTTGAAATCCATTCATCACTCGTATCCATAACCTGAGCTAAATCCTCATTTGTGACAATCTGCTCTGGTACATAATGAGCAACCTGGCTTATTTTTGCAAAAGCCATTATTTCAAATCCTCCAAAAATTGATAAAGATTGGTCAAACCTTTACTCATAACATCCATTTCCTCTGGGCTCATGCCTTCGATGATCCTTTCGACCATGGCCTTGTGGAAACGCTTATGTAGTCGATGTACCAAGCGACCTTTCTTTGTCAAATGCAGATGTACTACACGACGATCCTGATCTGAACGTAAGCGTTCGATGTAACCTTTTCGTTCCAAGTTGTTTAAGCTAGTTGTCACGGTTCCTAGAGTTACCATCAACTCTTTGGACACTTGACTTGGAGTCACATCTGGAAACTTGCCAATCACATCAATCGTGTGCATTTCCTTGATGGAGATATCCTTGAAACGACTACCTCTCAAACTCACTTCCTCAATCACCAGGACGTTATTAAAAATAGATGTTAAATAGTCATTGATCCGTTGGTAGTCCAATTTTCTTCCCTCCCTCATCAAAAAGTTTAACTATCAAAACATTTGACAAAAAAAGTATATCAAACTTCAAAGAATTGCGCAAGTATTTTATTATTTCCCCAAAAATTTTGGACGTCTTCTTTCAGAATGTGCACGAACACCTTCCTTAAAATCTTCGGTATAAGATAGAGTTTCCTGTAGCTCCAGTTCCAATTTGGCATATTCATGCCACTGCTTAAACTCGCTCTCCCAGACCAATTTCTTAATGGCTGCGTAAGAGTTAGTAGAGCCTCTTCTCAACTTCTTCAACAGTTGCTCTCTTGTCTTTTCCAGTTGTTCACTAGCACACAGACGATAGACAGCTCCTGCTTCTAAAGCCTTCTCAGCTGTAAAAGCTTCACCGGTCATAGCAAGTTGCGTTGCCCGAGTCGCTCCTAGCGATCGTGTCAGCAAGAATAAACCACCCGCATCAGGAGCCAAGCCTACGCCTACAAAGGCTTGAATAAATTTAGCCTTGTCCGACGCAATACAGAAGTCAACAGCCAAGGCCATATTGGCAGCTGCACCAGCAACTGCTCCGTCTACTTCCATGATGACAGGCTTAGGAATTTGCTTTATTTTATAAGAAATAGCATTGACTAATTCTGCAATCTGAGCCAAGGATGCAATATCATCCTCATCGACAGCACGTTTCATCTCTACCAAATCGCCCTCCGACAGAAAAATACTTTTGCCTCATGCATTGATGAGAATATAAGAAACAGCACCATCTTTTTCCAGCTAATTCCAAGGCTTCTAAAATTTCTTCACACATAGGAATATGGAAAACCATTTGCTACCTCTGGGACGATTTAAAGTAATGCATCGCTAGATCGTCTTGAACTTGATAGATAATATGATTCATAGCCACTCCTTTTTCAAATTTACAAAGATATTTTAAATTATTTTATCTTTCAAAGTATATCTTTTTTTCTTGCTTATAAGATAAGAGAAAAAAATCGACCGAAAGTGTCTCAGCTGATTTTTAAAAACCTTAGTTTGGTCTCTAAAAATACAGGAAAACCAGTACTTGTATCATCCATGAAAATCATAAATCACTTCAAGCATTCGCCCTCCTTCTCTCTGATAGAGCTGTTCTTGGTTTGGATCCCTTTATAGTAGAATTCTCCTGAAACCATGTAAAAAAATACGATTTGGATCTTCAAGGTAGGCAAAAAGATTGCCTGTAAAAAGGAGCTTCCTTGTCTCCGTCCTTGTTAACCAGACTTGTAGCTAAGAGTTTTCGTGATTCCTCTAAATTGTCCACTTTCATCTGTTCGACAATAAAACTTGACTCTAGCTTCATAGTTAGGATTGACGATAAGCTTTTTCAGAGAGAATTCGATAGGTTCTTGCCTTACTATCTGACAAGCCGATAGATAAGATAATTTTAGCCCTCTCAACTGAAATCTGACGCTCCTGCGCATACTCCATCGCTAATTCTTCTCCGGTCAAACGACCACTGGGAAGAGGATGAGACCTTGCTCCGATATTTGTAGGAATCATCACGAAGGTAAGGACTAGTAAGATTAAACAAACCACTCTTTTTAATCATCTTCCCCAACTCCTTTCATCAGAAGAGTCTTTCCTCCTACATCTTTATTATAAGCTTTCCTGATGAGACTTTCAAACAATTGTATAGGATATTTTCCAGATTGA